>CAVQRN010000013.1:0-165612 GCA_963715255.1 uncultured Actinomycetota bacterium | reverse complement strand
CCTCCTCCTTTCTTCTTCTTCTTCTTCTTCTCCTCGCTGTCGTCGTCGTCCTCTCTCTCTCTCTCTCTCTCTCTCTCTCTCTCTCTCTCTCTCTCTCTCTCTCTCCATGGCCATGGCCGGGCCGAACGCGAGGAGATTGCGAGCGTTCTCATCGACTTCCACACAGAAGGTACGGACGAAGACCTCTGTCGGTGAGCATCTGCGGCAGGACGTGACCGATCTCCTGCGTGGCGACCTCACCAATTCGAGCGATGCGAAGACTTCTCGCAGATCGGGCAGGTGCCGGTGATCCTGAGCGCAAAGAGCCGTCATCGGCGACCGGGGGCTCCTACGAAACCTGGCTGCTCAATCGAGTAGCGTCGGGCACATGGTGACACGCGAAACCCCCAAGACCGGACCCGGCAAAGACACACTCCTCGCGATGCTCGACAACAACCGCCCGTCATGGTCTGGAAACTCGAGGGCCTCACCCTCGAACAGGCCAAACGATCGGTCGTGACCTCGGGAACCAGTCTGCTCGGCCTCATCAAACACTTCGCGTACGTCGAACGCTGGTGGTTCGACGACTTCTTCTCTGGGAGCGAGGTCGAGTATCCGTGGACCGAGGAGGATCCCGATGCCGACTTCCGTATCGAGAACGACGAAACGATCGACGAGATCATTGCCCTCTACGCCAAGGCCGTTGCGCGATCCAGAGAGATCGTGGCCGACGCGGAGTTGGACGAGCTTTCCGTAGGCGATCGGGACGGCGAGCGGTTTGCCCTGCGGTGGATCGTGGCGCACATGATCGAGGAACAGGCTCGCCACGCAGGCCATGCGGACATCGCCCGAGAATTGATCGATGGGACAACCGGCTACTACTCCGACTAGGAACCTGAGTTGGGCAACGACCGATGCCGGGCCCCTTCCGGGCTCCTCGGTCGCTGCCGTGGACACCCTCGTCCCCCGGTGACCATGGTGCCGTTCAGCGTTCTCCCACCATCGGCTGGTGACAACAGCCCGATATCTCCGTTGGTTCCGCCGGTAGCCTGCGACGATGCGTTCCGGGGTGCGAAGAGTCGGGCGGTTGCCGTGGTCTCGCTCGTCGTGCTGGCCGTCGCGTGGGGGGCGATTCCCCTCTTCGTCCGCGCCGAAATCCCACCGAGCCATCTGGTTGCGATGAGGGTCACGCTCGGTGCGGTTGTGCTCGTGTTGTTTTCGATGGCAACGACACGATTCACGATCCCGCGACACCGGCGGCGAGGCGTCGCCGTGCTTGGGATCGCCCTCGCCGTCCACTGGCTCGCCTTCTTCGTGGCGCTCAATCTGACGACGGTCGCGGTAACACTCGCCATCCTCTACATCGGCCCGGTGCTTGCCGCGGTTCTCTCGGGGCCGGTGCTCCACGAACGAGTGAGCCGTTCCGCCTACATCGGCCTCGGGGTGGCTGTGGTAGGAACGCTGTTCGTGATCAAACCGGGTTCGGGCGCCACGGTCGCGGGGGTAGCGGTGGCGGCGATCTCCGGGTTGCTGCTGGCGGCAATCATGCTCGTCGGGAAGCCCCTTGCCGCCGATCTCGGGGGGCTCGTCGTCGCAACGTGGGAGCTCGTCGTCGCTTCCGTCGTGCTCGCACCGTTCACGGTGCAGGCAGTTCGAGAATCGGGCGAGTACTGGCCACAGTTCGTGGTCCTCGGGGCACTCTTCACCGGCCTGGCAGGGGTCGTGTATTGGACGTCGATGCGACGACTTCCGGTGGCGGTGGTCTCTGTGATCATGTACCTCGAGCCGGCATCGGCCGTGGTGTGGGCTGCCGCATTCCTCGGGGAGCAACCAGACGCGCCGACGTGGCTCGGGGTGGTCCTCGTGGTTGCTGCCGGTACGATCGCCACGCGAGGTGTACCCGATCAGGAGACGGTTGGTGTCACAGAGGCTCTTTGAAGTGGATGGGCTCCGTGTCGCCGTCAACGACCAGGACACGGCAGTCCGCGGTGATCGGGAACCGCCGACGAGCATCCACGGTGATCGGCTCCCGTTCGGATGGATCGAGGTGATCCCTGGAGCCTCGTTCGGAGTCGGTACAGCCGAGACGCTCGCGATCGTCGGGGAGTCCTCATCGGGCAAGTCACTCATGCTCCTCGGCGCGTTCGGCCTGCTCCCCAGTGGTGCGAGGGTGCTCGGCGGCACCACGACCTACCGGGGTATCTCCTTCGAGCCGGCCGGACGCCGCGACGAACCGACACGGCCGATCCGTCGCAAGGAACAGAAGCGCCTCAAGCGGGCCGGCACGGTCATGGACGAAGTTGATCCGGAGTGGGCCCGACTCGTTGCACTGGAGATCGGATTCCTCTTCCAGAATCCGATCTCTTCGTGGACGCCGATCCTCGAGATCGGTCCGCAGGCTGGGGAGGTGCTTGACGAACACACTGATCTCTCCGACGAGGAGATCACCGAGCGTGTGATGGACGCCCTCGGCGAGGTTCAACTTCCAAACTCGAAGCGTCTCTTCAGGGCTTTCAGTTCTGAACTCAGCCGCGGCATGGGGCAGCGGGCCATGCTCGCCGCCGCGCTGGTCAAGGCACCGAACCTGCTCGTCGCCGACGAGCCGCTCTCCGGTCTCGACGTGTCGGTTGCTGCGGCGATCCTCGATCTCCTCAAGGATCTCAAGGAGCGCCGCCACATGGCGATGATCATCGTCACTCATGACCTGGCCGTGGTGGCCCACGTCGCCGATCGCGTCGCCGTTGTCTACGCCGGTCGGGTCATCGAAGAGGGGGCGGTCGGTGACCTGTTCAGGCGTCCGAGGCACCCGTACACCTCGGGTCTTCTGGGTTCGCTCCCTGCCCTCACGGTGGCTCGCCTCAGACCGATCCCCGGCGAGCAACCGCCCCTGGCCGGCGTCCCCGCCGGCCGCTGTGTGTTCGCCGACCGCTGTGCGTTCGTCGACGAGATCTGTCTGACATCAGAACCTCCGTTCCAAACGGTGGATGATGGGGGTGTCGCGTGCCATCGCGCCGTCGAACTCGACCTTCCCGGCATCGACTGACTGCCTCAAGAGAGGCGTGTAGCCTGCCCCCGGGTCCGCGAAGGCAAGGGGACTCGATAGATGAAGCTCGGGACATACCTCGGTCTTGTTGCTCGCCGCGTGTGGGCGAAGAAGGGGATCCTCATTGGATCCCTGCTCGGGGCGACGCTGGTGGTCGCCCTTCTTGTCGTTGTTCCTCTCTACGAGTCCTCCGTACAAGCCGTGGACCTTCGGTTCACCGTTCGGAGCGCCGTCGCTGACGAAATCGACATGATCGCGTTCTCGACCATGAACGACTATTCGAGATCGATCGGAACCTCCAATCGGGTTGTCGTCAACGAGGCACACGAGCAGTGGCTGGTCCCGTGGTACCCGACCATCGAGGAACGTTCCCAGACCCGAGAGTACGCGGTCATTCCCGCTGGCGATGGGACAGAAGGCGGCTGGTTCGCTCAGGCCGAAGCATGGCAGCAAGAGATCGACGCACTCGTCGAAGCGGGTATTCCGGACGATGAGTGGCCATCACCGCCCTACCCCCGTCCTCCCCCAGAAGCCCTCCAAGTTCGGATCTTCACGGCTCCGGATCTCGAAGGGCACCTGGCGGTTGTCGATGGTGCGATTCCCGCTCCGCTCCTCGGTGCCCCGGTTCCTGAGAGTGGACCGATCCCGATAGCGATCGGTGAACGCGTTGCCGAATTGGCTGATGTCGGGATTGGCGATTCGCTCTTCCTGAAACCTTTCAGCGGCCTCCCCGATGTCTTCGAGTACGTCGAAGTCGCGGCCATCGTGGCCCCGGTCGACCCTGATGCGACGATCTGGGGAGTCGACGATCCCACCACCATGGTCTATTTCGATCAGTCGACATTCGACATCTGGATGGGTCAAATCCCGGTGGATCCAGACACGGAACCTTGGAATAGGACCGCGCGCGGATTCGATGCTCCGACGGTGACGCAGCGGTGGAGAATGCCACTCGACGTCGACACGGTGACGCTCGAGGAACTCGACGAGATCGAGGGACGGATCGAGCAGTTCAACGCCCAGGTGGCCAAAGAGGCCGGCGGGACGATTCCGACGAAGACGTTCCTACCGCTCCTCATCGACAAGTTCTCTACTCGATCGGTGGTAATCGGCGGACCAATCCTCGCCATGCTCGCGCTCGTTGTCGGCGGGGCCGTCTATTTCCTCGTCTACACATCAGCTCTGACCGTCGAACGCGAAGGGCCCGATCTGGCGTTGCTCAAGAGCCGCGGCGCCTCAACGTGGCAGACCGTCGGGATTCACCTCGGCCAATCGCTGTTCGTAGCGGCGGCGGCCGCGGCCGCCGCACCGTTCGTCGCCAGGTTCCTCGTGGGCGTAACGGGACGAATACCGCCGCTGTCGGACCTCACCGGCGGCGAACCGCTCAACGTGACCCAGATAGGCCCCGTGACGGGCTGGCTTCTCGCGGGCGCCGTCGTCACCTTCCTGGCAATGGGGGTCGCGATCATCCCGTACGTGGGCCGAGGCGTCCTCGAACTCCGGTCACTCGCTGCACGCCCCGGCACGAAGTCGATCTGGCAGCGATACAACCTCGACCTGTTCGCGATCGCCCTCACCCTCGTGGTGCTCCTCCAGTTGAGCCAGCGCGGATTCGTCAACATGAGCGGAGAAGAGGCCACGCTCGATCCGCTCGCGATCGTCTTCCCGGTGCTCCTGCTGTTCAGCGGCGCCCTCATCCTCCTCCGAATCTTCCCGATGTTGCTCAGATTCGTCGGTTGGGCGATGACGAAGTCCCGATCGTTGTCACTCTCACTTCCTGGATGGCATCTCGGCAGGAACCCCATTCCCTACGGACGGCTGGCGCTGCTTGTGTGGCTGACGACCGGCCTTGGGGCATTCGCTCTCACCTATGCGGCCACCCTGGAGCAATCATTCGTCGATCGAGCCGCATACGCGGCCGGTTCCGACGTTCGTGTGGTGGCCGACCAAGCTGGCTACCTCGATGTTCCGGACGGGGCGATCGGCTCTCCCGTGCTCCGTACCGACGGGGCGCCCCGACAGAGCGGCAGACGCGCTCGAGGTGTTGGCAGTCCAACCGGAGTCATTCTCCGACGTAGTGACGTGGCGTTCGGACTTCGGCGCGGACGACCCCTCGGATCTGTTCGCGCTGCTCCGTCCCGACGGCGCGGCACCGGACGTCGGCGTGGAACTCCCATCCGGGTCGACGGAGTTGCAGATCGACGCCGTCGTCGTTCCGATCAGCCTCGCAGCGGAAGCAGAGGACGGTCCTCTCGGCCACGACTACCGCCTGCTGGTCAAGGTCATCGATGCGAAGACCCGACTTTGGACAATGGTGTCAGACGTCGACATCACCTCAGATGGGTGGGGAACCGTTTCGATCGATCTCACCACAGGAGAGAACGACTTCCCGACGCCACCCACACCGCCGCTGTCCCTGCACACGATGTGGATTGAGCGGTCCGCCGAGCAGCGGGCTCTCCGCCAGCGGTGACTCCGTACTCATGGGCGACCTGATCGTCGTCTCCGACGCCGGACGAGCGACCCTCGACCTCGAAGAGGATGCACCGATGAATGATCTGACCGTGAGCAGGAGCGTGGCAGGTGACACTGCTCTGCGAGCGCGGTACTCGGTGCTTCCCCGAAGGGATGGAGCAACCCAGCGAGGCGGAGCTGAGAAGCTCGCCCTTGCATCGGGATGGCGACGTGTCCATGTGGACCGTTCCGCAGCGAGCACGGGCCAGCACCAACGTTCCTGAACTCCGGCGCATGCCGGACGACCTCCTCGTGTTGCTCGATCGTGAGGCTGCGACGATCGCCGGTCTGGACGTCGGGGAGACGTCGTCGTACTCAGTTGGCTCGCAAGTGATGAACGGAATGCTCGTCGGCTTCGTCGAAGCTGTTCCGACGATGACGGATCGGAGGAAGCAGGGGGCGATGGTCGTCGACCTTGACGCCATCAGCGCCTGGACGAACGGAGCTGCGACGTGGAGTCTCGGCGGCGGGCTGTCTCGGCCGGACGCGCCGCAGGAGTTCTGGATGGAGACCGACAACGTCGACACGACGGTGCGGCGCATCACGGCTCAACTGGGAGAGGAACCCGACGAGATGTGGACGATTCGCGGCGTCACTGCCTCGTTCTCGAGTCGCCCCGTTCAGGTCGGTCTCGTCGCGATCCTCTTCGTCGGCGCGGCCGTCGCCGTCGTCCTCGCTCTCGCCGGCGTGACCGGATACGTGCTGCTTGCCGTCACTCGCCGTGCCAAGGAGATGGGTGTGCTCAGGGCGCTGGGTTTCGGACGGCGGGGCGTCGCAACGACGTTCGCGGTTGAGCAGCTCGTCGTCGTCGGCCTCGGTGCGGTGATCGGTGTCCTTGGTGGGATCGGTCTCGTTGTTGTCATGCTGCCGTTCCTCCAACTCGGCGAAACGGCCGAAGAGATCGTGCCGTCGATCCTCATCGAGATCCCGGCGATCTCACTTGCTGCCTTCTCCGCGCTGGTCGGGCTGATGCTCATCGTGTCGGTGGTGTGGGCAACCCGTCGCGTGTCCACTCGAAAGATGAGCGAGGTATTGCGGGAGGTGGATCGCTGATGCCCCCTGTGATTCAGGCCCAGAACCTCATCAAGATCCACAAACAGGGCAACCTCGAAGTTGTTGCACTCCAGGGCCTCGACTTCACGATGAATGAAGGAGAGTTCGTCTCGATTGTCGGAAAGTCGGGTTCGGGGAAGTCGACACTGCTTACGATTCTTGCCGGCTTCGATCGGCCGTCGGCCGGCCGAGTGGCGGTGGCGGAACGGGACCTCACCGAGGTGACCACGAAGGATCTGACACGCTTCTATCGGCGCGACGTTGGTTTCGTGTGGCAGGATTTCACCCGCAACCTGGTTCCCTATTTGAAAGCGAGAGCCAACGTCGAGCTACCGATGCTCCTTGCGGGCGTCGGCGGTCGCAGAAGGAAGAAGAGGGCCCTCGCACTGCTCGAAGCCGTCGGTCTCCGCAACAGCGCCTACACCGACGTCCACACGATGTCCGGAGGGGAACAGCAGCGACTCGCACTCTGTGTGGCGCTCTCCCTCGGCCCGAAGCTCCTCCTCGCCGACGAACCGACCGGTGAACTCGACACCGAGACGAGCCTCGAGATATACGAGCTCCTCCGCGGCCTGTCGCACGAAGGGGGGCTGAGCGTCCTCGTCGTCACCCATGACGTGGCCCTCGCCCAGCGCACGGATCGGATCGTGCGAATCGCCGACGGGCGCATCTCCACGCAGGGACGGAAGGGCCAGGAAGAGCTGATCGCCGTCGACCAGCGTGGCATGGTGCAGCTCCCTCGAGACCTGTTGATCGAAGCCGGCATCGGAGACCACGTTCGCGTCAAGCTCATCGACGACGGGATCCTCCTGCAGTCCGAGGAGCACCCGACATGAGCCTTGTCCTTCGCAGCGTGTCGAAGCAGTATCCGAATGGTGCCATCGGGGCCGTCGATGTTGATCTCGTCGTGGAGAGGGGGTCCTTCGTGGCGCTGTTCGGCCCGTCGGGGTCCGGCAAAACATCGCAGCTGCACATGGCTGGTCTTCTGCAGCGGCCGGACTCAGGCGAGGTGATCATCGATGGCGAACGCGTCGATCAGGTCAGCGAGCACGACGCTGCCGCGATCCGCCGGACGAAGCTCGGTTTCGTTTTCCAGTCTGCAAGCCTCTTGAACCTCCTCTCCGCGTACGAGAACGTCGACGTGTCGCTCCGGTTGCTCGGGATTCGGGGGAAGAAGGCCAGAACCGCCGTGATGTCGGCGCTGGAAGCCGTCGAGATGGGGGCTCGCGCAGAACACCGTCCGGATGAGATGTCGGGCGGGGAGCAGCAACGGATAGCGATCGCGCGCGCCCTCGTTCACGAGCCGAGGTATGTCCTCGCCGACGAGCCGACGGGTGAACTGGATTCGGCCACCGGAGCTTCGATACTGGCCATGCTCAGGGAGATCGCGGACGGGGAAACCACGGTGGTGATCGCCACGCACGACCCCGCCGCCCTCGGGTATGTCGACGAGGCCTACTTCATTCAATCCGGGCGCCTCCACAGACCCGGGCGCGACGAGCTGAACCTGTGGCTCACCGAGGGGATAGCGTTCGGAGAGATTCACTGAGCACGAGGGTCGCGATCGCCGTGTGACCTGTCGGGATCGGTGGTATATGATGCCCGTCAACGAAGCGCTCATCCAGAGCGGTGGAGGGACAGGCCCTGCGAAGCCGCGGCAACCGACGTGAACGGTGCCAATGCCTGATCGATGAGGAGCCGAAGCGGAACTCCCGTTCGCGGCGCTCGCGGAGCGTTTCGAGCTGAGACGGAGGAACGCTGTTGAAACGGACCCATAGGTTGACGCATCACCACCTCCTTCGCTGGGAACACGCCGCATGAGCGCCTACCTGCAGGCGCTTGCGAGGGGTGTCGTGATCTTCGACGGCGGAGCAGGCACGTCGATCCACGCCGCCGGGTTGGATCTCGACGACTTCGGCGGTGAGGATCTCGACGGATGCGCCGAAGTGCTGAACGTGACCAGACCCGATGTCATAGAACGGCTCCACCGCTCGTTCCTCGACGTCGGCGTCGACGTCGTGGAGACGAACACATTCGGTGGGTTCGCCGTCCCTCTGAACGAGTACGGGATCGCCGATCGGGCATACGAACTCTCAGCGGCGGGGGCGTCGATCGCGACGCGGACCGTCGAGGAATATCGGACGAGAGATGGGCGGAGACGGTTCGTTGCCGGTTCGATCGGTCCCGGTACCAAGTTCGCGACCCTTGGCCAGATCACCTACCGGGAGTTGCGCGATGCCTACGAAATCCAGGCTGCCGGACTCATCGATGGCGGGATCGACGTCTTCGTCATCGAGACTCAGTTCGACTTGCTCGGAGCCAAGGCAGCAATCAACGGCGCCCGCAGGGCGATGCGGTCGGCGCACGTCGAGATTCCAATCCAGGTCCAGGTGACCATTGAACTCACGGGTCGAATGTTGCCGGGGACGGAGATCGGTGCTGCGCTCACAACACTCGACGCTATGCACGTCGATGTTGTGGGACTCAACTGCGCCACCGGGCCGGAGGAGATGTACGGACCGATTCGGTACCTGTCCGAGCGGGCCAGGATGCCGATCTCTGTCATCCCGAATGCCGGCATGCCGAGGATCGTGGAAGGAGCGGTGTCGTACGATCTGTCGGCGCGAGTTCTCGCCGAACATCTCGCCCGTTTCGTATCCGAGTACGGCGTGAGAGCAATTGGTGGCTGTTGCGGTACCACGCCGGAACATCTCTTGGCGGTCGTTGAGGCATGCCGACCCCTTGTACCGATGGAACGCGAGGTTCTCCACACACCTTCGATTGCTTCGATCTACAGCGCGACCCCGATCGTGCAGGACACATCGTTCCTGATCGTCGGAGAGCGAACCAATGCCAACGGGTCGCGGGCGTTCAGAGATGCGATGCTCAACGGCGATGTCGACCGATGTGTCAAGATCGGGGAAGAGCAGGTCGCGGAGTCCGCTCATCTCGTTGATCTCTGCATCGACTACGTCGGGCGAGACGGGGTCGAGGATATGGCCGCGATCGCAGCCCGGTTCGGATCTGAAGTGGCCGCGCCGATCGTCCTCGATTCGACCGAGTCGGCAGTCATGGAGGCAGGACTCGAGATGCTGGGTGGTCGGTCCGTTCTCAACTCGCTCAACCTCGAAGACGGGACGGGTCCCGGGTCGCGAGCCCGTCGGGTTCTGGATCTTGCGAGAGAACACGGGGCCGCGGTCGTGTGCCTCCTCATCGATGAGGACGGCCAGGCACGCGAACGTCGAGTGGAAGATCCGCGTCGCCCGCCGCATCCACGATCTGGCCGTGAACGACTACGAACTGGAGCCAGCGGACCTGATCTTCGACGCACTCACGTTCCCTCTCTCCACCGGAGATGACGAGTTGCGCGGCGATGCCGCGAGAGACCATTGAGGCGGTCCGGCGCCTGAAGGATGAATTTCCCAACAGTGCAACGATTCTGGGCGTGTCAAATGTGTCGTTCGGACTGAATCAGCCAACTCGGAGAGCGCTCAACTCCGTGTTCCTCCACGAGTGCCTCGACGCAGGCTTGGACGCCGCGATCATCCATGCCGGGCGAATCGAACCACTGCATCTCATCGCAGACGAGCAGCGGAGGATTTGCGAAGATCTGATCTACGACCGTCGTGAACCCGGCTACGACCCACTCGAGGCGCTGCTTGCTGCTTTCACCGACGCCGTCGTTGAGATTGAGACCGAAGACGAGCGCTCGGGATGGCCGGTAGAGCGTCGTCTCGAGCAACGGATCGTCGATGGCAACCGCACCGGTCTCGACGATGAACTCGACGAGGCGCTCGCCGCCGGTCATACGCCGCTCGGGTTGGTGAACGACGTTCTGCTCTCGGGCATGAAGACCGTCGGCGAACTCTTCGCATCCGGGGATATGCAACTGCCCTTCGTCCTCCGATCGGCCGAGACGATGAAGGCGTCGGTCGCGTATCTCGAACCCATGATGGAGCGCTCGGACGTGGCTGCGAGGGGATCGATCGTCCTGGCAACCGTCGCCGGTGATGTACACGACATCGGGAAGAACCTCGTCGACATCATCTTGTCGAACAACGGATACACCGTCCACAACCTCGGCATCAAGGTCGCGGTGGGTGAACTCATCGAGACGTATGAGCGGACCGGCGCCGACGCCGTCGGGATGAGCGGCTTGCTCGTCAAGAGCACCCTCATCATGAGAGACAACCTCGACGAGCTGATTCGCCGCGGTCTGGGCGACGTGCCGGTGCTGCTCGGGGGAGCAGCGTTGACCCGCTCGTATGTCGAGCGCGATCTCCGTGATCGTTATCCCGGTCCCCTGTATTACGGCAAGAACGCCTTCTCCGGACTCGACGCCATGCAGCAGATCGTTTCCGGGGCCGCGGCACCGGCTCCGGGACGCGAACGGCTTGTCGCTCCCAGTAGTGGGATCGATGACGACGCTCCCGTGCCGGCGAGGGCACCTTCCGTTGCTCTCGACGTGCCGGTGTTCAAGCCCCCGTTCCTCGGGAGCCAGGTGGTCAAGGGGATGGCGATCGACGATGTCGCCGCCTATCTCAATGAAACCGCCCTCTTCCGCAACCAGTGGCAGTTCAGACCGGAGTCGGGTGAGACCGATGAGGCGTTCAGGAATCGCCTGCGCCCGGTCCTGCGCGAACAACTGGCGCGCGTGAGAACCGACGATCTGCTCATTCCCCAGGTCGTGTACGGGTACTACCCCGTCAACGGCGATGGGGACGATCTGATCGTGTGGACCGACGAGACCCGCTCGACCGAACTGACGCGGTTCGGCTTTCCCCGCCAGCGACGGGATCCGTGGCTCTGCATCGCCGACTTCTTCCGGCCCGTCGATGACGATCAGTGTGACTACGCCGCGTTCCACATCGTCACGATGGGGGACCGGGCCTCCCAACGAGCGGCGGCACTGTTCGAAGAGGATCGCTACACGGACTACCTGCTGCTCCACGGGCTCGGCGTGGAGATGGCCGAGGCCCTCGCCGAGATGTGGCACCGGCACATTCGGGTCGAGTGGGGTTTCGGCGATGAAGACGGACCGAGTCTCGGCGGCCTGTTCCGGCAACGGTACCGGGGAGGGCGATATTCGTGGGGCTACCCGGCGTGCCCCGATCTCGAGGACAACGAGCGCGTCGCCCATCTCCTCGACGCCGAGCGGATCGGCGTTGCGGTAAGCGCCGCGACCGCATACCAGTACCAGCCGGAACAGACCACCTCGGCACTGATCGCCCACCACCCGCAGGCGAAGTACTTTGTCGCGCGGGCGGTGAAGGAGGCCCGCCGGGCCGACTGAACGCGACGCCTGGCGACGCATCGTCGAGGCGAATCCTCCCGGGTTACCGGATGTATGGGAATCGTGCTGATGGGGGTCGAGCAAAGAATGATCGTCGACGAGGCGCTCTGACGGTGGAGAGCCCAATTCGGCTCCGGCTCAGGACCCTGCTGTGCACTTCGAAATGGACCCTGGCCTGGTCTCATCGCCGCGGGGATGACGAGGACTCACCCGATCCGCTCGCAGCACATGCCTGCCGGGCCCCTATTCGCTCTTTGTGACGCAGAACTCGTTGCCCTCGGGGTCGGCACAGACGGTCCAGTGGAAGCCGGCGATGTCATGATCGTGACGTCGCTCCCCCCCAAGCTCCTCGATGTGCGAGATCAGCAACTCGGGATCGACGGTGCTGAGATCGAGATGGAGGCGATTCTTCGCCGCCTTCTTCTCAGAGACCTGCTGGAAGGCGAGCGCAGGGCCGCCGCGTGAGATGCGGGTCATCCACACGTAGCCGGGGAAGCGATTCTTCTCCTTGACGTCGAGGATCCTCCCCCAAAACGACACCATCGCGTCAAGATCGTTGCAGTCGAGCATGATCGACGCAACGCGCGCCACCGCCGGTCTAGCCATTGTCTCTCCTTTGGAAGTCGCGATGCATGCGGCTTGCCGTCGGACCGGTTTGGCCCTGATACTTGGAGCCAAGTGCGGACGAACCGTACGGGTGTTCGGCGGCGGTGGTCATCTGGTAGAAGCTGATCTGGCCGATCTTCATTTCGGGATAGATGGCGATTGGCAGATTTGCGACGTTCGAGAGTTCGAGCGTCACCTGCCCGTTGAATCCCGGGTCGATGAAGCCCGCGGTCGAGTGGATGAGGAGACCGAGACGACCAAGCGACGACTTGCCTTCGAGCCGAGCAACGATGTCGTCGCCGAGGCGAATCGTCTCGAGTGTCGTTCCGAGCACGAACTCGCCGGGGTGGAGGATGAAAGGATGGCCCGCGCTCGCTTCGACCTCGGTGGTGAGGTCGGGCTGCAATTCCTTCGGGTCGATGAGCGGGTACCGGTGGTTCTCGAAGACCCGGAAGCGGTGATCGCAGCGAACGTCGACGCTCGACGGTTGAACGAGGGCACGATCGAACGGATCGATCGAGACGCGACCGGTCTCGATGGCCTCGATGATCGTTCGATCGGAGAAGATCATGACGCTGATATTAGTTGGGGCCGGTGTGCCGTCGATTCGTCGCTGCCGACCGGTCTCGCTACCCCGCCCGTGAGTCGATGAACCGTAGCCAGTTGCGCAACTCGAGTTCCCGGATCTGCGGGTCGATGATGTCGTCGCCGACGTCGAGTTCCTCTCGCAGTTCTGTCGAATCCGGGTTGGCGGAGAGCTCCATCATCTTGGCTGCATAGGTCGCGACGGCTGCTTCGTCGGGGAACAGGCCTTCCCGCACCAGCGCTGCGCCTCTCGCCGCGATCAGACGCGCCATTTCGTACAGGTTGTACTCGGGATGGTATTGGGTGCTCCAGAACGACGCGGCACCCTCTTCGATGACGGCGGCCTGGATAGGTGTGTGGGTGTTGGTGGCAAGCAGTGGTGTGCCTTCGGGCAGGCGCGTGACCTCATCCAGATGCATGATGAAGCCATCGAATACCGCCGGCTTTCCCGCCAGCATCGGCGAGATTCGACCGGCATCGGTCAGCTGGATGTCGCGAGCGATGCCCCACTCGCGGCCGCGAGGGTTCACGGCTACCTCGCCTCCGGCCACCAGTGAAGCCAGCTGGATACCCCAGCAGCTCCCCCAACTGGCCGCGCCTTCTTGCATGAGGGCTCCCGCGAAGAAGATCTGCGCGATGACCCGGGGGTCATCCGTGTGATAGACGGTGAGATCCGATCCCGTCCAAATGAATCCATCGAAGTCGTCGATGGAGGTGCCGGGTGGCAGCGTGAAGTCCGGGTCAGCTACGTAGACGATCTCGGTGGTTGCGTTGGGGGCTTCTCGGCGTAGGAAGTCCTTGAACAGATCGTGGGGGTGACCGACGTCCGAACGGTCGAAGTTCTCTCGGCTGGCCGCTGGATAGCAGTTGACGATACAGAACCGGTGCGGTGCCAAGGTGGTGGGTGCAGTCGTCATCGTGTTCCTCGCTGCGGGAAGTCGGTGATGAGACCCGTGATGCCGATCTCGACGAGCCGTGAGATGGTTTCGTGATCGTTGACAGTGTAGGGGTTGAGCTTGGTCCCAAGGCCGAGCTGCTCCCCGATCTGTTCGATCGAGAGACGCGTGATTCGAGGATTGAACGTGTCGAAGAACGGGTCGCTGAAGTCGACGGGGTCATCGGGGAAGAGGCCCAGAATGGCCTGGACTTCGAAATCGGGCCTGCATTGCTTCACCGCCTTCAGCCATGGGTGCCGGGCCGACGAGAACAGGAGATGATCGGGTCCGATCCCCACCTCTTGTGCCAGCGAGAGGACGGCGCCGACCACATCGAAGGCATCCTTGGGCGTGGGCTGGGCCTTGAGTTCGAGGTTGAGGAACCAGTCCAATTCGAGTGTCAGTTCGAAGGCTTCACGAAGCGTTGGGACCTTCTCGCCGACGTAGGCCGACAGATCGCTGCGCTCGATGGCACCGGCTGCGATCTGTCCGAATGGGTCATCGCGCTCGAACCAGGACCCGGCGTCGAGTGATCGTATCTCGGCGAGGGTGTAGGTCGAGAATGGTGCTGGGACGCGGTCCGGGAACTTGTCGGCGACGTCGGTTGTCCGCATCATCGCATCGTCGTGCATCAGAACGAGTCGATTGTCTGCGGTGACCGCGACGTCGGTTTCCCACAGATCGGCGCCGACCGCATGTGCTCTTCGGGCCGCGGCGAGCGTGTTCTCCGGTGCGAGGCTCCGTGCCCCTCTGTGGGCAATGATCGTGGCCATACGGCAGTATTGGTGTCTCTGGCCGACTATGGAGT
Organism: uncultured Actinomycetota bacterium; assembly: GCA_963715255.1. Lineage (GTDB taxonomy): Bacteria > Actinomycetota > Acidimicrobiia > Spongiisociales > UBA5794 > JAHEEL01. The sequence continues at coordinate 150,796 of CAVQRN010000013.1, read as the reverse complement.
CATGGCGAAGCGAGTCCGGATCCGAAGTGGGTGACCAGGCTTCTGAACGGGCGATGCGTTCGGAGCGGGTGAGGAGAATCGAACTCCCGTATTCAGCTTGGGAAGCTGATGTTCTGCCATTGAACTACACCCGCGAGCGGAGATGATGGTAGCGGTGTCGGCCGGTCTGCGGCTAGAAGGAGGCGAGGCCCCAGATCGTCATGAGGAGACCGACGCCGATGAGCCAATACGCTCGTGCCGGTCTGAACTCCCCCGCCTCGCCCTCCGGTTTGTTGCCCTTGCGATGCTGCCAGACCGCGAAGCCGTTCCCGGCGAGCATCGACAAGCCGATCGCAAGCACCATCAGCACCAGCAGGCGGTTCAGGTCGAGAATCTCGACGATATCGACGTCGTTCACGCCCGGGACGCTAGCGGGCCCAGAGCGTTGGGCTACTTCTGATTCTCGATACCCTGACGGCGGGTCCCCGTGTTCGATCCGGGGGGAGTTTCTCATGGACTATCAACCCGAGTCGAGCCCACTTCCGAGCCGGTCGCTCGTTGCTCGCAGGATCAGCCTTCCGTGGGTGCTCTGGGTGTTCGGCCTCGCGACGACCCTTCTGCTCGTCGGCTTGTGGGGACGTGCCGTCACCGTTGACAATGATGCGATCGCCCGATCCACCGAGGCCGCACTCTCTGCGGACCTTGTCACCGAGCGCGTGTACGGCTGGATCGGCGATGGACTTGCCGCGACCACCGGGATCACCGACGCTGAGTCTGAGAGGGTTCTCGACGGGGTGCGCGATCGTCCAGCGGTCGCGGGTGCCGTCGACGCACTCATCGACGATGTCGTTGGTGCATTGATCGCTCCACCGGGAGCCGAGCCCAGTATCGACGTCGCCGCTGCGCTCACGCCGCTCGTCCCCGAGGTCGTTTCCGAGCTCGGACAGCAGGGGATTGACGTTTCGGACGGCTCGGTAGAGGCGGCGGTCGAAGGACTCGATCCCGTTGTGCTCGACATAGGCGAGGCCGTTTCGGTTGGTGTCGTTACCGAGCAGGCGAGGGCAATTCTCACTCGAGGGGTGGTCTTCACTGCCGTCATGCTCTCCGTGGCGGGAATCGTGGCGGTGGCCCTTGCCGAGGACCGGTTGGGCATGGTCCGATCGCTGGCAACGCGAGTCTCTTTCTCCGCCCTGTCGTTCGCAGCGTTCTTCCGGCTCGGTGGATGGGCTCTCGACCCCGATGGCGGCCGATCCCCGCTTCGGAGCAGCGGGTCGATTCTCCTCGGGAGCAATCTTCACGTGTTCCTCATTGTCGCAGGACTCGCCGCAGCGTTTGCGTCTGCGATATGGCTGATCCGTCGATCCGAACGGCCGTCCGCCGGCATGCCGATTCCCCTAGCTCAGACCGTTCGGCGTACGGACGAAACACCGACCCGAGAACTGGTCAAGGTCTGAGGCGCCGGTCGTGAGGCGAGCGGTGGCAGCACGTGTTTCCGCTCTCGGTTGCGTCGATTGGGGCAGTCGTGTTCCGATCCTGTCACAGGCCGGTGACACGATGTCGCCATGGGATCCGACGGCGGGCCGAACATCCTCCATGCAGACCTCGACGCGTTCTACGCGTCGGTCGTTCTCCTACAACGACCCGACCTGATCGGAAAGCCGGTCGCCGTGGGCGGCGGGGTCGTGCTCTCCGCGACCTACGAGGCACGGGCGATGGGGGTCGCAGGCGCCATGCGCATCGGAGAGGCCCGTCGCAGATGTCCACGTCTCGTCGTGGTCGACGGGAACTTCGGCGACTTCGTCCGGTACAGCGACCGGGTCTTCGACGTGTTCCGGGACTTCACCCCGCTCGTTGAACCCGTCTCGATCGACGAGGCGTTCCTGGACGTATCCGGCGCAGGCCATCTGTTCGGGCCTCCAGCTCGAATCGCAGACCTGATTCGCGAGCGTGTGCGAGCAGAGACCGGACTCCCGATCTCGGTCGGGGGAGCCCGGACGAAGTTCCTTGCGAAGATCGCCAGCCGGGTTGCGAAGCCCGACGGATCGCTGATCGTGACGCCGGGCACAGAACTCGAATTCCTGCACCCACTCTCCGTAGACCACTTGTGGGGTGTTGGTCCGGTCACGCTCGGGCAACTCGGTGCCCTTGGCATCACCCGGATCGGTGATCTCGCCCGCACGCCGACGACGCTGCTCGCATCCCGGGTCGGGCAGTACCGGGCGCGTCATCTTCGCGCCCTTGCATGGAATCGCGATCCGAGAGGTGTTGTTCTCGGGCGCCGTGCGTCGTCGGTCGGAGCCCAGCGGGCGTTCGGCGGTGAGCACCGAGACCGCGACTTCCTGCGTGGTGTGCTTGCGCGGCTGTCCTCACGGATCGGAACTCGACTGCGCCGGAAGGGACGCGCTGGACGCACCATCACCCTTCGCGCCCGGTTCCCTGATCTCGAGTCCGTCACCCGATCAACGACGATGCGGACCGCCAGTGCATCGAGTGCAGTTCTCTACCGCACAGCGCTCGATCTCACCGACGGTGTGCTTGACGAGTTCCCGGATCGGGGCCTCAGTCTCCTCGGTATCTCGATGTCGAATCTGGTGCCTACCTCGCCGCTGCAACTCGAACTCCCACTGTTCGCGGACGATCTCATCGGCGGGAGCCCACGGGAGCTTGATCTTCAAGCCCTCGATGCCGCCGTCGACGATCTGCGTGATCGGTTCGGATCGGACGCCATCGGACCGGGCTCCGACCTTCTCGGGAACCGTTCGGCGTTCGCCGAAGGCCTCTCTCGTATCATGACACAGGACTGAGGCACCGTTGGGCGATCGGGATCAATCCCGAACGGTCGCGACGCTACCCTCCCCGCGATGGCTGCGGAATCCAAACGACTCGTGATCCTGGCGCTCGTGGCCAACGTCGGGATCGCCGTCACGAAATTCATCGCCGCCGCAATCTCGGGCAGCAGCGCCATGCTCTCCGAAGGCATCCACTCGCTCGCGGACTCCGGGAACCAGCTGTTCTTGCTGCGGGGACACGCCGCGTCGAGATACGACGCCAGCGTGCAGCACCCGTATGGGAGCGGCAAGGAGCTCTACTTCTGGAGTTTCATGGTGGCGGTCTTCCTGTTCGTCGGCGGCTCTGCCCTATCGGTCGCTACCGGCATCAATAGGATCCGGAGTCCCCACGAGCACGGAGAGGAAGGGCTCTGGTTCTCGCTCGGAGTGCTCGCCGTCGCGGCGCTGTTCGAAGGTCTCGTTGCATTGCGTCCGGCGCTGAAGGCGTTCAACGCACAGCGGACGGGGCGGACGATCAGCAAGATGATCAAGGAGTCCAAGGATCCTTCCCTGCTCGTGGTGCTGTTCGAGGACAGTGCGGCCATCGTCGGTCTGTTGATCGCCGCGGCCGGTCTCATCGCGGCAGCTTTGACGGGGAACGGTGTGTGGGACGGGGTGGCATCGGTGCTCATCGGTGCTCTTCTCGCGGTTGTTGCGTGGCTCCTGGCCATTGAGATGAAGTCTCTTCTGATCGGCGAGTCGGCAACCCGTGAGGAGAGGGCGAAGATACGTGCCGCGGTGTTGTCGGTGGGAGAAGTACGAACCGTCGATCGGCTACTGACGATGCAACTAGCGCCCGATGAGCTGCTCATCACGATGGATCTCGACTTCGATGAAGGGATCGGCGGGGACGACATCGAGCACGCCATCGTCGAGATCGAAAAGAAGATCTCCGATACCGTGCCTTCGGCGACGCGGATCTTCATCGAGCCGGTCGATCGATGAGGGCGTCGGCGCCGGCATCGTCCGGCAACCTCGGACCGGGATTCGACGTTCTCGGACTGGCTCTCGACCTGCGGTGTGTCGTCGACGCCGTTCCCGCTGACCGGATGACGGTCGACGACGGCGATGGGCCGGTCACGCTTGCCGCAGGCGACATGCTCTTCGAAGCCGTGATGGTCGCCGCAGGAAGACCCATGGCTCTCACGGTGGAAAACGCCATTCCCCGTGCCCGGGGTCTGGGCTCGTCATCAGCGGTCACGACCGCGGCAGCCGCTGCCGCTCAACGGGCGCTGGGCGCCGAACCGGTGCGGGGCGAGATATATGAGATCATCGCTGCCATCGAGGGGCACGGTGACAATGCCGCTTCTGCGGTGTGGGGCGGCCTGATGGTCGTCGGATCGAACGGACCTCGCAGACTAGAGATGACCGATCGATTGGTTCCGGTCGTCGGCATCCCCGACATGCGGCTGCCGACGAAGCGAGCCAGGGAAGTGGTGCCATTGCATATCCCGCTTCCCGCGGCCGCTCGCAACGTGTCGCGTGCGGTTCTGCTCGTCGAGGCACTGCGGACGGGTGACCCGGAGGCGTTCGCGGCCGCAGCGGGGGACGAGTTCCACGAGCGGCAGCGCGAGCCGCTCTCTCCGATCACCGGCCGGATGATCGCGGCCTCGCGACGTGCCGGGGCGTTGCACGCCGCCTGGTCCGGCGCAGGCCCGGCAGCCCTCGCGATCGCGACCGCAGAGACCCAGGGCGCGGTCGTCGAGGCACTTGCTGCGGTGCTTGGCGACGCGGGCATCGTGAGGATCCTTCCGATCGACCACGAGGGCCTACGGTAGGAGCGAGTTCCCAGCAGCCGACCGTGGCTTGGCGATGCGCCTAGTTCGTGGCTGGCTGAGCGAACCGGATCGAGTCGACGAATGCCTCGAACAGGCGGTGGGACGCCTCATCACCGTTGTCGCCGAGGAATTCGGGATGCCACTGCACGGCCAGGAGCGGCCATTCGTCGTCCTCATGCTGGATCCCTTCGATCACACCGTCGCGGGCCCAGGCAACCTCATGGAAGCCGGGAGCGAGATCCTTCACGGCCTGATGGTGGAGGGAGTTGACCATCAACTCGGTGGCTCCCGTCGCCTTCGCGATCAGGGAGTTTGCGGCGATTGTGATCGATTGATGAGCCTCGTATGCCGCGTCACCGTGGACGCCGTGATCGGTCGAACCGATCGCGGAGGGAATGTCCTGGATGAGCGTGCCACCGAAGGCGACGTTCACGACTTGGAGGCCCCGGCAGATTGCCAGGACTGGGAGACGACGGCGCTTCGCCTCATGGACGAGTGCGAGTTCGAACTCGTCCCGGTCGGAATTGGTCATGCGGATCTCTCGATGAGGCTCTTCACCGTATCGACGGGGCTCCATGTCTCCGCCGCCGGTGAAGACGACGCCATCGAGATGGTCGACGAGCGCAGAGATGTCGTCGTTCGGTATCGGCGGAAGGATCACGGGGAGGCCGCCTGCTCGGAGCACGGAGTCGGTATAGGTGTGCCCAATCACGTGCGAATCGAGGTTGCCGGAGGCGCTTATTGCTTGCTTCGGTTGGGAGGTAACCCCGACGACTGGACGCATCCAGGGCATTCTACCGGCGTCGGTGTATCTGATGAACGGAGTCTCAGAGTGACGCCTGTTTGCGTAGCGGCCTATCCTCCGCGAACCTTATGGGCTCCGGCCCGGCCTCGCCGCCGCCGGAACCGGTCCCAAAATACACCGAGTGAGGTCTCCTGCATGGGTTCGCTGATCAAGAAGCGCAAGAAGAAGATGAGCAAGCACAAGTACCGCAAGCGCATCAAGGCGAATCGGCACAAGACGAAGAAGTAGCTGCGCATCACCGCCCACGGTCACCGTGGGCGGTGATCGTTTCGAACGCTGATCCGCGTACCCAGGGTTTGTGTCCCCGGATACGCTGACCTGAGCCCACAGAATGGGGCCATGCGCGTTCCGCGGGCCCGTGGCGCCGTGGGCGGGGACACAAACCCTGGGTACGCGTCGCTAGACGTCTTTGAGAAACCGTTCGATCTCGTCGACGAGTTCACCCGTCCGTCCGGGATCCATGTGTCGGTCGTTCTCGGCAATCTCGCGGACGTACTCGGAGAGAGCATCCGATTCTGCGACGGCCTCGTCAACCTGGAGGACGAACTCGGTCTCCAGGTCGCGGAGCTCATCACTGTCGCCGTCGAATCCGACGATCTCACCGGCCTTGCTGAGCAGCGCCCGCATCGCCATCGGATTCGGGCTCGCCGCGAGGTAGTGGGGCGTCGCCGCCCAGATGCTCGTGGCCGGGATACCGGCCTCCCTGCACGCTTCTCCGAGCACCGCAACGATCCCGGTTGGCCCCTCGTAGTCGGTCGGCGGCAATGTGGTTGCCTCGAGAAAGGAACGGTCGGTCGCGACGGCCGACAGCGGGACCGGTGCCGAGTGCGTGACGGATCCGATGTAGGCGCCGAGCATCGTGGCCGACTCGACACCGCTGTCCGCCAGAACAGCCGCGACAGTGCGGGCGAACGTCTTCCAGCGGAACGTGGGTTCGTCCCCGATGACGATGACGAGGTCACAGTCTCGGTCGGGGCGTTCGATTGCGTAGAAACGCGTCTCAGGCCACATCATCGCTTGGACGGAACCGTCTCGGACGGAGACGGTGGGGCGATGCTCCTGGAAGTCGAAGAACTCCTCCGATTCGATGATGGCGAAAGGGTGCCGGATGTCGCGACGGTCCAACAGATGGCGGAGGGCTCCGGAGGCGGCATCACATGCGTCGTTCCAGCCTTCGAACGCGAGAACCGCGCGTGGTCGGCGAAGGGAGGGTCTACCGAAGCGTCGTACGGGGTCCACGGCTGGAAGGCTATCGGGCCGACGCCGTAGCGCCCATCAAAGTGGCGATAGGGTCGAACGGCCCGCTGCCTGAGGCCTCCGGCCCTAGGCCGTGAACGGCATTGTTCGTAGCCTGTGTCGGAGTAACCCAGGATGGAGCCGTGACAGAACTACTCGTCATAGACCGCGAGGGCGTTGACGCTCTCATCAGTGCACTCATCGAGCGGGGCTACGAGGTCGTCGGACCGACCGTTCGTGGCCAGACGATCCTGTACGACACGATCACATCGACCGGTGATCTGCCGGTCGGCCTTCGCGATCGACAAGAGGCCGGGACGTACCGTCTTGAGGAGCGAGACGACGACGCACTTTTCGGATACGTCGTCGGGCCGCAGTCATGGAAGCGTTTCCTTACACCACCAGGAACGGTCTTCTGGAGAGGACTTCGTACCGAAGACGGGTTCGAGACGATCGAACAAGAGGAGGCGCCAAGGTATGCCTTCTTCGGTGCGCGACCGTGCGAGGTCGCGGCCATGAAGATCCAAGATGACGTGTATCTCCCGGTCGAGGACGGCATCTACACCGAGCGGCGGAGTCGTTCGTTCACCGTGGCGGTGAACTGCACCGAACCCGCGGCGACCTGTTTCTGCGCGTCGCTCGGGACCGGTCCGGACGTCACCGAAGGTTATGACATCGCCCTCACCGAAGTCCTGAGCAAGAAGCAGCACTACTTCCTCGCCGAGCCGGGAACCGATGAGGGCAGAGAGGTGCTCGCCACGCTCGCGGCTCGCGATGCTCGCGACGAGGAGGTGGTGAAGGCGCGTCGAATAGTGGTCGGTGCCGCAGATCACATGGGTCGTTCGCTCGACACGGACGGTCTCAAAGAACTCCTCTACGCGAATGTGACAAATCCGTACTGGGCCGAGATCAGCGATCGGTGCCTGCTCTGTACGAACTGCACGATGGTCTGTCCCACCTGCTTCTGTTCCACGGTCGAGGATCGCCAAGCGCTTGACGGATCGAGCGCAGAGCGGGTCCGGACGTGGGATTCGTGCTTCACACTCAACTTCTCGTACATCCACGGAGGGCCGGTTCGCTCGTCTGCGTCTTCCCGCTACCGCCAGTGGCTCACTCACAAGCTGGCGTCGTGGCAGGACCAATTCGGTTCGATCGGGTGTGTCGGGTGCGGCCGCTGTATCGCCTGGTGTCCGGTCGGCATCGATATCACGAGGGAAGTCACGGCGATCCGGGAACGCGACGTTCGCCGGGTTGAGATTGGAGTTCCCGCTGTCAAGGAGGTAGTCGGATGAGTGACGTGTTCGACCTGCTCGCAGACCATCCCTTCTTTGCAGGGATGACCGATGAACAAATCCGGGTCGTCGCCGAGACGGGTACGTTCGTCTCCTTCAAAGGGGGAGAGACGATCTTCTCCGAAGGCGGCCCCGCGAATGCGTGTCTGCTCATCCTCGACGGTGACGTTGCCCTCGAGCTCGATACGCCTGGGCACGGTGAGCAGGTGATGCAGACGCTGCATGCCGGGGATCTTCTCGGATGGTCGTGGCTGTACCCGCCGTACCGTTGGAGCTACGACGCTCACGTCCACAGCGATACGGAGGCCATTCGCTTCGATGGTCCCGCGCTGAAGCAGGTCGCGGAGGCCGATCCCGTCCTCGGATACGAATTGATGAAGCGTTTTACAGAGATGCTCGTCAACCGCATGCAATCGATAAGGATTCAGTTACTCGATGTCTACTCAACTCCTCGCTGAACCAATCGCCCGCCCGATGCACCCGGTTCCCTGCCGGGTCCGCTCGGTCGTGCGCGAACTCGAAGACACCTTCACCCTCGAACTCGATCCTCCCGGTGGCGATTGGGGCTTCGCTCCCGGTCAGTTCACGATGCTCTACGCATTCGGGGTCGGTGAGGCGCCGATCTCGATCAGCGGAGATCCGAACGATGCGAGCCGGCTCGTTCAGACGATCCGCGCCGTCGGACCCGTGACTGATGCGCTCACCTCGGTATCACCGGGAGATGTCGTCGGTGTGCGAGGTCCGTTCGGATCAGCGTGGCCGACCGATGTTGCCGAAGGTCACGATCTGCTCATCATCACCGGCGGGATAGGACTCGCGCCGCTTCGGCCGGCGATTCTCCACGTGCTCGCAAATCGAGATCGCTACGGCAACGTCACTCTGATGTATGGCGCCCGGTCGCCAGGAGAGCTCCTCTTCACCGAGGAGCTTCAGGAGTGGCGTAGTCGCTTCGACTTCGAGGTGTTGATCACCGTTGACCACGGCGATCGGGTGTGGAGGGGCCCGGTCGGGGTCGTGACCACGCTGATCGGAAGAGCTTCGTTTGATCCTCAGACGGCTGTGGCATTCATCTGTGGCCCGGAGATCATGATGCGATTCACGATCCAGGGACTGCAGGGCAAGGGTGTCACCAGCGAGCGTCTGTACACGTCGATGGAGAGAAACATGAAATGCGGGATCGGCCTCTGCGGCCATTGTCAGATCGGGCCATTCTTCGCTTGCAAGGAAGGTCCTGTGTTCAGCTGTGCCGAGCTGACCGATGTGTGCTGGACCAAGGAGATGTGACGTGGCGCTTCCCACCCTTGCAGTTCATAAATTCGCCTCGTGCGACGGCTGTCAGTTGAGCCTGCTCGACCTCGAGGACGAACTCCTCGCTGTCGCAGGAGTAGTGCAGATCGCAAACTTCATGGAGGCCTCTCGTGAGGTGCTCCCGCCGCCCTACGACGTCACGCTCGTCGAAGGTTCGATTACCAGCGCGCACGACGCGGCCCGGATCAAGCAGATTCGCAAAGAAACGACCGTGCTCATCACGATCGGGGCGTGTGCGACTGCGGGAGGGATTCAGGCCCTGCGGAACTGGAAAGACGTCGACGACTTCAGTCGCTACGTCTACGCCCACCCCGAGTTCCTCGACACGTTGCAGACCTCGACGCCGGTCGCCGACCACGTTCCGGTCGACTTCGAACTGCGTGGTTGCCCGATCTCGAAACACCAGCTACTCGAAGTTCTGGTCGCTTTCCTCCAGGGTCGGCGGCCGAACATTCCGACGTACAGCGTGTGTGTCGAATGCAAGCTGAAGGGCAATCCGTGCGTGATGGTGTCGCATGGGACGCCGTGTCTCGGTCCCGTGACCCAGGCCGGCTGCAATGCCCTGTGCCCGACCTACGACCGGGGTTGTTACGGATGCTTCGGGCCGATGGAGAGCCCGAACACGGCATCGCTCGCCGATCAGTGGAAGGTGATGGGCGCTTCCGACAAAGACCTCGTCGACGCATTCCGGAGCTTCAACGCCTGGTCTGAGGCGTTCCGCGTCGAGAGTGATCGTCGAGAGACGTCGATTGAGATCGGAGGTGTGCGATGACGAACGCCAGAGAGATCTCGGTCGAGTACCTGGCCCGGGTTGAAGGTGAAGGGTCGATGCGGGTGAAGGTTGTCGACGACCAGATCGAGCATGTCGAGTTCTCGATTTTCGAACCGCCACGGTTCTTCGAGGCCTTCCTGCGCGGCCGTCCGCACACGGACGCTCCGGACATCACCGCCCGAATCTGCGGTATCTGTCCCATCGCCTACCAGATGAGTTCCGTTCATGCAATGGAGAACGCCTTCGGGGTAACCGTCGACGGGTCGTTGCGCGAGTTGCGCCGCCTGATCTATTGCGGTGAGTGGATCGAGAGCCATGCGTTGCACATCTACCTGCTCCACGCCCCCGACTTCCTCGGATACGAGAGCGGCATTCACATGGCGGCCGACCATCGCGACGTCGTCGAACAGGGTCTCCGTCTCAAGAAGGTGGGGAATTCGATCGTTGGGCTCGTCGGCGGGCGCGAGATTCACCCGATCAACGTTCGGGTCGGCGGCTTCTACCGGGTCCCCACGAAGCGAGAACTCGAGGCGCTCATTCCCGAACTCGAGTGGGCGAAGGATGCGGCGGTTGCGACGGTCCGCTTCGTGAGCGGCTTCACGTTCCCCGACGCCGATCTGGACTATGAGTTTGTTTCGTTGAGCCACCCCGATGAGTATCCGTTCAACGAGGGGAGGATCGTATCGAGCAAGGGTCTCGACCTGTCGATTCCCGAGTACAACGACTACTTCGTAGAGGAGCACGTCGAACGGTCGAACGCCCTGCACTCGCGGATTCGTGAGCGCGGTGCCTATCACGTCGGGCCGCTCGCCCGATACAACCTCAACTTCGAGAAGCTCACGCAACTCGATCAGGAACTCGCCCACGAAGTAGGTCTCGGTGCGGTGGTCACGAACCCGTTCAAGAGCATCATCGTGCGTGCCGTTGAGACCCTGTACGCGGTCGAGGAGGCGCTCCGGATCATTGATGAGTATGTCGAGCCTTCGGAGCCGCATATTGCCTACACGGCGACGGAGGGCGAAGGGCACGGTGCCTCCGAAGCGCCCCGCGGGTTGCTCTATCACCGGTATCGGATTCATGACGATGGGCGCATCGCAGACGCACAGATCGTCCCGCCGACCTCGCAGAACCAACTGACGATCGAACGGGATCTCCGTTCTGTGCTTGAAGAGCACCTCGATTTGCCGGATGACAAGTTGTCGTGGGTCCTCGAGCAGTCGATCCGGAACTACGACCCGTGTATCTCGTGTGCGACCCACTTCCTCGATCTGACGGTGGAGCGTGGCTGACGTTGTCGTAATAGGGGTCGGCAATCGAGTGATGGGGGACGACGCCGCGGGCCCGGTCGTCATCGACCGTCTCGTCGGTCGGGTTCCGGATGCGGTTGTCTTGGTCGAATCGGTCGGGGACGCCACACACCTTCTCGACACATGGCGCGACGCCAGGCTGGCCGTCGTCGTCGACGCCGTGGTCTCGGGTGGCGTTCCCGGCGCGATTCATCGCATCGACGGACGAGTGGGGTTTCCCGCGTCGTGGCGATCCGCGTCTACCCACCTCGTCGGCGTCGCCGAAGCTATCGCCCTGGGTGACGCTCTCGACATGTTGCCCGACGAGTTGGTTGTCTACGGAATCGAGATCGGCAACGTCGAGCCGGGCGTGACACTGAGCCCAGAAGTCGGTGCAGCGGTCGATCGCGTGGCAGAGATGATCGGCGCAGAGATGGCAGGAGTATCCGGTTCGTAGCACACTGCTGCCTGTCTCCTGTCCCCCTCTTGATCAAACAGAGAGCGCAGCCAGGACGTCCTCTACCCCACCGCCGACCACGACGATCGGTTGGATTCCGCCCATCTCCAGGTAGCGCACGGCCATCTGCGACCGGTAGCCGCCCCCGCAGATGACCCACACCGGGGAGTTCGCATCGAGAGCGTCCGGGAGGCCATCGCGAAGGTCCGGCAGGTAGGTATGAATCGAGTGTTGGATCGAGGCGGCGGCCCATTCCCCGGGCGCGCGGACGTCGAGTATCTGGGGCGAGGCGTATCGAAGTGCCGCCTCCAGATCGGCTATCGATGCAAGCCGGTAGTTCCCGGATTGTTCGATTCCGGTGATATCGGTGACGACACCGACGACGCGGTCGTAGCCGACGCGAGCCAACTGGGTCACCGCATCCGCGACATCCTGCTTCGCAGTGGCGACGAGCACGATCGGCTCGTTGAAGGGTATGAGCCACCCGGCCCACACTCCCATCTGATCCTCGAGTTCAAGCCCGTAGGAACCGGGCAGGTGTCCCGTCGCATAGTCGGCATGGGGCCGCATATCGAGGACGTGGGCATCATCCGGCACCTCTTCGAGGCTCAGGAGCGGAACAGGGGATGCCGTGATCGGGTCCGGTCCGGCAAGGTTGATCGGCGCCATGTGTGCGTAGTAGTCCGGATACGGCTGCAGGTCGGCGAGGGCTTCGACAACGAACGTTTCCTCCGTCGCATGAGCGAGCACCGGGTTCGACCGCTTCTCGGAACCGATCGACGACGTAGAGGCTTCTGCGGCGGATGCCGTGCAGAAGGACCCTGCCCCATGTGTGGGATAGAGGGCGACATGATCTGGCAGTGCTGCGAGGCGGGTGACCGATCCGTACTGCAGCCGAGCGAGTTGGTCGGCGCGGTCCATGCCGAGAAGATCGGTGCGTCCCGCCGATCCGACGAGGAGACTGCCGCCGGAGAACAGAGCGAAGGCTTCGCCGTCAACGAGCACGAGATAGCTCACATGCTCCGGTGTATGACCCGGCGTGTGGATCGGGCGGACGGCGAACGTACCGGCGTCGAGATCCTCGTGGTGGAAGGCCGGCCGGTGGCTGAACGCAACCCCAGCAGATGCCGGGATGACGAGTTCGGCACCGGTCAATGCGGCGACGGTTCGCCCGCCGGACACGTAGTCGTTGTGGAGGTGGGTCTCCAGTACGAATCGCGTATCGAGATGGGAGGCAGCCTCGACGAATCTATCCACGTCACGCTGCGGATCGACGATCAACCCGACGCCGTGATGTTCGAAGATGTATGTGGAATCTCCGAGACCGGGCGTGGGGACGATTGTGACGTTCATGAATGGTGCAGGTCGTAGCGGGTCGACCGTTGTGTTCAGGTCCGGCCGAAGCGGCGGAGACGGAGGGAGTTCGTAACCACAGACACCGACGAGAATGCCATCGCCCCGGCAGCGATCATCGGGTTGAGCAGGCCGAGTGCAGCGAGAGGGATCGCAGCGGTGTTGTAGCCGAAGGCCCAGAACAGATTCTGCTTGATGGTCGAGAAGGTTCTGCGCGCCAGTTGCAGCGAGGTGACGGCGAGCGCCGGGTCGCCGCTCATCAGCACGACGTCGCCCGCTTCGATGGCCACATCGGTTCCCGAACCCACCGCCATGCCGAGATCGGCCTGAGTGAGCGCCGGGGCGTCGTTGATACCGTCGCCGACGAATCCGACGGATCGGCCTTCGGCCTGGAGACGTCGGATCTCTTCAGCCTTGTCGCCGGGGAGGACCTCGGCGATCACGCGATCGATCCCGATCTCGGCTGCGATGGTCTCCGCAGTCCTTTGGTTGTCTCCGGTGAGCATCACGACGTCGACGTTCATCGCTTTCAACGCAGCGATGGCCCGCGCCGACGATGGCCGCACCGTGTCGGCAACGCCGATCGTGCCTTGCACGACGCCGTCCCAGCCCACCAGGAACGCCGTGTTCCCCGCGATCTCAATCCGTTCCATCGCGTCGGAGTAGCGCTCAGGGATCTGAATGCCCCGCTCGGCCATCAGTTTGGCCTTTCCGACGGTGACCTCGGTGCCGTCGACCGTCCCGACGACGCCCTGACCGCGAAGAGCGGCGAAATCCGTCGGCGTGGACAACTCCACGTCGCGTTCTTCAGCACCGAGAGCGACGGCTTTGCCGATCGGATGCTCACTGGCGGCCTCGACCGATCCGGCGAGGCTGAGGAAGTGATGTTGGTCGTGGTCGGTGACGACGTCGGTCAGCGTCATCGCCCCACGCGTGAGTGTGCCGGTCTTGTCGAACACGACAATGTCGATCGAACGAGCCCGTTCGAACACCTCGGCGTTCTTGAACAGGACGCCGAGTTCGGCGCCTCGACCCGAGCCGACCATGATTGCCGTCGGGGTGGCGAGTCCCATGGCACACGGGCATGCGATGATCAACACTGCAACGGCGTTGCGGAGAGCCACGGGCGTATCCCCTCCGCTCACGATCATCCAGACCACGAACACGACCGCGGCAATCGCGAGCACGGTTGGAACGAACACGGCAGATACCCGGTCGGCGAGGCGTTGGATGGGAGCCTTCGTGGCTTGTGCGTCCGCAACGAGACGGACGATCTGCGCAAGTGCTGTTCCTTCGCCGATCTTGGTGACTTCGACCTCGAGCCGTCCCTGCTGATTGATCGTTGCGCCAAAGGTGTCGTCGCCAACGGCCTTGTCCACGGGCATGGACTCACCCGTCAACATGGACTCGTCGACGCTCGACGATCCGGCGGTGACCCTCCCATCAGTGGGGATCTTCTCGCCGGGGAGCACGACCACGGTGTCGCCGATACGAACGTCGGTGACGTCGATCATCACTTCAGATCCGTTGCGCGCAACTCGGGCCTGCTTCGCTCCAAGCTCCAGAAGTTTCGTGATCGCGCGTGACGCGCGACCTTTCGCACTCGCCTCGAAGAACCGACCGAGCAAGATCAGCGTGGTGATCATCGCGGCGGTGTCGAAGAAGACGGCAGAGCCATCAATCATTGCGACGAGCGAGTATCCCCATGCGGTGATCGTTCCCACCGACACCAGCGTGTCCATGGCGGGGCTCATCGACGTGACCTGTTTCCACGTGGCTTTGTGGAACTGCCATCCGAAGCCGAACACGACCACGGTCGTGAGGACCGCCTGGAGAGCGAAGTTCCACATCTCCTCCGGACCGAGCATGGCGAGCAGGAACACGGGAATCGTGAGTGCGGCCGCACCGATCAGGTTCTTGCGCTGGTAGATGACCTCCTCGTCGTAGCGCTCGCTGACGCTGACGCGCTCTTCGCCGGCGACAACGGGTTGGATCTGATATCCGATCTTCGCGACCGCTGCCCTGAGGGAGGCGATGTCGACACCGGGGCCGATCTCAGCCCGAGCCTCGTGTCCCGCGTAGTTGACGATTGCCGTCTCGACGCCGTCCTGTTTGCCGAGGACGCGCTCGATCCGCAGCGCGCACGAAGCGCACGTCATGCCTTCGACATCGAAGGTAATCGACTGTGTGTCGGTCATCGTTGGGCTCCGGTCGAGGCCGATTCAGTTCTGGTCGGGAACGGCGTAGCCCTGTTCCTCGATGGCGGCCACGATTGCCTCAAAGGTCGAGTCGGAACCGTCGTAATCGAGATCGACGGTTCGCTCCTCGATGTGAACTTCGACCTTCTCGACCCCGTCGAGGGGCGACACTGCACCCTCGATCGATGACTTGCAGTGTCCGCACGAAATCTCGGGGACGTTCAATGTTCTGGTGGACACGGTGATCTCCTTCGTCGCTCCGGGATCGAGAGTATCAATCCTCCACTTCTTGTGGAACACGTTTCGTCGATCGGCTATTTCAAGAGCAGACTTCCGATGCGGCGGCTGGTGACCCACGAACCTACGGCCCCCATGGCCGTGAGGTAGGCGATGTTGATCAGCATCGTCCACTCGAGGATTCCGAGCGTGAGGCCTCGGATCAGGATGACACCGTGATACAGCGGCGAGATCCAGGTGACGATCTGGATGAACTCCGGGTAGACGTCAATCGGATAGAAGGTCGCGGAGAACAGGAACAACGGGAGGGTGACGAGCGTGACGAGGTCGAGGTCCTGCCAGGTTCGCATGTAGGTCGTCGCGGCGGTACCGACGGCGCCGAACGCAAAGCCGATGAGGATCGCCGCGGGGAAGGCGAGCACGCCATACGGGGAGAGGACCAGGCCCATCACGGCCATCACACCCAAGAACGCAGCCGAGTACAGCGCTCCACGAGCGAGGGCCCACGCGATCTCGCCCGTTGCCACGTCTTTGGCCTCGAGAGGGGTCGCAAGGACGCCGTCGTAGATCTTCCCGTATTTCAGTTTGAAGAAGAGGTTGGTCGACTCGAAGACGGCACCGTTCATGGCCGACGCAGCCAGCATCGCCGGTGCGACGAACGCCGTGTACTCGACCGGGATGCCTGCCACCTCGACGTCGCCCGCGAGTTGTCCGATGCCGACGCCGATGGCGAAGAGGTAGAAGACAGGTTCGAAGAACCCGGAGAGGAAGACCGGCCAGAACGACTTGGTGGAGAGGATGTTCCGCTCCACGAGATAGCGGCCTCGCCACCGGCGCGGCAGCGGTGGAACGACCCTGGAGATGAGGTGGCCGGTCGTCATGGTGTGAGCCGCTTCCGGAACGGAGCGATCGCGAAGGCGGCACCGAACGCGATCCATGCGACGAGATACAGCACGCTGACCCACCATGTGACGGCGGGTTCGGTTCCCACCACGATCGCCCTGCTCAGCTCGACGCCGTGGTACATCGGTGTCGCCAAAGCAATCGGCTGAAGCCAACCGGGGAGCTGCGTGATGGGAAAGAACGCGCCCGAGAACAGGAACATCGGGATCACAACGAACCGGAAGAACAAGGGGAGACCGGTGGGTTCCTCGAGCCTCGCAGTGAAGGACGTCGTCGCGGCCGCCATCGCAAGACCAACCAGGAGGGCGGGACCCACTGCTAGCAGGGATTGGAGGAGAGGAGCAACCCGGAATACCGCCATGATCATTGCGAAGATGACCGAAACCATCAACACCCGTGCTCCCGACCACAGCATGTGCCCCGCAACCAGGCTCGGCACGCCGACCGGCGTCGCGAAGTTTTGCGTGGTAGGTCTTCGCCCACTTGATGCCGGCCATGACCTTCCACGCGCCTTCACCGGCGCCGGTCTGCATCGCGTTGGCGACGAGGAGGCCTGGAGCGAGGAACGTGAGGTAGGAGACGCCCTCGATGCCGCCGGGGAGGTTCTGGTCGACGAGTGATCCGAGCCCGACGCCCATCGCGGCGAGGTACAGGACCGGGTTGAGGAAACTCGAGATCACCGAACCACGCCAGGTGCGGCGGTACACCCTGGCCTCTGACTCGAAGACACGGAAAGGAAGCGGTGTCGCCATCAATCGATGAGGGAACGGCCGGTGAGGCGGAGGAACACGTCCTCGAGGGACGATCTCCTGGCCAAGATCGTCTCGGGTTCGAGACCAGCAGCTGCGATGCCCGCGATCGTCTCCTCGGCGTCGTCCGTGTAGAACAAGGCGCGATCGGCGAGCACCTCCGTGCGGGAAGCGAGATCCTCGAATCGATCGGCGACGTCGTCGAGCACGCCTGCGGGGAAGCGCACTTCGACGACTTCGCGCGGGGCGTACTGCTCGATGAGTGCCCGTGGCGATCCCTCAGCGACGATCTTTGCCTTGTCCATGACAACGAGGCGGTCGCAGAGTTGCTCGGCTTCGTCCATGTAGTGCGTGGTGATGATCAGGGTCACACCCTGTTGCTTGAGACGGTAGAGGCGGTCCCAGAGGACATGGCGCGCTTGCGGGTCGAGACCGGTGGTGGGTTCATCCAGGATGAGGAGATCGGGCTCGTTGATGAGGCCCCTCGCGATGGTCAGGCGCCGCTTCATCCCGCCAGACAGAGCATCTACCTTGGAGTGGCGCTTCTCAGTGAGTTGGACGAACGCGAGGAGCTCATCGATTCGCTCCCTGATAACGGCCCGCGACAAGTCGAAGTAGCGTCCGTACATCATCAAGTTGTCGAAGACGGTGAGTTCCTCATCGAGGTTGTCCTCTTGTGGCACGACACCAAGCCGGGAACGGAGCTGAGGACCCTGGTGCTCGGGATCGAGGCCGAGGACGGAGAGTGTTCCTTCGGTGATCGGGCTGACGGCGCCGATCATCCGCATCGTCGAGGTCTTGCCGGCACCATTCGGACCGAGGAACCCGAACGACTCACCCTCGGCGACGGCAAAGTCGATCCCGTCCACCGCAGTGAAGTCGCCGAATCGCTTCGTGAGACCGCGTGCGTGGATGAGGGGAGGCATGGGGAAGTCAGAGTACCGGGACCCGTGCCCTCACTCGTCAGGGAGGTGAGCCATGAGCGCCCGGCTACCGACTGCCGGCTTCCGGCGGCTGCTGGTGTGAAGAGCGACACTTCGCGCTGGACGACGGACGTCTGCGGCGTCGTCATCAACAGACGCGGCGGACCGTTGGGTAGGGGTTTACGTAGGCGCCACCGATTCGCCCCATGCCGAGATGCAGGTGGGAGGTCGAGGCATTCCCCGTCGCTCCCATGTAGCCGATGAGTTGTCCCTTGCTCACTCGCTGGCCGTTTGTCAGGCCGGCGGCGTACCCACTCAGGTGTGCGTAGTAGTAGAAGTTGCCGTCGTCGGCGTAGACGTAGACCTGACGACCGCCGTCCGAGTGCCAGTTGAGTCGTACGGTGCCGGAGTTCATCGCGACGAGGGACGTTCCCATCGCTCCGGACATGTCGACACCCTTGTGTGTCCGTCCACCGGGACGCGGGGCGCCCCAGGTGTCGATGAACCACGTGCTTCCGGCGACCGGGCACGCGACGCCGGAGGTGTTCGAAGCAGGAAGACCGGCGGCGGCACTGCTCCTGGCAGCGCCCGACGAGTTGTTCGCGGCCTGTTGCCGTGCGGCCTCTTCTCGTGCGCGCCGGGCAGCTTCTTCGGCCAGTCGGCGGAGTTCGGCTTGATACCTGTCGTAGGCGTCTTTGTACTTCTCCTGAGCCTCGGCGAGGACCCGATCGGCCTTCTCCCTCTCGGCCGAGAGACGTTCTACGACGACCGTTTGCTGTTCTTCCAGGACCTCCACCTCGGCTCGCTTCTCGGCGATCTCGACCTTGAGGCGATCGTTCTCCCGGTTGACGGCGGTGAGAAGATCGAGCGACGCAAGATCGCGTTCGGTGGCATGATCGATGAGCGTCTGGCTGGTGAGTAGATCCTGGATCGAGCCGGCGGTGAACGCAGCCGTGACGAGACCCGTCCCGGAGTTCGTATACGCCTCGACGACCAGCTCCTGTGCAGAGGCGCGGAGACTCTCGACCTGCTCGTCGAACTCGGTGATCTTGCGATCGAGCCGCGTGATCGTGTAGTTGAGCTCCTGGAGCTCGGCCATGATGCCCTCAAGTTCGGAGATCGCTTCGCCGACGGCTTGGTTGGCCTCGATCAGCTCCTGATAGGCTCGGTCCTGAGCGGCTTGGGCGTTCTCGACCTCGGCCTTCGTTTGGGCGCTTGCGGAAATGGGGGCGATCGCGAGCAGCGCGAGGACGAGCAAGAGGATGATCGGCGCGATCTGTTTCGATGGGAGCATTCAGTAGTTCAGGCTAGACCCGGAGGGTGAATACTCGCCAAACGAGAATGTCCTGGAAGACGCGATTTCGGGACCGTCCGCCAACCGGATGGGGGCTCGGACCGAGGGCGGAACTGGTGCGTGAGAGGTACTGTTGGGATGATGTCGCATCGAGAGACGCATGGCTTCAGATAGGGTTTCCTTCGCACCGCGCCGGACCACGGTTGGACGGACGACGGCCGGGCTGATGGCACTGTCGTATCCGATCGTGATGGTGGTGATGGCGCTCGCCGTCGGGCCACGAAGGGCCGGCGGCCTGCAGGGAATCGCTTCGAGCTTCATCGCGGCGGTGATGCTCGTTATCGCACTGCCGACGTCGTGGTTCCTGTCCCTCGATTTCATCGACGTGTCACGAACCACCGTCGTTGTCTTCGGCGCCGTGACCAGCTTGCCTCTCTGGTACGTGCTCGGTACGGCGCTCGCCGTCCGCTCAGAAACATGGGGCCGCTGGCTGCGTCGCTACACCACGATCGCCCTGGTATGGACGCTGGCGAATCTTGCAGTACTAGCGGTAGTAGCAGCGCTGACAAGTAGCAGCTGACAGCTGTCGCCTAGAACAACTGTGGTCTGAACAGCTCGTCGTGGCGGCCTATGGCGTAGCGGTCGGTCATACCCGCTACGAAGTCGATCACCTGTGTCAGCGGGTCGGCATCGTCGTGCCGGTAGGTGTCTGGGATCTCCCAATCGTGAGCGACGTAGTAATCGACGAGGTTCCTGACGATCTCTCTGGCACGTATGCGCTGCGGCTCGATGTCTGATCTCAGGTAGACATGTTCGAACATGAAATCCCGGAGTTCGAGCATGACGTCGAGTATGCGGTCGTCCATGGCGATTTCGTCGCGCTCCATGGACGTCTCGACTACGGACGCGATCATTGCACCGATCCACTCGCGCCCAGGTTCACCGAGGGTCTCGAGCACCGGACCGGGGAAGTCAGAGGGCAGAAGAACACCGGCGCGAATAGCGTCGAGTCCGTCGTGGGCGAGATAGGCGATACGGTCGGCGAATCGGACGATGGCGCCTTCTGGGGTTCGGGCGGGAGTCTCAACCTTCCATGAATGGGCTCGCACGCCGTCGAGGACTTCCGATGTCAGGTTCAGAGGTTCGAGCACTTCGAAGATTCGTACGGACTGATCCGAGTGCCGCCATTCGTCCTCGACAAACTCGCTCAGCGCATCCTCACCGGTGTGCCCGAACGGGGAGTGACCAACGTCATGGCCGAGACAGATCGCCTCCGTCAGGGCCTCATTGAGACTGAGAGACCGCGCAATGGCGCCGCCGACCTGCGTGACCTGGAGGGTATGGGTGAGGCGGGTGACGTAGTGGTCGCCCTCCGGGTTCATGAAGACCTGAGTCTTGTGCTTCAGTCGTCGGAACGCCTTGGAGTGCAGAATCCGGTCCCGGTCGCGCTCGAATGCAGTCCTCCACGGATCCGGTTCCTCCGGTACGGCACGGTCAGAAGCGTTCGCGGAGAGGGTCGCACCTGGTGCAAGGAACTCTCGCTCGAGGAGTTCCGCCGCCCCTCGCGTCCGGAGACGGAAGAGACTCATCGTCAGACGACGTGTTCACGGAGTCGTGAGCTGAGGTAGTCCATCGACGCTACCACGATGGCGATTGCCAGCATCTGTACCGCCGCCGCCCGGTAGTTGAGCAGGTTGATGTTCTGCTGGAGGAGGAACCCGATCCCACCGCCGCCGGCGAACCCGATGATCGTCGACATGCGCACGTTGATGTCCCAGCGATACATCGTGAATGAGATGTAGGGCGGGACGATCTGAGGTGCCACCGCGTAGATGATCGTCTGCATTCGTGTCGCTCCAGTGGCCTTGATCGCCTCGATCGGGCCGGTGTTGATGCTCTCGACCTGCTCCGAGTAGAGCTTCGCGAGCGCCGCCGTCGTGTGAAGGGCCAAGGCGATCGAACCAGCGAACGCACCGAGCCCCACCCAGACGACGAAGATGATGACCATCACCAGTGGCTCGATTGCGCGAATCGCGTTGAACACGGTCCTGGCGAAGTAGTAGACCGAGAGCCCGATGCCGACCGATTCCTTGCCGCGTGCGAGGAACGCACCTCCGAGGCCGAGCAGTCCACCCACGAGCGCGGGCCACCACAGCGTCTTGGCCGGATCGGTTATCTCGTACAGCCAGGCAATGCTTTGGGCGAGCAGTACGGCAGCTGCCATCCCGGCGATCACAGCGAGCAAGGTATTCACCGGTTGGATGGCCGCCTCCGGGAGCCGTTTCCGAAGCGCCATGCCGAGCCGGGTTCCGATGAACATGAAGACGAATCCGGTCACGAGTGCGACGCCGCCTGAGACGAGCAGGTGAAGGATGTCTCCGAGACTCTCCACGAAGAGGCCGAGGAATGTCAGCGGACCCAGGTGATCGCCGAGCCATCCACCGATGTCGCTCATGATTGAAGCGAGCAGGAACAACGAAATGACGACGCCGATCGTTGCGGCCGCGACGACGGCGAGCCGCGTGACGCGGACACACGTGGGGGGTTGGTCCTCCTCGGCTTGAGGCATGGCCCATCGAACGGCGAACCAGACGGCGGCGAGCAAGGCCACGAGCACCACGAGGGCGACCCAGGTCGAGCCGGTGAATGACTCGGATGCTCTGCGGGTCATTCGCAGCATGATCAGACCGGCGCCGATCCCGATCATGCCGAAGAGGACACCGGAGGTGAGGGCCATGAGGGGCACAGCGATGTCCTTCATGAGATTTCGGGCGGCGAAGAAGCTGAGGGGGATGGCGATGAGGGTGCCAATCGTGGTGGCGATAAACGCGAGGAACACCGTCTCGATGATCTTGTCCCAGGTGTCCCAAGCGGTGTCTGAGATGCGCGGTGAGGTGACGATCACCTCTTCTCCCGTCTTCGCGTCGATCACTCCCGTGGGCACACGTTGCCAGTTGAAGATGGACCCGACCGTGACCGCGGTCACGGCCCTGATGGTCTGGGGCTCGTCACTCGACCGCTCCCTCGTGCTGACGACCTCGGTGAACTGCCCGTCCGTGTCGGTCAGGAAGTCTCCGAGCCTGATCTCGACGCCGGACGTGGCGATGTAGAGGAGGTCACCACGGCGGTTCGCGTCGAATCCGGAGCCGGCAACGGTGATGTCACCACCCGGTTCGACGCACGACGGGGCAACGGTGATCTGGGGGCCACCGGCGTCGGACTCCTCGGGTGTGAATCCACCGGGCGGGCACGGCGACATGAATTGGATGTCGAGATTGGTGTCGACGGCTTCATACGTGAGGAGATCAGGGTGCGCGACGGCGCGCAGGATGCGCACAAGCGACGCCTGACGAGTCTCGTCTTGGATCTCGTCGAGGTTGACGCCGGTGGTCTCGAAGGCGTAGGCGTAGACGACGATCCCGATCACGATGGCCAGAACGATGACCCAGAATCGTCTGCCCGAGGGCTTTGAGCTTCGACCGTTCGTCTCAGAAGCCACTGGCGCTTCCGTGTTCGACTGGGCTTCCTCGTGCCGGTCAGCCAATGCGCTCGGCCTCCTTGCCGTAAATCTCCTTGAAGCGGTCGTCGTCGATATCGCGTGGGGGTCCTTCGAAGACGACTTTCCCGTCCTTCAACGCGATCGCCTTGTCCGCGTACCGGTGGACGAGATCGAGGAAGTGGAGTGAGCAAAGGACCATGACACCGTCCTCCCGGTTGATGCTCTCGAGATGCTGCATGATGCCGTGGGCGAGGACAGGGTCGAGTGAGGCAACGGGTTCGTCGGCCAGGATGATCACAGGGTCCTGCATCAAGGCGCGCGCCACGCCGACACGCTGCTGCTGGCCACCGGACAGCTCATCCGCCCTGCTGTACGCCTTCTCCTCGAGGCCAACGCGCGCCAACTGCTGGTGGGCCTTCTCCACGACGCTCTTCGGAAACCGGTTGACCACACTCATCGCAGGGTTGACGTATCCCAACCGTCCCGACATGACATTGGTGATCACCTTCGAGCGGTGGACCAGATTGAAGTGCTGGAAGACCATCCCGATCTTGCGCCGGATCTTTCGCATGTCTTCCTGACCTGCTGCGGTGACGTCGACGTCGTTCCACAGAATCCGCCCGTCGGTCGGCTCGATGAGGCGATTGATGCACCGGAGCAGGGTCGACTTCCCTGATCCGCTCAGTCCGATGATGGCCAGGAATTGTCCATCCGGCACCTCGAAGCTCACGTCGTCGAGCGCGAGGGTGCCGTCGTCGTAGATCTTGGTCAGGTGCTCGACCTTCAGCATGGCCTGGTCGCCTCTGGGTTGGGAGAGGGCCCGGGGAAGCACCCCGGGCCCTCCCAGCGTTTTCGGTCTACGGCGTGTAGCCCGTGAGAGCGACCATCTGACGCAGGAAGTCGTACTCCTCGTCGGCGGCCGGATTGATGCCGGTCCATCCGTAGAAATCGGCGCTTCCGATGGACTGGTCCCACAGGCAGTTCTCATCGGTCTCGCACTCCGCAGCGAAGGCCACGAGCGCATCTTCGATCTCAGCTCGCATCTCGGCCGGGAACTCGGAACCGAATGACAGGGTGTCGTTCGGGATCGGCGGCGAGATGAAGGCGATCTTGACCTTCTGCACGATATCCGGCGCTTCCGTCCTGACGTTCGCCCTGGCGTCGAGCACCCGGTAGTCGCCACAGAACAGCCTGTCCTCCGGTGTAACGGCGCAACTGGAAATCAGATCAGCCGGGATGTCGGCGTCCTCGGAGGTCCCGTCCCACTGCTCGCCACCGTCTGCGGTGTTCAGCCACGGGCTGTAGAACACCGTACCGAAGTCGGCGTCGCCGTTGTAGACGGCGAGCACGGCGGCATTATGGCTCCCTGCTTCGACGGTCTCGCCCGCCGTGGCACCTTCCTCGCTGAACATGACCGTCGGCACCATGTATCCCGACGTGGATCCTGCATCCGGGTAGGCCCAGGTCAGACCTTCCAGGTCCTCGACCGACGCGATATCACTGTCGTTCGCGACGAGGAACTCGGTCCAGTACACGTCGTAGCCATACCGAACGGCCTTGAACGAGACGTCGACGCCGCACAGGTCGGAGGCGAGCACGTACAGCAGTCCGGGGATGAAGGCCATCGTCCCTTCCGGTGCCGCACACATCTCTTCTGCCGTTGCGGCATACGAGGTAGGCACGGCAACCACATATTCGAGTCCGGTGGCTGCATTCAGGGCGTCGGCGAGGATTTCGCCGCCCGACGTGATGACCTGAGCGTCGACCGATGGGACGAAGAGCACCCGGATCGGGTTGTCCGCCGTTCCCAAGTCGGACGCAGGCGCCTCGGTTACGGTCGTCGTCGCTGCGGCCGTTGTTGTCGTCGCCGCTTCGGTGGTTGTCGTCGCGTCGGCGACGGCCGCCGTGGTCGTCGTGTCTTCGGTGTCCGAGCTACACGCACCTGCAATCAATGCAAAGGCGAGGGCCAGGACAATTAGATTCATCTTCCTCATTCGTACTCCTGTGTCGATGGGGCGCTGTGTTCGCCCAAACCCGCGACGGCAGGTTACCCGACAGGGGGATGCGATGACGAAACGGCTCAACACCAGCGGGTGTCGATGAGCGTCTCGAATTCGTCCCAGTCGTGAACGTCCCTGGTACCGAATACGGGTTCGTTCCACGGCCGGACATACCGGCACACGGTTGCCTCCGGACGGTTGGCGTGAAGCTCGACGATCTGTCGCGGGGAGTCATCGAGGTAGACGTCGCAGGGAACCCGCCACTTGGCCTCGGTCACGTGGACCTCGCGGGTTGGGATGCGCTGGTCTGAGATCCACGCGAACGTGTCGTGCACCGCCCAATCGGGTTTTGCGGTGATGATCACGATCTCGTGACGCTTGCTCAGACGGGTGAGCGTCTCGAAGGCGCCCGGGTACGTCTCGAGGTGTCTGAATACGGACCCGTGACTGCCTCTGGCCGCCCAACGCCAGAAGGCTCCCATCGATTCGAAGTGGGTCAAGTCGCCCATCGCGTCCCACGAGTCGACCTGGTCGGTGGTCACGTTTGATCCGAATTCGTCGTTGTAGCGACCGACCCAGCCGGTATTGAAGTCGGCGACGACACCGTCGAGGTCGATCCCAAGGCGCATTCCTACTCCTCGACGAACTTCCCGCCGAGCAAGTCGGCGACCATGTCGGCCGGATCTTCGGGGTCCTTGCCGTCTTCGAGGTCATCCTTCTCGGGTGCCCGGTGTGGCGTTTCGTCCACGACGGCCTTCTCTGCCGGCGTCGGGTCATCGCCCGACCGGAACTCAAGGGAGATCGCGGTTCCGAGGATCTCCGCGGTGATGGCTTCGAGAGCGCCTCGTAATTGTTCATCGGCGTTCAATTGCTCGAGATGGAAGTGCTGGTGTGAAGGCATCGTGAGCACAGCGACCGAGTTCTCAATCGACCGCGGTTCGGCAACCTTCACGAAGGCGTGCCGACGAGCGCCTAGGTCCGATCGGATTCGCGAGACGATGACCGGCCAAGCCGCACAGAATTCAGCAAGCGTGACGGCGGAACCAACGTCGTCGGGTGCAGTCGGTACTGAGTCTTGCGTTGGTTCTTCGTCCTTTGGGGCTTGACCCCCTCTGCCTCCTTCGTCGGCACCTCCCCCTGAGGGGGAGGAAGAGGACGGTGCGTCCACGTCGACGACAACCGGTTCGGGCTCCGGGCTGTCTGCTGTCTGCTGTCTGCTGTCCGCTGCTTCCCGTGGCCGGTCGCCGGTCGCCAGTTTCGAGCCGGCAGCCGGTGGCTGATAGCTCGCAGCTCCCGCCTTCACGTCTCGTTCCAGGCGATCCATGCGCACGGCGAGCGCCTCGGCGTCGATCGTCGTCTCGGGTCGGGTCAATCGGATCACCGCCAATTCGAGCATGAGTCGCTCCTCGCGCCCCTGCCGGAGATGGAGGAGTGCTTCGGAGAGCAGATCGATGGCGCGCAGCACGTCGGACGATTGAACGATCTTTGCCATCCGACGCCATTCGTCGAGGATCTCCGGCGGTTCGTCGGTGATCTCTTCGAGGTTCGGTGCGTACTGGGCGAGGAAGATGCCACGGAAGAACCCAAGCGAGTCGGCAACGAAGCGGCGCAGGTCGGCGCCCCGCGAGGCGAGTTGGGCGACGAGACCGAGCGCTGCGGGAGCATCCTGGTTGGAGATGGCGGTCACGAGTCCGGTGAAAGCTTCGTCATCTGCCAGGCCAAGGGCTCGGGTGACACCCTCTGCCGAGACGGCGCCGTCGCCCAACGCGGCGACTTGCTCGAGCAGGCTCATTGAGTCTCGAACAGACCCGCGGGCGTGAGTG
Organism: uncultured Actinomycetota bacterium; assembly: GCA_963715255.1. Lineage (GTDB taxonomy): Bacteria > Actinomycetota > Acidimicrobiia > Spongiisociales > UBA5794 > JAHEEL01. The sequence goes on along the minus strand of CAVQRN010000013.1, from coordinate 124,076 downwards.
GCGATCATCGAGAGACCGGCATGGTCGGCGGCAAAGTCCTCACGGTTCGCGATGTCGCCGAGGTAGCCGATGAGGGTCTCAGACGACACCGGATGGAAATCGAATCGCTGTGAGCGGCTCCGGATGGTGTCGAGCAGTTTGTACGGCTCGGTGGTGGCGAGCACGAACACGACGTGTTCGGGTGGCTCCTCGAGGGTCTTGAGCAAGGCATTACCGGCGGCACGAGACAGCATGTGAGCCTCGTCGAGAATGTAGATCCGACGAGCACCTTCGGCGGCGGCGACGGTCCCCACGTTGATGCGGATCTCCCTGACGTCGTCGACCTTGTTGTGCGACGCCGCATCGAGTTCGATGACGTCGAGCGAGGTCCCCTCAGTGATCCCGACGCACGAGGGGCAATCATTGCAGGGCTCGCCGTCGGCCGCCCGGTCGGTGCAATTGAGTGACTTCGCGAGTAGGCGGGCTGTTGTCGTCTTGCCGGTTCCGCGAGGGCCCGCGAAGAGATAGGCGTGGGCGACCCTCTCGTCCGTGACCTCGCGCGTAAGTGTTCCGATCACGTGGTCTTGTCCGATCACCTCATCGAACCGCTGCGGTCGATATTTCCGATAGAGAGCCTGGTAACGAGTCATTGGGCCAGAGAGTAGAGCAGTAGAGCGGTAGAGCTGTAGAGCGGTAGAGCTGTAGAGCAGGAGAGCGGTAGAGCAGTGCTTCACCGTGTGCCGCTTCCAACTTGCCACGTTCTACTTGCTACTGATCTACTCTCCTTCCCATGTCACAGAAGATGCCGAAGGACATGCGCCAGTTGATGCAACAGGCGCAACAGATGCAGGCGCAGATCGAGGCTGCACAGGTCGAGCTCTCCGCCAGGACGTATGAGGGCACTGCAGGCGGCGGTGTGGTCAAAGCGGTCGTGCGCGGATCGGGTGAGCTCGTCTCGGTTGATTTCGACCCGGTGGTCCTTGACCCTGAGGATCCGGAGATGGCCGGCGATCTGGTAGTCGCTGCGGTCAACCAGGCGCTTGCTGCCGCGTCGGAGGATGCGGCAGACTCGATGGGCGGCGTCGCAGGCGGAATGGATCTCGGAGGTCTCCTCGGCTGATGTTCGAACCGCCGGTACAGCGCCTCGTCGATGAACTGGCCCGGCTTCCCGGGATCGGTCGGAAGAGCGCGAGCGGCTCGCGTTCTATCTTCTCAATTCCGAGGAGGCCGATGCTGTTCGGCTCGCCGAGGCGATCACGTCGATGCGGCGCGAAGTCCGACTCTGTTCGCGTTGCTACAACGTGACCGCCGAAGAGGAGTGTTCGTTCTGCCGCGATTTTCGACGTGATACGTCCGTCATATGCGTCGTCGAGCGAGCGCAGGACATCCCGGTGATCGAGAAGACCGGGGAATTCACTGGCCGGTACCACGTGCTCGGCGGAGCGATATCTCCAATCGAGGGGATCGGCCCGGATCAACTCAGGGCGAAGGAACTCCTTGACCGCGTCGGTGCGGAGCATGTCACGGAGGTCATCGTTGCGGCGAATCCGACCCTCGAGGGTGATGCGACGGCGATGTTCCTCGCCCGGATGCTGAAGCCTCTCGGCGTCACCGTGACCCAACTCGCTTCCGGGTTGCCCGTTGGAGGAGACCTTGACTACGCCGACGAGATCACGCTCGGCCGCGCGCTGTCCGGGCGCATAGAGCTGTAACGGGTGAAGATCCTTCTCGTCGAGCCCTACTACGGCGGCTCGCACCGTGCCTGGGCCGATGGCTACCAGGCGAACAGTGCCAACGACGTCACGATCATCAGTCATGAGGCCCGCTTCTGGAAGTGGCGGATGCATGGCGCACACTTGACCCTGGCATACGCAGTCACCGAGACTCTCGATGCGCCACCCGATGTGGTCCTCGCCTCCTCGATGATGAACGTCCCGGCCTTCATCGGGGCGGCTCGCCGTTCCATCGGTGGCGCTCCGGTGGCGGTGTACTTCCACGAGAACCAGTTCTCGTACCCGCTCTCCCCGCTCGACCGGCCCGATCAGACCTACCCGATGGTCAACTGGTCGACCGCCGCCGTCGCCGACCTGCCGATCTTCAATTCCGAGTTCCACCGCTCGCTGTTCTTCGAGGAGGCAGAGCGTTTCCTCCGCCAGTTCCCCGATCATCCGCACGGGGCCCAAGTCCCCGATGTCGAGGCCCGGTCGATCGTGCTCCCGGTCGGTGTCGGCCTCGCCCGGATCGCCGCCGTGCAGCGATCGAGCCGAGACGGCGCCCCGCTCATTCTGTGGAACCAGCGGTGGGAGCACGACAAGGGGCCCGACGAATTCGTTGAACTGATCGAGACACTCATCTTCCGGGATGTTGACTTCGTGGTCGCCGTGGTCGGGGAGCAATTCGTTTCCGCTCCGGAGTCCTTCGATCGCCTTCCCGACCTGCTCGGCGACCGTCTCGTCGCCCACGGCTTTCTTCCCGACGACGAATACGCCGACATCCTGCGACGCGCAGACATCGTGATCTCGACAGCGCATCACGAGTTCTTCGGCATAGCGATCGTCGAGGCGATGGCCGCCGGCGCTTTCCCCGTTCTCCCCAACCGCCTCGTCTACCCCGACCGAATCCCGGAGGCCTACCAGGAGCGCTGCCTCTACGAAGACCTTGACGACTTGGTCGAGAAGGTGCAGTGGACAATCGATCACCGCAAGGCGGCAACAGCGATCGCGACTGAACTCGGGATGACCGTGCGGCAGTACGACTGGTCGAAGGTTGCTCCCCTCTACGACGAAACCCTCGAGCGCCTGGTGGTGAGCATCGGAGCAACGGAGTAGCGGAGACCGGAGTCACCAGCTCCCCCGTCGTGGGTCGTGAGCTATCAGCTGCCAGCTGTCGGTAGGAGAGGCCGCAAGTCAAGGACCGCGGGCCGGGGGTCAGGCGATCGTGTGCACGTCGTCGAGCCAGTCGAGGCGGTGGATGCTCTCGACGAATCGGATGGTTCCGGACGTCGATCGCATCACGACCGAGTGAGTCTCGACGCGGTTACCGTAGAAGCGAACACCGCTCAGGAGCGGGCCTGAGGTCACGCCGGTCGCGGCGAAGAACGTGTTGTCCGAGTCGACGAGATCACCAATGGTCAGCACTTGTTCGAGATCCAGGCCGTGATCCAGGGCATAGTGACGTTCGCTCTCGTCACGGGGCCACAGCCTGCACTGCTGATCCCCGTGCAGAGCCCCGAGGGCGCACGCGGACGTAACGGCCTCGGGTGAGCCGCCGATTCCGAGCAGGATGTCGATCCCGCTGTCGCTCTTCGCGGTTGAGATAGCCCCGGAGATGTCCCCGTCTCCGATCAAGGCGATCCGTCCACCGGCGGCGCGCACCTGCCTGATGCACGCCTCGTTCCTCGGTCGGTCGAGGATCACGGCAGTGACTTCGTCGACGTCCATGCCTTTGGCCTTCGCTACCTGTCTGAGGTTGTGCTCGACCGGGGCGTCGATGTCGACCATTCCTGCGGCCTCTTCTCCGACGGCGATCTTGTCCATGTAGACGAGTGAACCCGGTGCATACATGGAACCTCGGTCTGCCATGGCGATAACGGCAAGCGAACCCGGCATGCCGAGCGCGGTGAGTCGTGTCCCGTCGACCGGATCGACGGCGATGTCCATTTTCGGACCTTGCCCGTTCCCGACGACCTCGCCGTTGAACAGCATCGGGGCTTCGTCTTTCTCGCCCTCGCCGATGATGACGGTGCCATCGACGTCTACGGTCGCAAGCATGTGGCGCATCGCGTCGACCGCGGCCTGGTCGACGCGGTTCTTGTCTCCGCGGCCCTGCCACTTCGCTGCAGCTATCGCTGCGGCCTCGGTGACGCGAACGAGTTCGAGGGCCAGATTCCGGTCTGCCGGTTGATCCATCGGCATGTCGATCACACCTTCACGATCAGTGCGTCGCCCTGTCCGCCACCACCACAGAGGGCGGCGCCGCCGATGCCGCCACCTCGCGCCCGGAGGGCGTTGATCAGCGTCACGACGATGCGTGCGCCGGAGGCGCCGAGCGGGTGCCCGAGGGCGATGGCGCCACCGTTCACATTCACGCGATCGAAGGGAATGCCGAGCATCGTCGATGAGTAGAGCGACACGGCTGCGAAGGCCTCGTTGATCTCGGCGAGGTCGAGATCCCGTGCCTTGAGGTTGGCCCGCGCAAGAGCCACTTCCATTGCTTCAGCAGGCCGGGCGTGCAGACTCGTATCGGGCCCTGCGGTTTGTCCGTAGGCGAGAATCTCGGCGATGATGGGCATCCCCAATTCTTCGGCGGCGTCGCGGTCGGCGACGATGAGCGCAGCCGCCCCGTCCGAGATCTGTGGCGCGTTCCCCGCGGTCACCGATCCGTCCTCTACGAACGCCGGGCGTAGCTTCCCCAGCGACTCGACGGTCGTGCCGGGGCGCATTCCCTCGTCGTGCTCAATGACGATCGGGTCACCCCTGCGCTGTGGAACCTGAACCGGGACGATCTCATCGTCGAATGCGCCGGATTCCGTGGCGGCGATCGCCCGTGCGTGACTCATGGCGGCCCATTCGTCCTGCTCGGCGCGGCTCACTCCGAACTCGGCGTTCCGCTCGTCCGTCGACTGACCCATCAGCACGTCGTCGAAGGCACACCTCAGACCGTCCTGATTGAGGGAGTCGATCAGAACGGCATCGCCGTATCCGAATCCGAAACGCGCCCGGGAAGAAGGTGCGGGGCGTTGGTCATCGACTCCATTCCACCGGTCATCACGACTTTGGACTCGCCCGCCCTGATTCGAAGATCGGCATCTCCGATCGCGGCCATTCCCGAGAGACAGACCTTGTCGATCGTGGTCGACGGAACCGTCAGTGGGATACCGCCCATGAACGCTGCCTGTCTCGACGTGATCTGTCCCTGGCCGCTCTGAATGACGTGCCCGAAGAGAACCTCGTCGATCTGGTCACCGGCGAGGCCGGCCCGATCAAGGGCCGCGGCGATCGCGAAACCGCCGAGGTCCATTGCGGTGAGTGGTGTGAAACCGCCCCGGAACCTACCGATGGGGGTCCTGGCGATCGAAGAGATGATCGTGGCCATTGCAGCCCTTTCGTGGCGTTCACCACGATGCTACCCGGAGCGATCAGGGCCGATTCCTGGTCGTTCGGAGAGCACTACTCGGTGGCGTCTCCGAGATCGGACCACGGCGCTGCGTCGTAGAGGTGCGACGGGAGGGGGGTCGGACTCTCCCGCGGCCGGTTCGACTGCACCCAGTGGCTGGGCCTCGGAACCGGAGGGCGGGTTGCCCTTGTCTCGGCGTCGGCATCCTCGAGATGAGCGACCGTGGCAGCGATGGCCGCCGCCACGCATGGGTCAGCGCCTCCCTTGATGGAAGTAATCCTGGTCACGTGGCTCCTTCAACGAGTTCGACAAGGGTACCGGCGAACGCGGAGGGATGAACGAATGCGACGCGGTGACCGCCTCCGCCGAGCCGGGCCTTCGTGTCGATCAAGCGAGTACCGGTGGATTCCAGGTGATCGAGAGCGGCATCGATGTCCGGTACGGCAAATGCAACATGGTGCAGGCCCTCACCGCGTTTGGTCAGGAAACGTCCGACCGGAGACTCGGAGGTCAGGGGCTGGAGAACCTGGACGTACGAACCGCCGATCGGAACCATCGCCTCCTCGACGCCCTGGGACTCGACGACCTCGCGGGACACCGGCTCGGCTCCGTATTGCGCTTTCATGTTCGCGAGCGTTGCGTCGAGATCGTGAACCGCGATAGCCACGTGATCGATGTTGTACGGGAGCATCCGGTGAGGTTACCGGCCTGCGCCAACCTCGACCTCGAGAGAATCGGACAACTCCTCCGCCTCCTTCACGATGTCCACATCGAAGCAGAAGGCGGCTCCGACGGGGAAACGATCCTCGTACCAGAGGTCCCCTCCCATGGCTCGCGCCAGCTTGCGTGCGATCGGGAGGCCAAGCCCGACGCCCTGCTCGAGCCTGGCGTCGCCCTTGGACAGTTGCTCGAAGTGTTCGAAGATGCGCTGCCGGTCGGCTTCGGCGATGCCGGAGCCGTTGTCGGCGACGATCACGGTGTAGGTCCCCTCGCGACGCTCCTCACCGGAGATGTAGATCTCGTTGCCCCCGTACTTGCGGGCGTTTTCCACGAGATTTCGGAGGATCTGCCGGAGTCGCACGGGGTCCGACCACACCTTCACATAGACCGGCACGTCGATCTCCGCCGGAATAGAGGGGTCGAGGACCATCTCGGTGACCGACTCGGCAATCTCGAAGACACCAACCGGTTCGAGATGGAACCGCAGCTGTCCTGCGTCGAGGCGGGGGATGACAAGGATGTCCTCGACGAGATTCGCGAGGTGGTCGGACTCACCACGCAGGATGGTGAGGAATTCGTCTACCTCCGACGGCGGTAGGTCACGCCAGTGCTCGCGCAACGTCTCGGAAAAGCCCGAGATGCCGGTGATTGGCGTGCGGAGTTCGTGAGACACCATGGAAACGAATTCGTTCTTGACCTCGACGCTCCGTCGTTCCTGCTCGAGGAGTTTCTGCTGGCGATCCTGTGCCTGCAGCAGATGGCGGGTGGCTCCTGACATGAGCGCCGCGACGTCGACGAGCAGCACGATCGTCACGAAGGCGTCGAAGGCGCCGCGACCCGTGGCGGGCAGGAGACCCGATCCGCCCATGGCTAGGACTGCCGCCGCCCACCCGAGTGCGTAGACCATCAAGAGCCCCGTCTGGCGGGCGGGGAGGAGCAGAGCGATCGCAGCGATGCTGTAGGCGAGTGCGGCGACCTCCACGGATGAGGATGCCCCCCCGATGACCATCGCGGAGCCGATGACGGTGAAGTCGATGAGGAGCGGCGGACCGGCAGAGTCTCCCCGAGTTTGCCGATAGAGAGCATCGGCGAGGACGATGCCCGCGCCAATGGCGTATGGGATCGTGTACGTCGCGGAGTCGAATGCGGCGAAGGCCACAGCGACGATGCCGATGACTGCGGCCGTGACGGCGCGAATCCCATGGAAGGCAACGCGAATCGCCTGATACTCGATCGGCGCTCGACCGGCCGACAGGTGTTGAATCACCAGAACCCTTTCGTGCTCTGCTGGGTATATCGGTCGCAGAATGCGTGTTGTTGACCTGTTATGGCCTCCGAGCGCGGAGTTCTTCGAGCGCCGAGTCGGGGACGAGGAGGTCGCCACGGCCGGTACCGATCTCGAGACCCGGCTTCCCGGATCCGTGACAATCGGAGCCCCCGGTTGCCACGAGACCGAGATCAGCGGCAACGCGTGCAAGTTGGGTGCGGATGTGCGGCGGGTGCTCCGAGTAGTACGCCTCGATACCACCGAGTCCGGCGTCGCGAAGATCCTCGAAGACGGAGCGCAGCGTGGAGTCACCCGGATCGATCGTCAGGGGTGCGCGATCGAAGTCACACCCCCGGACTCGGTTGTGAAGGTGATGGCCTCAATTGCGGTGAGGCGATCACGTCCGACGTACGCCGGGCCACCGTCGCCGAGCAGGTCACGGAAGGCCTGAGAGCGATCGCCGACCGCCCCCGCCGTGACGAGAGCATCGGCGATGTGCGGCCGGCCAACGGTTTCGCCGGCAGCATGCCGGAGCACGTCCTCCATCGTGATCCCGTAGCCGAGACGGTTGAGTCGCTCGACGATCTTGTGATTCCTCACACCGCGCCCGACCCGGAGGGCCTCAAGACGATCCTGGAGCGGCCCCGGCCCCGGATCGATGAAGTAGGCGAGCATGTGGATCTTCACGCCGCCGTGATCGACGGAGAGTTCGACGCCGGGGATGACTTCGATGGGAAGGTCGCGGGCGGCGGCTTGCGCTTCCGGGATCCCGGACAGGGTGTCGTGATCGGTGAGAGCGATCGCCGCTAGCGAGATGGAGGCTGCCTTGCGTACGACGATCTCCGGTGCATCGGTCCCGTCGGACGCGGACGAATGCAGATGAAGGTCGACCGCCACGACGTCAGGTCAAGAACGCGATGATGAGGAGCGCAACGACGATGAACACGGCGTATCCCGCGTATCGCTTGACGAGAGAGAAGACGTGCTGACGTCGTTTGATCTTGTTCTCGGCGGCTTGCTTCTCAGCCCGGTTCGCTCGCTGACGGTCTCGCTTGTCGGTTGCCATGATCGCAAGGCTACCGGACCTGCTCACCGATCGAATCCGAGGTCAACACGACGGTGCGTCGGTCTTCAGACGTTTGTGTCACCTGTCGATGGTGACGGTGTTGACGTAGATCGTCTCGAGGGGTGTGCTGGCGGTCGGATCGGGGCTCCCCGGCGCCATACCGAGCGGGACTTCCTGGAGACGGTCGAGGACGTCGAAGCCATCGACCACGCGACCGAAGATCGTGAACTGCGGGGGCAATCCGGTGTCTTCGACCACGATGAAGAACTGGCTCCCGGTCGTACCCGGACCGGCGTTCGCCATCGCGAGGGTTCCGCGCTCGTAGCCCATGCCTGGCGAAGGGAACTCGTCGGGGATCGTGTAGCCGGGCCCGCCGGTTCCGGTTGCCGTCTGGTCGCCACCTTGGGCAACGAAACCGGGGATGACGCGGTGCAATGCGGTGCCGTCGAAGTAACCCTCCGTGGAGAGGAATACGAAGGAGTTCACGGTCTCGGGCGCGATCCCCGGGTCGAGTTCGATTTCGAGATCGCCGCACGAGGTCGACATCGTGGCGCGGATGGCTGTGGATGGGTCGAGCGCCATGTCGGCCGGTGCGTCGAACTCCATCGGGGAGAGCGGTGCCGGGGCAACGGCGCTGCACGCGGTCGGCTGTCCCCGGAACTGGGCGTAGTTGCTGGGGACGATATTGAGGGGGACCTCGGGACGCGTGGTGGTGGCGGTCGAATCGGTGCCGCCGCATGCGGCGAGGAGGAGTGTCGCGACGACGGCCGCGATGATGATGGGGAGACGCCTCATCGCCAGAAGCCTACGCCGACCCCCTCCTACGACTCCCACGCTGCATACCCAGGGTTGCTGTCCCCGCCGGCGGCGCTGTGGGCCCGCGGAACGGGGGCGCCCGCGAACCGCGGGCCCCCAGCCGCGCATACGGGGATGCGTACCCAGGGTTGCTGTCCGCGGGGGCGGCGCCGTGGGCCCGCGGAACGATGCGACGGCCTCCAATGGCGGCACACCGGAGGACGCCTCCTACACTCCCCGGATCATGCCATTGGTAGTTCAGAAATTCGGGGGCACATCGCTCGCCGACGCAGACCGGATCCGCAGAGTCGCTCGACGAGTCGTCGAGACCCATCGGGACGGCAACGACGTCGTGGTCGTCGTCTCAGCGATGGGCAAGTCCACCGACGAATTGGTGGATCTTGCCCACCAGATCTCCGAGCACCCCCATCCGCGCGAGATGGACATGCTCCTCACCGCCGGCGAGCGAATCTCGATGTCACTCGTCGCAATGGCGATCGAGGCGCACGACGTGCCCGCGGTCAGCTTCACGGGATCCCAGGCCGGGATCTTGACCACCGCTGAACACGGCCGGGCCGAGATCGTCGACATCCGGGCGTTCCGGGTTCAAGAGAGTCTGGATGAGGGCAAGGTAGCGATCGTCGCCGGATTCCAGGGCGTTAGCCCCGACTCCAAGGACGTGACAACACTTGGCCGCGGCGGGTCGGATGCCACCGCCGTTGCATTGGCCGCATCGCTCGGCGCCGACCTTTGCGAGATCTACACGGACGTCGACGGCGTCTTCACCGCCGATCCCAGGGTCGTGCCGTCCGCGAGGAAACTCGATGAGGTGACCTTCGAGGAGATGCTCGAACTCGCAAATTCCGGTGCAGGCGTTCTCATGCCGAGAAGCGTTGAATTCGGTATCCGCTACAACATTCCCATCCACGTCCGGTCGTCGTTCCACGACGGGGAAGGAACGTGGGTCAAGGAGGAGACGATGGAAGAACCGATTATCCGAGGGATCGCTCACGACGACTCCGGGGCGAAACTGACGGTCCACGGCGTCCCCGACCAACCCGGGATCGCGGCGGCCGTCTTCGAGTCGATGGCAGCCGCCGGAGTCAACGTCGACATGATCGTTCAGAACGTCTCGAGCCGTGGCGTTACCGATATCTCATTCACCGTCCCGGCCACGTCGGCGGCCCTGGCCGCTGAGGTCGCCGAGCGGGTCGCAAGCGAGATCGGTGCTATTGGAGTCGATGTCGATACGGACATCTCGAAGATCACGGTCGTCGGTGCGGGTATGAAGTCCGAGTCCGGTGTGGCAGCCACGATGTTCCGCATACTGTCCGACGAGGGCGTCAACATTGAGATGATCTCAACGTCGACCATTCGCATCAGTTGCGTTGTCCACGGTGAGGACACACAAACAGCGATAGAAGCGCTTCACCGAGGTCTCATTGGAGAGGAATCATGAAGAGGTTCGCCAACCCCTCGGTTGCCGTTGTTGGAGCCACCGGCGTGGTCGGGCGAACGATGCAAGCCATCCTCGCCGAACGCGACTACCCCGTCGAGCGTCTCCGTTTGCTCGCCTCCGCACGATCAGCTGGGACTGTTGTCGAGACCCCGTGGGGTTCGATCACGGTTGAGGACCTGGACGAGGCCGATCCTTCAGGGATCGACGTCGCTCTCTTCTCAGCGGGCGGCAGCCGTTCCAAGGAACACGCACCTCGATTCGCTGCCGCAGGTGCGACCGTGATCGACAACTCCTCGGCATTTCGGATGGACCCCGACGTGCCGCTCGTCGTGGCCCAGGTCAACGACGATGCCATCGAACACAATCAGGGGATTGTTGCGAACCCCAACTGCACCACGATGGCGCTGATGATGGCCGCCGGACCTCTGCACCGGGTGGCAGGCATCGATCGTATGGTCGCGATGTCGTACCAGGCGACCTCCGGATCGGGCCAGCAGGGCATCGCAACCCTCGAACACGAGAACGAGTGGTTCGGTCGGGATCGGAGCTCACTCCGTCACGGCGGCTGGGAGGATCCTGGGGGAACGCTGTACCAGCGGCCGATCGGGTACAACGTGCTTCCGATGGCCGGGGCGATCACCGAGCAGGGCTACACCGACGAGGAGTGGAAGCTTGTCTACGAGACGAGGAAGATCCTCGAGGCTCCTGCGATCCGGGTTGAGCCCACGTGCGTTCGGGTTCCCACCGTGGTTGGCCATGGCATCGCTGCGACGATGTTCTTCGACCGGCCGCTCTCGCTCGAAGAGGCACAGGACGTGCTTGTGAGCGCTCCCGGCGCACAGCTCTGGTCGGACGATCACGTCCCTACACCGCTGGACTCCGCGGGGATCGATGACGTGCTCATCGGCCGCGTTCGCGGGACCGTTGGTGAGAGTGGTGGCATCAGTCTCTGGGTTGTCGGCGACAATCTGCGCAAGGGTGCAGCTTTGAATGCCGTCCAACTCGCCGAGCTCCTCCTCGACCGGAAATGACGAAACCCCGCCGCTAGGGCGGGGTTCCGATGAGTCGGGACGGCCGGATTTGAACCGGCGACCTCATCGTCCCGAACGATGCGCGCTACCAAGCTGCGCTACGTCCCGAATGCGGGGATTGTACCCCGGTTCTCGTCCTGGCGCTTGGCCCTCGCTCAGATGATGGAGATGTCGATTCGGTCGATCCGATTCCGGTCCATCTCGAGCACTGTGAGCTGAAGCCCGTCGAGGCGAACCGCGTCGCCTTCGTGAGGCACGTGCCCTGCGATGGTCATGAAGAAGCCGGCAATGGTGCTGTACGGCCCCTCGGGCAGCGGTCGGTCGATCTCGTTCGCGAGATCCTCGATCGGAAGTCGACCGTCGGCGACCCAATGCATCGGACCGATACGGACCATGGAAGGGAGGCCCGGGTCGTACTCGTCTTGGAGCTCCCCGACGAGTTCAGCGAGAAGATCCTTGGCGGTAACGACACCTTCGATGCCTCCGTGTTCGTCGACGACGCATGCGAGAGTGAACTTGCGTTCTCGCATGTCGGTCAAGGCGCCGAGGATCGTGGCGGTCTCCGGGATGAAGAGCGGGTGACGGAGGAGCTCAACGATGTGGTCGGGTGAGGTCTCCTCCGTGCGCTGGAGAAGGTCCTTGACGAAGAGGATTCCGACGAGGTCGTCGAGATCGCCGCGGGTCACCGGATATCGGGAGTGGCCGGTCGCCGCGACGGCCCCTCTCACCTCGTCCATCGACACCGGGACGGTCAACGTGACGATGTCGACGCGCGGGGTCATCACGTCTCGTATCGGACGGTCGGCAAGGTCGAAGAGAGCGTCGATGATCTCTCGTTCGACCCCTTCGATTTGGCCAGCGCGGTGGCCGAGCTCAGCAAGCGCCCGAATGTCGGCGTCGGTGACGATGTCCCCGCCGCCGCGCACCGGGATGCGGAGGAGTCGCAGAATGCCACGTGTGATAGCACCGAAGAACGACGCCAGTGGGGCAAGGACTCGCGACAACTGCCAGATCGCTGGAGCAACCGCGAGAGAGAAACGCTCCGGATATCGATTGGCAAGAGTCTTCGGCGTTATCTCTCCGAACACGAGGATCACCGCCGTGACGGCTGCCGTTGCGAGCCACGGCCCCCATGTCTCTCCGACCAGTCCGATGAAGAGTGTTGTGGCGACCGCGGCAGCGAGGACGTTGACGATGTTGTTGGCGACCAGCAGCGTCGAGAGTGTGCGCTCCGGGTTGGTGAGGAGCTGCTCGATGCGCCGACCGGCCTTGCTCTCCGCAGCGAGTTGATGCACGCGCTCCTTCGATATTCCTATGAGAGCCGTTTCGGAGCCGGAGAAGAAGCCGGATGAAATCGTGCAGACGGCGAGGATGCCGATGTAGATCAACTGCTCGGATGTCACGGTCGAAGTCCAGTCAAGTTGGATCTCGGGAGTTCCGAACGCTCCGTCACGTCGCTCCGGTGACGTCGGCAACTGCGCTCCTGAGCGACGACGCCGTGAACGGCTTCGTGACCCACGCGTTGGCTCCAGACCGACCGGCGAGGAACGTGTCCGCATCTCGATCGAGGAGGATGATGACCGGGACGGGATGTTCCCGGTCACGGATGGCACGCGTTACGGCCATGCCTCCCATGGAAGCGACCTGGAGGTCCACGATCGCCACGTCGACGGACTCGTCGTTCGCTGTGGCCGCAGCAGTGGCGGGATCATCGTGATCGATCAATTCGTTTGCACCGACGCTCAGAGCGGCGTGAACCTGGTTCCGCACCCAGGGATCGTCGGCAACAACCAGTACGCGTGGCATGGGTAGCAAGCGTAGTCCGGCGGACGGCTGCGGCGTCCGTACCCGGGCCTCAGGACTCAGTGCCAATCACTTGCCTACTCAACGACGCGGTGACTCGTAGCATCGCCCCGTGGTTCTCCGAATTGGATTTCTCTCTGCGCTTCTTGTTGCTGCCATCACCCTGACGGGTGTTGCAGAAGCGCAGGACGACGATCTTCCCGTTGTCGTCGTTGAGCTCAAGAACCCGTTCGATCAGCGTCTTCTCGACTTCGCGGCGGAGACGCTGGCGGACACGCCCGCCCATTTGTTCGTTCTCCAGGTCGATGCTCCCGGAATCTCCTCCGGTGAGCCCGGACCGCTCTACGCGGCGATCGGCGAGGCTGAAGCCCCGGTCGTGGTGTGGATCGGGGCCCTTCCTGCCGTGGCATACGGAGGGGCCGGGAGCATGCTCAACATTGCCGATCTTGGCGCCGCGGCGCCGGGAACCCGCATCGGCTATCTCGAGCCGACGGTGGCGAAGGGGGGACAGACCGTACCGCTCCGGATCGATCGATTCCCCGGCGCGACCGAGGCGGACCGCCGGGCTACTGCGAAAGCGACCACCGACGTCCTCCGCTCCGAGTCGGCGGTCATAGAGGATTCGATACCGGGGTATGTCGACTACGTCGTTCCCACGGTCGGCCAGTTGATCGTTGGACTCGACGGCGCTTCGATCGTTCGCGGGGATGCCGTGTTCGAGATCTCCACAGCAGAGCGAGTTGTCCTGGAGGACGGAACCGAGGTCGCCTCGCCTTCCCGACCGGTCCGTTTCGTGAAGCCGGGACTCTTGGATCGCTTCCTCCGACTCGCGTCACGGCCCGAAACGACGCTCTTCTTCCTCGTTGCGGGGATCATCGCCGCCACGTTCGAGTTCTACGCCGCAGGCCCTGGGGTTACCGCGGCCGCTTCGGTGGTGGCCTTTCTGGTGGCCGGATACGGACTCGCCATGCTGCCGATGTCCTGGCCGTCGGTCGGCGGAGTCGTCGCAGGGATGTTTCTCTACACATGGGACTTCCAACGAAACCAGCTCAGCTGGCGCAGCGCCGTGGGGACGGTCGTGCTTCTTGCTGGGGGGATGACCTTCACCGCGGCCCGACCCCAGTTCGCCCCCATGTGGTGGATCGTTGTCGCGATCGTCGCTGGAGCAGCACTGTTCTACGGTGTCGGGTTGACGTCGATCGTGAGGTCTCGATTCTCGATCGCGTCGATCAGCAGGGAGTACCTGGTTGGCAGAAGCGGCGCGGCTGAGACCGCGTTCGATCCCGACGGCATCGTTGTGGTCGACGATGGGCGCTGGCGTGGGAGAACGGATAGCGGCGAGAGCATCGCTGCCGGGACTGCTGTTGCGGTGACGGGCGTCGACGGAGTCGTGCTCGAAGTCGCCTCGATCCGGGGCGCGTGAGTCGGCAGGGACGACCGGATCAACTGAGAACGCGAAAAACGATCGCGAAAACTGATGATGTTTCCACAATTTCCCTGGCGCCGGTGGCTTCCTGCCTCTACATTCATCTCGGCTTCGACTCTCGACCACCTTGGAGGGCATTCATCGTGACGACGCTCGATCGTACCTGGCAACCGATTGCTTCCTGTAGTGGCAGCCATTCACATCTCTTCTTCCCACCCAACGTGACCGAGCGCAAGGAAGAGCGGGAGCGGAGGGAGATCAGAGCGAAGTCGGTCTGCAAGGTCTGCCCGGTCGGAAGCGAGTGCCTGGAGTATGCGATGACGATCCGGGAACCGTACGGGATCTGGGGAGGTCTCACTGAGACGGAACGTCGCCAGCAGAAAGCCCGTTTCAACGCCTGACCGAACGTCCGTTTCCGTCACGGCGAGTCCTGCCTTCCGCGTCAAGCCATTCGAGCAGGGGCACGGCGTGCCGGCGGGCGAGGCCGAATTCGTCCCGGAACGCTGCCACCGTGAATCCATCGGGCAGCGCTGAGAGTCTGGACGTAATCGTCTCCACCTGACCCGGTAGGAGGATGAGGTCGTCGGCGATCCGTACGAGGTCACCTCGACGTATGAGGGCATGGAGTACCTCGTCCGAGATTCCGAGCGTGGAGGCGCGAGGAACTGCGAGATCGCCGGCAAGGACCAAGCGGGCCGCATCCCAGGCTTCCGTCTCTGCCACCGTGAGTTCGGGTGCGAACGCTCTCCGACGGATGACGGGTCCTTCCTCGACAAGATCCGGGTTTGCGTCGACGAGTTTGGTCACGAGGTCTGTGCTTCCGCCAAGGCGCGAGGAGGCCTCCGACTTCGGAAGACCTGGGCGGAGGGGGTGCTCGTCGTGGTACTCGTCGACGGACGTCTCCAACTCCCTGCCCCGCTGCTCAAAGGCAACGGGTGAGAGGTACGTGGTACCGATGGCGACGACCGACGATGGTGCCCCTCCTCCCGATGACCGGCGCACAACTCCCACGTCGATCGATCCGTGCACAGCGACCAGCGCATCGGCGCGATCCGAAGGGGACCCGAGCACCGCCGAAGAGAGAGAGGTGACGTCGTGTGGCGACGGCCTCGGTCTCGGGAGCGGATCGAGGACCGTGCCGCCTGCGACGACGTGCCGTCGGCCGGTGTCTCGCAAGATGAAACGGTCACCCATGGTCAGTGGGACGGGCGATGTCGTCGTCACGATCACCGCGGGCAGCGTATGGTCTTTCAGGATCCTGATCCGAGCAGGGATCGTCGTCGTTCCAAGGTGGACGTGATAGGCCCCTCGATCGCTGATCTCGTCCTCGGAGCGTGGCGGAAACCTGAGGAGCGCGAGGAACCGGTTGGTCATTCCGATCGAATCGGCTTGAGCGAGCAATGTTCCCCGATCAAGGTCGCTCCGATCGATGCCAACGAGATTCGCGGCGGTCCGAGTGCCGGGCCCGAGCGTGTCGTGATCGGTCTCGTGTGACTGGAGACTCCGAAGCCGAACCGTTCCGCCGGGGAAACACTGCAGCCGATCGCCGACCGAGATCGAACCGTCGACGAGAGTGCCGGTGACGACGACACCTGCCCCTGAGATCGCGAATGCCCGATCGATCCACATCCGGGGGCGCCCGAGGTTCCGCGGCGCGCCGGCCTCGGCGAGCGCGTCGACCAGCGATGCGATGAGTTCGTCCATACCGGTCCCGGTCGTCGCCGAAACCTCGACGACGGGCCACGACTCGGCGACCGTTCCTTCCACGTGCTCGGCGATGTCGATGGTGGAGAGTTCGATCAGTTCCGAGTCGGCGAGATCCACCCGTGTGAGTGCGATGACCCCATGGCCAACTTCGAGCAGGTCGAGAACCGCGAGGTGTTCTTCAGATTGAGGCATCCACCCCTCGTCGGCCGCCACCACGAAGAGGGCAACGTCGAGACCGCCAACGCCCGCGAGCATGTTCTTGATGAATCGTTCATGTCCCGGCACGTCTACGAAGCCGACCACTTCATCGCCGAGACGAGTCCAGGCGAAGCCGAGGTCGATGGTCAGCCCTCGCTCCTTCTCCTCCGCCCACCGATCGGGATCGCGCCCGGTGAGAGCCTGTACCAGCGTGGACTTCCCGTGGTCGACGTGACCGGCCGTTCCGATGATCGGCATCAGAGAGACGCCAGCGCTGCGGCGACGATCGAGTCCTCGTCAGGAGTGACGGACCGGAGATTCACGACGGTCGCTCCGTCTCTTCGAGCTGCGACGACCGGAGGATCGTGATGGGCAAGCGCCGTCCAGACCCTCTCGTCGACGCCGTCGAGCCGGAGCACCGGGGTCGGGATCGTACGTCCCGGGACCGAACCGGCGCCGGGAAGCGACTCACCGTCGACGATTGAGCCGATCGCTCCCGAGCTGCGGAGGACATCGGCGGTGCGGCGACGGAGATCCTCGGCCGGTGCGGTCGCCATCGTCCAGAACGGGATGGTGGCAGCCCGCCCGGAGGCGTAGGCCTCGAACGTGCTTGTCAGCGAGGCGATCGTGGCAGCATTGACCCTGACGGCTCGGGCGATGGGATGCTTCGCCATACGTTCGATGGAACTCCGTCTCCCGACCGCGATCCCTGCTTGTGGACCACCGAGGAGCTTGTCACCGGAGAACAGCACGACCTCCGCACCCTGCTCGAGAACTTGACGGGCGGCGGGTTCATGAGCGAGCCACTCCGGGGGACCGCCCTCCAACCACGGGGTGGACTCGTCGAGGAGGCCGCTCCCGATGTCCGCGATGAACGGCGCATCCAGTCTGTGTGCGATATCGGCCATCTTCGAGAATGGAACTTCTTCCGTGAACCCCTTGATTCGGTAGTTGGACGGATGAACCTTGAGGACGGCCTCGATGGTGCCGGGAGCGTCAACGAAATCGCTCTCCCTCGTCCGGTTCGTCGTCCCCACCTCCACGAGGTGAGCACCGGACGCGGCCATCAGATCCGGGAGCCGGAACGAGCCTCCGATCTCGATCAGTTCGCCTCGCGACACCGCGACCGCGCCCGTCCCGTCCAGCGAGCGCGGCCAGGGAGAGAAGCAGAGCGCCGGCGTTGTTGTTCACAGCGAGTGCCGCTTCGGCGCCGACGGTTGATGCGATGAGTGTGTGGAGGTAGCTCGCCCGGTTGCCACGCTCGCCGCTCTCGAGATCGAACTCGAGATTGCTGAAGAAGGGGGTGTTCGTGTCGTCGATGGGTGCGCGACCCAGATTCGTGTGCAGGAGGACGCCGGTGGCGTTGATGACGGCGCGGAGTCGGGCAGATGACAGTGCACGAAGACGGCGAGCCGCGGTTGGCCCCGGGTCTGCGGGCGACCCGGACTGAATAGCGGAGCGAGCTTCGTCGATGGCATCCCGAGCAACCGAGACGATCACCGGGCGCGGCAGATCGAAGTCGGCAAAGAGATCGCCGGCGAGCGCATCGACCGAGGGCAGATCGCGAAGCTCCATGTCCGCAGACTACCGGTACCGGTATGCTCGGCTCGATGCGTTGGCGGTGGATACTCTTTGGTGCGTTCGTGGTGGTCCCGATCGTGGAGATCGCCCTCTTGGTCGCGTTCAGCCAGGCAGTCGGCATCTGGTGGACCATTGGGCTCGTTGTCGCCACCGCTTTCATCGGATCTTGGCTCGTGACCCGACAGGGACGGGATACGATTCGGAGGGTCCGGCTCGAGTTCGAACGGGGTGCCTTCCCTGCAGCGTCCCTCGCCCACGGAGCGATGATTCTCCTCGCAGGGGCGTTCCTCCTCACGCCGGGCCTGCTCACGGACGCAGTGGGCTTCCTCCTCCTCATTCCTGCCGTTCGCGAGACGATTCGGCGGTGGTTCATCGCCCGTTCGGCGAACCGCTGGACCATAATTCCGTGAGTAGCCCCCTCCGGGAAGCGGCGACGGTATGCCTGGTCCGCGACACCGAGCCGGGACTCGAAGTGCTCATGGTTCAGCGCACGCCCTCGGCGCGGTTCATGGCCGGTGCGTGGGTGTTTCCCGGCGGTGCGGTCGACGAGGACGACGGGGCGGGACCGTTGAGCCGCGGCATCGTATCGAGGGACCCCGACCTCGCACCCTGGCGGGCCGCCGCCCTGCGGGAACTGGTCGAGGAGACCGGGTTCTGGCTCTTGGAGACCGGGACCGCCGTCACCGCAAACCGGCCGTCGGGCCAGGACGTCTTCTCGAACGTCATCGAACGAGGCGAACGCTTCGCCGGCGATTCACTGTGGTACTTCGCGAATTGGATCACGCCGGCGCCGCTGCCGATTCGGTTCGACACACGGTTCTTCGCTGCAGGCGTTCCGGGTGGTCTCGACCCTTCGATCGATGGGAACGAACTCGTGGATGCCCTGTGGATCCGACCAGCGGAGGTGCTCGAGCGCGCCACCGCCGGCACCTGGATCGTTGCGTTCCCTACCCGCAAGATCATCGAATTCCTTGGTACGTTCGACTCCGCCGACCGGCTGCGCCGGAGCGTCGATGGAGAGCGCTCGATCGAGCCGATTCAACCCCGTCTCTCGATCGCGAATGGGAGCATTGAGATCCTGATGCCGGACGAGCCGGGATTCGAGGAGGCCAGCGTTGGTGAGCGAGACCCGGAGTTGATGGCGAAGATGATGCAGATCGTCGCAGCGGGCGGAGACGTTCCCCCGGAGTTCCTGTCGACATGACCGTCGAGACGGTGCTGGCACCGAACCCCGGCATCTACACGGGCCCCGGTACGAACACCTACCTCATCGCCGACCGAGACGAGGTCGCCGTCATCGATCCGGGACCGATTATCGATCGTCACCGGCTGGCCATCGCGAGCGCCATCGGCGATCGCACGCCGGTCGCGGTCATCGCCACTCACACCCACGCGGATCATGCTCCACTCGCCAATCCGCTTGCGAAGCGCCTCAGTGTCCCCGTCTACGGAAACCGGCCCGGTCCCAACTTCGCTCCGAATATCCGCCTGGCTGACGGTGACCAGGTTCGTGTCGGGGGAGTGACGATCGAAGCGGTCCACACCCCTGGTCACACCGCGGACCATCTGTGCTTCCGACTCGGGGACCTTCTGTTCACCGGCGATCACATCATGGGCGGGTCAACCGTCATCATGGAGGACGCGGCCGCCTATCTCGAATCGCTGTACCGGGTTCAAGATCTTGGGGTTCTACGCATCGAACCCGGTCACGGCTCATCGATGGACGATGCAGGAGCCGTCATCGCCGGTTACATCGAGCACCGTCTCTCCAGGGAGCGGGAGATCCTTGACGCCATCGGGGCCGGTGCCACGACCGTTGCCGACGTCGTCGACGCCGTGTATGCGTTCGTGCCGATCGATCTCAGACCGGCTGCAACCCACCAGGTGATCGTTCAGTTGAACAAGTTGGCTGCCGATGACGAAGTATGGCTCGCGGCGGGCGGAGCGGGGCCATCCACGATGGTCGAACTGAACGTGAGATGAAGAAACGAAGAATCGCCCTCGTCGCTCTCCTACTGCTCGGGCTGGCCGCGCCCGTATCCGCCGCAGAAGAGGCGCAGGTCACCCCTGACGATCTCGAGGCAGCGAGGAATCGGAACGCCGAGATCTCCGCATCACTCGAGTCAACGGACATCAGCTACGAAGCTGCAGTTGCCCGAGAGATCCAGATCAGGGAGAGTCTGCACGGACTCGCCAGCCAGGTCACCGAGACCGAGCAGCGTCTCGCCATACTGCGGTTGACGGCAGAAGAGGTTGTTCGCGAGCTCTACATGACGGCCGGTTCCGATGGTGCCGTCTCGGCGGTGCTCGGCTCGGCTGCCTTCTCCGACATCCCGGTCCGTGGGGCCTACCTTGATGTGGCGAGCAACCACGATCTCCGTGTCGTCGACCAGTGGGTGGCCGTCGAAGCGGAGTATCGCGCTCAGGTGCAGGAGCTCGACGACGCTCTTGGGCTGCAGCGCGAGCTTGTTGTCGAGATCGAATTCCTCGCGGAGCAGATGCTCGCTGAGCTCGATGCCGCGAACTCGGAGTATCGAGAATTGGAGGCGACCTGGCAGCGACAGGAAGAGGAACGGAAGCAACGAGAGGCGGAGGAACGCCGTCTCCTCGAACTCGAGGAAGCCAGAGAGCGCGAGGCTGCCGAAGAAGCCGCTGCCGCTGCGGCCACAATCGCGATCGCGACCACCACGGCTCCAACCACGACGTCGACCACCAGTACCACTACCACGTCGACCACCCTGCCGCCCACCGCGTCGGCAACGCCGATATCGACGTCGAGCACGACCACGACCACCACCATCGTGGCCGGAGACGCGGACACCAGCGTGGACAC
The DNA here is from genome assembly GCA_963715255.1 of uncultured Actinomycetota bacterium. Lineage (GTDB taxonomy): Bacteria > Actinomycetota > Acidimicrobiia > Spongiisociales > UBA5794 > JAHEEL01. The sequence goes on along the minus strand of CAVQRN010000013.1, from coordinate 103,096 downwards.
CACCGCGACGTCGACGTCGACCACCACGACGACCGTGCCCCCGCCGTTGACGACGGCCGACCGGGTCTGCCCAGTGGACGGAGCCTCGTCGTTCTCCGACACCTGGGGTGCGCCCCGATCGGGAGGCAGAACTCACAAGGGTGTCGACATGTCGGCGCCTCGCGCTACCCCGCTCGTAGCGATGGAGACCGGCCGGATCTACCGCCTGGCGACCAGCAGCCTGGGAGGTGTCACCGTGTATCTCCTGGGGAACTCGGGGGACATGTACTACTACGCCCACCTCGACGCATGGGCCGAGGGGCTTGCAGGAGGTCAGAAGGTCTCACTAGGCGACCTGGTCGGATACATCGGCACGACCGGCAACTCACCAGGATGGATCCCGCATCTTCATCTCGGATGGCAACCCGGCGGCGGCGATTGGGCAAACCCGTATCCGATGGTGAACGCGTTGTGTCGGTAGGAGTAGCGGAGTAGCGGGGTAGCGGAGTAGCGGAGCGCACTCTCTGCGGAATGCGGACGGCGGGCTACATGTTTGCCAGTTGTTCCTCGAGGACGGCGATGCGGGCGGTGCACGTGTCGGCGGCGGCAGGCGGGACCAGTTCGACGAGCCGTGAGGCAATCGACCGGATCGCTGCTCCTGCCGGACCAAGCGGGTCTGCGGTGACGACCGGGCGGCCTTCGTCGCCGCCGTTCACGACGTTGGGGTCGAGCGGCACCTGCCCGAGGAGCGGGACGCCGAGTTGGTCGGCCAGTTCGGAACCGCCACCCGATCCGAACAGGGCGTAGTGACGCCCATCTTCGGTGGTGAAGCCGGACATGTTCTCCACAACACCGACGACCGGCATGTGTGACCGACGAGCCATGTCGGCAACGCGCGCAGCGACCTTCTGTGCAGCGCGCTGCGGTGTTGTCACCACCACCATCTCGGCCTGTGGGAGCATCCGGGAGAGGGCCATCTGCACATCGCCCGTACCCGGAGGCATGTCGATGACGAGATAGCCGAGATCGGGGCTCCAAGAGACATCGGTCAGGAACTGCTCGAGAGCCTTCGAAAGCATCAGGCCGCGCCACATGAGAGCGGTGTCTTCGTCGTCGAGGAGGAGACCCGTCGAGACGACCTCGAGTCCGGCGACGCGAAGGGGCCGGATCTTGCGGTCCTCGTCCGCCTCGAGACGCTCATCGATCGACGCGAGCATCCGCGGCACGGAGAAACCCCAGATGTCGGCATCGAGAAGACCGGTGCGGTGACCCATTGCTGCGATCGCCAGCGCAAGGTTGACGCTCAGCGACGATTTCCCGACACCACCCTTCCCGCTCGACACCGCGATGACGCGGGTCTGCGGGTTGATCATGGTCGGTTCAGCGTGTTCTCTAGCGCGCAGCCTCACCTTGCTCATCAACTCCGAGCGCTGATCGCCGTCCATCGCCGTCACGTTGACCGAAACGGTCTCAATGCCGGGGATCGCCGTGACCTTGCGTACGACGTCGTTCTCGATCTGGTCGCGGCATCGGACATGCAGCGATCGTGAGCGCAACGCCGATCGACACGTCCGGGCCGTTCACCGAGATATCGCCGACCATGCCGAGTTCGACGATGTCGGCATTCAGTTCGGGGTCGATCACGCCTCGCAGCGCCGCTTCGATGTCATCTCTCGCTGTCACCCGATCGATCCTATCTCTGAAGATTGCCTATTCCCAACACGGGCGTAGTCGTTAGAATCGGATCGCGACGTGCGGAGGAGGCAACGTTCGATGACGCTTGAAATGACTCCGGTGGCTCTTACGGAAGCTGCCACCGACAAGGTACGAGAACTGCTCGCCGGCGAGGCGGACGAGACCCTCGCTCTGCGACTGGGAGCCAGGCCGGGGGGTTGCTCCGGATACAAGTACGACATGTACTTCGATTCGGAGATCGCGGCGACGGACGCCGTGGTCGATGTCGGATCGTTCAAGGTCTTGATCGACGAATCAAGCGTCGATCACGTCTCCGGATCCACTATCGACTTCCGCGATGAAGGTCTTGGAGGAACGGGGTTCGCCATCGAGAACCCGAACGAAACCGGCCACTCCTGTACCTGCGGAAAGCGCGACTGACCCACCTTCGTAGACTGTCCCCCGAGCGAGCCGGGAGGCACGATGCCGAAGCAGATCCACGACGCACCGAGCGGACCGAAGCCACTCGGTCCATACAGCATCATCACCGAGGCCCACGGCCTGGTCTTCGTGTCCGGCATGATCGGCATCGATCCGGCAACGGGTTCGGCCGTTGACGGTGGCGTGACCGAACAGGCGGATCAGGTGATGCGCAACATCGGTGCGGTCCTCGGCGACGTTGGTCTCGGCTACCAGGACATCGTCAAGACGACGATCTTCGTCACCGACATGAACGACTTCGGCGCGGTCAACGCCGTGTACGGAGCGTACGTCGGTGACGCAAAGCCGGCGCGCTCAACCGTCGAAGTCTCCGCGCTCCCGGCGGCTTCGTGGTCGAGATCGAAACGATCGCCGCCCGGTAGACCTTCAGATCCGAATGACGGGTGGCGGCGTCCACGTGCCGTCGAGCGCCGCGTCCTCCGGCCAGTAGATCCGCATCGCGAGATACAACGGCCCTTCCGGTGAGGGGAGCCAGTTCGCTCTGCCCTCCGCGGTCTCGGGTTCGTCTCGTTGAACGGAGATCGTGAGCGAGCCGTCCTCTCCGTAGACCAGCCCCGGTGTGGTCGAATTGATCAGGTAGCGCCCTATCGGGTTGTCCACCAGATATCCCGCCACGCCGTCGTAGGACGTGTCGTACATCGTGATCGACCAGAACGCCTTCGCAGGGGGCGGCGTTTCGAGGGTGAGCCGGTATCGGTGATCACCGTCGAGCGGCCTGCCTTCGGAATCCTCCCGGTCTGATGGGATAGAACGCCTCGACCTTGTCGTTGCCGCCCCATCCCGCCATCGCACCGGCGGCCCTCAGCAGGTAGTCGCCTGCGAAGAAGTCGCGGCTGCCGAGCGCTTCGGCACCGGCCCGGCCGTTGATCGTCTCTCCGAGATCGGATACCTTGGCCGCGATCGCGTCCCGGGCAACATCCACGCCGGCACGAATCGCCTTGTGGATCTCATCATCGAGCGTCGCCGCGTCGAATGGGACTCCTGCGCCGATCCCGATGAGGGAGAACCGTTCCATCAACTCCACTTCGGACGGGTGCGGCGGCTGGCACCACTCGAGGAGGCGATTCACGATTCCGACGAATCGCTCGTCCCGCGACGCCGTCGTCGTCCCACACCGGCCAGTCGAAGCTCCGTACCGGGGCAGGTTCCGCGCCGAGATAGGTCGAGAGCGGCCGCAACCGGTAGCCACTCATGACTTCGCGCAGCTTCTCGACGTCGTCGGGACCGAAGAGTTGGCTGCGGCCGATGATGAATACGAAGTCGGTCTCGAATCGCAAGACGCCGGCGAATCCGTCGGGGATCTCCCCATCCCATCGGGGTCCGACGGCGACGTATGCTCCCGAGCTAGATCCGGTGGAACGTGAACCGACGTAGTGGGGGTTCGTCCCGTACAGATCCTCGAATTGCATGACGTAGTAGCGCTCGGGGACCTCCGGAACTTCGAGCACGATTGGCTCCGCACGCAGATCCAGGGCGGCCATCGAATAGGGCGTGTCAGCGTTGGGCGTGATGACGTCCTTGAACGTGTGGTCGAGCGTCGTCGGGTCGCCGTGCATCTCGTTCAGGGGTCCCCGATACGATGGAAGCGACGGCACGAGGAAGGTTGCGAACCCGTATCGGTATCCCATCAACATTGGGAACGAGAAGACGTACGCCTCCTCCGCGATCCGGGCGATCTCGTCGGTAGTCAGTGTCTCATCCATCGAGGGGTCCTCTCGAGTGCGGTGGCTATCGAACGGCGTTCCCGTCTCCGCCGCGAGTCGCTCCCATGCCACGCGCGTCGACCGATCGATCGGCCAGCGAAGTTGTGGCGACCGACCACCGAGCACCTCGTCCTGACTACCGTTGAGCCATCGAGCGTTCCCACTAGGAGGTCCGACCGTGAACCGCGATTCCATCTTCTCCGCACTCGATCTCGATGACGTCAGTTCCGGCGCCTACGCCGCCGGGTGGTTGGACACCGGAGGAACGGTTCTCGAGGTCGAGAATCCCGCAACCGGTGAGCGCATCGGCGGCGTGAAGCGAGCCGACGCCGCCGACTACGAGAAGGTTGTCACCACAGCCACCGACACCTTCGAGGAGTGGCGGATGCTGCCCGCACCTGAGCGGGGGAAGTTCGTTCGTGCCATCGGTGATCTGCTGCGCGAATATCAGGAGCCGCTCGGCGCACTCGTTGCCCTCGAGATGGGCAAGATCAAGGCCGAGGGTGAGGGCGAGGTCCAGGAGATGATCGACATCACCGACTTCGCCGTTGGTCTCTCCCGTCAGCTCTACGGACTCACGATTGCCTCGGAGCGTCCGCGCCACCGCATGTACGAGCAGTGGCATCCACTCGGCCCGGTCGGCGTCATCACCTCGTTCAACTTCCCGGTCGCGGTCTGGTCGTGGAATGCCATGATCGCCGCCGTCGGGGGCGACACGCTCATCTGGAAGCCTTCGTCGAAGACGCCGCTCACCGCGGTGGCCACGTCCAAGCTTGCGGCACGGGCGATGGAGGGCTCGGGCTTCGAAGGTGTGTTCAGCCTGGTCGTCGGCTCCGGCGCCGAGGTTGGTGACGTGATGATCAACGACCGGCGGGTACCCCTGATCTCAGCGACTGGATCGTGCGGCATGGGGGAGAAGGTCGGTGTCGCCGTCGCGAAGCGTCTCGGTCGATCGCTCCTCGAACTTGGCGGCAACAACGCCATGGTTGTCATGGATGATGCGGACCCCGACCTGGCGACCAGGGCAGCGGTCTTCGCTGCCGTAGGGACGGCGGGACAACGGTGCACGTCACTGCGGCGGCTCATCGTGCAGCGCGGCATCTCGGACGAGATCGCGCGACGCCTTGTCTCCGCGTACGCGACCGTACCGATCGGGGATCCGCTCGATGCGGCGAATCTCATGGGACCGCTCGTCGATGGGATTGCCGTCGCGAACTTCTCGGCCGCCGTCGGCATCGCCCAGGAACAGGGGGGCGAACTGCTCTTCGGAGGCGGTGTCATCGACGGTCCCGGGTACTACGTTGAGCCGACGATCATCAAGATGCCGGTCGACGCGCCGATCCTCCAGATCGAGACCTTCGCTCCGATCCTCTACCTCATCGAGTTCGACACCGTCGAAGAGGCGATCAAGATCAACAACGGGGTCGTGCAAGGGCTGTCGTCTGCGATCTTCACGGACTCCGTCCAGGCGGGTGAGACGTTCCTTTCACCGATCGGGTCCGACTGCGGCATCGCCAACATCAACATCGGGACGTCCGGTGCTGAGATCGGGGGAGCGTTCGGCGGCGAGAAGGAGACCGGGGGCGGACGCGAATCCGGTTCCGATGCCTGGAAGGCATATATGCGTCGTCAGACCGTCACGATCAACTGGTCGGGCGAGCTTCCGTTGGCACAGGGTATCGAATTCGGATGAGCGGGCGGCTCTCGGCGCTCGCCGGGGACGATCAACGACTCGGGCACCTGTTCACGGTCCTCGGGATCGGGGGATTGATTGCGTCCCTGATTGCCGGGGTCCTGGGGATCGCCGTTGTGGTGACCCTGACCCGGTCGGCAGACCAGTCGCTTGCCGTCACCGTGAAGGCGGTCGAGACGGCCGACGAGACGGTTGCCCTCGCAGCCGACACGCTGGCGATCGTGAGCGACTCGTTCGACACGCTCGTACCCTCGGTGGAGCTTGCCGCGGCGACATTCGAGGACGCCGCAACGGTGATCGCGGACACGACCGTCGTCGTGACCGTGGACGTGCCGGATGCGCTCGACGCTGTCGTCGCCGCGATGCCGGCGATCGAGACCGCCGCCGAGATCATCGACAACGCCTTGCGCGTGCTCAGCTTCGTTGGTGTCGACTACAACCCGGAAGTGCCGTTCGACGAGGCCGTGGCGGAACTCGAAAGTGCGATCGCCGACCTACCGGACCAGCTTCGCTCGCAGGCCGAACCATTGGCGTCTCTCGCATCCGACTTCGAGGAGTTCGGCGTCGCCACTGCCGAGATCACCGACGACCTCACAGATCTCCAACGTCAACTGGAGGAAGCCCAGCGGCTTCTCGACGAGTATGCCTCGACCGCAGGGGAGGCGACTGAGCTCGTGACGGCGATCCGTGATGACCTGCAGTGGCAGCGTTGGCTGATGGTTGTCGTCGTGGTACTCGTTGCAGGTGTGTTCGCCGTGATACAAACGGTCCCGATCCTCCTCGGTCGACGTCTGTCGGATCGGGCGGCGACGTAGGCGTCTCAATCAGATGGGTGCGTATGGGCACGGGATGTGCCATTCTCCATGCGATCAACGCTGGATCACTGGAGGAGTTATGCCGTACAGGGCCGAGTACATATGGATCGACGGACAGAAACCGACATCGAAGCTTCGATCGAAGACCAAGATCATCCCGTCCGGACAGGAGCCACCCGTGTGGGGCTTCGACGGATCGAGCACCGAACAGGCGCCGGGGACTCTTTCCGACTGTGTTCTGAGCCCGGTCATGGTCAAACCGGACCCGATCCGTGGCGGCGACAATGTCATCGTGATGTGCGAGGTTCTCACTCCCGACATGGAGCCTCACCCCTCGAACACGCGGGCCGCTTGTCTGACGACCTACGAGAGGTACAAGGACCAAGAGCCGTGGTTCGGCCTCGAACAGGAGTACACGTTCTTCAAGGATGGACGACCGCACGGCTGGCCGGTGGGTGGATATCCGGCGCCCCAGGGTGGGTACTACTGCGGGGTCGGATCGGATGAGATCTGGGGCCGCGACGTCGTTGAGGACCACACCGTTGCGTGCCTCGAGGCCGGACTCGAGATCTCCGGCACCAACGCCGAGGTGATGATCGGACAGTGGGAGTTCCAGATCGGACCGCTCGATCCGGTCTTGGTTGGCGATCACTTGTGGATGGCTCGCTGGCTGCTGTATCGAATCGCAGAGAACTACGACATCTCGGCCCACCTCAACCCGAAGCCCGTCGAGGGAGATTGGAACGGGGCGGGAATGCACGCAAACTTCTCCACGTCAGCGATGCGCGAGTCGTACGGGCCAATCATCGCTGCGTGTGAAGCGCTCGGGGAGAAGGCGGACGAGCACGTCGAATCCTATGGCGCAGGGATTCAGCGACGCCTCACGGGACTGCACGAAACGGCGCCGTGGACCGAATACTCCTACGGCGTATCGAATCGGGGTGCCTCGGTGCGAATCCCGTGGCAGACCGCCAAAGACCAGAAGGGCTACATCGAGGATCGCCGCCCCAACGCGAACGCCGACCCATACACGGTCGCTCGACTCATGACGGAGACGATCTGCTCGGCCCTGGAAGACAAGTAACGCTTCCCCAACCCAGAAGGACGTCGTCTGTGCCTACGTTCACACGCTCTGTGCTCGTGGGCACAAACGTTCTCGACCTGGCGGCGTTGGGCCGCTACGGCGTTGCGGCCTTGACCTGGTTCAGGCTTCCGATGAACTCGGTGGTGAGCGTTTCGTACGCGGCGACGGCGTCGCGGCGGGCCGTACCGTCGTCGGGGGCACGGAGGCCCGCGATGACCGCATCAACGCCGGGTGGCAGCGTGGCTGCTGCCGTGACCGAGTCAGGCCAGACGGCAACGTAGGCATCCGGCGGGTTCGTCGCGGCGACGGAGTCGCTGAGCGTTTGCGCCTCGACCTTTGCGGCCTCGAACGCCAGCAGTGTGTCGTCGAACGACGGCACGCCGTCCGCCCTGTTCTCCCAGGCGGTGTTCACATCGTCGATGTCATTGGCGATCGAGTTCGCCGTGGCTTCGTAGTTGTCTACGAGGCTGAGGAAGGCTGCGATGTCCGAAGGGAGTGTGGTCGTCGTGGTGCTGTCGGGAACCGACGTGGTGGTCTCCAACGCGGCGACCGTCGTCGTGGTACCGACGGGGATCTCCGCCGGGGGCAGCGCGGTGACGAACAGGTAGGTGAATCCGATCAGTGCCGCGACGACGACCGGGAGAATCCAGCGTCCGTGTTTCGGGTCTTCTTTGCTCACGGCGGCAAGGATAGGCGGTAACGGGGCAAGGCAGTGAATCCCGAGGAACCGGGAAGGCGAGCGGCCGTTGGTCGGTTACGCTCAATACCATGGAACTGCAGGGAAGAGTCGGGATCGTGACGGGGGGAGGCGTTCGCGTCGGGCGTGCGATCGCGCTGGGTCTCGCCCGGTCCGGCGTCGACGTGTTCATTCACTACAACCGGTCTGCCGAACCCGCAGAGCGAACCGCTGAAGAGGCTCGGGAACTGGGCGTCCGGGCCGCCGTCGGATCGGTCAACCTCTCGGATCCGACCAACGCCGCGGCGCTTGTGGACCTCGCCAAGCGGTCGCTGGGAACACCCTCGATCCTCGTCAACAGCGCGTCGGGCTTCCCGTCCGACACGATCTCAGACGTCACCGTTGACGCATGGAGGGCGACGCTCGACTTGACGTTGGCGTCCCCGGTGTTCGCGACGCAGGCCTTCGCGAACGCCCTCCCGGAGGACCTCGACGGCGCCGTCGTGAACATCACCGACGTCCGGACCCGGACCCCCTATCGCGAGCATTTCAGCTACATCGTGGCGAAGGGCGGTATCGACACGTTCACGAAGACAGCCGCGCTGCAACTCGCGCCCCGGATCAGGGTGAATGCCGTCGCCCTGGGAGTGATCCTCCCGCCGCCCCAAGAGGACGATGACTACGCCGCCAGGCTCGCGATCGACCTGCCGCTCGGCCGCGTCGGCGGGACGGGGCCGGTCGTAGCGACCGTCCTCTCGCTTCTCGAGAACGACTTCATCACCGGTGAGATCGTGCGGGTCGACGGTGGGGGGCACCTGGTATGAGCTGCAAGCTGCAGGCTGCAAGCCGCAAGTACGGAACGAAGCAGGGAACACGATGACGGATCAGCTGGATCGGATCCACATCAAGGACCTAGTTGTGTCCGGGATTCTTGGCATCAATCCCGACGAGCGAATTCACCGCCAGGACATCCTCGTCAACGCCACGCTCTGGACGGACACGCGCGAGGCAGCAGCAAGTGATGACATCAGCGACGCCGTCAACTACCGGACGATCACGAAGCAGCTCATTGCCCACATCGAGCAGGGAGAGCCCATGCTCGTCGAGCGTCTTGTCGCTGAGCTCGTCGAGATCTGCCTCGCCGCGGATCAGCGCATAACAGCGGTCGAGATGACCGTCGAGAAGCCGGGCGCGCTGCGATACGCCCGATCGGTTGGAATCACTATTCGTCGGACACGAAATGGAGGCAACGGGGATGCGTGAAGGCACAGCGCACGCGATCGTGGTGATCGGATCGAACATCGAGAGGGAGCGCAACCTCCCGGAGGCGATCCGGATGCTGCGGCGAGCCGCCCACATCACTGTTGAACGAGTGAGCCGGTTCTACGAGAGCCCATCAGTCGGGGGCCCCGAAGACGCACCCGACTTCTTCAACGCGGCCGCCTATGTTTGCACCGAACTGCCACCGGTCGAACTGCGCCATGCACTACGAGCCATCGAGGCCGAGCTGGGGCGCGAGCGCAGCGATGACCCGAACGCTCCAAGACGGATCGACCTCGACATCGCCTACTACGGAGATGTCGAACTCGACCTCGACGGCTGGGTGCTTCCCGATCCGATGGTCGGGACGGCCGCCCATGTTGCGATCCCAATCGCGGAGATCGCTCCCGATTGGGTACATCCTGCGGACGGCCGGACCACTTTGGAAATTGCGGAACAAATCGGTGCAGGAGAGGTTCGTCCCGTCATGGCTATTCACCTCAGCACCCCATATTCCCCCCGGGCGGCCGATGACTTCGACGATACTGCGGACGTATACGCACCGAAGTTCGAGAGCCTCGTCCGTGAGCAACTCATCGAGATCGGAGAGGATCCTGACCGTGAGGGTCTCGTCCGCACGCCGCTGCGCGTGGCGAAGGCCATGGACTTCCTGACGAGTGGATACTCGACCTCCCTCGACGAGGTCGTCAACAATGCCGTGTTCGACGCAGAGGGCGCTGAGGAGATGGTGCTCGTCAGGGACGTCGAGTTCTACTCGATGTGCGAGCATCACATGCTCCCGTTCTTCGGGAAGGCCGCGGTCGCCTATCTCCCCAAGGGCAAGATCATCGGATTGTCGAAGGTCGCACGAATTGTCGACGTGTTCGCACGTCGACTCCAGGTCCAGGAGCGGCTGACGAATCAGGTCGCGGATGCCATGACCGACATCCTCGACCCACACGGCGTCGCAGTCGTCATGCAAGGCCGGCATCTCTGCATGATGATGCGCGGCGTCCAGAAGCAGGAGAGCGCCATGATCACGAGCGCGATGCGTGGAACCTTCAAGGACGACCCGCGCACCAGGAACGAGTTCCTCGATCTCGCTCGCTGACCCGCAGCGCCGAGCGTTCGGTAGCCTGTCCCTGATGCTTCAAGACACTCTTGGAAGACCGCTGCAGGATCTGCGCGTGTCCGTCACGGACCGCTGCAACTTCCGTTGTGCATACTGCATGCCCCGTGACGTGTACGACCGGAGCCACGTCTACCTCCCTCGCGACGAGATCCTCACGTTCGAAGAGATCGAACGACTCGTTCGAGTGTTTGCCGGCCTTGGTGTCGCGAAGATTCGGCTGACCGGGGGTGAGCCGCTGTTGCGCCACGACCTCGACGATCTCGTTGCGAGAGTCGCAGCGGTCGATGGAATCTCGGATATCGCGATGACCACGAACGGAAGCACCCTCGCTCGTCACGCCCGTGCCCTCGCCGATGCTGGTCTCGATCGAGTCACGGTGAGCCTCGATGCCGTCGATGACGCCAGCTTTCGCGGGGCCGCGGACGTGGACTTCCCGGTTGCTCGCGTTCTCGAAGGGATCGACGCCGCGAAAGACGCAGGGCTCACGCCGATCAAGATCAACACCGTCGTCAGGAGAGGCCTCAACGACAACGCCATTGTCGACATCGCGGGGGCCTTTCGCGGCACCGGTCACATCGTGCGATTCATCGAGTACATGGATGTTGGATCGTCGAATGGCTGGAAGACCGGAGACGTGGTCACCGCGGACGAGATCCTGGCGACGATCGCAGGTGAGTGGCCGCTGGACCGGGTTGATCCGAACTATCCGGGCGAGGTCGTGAACCGGTGGCGATATCGCGACGGACGGGGGGAGATCGGCGTGATCGCATCGGTGTCGGAACCCTTCTGTGGCGAATGCACACGGCTCCGACTCTCGGCGGACGGTTCGATCTACACATGCCTCTTCGCGACACGTGGAACCGATCTGCGGGATCCCCTGAGGTCGGGCTCGACCGATGAAGAGCTCGTTGAGATGATCTCGGCGGTGTGGCGGGCTCGATCTGATCGCTACAGCGAAGAGCGGACCGGTGTCTCGCTCGGACTCCCGAAGGTGGAGATGTCGTACATCGGCGGATAGCAGACGAGCGGTTGCCCGCCGAGGACCTCGCGATATCTATCCCTGATCAACACTCTTGATGTCACTTCGGGTTAACTCTATGTTCGAGACATGGAACCTGCCATGGCCCTCTGTACCGGTGTCGCGGCCGTCTCCCTGACGTTCGGGGTGCTCGGTTCGCTGCCTGAGTTCGTACGCCGACGTGTGGCGGTACGACTCCCGATCCCCGTCCGGTCGCTTGCCGTACTGCTGACGATGGCGAGTCTGACGGCCGTCCTCGTGCGACCCCGGCCTGCGACGGCGACGATCGCTCCGCCGATCGTCCGTCTCGTCGACGAAACCGCGTCTCCGACGGACGGGGCCGAAACTCCGGCCCACGAGGCCGACCCTCCGACCTCAACGCCACCTTCAGATCGCTCCGCTGGAAGAGCCATCGTCACGACCGAGCGCGTGCAGTCGGGCACCGCGACCCACGTCGTCGAGCAGGGAGACTGCCTGTGGCGGATCGCAGGGGACAACCTCGCTGCCCGAAACGGCGCCGAGCCGTCGAGTGCCGACATCGCTCGGTTCTGGCCCGTCATCTACGAGGCGAACCGGGCGGTCATCGGTGACGATCCGAATCTGATCTTGCCCGGCCAGCGACTTCTGATCCCGGAGGGATGAAATGGACGAATACGAGGAGATTCCGTGGAGCACGCTGTTGAGCGAGCATCGCCACGGACGTGCGAAGACGCTGTACATGGTTGCCGCCGTCATCGCGGCGATCGTCGTTGGCTTCGTTGGCGTCCGTTGGCTGACTGCCCCCGGCCACGGGGACCTGCCGGCGCTGGCGGCGCCGGTCGAGACGCCCACCTCTGCGGTTCCTGAGGTTCACGCCGAGTCGTCGACGACGACGGCCGTCCTGTCGGAAGCCGATCTCATGGCGGTCGAACCCGCCATTGCGGAGTTGGCTGCTATCGCCCGAGCCGAGTGGTTCGTCACCGACTACTTCACCGTTGATGGCCCGATCCCGGAGGAGTTGATCTCGGCGTTCGTCAACGACGCCGCGGTTCCAGATCTGCCGGACGGAGAGGGGATGGGGATCTCATATGTCGAGTGGGCACGTGCGTTCGACGTGCGGCCGACGATCAGTGGCTACGTCGTCTCTGTGGTCTTCAGGAGTCTCACCGAAGAGCCGGACGGCGCCTTCGTTCGCGGTCCCGTGCGCGCCGTCGACGTGCTGATCGCCGTCGAGGAAGGGGAAACGGCGATCGCAGAGCTTCCGATCCCGATCCTCCCACCGGTATATCACGCCATTGACGGCTGGATGGTGACAAACGGGGAAGCCCACGATGCGGCGATCACAGCCACGCTTGACTACGCCGGGATGTTCGACGAGAACGCTCAGGTGATCGAGTCCGGCACCGCCGGTCCGGAATGGCGTGTGGTCTTCAGCGTCGGTGACCGGTCCGGCAACCGTTGGCCGGTCGTCATGCGATCCGACACGATCCCCGGGCCGTAGCCGGCGCACCTCGCCGAGCCGCCCTGAGCGGCAACTACGCTGATCTTCATGCAGCAACAGCGAACGCTCCGCGATGCCTGGATCTTGACCATGAACGACCTGGGAGCCGCAGGAGGTGCCGACACACTGCTCATCGGCCCCCTCGCCGAGGTGCTCGCCGATCAGCTTCCCGGTCCCACGGGTGGGACGGCTCCGGGTGTAGCGACGCTGGGCGCCGGACCCGTCCCCGACGGGGCCACTCCCAGCGCGACCGGCTTTGACGCCGGTTCATTCGACGCTGCGGTGGTTCTCTCGGCCTGGGAGACCCCGGCCGGCGTCGGTCTCGTGGTGGACGAGGCCATGCGCGTGGTGCGACCCGGCGGTACCGTCTGGCTCGGCGACATCGATGCGAAGGCGCTCACCGGTTCGATGCCGGCCGCCCGGCGATACGGGCTCTTCTACCGTTCTAGTCCCTCCGCTGTGGCCGGCGCCCGTTTCCGATACCGAGCAGCCGACGGATTGGGAGTCGACGCCGTGCGAGCGGGACTGCGCGAGGTGACCGAGACGAAGGCCGAACTTCCGGTCGCCTTGATCGATTCCGCAGCAGAAGGCGTTGAGGCGGTTCGCGCCGGGATCTGGCCGGGCACGGAGGCTCTCGATCCAGCAGCACTCGATCGGCTGCTCGAGCGGACCGGTGCGTCGCTTCAACCGCCGACGCGGTTCCCGATCGTTCTGACGCTCCCGTGGATCATCGTGAGGGGGCAGCGGCCCTGACGGTCTATCAGTCGCCGAATCGCTGCTCGAGAAGTTCGATCGCCCGTGGTGCGATCGTCTCCCACGACGTGTCCGGTGTCTTGGACAGCGTCACGAAGTCGGCCGTCATGAACACGCTCGTTACACCGTCGATTGCCACCAGCGCGGCGGCGGTGGGATCGTCGATGGCGCGACCGGCGACGAACGTGGCGGGACCGCCCACGTCGACACCAACCGTGAACTTGAGGGCGTTGGGGTTCGGGGTGTTGGAGACCTGTACTGCCATATCGCTGCCCGACCCTAGTGCACTGGGAACCCTGGGCTCGCGGGTCCGTAGAGGTGCTCCGTGGAAAGGTGCTCTGCCGGCCCACCGATCGCAGGTGCGACGCGCATGATTCTCGGCGTCGACGTCGGAGGTACGTTCACGGACTTCTTCCTCTGGGACGGATACGCGATCAGAACGGCCAAGCTCCCGACGACCACCTCCGATCTGAGCGAAGCCGTCCTCCAGGGAGCATCTGAACTCGCCGAACACGTCGATGCGTTTCTTCACGGGACAACGGCAGCAACGAACGCACTGCTCGAACGAACCGGCGCTCGGACGCTCTTGGTGACGTCACCCGGATTCGAGGACGTCATCGAGATCGGTCGCCAGGATCGTCCGAGCCTCTACGACCCGTTCGTCGATCGACCTGAGCCGCTCGTTCAGAGGAGTGATCGCGTCTCGGATCTCTCCGATGCCGATCTCAACGTGTTCGAAGCCGTTGCCGTCAGCTTGCTCCGCTCCTACGAGGACCCATCACACGAGCAGGAGATAGGTCGGCAGCTGGCGCGGTTTGCGCCGGAAGCTGCCGTGTCGCTGTCGAGTGACGTCGTAGCCGAGTTCCGCGAATTCGAACGAACCTCGACCACCGTCCTGAACGCGTATCTCACGCCGGTCGTCGCCGATTACCTCGCCAGGCTCGAGGCGGGCGTGCGTTCAAGCGGACTCGCCGACGCGATCGCGGTCATGCGCTCGTCGGGCGGCCTGATCAGTGGCTCAGACGCGGCGGCTCTCCCCGCATCCATCCTTCTCTCCGGCCCGGCCGGTGGTGTTGTTGCTGCTGCAGCGATCGGAACCGCGCTCGGCCGGGACCACATCATCGCGTTCGACATGGGCGGCACCTCAACGGACGTCTGCCGCATTCAGAACGGCAGACCGGAGATTTCCTACGAGCGAGCGGTCGCTGGATATCCCTGCCGGATGCCGTCCGCGGCGATCCATACCGTCGGTGCGGGCGGTGGCAGCGTTGGCTGGATCGATCCGGGAGGCTCGCTTCGGGTTGGTCCCCGAAGTGCAGGGGCAGAGCCCGGACCGGCTTGCTACGGGAGAGGAGGCCGCGAGACGACCGCCACGGATGCGAATGTCGTCCTCGGCAGGATCGCCCCCGACGCCTCACTTGGCGGTCGACTCACGATCGATCGAACGCTCTCCGAGGCGGTTCTCGCCGACCTCGGAGAACCACTGGGACTCAGCACGGAAGAGACCGCTCTCGGTGTGATTCGAGTTGTGGAGGAGGTCATGGCCGGGGCGATCCGAACCGTCTCGATCGAGCAGGGGGCCGATCCCCGCGATGCTTGGCTTGTCGCTTTCGGCGGGGCCGGTGGACTTCACGCTACCGCTCTGGCCCGATCGCTCGACATGGCTGGAGTGATCATCCCTCCACACGGCGGGGTCTTCTCCGCTGCGGGTCTGCTGCTCAGCCCACCGAGGATCGATCTGGCGCAGAGCATCCTCCTCAGAGATGGGGAGAACCCGGACCTCGAGATCGACCGATTGGGATCCGAGGCATCCCGGCGCCAGCCGATCGGCACGCTCGAGACGCTCGCGGACGTGCGCTACCTCGGGCAGTCGCACGAGATCACCGTGCCGTACACACCGGGAGACGGGTGGGGTGTGCTCGCCGACCGCTTCCACGCGCTGCATCGAGAGCGCAACGGGTTCGCCCGACCGACCGACCCGATCGAGGTGGTCACCATCCGCGCAACGGTCACCGGGACACCGGCGATCAAGCGGGAGACCGCCTTCTCCTGGTCGCCCGACGGCGAGGCTCGCATTGGGACAAGGACGGCTGTCACCACCACCGGCCCGGCCGAGGCGACGGTGTGGAGACGAGCCGGTCTCACGATCGGGACGAGGATCGCGGGACCGGCCATCATCGAGGAACGCGAGGCGACAACCTGGATCAGTCCCGGAGAGCAGGCGATGGTCTCTCCTTCCGGTGCGCTGGAGGTGACATGGTGACCGTCGATCCAATCACGCTCGAAGTGGCGAGAAACCGACTCGAGGCGGTCGCAGACGATATGGGGATCGTGTTGCGACGAACCGCCTACTCGCCCAACATCAAGGAACGGGCCGACTGCTCCGCAGCGCTGTTCGACCCGAGCGGGGAGATGCTCGCCCAGGCCGAGCACATTCCCGTCCACCTCGGGTCGATGCCGGCTTCAGTTGCGGCGATGCTCGAACGGTTCGGAACCGATGTCGAGCCGGGGATCCAGTTCGCCGTCAATGATCCGTACGAGGGAGGCACCCACCTCAACGATCTCACCCTCGTCCGCCCCGTCTTCGTCGACGATCGTCTCGTCGCCTGGGTCGCGAACCGTGCTCACCACGCCGATGTTGGAGGAGAGGCCCCCGGCTCGATGCCGGCCCACGCCACCCGGGTCGAACAGGAGGGGCACATCGTCCCGCCGATGCCTGCCGTACGCGACGGTAGGTGGATCGAGTCGTTCCTCGACCCGTTTCTCTCAGCGACCCGAACCCCCACCGAACGACTCGGTGATCTCTCCGCCCAGATGGGCGCAAACGAGGCGGGTGCGCTGAGGATCGAGCGCCTCGTCGCCTCAGAGGGCATCGACCGTTGGGGTGCCGTCACCGTGGCGCTGCTGTCCTACGGCGAGCGAAGGACCGCAGCGGCCATCGGAGACCTCCCCGACGGGACGTATCGATGTACCGACTTCCTCGAGTGGGGGGATGACGACCTCCCGATCACTGCGACGGTGACGATCGACGGGAGCCACATCGAAGCGAACTTCGCAGGGACCACTCCCCAGATCGCAGGGAACATCAACGCCGTGCAGGCAGTCACCCGATCGTGTCTCTACTACGCGGTCCGGGTCGCGACCGATCCAACGATTCCCGCGAACGGCGGCTGCTACCGGCCGATAACGCTCACGACCCAGCCGGGCACGATCGTCGATGCAGAGCGACCCGTCGCCGTCGCAGCAGGGAACGTCGAAACGAGTCAACGGATCGCCGACACACTGCTCGGCGCTCTTGCCCAGGCAGCTCCCGACAGGGTTCCTGCAGCCGGCCAGGGCACGATGAACAACGTGCTCATCGGCAACGACGATTTCGCCTACTACGAGACGGTCGGCGGCGGCCAAGGTGGACGACCCGGCAGCGCAGGCCAATCGGGGATCCACACCGGGATGACCAATACCAAGAACACGCCGGTCGAATCACTCGAGGCGCACTACCCGTTCCGGATCGTCACCTACCGGCTTCGATCCGGGTCGGGCGGCCGGGGGCGTTATCCGGGCGGCGATGGGATCGAACGCGAGATCGAGTTCCTCACACGTGCGACGGTCTCGCTCATGGGAGAGCGGAGGCGACTCCGACCATGGGGACTTCAGGGCGGAGAGCCGGGCGCTGTCGGTGAAGACTGGCTGGTTCGCAACGGCGCCCGCGAACGGCTCCCCGGCAAGTGCACCCTCGAAGTGGAACCGGGGGATCGACTCCGGGTTCTCACCCCCGGCGGTGGAGGTTGGGGAACACCATGAGTACCCGGGTTCCGGATCCGGGCGCGGATCGGATCGCAGTCATCGATGTTCGTTGACGCCCCGTGCCGCGTCGACCACTTCCTCATCGTCGGCGGGCAGGTGACGAAGAGTCGCACTGCTGTCGAAGTAGTGTTCACGTCGACCAACGATAGGCAGCACAGCGGCTGCCTCCGACATCCCAATCCGGGTTCTCGTCGAGAGCGGTTCACTACGCTGCTCACATGGACGTTGCCGCTCAACTGACCGAACTTCTCGGCGCGGCCAAGGTGCACACCCATCCGCTCGATCGGTTGATCTACGCCAAGGATTCCGGTGTGAGCTCCGGCGATCCTGCCGTCGTCGTCCTGCCGGAGACCGTCGAAGAGGTTGCGGCGATCATGCGGACAGCCAAGGAGGCGACGATGCCGGTCGTTGCCAGGGGCGCGGGCACCGGTCTTGCCGGGGGAGCGGTCCCCGCTCCGGGATCGATACTCGTCGTGCTCACCCGGATGAACGAGATCTTTCAAGTCGACGAGATCGGGCTGACGGCGTGGGTCGGCCCCGGTCTGATCAACCTCGACCTCTCGGACGCACTCGCGCCGAGCGGCCTCCACTTCGCTCCCGATCCGGCCTCTCAGCAGGCGTCGACGATCGGCGGGAACGTTGGGACGAATGCGGGTGGCCCACACTGCCTCGCCGAGGGATCGACGATCGCTCACATCCTCGGAGTCGAGATCGTCACGGCCGACGGCGACGTCATGGTTCTCGGCGGGGCCGCTCCCGACCTCCCCGGATATGACGTGCGCGGGTTGATCGTCGGCTCGGAAGGCACACTTGGGATCGTCACACGGGTTCTCGTACGACTGACGGAGAACCCACCGGACGTCGTGACCATGCTCATCTCGTTCGAGGACATTGGAGACGCGGCTCGCACGGTGTCGGACATCATCGGGAGCGGTCTCGTCCCGTCGGCTCTCGAGATGATGGACGGCCCGATGATCGAGGCGGTCGAGAACTTCGTTCATGCAGGTCTTCCGGTCGGAGCCGGGGCAGTGTTGCTTGCCGAGGTCGCCGGACATGCCGATGGCATCACCGCCGAGGCGGCATTGATCACGCAGATAGCCGCAACCAACGCCGCAACGGAGGTCCGCACCGCCTCGGACGAAGACGAGAGGGTCCTGCTCTGGAAGGGACGGAAGTCGGCGTTCGGTGCCATCGCCCAGGCCGCTCCCGACTACTACCTCAATGACACGGTCGTGCCGCGCACCCGGTTCGTCGACGTGCTCGACGAGATCTATGCCATCGCCGACCGTCACGGAATCCGGCTCATGAACGTGTTCCACGCGGGAGACGGGAACTTCCACCCGCTGGTCTCATACGACGCGTCCGAACCCGGCATGACGGAGAGGGTTGTTGCGGCCTCACACGAGATGGTGCGTGTTGCGATTGCCGCAGGTGGAACGCTTAGCGGCGAGCACGGGATAGGCATCGAGAAGAGGGATCTCATGTCGGAGGTGTTCAGCGTCGACGATCTCGATGCCCAGGCGAGGATCCGGGAGGCGTTCGATCCGGAAGGCCTCCTCAATCCGGGCAAGGTCCTTCCCGACGGATCGCGGTGTTTCGATCGGCCGGCGCGATGACGACACTGCGCGCCGCAACGCTCCGCCTCTTCGAACGGCTCCATGATGAAACGCTCGCGGTGGACGCCGAACACGTCGTTGCTCCGTCGTCAATCGAAGAGGCGGCGGCGGTCCTGGGGGCTGCTTCGGAGGCGGGAATCTCCACAACGTTCCTGGGGGCCGGAACCGACCTGGGCCCCGGTCGTCGGGTCCGTGCCGATCTGGTCGTGACCTCCACCCGGCTCAACAGGATCACCGACTGGCAACCCGACGATCTGACCGTGGTCGTCGAATCCGGCGTTTCAGTCGAAGCGCTCGGAGCCGAGATAGCGTCGCGAGGTCAGACGGCCGTACTCCCGGAATGGGTGACCGGGGCAACGATCGGGGGGGTCATCGCCACCGGGATGTCCAGCTACCGACGGCTCCGGTACGGGCCGACGCGCGACCGGGTCCTCCGGGTGCAGTTCGCGACCGGCTACGGCAGAGTCGTGACCGGGGGCAGTCCCGTCGTGAAGTCGTCGACCGGCTACGGCATCACTCGCCTCGTTACGGGGTCGTTCGGGAGTCTCGGGATGATCGGCTCGGTCACGCTGAAGCTGTGGTCGAATCCGCCCACCACCTCGACCGTGGAAGTCGACGATGCCGCGACGGCATACCTCAGGACCTATCGACCGCTTGCGGTCCTCGAGACCTCCGAGGGCTCCTTCCTCTACCTCGGCGGCACCGCCGAACAGATCGTGGCACAGGCACGAGACGTCGCCGGTGATTCCCGGCACGGGCTCGTGTGGCCGGAGCCGATCGTCGACCCGATCCGGATCGAGTTTCGCGTGCCCGCCGGCCTCGTCCGTCCGGCAATCGACCGCTCGAGGCGCCTCGGGGCTTCGCGGTGGGTCGCCGAGCACGGAGTCGGGCGAGTCACCGTCGGGCTGGGAACGCTGGACGATGCCTCGTTCGGAGCTGCTCGCTCGTGGGCAGAATCCGTCGGTGGCGCCCTCGTCGTCGCGTCCGGTGGCAAGGACATCGACCCGTGGGGGACGCCACCCGAGTCGATCGACATTCAGCGACGAATCAAGCAGGCTTTCGACCCGTCCGGGATCTGCAATTCCGGCATCCTCCCAGGAGGACTGTGATGGGTTGGATCACCGATTTCGCTCCCACCAGCGTCGAACTCGATGCATGCATCGACTGCGGTCTCTGCCTCCCCGCGTGTCCCACCTTCCGGGTGACCGGGGATGAGTCTGCGTCGCCGAGGGGGCGCATCGCGGCGATGCGGTCCGTCGACCGTGGGGTTGCCGGTGTGGACGAACGCTTCGGCGAAGTTGTGGACCTGTGTCTCCAGTGTCGGGCATGCGAGGTGGCTTGCCCTTCGCTCGTGCAGTTCGGTCGGCTGATGGAAGGGGCACGAGCCGAGGTCACCGCACAGCTACCGGACTGGAAGGCCGTCGCGACAAGAACGCTCTTCGGTCGTGCCATCGCCTACCGATCGGCAGTTGTGATCCTTTCATGGTTCGCCGGCGTTGCGCAGCGGATGCATCTGGCGACGGCCCTTCCCGGTGCGGTGAAGAATGCGGGTGCGTTGCGCCGCATCCCGTTGCCGGTACCGACCACGGCCGGTCACGAGTGGGTGCCGGAAGGGGAGCCCATCGGGACGGTCGGCTTCCTCTCGGGTTGCGTCATGGACCAGTGGTACTCGGATGTCCACGTTGCGGTGATCCAGGTGCTCCGCACCGCCGGCTACCGGGTCGTGGCCCCTCTCAATCAGACGTGCTGCGGCGCGCTCGCCGCTCACGAAGGGGCCGCATACGACGCTGCGAGGATGGCAGGGCAGAACGTCGAAGCGTTCGCTGAGTATGACCTGGTTGTTGTCGATTCCGCCGGCTGCAGCGCCCACATGAAAAGCTATGGCCACTGGGCTGAAGGGGGAGCTGTTCTCGCCGGTCGGATCGTTGACGTCAACGAGTTCATCGCTCGTTTGATCGACGACGGGTCGCTCCCCGCCGTCAACAACGCCGGAACCCCGATCGCGATCCAGGATCCCTGCCATCTCCGGCATGCGCAAGGAATCGTCGAGGAGCCTCGTCGGATTCTGCGTGCGGCGGGATACGAACCGGTCGAGACCGACCCCGCAGGTACGTGTTGCGGCGCCGCCGGTGCCTACCAATTGTCCCAACCGGAGATGTCCGACGAGTTAGGCGTCCTCAAGGCGGCACAACTGGAAGCGACCGGCCTCTCTCGCGTGGCATCGGCGAATCCGGGGTGCGAGATGCAACTTAGGAGGTTCCTCAGCGACGGGATCGAGGTGATCCATCCGATCGAGCTGTATTGGGAAGCGATAGCCGACGGTTGACAGCCGACAGCGAACAGCGAACAGCGAACAGCGAACAGCCAGACGGGCCGCATGGTTGGCGCGTGTGGCGGTTGGCCGCTAGCTCAGAGTTCGGCCACGTACACATGCATCAAGGCCGTCTCGAATCCGAGGCGTCTGGTCGCTTGTACGGCCCAGTCGACGTTCGGAACCCAGACGGTGATCGACTCGGAACCGGATCCGATCGCCGAATCGATCAGTGACCGAAGGAGGTCATCTGCGTCCTCCTCCCGAGTCTCGAGCCAGGAGACTTCGAACCGGGCATCGGGCACGGACGACGCGAGGGCCCATCCGGCGCCGATCTCCCAGAAGGCGCTGTGCCGTGCAGCCGCCTCCAGATCGCCGATCGTGAGGCGACGGAACGACCACCCGGTCGCGAAGAGTCCACGCGACGCCCGACCCAACTCCCCGACCGACCACGAAGCAAACGCGGGTTGCGCCTCGGCCGAGTGGGCCGGACGGGCGCGGAGCCGTGGAGGAATCCGCCGCCTTCCGTTGCCGTCGGGCGAGGGAGACGCATCGCCGACGGACTTCACACAGCGCACCATGGAAGCGACTCGCCTCCGCCCGGTCTTCTCGACGTGACGGATCGAAGCCGTATTCCAATCATCGACGAGAAGGCGCCCAACGGCGGCGCCGCGTTCAGCGGCCCACGCGCGCAAGTCGACCGAAACTTCGGCGGCGATCCCACGGCCTCGATGGTCCGGGTGGACTCTGGCGGCATGGAACCACGCCTCCGAAGGTGAGAGCATTCTGGCGGTCGCGATTGCGATCGCCCGCTCGTCGCCACCCACTGCGACTACCACCAATGTGTCGTCGCGGTCCAGCCATCCATCGAATTCGTCGGCGACGTAGTCGCCCCAATCAAAGGTGTCGCGGGTGAATTCGGCGATCGCCTCTCGGTCTGAAGGAAGGGCGGGTCGAACGGAGATTCCGGGGATCATGGGGATACTCTACGACGCAGGGCAAGACCTGCGGTGATGGCCGTTGAGCGGGCCGAGCTGGTTCGCAGTGCTTCCAGACCTCACCCGAGTAGCCCTGCCCCGCGCTGATATGCTCAGGGGTGAGAGGAGTCATTGATGGAGATCATCAATCTCTCGGCTGAGCACGAGGATTCGTACTTCCGCTGTCTCGAGGACTGGTCCGACGAGATGAGTGAGGCGGGAGATCACAAGTCCCGCTGGTATCACAAGATGCGTGACCGCGGACTCCGCGTCAATCTCGCCATCGACGATCACGGTCGTCCGATCGGGATGATCCAGTGCCTGCCGATCGAGCACTCGCCGGCTCTCGGATCCGACCTCTACATGATCATGTGCATCTGGGTTCACGGTCACAAAGAGGGGGTCGGCAACCGGCAGGGTCGTGGAATCGGCAGGGCGCTGCTTTCAGCCGCCGAACACGACACCAGGGAACTCGGAGCCAAAGGACTCGCGGCATGGGGGCTCGTGATCCCGGTCTGGATGAAGGCTCGATGGTTCAAGAAGCACGGCTATGAAACGGTGGATCGCAGGGGAATGCGATCCCTTCTGTGGAAACCATTCACCGAAGACGCGGTGCCCCCTCGCTGGATCGAGCAAGCTTCCAAGCCGCCACGGGTGGAAGGCAAGGTTGCGGTGACGGCATTCGTGAATGGCTGGTGCCCGGTGCAGAACCTGGTCTACGAGCGAGCGAAGAAGGCCGCTGCGGCGCTCGGCGACGACGTGGTGTTTGAGAGCCACGACACGAGCGAGCAGTCGGAGATGGTCAAATGCGGAGAGACCGATTGTGTCTACCTCGATGGCAAACCGCTGCAGAAGGGCTCGCCCCCGTCGTACGAAACCATCCACAAGAAGATGGCCAAGCGGGTGGCTCGCCTCCACCGTTGAAGCGCTCTCGACTAGCGCCGCGGTCTCGGAGTACGGACAACGGATGCTCAGAACGCGGCGAGGGCTCGAGCTCGTTCGACGATGCCGTCGACGTTCGGGATGATCTGCTCCTCGAGCGACGCGGCATAGGGGAAGGTCGGGACCTCCGGCGATGCATACCGGCGGACCGGTGCGTCGAGCCAATCGAAGGCACGCTCCGAGATCTGCGCCGACACCTCCGCCCCGTAGCCGAGGAATTCGTTGTCTTCGTAGACGATCAGCACCTTGGACGTCCGCTTCACCGTTGCTTCGATCGTCGGCCAATCGAGCGGCTTCAGCGAGCGAAGGTCGACAACGGTTGCATCGATCCCCTCGTCCTTGAGCCGATCAGCGGCTTCGACCGAGAAGTGCGCCATCGTTCCGTAGGAGATGATCGTCAGGTCGTTACCCACTCGGCGAAGCGCCGCCCGTCCGATCGGAACTCGGTGGTCACCCTCCGGCATCGGACCCACCGCGAGGCGGTACAACTTCTTGGGCTCGAGGAACATGACCGGGTCGGGATCGTCGATCGCGGAGAGAAGAAGCCCCTTGGCGTCGGCGGGTGTCGACGGTGTCACGATCTTGAGACCCGGGATGTGGGCGTAGAAGGCCTCGATCGATTGTGAGTGGTAGAGAGCACCGTGAATGCCACCCCCATATGGCGTGCGGATCACCATCGGGCATCCCCAGCGACCGTTCGTCCGGTATCGGATTCTGGCGACCTCGGAGATGATCTGGTCGAAGGCAGGGTGGATGAAGTCGGCGAACTGGATCTCCGCGATCGCTTTCGTTCCCGTGGCTGCGATTCCCACACCGAGGCCGATGATCAACGACTCGGCGAGCGGTGCGTTGAACGAGCGCCCGGATCCGTACGCGTCGGTGAGACCTGCCGTCGCCTTGAAGACGCCGCCCTTCGGGTCGGCGACGTCCTCGCCGAAGACGACGGTCTGCGGATCGCGTCCCATCGCGTAGTGCAGCGTGCGGTTGACAGCCGTGACGAGGTTGACTTCCTCGCCGACAGGGACCGGTTCTACCGTCTCGGTGGCGATCGTCGGAACGATCGGGTTCGCATAGACGTGGCTCATCGCGTCCATCGGGTCGGGAGCGCTCTCCGCGTCGACGACCGCGTGGTTGATGACTGCCGCAACTTCGTCTTCGAGTCGAGCCTCGGCGGCGGCACCGAGGACCCGCTGTTCGACGAGGTACTGGCGGAAGGTCGGGATCGGGTCCTTTCTTCGCCAGAGCTCGACCTCTTCTCGGGTTCGGTACAGCTTGTCGTCGTCATCGGAGGTGTGGGCGTAGTAGCGGTAGGTCTTCGCCTCGATGAGCGTGGGGCCTCCTCCTGCACGAGCGCGATCCACGGCTGCAGACGCGACGCCGTACATCTCGAGAACGTTGTTGCCGTCGACAACGATCCCCTTCATCCCGTAGCCCTCGGCACGGTCGGCGATCTGTCCGGCGACTTCCTCGGCTGCTGGAACCGAGATCGCGTAGAGGTTGTTCTGGATGAGGAAGATCACCGGGAGTTTGTGGATGCCGGCGAAGTTCATCGCCTCATGCCAGTCACCCTCCGATGTCGAACCCTCACCGCCCGACACATACACAACCGCGTCCGTGCCTCGCCGCTTCATCTCGTAGGCGATGCCGACGGCGTGTGGATATTGGGTCGCGATCACCGACGAATGCGTGAACAGATTCAGATCAGGCTCGGACCAGTGATTCGGCATCTGCCGTCCGCCCGATGACGGATCCGCTGCTTTCGCGAAGACACCCATGAAGATGTCCCTCGCCGACACGCCGAGTCCGATAGTGAATGCGATGTCGCGGTAGTAGGGCAGCGACCAGTCCTTGGTCGGATCGAGTGCGGCAGCGACACCGATCTGGGTGGCTTCGTGGCCGGATACCGATACGACAAACGGCACGCGTCCCTGCCGGTTGAGTGCCCACATCTTCTCGTCGAGCCTTCGCGAGATGAGCATCTTGCGGTACAGATCGATGAGGTCCTCGTTTGTCAACCGCAAGGCGGTGTGGTCGATGATGCGGTCGAGTCCCAAGGTCACGTTGTTCCTCTCAGCTCTCGCCGGGCCTGCGTTTGAGACGGAGGCTTCCGATGTCGTCGATCCTCCGCTGGGCAATCCGCAATGCTGCGTCATTCGTGTTCACGCCGTTGCGATCGGCAGTCTCGAAGACGGCAACGAGGTTGTCGTAGATTCGGTCGACCATTGATCCTGCCCGTTCCGCCGAATAGCCGTCGGTCTCGACCGCGATGTTGATCACTCCACCGGCGTTGACCACGAAGTCCGGGCCATAGAGGATGCCCCGTTCGACGATCCGCTCGACGTCTTCCTCGACCGCGAGTTGGTTGTTGGCGGAACCGGCGATCGCCGCGCACCGAAGGCGCGGAATCGTTTCCTCGTTGAGTGTGGCGCCGAGAGCGCATGGAGAGAAGATGTCGCATTCGACATCGTAGATGTCGTGGACGGAGACGGCCTCTGATCCGTGGGCTTCGACGGCATGTGCCATCGAGTCGGGGTTGATGTCGGTGATGACGGTCTCTGCACCGACCTCGGCGAGGCGCCGCACGAGGTCCATCCCAACCTTCCCGACGCCTTGAACGGCGACTCGGCGGCCCGTCAGATCACCTGATCCCCACAGGCGCGCACCGATGGCGCGGAACGATGCCACGACGCCGCGTGCCGTGGCGGGGGATGGGTCGCCCGATCCGCCCTGGGCGTAGGGCAGCCCTGAGACCCAAGGCGTTTCCTTTGCGATCAGCACCATGTCGTCGACCGTAGTCCCGACGTCCTCAGCCGTGATGTAGCGGCCGCCGAGGGTGTTGATGACCCGTCCGTAGGCCCGGATGAGCCGTTCGCTTCTGAGCGTGGCAGGATCTCCGATGATGACGGCTTTGCCTCCACCGAGGTCGAGACCGGCGGCAGCCGACTTGAGGGTCATTCCCTTGGAGAGGCGCAGGACGTCGCGTAGGGCCGCCGCTTCGCTGGGGTAGGGAAAGAAGCGAGTCCCGCCGAGGGCGGGACCGAGGGAGGTGTTGTGAATCGCAATGATCGTGCGGAGACCACTCTCATGATCTACGCCGAACAGCACCTCTTCGTGTGATTCGGTACCGATCGCTTCGAATACTCCCAACGCGGCTCCTTTCGATGTTGCATCGAGGACACGGTTCGAGATTCAGTGGCGATTCTAGTTCAGAGGTTCCCCGTCCGTTTCGGACCCTCGCCGTTACCATCCCTGGATGATCAGCACGGCCTACCTCAGGGTCTTCATCGCCGGTGACGCGACCAACGCCGAGCCGTACGACCAAGCCTCCGCCGACGACCGTGTGGTCCGCTCCGATGGTCGGTTCCTGTGGAATGAGTCGCTACGAGATGACGCCTTCGTCACCGTCTGGAGCGGGATCTCATATCTGTGTCCCCGTCACACCCGGCTCCGGATGGTCGAGGGAGCGCTGGCATTCGCAGGGGCGTATCCGAAGATCCCACTCCTGAGCGAAGAAGAGCGTGAGTCGTTCAAACGAGAGTTGGCGGGTCTACGGTCGATCGACCGGAGAAGTCACATCCTTGCCTCCCCGTGGCACGTTCCGTTGCGCTGGTTCGGTGCGTTCAGCCCGTCCGAGCGGGAGATCTACGAGCGTCGCGATGGTCTTGGGATCCGCTACCGGACGGGTCTCGGCGAGGCCGTTGACCGTGTCGGCTGGGCCGTTCGAGTGCTCGACGGGGCAGGCTTTCCCGCACCGGCCGTCGACCAGGTCCGTGATCTCGAGCGATGGCTCGCCGTGTTCCCCGCCGGGTCGATGCTTGAACTCGACTACGCCACGGTGGCGGACCACTTCATCGATACGGATCTCACGTTCGACGAGTCGGCAGCGGATGTGCGAGAGAGCCTCGAGGCGCTCGACCGCGGCGACGGAGAAGCATCCCGCACCGCATACGCCCGGGTCGCCGCGCGATGGGCAAGCCGCCAGGCGCTCACGTTCGCTAACTGACCGAGTCTGTTGTGGCGCCGTCGCGTCGGGCGTCGTCGGTATCCTGTCTCGGTCAGCGAAAGGAACAATGTGACCGGCGACTACCCGGCCGTACCCGATCCCGTCTCGTCCGAGTCGCGAGGCTGGGCAACGGCGGCCCATCTCATACCGGTGATCGGCTTGGGGTTCATCGCCCCGCTCGTCATCTGGCTGATCAAGCGTGATGAGGACCCGTTCGTCGGGTATCACCGCGCGGGAGGCGTTGAACTTTCAGATCACGTTCATCATCTACGTGATTGCGTCGATCATCCTGATGTTCGTCCTCATCGGCTTCGTTCTGATCTTCGTGGTTCCGATCTTCGCCCTGGTTGTGATGATCATCGGCGGCATCAAGGCGGCGAACGGCGAGTTCTACCGGTATCCGCTCACCCTCCGCTTCGTCACCGGGTGATGGACGATGACGTTGCAGCCTGGAAGTTGGCTGTGGTGTACGCCTTGTGGCTCCTCGCCTCCGCGGCGATTGCGCTGATCGCCGGTTTGCTCGTCGGTGAAATCGCGACGAGCTTCGGAATCGAATCCCGATCTCCGACTCACCTCAGCCTGATTGCGACGGTCGCGGCAGCCGCCTTCATCGTGTTGGCAGCCCTTCCGTTTCTCCTCAGACGCCGGATGAGCCGATCCGACGCGAACGCCCCAGACTGACGACCGTCGCGCCGGAGAGTCCGTCGATCGCGATCGCCTCACTGTTCGCAGGCACACGACCGGAGATCACCGGAGCCGTGAGTGTTCCCCAGCGCTTGTTGCGGCCCACGGCCACCGCCACGCCATGGAATAGCTGATCGTCGAAGGAGGGATTCCTCCCGTTCGGCCGGGTGCTCCGGGAACCCTGGGGTCACAGGTGCGCATGGGTGCGGGTGCGTAGAGGTGCGATGACAGACCACAGCCCGGGCAGGTAACGTTCGGACATGCTCCCGACCGACCTTCCGGGAATCGAGGGTGTCGTCTGGCGCTCGCTCACTCGCGATGACGCCGAGGTGATGTCCCGACTCCACAACGCGTGCGCCAAGGCCGACCGAACCTTCCGTACCACGCCGGGCGAGATGGCAGAGGAGTTCGATCGCCACGGCAATGATGCCGGCACCGACTCGATCGGTGCCTTCACTCCGGGCGGCGAGATGCTCGCCCTCGGCTGGGCTCAGGTCCCGAAGACGGGAAGATCGGAGCATCGCGCTTTCGTGTGGCTGCTCGTTCATCCGAGCGTCCGTGGGCACGTCGAAGACCGTCTCGTGCCTTGGATCGAGGAAGCGGGCGCGGATCGCCTTCGTGCGCTCGACGACGATCTCCCTCGTGCGTTCTACCGCTACGACATCTACGAGTGGATGACCGAGCAGCAGACCCTCTTCGAACGGCACGGCTACGAACGGGTCCGATACTTCACGGAGAACCTCCGCGATCTCTCAATGCCCATCGACGATGCTCCACTCGACGACGGACTCACGGCGCGGCAGTGGTCGGAGGACACGGTGGCGGACTCCCTCGAAGTTCACAACGCGGCGTTCGAGGATCACTGGGGTTCGCAACCATTCGCTCTGGACCACTGGGAGTCATTCCATTCCGGCGAGTTCTTCTTGCCAGACATGTCGGCGGTCGTTTACGACCTGGGAACCCCGGTCGCATACCTGTCGTGCTCGAAGTACCCACACGACTGGGAGGACCGGGGAAGAACCGAGGGTTGGATCGAAGGCATCGGCACCGTACGCAGCCACCGCGAACACGTGGATCGCGTCGGCCCTCATCACGATGGCGTTGCGGGCATTCCGTGACGACGGTCTCGAGTACGCCTGCCTGGGCGTCGACTCGGAGAGTCCCACCGGAGCGAATCGGCTCTACGAACGTCTCGGTTTCGCGCCTGAGAAGCGGATGATCACCTTCAGGAAGTCGGTCGCTTGACGTCGTTTGTGCCAATCAGGACACCAGAACGTGTTCCAAGACGCGAACGACGGATCCAGCTCAGCGGACCGCTCCCCCCGGACATGATCCCCAACTGGATGCAACGGTCCGGGACCGAGACTCAGCCGGGTACCAGGGGCACGTCGGCTCGGGAGGAGCGGGCGGCCAGAACAAGGCCGAGAACGATGAGGCCGATGCCAAACCAGGCTCCGAGACTGGGCCTCTCGGCGAGCACCACAACGCCGAGAACGGTCGCAGTCACAGGCTCGGCGAGGGAGAGCGTTGCCGCGGTGCTCGAATCGGTGCTGCGCAGACCGGACGTGAACAGCAAGTAGGCGACGGCGAGTGTCACGAGACCCAACCACAAGACCATCACGGCCCCGTCGATGCTTCGAACGAATGACAGGTCCTGGGTCAGCGCCACCGGCGCAAGCATCACCGACGCCAGGCTGAAGATCGCCGCGGTCGAGTGACGAACCGAACCGAGTCGGGCCAATCGCGCTGCGCAGACAATGTAGGTGGCATATGAGAGCCCTGCGGCGAGCGCCAGGATTACGCCGGTGCCGTCCACATCAGACTCGCCGCGTGGCAGTAGCGAGGATGGCGAGTCCAATGATTGCCGGAACCGTCGCCGCCACCCATTTCGGATCCGGCCACGTGGCGGTGAGTAGCACCTCGATGACACCGACGAACACCGCAGCGGAACCGAGGGCAAGGAGTGTCCCCACGGCAACCCCCGTTCGGTCGACACCCGAGAAGAAGAAGAGCTGGAACGCCGCCACCCCGGCTGCCGCGAACAACGTCGCCGGCCGTACCAGCCACCGCCAGCCGGCATCCGGCCGGTTGAAGACGGCGAGGAGGACGAGAACGACGGTACCCAACAGAAGCCGCAGCGATCCCACGGCGAGCGGGCTGGCCGCCTCGGGTCCCAACTCCTGGGCAGTTCCGGTTGTACCCCACAAGACCGCGGCGAACAGGATCAGCCAAATGCCACGCATCAGCGGATCGTACAACAGCGTCGGCCGGGATCGGGTCTCGCTCGCCGAACCACTCGGGGACATCCCGTAGCGGTGTGTGACCGGACCTGTCGGCTCGTCCCGATCACCCTCTTCCGCATCAGCGCACCGATCCTTTGCACGGTGCCGTGCCAAGCACGGCCGGTCCCCGGGTGGTTGTCGACCTGGAGGCTCGTCGGAGGTGTGCTTCTGCTCGTGCGGGCGGTAGTGGAGACGGTCGGCGCGGAGTTCTCAGTCGCTCTGCAGGCGGCATTCCATATCGCCCGTCACGAACTCCACTACCTTTGAAGTATTCGAGTGAGGCACGGAAGGAAGAGCAAGCGATGAGAGCAATCGTCCAAGACAAGTTCGGGTCACCCCGCGAGGTGCTGACGCTCAAGGAGATCGAGAAGCCGGCAGTTGGCGATGACGAGGTGCTGGTGCGAGTCCGTGCCGCCTCCATCCACATTGGTGACTACTACACGATCGGAGGCCTGCCGTACGTGATGCGACCGTTGTTCTCTTCGCTGAGGGCGAAGAACCGTGTGCCGGGGGCGGACAT
This sequence comes from uncultured Actinomycetota bacterium, assembly GCA_963715255.1. Classification (GTDB taxonomy): domain Bacteria; phylum Actinomycetota; class Acidimicrobiia; order Spongiisociales; family UBA5794; genus JAHEEL01. Next base: position 72,189 of record CAVQRN010000013.1, on the reverse strand, counting down.
TGCGGGCACGGTCGAGGCGGTCGGCACGAACGTGAGGGAGTTCCAACCCGGCGACGACGTCTTCGGTTCGTACAAAGGCGCATTTGCCGACTATGCATCCTTCCCCGAAACCTCGCTCGCCCTGAAACCAGACCGTCTGACATTCGAGCAAGCGTCCGCCCTCGGGGTGTCCGCACTCACCGCTCTGCAGACCCTTCGCGATCAAGGCAACGTTCAGGCGGGACAGCAGGTTCTCATCACCGGAGCATCCGGAGGCGTTGGGACATTCGCGGTGCAGATTGCAAAATCGCTCGGTGCGGAAGTGACCGGCGTTTGCAGCACGAGGAACCTGGAAATGGTCCGGTCGATCGGCGCAGACCACGTCATCGACTACACCGAAGAAGACTTCACCGAGGGGGAGCAGCGGTACGACCTCATCCTCGACAACGTGGGGAGCCATTCGATGTCAGACACCAGACGAGCACTCAAACCGACGGGGAAGCTTCTGGCCAACGGTGCACCGGTCGGCGGTTGGTTCGGGGGTTTGAAGGAGCCCATTGCCGCCTTCGCGTCGTCGCTGTTTGTCAAGCAGCAAGGGAGGCCGTTCGTTTCGACGTCGAATCCGGAGGATCTTGCAGTTCTCAGGGACCTCGCGGAAGGTGGGAAGATCACGCCGGTCCTCGACAGAACCTATCCGCTGAACGAGGCCCCGGACGCCGTGGCTCATGTCGGAGAAGGTCACGCCCAAGGAAAGACCATCATCACCGTAGACAACGCCACCGAGTAGATGTGTTGTCCAGCGTGGTCGGTTGTGCGGCTGATGGGTGGGCTGCCGATGGCGGTGCGGTCGCGTTGACGGATCGGAGGACGGAATTGCGTCGTGTATGGACTGGCCTCTGTGTGGCGCTGGTGCTCGCCGGCTGTGGCGGTGGCGGTGAGCTGTCACTGACGGAGTACGTGGACCGCATCAACACGATCTTCGAGCGAGGCCTCGAGCGGTACGAGCCGCTCGCAACGAGCCCGGAAGGCCTGGTGCTCATCGTGGGCCAGGGATCGCATCTCGGGCTCACGGATCAGGGAGTGGAGCTCACCGACTTCACCCCGCGCGACCTACAGGTTGCCCTCGTGCAGGTTGCGGAGATACAAGCCGAGGCTCTCGATGCAGCCGCAGACATCGAGCCGCCCGAACAGATTGCCGATCTCCACCGGTTGTACTTTCGGGAGCTCCCGATCGCGGAACTCGCCGCTCGCGGCAGGTACCGCTGCGGATTGGTACGAGCTCTCAGAGAGTGCAGAGATGGCCGCGTACCGAGAAGCGCTCGCCGCGGACAACCAGGTGTGCGCCGAGTTCCAGTCCAAGCTCGACGCTACGGCCGATCGAGGGGTCTTCGTCGACACGCCGTGGATTCCCGGCGAATTGAAGGAGATCGTCAACTACGCCCTCGGGTGCGACTGCGCTCCCCGCGGATCCCGAGAACGTCTACCGCCCGCCTCCGACCTCCGTTCCCGGAACCAAGTGGTGGCTAGCACCGGGCAGGACGACAGACCGCTGGTCGAGCCATCCCGGTGAGTCCGACGTGTCGGTCTGGGTCTCGGGGCTCCACGGAGCTGGCAGCGTCTCTCCGTCGAGATGACTCGGATAAGCTCATGCGGCAGGGAACGGTGCCTCGACCAGAGCGGATCGATGTGAACGAGCCGACGCCGCCTCAATCGACACGTGAGCAAGTCCGGGCTGCCCCGGATCCCAGCGCAGTGACCGCCGAGCCGCGGCCGCCCCTGGTGCGCTCGACCGTCTACGTCCTGCGCGCGCTGGTCGGCCTGGTACTGGTGTTGTTCGGGATGATGCTGCTGCTGATCTTCGAGCGTGCGCTGCTCGGCATCAGGGAAGACTTCGCCACGATTCAGGAAGCGTGGCCCGAGTGGCTGAGCACGGGTATTCAGGCGGTGATCGCCTTGTTCATCGTCACCGCGATCGTCGGTACGAATGTCTTTCTGCTGTACCGGACGAAGTATCGCCGATGGATCATGATCAACGTGGCCGCGCTCTCGGCCCTCGCGCTCGGCGTGCTGGGGAGTCGGACGGTGCTCGCGTTTGCGACGTCCGATGCACTCAAGGAAGCTGTCGAAGGTACGTCGAGTGGCGGACTCGGCAACGACGGTCTGGCCGCGGTGGTCGCCGTCTTGACCGTTGGCAGCGTGTGGATCGGACCGCGGCTGCGACCGTGGGCGATCGGTTTGGTGGCGGCCGCGGTATCGCTGGCGTTCGTAGGCGCATCGATATCGGTGCTCACACTCCCCTTCGACATCGGAATTGGAATCTTGGCCGGTGCTCTGGTGGCCCTGATCCTGAAGACCCGCGATCGGGCCGCGACTTCGACAGAAGTCCGCATGGCGCTCGAGCTGGGCCGGATCCCGGTGGCGGAAGTGGCGCGTGCCCCGGTCGAAGCGCGCGGGTCGCTCCCCTGGTACGTGACGACCCCCGACGGGGAGGATCTATTCGTCAAGACGCTCGACTCGGACGATCGGGCGGCGGATCTGATGTCCCGCGCCTATCGGACGCTCCGGCTCCGGAGGGCCGGTGACCGGCGGCCGTTCTCGTCGCTGCGCCGGTCTGTGGAACATGAGGCCTTCCTCTCCCTCGCCTCGAGCGCTCGTGGGATCCGTACACCCCAGCTCGTGACCATCGCCGACGTCGGCAGCGACGGGATGCTGCTCGCCTACCGCAAGATCGACGGCCGGTCCCTTGACTCGCTTGATCCGGAGGAGGTGACCGACGGGCTCCTCGCCGACATCTGGAGGCTGGTGGTCACGCTGCACGACGCTGCGATCGCCCACCGGGAGCTTCGGCTGGCGAATGTGTTCATCGCCGACGACGGCGTGCCTTGGATCATCGGCTTCGGCTCCGCCGAGTTGGCTGCCAGCGAGTCGTTGTTGGCACGCGACGACGCGCAACTCCTTGCGTCGACAACGGTGGCGGTAGGTGCCGATCGAGCCGTGGCTGCGGCGGCGAATGTGATTGGGAGGGAAGGCGTCGCCAAGGCACTGCCGTGGCTCCAGCCGTTGGCTCTCAGCTCAGCGACCCGGGCCCAGCTTGGCAAGGCCAAGGGTTATGCGAAGCTCCGTTCGGTCGCCGCCGCCGCGACCGACGTCGAGGTGACGTACGAGCGCATCGAGCGGGTGAAGCCCAGGACACTGTTCGTCCTTGCGAGCGTGGCCATCGCCCTCTATGTGTTGATCCCGCAATTGACGGCGGCAACGAGGTTCCTCGACGAGTTGCGCTCGGCACAGCTCGGCTGGGTTGCCGTCGTTGCCGTGATGTCGGCGTTGACGTATCTCGGCGCGGGCCTGGGGATGGTCGGGGCGGTTCCGGTGCGACTCCCGTTCTGGTCGGTCACGATGGCGCAACTGGCCTCGTCGTTTTCCAATCGGGTGACACCGGCGAAGGTCGGTGGAATGGCGACCAACGTGCGGTTCCTCCAGAAGCAAGACCTGACACTGCCGATGGCCGCTTCGGCGGTTGGATTGAACACCGTCGCGGGCCTGCTCGTCCACGTCTCACTGCTCGTGCTCCTCGGGTTCGCCGCATCCCGAGATGTCGCACTGCCTCTCCCGGATGCGAGAACGACGGTGATCATTGTCACCGTCCTCATCCTCGTGTCGGGCCTCTTCATGGTCCTGCCGGTTGGACGCAAGCTCTTGACGAAGTACCTTCTCCCGGCTCTCCGCGCTGGGGGCTTTGCGATCGCCACGATTGCCAAGACCCCCGCGAAGCTGGTGGCGCTCTTCGCTGGATCCGCGATCATCACTCTGAGCTACACAATCGCAATGATCGCCTCACTCAACGCGTTTGGTGCCGAGGTGCCGGTCGTGAGCGCCGCCGTCATCTACCTCGCCGGGTCCGCCGTTGCCACCGCCGCCCCGACACCCGGCGGGGTGGGCGCCACTGAGGCGGCGCTCATCGCGGGGTACACCGTCGTTGGCGTCGATCCGTCAATCGCGTTCGCGGCCGTACTGCTGTTCAGGCTCATGACCTTCTGGCTGCCGATCCTGCCCGGCTGGCTTGCCCTCGTCTGGCTGAACCGAAGTGGCCGCTTGTAGTCGACCACCGACCAGGCAACGGTTCGGGTATGGAACACGGCGATGGGTCTGCACGTCCCGGAGTGAGCGCCGCTCTGGGCGCCGGTCGACCGACCGCGGTGTCAGGCACGCTCGACCGGCTTCTGCCAGACGGGCCTCGCGATTGAAGTGTGTGCCAGCCGGTGCAGGGTTGAATCGTCGAGAACGGGACATGTAGGATCGATTCGAGGAGGGAAGATCCCACTGGACGCTGATCCACCTGAGGTGATCGACACCACCGCCGGCGGTCCTGTCGGCCCAAGCTCCGATCTTGGTCAGATCGGAGAGCGTCGCGTCGTGCGCGTCGCCGGCGTGAGTTTCACCGGTCGGCGGAGAAGGCCATCGGGTGAGAAGGAGCCGCTGCCCCGGGAGTTCCGGGGGACCGGAGCGTTCTGGTTGGTGATCGCGCTCGTGGGACTCCTGATTTGGGCCCTGCTGTTCCTGGTGGGCGGGTCGCCGGACTGGTGGACGAGACAGGATATGCGACTGCTGCTCCGTCTGGAGGAGATGAGGACGGATGCGGCGACGGCTTTCTTCAAAGGCGTCAACCTCCTCACGGTGGATCTCTTCGTCCGTGTGCTTCGTTGGGGGGTCATTCTCGCTTTGGTCTTCTACCGGCGATGGCGTCACCTCGTGGCCGGGATGGCGGCCTTTCTCATCGTCGATTTGGCGACGACCGGGATGGTGTACGCGGTCGCACGTCCCCGGCCGCTCGTTGAGATCCTTGTGTCGTGGGAGGGCTATTCGCATCCATCCGTGCCGGTGGCCTCGATCGCAGCCACGCTCGGCGTGGTCGGCTACTCCCTCATACCAAAGGGCACGTGGCGCAATCGCTGGTTTATCGGGAGCGGCGTCGCAATCCTGCTCGCGGTGGTCGCGTGGGTGTACCTGGGCGTGGATCATCCATCGGACGCGGTGGTCGCAGCGACATTCTCCGTCGCGGTGTCGGTAGTCGTCTTCAAGCTGTTCGTTCCCGATGCGGTGTTCCCGGTCACGTACTCGCATGGGAAGTCCGCCCATCTCGACATCGGCGGTGATCGAGGACAAGCGATCAAGAACGCCGTGCAGGATCAGCTCGGCCTCGAGGTGACCTACCTGGGGTATGTCGGGCTGGCGGGCAGCGCCGGGTCGACTCCGCTGCAGATGAACGTGCGTCGCAGTCCGAACTCGCCTGAGGCGACGATGGTCTTCGCCAAGCTCTATGCGCAGAGCCACCTCCGGGCGGATCGTTGGTACAAGTGGGGGCGCACCGTCGTCTATGGCACGCTGGAAGATGAGGTCAAGTTCACTTCGGTGCGACGTCTCGTCGAGTATGAGGACTACATGATGCGCGTGATGCGCGATGCGGGGATTCCATGCGCGCTCCCGTACGGTTTCGTCGAAATCACCCCCGAGCGCGAGTACCTGATCGTCACAGAGTTTCTCGATGGCGCAGTGGAGATCAGCGAGGTCGAACTGACCGACGCTCAGATCGACGAAGGGCTTGAGGTGATCCGGCGCCTCTGGGATGCGGGGCTCGCCCACCGGGACGTCAAACCGGCCAACATCATGGTTCGCGACGGCCATGTGGTGTTGATCGATGTCGCGTTCGGACAGGTTCGGCCGACACCCTGGCGCCAAGCCGTTGATCTCGCCAACATGATGCTCGTCCTGGCGTTGAGTTCTGATACTGAACGGGTCTACAACCGAGCGCTTCAGTTCTTCTCGCCTGATGATGTCGCCGAGGCGTTTGCTGCGACGCGCAGCGTGAGCGTCCCGTCACAATCCAGGAGCATGTTGCGCTCCGTCCGCAAGGACAAGAGAGTCGATCTTGTTCAGTCGTTCAGAGACTTGGCGCCGGACCGGGAACGGATCTCGATCCAGCGGTGGTCGCGCCGGCGGATTGCGATGGCGGTCGTGACCGTGATCGCCATTTTGATGCTCATCTCGTTCATCATCGACAACATACGAGGGCAGGGGTTCATCTGATGCGGCGCGTCGTGTTCGCAGCCTGTGTTCTCGCGTTGCTCTCGGTGGGGTGCGGGAGCAGCAGTTGGGTCGGCGGATCGTGGAGTGCGGCGGTCCGTCCCAGGGGTTCAGCACCGAGCATCATTCTCACCGTGCAGGCCGTCCCCGGCACCGAGTACATCCCGTGTGTCGACGCCTTTCGACCGGGTTGGCAGTTCGAGCATGTGCAGGCGCGTAGCGGCCAAGCCTATTTCACCCTCGATTCCGATCGAATGGGATTGGAGTTTCTGCGGGTGACACTGCTGCCGTCGTGTGACATCGGGGCGGCAACGGAGGTCGCTTCGGACGAACCAGATGTGACCCTCTCCGTTGAGGTTCTCGAAGAGAAGTCTGACTTTGCGGTTGTGGTCATTCCGGTGGCGAACCGCCATCACGTCTATTCGACGGTGGTGGTTTCTCGCTTCATGAGTGAGTCGGTTCGGGGCGCGATATCACTGCGATTCTCGACGAATCGGACGCACCCATCTCGGAGAAGATTGCATCCGCACATGCGACTGGAGCACCGGTCATCATCATCGATGATGCCGAGGTGGACACCGAGACCGTGAGCCTGCGCCGCGTCGGTGGCGATGAGGATTCCGGTCTCGACTTCGACGAAGCGCTCGGTGAGATCGAGGGAGACGTTGGCGACGCGGCGTACAAGGCCCGTTGGTTCTACACCTTCCAAGGGGGCTGCATTCGATACGACATCGACGTGGAGGGCGAGGGCGCGGAATCGGTGAAGTCGGACGTGGCGCGAGCCATCGGGATGTACCCGATGGAGGAACTCTACGAACTCGCTCGCCAGGCGGGATACCGGGGATTCGAATGACCGATGAACCGGCAGCAAACCCCGATGCCGCAGGCATCTCAGGGGTCGCAACCGAGCAGGCCGACCGTCGATGGGGGTTCCCCTGGAAACGGATCATTCAGGCGCTGATCTCTCTGGTCATCGTCGTGGGCATCTTCCTCGGGGTCATGCCGTTGATCGCGGACTACGGCGACGTGTTCGACACGATCCGGGCCATGACGGGGTTGGAGCTCGGGTCTCTCGTCGTGTTCGGATTGTGGAACCTGATCACCTACTGGTTCGTGCTGGTCGCTGCCTTGCCGGGACTCCGCCTTCGAGAGGCGGCGGTGGTGAACCAGGCATCGACGGCCGTCTCGAACACACTGCCCGGCGGAGGGGTGATCGGTGTTGGAGTGTCGATCGCCATGCTCACCTCGTGGGGATTCACGATTGCATCGATCGGGCGGTCGGCCGTCGTCACGGGGATCTGGAACAACTTCGTGAAGCTCGGCATGCCGGTGCTGGCGCTTGCCCTCCTTGCTCTGGACGGCGAACTCAATCCCGCACGTGCGACGGCTGCGGCCATCGGCATCATCGTCTTGATAGCCGCGGTCGTCCTCTTTGGACTCTTGCTGCGAAGCGATCGACTGACTCGGGCGATCGGTCGGGGTGTTGGGAGTGTCGTCAACTGGGGACGCAAGCTGTTCCGCAGAGAGCCAATGGAAGGATGGGGCGAGCGGTTTTCGGCGTTCCGACCGACACCATCGGACTCCTTCGGCATCGATGGCTGTGGCTCACCGTCGCAACGCTGCTCAGCCACATCTCGCTCTACCTGGTCCTTCTCGTTGCCTTGCGCCACGTTGGGGTATCCCAAGAGGAGCTGAGTTGGATCACGGTTCTGGCCGCGTTCGCATTCGTGCGGTTGATCTCGGCGCTCCCAGTGACGCCGGAGGTGGGGGCTGGTCCTGACCCGGGCCATGCCGCGGTGTTGACCATCGGGCTGGACGACATCACCAGCGCCCAGGTCGTTGCAGCGATTCTGGTCTTCAGAGCTGTCACCTATCTCCTTCCGATTCCGCTCGGTCTGACTTCGTATGCGATCTGGCGGGTGAACAAGAGTTGGAAGATGAGCGAGGAACAGCGGGCGGCACTCGCCGGTGACGCATATGACTACGAGTCGGAGGCGATCGCTGAGACCGGCGGCGCGTAGCGAGTGGTGCCGCCGATGAGAACTGGACGTGACGAGGGTGGAGGAGAGATGAGCGCGGAGAATCTGCCCGCCAAATCCGACGGGCGACTGCAGTCGGATCCTCTCCTCCACGACCACCCGCTCGCTTGGCGAGTTGCGCTCGGGCTGTGGATGCTGAGCGCTCTGCTCTTCCTTGCATTGGCCATTCCCGTGTCCGCCGATGTGGTGCAATCATTTGACGACGTCATGTATCGCTGGGCGGTGTCTGCCGAGTGGGGCCCGGCGGTTACCGCCGCGAAGGTCATCGGTTTCATTGGAGGTGTGTGGGTCACGTGGCCGTTGATGGTCGCGGTAGCCGCCTGGCTCGCATGGCGCCGCCGGTGGGAGGCGTTCGGCGACATGGGTGTCCGCGATGGTGGTCTCGCAAGTCCTCATCGGACCGGTGAAGGACGTGTACATGAGGGTTCGCCCGCCGCTGCCGCTCGTCGAGACGACGAGTTGGTCGTTTCCTTCCGGGCATGCCGTTGCCGGGGCGGCGATCGCTCTGGCTGCGGTGATCGTCCTGGTCAGGGCCGGTCCGAAACGGCGAAATCTCGAGGTGTTCGCCGCCGCATTCGTCGTCGTGATGGCACTCAGCCGGGTCTATCTCCGCGCGCACTGGCTGACTGATGCCACCGCCGGGGCTGCGCTCGGCTCCGCCATCGCGATCTTCAGTGCCGCGATCGTGCACCGGATCGACGGCCGTCGCCGGGGGGTTGGCAGGTCGTAGGGCATACGGCCGTCCCCAGTGCCGCCTCTCTTCAGAGACCTCCGCGAACCGTGTGGCTACTACCCCGTTGAGGGAGGGACGACGGGCGGCATCTCGGCTCGATCTCGAATGCTCCGCAGCATCTTCTGTTCCATGATGAATGTGCCCGGTTCCGCGAGAGCAGTCATGGCCACCGTGGCAGGCGTGACATCGAACTTCGGCCTCCATCGGCTCACCAACCTCGTCCCACCGGCAGGATTGGGATACAAGCCGAGGCACCAGCTCGTCGATCCGTCCTCCAACACGCTGACGATCGAGCGTTCCTCATCGACCGAGCCCACCACGAAGCCCATGTCGGGCATCATCAGAATCTTGTCGCCGACCTGGAGGTCCTGGTACTCGGGGAGCACGTGGTCGGCGCTCGGTTTGAAGTCGTTGTCGATCCAGTCGTAGCTGTACCACCCGGCCTTGCCGTATCCGATCTGAACCAGCCACGGCCATACATCTGCAGGCGTCGCAGCAATGGTGATAGCCCGTGTGGCGGAGCCGGCGTTCGGTATCAGTTCGTCACCCGGCATCGTTCTGGCTACCTCCTCATCGGTGGCTCCCCACTGCATGTGCCAGGGCTTGACGACCCAGACGTACAGAACGGCCAGTAGGCCGAAGATCCCGAGTGACAGCGCTAGTCCACTCATCCAACCCAACCACCACACCAACCCCACCACGATCGCAACAGCCGCAACGAAGATGACCCCGACGATCGCCATGATCATCAACTGCGTCCGCATGGAGCCTCCTGGGGAGTGATGGCGCAGAACCGTTCCCAGTATTCGGGCGTTCGGTACTGTTATCCAGAGGCTTTCGCCACCGAGCAAGGCTCCCGAATCACAGGAGACCACCATCCAAGCGATCGTGCGGTCCGAATACGGCTCACCTGACGTCCTTCGTTTCGAAGAGGTAGCCATATCCGTTCCGAGGGAAGACGAAGTTCTGGTTCGCGTTCGTGCGTCGTCGGTCAACATGGCCGACGTCGACTATCTCCTGGGACGGCCGAAGTTCGCTCGCCTCGGCACCGGGTTGCGCGTGCCGAAGAATCGACGCCTCGGGCTGGACGTGGCCGGTGTGGTGGAAGCGGTCGGTGAGAACGCGAAGAGACTCCGACCGGGAGACGAGGTCTTTGGAGACCTGACCGAGCACGGTTTCGGAGCCTTCGCGGAGTACGTCTGCGTTTCGGAGGATGCATTCGCCCCGAAGCCGAGCGGGTTGACGTTCGAGGCGGCGGCGTCCGTACCGCAGGCGGGAGTCATGGCCCTACAGGGTCTTCGCGGCAAGCGTTCGATCAAGCCCGGACAACGGGTGTTGATCAACGGTGCCGGCGGAAACATCGGTCCGTTCGCCGTGCAGATCGCGAAGTCCTTCGGAGCCGAAGTGACCGCTGTGGACGACGCCGGCAAACTCGACATGATCCGATCGATCGGCGCAGATCATGTGATCGACTACGCCGCGGTGGACTACACGAGGACCGGGGAGCGATACGACTGGATTCTCGACATCGCGGTCCACCGCTCGATCCGGGAGTCCAGACGGGCGCTGCGTCCCGGGGGCGTCTACGTCATGGTGCCGGGATCCATTGCTGGAATGATCCAGGGTGCGGTTGTGGGACCGCTGGCGTCGATCGTGGGGAGTCGCACGATGGGTATGCACAGGTGGAAGCCGTTCAATCCGAAGGATGTCTCATTCCTGACCCGACTTCTCGAGTCAGGAGACGTTGTGCCGGTCATCGACCGGGTCTACCCGCTGAGCGACATTGCAGAGGCCCTGCGGTATCAGGAGACGGGTCTCACCCGGGGCAAGATCGTCATCACGGTGGCCGCACGAGACTGAACTCGGATCGACGAGTGTTCGAGGATTGGCCGATGGGAACACACGGCTCAGAGCAGTCGTCCCCTACCGACGGGTGATCGTGTGGTCAAAGATTGGTGCGGCGAGGAAAGTGCCACACCGGAGGTGACCGTGGAGAATCCCATACAGAAGAACATCTCACCCAGGTCCCGGTTCTGTGATGCTGAACCCGAGGTCTCGAACGCTGGAAATCGGAAGATCGGCCTCGCATGGGTGCCGCTATGAATCGTCAGGCTGTTGCTGTTGCTCTTCCGCCAGCGACTTCTGATACTTGCGCTGTTCGATCCCGCCGTTGCCGACCACGTAGGCCACGACGTGGAATGCCAAGGCAAGGCCCCAGAAGATCGTGATCCAGTAGGCCCACTGGATACCCTCGGCGCCGGTGGTGAGGTCGAGGATCCAGAAGAACGCGTTGATGACAATGAATACTCCGATGTGCCACAGCAGGCCGGTGTAGCTCTTGGCGCGTTTGCGTGCCCTCGTCTCCGGTGTGCTCGCGTCGGCCTGGTTCATATTCCTCTCCGATGGAAGCCATCGTCACTCTGATCGTTCGGAGTATCGGATGCCAGGGTCTTTGCACCCCAAAGACCCTGGAGGGTGATGACTTGATCGCGGGCGGTGGTCGCCCGAATTCATCATCTCAAGACCAGGCGCTATTCGTATCGCGTGTGACGACGTGCCCTACCGGTCGAGGAACGAACGAGGGCATACTGCTCCCCACGTATCCGATGATCATCAAACCACTCGCGTCGCCTGTTGTGTGCCTTGCGTTGTTGCTTCACGGCTGCGGCGGGGGAGAGCTGTCTCTCACCGAATACACCGAACGCGTCAACGCCATCGAAGTACATGCAAGCGAACAAGGTGAAGAGCTTGCCGCCAACGCGGAGGGGATTGACGACTTCACGCCGCAAGACCTGCAGGCAATTCTCGAACAGGCGAGACTCGTCAGGGTCGAGGTGGACGGATCTCTCCAACAGCCCTGAGATGGCGGCGTACCGATCCGCGCTCGCCGACGGCAAACAGGTGTGCCTCGACTTCCAGGAACGACTCGACGCAACCGAGGCGAGAGGGGCGTTCGCCGACACGCCATGGATTCCAGGCGAGATGAAGGAAGTCGTCGAGCGGGTGCTTGGTTGTGTCTGGTTCCCCGACGACCCCGAGGATGTGTACCGGTATCCGCCAACCGAAGCCACTCCCTAGACCACCAGCCCGCGTCGTCGGAGCGTGTCGACGGTGTTCAGGTGGCTTGTTCGCCCCCCGGGTCTGCCGACCGGCGGGCTGCGGCGAGCCAGAAATGGATGGCGGCGAGCGTGCCATACCCAACGGCTTCGGCCGGACTCCCCGTGAGGGCCCCGACGATCGAGAAGACGCCGCCGGCGATCAGGGCGGGACGAACCATCGACCGCCCGGTGAGAATCGCTACGGCGAGGATGGCCTCGAATGTGGCGACGAGAATCGTGACGGCAACGCTGTTGGGCACGAGGAACTCCTCGACGAAGGCCGCGGCTGGTGCCAGCCATGCCTGGTCGGCCATGTCGACGTAGAACGCTGTGCTGTTTGGGAGTACGAAGAAGGCTTGGTGGGCTGCACCGATCGCGTACAGCACGCCAATGGTGAGTTCCGCAGCCTTCCGGATCTTCATGACCCAGCCCGATCCGACATGCCGACCGTTCGGCCGCCCACTCGTGCCGTCATGTCATCTTCTCCGGACGTCCGTCCCTATGCCTCTTGTGCTCGATGATCGCGCAGCATCACGATTCCCGCCCAGGCGAACCAGACGATGAAGCCCAGACCAAAGGCCGACGTGAGCACCTCTGCCAGCACGGGGAACACGGTGAGGATTCCGGCTGCACCGACGAGGACGCCGAGGTAGTTCAGCACCTTGGGAAGCCCACCGGCCCGCAGCGCGGCCCAACTCAACAACAACACCCACATGCCACCGGGAAGTTCGATGCCGCCTCCCAAGGCTTCTTCCACAGCATTCAGCGAGAGCCACACCGTCTCGGCTTGGCCTGGGTCCTTGGCGAAGAGATCGCCGATCACGCCGAGGTCGATGATGATGAGCATCCCGCTCGCAACGATCAGGGTTGCCCACATGAGCCCGAATGCGGTCGCTGTCTGCATCAAGAGCGCGAGAGCCGGCCTTCAGCCGCTCGTGGAGTGCCAGAGACAAGGGGACCATGAAGACTCCGGCGATGATGAAGATGACGAACGTCCATACGTACATAGCGGTCTGGTTCTCTGCGAGGAAGGCGACCGCCTCACCGGGATCGAAGTCCACGGGCTCGTAGCCCGCCGGCACCAGCACGGCGAGAACCATCCCGAAGCCGAAGATGTATGCCGCTGCTTCAATGAGAGCGGATGCTCCGCCCCACTTGCTGAACTCACCCACTGCGTATCTCCTTTGACGCGGTTCGCGGAGCAGAACGCTCCGCTCGTCACTCTACACGAAGGAGATTACCGGTGGTAATGTCAGGTGCTAGAATTGGGTCATGGCTGCAGGAATCCGCCCATCCGCGTCTACCGGAGAGCGCTTCGTCGAGATGACGCTCGCTCTCATCGCAGAGACCGGCGGGTCACAGGATGTGAACCTCCGGGAGATCTCACGTAGGGTGGGATGTGCCCACACCAACCTGTACAACTACTACCCGACGTACCAGGATCTGCTGTGGGAGGCGTTTCGGCGGGTACTCGTGGAGTACGGAGAGTGCGTCGTCGACGGCCTCGACGATTCGCTCGGGCCCGACGAGTACCTGCATCGGTTGATCACGAACCTCGCCTGCTACCCCGAACAGCATCCAGGCCTCTACCGATTCATCGCATCAGACCCCATCAACATCGAGGAGTTGCCCGGCGACATCCTCGGAGCCGTGGCGCAGATGAAGGTGTGGCTCACAGAGACCTTCGCAGCGGTATCTGGTGCTGCGACCGTCGAAGAGTCGCAAATCGCGTCAGATATCGTGCTCGCGTACATCGATGGTGAGACCCTGAACTTGATCAACGGCAGAGTTGTGCCCGGGGAGGATGTGAGGGGCCGCATCGTCGTGAACGCGCTGCGCCTCTTCCAACTCCTCATCGGTGAGGGCATTCAGGCTCCGTCGGGTCCGGGAACCGATCGTGCGGTGCGTCCGTATCCGGTCATGACGGTCTTCGGGCGTTCTCTGAAGGGCGCCTGATATGACCCCACGACGGCAACCGGACCACCCCGGCCACGAATCGACAGACCGTGGGTGAATCCATGGGCATGGCATGGGGCTTCGTCGTCGTCGCCCTCTCTGTCGTGTGTTGGGGAGGCCAGGCAGTGTCGTGGCTCGCTCCCGCGACCGCCGTGCGGTTCTCGCTCGCCGAAGGCGAGGACACCGTCGATCCGACCTTCTTCGCAGATGTCCGGGGTGAGGCCCTGTGGGATACGCTGACGCTGTGGACGATGCCGGTTGCGGGTGTATTGCTGATCGCCGACAACGCGGCATGGACCTACTTCGGACTGGTGGGTGGAGCGATGTACCTCTATTTCGCCGGACGAGGTGTCTTCACGCGGATCACCATGCGACGGCGCGGGCGTGCAGATCGGCACCCGACAGAACGTCATGTTGGGGTTGGTGTTTCTCTCGATCTGGGGGGTGATGGGCCTCGTGACAGTTGTCGCTGCGGTGGTGTCCCTGACATCGTGAACACCGATCGTGACTAGGGAGGAGGAGGAGTGGGAGTTACACCGCTGACCTGGCTGGTCGCTTTCGCTGGCTTGGTGCTCATGGGCATTCTCGGCGGCCTGCAGTGGATCGCGATCGTGCGGCCGACGAGCACCTGGACGATTGAGAACGTGTACGGGGGCAGTCCCGACCGCACTGATCCCAAGGCCTACTTCGCGTTCAACCAGGGCTACGCGTGGGCGGATGCCGTCTTCTGGGCGCCCCTGCAGATCGCAGGCAGCGTTGGGATGCTGCTCGGCTACCGATGGGGCTTCCTGCTTGCCCTCATCGCCTCCGTTCCGTTCTGGTACACGGCGATTCCATTGTTCATCTGGGATCGTGCCCTCGGATTCCGACAGAACACCGTGACGTATTGGCTCACCTGGGCCATCTTCCCAGCGTTTGGAGTCCTCGAGGGCGTGTACTGCTTCGTTCGGCTCGCCGAGTGAAGAGCGTCACCGTCGGTCGGATAGTGGAAGCCGGCCGGCGAGAGACACCTTGCCGGTGTCGAGTGACATGCGGTACAGACTGCACCGCATGTCATTGCTACCGATCCCGCTCGTCGGAGCCGTGGTCTCTCGACGGCAGACCTGTCTCGTCTGCGTACGCGGTGACCGCGACCCCGAGGGTGGGGTAGAAGAACTCGTCGCCGATCCGGTCGTAGAGCCCGTAGCTGTGCAGGCGATCCTTCACCGGTCCTTTGAGCTCAGCGAATGCGAACTCGATACCCCGAGCGTCGAGATCATCGAGGAGGAGAGCGAGCATCTCGGCCCCGGTGCTGTCGATGTCGCTGATCGGTTCGGCGGCAACCACGACCCTGCTCACTCCTCCGGGCGTCGAGGCGATGGCGTCGCCGAGCTGTTCCTCGAAGAATCCTGCGTTGGCGAAGAAGATGGGTGAGTCGAACCGGAAGAGCAGCAAGCTCGGAACCAGATACGCATCGGGATGGCGCTCGACATCGTGGTAGCCCTTGGCGCCGGTGACGCGACCGAGAATGGCGGTGTAGGGCCTCCATCGCTTCCAGATGAAAACCGCGAGCGAGACGGCGATCGCGATGAGGAGGCCCTCGAGGACGCCAACCAGGATGACGCCGAGCATCGCGATGACGGCCGCTGCGAAGTCGGTGCGGCGAACTCGTGCCAGCCATCGAAGCGTTGTCAGATCGAACAGACCGAACGAAGCGACGATCACAACGGCGGCGAGAACCGACGAGGGCAGGTCGGCGAGCAAGCCGTTGGCACCAACCAGCAGGACGATGATCGCCACCGCTGAGATGACCCCGGTGAGTTGGGTCTTCGATCCCACCGAATCGGCGACAACGGTCCGAGACGAGCTTGCGCTCATGGGGAATCCCTGGAAGAGACCTGCGGCGACGTTCGCCATGCCCAGGCCCACCGCTTCTTGGTTCTGATCGACCCGATCACCGCGTTTCGCTGAGAAACTCCGCGAGAGCGCCGCTGTGTCGGCGACGCTCACGATGGCGATGCCGAGCGCCCCGACTAGCAACGGAACGAGATCGTCGAACGGCACCCCCGGGAACGTCGGGCTCGGGAAGCCCGAGGGCAACACGCCGACCACCGAGACGCCCTCATCGGCGAGATCGAACAGGGCGACGATCGCAATCGCCGCGATCACGGCGACCAGCACCCACGGGATACGCGGAGCGAACCGGCGGCCCGCCAGCATCAGCACAATGGCGGTGCCGCCGAGGAGCAGCGAGGCGTCGACGGTCTCTCCATTCGCCACGCCCCGCACGAACTCAATGACGTCGGAGATGAACCCATCGCCATCGGTGGAGAAGCCGAACAGCTTGGGGAGTTGGCTCACCAGCACGAGCAGCGCAATGCCGTTCAGGTAGCCGACTCGAACCGGCATCGAGAGCAGATCCGTGATCGTTCCCAGCTTCACGAGGCCAACAAGGATCTCCATCAGTCCGGCGAGGATCGCGAGCATGCCAGCCAGGGCAACCGCCTCCGCTGTGCTGTCTCCAATGACGAGCGGGGCGATGATGGCGGCGATCAGCGGCGCAAGGGACGAGTCGGGCCCGAGGACCATGATGCGCGACGGGCCGAAGATCGCATATCCGATCAAGGCAGCGACCGTCGTGTACAAGCCGGTGACGGCGGGGAGTCCGGCAAGCTCCGCGTATGCCATCCCCTGGGGTACCAGGAGCGCGGTCAGTACGAGCGCTGCTACGAGGTCCTTGCGCAGCCAGCCTTTCTCGTAGGTCCGCACGACCGTGACGCCGGGAACCCAACGGGCGAGGACGTCCATCACATCACTCGCGCCATCGGGAACGCGCTCACACGAGTGTCTTCACGAAGCATCGGCCGCGACCCTACTCAACCGCCCGTCTGCAGACGAACAGTTAGCGGCGTCATCCGACGATTCTGGTCGGGCGCTCGTCGCCGGTCCGGCGGTGCCTCGTCGTATCGATACGCTTCGAGCCAGCGCGCGAACGAGTGTTCGACCGATTCACACGACTCGACGAGGCCCGCGACCGAGATCACGGCGGCGCGGGACTCGGACTCGCAATCGCCCAAGAAATCGCACAACACCAAAACGGAACGATCATCCTCGACGAGAGCAGCCTCGGCGGAACAAAGGCCACACGCCGCCTACCGGCCTCCGTCGAACCACGCGGGTAGGAGCGGGACTTCGAATCCACGCAGCCCGCACACGCTCACAAATGCAGACGGTCAGGTTCGGTGGTGTGGCTGAGTAGCTCTCCGGGTTGACAGTGGAGTTCTCTGCAGAGTGCGTCGAGCGTGGTGAATCGTATGGCCCGTGCTTTGCCGGTCTTCAGGTTCGATAGGTTGGCTTGAGTGATCCCGACTCTGTTCGACAGTTCGGTGAGGGTCATCTTTCGGTCGAGGAGAAGCCGGTCGAGGTGCACTTCGATACTCATGGGTTGCATCTCGCTAGACGGTCAGGTCTGCGTCGGTTTGCAGGTGTGTTCCGTAGCGGAAGGCTTCTGCGAGGGCGACGATGACGAGGCCGATGAACAGGTAGGTGAGGTTCAACGTGAGTCGGGCTTCGATGTGGAGTCCTTCGGCCGTGACGGTGTCCATGACCATGAGGGAGGTCGCCCAGTGGAGTCCTTGGATGAGGAACCCGAAGGCGGGGATGAGGATGCCGATGGCTCGAATTCGGTCTGCGTTCGTGTCGACGAAGGGTGTACCGGCTGACAATGTTTGGAGGATCCGCCTGAGCAGCACCAATAATGCGAGTGAGGCTGCGGCATAGGCGAGGACCTTCGCCGCTGAGAGGGCAACGTAGGCTGCGCTCTTGTCGGTGAAATCGACGATACCGACCGCATCGTGGATGGTTCCTGTTCCCCATGCCTCACTGGCGAGTGAGTAGGTGTCCTCGTCGGGTGTGAACTCCATCGGTGTTTCGAGTGCTGAGTCCGTGAACACGACAGCGACCAGGAATACGACCGCCACGACAGCCGTGATGGCGATGCCGATCTCGGTGAGTCGTTGCAGAATCCTCGGGAGTCGGTTGGTTGTTGACATGACTTCCACCTCCATATCGATAAACGATAATACTATATCGATAAACAGTCAAGTGAAGCGTCCTACCCCCGCCCCTATCGGGCTGGGGGGCATGATGTGGTGGGTGTTGGACGCCCCGGTCGGGCGGTGCTGGCCGCGCCCATGTGTGCCGATAAGGGGGGGTGCTCGTCGTCGAGCTAGGGTCGTTCCGGGAACCTCATTTGTGCTGGTTCGAGGTCATACGTCCATGGCAATCCGGCGTTCTTCCAGCCGTTCACCATCCGCTTGCGGTGGAATACGCTTCTCGGATCGTTGACCCGTTCGCCCTCCATGCCTTCCAGGATGTTGTAGACGTTCCCGTATCCGGCATCTGCGAGGACGTCGACCGCGAGGGCGGCCCGCCCGCCGGAGCGGCACATGACCAGGATCGTGTCACCTGGGTCTGCCCACCTCGTCACCTCGGGGATGAAGCGTGGGTTCCCCTCGATCGCGACGCGTCCGCTGCTCCGGTTCCCACTCGTAGGTGTGCATGACGAACGGAATGTTCATCGCCATCTCCGGATGGCCAACGAAGGCGTACTCCTCAGGGGTGCGCACGTCCAGGACCTTGACATGGTCGCGGTCGGCTGCCCATCGCTCGTAGGCCTCGGCGGGTGTCACGTAGAGATCAAGTTTCGTGCGACAGCCTTCCGGGACGGCGTATTCCGACCCTGTTGCATCCATAATTCGCCTTCCTCTTCTAGCCGAGTCGGGTGTCGCTGATTTCGAGCGAACTTCCCTCGGGGAGCTTGGTCCAACTTCTTCTCTCCCATTCCTCGGCGAGTACTTCCTTTGCTGCTTGTTCGAGGAATTCGGGTGCTGCCCACTCATCGACGTCGAAGTCGTTCTTGATGTACCCGTGCTCGAACATGAAGTTCTTCCCGATCTTGATGGTGGCCATGTTCCGTGCATCGAGACTCGGCACCATGTCAACCTGTTTGATGCCCTGATAGGTGTCCTCTGCGTCCAGGTAGAACGTCTGCCGATTGAGGATGGCCCCAGCGGCTCGCTTGTGCTCGTTCGACCACAAGCCGACTTTGATCATCGCCTTCATGTAGGCGATCACCAGTTCGGGATGCTCGTCGGCCATCACATCAGAGCAGGTGATGACAGCGGGCGTATTGGCGACCTGGATCGTCCAGTCCGACCGCTTTGACAGGTCTTCGATCATCTTGATCTTGCCCGTCGCCTCCTGGAGATGCTGAAAGGCCTTGCTCTGCGTGTAGATCGCATCGACCTCGCCGCCGAGCAGAGCATTCTCCAGTGGCCGGAACGCCAGGTCGTGTTTGTGATCACGACGCATCCACAACTCCGACGGGTTGTTCATCTGGTTGACGAGCATCTCGGGCTTGTCGTACCAGTCATCTGGATAGGGGAACTCGACCAACTCGATGTCATCGAGGGTCATGTCATTGAGTGCGAGCATGTTCAGGATGCCCATGTGTTCCTGGATGCGCCACCAGTCATTCTTGATGGTGTTCAGGCTCTTCGAGATGCCGACCTTCTTGCCCTTCAGATCCGTCATCTTCATCAACGGATCACCGGCACGCACCGCCATGCAGCCGCCCTCGTGAACCCACGTGGCACCGAGCAGCCGGGTACGACGCAGATCTGCGTTGACATGGATCGGCGGATACAGGCCACCGAACCGGATCAGGTTGTCGAGGTTGTGGATGTAGTGCGGATACCAGTTGTTCTCAGGAGCGTGACGGAAATAGGCGTACTCCACGCCGATCTTCTTGAACTCCTCACGACACCAGCCCAACTCCTGATCAACATTGTTCGCCGACACCATCGGACAGTTTGTGAACCACACCTCTGACCAGTCCAACGGCACCGTCGTAGAAACTCGCTCAACCTCAGCCATGATCACCGCACTCCCTTGCTTTCGACATCGAAACCTTGCCTATCCGTTGCTGACCATAGGTCCCAGACCATCAAGGAATCAGAGGCCAAGGACACATCCTCTCCCCGCCCATAACCGGCTGGGAGGGATGATGGGGGTCGGTATTGCACGCCCGGTCGGGCGGTGAACGGCTGCCCATAGGTGCCGTCATGGGCGCATACGGCGGCGAGCTCTCCACGTTTGTGTCGTGAGAACGATGGCGGGGGTGAGCACACCTAGACAGGGGTTCCAGGTGGTGGTCAGGGGCAGGGTCGAACTGCCGACCTCTGGTTTTTCAGACCAGCGCTCTACCAGCTGAGCTACCTGACCGGGCAGACACCAACGCCCGGGCCGAAACCCGGGCGGCAGCGTCTGGCGGGAGCGACGGGATTTGAACCCGCGACCTCCGGCTTGACAGGCCGGCGTGAACTCCAGACTTCACCACGCCCCCGATCGTGCCCCCAGGGGAATTCGAATCCCCGTTGCCGCCTTGAAAGGGCGGAGTCCTAGGCCGCTGGACGATGGGGGCAGGGCCCCGAAAGCATAACGACCTCGGATAGGCAGTGAGTATTGGAGTATATCGACCCGGACGCCTTGTGAACAGGCCGAGCAGGGTCCTCCGGCCCCATCTTCAGGGTCATCCGGCCCTCCCGATAGGCGGCTCTTCCGCATAGCCTGCGGGTATCCATTCGCGATCCGGAGGTAAGCCGTGGCCGACGTCACCCTTGAGAACCTAATGTCTGAAGATCGGCTCTTCCCGCCGTCCGAAGCTTTCGTTGCTGCAGCGAACGTCGGACCCGAGATCTACGAAGAGTCTGCCGATGCGGAAGCGTGGTGGATGAAGCAGGCCCTCGAGCGCATCACCTGGTACCAGGAACCGACGATCGGCCTCAATACCGAGAACGCCCCGTTCTTCAAGTGGTTCGAGGACGGGAAGCTCAACCTCTCCTACAACTGCCTCGATCGTCACCTCGACACCATCGGCGACAAAGTCGCGTATCACTGGGTCGGTGAACCGGGGGACACCCGCGACCTCACCTACTCCGATCTCTACGAGGAAGTCACGAAGCTCGCCAATGGCCTGAAGTCGCTCGGTGTCGAGAAGGGCGACCGAGTTGCGGTCTATATGGGCATGGTCCCTGAGTTGCCGATCACGCTGCTCGCTTGTGCGAGGATCGGCGCCGTCCACTCCGTCGTCTTTGGGGGATTCTCGTCCGACTCGCTTGCCGACCGCATCCAGGACGGCAAGGCGAAAGTACTTGTAACGCAGGACGGCTCGTGGAGGAAGGGCACGATCTTCCCGCTCAAGGATCACGCCGACGTCTCCGTCGCCGCGTCCCCGACCATCGAACATGTTGTCGTCGTTGAGCGGACCAAGAACAAGGTCAGCATGACCGAAGGCCGCGACATCTGGTGGAACGACCTCATGAAAGGTCAGTCCACCGATTGCGAGCCCGAGGTCATGGACGCCGAGGACATCCTCTACATCCTCTACACCTCCGGAACCACAGGAAAGCCCAAGGGCATCGTCCACACACAAGGCGGTTACCTGGCCGGCGTGACGACCACCCACGATCTCGTGTTCGACATCAAAGACGATGACGTCTTCTGGTGCACCGCAGACATCGGATGGGTCACCGGCCACTCCTACATCGTGTACGGTCCGCTGGCCAACGGCGTCACCGGCGTCATGTACGAGGGTTCCCCGATTCGCCAGGACTTGATCGACTCTGGCAGATCGTCGAGGACTACAAGGTCACCATCTTCTACACCGCTCCGACGGCCATTCGTGCCTTCATGAAGTGGGGAGATCAGTATCCGGCGATGCACGATCTGTCGTCGCTCCGGCTGCTGGGTACGGTCGGCGAGCCGATCAACCCCGAAGCGTGGATGTGGTACAACGAGCACATCGGGAACGAGAACTGCCCGATCGTCGACACGTGGTGGCAGACCGAGACCGGAGCGATCATGATCACGCCGCTCCCCGGCGCCGTGGCCACCAAACCCGGCTCGGCAACCCGTCCGTTCCCCGGCATCGCGGCGACGGTCGTCGACGAGGATGGCAACGAGATAGGCATCCCGGGCGGTGGATTCCTTGCGATCACGGAGCCGTGGCCCGCGATGCTCCGCACGATCTACGGAGACGACCAGCGGTACGTCGATACGTACTGGTCGCGGTTCGACGGGAAGTACTTCCCTGGCGACGGCGTCAAGCGCGACGGTGATGGCTACTTCTGGCTGCTCGGCCGGGTCGATGACATCATGCTCATCGCGGGACACAACATCTCGACGACCGAGGTCGAGTCGGCGCTCGTATCACATCCGTCGGTCGCTGAGGCTGCGGTCGTCGGCCGCGCGGACCCGGTCACCGGTCAGGCGATCGCTGCGTTCGTGACGCTGCGGGGCGGCATCGTCGGTGACGAAGCGCTGCTCCAGGAGCTGCGCAATCACGTCGCCGAGTCGATCGGCCCGATCGCGAAGCCGAAGAGCATCGTATTCACCGCCGATCTGCCGAAGACCCGGTCCGGCAAGATCATGCGACGGCTGCTGAAGGACATCTCGGAACAGCGCCAACTCGGTGATGTGACGACACTGGCCAACGCCGACATCGTGGCCGAGATCACAGCCGAGTCGGAAGCGAACTCTCAGGACTGACCACGAGGCTTCCCTCGTCGCACGTGCCTGCGTGTCGCTCCGAAAGACACGTAGGCACATGCGACGGATTCGTCCCCGATGGTCCGCGCCGTATCTAGCCTGACAACATGAAGACGAACACCGAAGCGCCCAGACGCGAGTACGTCGACGGTGCGACCGCCATTGTTCGTGGAGCGCTCGACGCAGGGTGCACATTCTTCGCCGGATACCCCATTACGCCCGCATCGGGCATTCTGATGGCGATGATGCGCGAACTGCCGAAGGTCGGCGGGGTGGCGATGCAGGGCGAGGACGAGATCGCTTCGATGGGGATGTGCCTCGGGGCGGCGATGTCGGGAGCAAAGGCGATGACCGCCACCTCCGGTCCGGGGATCAGTCTGTACTCGGAGAGCATCGGCCTCGCGATCATGGGCGAAGTTCCGATCGTCATCGTCGACGTCCAGCGTCTTGGTCCTGCGACCGGTGGGGCAACGACCGCCGCACAGGGCGACGTTCAGTTCGTTCGGTGGGGGACAGCCGGCGGTTACCCCGTCATCGTGCTCGCCCCGTCCAGCGTGCCGGAATCGTATTCACTCACCGTGAAGGCGTTCGAACTTGCCGAGCGATTCCGCTGCCCGGTGTTCCTCCTTACCGACAAGGAGTTGGCGATGACGCTCTCGGCAGTCGATGTAGATGAGTATCCATCCACTCGCGGAGCGGAGCGCATGGAGAAGCACCATGGTCTGCCGTATTCGTGGGAACCGGCCGACGCGGTGGAACCGATGCGACGCTACGGGGAGGGAAGTGCCTTCCGGTTCACCGGATCCACCCACGACGAAGGTGCCTACATCACGAAGAACCCTGCGAAGGTCGCCGCGTTGAACGAGCACCTCGTCGCGAAGATCGAGGCCCACCGCGACGAGATCGAGATGGCCGATGTCGACCTCGTCTCCGGTGCAGAAACGATCGTGGTCTCCTACGGGGTCACGGCCGGCGCGGCCCGGGCCGCGGTCGAGCGCCTACGGGCCGAAGGAGTCTCGGTGTCAAACGTGGTCGTGCAGAGCCTCTGGCCAATCCCGGAGAATGCCCTCGCCACCGCCTTTGAGGGTGTCGAGCGGATCGTTGTGCCTGAATTGAACATGGGTCTCTACCGCAGGGAGGTTGAGCGGATCGCCGCGGGTCGAGAGGTCGTCGGGGTGAATCGCATCGACGGCGGACTCATCACGATCGACGAGATCATGGAGGCGTTGCGATGAGCGCCATCACGATCACCCCGATGTCGACGTTCCGCACCGACGACCCGTACCCGTTCTGCCCCGGTTGCGGGCACGGACCGATCCTGGACCGGCTCAACGAAGCGATGATCAAACTCGACCTCGATCCAACGAAGGTCGTGATCGTTTCCGACATCGGGTGTTCAGGGCTCTCCGACCAGTACTTCGTCACGTCCGCGTTCCATGGCCTCCACGGCCGTTCTACCACGTACGCGACCGGCATCAAGCTCGCCAATCCCGACCTCGAGGTCGTCGTGATCATGGGTGACGGCGGCACCGGGATCGGAGGAACGCATCTCATCTCGGCGGCTCGAAGGAATATCGGGATCACCGTGATCGTGATGAACAACCTGAATTTCGGGATGACCGGCGGTCAGCATTCGACGACGACACCAGAGGGCGGTATCACCTCGACAACGCCGCTGGGCAACCTCGAACACCCACTCGACATCTGCGCCACGGTCGGCGTGAACGGTGCGGCATACGTCTACCGCGGAACGTCGTTCGACCGCGATCTCGCCGATCGATTCACAGCGGCGATGAGGAAGCCCGGCTTTGCGTTGCTCGACGTCTGGGACCTCTGCACCGCCTACTACGTACGGGCGAACAAGTTCACCCGGGCCGGCATGGAGGATTCGATGAGATCCTGGGGGATGGAGCCCGGCCTTCTCTACGACCGCGAGACCGTCGAGTACTCGGTCGGGTATCGCGCAGCCCACGCGGCCATCGTCGGGACGCCGGTCGCCGGTGCCCGTCCTGTGCCGGTGGGCTACGCCCACACCCTCGACCGTCCGATGTCAATCGTCGTTGCCGGCTCTGCGGGCGGGAAGGTCCGGTCGGCGGTGCGCCTGGTGGCGCTGGGTGGGATTCGTTCCGGTCTCTGGGCGGCACAGCGCGACGACTACCCGGTGACGGTGAAGTCGGGTCACTCAGTGACCGAGCTTTGGTTGGCTCCGGCGGAGATGCCGCTGACTGCGGTGACGAGCCCCGATGTCCTGGCGATCATCTCGTCCGACGGATACAAGAAGGCGGGCCCGTATCTCGCTGCGATGACCGCGGAGGATCTGGTGCTGACGATTCCCGACCACCGGGATCTCGAAACGCAGGCGCGGGTCGTCGTGATCGATCCGAAGTCCGCCCCTAACCGCATCCCGAAGACTTCGATGGGTCTCGTCTACCTGTCCGCTGCTCTCACTATCACGAAGCCGTACCCGCTTGACGCACTTCGCGAGACGGCAGGTGCCGGTTCGTTCGCCGAGATCAACCTCGAAGCGGTCGAGACCGGAATCGAACTCGCCACAGGCTGAGGATCGGGCGGTGGGGTTGCCGTTTCGCAGACGGATACCCGGGTGTCGTCGGTGGAGGTCGGTTCGCGACCACGTTCGATTGGCGTAGGGTGAACGGATGAGCGATTCCGATGTCGTTGCCAGCCTCGCCGTGACCCTTGATGGATACGTAGCCAGAGCGGACGGTTCCGTTGATTACCTCGAGAAGTATCCCATGGAGGGCTTCGACTTCGATTCCTTCGCCGAGGGCATCGGTGCACTCATCATGGGGAGCACCACCTATGAACAGGCGGTCGAGTGGGGGTGGATGTGGGGTGATCGACCGACGATGGTGCTCACCACTCGCACCGACCTCCCGGTTCCCGATGGCGCCGACATTCGCTTCGCGGCGATGCCCACACCGGATGCGATCCGCTCATTCTCAGCGGCGACACCGAAACGGTTGTGGGTGTTCGGCGGAGGGAGAGTGGTCACCGAAGGTTTGCGCGGTGGAGCGGTCGACACGCTGGACATCATGGTGATCCCGATGGCGCTGGGCGGCGGAATTCCGCTCTTCACCGATGCGTACGACGGGCCGATGCGGCTGGTCGAGTCCGCTGCCTACCCCAACGGCGCGTTCCGCCTCGTGTACGACACACGCCCGGTCTGATCAGCCCGCTGCGGACGGTGTCACCAGCCGCTCTGGTACGCCGATCCGGTCAGCTTGTTCAAGTCTGGGTCATACAGCAGGCACTCGCCGCTACGCCCCCCCGAATCCCAGAGTTCCGGCCCGGGCCAGAGCCGGTAGATGACGAGCGACGAGGATTCGTAGTCACGGCCGACATACGCCCCGAATTCATCCTCACACACGTCGGCCAGTTCATCGCTGACCGTATCTTCTCCCGGGTACGGACCAGCCGCGAACTCATGGACGAAGTAGACCTCGTTGTCATGCGGGCTGTCACACGGTGTCGTCTCGTAGTCGTCGCCGGCGAAGTAGCTCTCCAACTCGTCGTCATCGATGCACTCACCGACGACCAATTCGTAGTCGTTGCCTGCGGTCGCAACGACCGTCGTCTGGACGCCGGCTTCGACGGTGTCGGAGTCTTCGAACGGGTTGCTGATGCTGATCGACCCGGCGAGGAACACCGTGGCGGCGATGCCGATCAGGATCACCCCAGCGACCGCCGCAGCGGCAATCCCGACCACCCAGTTGCTCTGAGATCGCGGCTGAGTTCCGGACACAGGAGTTGGGGGTGGCCGCGGTGCGGTGTCGTGGGTCTCCGTGTCCTCGGAGACCACTTCTGGAGGGGCATTCAGGAGGTGATCGCAATGTGGACACGACGGTGACGCAGACGAGACCCGATAGCCGCACTCGGGACAGTCCATCAGCGCCAACTCGCAACCCCCTTGGTCGTGGTGCCGATCCTAGCGATCCACTGATCCGTCTCAGAGCGAGCATGCGACACTGATTGAGGACCGCTACAGGATCTCATCCAGGTCCCACCCGCCCGGCACACCCTTGCGTTCGAAGGTACCCATCAGTTCGTACTGAATGGTCGATTCGACCTCAACGTACCAGGTGGTCCTCGCGGCTCCGATGGTCCGTGGGCATGGGGCTAGAACTCTCTGCGCATGAAGGGGCGGGTCTCGGTGCGGCGGTCGACCTCTTCGAAGCCGGCGTCTTCGAACATGGAAGCGAACCCCATCCATGCCCAGAAATCGGGCATCCGATCCTCTCGCGGCTCGACCGGATAACCCTCGATCAGGGTTGCGCCCTGGGCCGCCGCGTATTCACACGCCGCCACAAGGAGGGCCGATGCCAAACCTTGTCGGCGGTGCTCCTTCGGAACGACGAAACAGGTCACGGCCCATGCCGGACGTTCGTCGAGCGGCCTGGCGACGCGTGAGCGGGAGAGGCGGCCGTAGACCTCTCGTGGCTGCACGGCGACCCACCCAATCGGCGTTCCGTCGAGGTACCCGATGAGGCCGGGGACCTCACCGCTGTCAGCAATGGCACGGATGGCGGCTCGGTTTGGTTCACCCTTGGCAGCGTCGAATTCGCGAGAAGTCTGCTTGTTGAACATGCACCAACAGCCGGCGTCGCCGCCCCGCGGACCCATGACCGTTTCGAAGTCATCCCAGGTTTCCGGCGTGAGCGGACGGACCTCGAGTTCCATACCGGCAGGATACGGCGACAGCCTCCGTCGGTCAGCAGATCCTTGGGAGCTGCTCACCGACCTGCATGTCGACGACCCGCGTGGAACCGAGGGGCGTTCGGGCAGCGACCATCCCGCGGTGCGTGTCGGTGACCGTTCCGACGATCGTTGCGTTGACTCCCTCCGGGTGCGAGCGCATCGCATTCAGAACGCGGTCGGCATCATCGGCCCCCACGAACGCGACCACCTTCCCCTCGTTCGCAACGTACATCGGGTCCATACCCAGCATCTCGCAGGCTGCGGCCACTGTGCGGTCCACAGGGATCGCGCGCTCCTCGATGAGAACGCCGACGTTCGCGGCTTTCGCGATCTCATTCAACGATGCGGCGAGTCCTCCACGGGTCGGATCCCGGAGCACGTGAACGTCGGCACCGGTGTCCAGCACGTCACCGATCATGTGGTTGAGAGCGGCCGAATCGGAGCGGATCGACGCTTCGAACTCGAGGCCTTCGCGGACCGACATGATCGCCATGCCGTGGTCTCCCATGGTGCCCGACACGATGATCGCGTCACCGGGGGTTGCTCTCTGCGGGCGGATGTCGGTGCCTTCGCGCATGATCCCGATCCCGGTGGTGTTGATGTAGACGCCGTCGCCGTGACCACGGTCGACGACCTTCGTGTCGCCGGTGACGATCGTCACACCGGCGTGCTCCGCCGCTTTGGCCATGGAATTGACGATGACGCCGAGTTCTGCCATCGGCAGTCCTTCTTCGAGGATGAGGCCGACGCTCAGGTATCGCGGGACGGCTCCTCGCATTGCGACATCGTTCACCGTCCCGTTGATGGCCAGCTCTCCGATGTCGCCACCGGGGAAGAACCGCGGGTGAACGGTGAATGTATCCGTCGAGAAGGAGATGCTCCCTTCGAGATCCAGCACCGCAGCGTCGGCGAGTTCGGCGAGCTCTCCGTTGCCGAACGCCGGTAGGAAGAGGTGCTCGATGAGCTCCGCAGAGAGTTGCCCACCTCCGCCGTGGCCCATCACAATCGTCGGGTGGTCCCGAAGCGGCATCGGGCACGTCCAGTTTTCGATCGTCATGGCGTTGCCTCTAGCTCCTTGAACCGTCCATACAGGTAGTAGGCGGCGCAGGCGCCCTCGGCCGACACCATCGTGGCTCCGAGCGGGGTACGGGGTGTGCACTCCTTCCCGAAGGCCGGGCACTGGTCGGGCTTCAGAGTGCCGCGCAGCACCTCGCCGGCGTGACAGAGTGGAGACTCGACGGTATCGATGTCGGTGACGGTGAACCGTTCGGCAGCGTCGAACGTTTTGTAGTCGGCGCCCAGCGCCCAACCGGATTGGGGGATCGCTCCGATTCCCCGCCACTTGCGGTCGACCGTGACGAAGACGTCGGCGAGCATCTGCTGTGCCGGCAGGTTGCCTCTCGCGCGTCACCGCTCGCTGGTACGCGTTCTCGACCTCAGCTCGGCCCTCTTCGAGTTGGAGCACCGCCATCTTGATGCCCTGGAGCAGGTCCAGCGGTTCGAATCCGGTGACGACGATCGGTGTCCCGTACTGCTCGGCGATGGGGTAGTACTGCTCATAACCCATCACGGAACAGACGTGCCCGGCGGCAAGGAACGCCTCCACCCGGTTCGTCGGGGAGTCGAGGATGGCGCGCATCGCGGGGGGGACGAGGACGTGAGACACGAGCATCGAGAAGTTGGTGAGGCCTTCCTGCTTCGCTTGGTAGAGGGCCATGGCGTTCGCCGGTGCGGTTGTCTCAAATCCGATCCCGAAGAACACGACGTCGCGATCCGGATTGTCTCTGGCGATCTGAACGGCATCGAGGGGTGAGTAGACGATGCGCACGTCGCCTCCCGTGCTCTTGACGGAGAACAGGTCACGCCCGGACCCCGGGACACGCAGCATGTCTCCGAACGAGCAGAAGATGACTCCGTCTCGCGACGCGATCTCCAGTGCCTTGTCGATCGTCTCGAGCGGGGTCACGCAGACGGGGCAGCCCGGGCCGTGGACCATCTCGATGTCATCGGGGAGGAGACGGTCGATGCCGTTGCGAATGATCGAATGGGTCTGGCCTCCGCACACCTCCATCAGAACGTGGTGCTTCGTCGTGATGCCGGCGATGTCGTCGAGCAGCCGCCGGGCCAGATCGGAATCCCTGAACTCGTCGAGGTACTTCACTCGGCACCCTTGGCGATCGCTTCTTCTGCTGCGAGTGCAGCGTCGGGGTCGAGTTCGACTTCGATGGCTTCGATCTCCTGGAGGTGGGCCAGCGTTTCGAGGGCGGCCTTCTCGTCGAGTTGGGTGATTGCGAAGCCGACGTGGATGATCGCGTAGTCCCCGATCGAGATATCTGGTACGTAGGCGAGGCTTACCTCTTTGACGATGCCGTCGAA
Source organism: uncultured Actinomycetota bacterium (assembly GCA_963715255.1). Lineage (GTDB taxonomy): Bacteria > Actinomycetota > Acidimicrobiia > Spongiisociales > UBA5794 > JAHEEL01. The sequence continues at coordinate 42,622 of CAVQRN010000013.1, read as the reverse complement.
GTCGACCTTCCCCGTCATCGTTACGCCCTCACCGGTAATTTCGATGACCTTCCCGGGGATGCCAAGACACATGTCGATCTATCTCCTCGCCGCAGCGATTACGGCCTGACCGAGCGCCAGACCTCCGTCGTTGGGAGGCACGAGCCGGTGTAGCAGCACCTCGAAACCCTTCTCGGTGAGCGCTGTTCTGGTTGCGTGTGTCAGTGTCACGTTCTGGAACACTCCTCCGCTCAATCCAACGGTAGTGAGACCCGTCCGCCTTCGAACACGTTCGGCCGTCTCGACGATCGCCTCTGCGACGCTCCGGTGAAAGCGGGCGGCGATCGTGCCGACCGATTCGCCACCCACGACGTCGTCCGCAATCGAACGGAGCACGGGAGCAGGATCGATCACCAGCGACTCGTCTTGCTCGACGATGGCGAAGGTGTAGGTGCCGCCTTCGGAGACATCGATGAGGGCCTCGAACTCGATGGCGGCCTGGGCCTCGTAGGTGACGGTCTGGCGCACACCCACGATCGCTGATACGGCATCGAAGAGCCTGCCCATGCTAGTGGTTGGGATCGTATTGATCCCACGCTCGAGTTGGGTCTCGAGGAGAGCACGTTCGGTGGTGGTGAGCGCAGAGACGGGTGGAAGGTCTTCGCTCCATGGGATACCGGCGGTTCGGAGATGTGAGAGAGCCATCCTGGCAGGATGCTTGACGGCGGCGTCGCCGCCGGGAAGCGGGGTCGATTTCAGATGTCCAACGCGTCGGAGTCCCTCGTAGTCGGCGACGAGAATCTCGCCGCCCCATACCGTGCCGTCGGTCCCGTACCCGGTGCCGTCGAAGGAGAACCCGATGACCGGTTCAAGGGCTCCGTGCTCTGCCATTACCGACGCCACATGGGCGTGGTGGTGTTGGACCTTGACAACGGGGAGGCTCCGCTGTTCTGCCCACTTCGTCGAGAGGTATCCGGGGTGGAGGTCCGCGGCGATCAACTCCGGTTCGATGCGGAAGAGATCGATGAAGTGGTCGACGGCGCGAGCGAAGGAATCGAGCGTCTCGAGGTTCTCCATGTCGCCGACGTGCTGACTCATGAACCCGTCGCGGCCCGCCGCCAAGCAGAACGTGGCCTTCAGTTCGCCGCCCGTTGCAAGAATCGGCGGTGCTGCAAAGGGGAGGGGGACCGGGAACGGCGCGTAGCCGCGTGAGCGACGGATCGGGTATTCGGCGCCGTCAAGCACGCGCATGACCGAGTCGTCGCATGGAACATGGATATCCCGATCGTGGACTACGAAGGCATCGGCGAGGGTGCTGAGGCGCGCAACGGCGTCGTCGTTGTCGGTGACGATCGGTTCCTCTGAGAGGTTGCCGGAGGTCATCACCCACACCTCGCCGGGTTCGATCAGTAGTGCGTGCAGCGGCGTGTACGGGAGCATGACCCCGAGATAGCCGTTGCCGGGGGCGACGAACTCCGAAACGGTGGTCGCCATGCGCTTGTCCAGCAGGACGATCGGCCGTTCCCGAGAGGTGAGGAGTCGGAACTCGTCTGCATCGATGTGCCCGACGGATCGGGCGGTCTCGACGTTGGACACCATCACTGCGAACGGCTTTTCGACGCGGCCCTTGCGTTCTCGCAGCAGGGCGACCGCAGCATCGGAGGTCGCATCACATGCGAGATGGAAGCCGCCGAGTCCCTTGATCGCGACGACCTCGCCTGCGGAAATGCGTCGTCGGGTGTCCCCGATCGGATCCTCAGTCGGCGGGATGGTTCGCACGGAAGGCCCGCACTCGGGGCAGGCGTTCGGTTGGGCGTGGAAGCGCCGATCTGCCGGGTCCCGGTATTCAGCCAGGCAGGCATCGCACATCTCGAACGGACGCATCGTGGTGCTCGGTCGGTCGTACGGGGTCCGCTGGGTGATCGTGAACCGGGGCCCACAATTCGTGCAGTTGATGAATGGGTATCCGTAGCGGCGGTCGTCCGGGTCGTGGAGTTCGCGGAGGCAGTCGTCGCACGTCCGAAGGTCCGGGGAGACCAGGGCGGTCCCGGTCTCGGCATGGTGGCTGGCAACGATCCGGAACGATGTGTCGTCAGTTGACTCGATGTCTTCGGATTTGATGCGTTGGATTCGTGCGGCCGCCGGTGCCGACACTTCGAGGGCAGCAACGAACCGGTCGAGCGTGGGGGCCTCGCCACCGATCTCGATGAAGACGCCGTCGGTGTCGTTGCCGACGAACCCGACGAGGTCCATCTCGTTCGCCAGATTGAAGACGAACGGTCGGAAACCGACTCCCTGGACGATCCCGGAGACGCGAATTCGGCGGCGAACGGAAGGAGTGGACATCGCTGATCGCATCGTACGCACTGGTGACCTGATCCGGCAGGGGAGGACGGCCCGCATGGAGGGGCCGATGGTCCTCTCCCAGCAGACCGACGCTCCCGTCCGTTGCCCTGCGGCTTCTCCTGATTTACTACGCTTGGGGCCATGGAAGATCTCTACGCAGCAGCCGCCGAGTGGATCGCAGGAGACCCCGATCCGATCACCAGAGCGGAACTCCAGGGCATCGTCGATTCGGGCAACGTTGACGAACTCACCGAGCGGATGGGAGCAACGCTCCAATTCGGAACCGCAGGACTGCGCGGCCGTGTCGAGGCGGGCTCCAACCGGATGAACCGTGCGACGGTGATCCGGGCGACGCGAGGCCTCGCCGACTACCTGCTCTCCACGACCGGGAACGAGCAGGGTCCCGTTGTTGTGGGTCGCGACGCCCGACTCTCCAGTGCGACGTTCATGAAGGACACGATCGCAGTGCTCGTCGCCGCCGGATTCCAGGTCCGGTACTTCGAGGATCCGGTCCCAACACCAATTGTGGCCTACGCCTCTTTGAGTCTCGGAGGTGTTGCTGCGGTCGTTGTCACCGCATCGCACAACCCCCCGGCCGACAACGGATACAAGGTCTATGCGGCCAACGGTGCGCAGATCATCCCACCGACCGACACGCAGATCGCATTGGCGATCGCTGCCGTGAAGAGAGCTTCGGAAATCCCGAGAGCTGAAATCGTCGGTGCCGCCGCTCGTCGTGTTACCGAGGAGATGTTCGAGGAGTATCTCCACGAAGTTGCGCAAAGCCTCCCGACCACTGCGGGCGATCGGACGATCAGCATCGTCTACACGGCGATGCACGGCGTCGGAGGGAAGTACGTTGTTGCTGCTCTCGACCGGTTCGGTTTCCCCCATGTTCACCCAGTCGCCGCCCAGTTCGAACCAGACGGCCACTTCCCGACCGTCGCGTTCCCGAACCCCGAGGAACCGGGTGCGATGGATCTCGCCCATGAACTGGCATCAGCCATCGACGCGGATCTCGTGATCGCGAACGATCCAGATACCGATCGACTGGCGGTGTCGATACCGGAGCCCGGCAGCGGATATCGGCAGCTCAGCGGTAATCAGATCGGGGTCCTCCTTGCCGACTACATGCTCAGCGGGGGCGTCGTCGAGCGGCCGATTGTGATGAACAGCATCGTGTCATCGCCGATGCTGGCGTCGATCGCCGAGCACTACGGCGCCGTTTACGACCGAACTCTCACCGGGTTCAAGTGGGTCTGGAATGCTGCTCTCGATCTCGAAGCCGAAGGTCGCGGCAGCTACGTGTTCGGATACGAGGAGGCCCTCGGGTACTCGGTTGGTCAGACGGTTCGCGACAAGGACGGGATCTCAGCGGCCGTGGCGTTCGCTGCGCTCGTCGCCGAAGCCCGAGGGGATGGGGCCACCGTCTGGGACCGGCTCGCCGGGCTCTACGAGAGGCACGGCCTCTGGGTCTCGACACAGAAGAGCATTGTTCGCCCCGGTGCTGAAGGTGCCGACGAGATCGCAGCAGCCATGGCGCTGCTTGCCGAGCGCACACCGGACACGGTCGGTGGCCTCGCGGTGATGGGAGTTGTCGACTACCGGCTCGGTGCAGAGAACCGGCCGCGATACCTGGCGGCCACGCCACTTGTCGAACTCTCCCTCGGCGATGCCGGACGGGCGCTCATCCGACCGTCGGGGACCGAACCGAAGCTCAAGATCTACGTCGATCTGCGCGGCGACACGGGGGACGATTGGCTGAGCGCCGAAGAGGCGCTCCTGGCGACGGCGGCCGGGGTTGCCGACGACATCGCCACCTTCCTCGGCATTTAGATCTTGCGACCGCATTCCGCGGGCTGGCAGCGCCGTATACGGGGACTGCAACCCTCGGTACGGCTCTTGGGGAGATCAGTTGCCCAGAAGAACACGCATCCGCGATAATCAGAGGAACCATCCCTCTCAAGGAGATCTCATGGACATCCAGGCACTGCTCGGCGACGAAGCCGAAGCACTCCTCAACTACAAAGCCACCGCCGTCCCGAAGGAGAGCCTCCAACTCCCCGGCCCCGACTTCGTCGATCGTGTCTTCGGTCAGACGGACCGCAACCCACAGGTCCTCCGGAACCTCGCGCTCCTCTTCAATTCCGGACGGCTTGCTGGATCTGGCTACGTCTCGATCCTGCCCGTTGACCAGGGCGTCGAACACTCCGGTGCAGCCTCCTTCGCCCCGAACCCGATCTACTTCGACCCGATCAACATCATTGAACTAGCCATCGAGGGTGGGACCAACGCGGTTGCCACGACCTTCGGTGTTCTCGGGATGGCCTCGCGGACCTATGCCCACAAGATTCCGTTCATCGTGAAGATCAACCACAACGAACTGCTCACGTACCCGGCAACCTACGACCAGGTGATGTACGGCTCGGTTGAACAGGCTTGGGACCTCGGCGCTGCCGGAGTCGGCGCAACGATCTACTTCGGTTCCGACGAGTCGATGCGTCAGCTCCAGGAAGTCACCGAAGCGTTCGAACGTGCACACCAACTAGGCATGTTCACGGTGCTCTGGACCTACATGCGGAACAGTGCCTTCACCGTCAACGGTGTGTCCTACGACGCATCGGCCGACCTCACCGGCCAGGCGAACCACCTCGGCGTCACGATCGAGGCCGACATCATCAAACAGAAGCAGCCGGAGAACAACGGTGGCTACGGAGCCGTCGGGTTCGGACGCACCCACCCGCTCGTGTACGACGAGTTGACGAGCGACAATCCCATCGACCTCACCCGTTGGCAGGTTGTCAACTGCTACATGGGCCGTGCGGGCCTCATCAACAGCGGTGGAGCCTCCTCGGGCGCCGGCGACCTCGAACAGGCGGTCCGGACCGCAGTTATCAACAAACGAGCCGGCGGCACGGGGCTCATCTCGGGCCGGAAAGCGTTCCAGCGTCCGATGGCCGAAGGGGCGGCGCTGCTGCACGCAATCCAGGACGTCTATCTGGACGATTCCATCACCATCGCCTAGGTAGCGAAACACGACCACACGGGAGGATCCAGCGTGGCGATCAAACTGCCGCATGCGGCGTCGGTGGCGAAGAATCCATCACAAGAGGAGATGCGGTCCTGGACTCTCGAGTACATGCCGCGCATCATCGAGACCGAATTCGGGAACCTGAGCTACAAGGCCGAAATAACGGCGAGGCTCTCGAAGTCGACGTTCTTCGTCGATGATGATGAGACATTCAAACCGGCGATGACGCGGAACGAGTTCGACGATTGGGCGGCCAAGCAGGACGCCTACATCGCCGACAAGGACATGATCCTGATCGAGGGATACATCGGGCCTGATCCGCAGTTCCGTACGGCGAGTCGTCTGTACATGGAGAAGACGACGGCGAGTATCCCTGCGATGATGCAGCAGTTGTTCTTTCCGAAGGACGACGACTGGGCGCCGGAGTTCACCGTCATCTACACCCCGGGTCTCATGGCACCAGGGAAGTCGGATGATCGGCTCATTGCAGTCGATCACGACAACTACGTGACGCGCGTGTTCGGATCCGACTACTTCGGCGAAGCGAAGATGGGCGGACTCCGTATGTGGAACCACCTCGTCTTCCAGAAGGGCGGCCTGGCGCTGCACTCCGGTCTGAAGACGTTTCCGGACATCGACGGGGAGGAGAAGGTCGCTCTCATCCTTGGTCTCTCCGGAACCGGCAAGACGACGACGACGTTCCGCCAACAGTTGGGGTCGCTTCCGGTCCAGGACGACTTCGTCGCCTTGTTCCCGGGAGGGAAGGTGTACTCGTCGGAAAACGGCTGTTTCGCCAAGACGTTTGGACTCGACGAGGACGACGAGCCGACGATCTACGGTGGGACCACACGGCCGGATGCGTGGCTCGAGAACACGCACACCGAAGCTGACGGCACCGTCGATTTCTTCGACGACTCGTACACCCGAAATGGGCGCTCGACCTTCCCACTTGCGAACATCCGTCATCGTGATCCGAGGAATCTCCCGCCGGTGAGCTTCATGCTGCTGCTCAACCGCAACGAGAACATCATTCCCGCGGTGGTGAAGCTCAAACGGGAGCAGGCGGCGGCCTACTTCATGCTCGGTGAGACGAAGGGAACGTCGGCTGGTGGCGCCTCAGAGGCGGGGAAGAGCCTCCGCGTCCCCGGTACGAACCCGTTCTTCTTCACGAACGACGCGATTCAGGGCAACCGACTCCTCGAGCTGCTCGAGACGATGCCCGACCTCGAGATATACCTCATGTCCACCGGACGCGTCGGCGGTGAAGATGACGACGACCGTTCGAAGAAGGTGAAGATTCGGCACTCGTCGGCCGTGGTCCAGGGCATCGCGGAGGGCTCCATCACCTGGGAAGAGGATCCCGATTTTGGCTACTACCTGGCGGCCGACCTCCCGGGTTTTGAAGACCCAGAGCTCCTCCAACCCAAGCGTCTCTACGAGAGACAGGGCCGGATCGACGAGTACGACGCGATCGTGGCCCGGCTGCAGGCTGAGCGTCGGGAGTTCCTCCGAACATTCCCCGGACTCGATCAGAGCGTGGTCAACGCCGTCTGAATCGTCGCTGGTAGCGCAGTGCGGGGCGGCCCACGGGCCGCCCCGTTGTCGTTCTACAGCAGGCCAGAGCCGGCCCGAACGGTGATCTGGTTTGTGCGTCAAGTGGTCGGGCTGGGCGACCGATACAAGGTTGGTGAACCAGAAGACTCCGCCCCTTCCATCATCGATTGACACACGCGAGTTCGAGACGACCCGCAAGGGCTACAGCAAGCGTGAGGTCAAGGAATTCCTGCGCGAACTCGAGGCCAATTTCCGCGAACTCGAGCGATGGGCGCAAGAAACCAAGACCCGCCTTCAGAAGGCTGAGTTCGAAGCGGAGAAGGCTCGTTCGTCCGAGGGCCAGTCCGTCGACAGCGCCATGGTCGCCGTCTTCGACGCAAAGGACCGGGTTCTGAGTCGAGCACGGAAGCAGGCGGCGAAGATTGAGGCCGAAGCTCGAGACCGCGCCGCCGCTCTCGAGCGGGAGGCTCGAATCCACGCGGAAGAGGCCGGACTCGAGCTTGATCGTGACGGCGTCGTTGAGGACGCCCAGATGCGAGCGGTTGTGATCATCGAAGCCGCAGAACAAGCAGCCGAACGCATTCGCAACGAAGAAGACGCCGCGGCGCAGGAGCTCATCACCGAGTTGGAAGGCGACCGGCAGAGGTTGACCGCCGAGGTGGATCGCCTCACCGCCGCGCTCGAGGCGGTGGAAACCACGGGCGTTGACGTCCGTGCAGAAGTTGAGAGGGCCGCCGCCGATCTCCTGACCGAAGCACAACAGGCCGCTGACGAAGTTGTTGCCGCGGCCGCGGAGAAGAGCAGAGAGCTGGAGGGGCTGGCAGCCGAGCTCGACGAGCGCGGGCGGCTCGTCGAGGCCGAGCGAGACTCGATGCTTGCCGAGATCGAGCGTGTTCGATCGGAGCGGGAGAGCGAAGCAGCACAGATCCTTGTCGACGCGAATGCCCGTGCAGAGCAGATCATCGCCGAAGCGATGGCGTCCGGAGAGACGGTCACCGCCGGTGCCGATAGTGCCGACCTCGATGCGACCGGCCGATTGGCCGCTGAGCAGGAAGCGGCCCGTGTGATCGCTCAGGCCCACGCCGAAGCGGAGCAGCTTGTCCGAACGGCCGAACGGGAAGCTCAAAGGGTCGAGGAGTTGCACAAGGAGCTCGAGAGCCGGATAGCCGCACTTGACAACGAGTCGGCCGGCGCCGTCGATCGGGCCGCGAACATCGAAGCGGCGGCGCGGTGAGCGTGCCGAGGCAATCACCGATCGAGCCGAGGCCGGGGCGATCACCATCAGGGAAGCGGCGACCCGTACGAGGGACCAAGCCGACCAGGACCGCCTCGAAGCCGCCAGAAAGGTCTCTGCAGCCCAACGCGAGGCGCGTGAACTCATTGCAGATGCCGAGGAGCGGATGCAGTCGGTCCTCACCGGCATTGACGAGCGAGCAGCCGAGATCCGTGAGGCTGCCGATCGGGATGCCGCCCGTCTGAGGGGTGAGGCCGAGGAGAAACTGGCTGCGGCCGTGAACGAGGCCGCACGGGTTCGATCTGATGCCGAAGACGCAGCTCGAGCGATGACCGAAGAGGCTGTCGAGTACAAGGAACGAGTCGAGAGTGAGATTCAGTCGTCACAGCAGGAGCTCGCTGATCTCGCGGACAAGCGTGCAGCGGAACTCGACGAGCGTGCAGCGGAGCTCGAGCAGCGACTCGGCGATGTTGTAGCGGCCGAGGAGCGCACCAGAGCGGCCCTCGCTGACGTACAAGCCGAGATCGACGAACTGAGCGTCGAGGCGGTTCGAATCCAGGATGAAACAGCAGTGACCCGCGAAGAAGCGGACCTCATTCTCTCGAACGCCGGTCACGTTGCCGAGGAGACTGTTGAAAGAGCCGAACGTGCGGCGCAGTCGATCCGCGAGGAGGCGGAGCGGCAGCGGCACACCGCCGAGGCACAGGCGGAAGAGATCGTCTCCGACGCCAGGCGTCTGCACAGTGAGGCCGAGTCCGTCCGCGCCGCAGCCCGCGATGAAGCCGCTGAGCTGCGAGAGCAGGCCGAGCACGTGCGACGCGAGGCTGACGCCTCAGCCGATGCCCTTCGGAGGGAATCAGCCTCGGTGAGGGCGGAAGCCGACGAGTATGCCGAGACGGCGATGCGCGACGGCGAACAGGAAGCAGCGCTCCTGATCGATGAGGCCTACCACCGTGTGGAGGTCAGATTCGCCGAAGCAGCCGCCGATCAAGAGCGAGCGATCCAGCTCCTTGCCGATGCAGAGATGTCATGGGAAGCAGCCCATGAGGAACACGGACTCCTCAGAGCGGCCGAGGCCCGCGCCGAAGAACGCATAGCAACCGTTGACGAGATCGCCGGGCAGGCGGAAGAAGCGGTCATCGCAGCGTACGAGGAGGCCGAGCGCCTCCGCTCCGAAGCTGTCTCCGACGCGGAACGTACGACGCTCGAAGCCTCTCAAGCGAGCGACCAGCTCCTCCTTGCTGCTGAGGAACGTGTGGCCGAGGAGATCCGGAGGGCCGAGGAGGCCGCTTCGGAGATTCGTTCTGATGCCGAGCAGGCTGCTGAGGCGATCCGGGCGGATGCGAAGAAGATTGCTGCGTCTGCTGAGGAACGTGTGGCCGAGGAGATCCGGAGGGCCGAGGAGGCCGCTTCGGAGATTCGTTCCGATGCCGAGGAGGCCGCCGCGGCCACTCGATCGGGAGCCGTGCAGCTCGCAGAGTCGATTCAGGCAGATGCTCAGACAGCGACCCAAGCCGCCGACGAACAGTCGCTCCGTTTGCGCTCGGAGGCAGAGATGCTCCTCGCCGAAGCCAGGACGTCGGTCGAGGAGATGACTGCTGCCGCCCGCGAGGATGTGGCCAGGATGCGCGAGAAGGCAGCCACAGTACGCCAGGAGTACGAGGAGCAACTCGAGATCCTCCAATCCGCCGAAAACGCGCCGCCGAGGTCGTGTCCGGAGCTGAGACGATCGCAGCCGGGAAGATCGAAGAAGCGGAAGCCACCGTCGAGAGAATGATCGCTGACGCGATGACCAGGAACGAGCAAGCCGAAGAGAGAGAGCGTGAGGTCGCGGAGATCCTCGAAGAGGCCGAGAGAGAGCAACGGAGCGCAGCTGAGATGGTCGAGGCGGCGAAGGCGGAATCTGAGATGATCCGTCGCGAAGCCGCCGGACTGCGAGATGAGGCCGATCGGGTGCTGTTGGCTGCTCGTGAGCAAGCGTTGGGTCTGTCAGACGCCGAACGGCAAGCGTTCGAGATCGTTGAACGTGCCCAGCGTGAGGCCGTGGGAATCCGTGCCGGGGCCGAGGGTGAGGCGACAGCAGCTCGGACCGAGATCGAGCGCCTACAGGCTGAGGCGGAGGAGTTGAAGGATGACCGGTCGGATCGGAGATCGCTGATCCAAGAGATTGAACACGCCCAAGCAGAACTTGCCGGGCGCAGGGACGAACTGAACCGACGCTCCGCGGAGCATGACGCGGCGGAAGAAGACCTTCGCCGGCGCATCTCCGAAGCAGAACGCCGGGAGGCCGAACTGGACGAAAGGATGACGGTCGCCGACACAGCGGATGCCACCATCGCTGAGGCCGCGAATGCGAGTGAAGCGGCGGAGGAGGCACTGCGTGTAGCAACCGAACGTGCAGAGCAGATCACCGCCGAGGCATCGGCGGAGGCAGAGCAGATCAGGTTGAAGGCAGAGGAATCTGCCGAGACACTGAGAGCCGAGACCGAGTATCGACGTGCCGAGGTTGAAGAACAGGCCGAGCGCCTCGAGATCGAGCGGAAGAGATTGATCGAGGATCAGGCATCGGCCGCGCAGGGTGCAGCCGTCCCGGACGACGCTCCAGTCGCTTCCTCGCCCGTCGACGTGACCGATGAGCCGAGCGACGCCGCTGTTGAAGAGATCTTCGGCAGTGACCGCGCCAAGGTCGATGCACCGATCGCTTCGGAGCGGTCCGACCGGAGTCGCTACGAGCGTCAGTCCGCGAAGCTACCGCGAATCGGCGACGACGCCGCGAACGTCGTACATTCGCTCGAGGCATTCAGGAAGACGCTCCGCGGTTCGTAGGACACGCCCAACCACGAACTGCGGACTACGAGCCCGGTGCCCCATGGGATATGGCGGACACCGTCGGGGTCTCCCTCCAAAGGGTCTCGATCTCGTCGGGATCGACCGGGACACCACGCGTGAGGTTCTCGCATCCCGATGGTGTAACCAGGAGATCATCTTCGATCCGGACGCCGATTCCGAGGAATCGTTTGGGGACCTCATGGGAAACGACGTCCACCTCGCTCCTCCGCTCTTCGAGGATGCGCTTCGCCTCGGAAGCGCCCTCCAGGTACGCGAGATCCCTCTCCGCGTCGATGTCGAACGGCATCCTCGACAGGTTGAGCACCGTCTTCTCCCGCGCTACGTAGATGCCCGGTTCGACCGTGAATGCCATACCAGGTTGAAGGGGCCGGCCTGCTCCTTCGATCCGGTACGCCCCGGCGTCGTGAACGTCCATACCGAGCCAGTGGCCGGTGCCGTGGAAGTAGAACTCCCGGTACCACCCGTACGCGACGGCATCCTCGACGGGTCCTGGGAGCAGACCAAGAACGACCATCCCTTCCGTGAGGGTCTGCACGGCGATGTCGTGCATGTCGGTGAACGGGAGACCGGGCCTGCAGGCCTCGATGACGGCCTCCTGAGCCGAGAGAACGACGTCGTACACGGCTCGCTGCGCATCACTGAACCGACCGTTGACCGGGAACGTGCGGCTGATGTCCGAAGACATGTATCCGACTTCAGCTGCCGCATCGATCAGGAGGAGGTCACCGTCCTGCAACGGTTGGTCGTTCTCGACGTAGTGCAGAATGCAGGCGTTATCACCAGAGGCGACGATGGACGGGTACCCCTCTCGGACGGCCCCGGAAGCGCGGAACACGTACTCCATGGCCGATTGCACGTCGTGCTCGGAACGCCCGGCAGAGGCGAAGCGGATCGCCTCGGCGTGACCCTCCGAAGAGATACGGCACGCTTCGCGCAGGGCCTCGATCTCCTCGGGTGACTTGACAAGCCGCATCTCATCGAGAGTCGTGGACGGGTCGATGATCGAGGCCGGCACCGTGACGCCGGTCCTGATCCTCAATCCCCTTGCCTGGCTCAAGGCGCCCAGAACACGTGGATCGATGGAGGACCCGGTGGCGTACCAGAGTCTGTCGCGACCACGAAATCGATCACGAAGGACCTTCTCGAGGTCGGAGATGGGGAAGGCAGCGTCGGCTCCGAAGAGGTCCTTTGCGCCGTCGACGCCGGCCCGCTTCCCGTTCCATGCCTCCAATTCAGGATCACGCGGGCGCACGAACAGCGTATATGGGTGTTTGTGCGTCGGGTCGAACAGAGCCACGGCTTCAGGTTCCTCGAATCCGGTCAAGAAGAAGAAGCCGGACGACTGGCGGAAGACGTGGTGGACGTCGTCGTTCCTGGCGGTCTCGACGGCGGCGGGGACGATCGCGAGACCGCTTCCGATCGTTTCCGTGAACTCGGCGCGGCGGTGTGCGAATCGATCCATGTCGGGAGTTTCGGGCGCAAAGGGATCGAGCGCAAGTCACTCGGAGTATCGCCGCGTCGCGGAAGGCCTAGAGTGATATGGAGAGACTCGGGCACCGGTCACAGGGTGCCCGGCGACCGTTCCGAGAAGTGACAGGAACAAACTGGAGGGATCGATGAGACGACCGGGACGAATGTTCGGGCTGTTGATACTGCTGGTACTGATGGCGATGATCGCAGCGGCCTGCAGCGACTCGAGCGACGACACCACGACCACTGCATCCGGCGGTGACGAGACCACAACCACCGAGGCTGCATCCGGCGGTGACGAGACCACGACGACGGCAGCCGGCGGTGACGAGACCACAACCACCGCCGAGGCTGCATCCGGCGAAGGCTTCACCTTCGGGATGATCCTCGTCGGACCTGAGAACGACCGCGGCTGGTCGCAGGCCCACTTCGAGGCGGGGAAGTACCTCGAGGAGAAGACGGGCGCGAAGATGATCTCGCTCGACACCGTCAACACGGCCGACCGTCCGGAGACATCCGTGGAGCAGGTCGTAGATGACATGATCGAGCAAGGCGCCAGCCTCATCTTCGCCACTTCAGACGACATGCGAGACGGCATCGAAGCGGCAGCGGCGGCCCATCCCGATGTCCCGATGATCTGGTCGTCCGGTGACAGTGCATGGGCCGAAGGGGAGGCCTACCGGGCCGACCTGCCGAACCTTGGCAACATCATGGGCAGGATGTATTACGGGAAGATGATCGCCGGATGTGCTGCAGCGATGACTTCAGAGACCGGCAAAATCGCCTATCTCGGTCCCCTTATCAACGACGAGACCCGTCGCCTCGCGAGCTCCGTGTACCTCGGTGCGCAGCAGTGTTGGGAGGCGGCAGGGAAGGATCCGGCCGATCTCAGCATGGATGTCAACTGGATCGGATTCTGGTTCAACATCCCCGGCGTGACGCTTGATCCGACTGAAGTCACCAATGCCTTCTTCGACGGGGGCGCTGATGTCGTGGTCTCGGGAATCGACACAACGGAAGCCCTCGTGGTGGCCGGGCAGCGCTCCGCCGCCGGTGAATCCGTATGGGCGATCCCCTATGACTTCGTCGGGGGATGCAGCGAGGCGCCAGAGGCTTGTCTCGGTGTCCCATACTTCAATTGGGGTCCGTCCTATTTGGAGGTGATCGAAGCGGCCATCGCCGGTCAGAACGACCTCGGATTCGCGTGGATCGGACCGGACTGGACCGACATGAACAACCCCGACACGAGCATGATCGGTTGGGTTGCCGGCGATGCCCTCTCGGGCGACGCCGCTGCCACGCTGGACACGTTCATCGCCGGTCTCGGCGACGGTTCGATCAATCCGTTCGTCGGACCGCTCAACTACCAGGACGGCACGCCGTTCCTTGGTGACGGCGAGGTCGCGACCGACCTGCAGCTCTGGTACATGAAGCAGCTTCTCGAGGGTATGAAGGGCGCCAGCTCCGCCTGACGTCCACCGATTCGACGAGATGATGGGGGAGGCCGAATCGGCCTCCCCATCCGCGTGTACGCGTGCCTGCCCCATGAGTAGTCTGCGACGCAATGGCGCTGGAGATACGGGACATCCACAAACACTTCGGCTCCGTGAGGGCGAGCGATGGCGTCACGTTTGTGGTCGAGGATGGCTCGTTGCACGGGATCCTCGGGGAGAACGGCGCCGGCAAGTCCACGTTGATGAAGATCCTGTCCGGCTTCTACGAGGCCGACTCGGGTGTCGTAGATCTCGACGGTGAGGTCCTCGATCTCCGCTCCCCGGCAGACGCCATCCAAGCCGGCATCGGGATGCTCCACCAGGATCCGCTGGTGTTCCTCCCGTTCACGGTTCTCGACAACTTCGTCCTCGGGAGTCCCGGACCGGTGAGACTCGACCGGTCGAGTGCGCGCGCCGAGCTCGAGCGCGTTGGCAGCGAGTTGGGATTCCGATTGGACCCTGAGCGCCTCGCTCGAGACCTCACTGTTGGGGAGCGCCAGCAGCTCGAGATCACGCGCCTCATGTCGCTCGGTGCCAAGGTTCTGATCTTCGATGAACCGACAACGGGAATCTCCGCGACGCAACGTATCCAGTTGTTCTCAACGCTCCACAACCTCGCAGAGGACGGGCTGATCGTGCTGTTCGTTTCTCACAAACTCGAGGAGATCGAGCAGCTGTGCGATTCGGTGACGGTGATCCGGCAGGGGAAAGTCGTCTTCGAGGCTTCGATGCCGGTCCCGTCGGAAGTGCTCGTCGAGAAGATGTTCGGGAAGATTTTCGTCGACGAAGGCAGGGAACCAGCTCCGCTCGGGGCTCCCCTGCTCGAACTCTCTCAGGTCACGCTCGAGGAGGGCACTACCACGTTGAAGATCTCAGCCTCGATTGCGCCGCCGGGGAGGTCATTGGACTCGCCGGTCTCGAAGGGAGCGGCCAACGAACGTTGTTGCGTGCCTGTGCCGGCCTGTTGAAACCGACTTCCGGGCACCTTTCGGTCGACGGGAAGAACCTCGACAATGCGTCGTATCGAGATCACCTTGCTGCAGGTATCCACTACCTCCCGGCGGGACGCCTCGAGGAAGGACTTGTCGAGGGCATCTCGATCGCGGAGCACCTCGTGCTCACCTCCGACGACACGAGTTTCTTCATCGATTGGGATGCCGCCGACGAAGCCGCCCAACAAGAGATCGACGACTACTCGATCAACGGACGCCCATCTTCCCCAGCGGAGGTTCTGTCGGGCGGCAATCAACAGAGACTCCTTCTTGCCATGATCCCAGACGAGGTGCGGCTCCTCCTACTCGAACATCCCACGAGAGGCCTTGACGTCGGCTCAGCTGCCTACGTGTGGCAGCGTCTGCTGGAACGCCGCAGTGACGGCACCTCGATCGTCTTCGCTTCCGCCGATCTCGACGAATTGCTCCGCTACAGCGATCGAATCGTCGTGTTCTTCGCAGGGGCCGTGTTCGCCCGTGCGAAGCGCTGTTGATACGGACGGCGAGGAATTGGGTTACCTCATTGGTGGCAAGGAGCGAGCGTGAAAGCCCTGAGAGCTGCCACCCCCACGCTCGTGTCACTCGTGGCTGCGCTCGCGTTCGGCGTCGTCCTGCTGCTCTTGGCAGGCGCTCCGCCTTTCGAGGCACTGTGGCTGCTCGTTCAAGGCTCTTTCGGATCCGCCTCGAAAGTGTCCGCGACGTTGCTCGCATGGTCGCCGCTCCTTCTTGCCTCTGCCGGACTCGTCGTCACGTTCGCTGCGGGGCTGTGGAACATCGGCGTCGAGGGACAGATCATTGTCGGGGCGATCGCTGCCAGTTGGGTTGCCCGATCCTTCCCCGGACCGGTGTGGGTCATCCTCCCTGCGACGATCCTCGCCGGGGCGATCGGAGGTCTCATCTGGGCTCTCCTTGCAGGAGCGCTCAAGACCTACGGCGGCGTGCACGAGATCTTCGGCGGGCTCGGCCTCGATTTCGTTGCCGCAGGTATGGTCGTCTACCTGGTGCTGGGGCCCTGGAAGCGCACCGGGGTTGCTTCAACGAGCGGCACCGACATCTTCCGAGAGGAGGCCTGGATGCCGGGACTCGATGCGTTGGGCACGGGTTGGCCGGTGATTCCCGTTCGCGCTGGGCCTTGCAAGTGTCCTCATCGTGTGGCTGCTCTTGCGGGGAACCCGGTTTGGCCTGCGACTCAAAGCGGTTGCGGCGCAATCCCGCGAAGCTCGTTTCTGCTCGGCATTCCGACGAACCGCTACGTGCTCGGCACGTTCGCGATCGGCGGCGCACTCGCCGGCATCGCCGGGACCGTGCAGGCGACGGCGTTCCATCACAAGCTCGTCCCATCGATCTCGGGCGGGTACGGATTCCTTGGCATCCTTGTCGTGCTGTTGGCATCGTTCAGTGCCGCGTGGATCGCTCCGATCGCCCTGTTCTTCGTTGCGATCTCGGTGGGAAGCACGCAACTTGATCTCCGCCTTGGGCTGGACTCGGCCTTCGGCGGTGTCCTGCAGGGGGTCATCGTTCTGTTCGTCATGATCGGCGGTGCCTGGTCGGCACGCCGGAGCCCTGTGTCACCTGCCGCCCGTGGGGAGCCCTGATCGTGGAAGCCACGCTCAACTCGATTATCGCCGCAGCGGCTCCACTCGTCATCACGACGATGGGGGAGACAATCACGGAGAAGTCGGGCGTCGTCAATCTCTCTCTCGAAGGGAGCTTGCGTCTCTCGGCTATGACCGGTTTTGTTGTGGCATTCTGGGTGGGCAACGCACTTGTCGGGTTCGGCCGCGGCGCCGGTGTCGGCGCGATGATCGCAGCCGTCATCGCGTCCACCAGCATCCGACTGAAGCTGAATCAGATTGCCGTCGGATCGTTCTGACCCTTCTGGCGGCCGAGCCTCGCGTCCTTCCTCGGTGACTCCTTCGTCGCGAGCCGCGGTCCTCGCGTCCCTGCGCTCCCGATCCCCGTCCTCTCCGACATCCCGTTCATCGGGAAGGTGTTGTTCGATCACGACCTCGTCGTCTACGGGAGCTTCCTGGCGATTGCGATCACGTGGTGGGTGTTCTATCGAACCCGCGCCGGCCTGAATCTGCGGGCGTCGGTCGGCGTCCGCGAAGGAGCGTTCGCCCGGCGGATCAACGTCAACACGCTCCGGTTCTGGTACACGGTGCTCGGTCGGGGCCATGGTCGGAATCGCAGGCGCCGCGTACTCAAGCTCGACGTGAAGCTTCGGATCGCGCGCGAGACCTTGACCCTCGAATCTCGGATGCGATCGCCCTAGCGATCGTGATCTTCAGCGGTTGGCACCCGCTCCGCGTGGCTTTCGGCGCCTACTTGTTCGGCGCTCTCCAGGTGCTTGCATTCCATTTGCAGGACATGTTCCCCGGTCTCGCTCAGGTTCTTCCGATCACTCCGTTCCTCTGATGATCCTGGCCTCGTCGTTCGTCTCCTCCAGCGGGTTCCGTCGGATCGGCGACCGGTCCCACGGATGCGGAACCTGCTCGGCAGCGAAGCGCGGCTGCGTTGGGGACCGTCTTCGAGCGTGAGATCGCCGTACGAGGTTCGCCGTCGCGTCGGCGAGTTCGGCGAGGAGGACTGCCTTGTCCTCGTCCACGAGGAACGTGGCCTCGATCCCGTTGCGGGCCAGAGCGACCAGGTCGTCGCGGCTCAGGTCGAGGGCCTGCTGGACGCGCCAGGTAGTTGTCGGTGAGATAGCCGCCGAAGTACGCCGGATCGTCCGAGTTGACCGTCACCCTGATGCCGCGGTCGAGCAGGCGCTTCAGGTTGTGGTCCGCGAGCGTGTCGAAGACGCGCAGCTTCACGTTGGAGAGCGGGCACATCGTCAAGCGGGATCTGCTCGGCCACGAGACGCTCGACCAGGGCCTCGTCCTCGATCGCAGGCGCACCCCGTGGTCGATCCGCTCTGCCCCGAGCACGTCGAGCGCCCCCGAGATGTAGGCGGGGGGCCCTCCTCGCCGGCGTGGGCGACGGTGCGCAGGCCGGCGGCGCGCGCCAGGCGCGAAGGCCTGCGGCGAATCGCTCCGGCGGATTGCCCGACCTCGCCCGGAGTCGAGGCCGACCGCGAGTGATCCGATCGGCGAACGGTCGCGGCCTGCATTCCAGGTCGCGATCGCGGCCTCGCCCGTCAGATGGCGCAGGAAGCACATGATCAGCGCTGTCGAGATCCCGAACGCTGCTCGGCGTCGCGCCATGGCGCCCGGGCGAAGCCGTCCATGAACACCTCGAACGCGATGCCGCGCTCGGTGTGGGTCTGCGGGTCGAAGAAGATCTCGGCATGCCGCAGGTTCTCTCCGGCAGCGCTCCAGGTACGCCCACATCAGGTCGTAGAAGTCCTGCTCGGTCAGCAGCACGGCGGCGCCCTGGTAGTAGATGTCCAGGAACGACTGGAGGTCGGTGAACTCGTAGGCGGCGCGCACCTCGTCGACGTCGCGAACGGCAGATCGACGCCGTTGCGCTGCGGCGAGGTCGAACATCATCTCCGGCTCGAGCGTCCCCTCGATGTGCAGATGGAGTTCGGCCTTCGGGAGCGAGCGAATGAACGATGTCGTATCCATGGTTCCATTCAACCCGCACATTGCTCGACCGTCGAGCCGAACGGCATCAACCGCCGAGCCACTACGACTTGCTGTCCGATGCTGTGGCGAAGCCGAGGATCCCGACCACCGCCGGCCGAGCTCGATGAAGAACTTGATCCAGTCGGGGCCCGAGGGTTCTCCGACGCCAGCCATCCGGCGATGATCCCGCCGAGGATGGCGGCGCCGGCGCCGACGAGAACGGTTCCAAGGAGCGAGATGTCCTGCTTCCCAGGGATGATCATGCGAGCGAGCGGACCGAGAATGAGGCCCATGATGAGTCCAACGATGATTGCCCAGATGACGCCCATAACTCCCCTAACTGCGACGGCTAATCCGGCGCGATGCTACCGGATTCTTCCACGGCTTTCATCTGGCAGCTGATCAGGGGACCCAGAATCCGATGTGGCGTAGTGCCGCTTCGTCTTCGCGATGCGGGCCAGGGCTTCGATCGCGCTGGCGATCGTCTCGGCGACGTGGACGTCACGGAGGATGAAGCCTTCCTGGAGTACAAGCAGCCACGGCATAGGGCGAGCCCGGGCCCTTCGTCGGTCGGTTGGATTCCCTCGCAAGTCCGGCCAGTGGGACCGCTTTGAGGAGCGCCCCTGCACGGCGTATTCTGGGAGAGTAGATTGTCAAACGTGGGGACACTCCGCCGTAGCGACCAACATGCTGTGCTGGCCTTGCGGCGCACGGCAGGAGCCGAGCCACTCGGGCGACATGTGACGGAGTAGACAAGGAGGACCTTCTCGTGGAAGAGCATTCGACAATCCGTACCCCACGCCGATTAGCGACGATCGCCTTCGCTGTGGCGATGATCCTCGCGGTTCTTGTGCCAGTGGCCGCCACGGCGTCAGGAGGCGCATTCACCGACGACGACGACTCCATATTCGAGCCGGACATCGAGTGGATGGCAGCCAACGGCTACACGAAGGGCTGCAACCCGCCGGCCAACGACAAGTACTGTCCCGAGGATTCAGTCACCCGCGGTCAAATGGCGGCCTTCATCGCCAGATCGTTTCACCTAACCGAAGGAGCGGGCTCAGATCTGTACGTCGATGATGATGACTCGATCTTCGAGGACGACATCGACATGATCGGCACTGCGGGCATCACGCTCGGCTGCAACCCGCCGGCCAACGACAAGTACTGCCCAGACGCCCATGTCACTCGTGGCCAGATGGCCGCGTACCTGAACCGGGCGCTCGGTTTGGACTTTGGGGCGGGTTCCGACCTGTTCACCGATGATGACGGCTCGATCTTCGAGGACGACATCGACATGATCGGCACTGCGGGCATCACGCTCGGCTGCAACCCGCCGGCCAACGACAAGTACTGCCCCGCCGGCTTGGTCACCCGTGGCCAGATGGCCGCGTTCCTGCACCGCAGCCTTGCCGATATCACCGACATCAACCTGCAGATTCTGGCATTCAACGACTATCACGGTCATCTCGAAGCTGATGGAGCGGGCACGGTCGCCGGCAAACCAGCCGGCGGTTCCGAGTACCTGGCGACCAAGCTCAATGAGTTGCGCGCGGGCAATAGCCTCACCGTGGCAGCCGGCGACCTCATTGGTGGATCGCCGGCATTCTCCGGATTGTTCCACGATGAGCCATCGGTCGAGTCGCTGAATGCGTTGGGTCTCGACGTGTCGAGCGTCGGCAACCATGAGTTCGACGAAGGTGTCACCGAGCTTCTGCGCATGCAGAACGGTGGCTGTCACCCCGTTGATGGTTGCTACTTCCCCCGTTCGCCATATCCGGGCGCCGACTTCCAGTGGCTCGCGGCCAATGTTGTCGACGAGACCACCGGTGCCACTCCGTTGCCGCCGTATTGGATCGAGACAGTTGAGGGCGCCAAGGTGGCATTCATCGGAATGACGCTCGAAGCAACCGACACGCTGGTCGCCGCGGCCGGCATCAAGGGTTGGGACTTCCTCGACGAAGCCAAGACGGCCAACGCCCTCGTTCCGGTTCTGAAGGCGCAGGGTGTCGAGGCCATCATCGTGCTCTTGCACGAGGGTGGTTCGCAGACGCCGGCTCCGGGTGAGGTCAACGCATGTAAGGGCATTTCGGGACCGATCGTGACGATCAACGCTGCGCTCGATCCTGAGATCGATGCTCTGATCACGGGCCACACCCACCTGCCGTACAACTGCAAGCTCAATGACTCTGCGGGCCAGCCCCGGATCGTCACGAGTGCGTATTCGTATGGTCGTGTGGTTTCTGAGTTGAACCTTGTCATCGATCCGCGCACCCACGATGTGCGTCGCGATCTCAGCACTTCGGTGAACCATGCCGTCATCCAGGCGGATCTGAATCCGGACCCGCTGGCGACGAGGATCATCGCGAAGTGGCAGCCGCTGGTCGATGCGGCCGGTGACACGCCGATCGGGAAGATCAGCGCGGATATCGTCCGCGGTGGCAACCCGCCGGGATCAGATCGTGGTGTCGAGTCGGCGGCGGGCAACCTGGTTGCCGATGCCCAGCAGTGGGCGACGTCGGCAAACGGCGCCGTGGTTGCGTTCATGAACCCGGGCGGAGTCCGCTCGGACCTGACGTACGCGAGCTCAGGCGGTGAAGGCGACGGCGTCGTCACCTACGGCGAGGCGTTCACGTTCCAACCGTTCGGCAACACGCTGGTGACGATGTCGATGTCCGGGGCGCAGATCGTCTCGGTGCTCGAGGAGCAGTGTCAGCCAGCCGGATCGAGTCGTCCGTTCCTGAGCCTTGGAGTGTCGGAGGGTTTCACCTACGACATCTCCACGACGATCGCGGCAGGGAGCTGTACGGCGGTGACGGTGAGCAACGTGAAGCTGAACGGTGTGGCGCTCAGCAACTCCGCGACGTACAACGTCACGGTGAACAGTTTCCTTGCCGACGGCGGGGACAACTTCACTACGTTCGCCTCGGTCACCGGACCGCGGCTCGACGGCGGCAACGATCTTGAAGCGCTTGCCAACTATTTGGCGGCGTTTGGACCGGTTGATCCCCCGAGCACGGACAGGGTGAACGAACTGCCCTAGACGGAACCGATTGAAGGGATCAGAGAGTCCCTGATGGGTAGCAGGAAGCCCCCGCATCAGCGGGGGCTTCCACCCGCCCGGCGAGAGCGGGGAGGAGTCGGTCGAGACCGGAAAGGTCTCGGCGGATGTACGCGTTGCCGTCCGTGGGCCCGGTGGGACTCGAACCCACACGCTTCGGATTAAAAGTCCGCTGCTCTGCCATTGGAGCTACAGGCCCGTAGGCGCAGGATACCCGTCACCGCGGTTTCGGGTCGGCTCGATACTGGTGGTGACGCTTCCCCGCGCACGGTAGGGTCGAATCATGAAGCTTCACCTCATCGACGGTACCTACGAACTGTTCCGTGCTCACTTCGGGATCCCGTCACGAACGTCACCGGATGGGCGGGAGGTTGGGGCGACCTATGGCGTCGTTGCGTCGACGCTCGCGCTGCTCGCCGAGTCCGAGGTCACTCACGTAGCAGCCGCGTTTGATTCGGTGGTTGAGTCCTTTCGCAACGACGTGTTTCCCGCCTACAAGACGGGAGAGGGAATCGAACAGGATCTACTCGATCAGTTCCCGCTCGCCGAGCGGGCGATGCGGGCCATCGGAGTCACGGTCTGGTCGATGTACGACTACGAAGCCGATGACGGGCTCGCCACCGGCGCCCACCGCTGGGTCGACGATGTGGAGCAGGTCGTGGTCATGTCGCCGGACAAGGACATGTCACAGCTCTATGGCGATCCACGCATCGTCGGATACGACCGACGCAAGGGTGCGTTCATCGATCGGGACGCGGTCGTCGACAAGTTCGGTGTCGAACCGGGTTCGATCCCCGACTGGCTCGCGCTCGTCGGCGACGCGGCCGATGGGCTGCCGGGGCTCCCCGGATGGGGAGCGAAGTCGTCCGCTGCGATCCTCGCCCGGTACGGACATCTCGAGGGTATCCCCCTCGACGCCTCCCTTTGGGGCGTGAAGGTGCGTGGCGCCGACAGGCTCGTCGTAGCGTTGCGGGAGCGCATGGGCGACGCTCTCCTCTACCGGTTCCTCGCCCAGCTTCGTACCGATGTGCCGCTCCCAGACTCGCTCGGCGATCTGGAGTGGAAGGGCGTGCCGCGTGAGCGCTACGAGACGTTCTGTGAAGAGCTTGGTTTTGGGCGTCTCAAAGAGCGGCCGAAGCGGTGGCTGGACTGATCAGAGGACGACGACTTCGGTCTAGATCATGACCATGGTTCCGCGCTAGAACATGTAGTGCACAGGTGATTGTCCACGCGTCACGGACCCATGTCGACGGGTCCGACCGACGATCGGGATCTGCCTAGGCGGCGGACCGA
This sequence comes from uncultured Actinomycetota bacterium, assembly GCA_963715255.1. Taxonomy (GTDB): domain Bacteria; phylum Actinomycetota; class Acidimicrobiia; order Spongiisociales; family UBA5794; genus JAHEEL01. The sequence continues at coordinate 19,750 of CAVQRN010000013.1, read as the reverse complement.
ACGTACTGGAGGATGCGGGTGCCATCGGCGTCAAACATCTCGAGCGTTTCGGAGTCGACTCGGTAGGTCTCGGCGAGACCGAGCAACTCCAAGTACCGGGTTTCCTGGGCCATTACCTGCTCATCTGCGCATGCCATCAAGGTTGATGCCGCCGGGCCTATCTCGATCGATCCATCGCTGGCCGTCCATGAGGCGTTGTAGGTGTTGCATCCGGCGGATCCGGTGAGTGTGTCGTCGTCGCCGAACATCGCGGTCACGGGCGTGTCGATCACCGCCGACTCGAAACCGCCGGTGCCGTTGTTGTAGGCAAGAAGGTCCCACGAAGAACCGGCGAGATCCTGTGAGATCGCCGTGAAGGCGAGCAACTGTGTCCCGCCCGATGAAAGGGTCAGCGTCTCACCATCCATCGACCAGGTGTCGACGCTGGCGAGGGCGGCAAGGTACGCGGCTTCCTGTTCCATCACGCCGGCCTCATCGCAGAACATCTGTGTAGAAATGAGCTGTCCGAAGCTGATCGATGAACCGTCGATCTCGTAGCCACCGGAGTAGCGGTTGCAGGAGGCGTTACCGGAGACGGAGTCGACTTCGAACGCCAGGGTCGGGATCGTGATCGGGGTGCTCATGGTGCCGTCCGGTCCCGCGATCTCGGCAAGCTGCCAGGGGTAATCGGTCGGCATTGCGTCTTCACCGGAGCTACACGCTGCGGCGATGAGAGCGAAGGGCAGGGCGAGGAGAAGTACTCGTTTCATGATGGCAGAAGGATACCGCGTTCGGCTCGAGTTCCCACCACCACTGGCGCAGAGCAGCGCCGAGTCTGCGAGGATTCCTCCGACTGGAGGAGGCCCCGATGCCGGCTGTGGTCGTGACGAATCTGGTGAAGCGGTACGGCGATACCGAGGCGGTTCGCGGCATCGAGTTCACCATCGAAGAGGGAGAGGTCTTTGCGCTGCTCGGACCGAACGGTGCCGGCAAGACCACCATTGTCGAGATTCTCGAAGGCTTCCGGGACCGCAGCTCAGGACAGGTGGACGTCCTCGGCTATGACCCATCCACCAACTCCCGCGACTTCAGGGAACGCATCGGAATCGTCCTTCAGGAGTCTTCGGTCGAACGGGAACTCTCCGTTCGGGAAGCGATCGACACCTACGGGAGCGTCTATCCGAAGCGTCTCGTCACCGATGACCTGATCGACATCGTCGGTCTGGGTGAGAAGGCAGATGCGAGGGTGAAGACACTCTCGGGAGGACAGAAGCGACGACTCGAGGTCGCACTTGGCATCGTCGGTGACCCCGAACTGATCTTTCTCGATGAACCGACTACCGGCTTCGACCCATCGGCCCGAAGGCAGGCGTGGGACGTGATTCGCAACCTCGCCGATCTCGGCAAGACGATCCTGCTCACGACGCACTACATGGACGAGGCACAGAGCCTCGCCGATCGGGTCGCTGTGATCGACCGCGGGCTGATCGTCGCCGAAGGAACGCCGGACACGCTCGGAGGACGGGCAACGGCTCACACCGAAGTCCGATTCTCGCTGGCGGGCATCGAACCCGGCGATCTGCCCATCCGGCCGAGTGTCATCGACGGTCGAGTCCTCGAATATCACACCGAAGATTCGACGACGCTGCTTCACACGCTCACCGGGTGGGCCGTCGAACACGAGACGACACTGATCGGTCTGACGGTGAGTCGTCCGTCCCTCGAAGACATCTACCTGGAACTCACGGAGGGGGGGCCGTCATGAGCCGCCCGTCTGCCGTGTCGCTCGTGCTGCATCAGGCCCGCTATGAGTGGCGGATCTTCTGGAGGACTCCGATCTCCGCGTTCTTCACGATCTTCTTCCCGTTGCTGATCTTCGTCGTGTTCTCACTTGTCTTCGGGAACGAGCGGATCGACTACCTCGGAATCACGACCGCCCAGTTCTACGCCCCGTCGCTCGCCGTCTACTCCGCCGTCTCTGCCACATACATGAATATCTCGATAAGCACCGCATACCAGCGCGACGAAGGAATTCTCAAGCGGGTCAGAGGCACTCCGCTGCCTTCGTGGATCTACTTTGGGGGAAAGATCGTCGCGTCGATCGTGATCGCTCTGATCGGATCGCTCATCATGATCGGCGCCGGCATCGTCCTCTTCGGCCTCCAGGTGTATCCGGAGACGATCCCAATCCTGATCGTCGTGTTCTTCTTCGGTGTGGCAACGTTCGCGGCGCTGGGTCTGCTTGTCGCTGCGGTCGCCCCGTCGGGACAGGCGGCCACAGCGATCGCGAACGGCACGCTGCTCCCGCTCGCATTCGTGTCCGGTGTCTTCATCATTCCCTCAACCGAAATGCCGACATGGCTCAACGCGGTCGCGAGCTTCTTCCCGCTGAAGCACTTCGTCGAACCGTTCGTGGCCGCGTTCACTCCGGTCGCGACCCGGGCTGATTTCTCTTGGTTCGACCTCGCCTATCTCGCGCTGTGGGGCGTCGTGTCCCTGGTTTTGGCGATCCGTTGGTTCCAATGGGAGCCACCGACCGGCGGTGGTGAAGGCAGGCGGAGCCGAACGAAGGTGCAGTCCGATGCGGGGTGAACGTATCAGGTCTCGGAGGCGACTCCGAGGAGCCGCTCGCGTTTCAGCTTCTTCGCTCCGCGGACGGAGAGGAGAATTGCCACGATCCACGAGATCGCACCGATCAGAAACGCCGATCGCCCTGGAGAGACCACGACACTGACGGACACAGCATACGACAGGACAATGATGGGCAGGGTCACCAAACTGGATGCCTGCTGAGCTGAAGCAGCCGATCGGACGCGGGCTGAAACGCGCAGGATCACCGTCACGGATACGGCGATGAACGGGGGGATCACCCAGAGGATCAGCACGACCCATCCGACCGTCGGGAAGAACCATCCGCCGAGGGCGGAGCCAACCGTCAGATTCACCACAAGGGCGTACGCCGAGAAGCCGGCAATCAACGCGAGGTAGCCGGGGACGAGGCTCGAGATCAGCTTCCCGACGTAGAGTTCGGCCATCGTGACAGGACTGTGAGCCAGGAATTCCCCTGTCCCGCGCTCGCGCTCTCCGACGATCGCATTCGAACCCACCGCTGCGGAGATCGTGACTGGAACGATGATCGCGATGGGAGCGAGGAGGAAGACCGCGGCGATATACGACGCCCTTGTCACTGGCGTGTCTCCTCGGGCGACGTCGTTGACTTGTGACGGGAGGTTTCCGACGATGCTCGTTACCTGGTCGGCGAAAGGTGTGTTCTCGAGTTGGCTGATCGTGGCCAGCATGATCAATGGGATGATCACGAAGAAGAGACTCGCCATGATCATCAGTGGAATCCAGTAGTCCTTGCTCTTGAAGAGGCGCCGCAGATCTGCGCCCGCGATGGCACGGACATGGTTCCACCTCACGACGGTGCCCTCGGATGGGCGCGCTGCATCTCGAAGTAGAGCTCTTCGAGCGTCGGCTTGATCGGCTCGACCCTTGTGATGCGAACTCCGTCGCGGACGAGTTCGGCAACGAGATCGGGGAGAGAGTCGAGATCGGCGAGCGTCGCATGAACGGCGCCGTTGGGTGAGACGGATAGGACCCCTTCGCGGTCCGCGAGCGAGTCAAGCGATGAACGATCCTCTGCGTCGAATACGACGATGGGATCCGCGAGGTAGCGACCGGTGAGTTCCTCAGGCGATCCGGATACTTGGGCGTGGCCGTTGCTCATCAGGACGATCTGATCGGCGATCCCCTCAGCCTCGTGGAGAAGGTGCGTGCACAACACGATCGTGCGACCGCGACCGGCGAGTTCGCGGATCAGTTCGAGGACATTGCGCGACGATTCGGGATCCAGGCCGGCCGTGGGTTCGTCGAGGAGCAGGACTTCAGGGTCGTGGAGAACCGACCGGGCCAGAGCGAGCCGGGTTCGCATGCCCGTTGAGTATCCACCGACCTCCTGGAGGAGGGCGTGGTCGATCGCGAACCGTTCCGCAGCGTCGAGGGCGGCATGCTCAGTCGCGCCGAAGATCCGGGCGGCAAATCGGAGATTCTCCCAGCCGGTGAGCTGATCGTAGAAGGCCGGTTTTGGGGGGACGATGCCAACGCGTCGACGGACCTCGTCGCCGTCGACTTTGGGGCGGAGACCGAGCACCTCGATGTCGCCGCGATCGGCCACGAGGGCGCCGGTGGCGAGCCGGACAGTGGTGGTCTTCCCGGCCCCGTTCGGGCCGAGCAGGACCGTCACCGCGCCGGTCGGTGCCTCGAAGTCAAGGGCTTCAACGGCGCGAACGTTCCCGAAGCTCTTTGAGACCGAGCCGAAGCGGATTGCAGATTCCATCTGAGATGTCATCGGCTCGGACGCTACCCAACCTGAATCGCTACGAGACCCAGTCATCATCCATTCCGCGGGCTCACAGCGCCGTATGCGGGGACACGTACCCTGGGTATGAGAAGGCGTAGGATCGGCACCATGTGCGGACGTTTCGTTCAGACCCAGGAAGCCGAGAACTACGGCGCCTACTTCTCCGTTGACGTGATCAAGACCGACGCGATGCTGAGGTCATGGAACGTCGCACCCACCAAACAGGTCTACGCCGTGGCGGAACACGACGGAGAACGCCAACTCGGCACGTTCGGATGGGGGCTGGTGCCGTTCTGGGCGAAGGACCGCAAGATCGGAGCACGCCTCATCAACGCCAGAGTTGAGACCGCAGCGGAGAAGCCTGCATTCCGTGACTCGTTTGCAGCACGTCGGTGCCTCATCCCCGCTGAAGGCTTCTACGAGTGGGAGCCGAGGGACCGCGGCAAGCTTCCTCACTATTTCTACGCTTCCGACCGACGCCCGCTCGCCCTTGCCGGGCTGTGGTCGACCTGGAAGGACCCCGATTCCGGGGACCGCATCCGCACCTGCACGATCCTCACCGGCGAACCGAACGACGTTGTCGAGCGGATTCATGACCGCATGCCGGTGATCCTCTCCGACACGATGTGGGATCCGTGGCTCGATCCCGAGATCACGGACGTCGGCGTCATTGGTGATCTCTTGGCATCGTCGACTGGTCCACGTCTCGCCGAGCACGCGGTGTCGACGCTCGTCAATCGGGTCGCCAACGACGTACCCGAACTGATCGCGCCGCTCGAGAGCGGCGCCGTGTAGACGGCGCGCCGAGTCAGCTTGGGGTCAGTGGACGGCTCTCAGGGCCATGAGGGCCACCAACAACACCGTGGCTCCGATGACCAGTAGGCGAAGGTCTCGATGGCGGCGGGTCGCGACAACGCCAACGTACCCGGCAGCGAGCACGACCGCGAACTGAAGAGCGACGCCGGCATCCGTGGTCGGTAGGAGCACATCGATCATCCCATGAAGAACGTGTGAGTGACTCCGTTCATGCCGAGACATGGACTTCCCATTCGTAATACCCTGTGACCCATGCGCGCACTACGGAAGCTCGGTCCCGGTCCTGGTTTCGACATGGCCGACATCCCGATCCCGGAGGTCGATCCGGACGAAGTGCTCATCGAGGTTCGTGCGACCTCGATTTGTGGCACCGATCTCCACATCTATGAGTGGAATCCATGGGCGGCCGATCATGTGTCTCCTCCGATCACGGTCGGGCACGAGCTGACGGGTGTTGTCGTGGATCGGGGCGCAAATGTGTCCGATCCGGAGATCGGGCAGCTTGTCTCCGTGGAGTCGCACGTCATCTGCAACACCTGTGCCTGGTGTCGCACCGGTCAGGGTCATCTCTGTCCGAAGACGGAGATTCTCGGTGTCCACCGTGACGGTGTCTACGCAGAGTACGTCGTGGTGCCCGCTCAGAATGCGTGGCCCGATCCTCCCGACATGCCGTTGTCGGTTGCGTCGCTCCAGGAGAACTTCGGGAACGCCGTGCACACCACCACCGTCCCCGCAGTTGCAGGGCGCAAGGTGCTCGTCACCGGGTCCGGGCCCGTCGGCGTGATGGCGATAGCCGTTGCCAAGGCGCTGGGCGCTCGCGCGGTGTACGCGACGGACGTCTCCGACTACCGCCTCGACCTTGCAATGACGATGGGGGCGGACCTGACGTTCAATCCGCTTCGCGATGACATCGCAGCGTTGGTCGCCGAGATCACCGACGGTGAGGGCGTCGACGTGCTCCTCGAGATGTCCGGCGCGCCGTCGGCGCTCGAAGCCGGATTCGCTGCGCTGAAGCCGGGCGGGGAAGCGGCACTCCTCGGACTGACATCACAGAAGTTCCCATTCGACATCGACGACAACATCATCTTCAAGGGCGCCACCGTGCACGGCATCGTCGGGAGGCGCCTCTGGCAGACGTGGTTCGAGATGCGAGGATTGATCCGTTCCGGGGCCGTCGACCTGGCGCCGGTGATCACACACCGATTTGCACTTGACGACTACACCAGAGCGTTCGAACTGATGCAATCGGGCGAGTGCGGAAAGGTCATCATGTTTCCCGACCCCGCCCATGCCGATGGACCATTGAGTTGATGGAGGCACGATGACCGACAAGACAGCATTCCTCCGCGACGAGGTTCAGGCGCTCAAGGATTCGGGCCTGTACAACACGATCCGCACGATCGACGGACCCCAGGGGGCGCACCTGACGGTCAACGGACAGAAGGTCCTGAACTTCTGCTCGAACAACTACCTGGGACTCGCCAACGATCCGCGCCTCGTGAGGGCGGCGAAGGCAGCGCTCGACCGGTACGGCGTCGGGCCCGGCGCCGTGAGGACTATCGCAGGGACGATGACGATCCACGCGGATCTCGAAGAGGCGCTCGCTCGGTTCAAAGGGGTCGAGGCCACGATCTCCTTCCAGTCGGGTTTCACCGCCAACCTGGCCGTGATCCCAGCACTCGCCGGAGCGGGAGACGTCATCATCTCCGACGAGCTGAACCATGCCTCGATTGTCGACGGTGTGCGTCTCTCCAAGGCGGCGCGGAAGATCTACTCCCACGGCGATGTTGGCGTGCTTCGTGAACGCCTCACCGAGGCGCGTGAGGAGGGGGCGAACCGGATTCTTGTGATCACCGACGGTGTGTTCTCGATGGACGGGGATCTCGCACCACTCGACCGAATCGTTGATGCTGCAGACGATTTCGACGCAATGGTGATGGTCGATGATGCCCATGGTGAAGGAGTCGTCGGGCGGGGCGGGCGCGGCATCGTCGATCACTTCGGTCTTCACGACCGCGTCGATGTTGAAGTGGGAACGATGTCCAAGGCGTTCGGCGCGGTCGGCGGTTACGTCGCCGGGTCGGAGGAACTGATCGAGTGGCTCCGTCAGCGCGGCCGACCGTTCCTGTTCTCCTCGGCAACCACACCACCGGATGTGGCGGCGTGTGTTGCGGCGGTTGAGATTCTCGACGGCTCGACGGAACTGGTTGACCGACTCTGGTCGAATTCGGCGGCGTTCAAGTCGATAATGACCGATGCAGGGTTCGACATCGGCGTGAGCGAGACGCCGATCACTCCGGTGATGCTCGGTGACGAGCACCTGGCCCGAGAGTTCTCTCGCAAGCTGTTGGAGGAACAGTCGGTTTTCGCCCAGGCGATCGTTTTCCCGACCGTCGCTCTTGGCAAGGCGAGGATCCGGGTTATGATCTCCGCCGCCCACAGCACAGAAGACCTCGAGGTGGGTGCGGCGTCATTCGTGACGGTCGGTCGTGAGCTCGGTGTCGTTACCTGACATCGACCATCGCGGAATCAGCCGACTCAGGCTGATCTGGGGTGGATTCGTCGCCGCCGTGCTGATCGGGACCGGCATCGTGGTCGTCGGGACTCCGTGGCCGTCGAACGATGTGGGGCCACTGTTCTCTGTGATCATCGGCGTGGTTGTCGTGATCGACTTCGGATCGGTGTTCTGGTTCCGCCGCATGGGAGCCCAGGCCATTCTTTCGGCGGAGTCGAACGATGAGATTCGAGACGCGTACACACGCCGGATGGTGCTGGCGTGCGCGATTGCGATGACTCCGCCGCTACTCGCGTTCACCTTTGTCCTGGTTGCAGGGACGACGACGGTCTTCTTCGTTATCGCTGTCGCCTCGCTCATTCTGCTCGCCCTCGCCGGGCCGAGGCGCGGCGATATCGACGTGCTCGACGACCGCATGGTCGAGGCCGGTCGTCCGTTCAGGGTCGCGGCAGCCCTCGACTCTTGATGGGATCGGCGGGTACGGTTGTCGGATTCGGTCTCTCGTTCGCTAGATTCGGAGGGCCTGGGGGATGATTGACCATGGCTGAGACAACCGAAGAGGCAACTGGCAAACCAGTACCGTGGGGCAAGCTCGCGCTCCGGGCACTCCTCTTGCTCGTCGGCGGCGTGTCCCTGTACTTCTTTCTGCCGACCATCCTCGACCTGTTTGCGACCGCTCCACAACTCGAGGATGTGAAGTGGCGCTGGTTCTTCCTGATGGCACTCCTGATGTCCGGGGCGTTCGTATCCCAATGGGCGCTGACTCGCATCGCTGCGCCTGGAATCTCCTGGTTCGTCGCTGCGACGTCGCAACTCACCTCGAACGCCGCAGTGAAGGTCATCCCCGGCGGGGTGGTCGCCGGTGGCGCGTTCTACTTCCAGATGCTCGCCGTGTCGGGCGTTCCGATGGGTACCGCCCTCGCCGCCCTGGCAGCGGTTGGGATCCTCTCGAACCTCGTCTTGCTCGCTCTGCCGACCGTCGCGTTGGTGATTGCGTTGGTCACCGTTCCGATCCCCGACGGCATGCTTCCCGTGGCGGTCGCCGGCACGATTCTGTTCATCGCGATGTTCACCGCGACGGTGATCGTCGTCCGGTTCGACAAGCCGCTCCATTGGGTTGGGTGGGTGGCCCAACGTGTCGTTGCGTGGTCGGCACGGCTCCTCAAGAGGGACTGGTCGCTCACTGCCGAGGACATCATTCAGCGACGCGACGAAGTGGTCGCATCGCTCGGCAAACGGTGGCACAAAGCGCTGGGTGTCGCGGTGGCGAACTGGCTCCTCGACTACGCGACCCTGGTGGTCGCCCTGATCGCCGTCGGGGCAGAACCCAACCCGAGCCTTGTGCTGCTCGCGTTTGCCGGTGCCGCCGTGCTCGGCATGATCCCGATCACCCCGGGCGGTCTCGGCTTCGTCGAAGCGGGCCTGGTCGGCATGTTGACGATCTCAGGGATCCCTGCCGGTGATGCCCTCCTCGCAACTCTTGCCTACCGCCTCTTTCAGTTCTGGCTGCCGATCCCCGTCGGCTTTGTCGCCTACTTCCTCTTCCGGCGGAAGTACGGGAAGCCGTCGGAGTTGCCCCCGGTCTCCTCCTGACCGCTACCCCTGCCGCGGTGTAGCGCAGGCACGGACCGCGATTCCCTCGCTACCGATGCCGACGCTCCCGAGGATTCGCGGTTCGAAGCGATCCGTCACCGAGACACAGATGGTGGTGCCGTCCGTGGTCGCGGCCGCCGTGCGACCCGATCGAGATCGGGCAGCGAGCGAAGCCGCTTCGGCAGCAGCCACGGCAGGACCCCGATCGAGGTTGGTTGCACCGTGATAGGCGGAAGCCACTTCTAGGTGTGCAGCTCCCGCCTCTGCCCCGGCATCTGCGGCGAACGCGGCTTCCCGATACGTCGCGGCGAGCAGTGACGTATCAAGCGCCAGCCCAAGCACGATGAACCCGACGAAGAACAGCGCCCCGAGATACGGGAGCATCGATCCGTGCTCGTTCACGGGTTGCTCCGATACGGGCTGTATACGGTGGTTGCCCGACCGATGACCGTTTGGTGGAGGGGGCTGTTCTCGGGCCCGACGAGCGGCACGTCGATACGGATCTCGACGGAGAGTGACGCACCGTTCGTCGCTGCTACCACGTCGGCGTCTGGCATCAGTTCGCGTGCGATCCGGGTGGCATCGTCCGGATCGCCGTACCGGGCTCCCTGCTGCGCCGCATACGACGCGACCTCGGAGACTTCGGCCGAGACTGCCCCGAGACGGCCGACCGCTACGAAGACCTGGCTGAGCACGAGGACGAACACGAAGCCGATGGCAAGGGTTCCGATCAGCGCGGCGCCACGTTCGCTCATCACGGTGGAACCACAATGGGCGCCGTCGAAGCCGCGTGCAGGGTGATCGGGATCAGGTCTGGGCCGGGCGGCAACCACCGTATGGCGGCCCCTGCGGTGACACCGACACCGTCGGACTCGATGAACGTGTTCACGTCCGAAGCACCCGGCACGATGCGGGTGAGCTCATCGCTGAGCCTGGACAACTCAATGCCGAGGTCGCTCCCTGGTCTGCCCGCTCGTCGCGCGGCTGCGGCGACGGCCGTCTGCGCGGTGTCGCGGGCGACCACGACGAACGCGACCTGCGTGATGATCACGATCAGCAGGAAGATGACAGCGGTCGCTGCGAGCGACTCGACGATCACCGATCCTCGGTCTACGAGAAGAATCCCGTCATCTGTGCCACGATGCTCGACCAGACGTCGGCAGTGGCGCTGCGAACCATTGGCAGCAACATCGCGATTACCAGCACCGCGATCGTTGCCAGGCCCAACCATTCGACGGTGGTTGCACCTCGTTCTTCGTTCCACATGTTCACCCCCTTTCCTATGGATCCCCCGCCAGGCTTCTGAGGCCGACGAGGGTTGGGTAGAGCAAGAAGAGCAGCGTCACCGGCACCATCAGCGCGAGGACCGGACCGTAGGTCGTGAGGGCTCGCCGGCCACCTTCGGCGGTCAGGTCGCGAGCCAGGGAGGCCCGATAGTCGGTACCGAGATCACCGAGGGCATCGGCAAGACGTCCTCCGGTATCGTGGGCGTGAGCGAGGAGGGTGTAGAGGCGAGCCGCCTCGGCGTCGGCAGTGCGCCGAGTATTCCGTTGCAGCGATTCGCTGACCCCGCGACCTCCCTCGACCTCGTCAATCGCTATCTGGAGTTCCTCGGCGGCCACCCCCGTCGACTCGTCGACGTATCGCTGGACTGCCGTCGCCACCGATTCTCCTGCGATGATGTGGAGCGAGAGTGCGTCGGTCACGATCGGGAGTTCGAAGCGGAGACGGCGAGCCCTGCGATCCCTCCGGGTCGAGACCCACATACCGAATACGAGCCATCCGGTCGCTGCTCCAAGTGCAGCGAGCGGGAGCATCGCGCGGCCGGGTCCTTCGACGAACAGGTCACCCTGCGAGACAAGGACTCCAACGATGCCGCCGGCGGCTGCGGCCGCGGAGCGGCGGAGGAGGATTTCGCTCCTCGACCAGTCGAGTCCGGCGGCTGCCGCCGGCGATTCGTCGATGGGGTCCAGGTCCGACTCGGTGGACCGAGGCGTTGGCCGAAGATACCTCCCGACCCGTTCGCTCAGGTTCGTGGCCCGGCCTGAGATCGTGATCAGGAGAACCCCCGCTGCGAGTACGAGTGCGGCGGCGACGTTCATCGCAGTATCCGGGGGGCGCTCGAGAGACGTGCTGAGCGTCTGGCTGCGATGAATCCGAGGCCGGTTGATGCGAAACCGATAGCGATCACCATCGATCCGGTCGCCGTGCGGTACGCATCTGCGGCCTGCGGATTGGTCGCGATGGTGAGCGACAGGAGTGCCCAGGGCGCGGCGAGTGCCACCGTTGCGGTCATCCGTTGCTCGGTGAGAGCGGCTGCATGCGCTCGTCGCAGCCGCAGTTCGTCGGAGACCGACACTCCGAGCGACGATATGACGGCACCGACACGATGTCCCCCGGACCGATGGGCGAACGACAGCGTTGCGAGAACCCGATCGCTCGTCGCATCATCGAGTTGGTGTCGAAGCCGCTCGAGCGCGGGGGGTGAACCCGTCCCCGAAAGACACCGATTCCTCGACATGCCGTGATGCCGAAGCCAGCGGTTCGGGGGCGCGCCGGGCGGCTGCGATGAAAGCATCGGGGAGTGTTGCTCCGGCGGCGACTCTCCCTTTCAGCAGGGCGAGAAAGTCAGGCCAGGCTTCGGCCAGAGACTCTCGTTGTCGGCGCCTCCGGCCGGCATCGACCACGACCGGAGCTGAAGCGGCGAGCGCTGCGATCGCGATGGATGCGGCAGGGACCGCAAGGAGACCAAGAGCCAGGAGTCCCGCGACGGAGCCGGCCGCCGCTGCTGCCGGCAACACCCACGCAGAGGGAAGGTCCGGTCTCGACAATCGAAGAGACGGCGTCCATCCGGAAACAACAATCCATGCCGCAGCTCCGGCCAGAACGGCGGCTGTACCCCTCATGGTCGCCAGCCGGTCGGATCGAGACGCCGATCATCGGGTGTGCTCCCGGTCCAGTGCAGACCCGAAGGGCCTGCTTCGAAGATCGGTTGCAGGGTGAACACGTCTCCGGAGAGCTGCCCCGGGACGAAGGCAATCTCGTCGACTGTTCGGATCCTGCCGGTGCGCCGGATGAAGACCACGAGGTCGATGACCGAGGCGACGGTGCGCCGTACGAACGGTATCGCCACGTTCTGGCCTGCGAGGACGCTGTACGACACGAGCTTCTCGAGCGCGTCCCGAGCCGAATTGGCGTGGAGCGTCGCGATCCCGGAGCAGCCCGCGTTGAGCGCCATCAGCATGTCGAGCGCTTCGGGACCCCTTATCAAACCTCCCCTGGTCGGCGATGCGGATTCCGTTCCCCATTTCGGTGGAACTCCCGGTGAGATGGGTGGCCGAGTAGGCACGATCGGGAGGTTCAGGTCGCTCAGCGGCACACCGCCCGACTTCGACCACGGCGTGATCCGGCGGTACCGACCGGTTTGTGGTGTGGCCCAGCGACGATGCTCAGGAATGCCCAGTCCCCCGACCAGGCAGCGGCCCCAGGGCGGCTTCGATCCTGAGGATTTCTGGGCACTGATCGTCAACGTCTGCCTGATGCTCACCGCCCTACTGGTGCATGCCACACCACCCATGTCATGACACCCAGCCGCTCTTTGGGCGGTGTCGGGGCTTTCTCACCTCGGTCCGTCAACAGGGTACAACGATCGAGACTTGCGGCGTCTGTGACTCCCGGTGGCATGGGAGGTGAGGACACACCACCGAAGGCGAGTGTGCTGGCTCGTGGACGCCCGATTCTCGAATCTGAGGAGGACTGCGATGAGGAAGACGTTGCTGATCGTGCGAGTGGCTGTGGCACTGGTCGTGACATTTATCTCTCCGGCGGAGGTATTACGAATGGTACCGCCGACGGTGACACCCATCTGACGTCGGGATGGCCGTATCCGATGTGACGCCAAGCGGTCCGGCCCGGCATGGCGTTGTAGTGGGGCGTCGATGGAACCGACTGTGGTGCTGACGGCTGGACACTGCACCGATGGGGCGGACGCGGCTCGGGTCTGGTTCGACGAGGTCGTGCCTACGACGCCGGCCAGTCCCGCTTCATCCGTACGGTGGACCGCACGGCCAATCGAGGGTACGCCATACACCAGCCCCGACGATGACAGCCCGGAAACCCGTACGGGGGCGGCAACGGGCTGCCAGTGTTCTCGTACCGGGATGTGGGAGATCGTCGCCTCTCAGGAGGCCGGTGGATGTGGCGACTACGCCGAGCCGCCCGCACCTGGGACAGGTCGACACGCTGGCGAACAAGACCGATATCGACTTCGTGGGTCACGGTGTCCAGAACCAGCTAATGAGTCCCGGGGAATCCCTAGCGATCCGCTTGACCGGGGCGAGAGCCGGCATGACGCCCCGGGTGAGACGGTCTCCGGGCAAACCCGTACACAGCGCCGAGTACATGAGACTGGCATTGAACCCTGGTGGTGGGAGCGGGCGGCACCTGCTTGGTGACTCGGGAGGTCCCGATCTCCTGGGCCGGACGGACACGGTGTTGGTGGTGAACTCGTATGTGACCAACTACAACTGTGTCGGGGTGGGCTACTCGGCCCGTGTTGACGTCCCGAGGTTCTGAATGGATCGACAGGGCGGATGAGAGCTGATGTCCCCAGTCGAGACAACTGTAGACCTGTCCCCAGAGAGGGCTGGGAGAACGGCCGGCCCGACGTCAACGACCCGTGAAGAACGCGATCACATGGGCTACGAGGGAACCGGTTCAGGACCAGGGACGCCTGGCTCCGACGACATGGTGTTCGACTTCACATTCACGAACCTCGCTGGAGAGAGACCGACACCATGTACCGACGGTGACGGCGGAGCCCCCCGTCCTGGGAGCACTGTTGGGAACGTTGGTACGGACGGTCCGGGGATGGCACGTTCGACGCATGACGTGAACCCCTGCGCCTGGACCGCATACCCGGAGCTTCTGGGTGAACCAACCGGGGGTGTTCCGCAAACCGACTACGACCTGACCTCGTGATTCCGTAGACGACAGCACGCGGTGATGGGGAGCGGCCCGATGCGCCGCTCCCCCTTCGTCGGGATCGACCCACGAAACGAACCGGTGCCCTCCCACAAACCTGTGTGGAGGCTCTGTAGAGAGCGACGCATGTGATCTCCCGGTCGCCCCGAGAACCGGAACATCCTCAGCCGAGACCCACCCAGTCCGGTGGCGGCTCCCCACGTCGCCCAGGGTCAGGTGAAACCGTTCGGCCACGGGAATGCACCGGCATCAGCGGCTGCACCCCGTCATCATCAATCTCGGCCTGCCCTGACGGAACCCGCTCGTCGCCTTTGCAGCCATGCCGGGTGGTGCTGACCGTGACCGTTGTCGACCAAGCCGGGTGGAATCCAACCTTCATCCGCTTCTTTCTTCTCCAGACCAGGCGGCAACACGAGCCGCTCCTCAGCGAGCCGGTCGATACCGGGCGGATACGTTGAAGAGTCTTCGAGGAATCGGGGATGTCCTACGCCCGGCGACGGCTCACCAGGGGTGCCAGGAGCGGCAACCACGACAGCCGGCGCTGACAACCACAAGCACAGCCAAGACCACTCCCACACCGCCCATGGGTCTCATACCGCCAACATATGCTCATCGAACGCAGGCGTCAATAGCCACCTCATACGTGTGAGGATGGGGGCGGTCAGGTTGGCCACGACCCGTTCGTCGGCATCAGATTCCGTTGACCGGCGAGAAGAACCCCCGTCGCTTCCACCCCTGCCTCGGTGTACCCGTCAGGCCACCCATCCCTCTCAGACTCCCCCACCTGCGGCAGCCATATCCCCGCTGGCGGCCGTCAGATTTCCCAGGTTGGTCGGCCAGGCTCGGGTAGTGTTGCTGTCAGGGGACAAAGGAGGCTTCCATGCGTAGGATCTGGCTCCCTCGTACCATCAGCGTCCTGTTGATCGGCACGACGGCCGTGCCTGCCCTCGCGGGCAAGGATCTGCCGTTCAAAGCCAAGACCGTGGTTGTCAACGAGCAGGAAGAACAACGGTTGCACCGACACGGACCACGTCGGCACCGGCACCCATCTGGGACGATTCCATCTGTACGAGACACTGTGTGTCGACGACAGCGGATATCCGGTCATCGTGGTTCTCCGTGACAGGGAGGCTCGTAGCCGCCAATGGCGACGAGTTGTACTTCGACGCCGAACGGCGAGCTCAATATGTCCACCGGGGTGATGAGCAGCACCGGTTGGGTCTTTGACGGTGGCACCGGGAGGTTCGAGAATGCCAGTGGTCAAGCGGATGAGACACTGATCCGCAACCCGCCGGATACTGGAAGCCATAGTCGGCGTAACCGTCAAAGGCACGATCAGCTTCGACGCTTCGGATCGGTCCAACTGACAAAGGTGGAACGTCGCTGCTAGAGCGGCGAACACAACCGACGTGCTGCGGCGATGCTCGCCTCAGTGAACCCGTCTGGTCGCCCTGACCGTTCGGCCTCCGCGATCTGCGGCATCCATATCCCTGCCGGTGGCCGTGCCCGGTCCCGTACCCGCCACAACCTTTGGACGAACTGGGTCACCGCCTGATGCGACACTCCGAGCCTCCGCGCCGCCTCGGCCCGCATGATCGGCTCACGCCCGTTGAGACCCGAGACAGCGAGCATCACGTCCAGCTTCTGTCCGTCCCATCCCGTGATCGCCTCGACGTACTGCGCGACGGCATCGGGGAGGGTGAGGGCCGCCTGGGCTTCCACGGCGTCCCTGAGCGCCTCCAGGTTGGCCCACAGCAACCTTTGAACATCGAGGCTGCCGATGGTGGCGATGTCGTGGACGGTGGCGTCAACCTTCGGGAGGAACCCTGCGAACCGGCGGTCGCGACGTCCAGACGTGTCGCGCCCACGGTTCCCCTGCCAGCTCGGCTAGGTCGGCTCGGAGTCTGTCCGAGGACAGCCGCCTGCGCATGATAACGACGGATCGCTTCGTTGCCGGTGTTCTGATGTCAGCGACGGTCTTGAGCCCGGCGTTGGTCCACGACAACACCTCGGCTTCGGTCAGGGTGCTGAACAGCGACCAGTCGTCGAAGAACCCCATACGTCGGAAGATCGTGACGGAGCGTTGGCGGAACGGGACGGCGTCAGGGTCGAGATCTGGGGGCCACGGGGCGTCGAGGATCGGGGGGTCGTCCACGGAGCGAGCCTACGAGATTGCTACTGAGCAACGAAGTTCAGGCTTGTCCAGGTTCGCCCGTGAGTCGAGATCTCTCGGCGTGGAACTGATCGAAGAACCGAACTTCCTCGACACGATTCGCGAGCGCACCATGACAATGGCGCCACACTTCGGGTCGCTCCACCAAGTACTCATGCCACGCTTCGTGCATCTCCTCCGCTGGCATGTCAAGCGGCAGGGTTTCCGCGAACTCCGTCCGTAGAGCTTTGCTGACCTGTGACGGAGTCGGACGTTGGGGGTAGACCACTTCCCCGTCGAGTCCAGGGAACGGCCAGGTGTGCTGATAGACAGGAGGCTCAGTTCGGTCTTCGGTGTCGTTCTCAGAATCAGACACACCCAGACTGTAACCCTGATCAAGCCGGTCCATGTCTTCGTGGAAGCCTGCTCGCGGCAGCAATCACTCGGCGACGGCCCTCTCGCTTCGACCATTGCACGATCGGACAGCCCTTGATTCGGCTTCGGGTACGGTGGGTCGTCGACGTATCGCTCAACTGCTGCCGAAGTCGGGGCCGATGGACTTCCTATGGTCATGTACCTCTGCGCCGCCGCCACCGACATAGGACGCAGCAAACGTCGCAACGAAGATTCGATCGCTGTTGGCGATGCCGAGATCGATGGGGGGCCGACGGTGGTTGCTGTGGCAGATGGTTTGGGCGGCTACCCAGGCGGGGACATCGCCAGCAGCCTCGCCGTTGAGGCAATCTTGGACGCCGGGCCGCATCAGTCGCCAACTGCCCTCGCTGAAGCAGCCCACACGGGGATCAGGAGACACATCCTGAGGCCGCTGAGAGCGACCCTGCGATGATGCAGATGGCGACAACCCTGACCTTTGCAGTGCTCAGATCGGACGCGACGGTGCTGATCGGACACGTCGGGGACAGTCGTGCCGACATCGGGGACGGGGCCGGCTTCATGCAGGTGACGAACGATCACACTGTCGCCATGGACAAGGTGCGGGCCGCAGAACTCAGCCTCCATGACGCCGAACGCGATCCGGGATGGCACGTCCTGAGCAACTGGATCGGCTGGGAACCGTATCGACTCGAAACCTGGGAACTGCATGTCGAGCCGGGAGACCGGCTCCTGCCGTGCAGCGATGGCCTGATCGAACATGATCGACGACGCCAGGATCGCCGAACTGCTCTTCTCCGGCACGCCACAAGCCGCGTCGCGCAAACTGGTCGACGCGGCGAATGATGCTGGCGGCAGGGACAACATATCCGTTGTAGTCGTCGAAGTGGAAGCGTCGCAAGCGTGAGGCCCCTTGTGCTGCTCGACGTCGACGGCGTCATCAACGACACAGAGATGCTCGTCGCTATCCGCCTCGCCGCCGATCGAACGGCCAGAGCCGAAACTCCAGATCGACATGGTCGTGTCCCACGGTCATCATGTCGCCATCCCGCAGCACATGCCGGAACTCGTCCAGACGCTGGTTCAGGAATGCGAGGTGTGGTGGTGTACAACCTGGAGAGGCTTCGCCAACGACGAGATCGCTGCGCACCTCGGTATCGAATCGCTGCCGTTCGTCGACGATGGGACGCGGTCGGCAGGGACGGCGTGGAAGGCTGGGGCAGCAGCGTCCATCATCGAGGCAGCCCAGGCTCAGGGAGGCCCGTTGTCTGGATCGAAGACTTCAACGGCGAGCTTCCCCGATGTCGTCGGAGTTGCGTTCGTAGATACTGGGCCGTGGGGTGTTCTCCGGTGGATCGACTTGGAAGTCGACGCCTTGATGTCGCCTGCGTGAGCGGCCCCGGTGCTGGCACTGGCTCGGATTCGCGGCAGCAACGAAGACGCCAGCGTGCCGTTCGGGTCGTGAGCAACTGGTGCGACCACTTCAGCGGGTCCCATGAAACCACCAACGAGGTTCGTGCCTGTCTTTGACTGCTCCCAATCCGGCAGAAGGCTGCCTCCCGGCTACGGATTCACCACGACGAGCACTGCAGTAAGGATGGCAACAGCGAGTACAACGACCAGAAGCCACTGAATCGTCTTCTGGCTCTTCGCGACGAGGGCGAGCTGATTGGCATTCCGTGGCCTGACGGCTTGTTCCACGGTGTCGATTCGGTTTCGAAGCTCGGCGGGATCCGCTGTCCTCGATGGCCTGGGCGGCGCTTTTGACCGTGTCAGTGAGGTCCTGAAGGCTCTTGGCGGATTCACTGAACTCACTCGAGGCCGCCGTCAGAGCCTGCGCTGTGCTGTCGAGTGATTGGCGGGTTGCTGTGACAGATTCGATCTCGGATGCGAGGGCCGTGAGCTTTCGCTCTGCATCCTGAAACTGCTGCTTGACGATGTCGAGGTCGAGTTGCGCGTCAGTCATGTTGTTGATCTACCTCCAGAGTTCTGCGATCTCGCTGACGAGATTGTCTATTCGAGTGAGTTGTCGATCGAGCACCATGATGCTCTCCCCCGGTCGTCCCGGCGCCGCGAGGACTTCCGATTCGTGGCTGGTGAGGGCCATGGAACTGAGGTAGTGCTCGTCGAGCCTCCATACCGTTGGCGCCCAAGCCGGATTGTGGCGGATGCAGTGCTCAACGAACCACCCGGCCAGTGCGCCAGTCTCCGTTCGGCCGCCCACGGAGTACTCGGCCTCTGCGACCTGGAACGCTCGGCCGAGGCTCTCTTCGAACTCGGCGCCCTCTGCGAGAGCAATTCCGCATAGGCTCGTCCAGCGAGTAGACCGGGGTGGTCGGGAAGTGATTCGAGGAACCGCGGCAGTTGTGCCGCGGAGCTCGCCGGCGTCGTCAATGTTCAAAGCGTCAAGGGTGCCGAGCCAGGCGGCGATGTCGACCTGTGCGGATTCGAGAAGCCGCTCGATGACGGGTGCGATATCGCCTTCCCGGAAGTAGTCCTCGATGCGTGTACGAATCTCCGAATCGTCTCGGGATTCGCGCATCATGGCCATGAGCTCTCGCAACGCCCGCCTTCGGATCGCTCGATCGTGTCATAGAGAAGCTCTACCAGGAGGATGCAGAGACCGTGTGGAGCGCGAGAGGCTGTCGTAGGTCGATGGAAGATCTGCTACTCGTTGCCGCCATCGGTCTGCTTGGCCTGGCTGTGCCCGCATCGCGAGTGGAGGAACGTCGGCGTTGAGCTCATCCTCCAGCTTGCACCCAGCGAATCTCGAGGTCGGCTCCCGATTCCTTCGGAGAAGCCCTCGGAATGTGAGACCCACCTGTCGAAGTCGGTAGATGGACCTCTCACGGCCCTTTTCGTCGCTTCCGAAGGGAATGCGCGGCTGGTGGCTGTCATCCTGGGAGATAAGGTCTAGCACCTCATCAAGAGCGGCCACCTCGTCAGCCATGCCGGG
>CAVQRN010000012.1:0-34548 GCA_963715255.1 uncultured Actinomycetota bacterium | reverse complement strand
CCGCCTAACCCTCTCACCAGAGTGTCAATAACCCTCTCACCAGAGTGTCAGCAGTCCTGTCACAACGGATCTGCGCCGGCGGTACCGACCGGTCGGAGGAGTTCCAGAAACATGCCCTGACCGGCGAAGAACAGGGTAAATGGCAACGAGATAACACTCTGCTGACAGGGTAGGGCCGCATGATCGATGCATGCACCAACTCGAACCGCTCATCTCCGCCCAGGAACTCGCCGAATACCTCGACGTCCCGGTCGCCACGGTCTACGCGTGGCGATACCGCCGGCAAGGCCCACCGGGGCTCCGAGTCGGGAGACACCTCCGCTACCGGCGCATCGACATCAACGAGTGGATCAACGGCCAACTCGAGGACTCGAGTCACGATCGCTATCCCGTGTCAGTACACCCGACTGCGATCAACACCCGGAGCGTCCCGCGTAGAGGCAGGGCTGGCTGATGGCGCGAGATCCAACCCGCCGCCGTCCGAACAGCCCGGACCTGTGTGTGAGCATCCCATGAGAGGGTCCATCCATCACCGGCCAGACCGGCCTGCACCGTGGCGGGCACGATACCGAGGACCCGACGGACGCGGGCACTCGAAGAGCTTCAATCGAAGGATCGACGCCGAACGGTGGCTCCGAACCGAACTGGCGAAGCTCGACCGGGGCCAGTGGGTCGACCCCGACCAGGGCGACATCGAGTGGGCCGACTACTCACAACAGGTCATCGCCGACCGACCCCACCTCAGCGCTCGCACCATCGAAACCGACCGTCTCTGCCACGACCGAGTCAAAGCGTGGATCGGCGACACCCCCCTCTCACACATCACGCACGAACAGCTCCGCCGCTTGATGGCAGAACTCACCACAGCCGGCTACGCACCCGAAACCGTCGCCCGAACCATGCGTTGGGTCAAGCTCACCCTCAACCAGGCTGTCCGAGACCGGCGAATCCTCTACTCCCCCGCCGACGGGCTTCGCCTACCCCGGTCGCGGCGCACCGAGATGCGGATCCTCGAAGCCACCCAAGTCGACCAACTCGCCACCGCACTACCTGACCCGTACGGATCACTGGCGACCGTCGCCGCATACACCGGCTTGAGATGGGGCGAGCTCGCAGGCCTCCAACTATCCGACATCGACATGCAACGCCGCCGACTCTCCGTGCATTCATCACTCATCGAAGCATCCGGACACCAGCCGGTACTCGGCTCTCCAAAGTCCGCAGCCTCAGAGCGCACCATCACCCTTCCCCAGATCGTCATCAGCGCCTTCGAACGCCACCTCGCCGAACACCCACCGCCCGGCACAACCGTCTGGACAACCGAGGCAGGTGGATTCCTCCGCCGAGGAACGTTCGGGAGGACATGGCGTGAAACCGTCGCTCAGTCAGTCGGGACGCCGTGCCGAATCCACGACCTGCGCCACACCCACGCCGCTTGGCTGATCGCCGCATGCGAGCACCCCAAGTCGATCCAAACCCGACTCGGACACTCGTCGATCCAGGTCACCATCGACCGCTACGGCCACCTCATGGACGGCCTCGACCACCAAACCGCAGCCCGACTCGACGTCATCGCCGCAACCGTTCGTGTCCCAGGCGTGTCCCAAGACCCACCGGGACTCTCCCTGTGAACGCGCAGAAACCCCCGCTGAGCGGGGGTTTCTTGCTTGTAGCCCCGATGGGATTTGAACCCACGCTACCGCCTTGAGAGGGCGGCGTCCTAGGCCGCTAGACGACGGGGCCATATGTAGGCGACTCGGTGGAATCGCCGGCTCGGGGGGAAGGACTCGAACCCTCAATGACGGGACCAGAACCCGGTGTGTTACCGATTACACCACCCCCGAAGGGCGCCGTGAGGATATGACAGGAGATGACCTAATGGCAACCCGACGAGAGTCGGCGTCTCAGACGGCGCTAGGAGAGAGGGGATGACCAGTCGGGAGCGTCGAAGCGCTGAATCTCGAGCAAGTGGCCGTCGGGATCCCGAAGGAAGGCGTGGTAGATCCCATACCGGTCGTTGTGGTCGGGCCCACTCTCGATCCGGCCGCCCGCGGCGATGATGCGTTTGCACCATCCGTCGACATCGTCGACGACGAGTGTGACGATGACGCCCTCGGTTTGGTGGACGGTGACCCTGATACATACGCCGAGGAACGCCCCGGTGGTGACCCGGTAGATGTGGCAGGTGCCTTGGTCGGTGACAAGTTCGAGACCAAGCATCCCCTCGTAGAAGGCCCGACTCCGGCCGAGATCGGACGACGGGAGGAACGTGATCTGAGCGTCGGCGATCACGACAGGGCGGCGCGTGCTGTTCGGAGACGAGCAAGCGTTGCGTCGCGCCCGAGGATGTCGAGCGACTCGAACAGCGGCGGGCTCACCGTCGACCCCGAGATGGCGACACGGATCGGTTGGAGCCCCTTCCGAGCGGACAACTCGTGTTGTTCCAGCATTGCCCGCAGTGCTGCGTCGATGGTCCCAGTGGTCCAGACATCGAGATCTTCGAGCGCGGCGATTGCTCCGTCAAGGGCGACCGGGCCCTCATCGACCGCCATGACACTTGACCACGCCTTCTCGTCGTAGTCGTCGATGTCTACGAAGAGGAATCGTGCTTGGAACGCGACGTCGGGCAGGAGTTTCGCTCGTTCCTTCACCAGCGGAACGAGTCTGGCGTATCGTGCACGGTCCTCGTCGGACAGGGTTCTGCCGACCGCGTCCTCGACGAGGGGAAGCGTGACCGCCATGAATTCGGCCTCGCCCATCTCGCGAATGTAGACACCGTTCATCCACTCGAGTTTCTTGGGGTCGAACACCGCGGGGTTCTTCGAGACGGTGGCCAGATCGAACCGGTCGACCATCTCCTCGAGTGATGCAATCGTCTCGTCGTCCCCGATGTTCCATCCGAGGAGTGCCAGGTAGTTGTCCATCGACTCTGGCAGATATCCGGCCTCGCGGTAGGCCGCCATGGCGGTGTCGCCGTGGCGCTTCGAGAGCTTCTTGCCGTCCGGACCCATGAGCAGCGAGAGATGGGCATAGATGGCGGGATCGCCGCCCATCGCCTGCGTGAGCAGGATGTGCTTGGGCGTGGACGAAAGCAGGTCCTCTCCCCGGATCACGTGCGTGATGCCGTAGTCGACATCGTCGACCGTGGATGCGAGGTGGTAGGTCGGGGTGCCGTCGGACCGCAGAATGACGAAGTCGTCAACCTGTGCGTGGTCGAAACGCATGTCACCACGGACGACGTCGACGAACTCCGTTGCTCCGGGCCGCGGCACCTTGAACCGGACGACCGCCTTCTCGCCTGCGGCAACCCGCTCGGAGGCCTCAAGGCCCGGTGGCTCGAGGCTCCCGTCGTATGCGGGAGACGTGCCGGCCACCCGTGCCTCCCTCTTGAAGACATCGAGCTGCTCCGCCGTCGCAAACGAGTAGTAAGCGGTGCCCCGCTCCACGAGGTCCCGAGCAACCTCGCTGTATCGGTCGTATCGATCCGACTGTCGGTAGGACCCGAAGGCGCCGCCGATCCCGAACCCCTCGTCCCATTCGAGACCAAGCCAGCGGAGGTGCTGGAGGATGTCTTCCTGGAACTCATCAGTGCTACGGGCGTTGTCCGTGTCGTCCGAACGCAGAATGAACGTGCCCCCGTTGTGGCGGGCGAACAGGTAGTTGTACAACGCCGTTCTCGCCGCGCCAACGTGGAGATAGCCGGTCGGGGATGGGGCGAAGCGGACGCGCGGCGTCATCCCCGCACCACGGGGTTCACGAGAATCCCCACGCCCTCGATCTCCACTTCGACCCGATCTCCCGCAACGATGGGACCGACGCCGGATGGTGTGCCGGTGAGGATCACGTCGCCCGGCAGCAGTGTCATGATCGACGAGATGAACGACACGAGTTCGCTGACACCGAACACGAGATCGGCGGTGGTTCCGGACTGACGGATCTCGCCGTTGACGCGAGAGATCACCGACAACCCCTCCAACGGATCGACGTCGGTATCGATCGCTGGACCGAGCGGACAGAACGTGTCGAAACCCTTCGCCCGCGTCCATTGACCGTCCGCGCGTTGCAGATCACGAGCCGTCACGTCATTCGCAGCCGTGTAGCCCATGATGTGCGGTCCAACGTCCTCGATCTTCACATTCCTCGTCACTCTCCCGATCACAACAGCGAGTTCAGCTTCGTGATGGACCTCTTCGGCCTGTTGGGGAATCCGGATCGGCTGCAGAGGCCCTATCACCGACGTCGGCGGCTTCAGGAACAGCACGGGTGAGTCGGGAACGTCTCCACCCATCTCTGCGGCGTGGTCGGCGTAGTTCTTTCCCACGGCGACGATCTTCGTGGGAATCACCGGTGCGAGCAGGCGGGCATGCTCCCACTCGACGACCGTCTCGGTCGGTTCCCACGCCACGAATGGCGTTCCCCGGTAGATGCGGATGCCCTCGGCCTCGACCGCTCCGTAGGTGATGTCATCGACGTCCGTATCGACCCTGACGATCTTCATGGTGTGCTCTCTCTAGATTTCGATGAGCGACTCGCCGGAGGCCGCCCGCTCGCGCAGTTCGCCGGAGGTCGCGTCGTAGACGTCGGCCGGGATCCCGGCGACCAGACGACGGATCCGATCCGGGTGATGGGCGGAGCCACCGATTGCCGCTGATCGGACTGCACCGAAGTCGCTCTCGGTGTCATACCCGAGGATGACGATTGCTGCATCGATGTCGCCTTTGGTCGGTCCGCGGCCGGCGAGAGAGGCCCGTGCTGCGGCAACCGCCCCGACGGCGGCGTTCGCGTCTGCTCGATGCTCGTGATCGGCGAGGAGTAGCTCTCTGTCGGCAACCAATCTCAGCGCGTAGCCGGCGTCTGGTCCTGTCATGCCGAAGGCGCCACCCCACGGTGCCCCGGTCCCGGTGAGCTCACCGGGCCGATTCGGGATCCAGGGACGTTCCGGTCCGGTACCCGAGACCTGCCTTGGTAGATCCGTGATTCGAAGTTCGATGTTCGGTTGCTGCGCCATGATTCCACTCGTTCGAATGCGACGTCATGGTAGGAGGCGCAGGGCTAGACGTAGTCGAGCCAGTCGGCGTGGCGCTCGTTGCCTCCGGTCACGGTGTCCATGAACATCTCCTGCGCACGTTTCGTCACGGGACCCGGGCGTCCGTCTCCGACCGCCCGGTCGTCGACCTCTCGGATCGGCGTTACCTCGGCGGCCGTGCCGGTGAAGAACATCTCGTCGGCGTAGTAGAGATCAGTTCGGGTCATCTCCCTCTCGATGACCTCATGTCCATCGTCGCGCAACAGCGTGATCACCGCGTCTCTCGTGAGGCCCTCGAGGACACCCGAAGACAGCGACGGTGTATAGACAACCCCGTCACGTACGAGGAACAGGTTCTCGCCGCTGCCCTCGGCAACGAAACCGTCGGTGTTCAACATGAGCGCCTCGTCGTAGCCGCCGCGCAGGGCTTCCTGTTTGGCCTGAACGGAGTTGACATAGCCGCCGGTGAGCTTGGCGTTCGGCATCAGCGAGTCGTGCCCGATGCGACGCCACGACGACACTTTGACCCGGATTCCATTGGTCACGCCGTCTTCGCCGAGGTAGGCGCCCCACTCCCACGTGGCGATCATCGTGTGGACCGACGCACCGGCAGGATTCAATCCCATCGATCCGGTCCCGTAGTAGACCAGCGGGCGGATGTACCCGGACGTCAGGCCGTTGGCGGAGAGCAACTCCTTCGACGCCTTCACAATCTCGTCAACACTCCACTCGATCGGAATCCCGAGCGCCTTGCAGGATCGCGCCAGGCGCCTGATGTGCTCGGTGAGCCGGAATACGGCAGGTCCTCGATCGGTCTCGTAGGCACGGATCCCCTCGAACGCTCCGGTGCCGTAGTGGAGGCCGTGAGACAGAACATGGATGGTCGCATCGTCCCAATCGACGAGTTCCCCATCCATCCAGATGTACTTGGTTGGCTGCATGGTCAGATTCTGCCACAGATTGAAGGCCCGACGGAGGTGAAGTCAGAGGAGATCGAGAACGACCCGGCTGACGGCCACTGAGTTGACGGCGACCTCGTCGACGAACCGGGCGAAGTCGATCTCCGACTCCCTCCCTGCCAAGTCGGATACGGCCCGTATCACGAGACACGGAACGTCGAAGTGCTCGGCGATCTGGGCGACCGCGGCACCCTCCATTTCCACAGCGTGGGCTCCGAGGTCCGCGTGCAGGCTTCTCCGGACTGCTTCGTCGTTCACGAACTGGTCGCCGGTGGCGACGGTCCCGATCACCATCCGGGGTTCGCGGTCGAGCACGGGTTCGAGTCGGAGTGCGGAGAGGGGTCCTCGCAACCGGTCGAGGAGGTCGGGAGGCGGGACGTACCCGAATCGATCGGTCGGGTTGAGAAACGCGATGTGGCCCGACTGGTAGCGATCGAGCCCATCGCTGCCGAGCACGCCGGTGTCGTGGGAAACGACACGTTCGGCGAGAACGACATCACCGATCCTGATGGCTTCGTCGAGCGATCCCGCAACTCCGGTGAAGAGGACGGCGCGGATGTCGAAGTGGTCGAGAGCGAGTGTCGCCACCATCGCAGCGTTGACCTTCCCGATCCCGACCGTTGCCATCACCACGTCGTGGGAGCCGATCACGCCTCGATGGAACTCGTGGCCGCGAATCTTGGCGACCTCGGCGAGGCTCGCCGAGGCAAGCAGCGCAGCGAGCTCCTGCGGAAGGGCGCTCATCATGAGGACAGGGCGATGCATGCGCCCAGCATTGCAGACAGACCCTCTCCCACGAAGTGGGGGAGGTGCCGACGGAGGAGGCGGAGGGGGCTCTGAGAGCTGGGAGCGGAAGATGAGGCTAGATGCCCCCCTGTGTTGGGAGCGCTCATAACCCCTCGAGGTACGCGATCGCCTCCTCGAGGTCGGTGATGATCGGCATCTCGGGCAGCGTGTTGATGATGACACTGCCGTAGCTCTTCGTCTGCAGACGTCGGTCGCACAGCACGACCATCCCCTCGTCAACGATGCTGCGAATGAGTCGCCCCGCGCCTTGGGCGGTGAGGTTCGCCGCACGCGGCAGGTCAACGGTCTCGAAAGCAGAGAGGCCGGCCTCGGTCGCTGCCTCACGACGAGCGTTCCAGAGCGGATCATCGGGACGGGGGAACGGCACTCGATCGATGAGAACGATCTGACAGGCATCGCCGACCACATCGACCCCTTCCCAGAACCCCATGGTTGCGACCAGAACGGAACTTTCATTGTCTCGGAACTCCTCGAGCAGCTTGTTGCGCGGCTGGGTTCCTTGGGTGAGGATGCGGTGCTCGCCGCCGTTGAGACGTTCCGAGATGCGAGCCACGGCTGCGTTGGAGGTGCAGAGGATGAGAGCCCGTCCACCGGCTGCTTCGACAAGAACATCAGCCAGCTCGGCGACCGACTCGCCCCAACCGTCCATGGTTGGTTCCACCAGTCTCGGCAGGTAGAGGCGCGCCTGGCTGGGGATAGTCGAAGGGACTCTCGACGCTGAGCGTCATGTAGCGCAGCGGGTCGGGACTGTCGGGATCGGTGTGTGGATCGGACATGTCTGCCACCGGGGCGCTGTAGCCGAACTGACGGGCGATCGCATCGAAGCTGCCGCTGACCGTGAGGGTGGCTGAAGTGAGGATCGTGGTGCGTCTCGTGGCCAGATTGTTGGCAAACGTATCAGCGACGGAGATGGGTGATGTCCTGAGGATGGGGCCGTGTTCGATCCAACAGACGTGCCCCGGGGCCGGGTCGGTGAGGACGCCGAGATCGCCTTGGAGATGACCTGCCAGGTTGCTGGTTCGCTCTCGTTGTCCCGTCACGACCAGATCGTCGGCCGGCGCCTTCCTGGCCAGTGCGTCGACAGTGCGCACGCTCTGCTGCAGTTTGCGAACGATGTCGGCGACGTCTCCCTGGAGCGGAAGTTGAATCTCCCCGTCGCTGAGTCCCTTGAGCCATGTTTGCACACCGCCGATCGCGTCCCACAGTCGGCCGATGTGCGTCCGACGGTCCGATGCGGGAACGCCGAGACGCTTGAGGAGATCCGAGGCGGCCTGGGCGTATCCGGCGAGCCGGCCGTTGGTGAGTGTGATGCCGACGCTCGCGCAGAGAGCATCCTCGAGCCGGTGAGCCTCGTCGAAGATGACGGCGTCGTGATCTCCCAGAATGGCGCCATCGGAGTTGATGTCGCTGCCATACAGGTGGTGGTTACAGATGACGAGTCGTGAATCGCGCGCATTGTTGAGCGCAGCGATCGCGGGACAGTCGTTGGCGTAGGAACACCGTCGGCCGGGGCATTCCATCCCGGAGACACTCACATCGGACCAGGTTCGATTGTCGACGGCGGTGGGCGTGTGGTCCCGTTCGCCATCCCCTCCGTTCCGCCACCAGTCGATGATCTCATCGAGGTCGCTGTCGCCGCCGGTGTTGGCGAGGAGTTGCGGATGCCGTTCGGCAACCTTGGCGGGGCAAAGGTAGGAAGCGCGGCCCTTGACGACCGCCCACGTGGCGTCGTGTCCGTGGCGATGGAGGACGGCGACGATGTCAGGGAGGTCTGCCGCGATCTGATCCTGCAGTGTCTTCGTGGAAGTGGCGATGACGATGCGGCGTTGTGACACGATGGCCGGGACGAGATAGCCAAACGATTTGCCGACACCCGTGCCGGCTTCGCAGATGAGGTGATGTTCGTCCTCGATCGCTTGTGCGACCCATGAGGCCATGTCACGCTGGCTCTGGCGATGCTGACCGGCGCGATGCTCGATGATGGCATCGAGCGCGTTGACGGCCACGATCGGCATCGGGATGTCTGGCGGGTTCACCATGTCGTTTGTATCGGTTGTCAGTTGCCGTTGTCGATGAAGGCTGCCTACTTCCTACGTGCAGCTTGCAGCTTGCAGCTCGGGTGCTACCCCAGATATCGGCCGTGCCATTCGAGGACTGCCTCGAATCGCTCGACGCGGTGCTTCGGCTTGCCGCCTCTGGTGAGTTCGTGGCTCTCGCCGGGGAAGCGGAGCATCTCCGACTCGACGCCGTTGTTCTGGAGCAGCGCGAACAGCTGCTCGCCTTGCTCGATCGGACAACGCCAGTCGGTTTCGGAGTGCAGGACGAGGGTGGGCGTCGTGATCCGGTCGGCGTGGCGGAGCGGCGAGGCTGCCCACAGCTCGTCTCGTGTCGCTCCCCGTCGCACATACATGCCGTCGAAGTAGGTCCCGATGTCGGAAGTGCCGCCGAATGAAGTCCAGACGTAGAGGCCTCGCTCGGCGACCGCCGACTTGTAACGCTGGTCCTCGGCCGTCACCCGCACGGTGGCGAAGCCGCCGTAGGAACCACCCATGATCCCCATACGATCCAAGTCGAGCCGGGGGAATTGCCCGGCTGCGACGTCGGGTGCCGCGAGCAGATCGACGAGATCCGGGGGCATCCC
Organism: uncultured Actinomycetota bacterium; assembly: GCA_963715255.1. Classification (GTDB taxonomy): domain Bacteria; phylum Actinomycetota; class Acidimicrobiia; order Spongiisociales; family UBA5794; genus JAHEEL01. The sequence continues at coordinate 25,115 of CAVQRN010000012.1, read as the reverse complement.
TTCATGCCAGGCGCCGACGACGGCTCGGACGAAGTCGTTGCCGTAGCCGCTGGCCCCTCGCGGGTTGATCGCGACCACACCGTATCCCGCCCCGGCGTACACCTGGAACTCATCGAAGAATCCGTAGCCGTATTGGGTCGCGGGTCCGCCGTGGATATTGAACAGGAGTGGAACCTTCGCGTCGCCTTCGGGCAGGTACACCCAACCTTCGACCTCGACACCGTCGTGGTCGATCAGGAAGCGCTGTGGTTCAGCGAGTGTTGTCGTTTCCCGGAACTCGTCGTTGAGTGTCGTGAGGCGCCGCTCCTCGCCGTTCTCCCACCACCAGACCTCGCCCGGATCAGTGGCCGACGTGGCGGTGAACACGGCCGCGGAACCATCGGGTCGGGGACTGATTCCGGTGACAAGTCGGTCTCCCCCGATGAGTTCTTCAACCTCGCCGTCGCTCGTGATCCTCACGATCCGTACCCGGCCGGAGTCCTCGAGCGTCGACAGAGCTGATCCGTCGTCAAGCCACTGGGGACCGCCGGGAGAGAGTGCAGGGGCGAAGGTGACGAGAGCTCGGTCGATGGTCGTGACCTGCAACCAGGACCCTGGGGTTTCCATCCGTTGGAGGGGCGCGATGCCCGGGATAGGCCCAGCGGTCTTCGGTTCCAAGCGCATGGAGGCTCCCCGACCGATCGTAGGACGGCGAACCCCACGTCCCAACGCCGGTCAACGCAACAGGGTCGCCCGCGCCGGCCGTGAATGCTCCAGATCTGGCTTCCCGGGTCAACGCCGCGCTGTTCGTGCCGTTCCGACACGAACGCGATGGTTTCACCGTCAGGGGACCAGATGATCTGGGCGTCGTTGAAGTCACCGGGCGTGAGGCAGACCGGGTCCTGCTTGCCGTCCACGTCGACGAGCCAGATGTGCGATCGCTTGTCGTGAATCCACCCCCTTCCCTCAAATCGATACCCCAGGCGGGTGAGGCGTCTCGGCACCCGGCCCCGCTCTTTCGTGTCGAGATCCTTCCACTCCTCGATCCACTCGGAAGCGACGACGGCGATCTTGGACCCGTCGGGAGACGACGCGATCTCAGACGCCCCTAACTCGAATTCCGTGATGACGGCGGCCTCTCCCCCGTCGAGTCTGAGGATCGCCACCTGGGCCATGTCCTCCTCTTCTGAGCCCTTCCTCAGAAACGCCAATCGGGATCCGTCGGGAGACCATCGCGGTGCCGTGTCCATGTCACCTGAAGTCAGCGGACGCGCCTCATCACCATCCCACAGCCAGATTCGACGGACGTACCGATCCTCGTCGAGGTCCATCTGCGTGACCACGAATGCGGCACGAACACCGTCTGGGTGGAGCCTCGCATCGGACGGGGCGCGGTAGTCGCCGAGTTGGTCGGGACGCATGTCACTGGCCTTTCGATCGTGTGCACCCGATTATGACGGTGCCACGATCCTTGTCGGCTGCTCCTAATCTCCGACCCGTGCATCGATTCGTCGCTTCCGCGTTCTACGCCGGCCTCATCCCCCGTCGCCTCTGGAAGTCGGACAATGGCGCCGGGACATTCGGCGCCGCCGTCGCCGTTGTCGTCTCATTGCTGCTGTGGCGATACCCGTGGTGGATCGGTGCGGCCGCGTTCGTCATCGCGTTCGCTCTCTCGCTCTGGTCTGCGGCGCCGTTCGCCGCAGATCATGCCGACCCCGGATGGATCGCGATCGACGAGGTGGCGGGCACGTTGATCGCAGTGATCGGTCTCACCGGGTGGCCGTGGCTCGTCGCCGTGGTCGTTGCCCGTCTCGCGGACATCTTCAAGGTCCTGCCGGGTGTGCCCCAGGCCGAAGCGCTGCCTGGTGCCGTGGGGATCACGATGGACGACGTGATCGCCGGCCTCTACGGGCTGGCAACCGGCTGGCTCGTCTGGTGGCTGATGTAGCCGTCGGTGGTCGGCGCCACTCGCAGGTGGCCCCTCTGCTCGTCCTTCGTCGGCACCTGCCCCACTTCCCCTGGATCCGCGATGTGTGACGTGGGAGAAACCACGCTTGTGCTGTCCCCCCGACGGAACGGCGGGGGGACGCGAGGAGCTCGCGACGAGCAGGGGAGTTCAAGAGCTTCCAGCTACCAGCTACCAGCTGCCAGCTCCAGCTCGGCCCCCCTCTGGCCTGCCGGCCATCTCCCCCACGCCGTGGGGGAGAGTGTCAGAACGCCCCGCTCGCACCTTCACCCGGATCGTGACCTTCGGCACCATCTCCAATCGTGGCCCCACCATGACATCCCATTAATGAATCCGACGACAAGCCGTGGATCCGGGCTCCGTGGGAGAGGACTAGAAGCGCCACATCCAGGCAGTGATCAGGTCGGCAGTGATCTCTGACACCGTTGCGTGGTTCGGCGAGATCGACCCGTCGCGTCGCACCATCACGGCCCGCATCCCGGCGGCGACCGCTGCAGTTGCTCCGTGTTCAGCGTCTTCGATCGCGATGCACTCGGCTGGGGGAATCCCGAGACGTCGTGCCGCCTCGAGATAGACGTCAGGCGCCGGTTTCCCGTGGGCGACCTCATCGCCGCCGACGAACGCGTCGAAGTAGCGGGCAAGGCCGGTGAGAGCGAGTTTGTGGTCGAGATCCGGGCGTCGGGACGAAGAAGCCACAGCCATCGGTATCCCTTGCGCTGCGAGGGTTCGAACGGTGTCGAAGGCGTCGGGGAATACCTTGAGACGTTCCTCGTACACGGGGACACGGATCACGTCGATAGCCGCCATGTGCTCTTCGTACGGAAGGACGGCGGCCCGCGCTGCGTAGTAGGCGTAGGTTGTCGGCTCCGAGGTGCCGAGGCAGACAATGGCGTCTTCGGCCGTCATCGTGTATCCACGCTCGGCGAGTACCCGTGCCCAGACCTCGTCGGCGATCGGTTCGCTATCGACCAGTACGCCATCACAGTCGAAGACGGCCGCAGAGAGCACCTACTGCTCCTGCGTCTTCTGACGGATGAGATCCTGAACCATGCGCGGATCTGCCTTGCCCCCGGTCGCACGCATGACCTGCCCCACGAGGAAGCCGATCGGCTTGGAGTCTCCCTCACGCAGCTTCGCAAGCGCATCCGGATGCTGATCGAGAACAGCCGCAACCTCCGTCTCGATAGCGTTCACATCCGAGATTTGCAGAAGGTCTCGGGTTTCCGCGACTTCTCTGGGGCTGCCTTCCCCCGCGAGTACGCCGGAGAGGACTTCCTTGGCTGCCGTTGCAGAGAGGTCTCCTCCGCTCGTCATGTCTGCGAGCTCGGCGAGCGACGATGCGGTGAGGCCCGTCTCTCCTATCTCCGTCTCTTCGCGACGGAGATCGGACACGACCTCTCCGGTGAGCCAGAGAGAGACGGTCCTTGCGTCGGCTCCCGCTGCGACCGCGGATTCGAAGAGTCCGCTGAGGTCGTCCGCGTCGGCGAGCAGGACCGCGGCCAGCTCATCGGCTCCGAACTCTCTGTAGCGCATGCGCTTGACCGCCGGCAGTTCCGGTCGGCGCTCGCGAACACGTTCCCGCCACGCATCGTCGATGTGCAGCGGCAGCAGGTCCGGGTCCTGGAAGTAGCGATAGTCCGCGGAGTCTTCCTTCGTCCGGCCCGGCTTCGTCATGCCCTGAGCCTCGTCCCAATGACGGGTCTCGAGAACGATCGAACCGCCACTCTCGAGGACTCCGATCTGGCGAGTGATCTCGTAGGCGATGGCCCGCTGCAGCGACCGCAGCGAGTTCACGTTCTTCACCTCGACCTTCGCGTGCCGAACTCCTCGGTGCCGACGGGACGGACCGAGATGTTCGCGTCGAAACGCATCGATCCCTCTTCGAGTTTGGCGTCCGACACGCCCAGTTTCCGCACGATCCGCGGAGTTCCATCCCGTAGGCGCGAGCCTGTTCCGGCGACCGGATGTCGGGTTCGGTGACGACCTCGACGAGGGGCACGCCTGCACGGTTGAAGTCGAGCAAGGTGTGCTCGGCGCCGTGGATCCGGCCGCTCTCCCCCACGTGCGTGCTCTTGCCGGTGTCCTCTTCCATGTGAACCCTGGTGATCCCAACAGTTGTCATTTGCCCGTCGACGTCTACGTCGAGGTGTCCGTCGACACACAGCGGGAACGTGAACTGCGAGATCTGGTAGTTCTTCGGCAGATCCGGGTAGAAGTAGTTCTTGCGGTCGAAGAGCGAATCCTCGGTGAGCGTGCAGTCGAGAGCGTCACCGATGGAGAGGATCCCTTCGATCGCCTCCCTGTTCGGCACCGGCAAAGCACCGGGAAGCGCGAGGCAGACCGGGCATACGGTCGTGTTCGGCTCATCACCGAAGTCGACTGGACATCCGCAGAACATCTTCGAGTTCGTCTGGAGCTCCACATGGGTCTCGAGACCGATGACGGCTTCCCAGTCCGTCATGGCGCCACCACCTTCGAGGTCGCGAGCTTCGGTCTCGCGGTGAAATCGACGAGGCGCTCAACTTCGGCGGCAACCCGGAACATGACTTCTTCCCCGAGTGCGGGTGCCATGATCTGGAATCCAATCGGGAGGCCGGCATCGTCGAGGCCGACTGGCACCGAGATCGCTGGATCGCCTGCGAGATTGGTGGCGATGGTGCAGATGTCCGCGAAGTACATCGTGAGCGGATCCTCGGTCTTCGCACCGATCTCGAAGGCGGTCGTCGGACTCGTCGGTGAGACGAGCACGTCGACCTGCCCGTAGGCCGTCGCGAACTCGTTCCTGAGGAGGGTCCGGACCGTTGCGCCTGCCCGTAGAAGGCGTCGTAGTAGCCGGCCGAGAGCGCGTAGGTGCCGAGGAGGATGCGGCGGGTGACCTCGGGACCGAACCCTTCGGCCCGTGTCCTCGCCATCATCTCCTCGGCCGTGGCCCCATCGACCCGCAGTCCGTATCGGACGCCGTCGAAGCGGGCAAGGTTTGCGGAGCACTCGGCCGGGGCGATCAGATAGTACGCGGAGAGGGCATATTCGATGGCCGGGAGCGATATCTCGACAACGTCGGCTCCCGCGTCGGAGAGGCGGTCGATCGTGGCGTTCGTCGCGGCCGTCACCTGGGGATCGAATGCCTCCCCGGAGAGCTCGGTGACGACTCCGATGCGCACACCGTGCACACCGGTATCGAGAGAGCGTGAGATCGCCGGCACATCGCCGTGGTAGCTCGTCGCATCCATCCGGTCCCAGCCTGCAACGGCTTCGAGCAACACCGCAGCATCAGGGACCGTTCTCGCAAGTGGACCGATCTGGTCGAGCGACGATGCAAAGGCGATGAGTCCGTAGCGACTCACGAGGCCGTAGGTTGGCTTGGCGCCGACGATCCCGGTGAGCGCCGCCGGCTGACGGATCGATCCCCCGGTGTCCGAGCCGAAGGCTCCGAACGCCGACCCGACTGCCACCGCGGCCGCCGAGCCGCCCGACGAGCCGCCGGGAACCGTGTCCGTGTTCCACGGATTCCGGGTGGGGCCGTATGCGGAGTTCTCAGTCGACGACCCCATGGCGAACTCGTCGAGATTCGTCTTGCCGACGATCACCGCGCCGGCCTCTTTGAGGCGACGCACCGCGGTGCCGTCGTACGGCGGCTTCCATCCGGCAAGAATCTGTGAAGAGGCCGTCGTTTCGACGCCTTTCGTCACCATGTTGTCCTTCAGGGCGATCGGGATACCGAGCAGCGGCCGCGGATCGCCGGCGGCGAGAGCGGTATCGGCGGCCTCGGCTGCCGCTCGCGATCCTTCCCGGTCGAGGGTGAGGTAGGCGTGCAGGTGAGCCTCGGTGATGGCGGCCCGACGCTCGACGGCATCAAGCAGGTCGACCGCGCTGAATTCCTGCGCCCGGAGTCCGATGGAGGCTTGAGCGATCGTGAGATCGGCGAGGTCGGTCATGACTCGTCCAGGATCTTTGGGACCCGGAAGTAGCCATCCTCGGCGTCGGGTGCACCGGCAAGGACGTCGTCACGGTTCAGCGATGGGGTCACCTCGTCCGGTCGGAAGGCGTTGACCATCGGCAACGGATGTGACGTTGGCTCGACGCCGTCGGTCGGCAACGCCTGGACCCGTTCCGCGTGTTCCAGGATGTGAACGAGTTGCTCGCCGTACAGAGCCAGCTCGTCGGCGGTCAACACGATCCGTGCAAGGTGCGCGACCCGTTCAATATCGATCTCAACAGGCATGGCCCGATGCTACCGCCGGATTGATCGCTTCCACGCATCTCCCGCGTGCACCTGCACCGCTGGGACGCCGATCCACAATCTTTACCATCTTGACACATGTAATCTGAGTGCTATATATATAGATTGATATCAGAACGCTGGTGCAGCAGCACCAGACGACCGAAGAAGGGAGTGATATGGCCATGAGAATGCGGGACCCGCTCCAGGAGATGGAGCGGTGGATGGCACCGTTCGGCAGTCAGTTCCGCGGCGGAGTCATGCCGATGGATGCATATGAAGTTGAAGGCAAGTACACGTTGCGGTTCGACCTCCCCGGTGTTGAATCCGATCACGTTGACGTCGCGGTCGAACGAAACGTGCTGACAGTGACGGCGGAGCGTCCCGAGGAGGAATCAGGAGATGCGACCTGGCTCCTCAGAGAGCGCCCCACCGGCACCCACCGTCGTGAGGTTCGACTCGGGGATCGCTTCGACCCAACCAAGGTCGAAGCGGCATACAACAACGGTGTCCTCACCGTGACGATCCCAGTTCACGAGGACGAGCTGCCACACAAGGTCAGCATCGCGACCGACGCCCGAAAATCGATCGAGGCTGAATCGACAGAGAAGGCCCCCGAGTAGGTCGGGAGTCGCCGATCAACGAGGCCCGCACGCCATCCGTACCCACAGGACGTGCGGGCCTTCGGCGTCTGGGCCGGCTAGGTATCCCTCAGCTTCTCAGTCGATCCCCGGGCCTGCCGACCTGCTGACCCACCGAACACCTCTACCCTGGTCCGGTGCTCCCTCTCCCTCCTCTCCACGAACTCGGACCGCGCCTCGCGCGGCTCATGTTCGGGTTGGTGCTCTTCGGCATCGGCTTGGCGTTGATGGTCGTCGCCGACCTCGGCCTCTCTCCTTGGGACGTCCTTCACCAGGGGATCTCCATTCACACCGGGATCCCGATCGGAACGATGGTCATCATTACCGGGTTCGCCGTCCTCCTGATGTGGATTCCGCTCAAGGAACGCATCGGCATCGGGACCGTCGCGAACGCAATCGTGATCGGACTCGTCCTCGACGGGATGCTCCTCATCCTTCCCGAAACCCTCGATCACATCGCTCTCCGGTGGACTGCGATGCTCGGCGGCGTGGCGATCGTTGCGATCGGCTCGGGGTTCTACATCGGCGCCGGGCTCGGCCCCGGCCCACGCGACGGCCTGATGACGGGACTGGCTCGCCGAGGCATCCCGATTGCCTGGAACCGGGCCGGGATCGAAATCACCGTCCTCGTAGCGGGCTGGCTGCTCGGTGGCACGGTCGGCGTCGGGACGGTGGTGTTCGCCTTCGGAATGGGACCGCTGGTGCAGTACTTCCTCAAACGACTCTCGGTGATCCCGACCGTCACTCCGGTCAGCGGGTGAGACTCCTTCGAAACATCGCGGACGACAGGGCCACCAGCGCGAGCCCATAGGCGGTCAGCACCGCGAGTTCCGTCGCAATATCGGCGACGCCGCCACTGTGTCGGATCAGCGTCGCGAACGCGTCGTTCCCCCAAGCGTGAGGGGTGAAGTGAGCGATCGTGACCATCGTGTCGGGGAAGATCTCGAGCGGCACCATCGATCCGCCGAGCGCCGCCAGCATCAATGCCCCGAAGATGGCGACCCCCCCTGCCTGCTGCTCGTTCGAGAAGGCCGAACCGAGCAGCATTCCCGCCCCGGTTCCTGTCAGTGCGAATGCCGTCACGACGAGGATGGCAGCCACGGGGTCGCCCCACTCCACGTCGAACAGCACTCCTGCGGCAATGACGATGAAGACGCCTTGGAGCATCACGACGAGGAAGCGTCCCAGGGTCTCTCCCCCGATGATCGTACCCGCCGTCGTGGGCGTTGAGAGCATGCGGTGGGAGACGCCGAGCCGGCGCGACTGGATGAGCGCCGTCGATGACGTGAGGGCGGTGAGGAACATGAAGAGGAGCAACTGTTGCGCCGCGCCGAGGTCGAACTGCCCGCCGCTCCCACTGCTCGCTTCGCCCTCGAGTTCGGTACCGATGGTGGCGATCGACCCCTGGACCAGCCGGGCGGTCTCCCGTGCCGTTGCCGGGTCGGTGCCGGTCGTTTCGGCAGCGAAGCGTGCGGCTCGGATCACCGACCCCTGCTCTGCGATCGCCGCCTCGACCACCGAACGAACGTCGAAACCCCCGCCGCTCGGCGTCGAGTAGTAGGCGATCTCGACGGAATCTCCGTCGAGAAGAGCGTCGCGGTAGCCGTCCGGTATCACGATCACAGCATCAATGTCGTTGCGCCGAAGTCGAGTCCGCGCTGCCTCCACGTCGTCAACGTCGATCGTCTCGAACGCGGTCGACGCCGAAATGCGATCAGCGATCTCGCCGGCAAGGTCGTCACCGTCGGGGGTGATCAGCGCCACCCGTGATGTGAACCCGGTACCGAACACAAGCCCGAGAACAAGGATGAGCACGATCGGCAGGACGAAGATGAAGAAGATGTTGGTCCGGTCCCGGAAGAGACGGCGGAGGCTGTTCGAGGCGATCGTGAGGGTTTTCATTGGTGCCTGACCAGATCGCGGGCACGGAGCAGTCCGATCGACCCGAAGATGATCGCGAAAGCCAGGATCGCGCCGAGCGCCGGGAGGACGTCAACGATCCCCTCCCCCGCCGACGAACGTTGGAATCCGTCCATCAGCCAGAAGTGCGGTGTCACTCGACTGATCGCGGAGAACACCCCGGAGACTCGTGACACCGGGAAGAACGTGCCACCGAGCACGCCGAAGACAACGACCACGAACACGGTGATAGCTCCCGCTTGTTCGGCGGTCCTGGTGAAGGTCGCGATCGCTGCGGTAAGCCCCATGGCTGCTGTGACGCCGGCCGCGATGAGAATGATGACGATCAGCGATCCACCCCACTCGGCCCCCATGAGCAGCGTCGTAGAGAGCCACAGGACAACGGTGCTCGCGACACCTACCAGGAATGAACCGAGCAACTTTCCGACGAGGATCGACTGCTTCGAGATTGGGGCGACCAACAGGCGGGGCATCGTCCCGTTCTCGCGCTCGTCGATGATACTGAGTACGCCGAATTGGACCGTGAAGAACATGAAGAAGACGGCGATCCCTGTGGCGTAGAAGGTGGAGAAATCGAAGCCGCGCCCCTCGGTCTGTGCGTCGGCAAGCGAGATCGACGACGCCGCTCCCTGAGCTTCTGCGACGAGCTCTGCAGGGTCGTCGGCGCCCAACGCAAGTGCGGTGGCGACCGAGAGTTGGACGGCGTTCACCTCCGATGCGAATCCGTCGGCGAGCGCCGCGCCCACCTGCGAACCGATCGGCTGGTCCGGATCTACGACGACAACGATCGTCGCCTCCTCGTTCGCAGCCACCGACTCCGACAACCCATCATGCAACAGATAGGCCGTTGAGACACTGTGATCGTCGACAAGCGCCCGGGCCCCCGCCGCCGTCGCGACGTCGGTGACGACTACGAATCCTTCTCGTTCGACACCGGCGAGCATCTCGCCGAATCCGGCCGCGATGGGACCGCCGTCGGCGTCGTGGACCGCGATTTCGGTACTGAATGACTGCTCGGTCACGGGTCCGAGCGTCAGGTTCAAGATGAACGCGAGACCGAGAGGAACGACAACGGCGAGCATGATCGCCGATCGGTCGCGGAACCGCTCCTTCAGGTCCTTCGCCGTGATCGTGAACGCGGCCCCTATCACTCCCGCAGCGCCTTCCCGGTGAGGTGAAGGAACACCGATTCGAGGTCCGGCTCAGAGACTTGAACGGAGTGCACGTCGAGTCCCGAGCGGTTCACAGAAAGGACGACGTCGGGCAATGCGCGTGAAGCGTTCACGGCGACAACCTCGAGTTCGGATCCGGCTGCTGAACACGATTCGACGTCGGGGATTGCCGACACGGCCCCGACGACCGTGGACGCGTCTCCGGACGTCTCGAGATGGAGGCGGTCTCGTTCTCCGACGATGGCCACGAGTTCGCGGCGCGTGCCCTCGGCAATGATCGTTCCTTCATCGATGATGCCGACCCGGTCACAGAGCCGCTCCGCTTCTTCCATGTAGTGGGTCGTGTAGAGGACCGCCATACCTTCGGCGCCGAGTCGCTCGACGTTTTCGAGGATGGCGTTGCGGCTCTGCGGATCGACCCCCACCGTCGGCTCGTCGAGGATCAGCAGGTCCGGCTTGTGGAGCAGCCCGAGTCCGATGTTGAGGCGGCGCTTCATGCCGCCCGAGTACTCCTTGGTCTGATCATCTGCCCGATCCGAGAGTTCGATGATCTCGAGGATTTCGGCGACGCGTTCGTTGAGGCGTTCGTCGATGTTGTACAGCTTTCCGAAGAACCGGAGGTTCTCCCTCGCGGTGAGGTCCGGGTAGATCGCGAGATCCTGCGGCACGAGACCGATCGCGGCCTTGGCCGCTGTGCTCTTCGTCGTAATCTCGTTCCCCGACACGACGGCGGTACCGCCATCGTTGTCAAGCAGGCCGGCGATCATCGAGATCGTCGTCGTCTTGCCAGCTCCGTTCGGACCGAGCAAGCCGTACGTCTCCCCCGCTTCGATGGAGAACCCGACGCCATCAACGGCGACAAGATCTCCGTACACCTTGCGCAGGCCACTGCATCTCAAGACCACGTCTGTCACCGGCAACCCCTCTTCCTCTCACCGAGAAGGGTACTGAACGCCGACAGGACCGTTCCCGGTTTGCTCCGTCACGTCGTCAGGAATTCGTGCAGCACCTCGAAGACGATCCCAAGGTTCTCGCTCGGCACCGACTCGGCCATCTGGTGCGCTTGGGCGACTTCGCCGGGACCGTAGTTGACGGCCGGGATGCCGCGTCCGGTGAGGCGAGCAACGTCGGTCCATCCCTGCTTCGCCGTCTTCGCTCCACCGACGAGTTCTTCGAGCCGGTCGAGGTGTGGATTCCCCTCGGGGATCGTTCCGGCCGGGGCCCGATCCGTGATCAGGATCTCGTCGGCCGCGGAAGCGACGTCTCGGAGCCGAGCCTCAGCTTCCTCCAGGTCGTAGATCGGTGGGAAGCGATAGTTGAGATTGAGCGTGAAACGGGATGGCAGCACGTTGTTGGCGATCCCTCCTGATGCCTTCGTCACTGAGAAGACCTCCCGGTACTCGAGACCGGCGATCTCGGTTGACTCAGGACGGCGATTGTGCATCTCGGCGAGCCAAACACCGGCCTTCGTCACCGCGTTCTCCCCGAGCCACGGCCGAGCGCTGTGGGCGGAGTGGCCGTTGAAGACGATGTCGGCGTTCATCGCGCCGTTGCAGCCCAATTCGAGGTTGAGATCGGTTGGTTCGAGAACGATCGAGAATTCGGCGTCGGCGAGCCAGGGCACCGCGTCGAGGACGTCCTCGAGCCCGTTCTCGGCCGAAGGACCCTCTTCCTTGTCATAGAAGACGCCGACCACGTCGTATGGGCCTTCGATGACGTCGGGAGTTTCGAGCAGGTGCACCATCGCGGCGATGCCGGCCTTCATGTCGGAAGCCCCGAGTCCGTAGATGCGTTCGCCGTGAACATTGGCCGTCCCGTTGTCTTGTTCGGGGACGGTGTCGGTGTGTCCGTACAGAACGATGATCGGCTTGCCGGTGGGTTCACCGACGACGAGACCGTTGCCGAGCCGTGTGACAGGTCGAACCGCCGCGAGACGGAACTCGATTGCAGTAGTGATCTCCTCCTCGTCCCCTATGACCGATGGAATGTTGATGAGCTCGACGAGCGTTTCTTCGAGGCTCATACCTCCACCTCGAACGTCCGGAGCGCGTCGTTCAACGATGTCTTCTGATCAGTCGTCTCCGACCGATAGCCGATCAAGAGCGGTGCCTGCAGGTGGTAGGTGCCTGCCGGGAACTCCTTTGCCCTGGCTCCGGGAACCACGATCGCGTTGGCCGGGACCCTTCCCCTGATCTCGACCGGTTCGCTGCCGGTGACGTCGATGATCGGTATCGACGCGGACAGCGTCGTGTTGGCGCCGAGAACTGCGCCGGCTTCGACGATGACGCCCTCGACGACGATCGAGCGACTGCCGATGAACGCCCCGTCTTCAATGATGACGGGGCGTGCGCCGGCAGGTTCGAGCACACCGCCGATTCCGACACCGCCGGAGAGGTGGACGTCGCGCCCGATCTGTGCGCAGGAACCAACGGTCGCCCACGTGTCGACCATGGTGCCGGATCCCACGTAGGCGCCGATGTTCACATAGCCCGGCATCACGACGACGCCCGGTTCGCAGAAGGCTCCGTATCGCACGGTGCCGGGCGGGACAACACGGATGCCGGCTTCGTGCAGGCCGGTCTTGGTCGGGATCTTGTCGTGGTACTCGAACGGCCCGGCCTTCATCGTCCGTACCTCGGTGATGCGGAAGTAGAGCATGATCGCTTCCTTCACCCAGGCATTCACAACCCAGTCGCCGTCGATCTTCTCAGCGACGCGAATCTCTCCCGCGTCGAGTGTCGCGATGGTTCGGTGGACCGCATCGGTCGCCCCGGAGAGGAGGGAGAGGTCGGCGTATGCCGCTTCAATCAGTTCTCGGTCGTTCATGCGGGGGATTCTACGCCGATGTGCTCTGCGAACCCTGGGCTCGGAGAGGTACTAACCGAGGAGCGCTCGGAGGGTGTCGGCGGCGACGGCACACTCCTCGACCGTCGGGACGAGCGCCAGCCGAATAAACCCCTCGCCCCCCGGACCGAAGAAACGGCCGGGAGACACGACGATGCCGTCCTCCAGGAGCCGGTCGGTGAATGCCATGTCGTCGTCCACCCGAATCCAGAGATACAGGCCGGCATGCGACGCGACCGTCTCAAATCCAAGATCGTCGAATGCGGCACGCAGAATTCGACGTTTCTCCGTGAAGATCGCCCGCCGCTCGTTCGTGTGATCATCATCGCTCCAGGCAGCGATGGCCGCCCCCTGGACGAACTCCGGAGATGCGGTCCCCGTCGTGGCTCGCAGCGCCTTCAAAGCGGCGATGGCTTCGGGATCGCCAACGATGGCACCTGATCGATAGCCCGTCATCCCCGATCGTTTCGAAAGACTCAGATAGGAGAGAGCGCCGGGGCTACCTTCGCCGGCAACCTGGAGGATTGACATCGGTCCTTCCGGGTAGACGTCCTCCTCGTAGATGTCCGCGTAACACTCGTCCGACAGCAGCAACGCGTCGGCGTCGACGGCTCGCACGTAGAGACCCGCGATGTCCTGGAGCGTCGAGACGGATCCGGCCGGGTTGTGAGGAGAGCACGTCCAGACGAGACGGGATCGATCCCATGCCTCATCCGGGATCTGCTCGGCCCGGAGCACGAAGTCGCCGGAGAGCTCGATCGGGAACAGCTTCGCACCGGCGAACAACGAGCCTCGGTCGTAGACCGGGTAGCCGGGGGTCGGATAGATGACTCCGTCTCCGGCTTCCCGATCGATGAACGCGAACGGCGTATTGAAGATCGCTTCTTTCGCGCCGCTCGTTGGAATGACCTGTGTCTCGGGATCGACCTCGACATCGAACCGCCGACGCACATATCCGGCGATCACCCGCCGCAACTCGATGAGGCCCGCGGCCGTCGGGTACTGGGACACGACCGGAACAGAATCGCGAAGCGCGTCGACAATGAACTGTGGAGTCGGTTCGCGGGGATCACCGATCGAGAAGTCGAGCACCGGGAGTCCGGCGTCGCGCCGGTCCCTGGCTCGCATCTGAATGCGGGCGATTGGATAGTCACCAAGCTCGGCGAAGGTGGGGTTGAGTCGCATGTCGATAGTCTCAACCGTCACCGGACGCACTGCAACTCCTGGTGGGAGCACCGCGGGACGAGAAACGTCCAGTGGCCTACGATCCTGCAGAACATGAGTCGCACCGCCTACCGCGTGATCCTCCTCCTCCTCGGCCTCGCGTTCATCGCCGTCGTTGTGGGTGCCGTCTTGTTCGCGCCGTCGGGCAGCGGCGGAGGTCTCGAACCGCCGCTCGAACGCGTCGAACCGGCCGACGGGAGCCTCATGTTCGGCGAGCCACGTGTGATCCTCGATCTCGAGGTCGGCTACCTGGCTCACCTCACAATCGACGACATCGTGATCCCCGACGATCAAGTCATCTGGACGGAGGCGACGGGACTTCACGTTTTCGAACCCGGCGCGGGCAAGGCGATCGAGGAATGGACGCCGGGATTCCACGTAGTCTCTGCGGTGTGGGACCGCGTGAGCGGCCTCCCCGGTCCGGGATCCTTCGTGTGGAGTTTCCGGACCCAGTAGACAGGAGCAGACCGCCATGGCCGAGGATTACATCTACGACCCGAGGACACTGAACCCGACGGTAGCCGGACTCGCGGCCGGTTCTGTTGGCGCGATCGCGGCGTCACTCATCTCCCTGCCGGTCACCAGCCCGAACGACACCGTCGCGAATCCGCTGACGGTGACCGTCATCGCGATGATCATCGGTGCGCTGTCCGGGATGGTGTGGCGACGTGTGAGAGCAACTCCGAACGGAGCGAGAACCTTCGTCATTGCGATGGTCGCCGCTCTCGTCGTCGTCCTGTCGACGCTCGCGATCATCGAGTGGACGGCCGGCGGCGGCTGGTTCACCTACACCGCCCTGGTTGCCGGCGTGATCTTCCTCTCCGTCGGCCTGCTCACCCCCGTTGTCTCGCGCGCCGTAGCTCCGACCTGGGCCGCCCTAATCCCGGTGTTCCTCGCCGTCGTCGTCGCCCTCGGTCTGCTCGCCGCCTGAGCGACCCGACATCGCAGGGTGTACTCGTCGCCATCTACCGTCCCCACACGCAGTGAGGGGACAGAAGTCGCGTGCCCGCTGAGCGGCGGATCAGACTTCGAGCGAGGCCGGGCCTTCTTCGAGGAGACGGGTGAACCGTGCCTCGTCGAGGACCGGGACACCGAGATCAACGGCCTTGGTCATCTTCGAGCCTGGTGAAGCACCGGCGATCAGGGCGGTCGTCTTCCCCGACACGGATCCGGTGACCTTCCCTCCGCGATCCTCAACGGCGGCCTTCGCCTCAGATCGCGAGTAGCCGTCGAGCGATCCGGTGATGACCACAGTGACCCCTTCGAGAACGTTGCTCCCCTCGTCCTCGACGAATGGGTCGTTCATGCGCACGCCGGCACTTCTCATCTTCTCGATGAGCCGAATGTTCTCTTCGTCTCCGAACCACCCGACGACTGATCCTGCGATCTCCGGCCCGATCCCGTCGATCTCCGTGATGTCGTCCTCGGTGGCAGACGACAGGGCGTCAATGCTCCCGAAGCGACGGGCTAGGACCCGCGCCACCGTGCCACCAACGTGATCGATGCCGAATCCGGTGAGCAATCTTCCAACCTCCCGATCCTTCGCCCCGTCGATGGCGGCGAGGAGATTCGCCACGGAGATCTCACCCCAACCCTCGCGGCCGAGAAGATCGTCGGGCTTCAGCGTGAACACATCTGCAGGGTCGCGAACGAGACCCTCGGTGAGGAGCAGGTCAACGGTCTTGTAGCCGAGACCTTCGATGTCCATCGCCCCCCTCCCGGCAAAATGGGCGAGATACTCACGGAGCCGACTCGGGCATTCATAACCACCCGTGCACTTGGCTTTGGCTTCCCCTTCCGTGAGCACGATCGGATGGCCGCAGAAGGGGCAATACTCGGGCATGTGCCACTCGGGAAGACCTTTCGGACGCTTTGAGAGCACCGGTCCGACGATTTCGGGGATCACATCGCCGGCTCGTCGGACGATGACGGTGTCTCCTGGCCGGACGTTCCTGCGGTGGAGGTCGCTCTCGTTGTGAAGCGTCGTGTTCGTAACCGTGACGCCACCGACGAAGACCGGGTCGAGGACCGTGTACGGGGTGACGGCACCCGTGCGTCCGACGTTGATCTTGATGTCGAGGAGCGTCGTCGTCTTCTCCTCCGGTGGGAGCTTGTATGCGACCGCCCAACGTGGACTCTTCGCCGTGAATCCCACGTCGCGTTGATCGACGAGCGAATCGACTTTGATGACGATCCCGTCGGTGTCGTAGTCATGGGTGTGGCGCTGCTCTTCAGCGGCCCGGACGTACGCCTCGACCGCTTCGATGGTGTCCACGGAACGGTTCTCCGGGTTGACCGGAAGACCGAGATCCGAGATCCAGGACATCTGCTCGGTGTGCGAAGCCGGTGTCGGCCCGCCTTCGAGGAATCCGACCTGATAGGCCCACAGCATGAGGCGCCGCGAGGCGGTCGCCGCCGGGTCCTTCTGCCGGACCGAGCCGGCCGCCGTGTTCCGTGGGTTCACGTAGGGTGGTTTGCCGTCCGCCGCCTGTCGTTCGTTGAGCTCGTTGAACGCCGATACCGGCATGTAGATCTCCCCACGCACCTCGACGACGGCTGGGGCGTCGCCCAGCAGCACGAGAGGCACGTTGTCGATCGTCCTGACGTTTGCGGTGATGTCCTCACCGGTAGTCCCGTCCCCGCGGGTCGCCGCTCGAACCAGATGACCCTCCTCGTAGGTGAGGGAGATGGCAAGCCCGTCGATCTTGAGTTCACACGAATACCCGGAAGGTTCGCGATCGAGGAGACGCACGAGACGGGCCCGCCACGCTTCGAGATCCTCGAGGCTCTCGACGTTGTCGAGCGAGAACATGCGCTCCCGATGCGTGACCGGCGCGAACGCATCCGAGACCGGACCGCCGACCTGCCCGCGTCGGCGAGTCGGCGACGACCACTTCCGGATGGGCGGCTTCGATCGCCTGCAGCTCCCGGAACGCCTCGTCGAATTCGATGTCGGAGATCGCGGGTTCGTCGAGGACGTGATAGCGGTAGTTGTGCTCCCTCAGGAAGGCGCGCAGTTCGGCCGCCCTGGCCGCCGGATCAGCCATCGACCGCCTCCACGACGTGGCGCAGCCGATCCATCACGACCCCCGCACCGCCGACGGTCGTGCCGGCGAGACCACAGGCCGGGGTTGCAAGAGAATTCACGGTCAGCGCCTCGGTCGGGGCGCCTTCGAGGACGAGTCGAGTCACGGCCGTACCGTACCGGGAGCGGACGCGGTCGAGGTCGATCGGAGCCGGGTCGGTGGGCACCATGCCCCACATGATGCCGGTTCCCTGTGACACGATCTCGGCGATTGCGTCGGTTGCTGAGAGGAACCCGTCGCCGAGGCCCGCCAGATCCCACGAGAGCCATGCCGGTTGGAGGCCCGCGACCATTCTCCAATCGGTATCTCCACACACGTGAATCCCGACGGGGATCGGCGCCTCGGCGAAGACGCGCGAGATCGCATCGGCGGCCGCTTCGATCGGAAGCGGCCCCGGCGAGCGGCCCGGCGCGAACACCACAAGCGCCGGTTCATCCATCACCGCGACAATCTCGACACCCGGTCTCGCCGCCCGGATCATGTCGACATGGGCCAGGAGCCGCTCGGAAAGACCCTTCACCACACATGCCCAGAGACCGTCACTTGGGCATCCGGCGGCGAGCAACGCGAGCCAGAGCGTGACCGGACCGGTGAACTGGGTCTTGACCTCCGGCCCGTCGAGGGTTGCCAGCATTGCGGCGGCTCCTCCGAACGGCCGGGAGTCCACGTTGGCCGGCTCTCCCCACCGGAGTCCGATCCCGTTGTCGGTTCCCCCTGCTCCACAGAGACCGTCGCCCCATTGGCGCAGCATTCCCTCGGACCCGTCGAGGTTGGGCAGTTGCGCGAGGTACGGGAGGTCGGTCGTTGAGGACACGAACGCCGCAGCTTCGGTCGCATCTTCGTGGGGAAGGCTCCCAACACCGGTGATTCTCACAATCGGATCACCTCCTCGATGGTTCCTCCACCGAGAACCCGGTCGCCGTCGTAGAAGACGGCGGCCTGTCCGGGGGCAGGGGCAGGATGACGCTCCGCGAATCGGACCACCCAGCGGTCGTCGGCGGATTGCAGCGTGGCGGTGATCGGCGGGGTCCGGTACCGGACTTTCACCGACACGTCGAGATCGCGGGGTGGCGCACCGGAGACGAACGAAACGCCACTGACGAGGCAGCCGTCCGCCAACATCTCGTCGTACGTTCCAACCACGACGCGCCGCTCCTCGGCCTGGACGTCGACGACGTACCGGGCCTCGCCGACGGCGATCCCCAGGCCGCGGCGCTGCCCGATCGTGAATCCGGTGATCCCATCGTGCTGTCCGAGGATCGTTCCCGCCGTGTCGACGACCGGTCCGGGGAGCGCCGTCTCCGGTAGTTGCTCGGCGAGGAAGTCGCGATAGTCACCGGAAGCCACGAAACAGATGTCCTGGCTGTCCGGCTTCGACGCGGTCCTCAGACCCATGGCGGCGGCACGCTCTCGTACTTCGACCTTGGTCATCTCCCCCACCGGGAGCCGAATTCGCGAGAGTTCCTGCTGACCGAGCATGTGGAGGACGTATGACTGGTCCTTGGTGCCGTCGACGGCACGGAGCAGCTGCCAGCCGTCGTCGTCACGGCCGATCCGGGCGTGGTGGCCCGTGACGAGGACGTCGGCATCGAGTTCCGTGGTTCGTTCGAGGAGCGCTGAGAAGCGGACGGTGCGGTTGCACTCGACGCACGGGTTCGGCGTCCGGCCGGCGAGATAGGCCGCGCCGAATGGCTCCACGACCGCCGCGGTGAACTCCTCGACGTAGTCGAGGACGTAGTAGGGGATGTCGAGTTGTGCGGCCACCCGCCGGGCGTCCTCCGCGTCCGAGACGGTGCAGCATCCTGCCGTCGGCATCGCTCCTCCGATCCCGACCCACTGCTTGAGCGTGACGCCGACGACGTCGTATCCGGCTTCGAGCATGAGCGCCGCCGCGACCGAGGAGTCGACGCCGCCCGACATTGCGACGAGGGCCCTCATGACAGGTCCTCGATGACTCCGGAGACGATCCTGGCCGCCTCGGCCCCAGTCGTCGCGTCGTCGTCTCGGCCGAAGCTGAATCGGATCGATTCCGCGGCCGCTGTGGCGTCGATGCCCATCGCCGCGAGTACGTGACTCGCCTGGATAGCGCCACTGTGACATGCGGCGCCGGCAGCGGCTGCCACGCCTGCGTAGTCGAGGCGGACGAGGAGCGTCTCGGCGGAGATCCCGGGAAACCGCAGATGAGCGTGGGAGACGAGTCGGCTGGCACCGCCGGCAGTGACTCTGACGGCGACCCGGGATCGGAGGTCCCGCTCGAACCGGTCTCGCGCTGCGGCGACCCGCTCCCGATAGACAGAGCGGCCCTCGACGGTCGACTCCACAGCCACGGCGAGTCCGACAATTGCCGCGACATTGTGGGTTCCGGAGCGTCGGCCGAGTTCCTGGCCACCCCCGTGGATCACCGGTTCGAGTCGGACACCATGGCGAACGTACAGGAAGCCGACACCCTGGGGTCCTCCGATCTTGTGCGCCGATACGGAGATGAGATCGGGTCCGTGGTCGTGCACGTCCACCGGGAGGGAGCCGAATGCCTGGACCGCGTCGGTATGGACGAGCGCCCGGTCGTTTGCGGACCGTACGAGACGAACGACTTCGGCCACATCTTGGATGACACCCGTCTCATTGTTGGCCATCATCACCGACACGATCGCAGTCCCGTCATCGACCGCTGATGCGATCGAATCCGGCGACACACAACCATCGCTGTCGACGGGAACGATGGTCACGTCGTGACCGATCCGACCCAGGAAGCGGGCCGACTCGAGCACGGCGGCGTGCTCGACGGCGGTGGTGACGACACCTCCTGGTCCCCCGAGCGCTGCACCGATCACTGCCAGATTGTCTGCCTCGGTGCCGCCACCGGTGAAGACGATCTCCAACGGGTTCGCTGCTCCGATCAACGCCGCGATCCGCTCGCGAGCCTCTTCGATACTGTTCTTCGCGCGTCGCGCCGTCGCGTGGATACCCGACGGGTTCCCGAACCGGTCGCCGAGGTACGGCGCCATCGCGTCGCGAACCTCCGGTCGCAGTGGGGTCGTGGCGGCGTGGTCGAGATACAGCATGGACTCCAAGTCTGCCTCAATCCGCGCCGCTGCGATGGGAATCTCAGCTTTCGACGTCTGCGAGTCCGTCGATGAAGGACATCACCTCAGACTCGTACCGGGCGCTATCGACGTTCCAGAGATCGCCGTGGCCACCCTGCTCGAACCGGAGGAACCTCACGAGGTCGGGCCTGGCTGCTGCGAACGCCTCGGTGATCTCGATCGGGGTCTCTTCATCTCTGGCGCCGTGGAGTGCGAGGATCGGCACGTCGAACTGATCCGCACGAGCGACCTGGTCGAGCTCGCTCCACTCCATCCCAAATCGGATTCTCGCCAGCTGTTGACCCAGCTCACCGACGAAACGGGCGACCGGACCGGAGTCGTAGTCCATGCTTCCCTCGAGATCGAGCACCGGCGAGTCGAACACCACGCCGAGCACGTTCCCCACGCGATCCGACTCGTGGAGGAACATCGAGACCACCTCTGCCCCGAGATCATGGCCGACGAGGAAGTAGTCTCGGGCTCCTTCCCGGTCGGCGAGGCGCACCGCTGCGTCAAGGTCCCGCCACTCGGTGAGGCCCCACGATCGCAGCCCAGAGGGATCGGTCGGGGCGCCTTCGTCGTTTCGGTAGTTGACCACCAGCACCGGATAGCCCGCTTCGACCAGGCTCGGAATCATGCGAAGGGCCTGGCTCCGACGGTCCGTTCCTTTGCCGTGAGCGATGATGACCCAGGTTGAGCGACGCCCGTCGATCAGCCACGCCGGCAACGGCCCTAGTTCGCCGGGCGCCCGAACCTCTTCGAAGCCGAGGCCGAACGCGACGTTGGGATCGATCGGGAAAGCATCCACGTCGACGCGCCCGTTCACGCCGACCGCCGGCTCCCCGACGTACGGCGTCGCCGCCCACTCGGTCTCGGTGTCGGTCCGGTTCAGCAGAGCGGTCAGCTGCGTATAGGTCGCACCGGACTCGAATCCCCAGATGCCACCACGGGGTGGCCGGTCCGTCCCGGCGATCACGAGTCGCGCCGGAGGCGTGCGGAGTATCTCCACGTCGTACGGGCGTTCGTCTGCAACCGGCACGAGCAGATCGGATCGGATGTGGTTCGACGAGAGCCACGCGACCGCGAACAGCACGAGCGCAAAGATGCCGAGGGCGAGGAGCACCGCGGCCCCTGCCCAGCGCGGAATCTTGTGGGTGATCATGTTGATGCGAGACTATCGGGCCAACGAATCCAGCGGCACCACCGCATGGCGTCGATCCAGCTCCTCACCGCCCGGTGAAGTCCGGTCCCTCCTTGGCGAGGAACGCAGCGACACCGATTCGGGCGTCACCGGTTCCGAAGACGCCGGCGAACTCGGCCGCTTCGATCTCAAGGCCGCGCTCGAGGACACTCCGCGACCACCACCCACCGAACGCTTCACCGCCGTGTACGTGGCGGTCGGTCCTGCGGCGAACCGCGCCCGTCGGCCATCGCAGTCTCGATCAGGTCGTCGGGAGCAAGCACCTTGTCGGCGAGGCCGATCGCGGCCGCCTCCGACGTGTCGATCTGCCGGCCTGTGAGGCACATCTCGAGCGCCCGCTGATAGCCGACAATCCTCGGGAGGCGCTGCGTCCCGCCAGCCCCCGGAATGATTCCGAGCAAGATCTCGGGTTGACCGACGCGCGCGTCGTCGGCGAGGTAGCGAAAGTCTGCTCCCATCGCCAATTCGAGGCCCCCGCCGAGGGCGAAGCCGTTGACAGCTGCGATCGTCGGCTTCTCCAGATCCTCGAGGCGCTTGACGACGAACGAGAGGTCACCGGCGAGATCGGCCTCCCCGTCCCCCTCGAACGCGGCCTGGAATCCGGTGATGTCGGCTCCCGCCGCAAAGTGGGGGCTGCCGGTGATCACAACCGCGCGCACGTCGGAGGCGCTCGCCTTCTCCAGGGCTGCGCCGATGTCGGCGATGAGTTCGGCGTTGAGGGCATTGACGGGCGGCCGGTTCAGCGTGATCCTGGCTACCGCATCCGAGACGGTGTACTCGACGAGATCCACGACGATCCCTCCATAGCTCGCGTGATGTTCAGGCTACAAGGAGTCGACGATGTCCCCGGCGGCCGACCATGGATCGATCTCGCGGGCGACGACGCGGTCGAGCAACTCGACGCCGCCGGAATCGAGTGAGGCCCGTCTGCGCAAACCGGCTCGGACTGCGGATTCGATCTCTCGAGCGGCGCGTTCCCTCCTGCGGATCTCTCGTGCTCCGGTCTCGGTGAGGTGGCGCCGGTGATCGACAACCGCGGCCCACAGGTCGTCGAGTCCCGTTCCCTCGGTAGCGACGGTCGTCACGATCGGGGGCCGCCATGCACGTTCCGGTCCGGCATCGAGCATGCGGAGCAGTTCGGTCACCGTCTCGTCGGCGTCCGGCCGGTCTGCCTTGTTGACAACGAACACGTCACCGATCTCGAGGAGACCTGCCTTGGCCGCCTGGATCGAATCGCCCCATCCCGGGTTGACGGCGACGAGCACCGTGTCGGCGGACGAGGCGACGTCGATCTCGGCCTGACCGACGCCGACGGTCTCGATCAGCACCTCAGCGAAGCCGATCCCGTCGAGAAGGGCAACGACACGCGGGGTGGAATCGGCGAGGCCGCCGAGATGCCCGCGGTTCGCCATCGAACGGATGTAGATGCGCGGGTCGTCGGTATGGCGCTGCATGCGGATCCGGTCTCCGAGGACCGCGCCTCCGCTGAAGGCGCTCGAAGGATCAACGGCCACGACTGCGACATTCCCTCGATCGGCGGCGAATCCGACAAGTCCGTCGACAAGCGTCGACTTCCCTGCGCCGGGTGCACCCGTGACACCGGTCACCCATGCTGCACCGCCGCTCGGGTAGAGCGCGGCGAGAGCCTCTCTTCCATCTGCGGTGTCGTCCTCGACACGACTCACCAAGACGGCCCAGAGCACGGCGATCGCCGGATATGGCAAGGTCGATGAGCGTCACGCCGCCAGGATACGGCGATTGTGGACCGCGACGGTGCCCTGTGAACGATGAGGTCCCGGTTGCCGACCACCAGCAAGGGCCCGTGCAGTGCGAGTCGGCGGGATACGGATTACGGACGGCGAAGCCGGCTCTCAGATGGCCTCTACGGTCGTGACACCGGGGACACGATCGCGGACGATCCGTTCGATGCCGGCCGTGAGCGTCATCGTGGAGAGCGGACAGCCACCGCACGCACCGACGAGTTGGAGTGTGACCTTGCCCTTCGAAGCGCCGAGCAGCACGAGGTCTCCACCGTCGGCCTGAAGCGCCGGCCGGATGTACTCCAGCGTCGATTCGAGCAGCGACAGATCGATCTCTCCCGCCGCGTCAAATCCGGTGTCGGATTGGTCCGTCGGAGAGGCGATCTCGATGACGTTCTCTTGTTCACCAGCCATGAGCACAAGCTAACCCCCCAAAGCGCGCTACCGGGACGCTTCTCTGCGGTGGGTCGGTGGGCCTCAGATCCGGTCGATGGTGGCGCCGAGAGCGGTCAGTTTCTCGACGAAACCGTCGTAGCCACGGTCAGCGTGCTGGGCGCCCACGACCGTCGTCGTCCCGTCCGCGAAGACCGGCGATCGTAAGCGCCGCGGCGGCCCGGATGTCACAACCATCAACTTCGCAGCCACTCAGTTCGCCTACGCCCCGGATGACGATGTGCTGGCCGTCGGTGTGGATGTCGGCTCCCATCCGGTTCAACTCACCGATGTACCGGAAGCGGGCGTCGTACACGTTCTCGGTCGCGATCGACGTGCCGTCGGCCACGGACAGCAGGGCCACCATCTGGGGATGCATGTCGGTGTGATAGCCGGGGAACGGAAGCGTCGCGAAATCGATCGGACCGGGACGATCGGGTCCTTCGACCGTGATCCAATCATCACCCGACGTCACGACCGTACCGGCGGCGGCGAGTTTGGTCATCTCCATGCGCAAGGTGCCCGGGGACGCAGTCGAGAATTGTGACGTGGCCGCGAGTCATCGCTCCCGCCACGGCGTACGTACCGGCCTCGAGGCGATCCGGGACGACGCGATGGTCGGCAGGGTGCAACTCCCGAACGCCGTGGACCAGGATCGTGGACGTTCCTGCGCCGTCGATCCTGGCTCCCATCGCCGTCAAGTAGGTCGCGAGGTCCGTCAATTCGGGTTCGCGGGCGGCGTTCCCGATCGTGGTCGTCCCCTCGGCCATGACGGAAGCGAGCAGGATGTTCTCGGTGGCGCCCACCGAAGGGAATTCGAGGTAGACCTCGGCGCCGTGGAGACCGTCGGGCGCCGTGGCTCGAAGCACGCCGTGCCGGAGTTCGAAGACCGCACCGAGACTCTCAAGCCCACCGAGATGGAGGTCGATCGGCCGTGACCCGAAGTCGTCGCCGCCCGGCAGAGCGACCCTGGCCTCTCCGGTCCGGGCGAGGAGCGTGCCGAGGATCAGTATCGATGCTCGCATCTGCCGAACGAGATCGAGCGGGGCCTCCGGATTCGGAACCTCGGGCACTTCAATCTCGAGCGTGGTGCCGTTCCGCTCACAGGTCGCTCCGACGTGTCGCAGCACGTTGCCCATGATCTCGACGTCGAGGATACGCGGAACGTTCGAGAGGTGGTGGACCCCTGGAGCAAGCAATGTTGCCACCATGTGCTTGAGCGCAGCATTCTTCGCACCAAGAACAGCAACCTCGCCCTCGAGACGGGCACCACCGACGACTCGAAGCGATTCGATGGGGGAAGACATAGGCCGAACACTAGGGACGAGTCGCATGGACATGGGGTAGCGGAGTAGCGGAGTGGTCGAGGATGAACATCGGAAAGTTCGTGTCGCTTGCTCGGCTACTCGGCTACTCGGATCGTCGCTACGCTCAAGACTCATCGATACGAGGGGCAACCGTGCGCGTCGCAATGGGAACTGATCACGGAGGGTACGCCCTCAAGGAGGACCTCAAGGCTCGCCTTGTCGCCGCAGGACACGACGTGCTCGACTTCGGCACCGACTCCGGCGCGTCGACCGACTACCCC
>CAVQRN010000011.1:0-44484 GCA_963715255.1 uncultured Actinomycetota bacterium | reverse complement strand
CCGTTTCCGGTGATCTCAACCTCGCCGTCGGAAGCAGTGATCGAGACCGCTCCGATCGGCAGCTTGCGCACGGCATCGGCAGCGAGTTTGGCCGGAATCACCGTGGACCCATCCTCGAGTCCTTCTACCTCGAGGTATGTTCTCACCGTCACTTCGTTGTCCGTTCCCGTTACCTGGAGGCGTCCTCCCTCGACTTCACACAAGAGTCCTTGAAGGATCGGGAGCGGTGATCGGCTTCCAACCGCTCGGCCTGCCCTTGTCAGGACATCGGCGAGGTCGTCACGTTCGGCTCGGATACGCACAGTTGTTCTTCCTCTGCTTCTTGATTGGTTCAATTACAAACGGTAGCGGTAGTAGTAGGGGTTGTGGATTGTGGAGAAAGGAAGGGAAGCGTTGAAGACAACGAACTTCCGAATCCACATGGACTGTGAACAAGTACAGAGTACTCAACACATTGACAACGAGGAGAAGAGGGAGTGTGGATATCGGTCATGTTGTCCTCAGGAGTTGGCCGAGGGCTGAGACCTGATCGAACACCCCCATATCGGTTCTCATGAGCGTCTTGACTTTCTCGACGGCGTGAATCACCGTCGTGTGGTCGCGACCGCCGAATTGAGCGCCGATCTTGGGAAGTGAGAGATCCGTGTGTTCCCGGCAGAGGTACATCGCTATCTGTCGGGACCGAGCGAGAGGCTGCTTCCTGCTGGGTCCGGTCAGTTCGGCGATCGTCGTCGAGGTGTAGTCGGCGGTGAGTTGGATGATCCGATCGGCGGTCAACGGCACAACCCTATCGAACGCGACGATGTCGGAGAGGACTTCCTTCGCCATAGTGAGGGTGATTCTCTCATCCGTCAGGGAAGCGAAAGCGGTGACTCTGGTCAAGGCTCCTTCCAGTTCGCGGATGTTCTGATGGACATTCTCCGCAATGAACGTCATCACGTCGGGAGGGACCGGTGCTGGAGCGAATTCTGCATTCTTCCTGAGGATGGCGAGACGGGTCTCGATGTCGGGGCTCTGGATGTCGGTCAAGAGACCCCACTCGAAGCGGCTCCTGAGGCGGTCTTCGAGCGTCGAGAGGTGTTTGGGGTGGCGATCGGAGCTGATAACGACCTGTTTGCCGGCCTCGTAGAGGCTATTGAACGTGTGGAAGAACTCCTCAAGAATCTGCTCTTTCCCCTGGAAGAACTGAACGTCATCGAGGAGGAGCACATCGATCGTGCGATAGCGCTCTTTGAACTCATCCATCCTCTTCCTGCGGATCCCGTTGATGAACTCATTGAAGAATTGCTCAGAGGAGACGTACCGGACCACAGCGCCGGGATCAAGTTCGATGCGATGATGGCCCACAGCGTGGAGGAGGTGTGTCTTGCCGAGGCCAGCGTTCGCGTAGATGAACAGAGGGTTGTAGTGGCTACCCGGCTGTTCAGCGACGGCGAGCGCCGCCGCGTGGGAGAAACGATTTGACTGTCCGACGACGAAATTGTCGAACGTGTACTTCGGGACGAGACGGGGATCGTTCGCCCGGGTCCGGGTCGGATCGGTCGGATCGATCGGGAGGGGAACCTGGAAATGGGTCGGTCGGGAGGACCTCTCGGGGAGCGGTTTGACAACGGTCGGGAGCACGGTGAGTTCCACCTCGAGACCAAGGGTGTCCATTGCCGCTTCTTGGAGAGCTGGAAGGTAGCGATCTCCGACCCAGCGATAGTGGAAGTCGCTGGGGGCAATCAAGTGAAGACTTCCTTCCTCGATGCTGGAGGTGAGTGGCTCGATCCACGTCTGCCATGCGGCCGGTGTCACCCGGCGGCGGACCTGCTGATGGAAGGTCTCCCACTCCGCGGTGAACAAACTCGGTTCAGCCACCTGTGATGCTCCTCTCAACCTCGTATAGCCTGTCCACACACCTGTCCACAGGGTGTGGGAAAACTGATCCGCTCGTCCCAGCCGCTCCCGCAGCGCCGTTGCGGCCCGGATTTTCCTCGGAGGAAGTGCGGCTTTCCGCATGGGAGCGATGGCGAGTATATGTCCCGGGCGAACGGAGTGGCAAGAAGGGGAAATTCTGCGGTATCGGACAGGGCAGAGCGACGGTTGCTCTCGATAACCCTTGCGGGACAAGGATCACAGGATGTGGGAATTATTGGGAATAGCGAGCGAATCGTGGAGAATCGACCGAAACGGCACCGAATGATGTTTCGCGGATAACGCCAGGATTTCGCGTCCCGTCGCCCGACTTCGCGTTCTCGGTTGGATGTGGCCGATAGGCCGGCGATTGACGTAGGATTCAACCGTTCGAAATCTTCCCGGTCGTGCCGCGACCTCCCAAGCAGGGATACCTCACTATGAAGCGCACCTATCAACCCAACGTGCGGCGACGCAAGCGTAAGCACGGTTTTCGCACCCGGATGCGGACCCGTTCTGGACGCGCCCTCATCAAGAGACGGCGCCTCAAGGGTCGCCGTCGTCTCACCGCATAACCACGGACGATCGTTCGTCTCGCTGCGCTCGGCGGCGCAATTCTCCACCGTCTTCCGCACCGGCCGAGCGGTCCGATCTGGAGATATCAGAGTGATCTGTGCTACCGGGGAGAGAGGCCTCCCTCAAGTGGGGATCGTCGCGTCCCGCAGGGTCGGTGGTGCGGTTGTGAGGAACCGGGCGAAGAGGAGGCTTCGAGAGGCGCTGTTGCGTGTTGCGTTGATGCCGGACAAGGCATACGTTGTGATCGCCTCTCCCGGCGTCGTCACGATGGGGTTCGACCGCCTGGTTCGCGAACTGGGAGAAGCGGTCGTCGCGAGCGGAGAGGAGAAGCACCAATGAGTACCGACCAAAGCAGGCCGCCGTCGCCGGCGGCCCGCGTGCTCATGGGATCCGTCCGGGCCTATCAGAAGGTGCTTTCTCCCGCTCTGGGCGGTAATTGCCGGTACTATCCCTCCTGCTCAGAGTACGGGTACGACGCGCTCCGCCTCCACGGCGCTGCTCGCGGATCGTGGATGGCCGTCAAACGCATCGGACGGTGCCAGCCGTTCCGTGACGGCGGGTACGATCCCGTGCCCGAGCCGGGCCAACACGAACACGAACACGACATGAATGACGGGAGCGACGCGTGAATCCCTGGAACCTCCTCCTCGACCTCCTCGGCGGGGTTCTCGACTTCTTCTACCAATT
Organism: uncultured Actinomycetota bacterium; assembly: GCA_963715255.1. Lineage (GTDB taxonomy): Bacteria > Actinomycetota > Acidimicrobiia > Spongiisociales > UBA5794 > JAHEEL01. The sequence goes on along the minus strand of CAVQRN010000011.1, from coordinate 41,325 downwards.
TATACCAAATCTTGGTGTTGCGATCATTCTGCTGACGGTGACGATTTCCCTCGTCCTCTTCCCCTTGACGCTGAAACAGACCCGGTCGATGAAGGCGATGCAGGAGATCCAACCGGAGGTGAAACGTCTCCAGAAGGAACTCAAGGGAGACAAGGAAGAGCTGAACAAGCAGTTGATGGCTCTCTATCAGGAGCGGGGCGTCAACCCGGCTGCCGGTTGCCTGCCGATGATCGTCCAGATGCCGCTCTGGTTCGGTCTGTTCTCGGTGCTGCGGAGTATCAAGGTCCCGGCAGGCGGCACAGAAGCGTTCTCGGAGTACATCGGTGACGGTACCGAGGCCATCAACCACATGTTCCTCGGCATGGACCTCACGTTGTCGCCGAGCTCCGTCGTACCGGATGCGATCAAGAGCGGCGATTTCCTCGGCGCGATCCCCTACATCTTGTTGATCATCCTCATCGTGGCCGCCGGCTTCTACCAGCAGGTTCAGACGACGAGAACGAAGAAGGACGACAAGGAACAGTCCCAGACGGCACAGTCCATGCAGACCGCGATGAAGATCATGCCGATCTTCTTCGGATTCATCTCGTGGACGCTCACCGCCGGGCTCGGGATCTATTTCGCAACATCCAACTTGTTCAGGGTCGGGCAACAAGCCTTGATCCTGCGATTGGATGAACGCGGAGACGATGACAAGAAGAAGCCGGCACTCCCGGCGGATACGCCGCCCGAGGACGGAGAACCCGAGAAGACGGGTCCGTCAGAGAACGCCAGCAAGAAGAAGAACCGCCGCAGGAGGAAATGACGATGGAATGGGTGGAAGTCACAGGGACGACGGTCGACGTCGCAGTCGAAGCCGCGCTCGCCGAACTCGGACTCGAGTCGGTCGAACAAGCAGAGGTCGAGGTCATCCAAGAGGCGAAGGCCGGATTCCTGGGTGTTGGGGGGCGTTCTGCGATTGTGAAGGTCTCGCGCAAGCCCCGCAAACGCAATCGTCGCAACCGGCGAGGAGCGAAGGGTACCTCAGACGCCGGGCAAGAGGTGAAGGCCTCGGAGGAGCAGAAGAGCGGGAGGACTCCCAAGAACGGCAGGGGTTCACGGCCGTCGAACAAGAAGAAGCCCGTAGAGAACAAGAGGACCGAATCCTCGAAGGAGCGGCGAGTGATGGACAAGAATACGGCGGCGGAGCCGAAGAAGGAAAAACCTGAGACGTCGATCGAGGACCAAGCGAAGGTCGCCGAGGATTTCCTGGTCGGCCTTCTCGACTCGTTCGGCCTCGAGGGAGAGATCCAGACGAGGATCGAGGACGAGGTGTTGTATCTCGACATCGTCGGGGAACAGACCGAAGCCCTCGTAGGCGCCAAGGGTGCCACGATGTACGCGGTGCTTGAACTGACCCGAACCACCGTTCAGCGACACACGTTCGGGGCTCCGCGAATGAGGATAGACATCGCCGGTTACGGAGCACGGCGACGCGAGGCGCTTACGATCTATACCGCGAAACTGGTGGCGCAACTGAAAGAGACCGGTGGAGAGGCCATGCTCGAACCGATGAACGCGGCCGACCGCAAGGTCATTCACGATGCTGCAGCCGCGTTCGAGGGTGTGAGAACATACTCCGAGGGTGAAGATCCGCGGCGTGCCGTGGTGATTGCCGCGACCGGGGGCAGCGAAGACGCCTGAGGCCGCGTGTTTCACGGGAAACATGTTCGCGACCGCCTTAGATCGGGCGGCAAGTCGGGCCGGAACCGACCTGACGTCGGCTCAACGAGAGACGCTGATCCAATTCGCCGGCTGGCTGGCCGCGGAGGCCGTCGAAGCCGGGGGAATCGGTTCGGACGAGAAGGACCGCATCATCGATCGGCATGTCGCCGACTCTCTCGTGTTTGCTGCCGCGTGGGAGGGAACACCCGTTGACATCCTCGATATTGGTTCGGGAGTGGGCCTCCCGGGTATCCCCCTGGCGATTTCGCATCCAAATACGTCGGTGACACTGCTCGACCGGTCGGAGACGCGTTGTCGTCTTGCGCGACGGGCCATTCGGATCCTCGGTCTTGAGAACGTGGTGGTGGAGCACCGAGACACAAAGGGTATGAGTGGACCGTGGTCGACGATTGTGTTCCGTGCGTCGCTCGTCTGGGAAGACGCCCTTGCCACGGCCCTGCCACTCCTGGAGATGAACGGCCGCGCCGTGGTTGGGTTGAGTCGCTCCGCCGAACCCGACCAACTCCCTCATGCGCCACCCGGAACGAACCTCGACCTGCTGCGGATCAACAGGGGGGTCCTTGACTCTCCCGCCTGGCTTCTTAGGATGACGGTGACCAATCCCCCAGCTTCGGACTGAGACCCACCCCCAATGCCGACGACCATCGTTGCCATCGCCAACCAGAAGGGTGGCGTGGGCAAGTCAACAACCACGATCAATCTCGGTGCAGGCCTTGCGTTCCAAGGAGAACGCGTTCTTCTGGTCGATCTCGACCCACAGGGGAACACGACCAGTGGCCTGGGAATCGACCGGGCGGCGATCGAGTACTCGACCTACGACCTCCTTGTCGAAGACGTTGCGATCGAAGACGTGATCGAACCCTCCTCGGTGCGCGATCTCTTTGTCGTACCGGCGACGATCGAGCTCGCCGGGGCCGAGATCGAGCTGGTCTCGATGTTCTCCCGAGAGGCGCGTCTTGGAAATGCGCTCAAACCAATCGCAGGCGACTACGACTTCGTACTCGTGGACTGCCCTCCGTCGCTTGGGCTCCTTACCGTGAACGGTCTGGCAGCCGCAGACGAGGTCCTCATCCCCATTCAGTGTGAGTACTACGCTCTCGAGGGGGTGAGCCAGCTGATGAAGAACATCCAATTGGTTCAACGGAACCTTAACCCTCAGCTCAATATTGAAGGTGTACTCCTGACCATGTTCGACGGGCGAACCACGCTGGCGTCGGATGTCGTCGCACAGGTACGGGAGCATTTCGGCGAAACGACGTATCGGACGGTCATCCCCCGCACCGTCAGACTGTCTGAGGCCCCCTCGTACGGAGAGCCGATCGAGGCGTATGACCCCATGTCCCGAGGGGCAATCGCCTACCGGGAACTGGCACGCGAATTCCGGAGGAGACATGGCCGCACGTAAGAGTGGACTAGGGCGAGGCCTCGAAGCGTTGTTTCCGGTCGAGCACCCTTCAGTTGGCTTCGCCGAGCTCGAGGTCGAGGAGATTTCGCGAAGTCCTCAGCAGCCGAGGAGTCGGTTCGACGACGATTCGCTGGGGGAGTTGGCGGCGTCAATTCGCGAAGTCGGCGTTCTCCAACCCGTCATTGTCCGCCCGGGGGACACGGATGGCACCTATGTGCTCATCGCAGGCGAGCGGCGGTTGAGAGCTGCGGATATGGCGGGCCTGACAACGATCCCTGCGGTCATCCGGGCTGTTGCGAGTGATGAGCGACACCTCACCGAGGCGCTCATCGAGAATATCCAACGTAAGGACCTCTCGCCGCTCGAAGAAGCCGCGGCATACCGGAATCTTCTGGAAGATTTTGGCATGACCCATGAACAGGTGGCGACCAGAGTCGGGAAGAGCCGGAGTGCGGTGACAAACACGCTACGGCTGCTCCAACTACCGGCACCGATCCAAGGAATGCTCGAACGCGGGGAGCTGTCGGCAGGACACGCTCGAGCCCTCCTTGCGCTCGACGACGAGGCGTATGCCGTACATATCGCTGAACGCGTGGTCGCCGAAGGTTGGTCGGTCAGGAGCGTCGAAGAGGCGGTGAAGAACCGCTCGATTCCCGAAACGAAACGGCCTCGCAGTCTCCCGGTGATGCGTCCGGCTGCAATCATCGAACTCGAGGAGCGGCTCTCCGAGCACCTGGCCACCAGAGTGAACATCACCGGTCGCGGAGAGGGCGGGAGGATGGTGATCCGCTATGGGTCGCTCGAAGACCTAGAACGGATCTACCGCCAACTGTTTGCGTAGTTCGGAGTTCGACGACGCGCCTCTTTGTATCCTGCTATTTGCCCCTTGCTCCTTGCTCCTTGCCTTCCGTCTCGTCTGGGCCGGACGCGTAGAGGTCGACGATCGCCCGAGCGATCTGGGAGCCCAGTTCGGGGGAGGGGTTGGCCACGGCTATCACGACCGCCGGCGAACGGGTCTCCTTCAGCATCGGTACGGCGCGTGGGAGGGCGGGAACGTTGAGCCTCCCGGCGAGATGGATGGCGATCGCCCTCCCGGCTTCGCTGGTGCTGAGCGGCGTACCGAAGTAGAAGACCGCTTCGATGCCGTCGGGTGGAACGGTGATCGACACGACGACCTGGACGTCGAGTCGATTCGCCCGCTTTGAACGGAACCGCTCGTTTGGAGAGGTATCAACACTTCGCGACAACAACACGCGAGCGCCGGAGAGTTGGAGATCCGACGCGAGACGGGTCGCAACCGACCACATGGAGTCCGGAGTCGAGGCCTCACCGCTGTCCGGATCGACGTAGATTCGTGCGCCCGCAATTGGTTTGGGGAGTGAATCGACCCACTCGCGCTCACGCACCGCCTCCCGACCGGGCTTCTCCGTCGCTTTGGACATGAGTTGTAGTTCCTCAACGACTTCGCTGCCCGCGAATCCATCCTCTGCCATTCCCCGGTTGTGTTGGAAGTCGAGCACTGCTCTGAGCGTCTCGGGGCCGAAGAGTCCGTCGACTTTGCCCGCATCGAACCCGAGGGAGCCGAGGCTCTGCTGGAGTTTGGAGACGTCATCACCGCGCATCATCGGAGAACGTCGGTAGAGAAGGCGATCACCAAGCCGAAACCCGGCGTCGACCAGCGTTCGCCAGGTCTCGGGACCCACGATGCCGTCCACGCGCAACCCGCGCGTCTCCTGGAACTTCCGTACGGCAGCAACCGTGTCCGAATCGTACGAACCGTCGACCTTGGCAAGGATTCCCAGGCCCGTCAGACGGCGCTGGATATCCCGAACCGGTTCCCCGTGGTCTCCGGAGTGGTAGAGCCTCACGCTCTCGTCACCGGGCAGTCGTGGCTCAGGAGACGAAGGAGGCGATCTCAGCTTCTAGCTGCGCCTTGCTCCTGGCTCCGACGAGGCGCTTCTTCTCTTCCCCGGCCTGGAAGATGATCATCGTCGGAATACTCATCACACCGAACTGCATCGCCGTTGACGGATTCTCGTCGACGTTGAGTTTGACGATCTGGAGTTGTTCGGATCGATCTCCGGCGATCTCCTCGAGTGGTCCGTCCATCATCTTGCACGGCCCGCACCACTCTGCCCAGAAGTCGACGAGGGTCGGCGTCGACGACCCTATCAGTTCGACGAATGTGGCGTCGGTTCCCTTGACGGTGTTCTGTCCCATCTTGACTCCCTCGTGATCATTGGTCCGCCAAACCGGTCGGAGGCGGACGGTATTGGATTCAGGCCTCGGTTCGGTCGAGCCAGTGCTCGACGTCGATAGCGGCCTGACAGCCCATGCCGGCGGCCGTCACGGCTTGCTGGTAGTAATGGTCGACGACGTCTCCTGCTGCGAACACCCCTTCCACAGAGGTTCGCGTCGAGCCTCCTTCGGTGACGACATATCCAGAGGCGTCCAGATCTAGTTGTCCCTGGAAAATCTTGGTATTTGGGTCGTGGCCGATTGCCAGGAAGAACCCCTCGACGGGCAGCACCGACTCCTCGTCGGTCAGGACATTCTTCACCCGGAGACCGGTGACCAGATCACCGCCGAGTACCTCTTCGATGGTCGTATTCCAGAGGACCTCGATCTTCGGGTGATCGATTGCCCGTTGAGCCATGATCTTCGAGGCCCTGAACTGGTCGCGTCGATGGAGGATGGTGACCTTCGAGGCGAACTTGGTGAGGAAGATCGCTTCCTCCATGGCTGAGTCGCCACCACCAACGATCGCGATTGCCCGATCCCGGAAGAAGAAACCGTCACACGTTGCACATGCTGAGACGCCGTATCCACGGAGGCGACTCTCCCCGGGAATCCCAAGCCATCGAGCAGATGCGCCGGTCGAGATGACGAGGGCCTCCGACTCGTAGAGATCGTCAGCGACCCACACTTTGAAGGGACGTTCGGAAAGGTCGACCTTCGTGACGTCGGATGAGACGATGCGGGTGCCAAAACGTTCGGCCTGCTTGCGCATTCCGTCCATGAGTTCCGGGCCCATGATCCCCTCGGGGAACCCGGGATAGTTCTCGACTTCGGTCGTGAGCATCAACTGCCCGCCACGTTCCATGCCCTCGATCATCAATGGATTGAGATCGGCGCGAGCGGCGTAGATAGCGGCGGTGAGTCCGGCGGGGCCGGACCCGATGATCAAGACCTTCTCGGCCACGGTCACTCCTGTGGTGGTGTTGTCTCGTCGTCTGGAGATCTCTTCATCCAGAGGAACACGCCGACGAGGAGCAATATGCCCCCGACGACGGCATATGCCAGTTCCTGTCCGATCAGGGTACCGAGAGCACGGAAGAAACCGACGAGCAGCCAGATCACAGCGAGGACCGCAAGCGTTGCTACGACGAGTCCGATCGCCGTCCACGTAACCGCTAGAGATGCACGATCCACCGTGAGTGAACGGATGCGGGTAGCGATCTGCTCGAGGAAATCGGCGATCTTGGCCGGGTAGTTGTTGCGAGGTCGATCGGTCATGTCCAAGGAGGATAGTCGAACGACGCGACGCTCATCCCTGTGTGCTGGCGAGCTCCCGGCACGAGGCCCCGGCGAAGACAGCGAGGAAGGAATCCCCTTCAGGAGGGGAGACGGATACCACCACAGACTCGGTGCCATCGTAGGTCGTGGTCGCGATGGGGGAGAAGGACGACGCCGTATCGTCCGCACGCAACGAATCGAGGCACGCCTCCACTTGGGAGGGGTCGAGTTCGGACGACTTGGACGAAGGCGTTGAGATGCCGTTCCTGAGAGATTCCGGGTCCGAAGCGAGCTCACGCTCGAGTGCTTCGAGATTGACATCGGACAGGTATGGAAGAGCGGTCGGAGCTTCCGCAGCGTCATAGGTTGCCGCGGTCGTCGTGGACGGTACGTCTTCGTCGGCAGTGCTTCCCCCGGCGACAGCACTCTCCGTAGCCTGTGGAGCTGCGGCGTCGGCGCCTCCGCTGTGGTCCTCGCTCTCCTCGGCGAGACCGTCGCCAAGTGATGCGTTCGGCGCGGTGGTGGCGATCTCCGCGGAAGCCGTCTCGAAACTCCCGTCCGAATCGCTGCTCGACAGGACTCCGGGAAGAATGACGACGGCGCCCACAACCACCGCAGCGGCCACTGCGAGACCGCCGAGCGGCGCCCACCAGCGCTGCCATCGCGAAGTGACGGCGACGATCGGAACGGGGGTGTCGTCGAGGTGGAGTTGCTGACGGAGCGCCGCGTGCAGGGTCGACCGCTCGTCCGATGTCATCAATGGCGTGGAAGATGCTTCGAGCATGGAGATGGCGGATAGCTGTGTCTCGTACTCGGCACGGAAGGCGGGATCGTTCTCGATTCGGGCGAAGGCGGCCCGTTCCTCGTCCAGGGAGAGACGGCCGCCAATCAGATCGACGATGAGTTCTTGATTACGTTCGTTCATGATTCATCACTTGGATGCTCTGAGCCGGGTGCGAAGTTCCCGAGATCTTTGGAGAGTTGCTTCGCGCCCGGAAGACACGGCTCTTCACCGTTCCGATCGGTATCTCGAGGGTATCCGCGGCTCCTTCTAGCGACATGCCCTCGAGGTCGACGAGCACCACGGCAGAGCGAAACTCCGGTGTAAGCCCGGCAAGCGCCGTCTCGATGTCCGGACGCAGTTCAACGGAATGGAACTCGTCGCCGCTGCGAGGGTCCGCGGGATCGAGGTGCTCTGGAAGTGACTCGGTGCGCTTGCGCTGCTGCCGTCTCAAGTGGTCATAACAAGTGTTCACGGCGACGCGGTAGAGCCAGGTGCTGAAGGCGGCTTGTTCCTTGTAGCGGTCTGCCTTTCGGAAGACGGTGAGGAAGACGTCCTGCGTTGCATCGAGAGCCGCGTCCCGGTCCCTCATCATGCGGAGACAGATCGCAAAGACGCGGTCTTCGTGGGCACGCATGAGTTCGTCGAATGCTGATACGTCACCTTCGAGGTAGCGGCGGATCAATTCGAGGTCTTCTGAGGAACGAAGGGTCATCGACCCTGATTCTGGTCCGGTCGGCGCAAGGAGGCGAAGTTCTTCTTCACGGGAGGAGACGAATCTCAGTGATGGAGGTCCCATACGATCCGTCGGTCCGTTGTGGGAGGGAGGTGACCCAGACGAGCCAGAATCCCTTCTCCCGGTGCGCCAGGTCGAGTCGGGTTGTCCCCGTGAGGATCTGTGCTGAGCCGATGCGATCCCAGTCGCCGGGAACGTCTGGACGTGTCTCGTTCCACGCGACGGTGAAGCGGGTCTCCGGCGTTCCGGTGATCTCGATCGCTCCGACGGGAGCCGGAGGTTCCAGGATGATCCCTACCCCTTCCTTCGTCTCGTCGAGCGGGGCGGGATACGGTTCGGTCTCCCATGCAGTGGTTCGATCGCCGTCCACCACGGCGGCAAGGGACTCATCGTTCTCGATGCCGTCGCCGAAAGGGTCGTAGACGGTGACCACCGCCGGTATGGCGTTCTCCGTCGGTGTGTCCGTTGCCGGGGCCGTGTTCGTGGGAGACGTCTGCTCCCGTTTGGCCGGCGCGGCCGGGTAGAGGAATGGGGAATCGGGATCGACGTCGATCGAAAGTCCGACAACGGAAAGAATGAGGACGGCCGCGAGTACGAAGGCGAACAGGACGATGGGCCTCAGAGACCATGCCCGATCGCCGTCTGGTTGCGGATGCAGCGAGGAGGAGCTCAGGGCGGCGGCAAGGCCCTTCGCGTCGAGCATCCCGGTTTCGGCCGCTCCGAGTGCATCGTCGACAGAGGCAGGAATTCCCTCGGCAACGTGAGACGGGCGGACGGCAGGGTTGTCGCTTCCTGTGATCGCAGTGCGGAGTGCTGCGGCGAGCGCAGACGTGTCATCGGTCGGGGTGGTCGTGAGAGGGACCCTGCCGAAGCTGGCGAGCCGTGCAGGGTGGGCAGCCGAGAAGTGGATCGCTCTCGGGTCGATTGCACCATGGATACCACCGTTGGCGTGGAATGCTGCAAGGCCGGAGGCGAGACCGGACGCGTTGGTGAGGTACTCCGCGACGGGGAGCGTCTCTCCCGCTTTGAGTCGATCGGCGATGGTCACGGCACCGTCCCACTCCGCGACCGCGAACGCAGAGCCGTCGACTTCTCCCGCAGCGTAGATCATCTGAACATGGGGGTGAGTGGTCGCCGCCGCTGCGCGAACAGGAGCGAGGAACGCAGCGATTCGGTCGGCGTCGGCGTCGGGTCCAGGAAACCTGATCAAGACGGGGCGCTCGAGGTGCACGTCGGTTGCGAGCCATTCTTCGATGTCGCCGTCGGCGCCAAGTCGGACGTTCATCCGATACCGATCGGGGATACGAGGGGGCATCGATCAACCTCGACGAAGCACGGCGAGCGGTTCGGGGAGGGTGACGAAACCCTCGGACGCATAGAGAGCGAGGGCAGGATCGTTGTCCGTCTGGGTGTTGAGCATCATTGCCCGGCTCCCGGCCGACTGAGCGGTGCGAGCAGCTGCGCGGGTCAATGAACGACCCATCTGCTGGCCCTGCCAGTCGGGATGGACGGCGAGTCGCTGGAGGTATGACATGGCGTGACCGAATCCGACGATGGCGAAAGCAACGGGAGCACCGTCCGGCCCGCGAATGAGGAGAGACTTGGTTCTTGCGGTCGCCGCGATAGCTTCGGCCATCCCAAAGCGATCGAATCTCCAGAACCTGTCGAAAGCGGCGTGGTCGATGCGGAGGAGATCTGCGACCGAGTGGTCGGGAGGAGCGATGACGAGATGGTCGGGTGAGGGAATTCGCTCGGCGAGGTCGCGACGCATGAACGCGAGAGGAACGAACTCAACGAATCCCGCGGCTTCCCACGGTCGCCGACTGGTTGATGGCAGTGGGGGAGAGAAGATGTAGGGAGCGTCGAGCTCGTTCAATCGCTCAGAACACAACTCCAGGAAGGATGACCCTCCGCGAATGAGACGCAACGCGGCGTCGGGTACGAGATCGTTCCAGCGTCGGGCCTCGGCTCGTGCCCATCCCCTCCTGAACCGGATCGGTTGCGGCCACGAGCCACGTTGGAGCACCGGGATCGGATGCTCGGCCATTCGTGTGACACCTCCGCACTCCTAGCGCGGAGCCAGAATACCGTCGATGGGCGAGCGCGATGCCGGGCACGACGCTGAAGAAGAAGTCTTCGCGATGTGCCTTCGAGCCGGCAAGCGTGGGACCATATGGAGATGCGATCGACACTCGTCACTCATCCGTCAAGCTTGGAGCATGTCTCACCCCGCTACCACCCGGAGCGGCCGGAGCGCGTCGCTGCTGCAATCGAGGGCGCCGCGGCGAGCAATCTCGAAACCGTCTTCGTCGAGGCGCGAGCGGCGACGAGAGAAGAATTGCTCGCTGTGCACGACTCCCTGTTCCTTGATCAACTGAAGGACTTCTGCGCCGCCGGTGGCGGGTCGATCGATTCCGATACCTTTGCTGTCGAGAGATCGTGGGACGCCGCACGATTCGCCGCGGGTGCGGGTCTGACGGCGATCGCGGGGATCGAGCGAGGAGACGCTGACGTCGGGTTCGCAGCGATTCGTCCACCGGGTCACCACGCGGAGGTCGATCGCACGATGGGCTTCTGTCTGATCAACAACGTCGCCGTATCCGCAGCAGCCCTCGTTGCGCGAGGGCGGAGAGTGGCCATCGTCGATTGGGATGCCCATCACGGGAACGGGACGCAGGAGATCTTCTTCGATTCGCCAGACGTGCTCTACGTATCTCTGCATCGCTCTCCGTTCTACCCGGGGACGGGGCGGATCCAAGAGGTGGGGAGGGCGTTGGGAACCGGAGCGACCGTGAACATCCCGCTCCGCGGGGGATCCGGTGGGTCCGTGTACCGACGGGCGTTCTCGAGAATCGTTCTTCCGATCCTCGACCAGTTCGAACCCGATTGGCTGCTCGTGAGCGCCGGGTACGACGGACATGCCGCTGATCCGCTCGGGGGGATGACCTTGACCGCCGACGACTACGGGGCGATGGCGGCGGCGCTTGGCAAGTCGATGCAGCATACGAACACGGTGTTCTACCTCGAAGGAGGGTATGACCTTCCAGCGATCCGAGACTCGGTAACGGCAACCCTCAACGGGTACGCGTCGGGCCATCCATTACTCGACCCCCCGCAAGACGGCGATCTGTCGATCGACGGCGCCGTTGAGGTGCTCTCAATGTTCTGGGATCTCGGTTAAGGGTCACCTTCGGAGCGCCGATACATTCGAGAACCTTCGCCGGGCCCGAGGAGCCAATGTGAACGAACTGTTGCCGTCTCTCGACCTGCTACTCGAGAAACTGACCGCCGTCGGAGGATCCGATCTGCACCTCAAGGTCGGTTCGCCGCCGGCGTTCCGAATCAACGGCGTGATCCACCGGTCCGAACTCCCTACGGTCGCCCCGTCCGACACCGTGCGCTACCTCGACGAGATCGGCACGGATCGGGCAAGAGAGGCTCTCGAGACTTCCGGTGAGGCCGATTTCGCAATCGGCAGGTCCGGCCTGGGCCGCTTTCGGGTCAGCGTCTTCCGCCAGCGCGGTTCGCTGACTCTGGTACTCCGCACGGTGGGAACCGTCGAGGGAGGGTTCGAGGCCCTCGGTCTGCCCCCAGCCATCGAGAAACTGGCTGATGAGAGACCGGGTTTGCTGCTGATCACCGGTCCATCTGGATCCGGCCGAACCACGACCGCCGCCTCCGTGGTGGAATACATCAACGCGACGCGAAAAGGCAGCATCGTGACGATCGAGGATCCGATCGAGATCCTGTTCCCCGATAGTCAGTCGCTGGTTTCACAACGCGAGGTCGGACTCGACACCGCATCGTTCGCTACCGGTCTCCAGGCAGCGATGCGCAATGACACCGACGCGATCTTCGTCGGGGAACTCCCTGATCGGGACACGGTTGCCGCGGCGCTGCGCGCGTCGGAGACCGGCCATCTCGTTATTGCGATCTTGCCGACGTTCGACGGCCTTGAGACGATCAACCGGATCGTTGAATCCTTCGAGCCGTACCAGCGGCAACAGGTGCGACTAATCCTGTCGACAACGCTGAAGGGGATCATCAGCCAACAGCTCATCCCGCGAGTCGACGGGAACGGCCGCGCGGCTGCCGTCGAAGTGCTGGTGAATACGGAGCGAGTCGCAGAGAAGCTCAAAGACGAGAAGACCACGCCCGCCATCGCTGTGGACATCGCCGAGGGGGAGTTCTTCGGAATGCGAACCTATGACCAGGCCATCCTCACCCTGTGCGTAGGGGGAGTCGTGTCGTTCGAGGACGCCATGGCCCACGCGACGTCGACGACGGACTTCAAGGTCGCAGCGCAGCGGCGCGGGTTGATGAGCGCGTAGAGAGCAGCGGACAGCGGACATCGGACAACCCGAACACGCGGATTGGTGACAGGGTGCGAAGGCTGTTGTCTGTTTGCTCTCGTGAGGATCGCCGCTTCGGCGGCTCCGGTCGGTACCCTCCTGTTCTTGATGCCCACCTTCACTTGTCAAGTCTGCTCCACAGAGTTCTCTCTGCCCCAGCACGTCCTTGATCGCTACCCGGGATGGACCCCGAAACAATGCCGCGACTGCAAACCGGGCAAGGGGCCGACTTCTGCCGGACCGGCTCGCAACGAAGACCCACAGACGGGCGTATTCACCGACGGTGGATGTGTTCCGAACCCGGGCCCCGGTGGATGGGGAGCGGTGTATGTGGTCGACGGGGAGATTCTCTCCGAGGCCCACGGTCATGATCCGGAAACGACCAACAACCAGATGGAACTAACGGCGTTGATAGAGGGAGCGAAGATGATCCCCGAAGGCACCGCGGTCACGGTCTACTCGGATTCAAATCTCGCCGTACGGACGATCAACGAGTGGGCGGCCGGCTGGGAGGCCCGAGGTTGGAAGCGCAAGACCGGTCCCGTGGAGAACGTCGAACTCGTTCGGCGTGCATACGCCGCGTTCCGGAAACGTCCGGAACTCGAACTGCGGTGGATCAAAGCCCACGTGGGCTACACGTGGAACGAATATGCGGACCAGTTGGCGAACCGGTGGAGGGAGAGATGAGCGCCAAGCCACGAGCTTCAAGCCACAAGATCTCCGGCTCCGTCCTGCAGCTTGGAGGCTGCAACTCGCAGGCGAGCATGTCCGACCGCTGGGCGGGAGGGAGTCTCGCTTGATTCCTCGGCGGCTTCAGAACCTCTTGGCTGCGGGGACCGCTTCTCGCGAGCTTGCGGAACGCTTCGACGAGGCAGGGCACCGTCTCTATCTCGTCGGGGGGAGCGTGCGCGACGCTCTGCTTGATCAACCGAACTCCGATCTCGATTTCACCACGGACGCCCGGCCCGACGAAATAGAGGAGATCGTGGGTCCGTGGGCGGCCGACCTGTATCTGGCAGGCAAGACCTATGGGACAATCGGCGCGATCAGGGATGGACGGGTCCACGAAATCACGACGTTCCGTTCGGAGATCTACCGCGACGAGAGCCGCAAGCCCGAGGTGACGTACTCGGACGACATCGAGGAAGACCTTCCGGCGTGACTTCACGGTGAATTCGATGGCGATCCGAATCCCCACCCTCGGACGATGATTCCCCCGAGATGGTGGACCCCTCTGGCGGTCTCGTCGACCTCCACTCCCGTCTGCTCCGCACGCCACTCGATCCAGAGATCTCGTTCGGCGACGATCCTCTGAGGATGCTCCGCATGTTCCGGTTTGTATCGCGACTCGGTTTCGTTCCGGACGAGGCAGCGTTGAATGCGGTTCGCGGCATGCACGAGCGTCTCGAGATTGTCTCGGCGGAGCGGATCAAGGCCGAACTCGATCGGATGATGATCGGGGATCACGTTGGGCCTGCACTGTGGGGTCTCGTCGAGACCGGCCTCGCGGCAGAGTTCATCCCCGAGTTGCCGGCGCTGGCACTCCAAGTCGATCCGGTCCATCACCACAAGGACGTGCTTGCACACTCGATCGCTGTGGTTGAGAAGACGTCGCCCCGTCTCGAGTTGCGTCTTGCAGCGCTGTTCCACGACATCGGAAAACCCGACACGAGGGAGTTTGCGACCGACGGGGTCTCGTTTCACCACCACGAGGTCGTGGGGGCTCGTATGGCGAGGCGCCGCATGAAGGCGCTCCGTTACTCGAAGAAGACCACCGAGGACGTCTCCCAATTGGTGTTCCTCCACATGCGGCCGCACACTTTCAAGCTGGGGTGGACCGACTCGGCGGTTCGTCGCTACGTCCACGATGCCGGTCACCTCCTCAACGATCTCAACGAACTCGTGCGCTGCGATGTCACGACCAGGAACAAGCGTCGCGAACGGGCGATCTCGAGGGGGATCGACGAACTCGAAGAGCGAATCGCCGAACTCCGCGAGAAGGAGAACTCGATGCTCTGCGCCCGCCGATCGACGGGAATCAAGTCATGGAACACCTGGGTCTCGAACCGGGGCGCCAAGTGGGGGAGATCATGAGGATGCTCTACCAACGGCGCATAGAGGATGGCCCCTACTCGGAGGCACAGGCCTACGAGATGATCGACCAATGGATGGAGGCGTCCTCGTAGACGCCACCCGAACGGCACGCGCGATACTCGGTGAGTGAAAGCTCCGGTCCTGATAGCCGCCCTGCTCGCCGTTCTGGCTTCGGCCTGTGGAGGTGGAGCAGCCCCGGCAACGACAGCAACAACGACAGCCTCTTCCGCGATCGCAACGGCAGAACCGATGGCCACCACAACCACCGAAGGAGCAGCGATGAAACTGACCTCTCCAGCCTTCGAACACGAAGCCGCGATCCCCATTCGCTACACATGTGACGGCGACAACGTGTCACCCGAGCTGCGGATCGAAGAGATCCCGGAAGGGGCGTTGGCGCTGGTTCTGGTCATGGACGACCCGGATGCCACGGTTGGGACATGGGATCACTGGGTCGCCTACGACGTCGCGCCGACGGGGACGATCCCCGAGGGTGTCGATGACCTGGGCACGGCGGGCCTCAATTCGTGGAAGCAGACCGGGTACGGTGGCCCGTGTCCCCCGTCCGGGACCCATCGCTACTTCTTCAGGATCCTCGCACTCGACGCGCTTCTCGGGCTCGACGAAGGCGCGAACAAGACCGAGGCACGCGCCGCAGCTGAAGGACACGTGCTCGCAGAGGCCGTACTGATGGGGACCTTCGCCCGGTGACGAGGGACTGAGCGATTCACCCGTCCTACGCGCTCGTCGAATCAGACCCGCGCAACCTCCCGAGCGCAGCCCATCCGGGTCCGGCCGTGAACCAGAGCAGTCCGACGATGCAGAGGGCCGACGTGAGGCACCACAGGCAGGTGGCTCCGATCACGAACGGCTCGAGGAACGTGAGATAGATCGAGAAGACGGTGCCGACCAACGCGGTCGCCGCTACCAGGACCGCCGCTCCGTCGGCGACACGGTCCTTCGAGACCCTCGTGACGACCCAGCCGATGAGGAGACCGGCATAGGCGATGACTCCGAGGATGCCTATCGGAATGCCGAACAACGAGGCGTACTCGCTCTGCTGAACAGCGTTGCAGTCACCCACGGGTCCACAGACGGCTTCGGCCCCACTCGTTTCGACACTTCCGAGGTACAGCGACACGCCGATTCCGACGATGGCGAGCAGGGGAACGATCCATACGGGACCACCGCTGAGCGATCCACGATGAACCATGACAGGGACGAGCACGAGGCTTGCGAGCATCGCGATGAGGACGAGGATCGCGAGACCGTTGCCGAGCGGGTCGCGGGCGATCCGGTCACCGATCGTCTCGTCAGAGGCCGCCGGGAGGGTTTCAGCGGGATCGTTCGACGGGTCATCGCCGATCGGTTGATCGGCTTCGGAAGAGCCGGGGATTGTTGCGAGCGCGTCCTCGATCCCAGGGACCTCGGGCCACGAAATTCCACCGTCCGCAAGGCCTTGTTCGATGAGACCAGGCAGCTGCTCCGGGATCTCAACCGAGCCGACGAGGTACGTATCGGCGATGTCGATACGGGGAACGCCCTTCCTGCTGTCGGGGGCGGCGAGGCGCTCGAGGTCCGCCGTGTACATGTCGGCGCCAGCCTCGATCGAGACATCTACGAGCAGGAGGTCAAACGTTCCGTTGGTCATCTCGTAGAAAGCGATGTCTTCGGGAGGGAGCGTCTCGTCGAAAAGGACGGTGGGTTCACCCCCGTACTGAGCGAAGATGACGGGCAGGTGCTCCTGGATGACCAGCTCGCAATGCCCGCACGTCGGAGAGAAGAAGAACACGGCACGAACGACCGGATCCTCTTCCGGGTTCGTTTGTGCCGACGCCGGCAGCGCGATGGCGAGAATCGCCGCGAGGAGAAGGAGCAGAGTGGTGGCCCGTGATTTCATAGGGATGTAGCCTGGCCCAATTCCAGAATTACCGTCAGGGCCGGAAGACAGGAGAAACCCATCTTCCGGCCCTGATCTCGGTCTGTCTTCGATTCTCAGCCGAGTAGCTTCGCCTTCGCCGCGGTGAACTCAGCGTCGGTGAGGAGACCGGCGGTCTTCATGTCTCCGAGCCTCTGGAGTTGGGCGATGGTGTCATCGGCAGCGGGGGCCGGCGCAACCGTCGGCTGCGGAGCCGGGGCCTGCTGGGCTGCCATGGCGTTCATCTGCGCCTGCATCTCGTCCAACTGCGCCTGGGACTCGAATGCAGCCGAATTCGCCGCGGCTTGATTCTGCTGATCCGCATGTCGGTTCGCTTGTCGGTTCTGTACGCCTCCGGCCACTGCGGTGGCCGTTCCAGCGACCACTGCGGTGCGGGCCATCGTTCCTACGACCCCCGGACGTCCACGTCTTCTTGGCATCTTCAGTTCCTCTCTATTCGTCTTCGAGTGCTGCGACGGCGGCCAGAACCTCGTCCACGACGAGTCCGGGGATCCGCATGTTGGCGAGGAGGATGCCCCCCGAGTCAACAAGTTCGTCTCGAAGCGGCTTGAACCACGTGTGCTCGAATGCCAGAGCTGCAGCAGAGGAGCCGGGCTCCAGCGCTGCAGCGAAGTCGTCCATGTCTTCCTCCGAGATCAACCCGTTGCCTTCGTCGAGGAACCGGCTCGAACGCGGCCACATCCTGGCCGGCATCGACCTGGTCGAGTTCCACGAACTCAACCCCGCCGTTATCGTCCTTGAAGATGAGGAGCGCGTCGACGAGTGTGATGACGTCGCTGTCTACGAGTCGTTCGATCTCCGGCAGGATTCCTCCGGTGAATCGATTTCCAGGGAATCCGATAACCAGCAACTCGATGGGACCGAGTGCCATGTCTTTCTCCTTGCGGTCGGGTAGGTCAATTGTTGTCGTGGTGCGGTGACTACGTAGCCGCTACTGCCGACGAGTTCTGTGAGGAGCGCAGCGTCACTCGTCTTCGTCAGTGTCGTCGTCGGACCGGGGGCGCTTGTCGAGTCGTCGGACGACAATCACGGCGATCACGATGGGCACGACGAACAGCAGCACTTCGTCCCATCCGTACTGGTGGGCAATGATCGGTGTGAGCAAATCCACGACACCTCCCGGCGGTGTGTTCTCCAGGTTCGCGCATCGACCACGCCAAGCACAACCCCAAGTGTCCATGGCGGGTGGTGTCGTCAGGAGCTCTGCCCAGCGCCCACCGCTGACAGCGCCTCTTCGGCGACTGCCGCGAAGTGGACGACGAGTCGTCTTGCATTGGGTTTCGCATATGCGTATATTCCTGCCTCGCTCGAAGGTTGCCCATGACACATTCCATCGCCATCCTCGGTTCGTCCGGCTACGCCGGCGGTGAGTTGATCCGTCTCGTCGATGGCCATCCCGACTTCGAGGTCGAGTATCTCGGTGCCTTCTCGACTTCAGGCATGACGCTCGGATCCGTTCACCCGCACCTGCGTGGTGGGGATCGAGTCCTCGGAGCGAACGATCCCGAGGCGGTCCCCGACGTTGACCTCGCATTCCTCGCCCTTCCACACGGAGCCTCTTCGGATCCGGCGATGGCGCTCCTCGCCAGGGGAATACGTGTCGTCGATCTCGGGAGCGACTTTCGGCTCGATACGCCGGATCGGTTCCTCGACGCATACGGCGTCGATCACCCGTACCCCGACGAACTAGGTCGCTGGGCGTACGGCCTACCGGAGCTCCACCGTTCCGAGATCTCCGGCATCGACCGTGTCGCATCCCCAGGGTGCTACCCGACGTCGGCGATTCTTCCCCTTGCGCCACTTCTTGCTGCCGGTTTCGTCGAGTCGACCGGGATCATCGTCGACTCGATGTCCGGGGTCTCCGGTGCCGGCCGAGGGGTGCAGGCTGCTCTCCAGTTCGGAGCCGTGGACGAATCGGCGAAGGGGTACAAGATTCTCGAGCACCGACACCAGCCGGAGATGGAATGCGCGCTCGACACCGTGTCCAAGACCCCGGTTCGGCTCATCTTCACCCCACATCTGGTGCCGATGCAACGAGGCATCCTCACAACGATCTACGCACCAACAACGATCGGGACGACACGTGATGATCTGGCCGTCGCGCTCGGGAATACCTACCGGGAAGAGCCCTTCGTCTCGATCATCGACGGATCCCCGGAGACGAGATGGGTCGTCGGATCGAACCGGGCCCTCATCTCCTCCCACCTCGACGAACGCAGCGGCACGGCGATCCTCCTCTGTGCGATCGACAACCTCGTGAAGGGTGCGGCGGGACAGGCGGTGCAGGCGGCAAACCTGATGCTGGGCCTCGACGAGACCGCGGGACTTCCGATGGAAGGATGGATGCCGTGAGCGTCACTGCACCCAAGGGATTCACGGCGGCAGGAGTTTCGGCGGGAATCAAGAGCGGAGGGGTGTTCGATCTCGCCATCGTCGCAGCGGACAAGGCGGTACCAACCGCAGCGGTCTTCACGACGAACATGGCGGCGGCCGCGCCCGTCCGTCTCTCCCGAAAGCATCTCGCGGTGTCGCCCCTGGCTCGTGCCGTGGTTCTCAACTCAGGATGTGCCAATGCTGCGACGGGCGAGCGTGGCCGTGCCGTCTCGGAGTTGACGGCCAACCGCACAGCCGAACTCCTGGGATGCGCACCCGAAGACATCCTTGTCTGCTCGACCGGGACGATCGGGACCCACCTTGCACCCGAGGCCGTGACCGCCGGTGTTGCGGATGCGGTCGAGAAACTCGGCACATCCGACACCGACGGGACTGCGGCGGCATGGGCGATCATGACGACCGACACCGAACCGAAGCAGGTCGTCGTCAGAGCCGAAGGGTTCACGGTCGGGGGGATGGCAAAGGGTGCAGGCATGATCCGCCCCGACATGGCGACGATGCTGGTCATCCTCACCACGGACGCTGCCGTGACGCCTACCGTTCTTGACGAGGCGCTCCGGATCGCCGTCGACTACTCGTTCCATGCGCTCAACATAGATGGATGTCCGTCGACGAACGACACGGTGATTGCTTTGGCTTCTGGGGCATCCGATTTCACGCCCGAACCGGAGGACCTCGCAGCCGCCCTGACCGCGGCCTCCGTCGAGTTGGCGCGACACATCGCCGCCGACGCTGAGGGAGCCTCTCGCGTTGTCACGATCGCGGTGACCGGAGCTGCCGACGATGTGGCTGCACGCAATATCGGCCGACACGTCTCGGATTCTGTGCTCGTTCGCTCGTCGTTCTACGGGGCCGATCCGAACTGGGGGAGGATTGTCGCCGCCCTCGGTGAGGTGGATCAGGAAGTCGACTTCGACGACGTCTCCATCGCATTTGCCGGCACAACCGTTGCACGAAGAGGTGTCGGGGTGCCGGTGAACGAAGCAGCAGTGAGCGAAGCCATGGCAGGGGACTTCGGTGTAGCGATCAGCGTGGGGAACGGTCCGGGAACGGCTCGCGTGTTCACCACCGACCTGACGCCCGACTACGTACGATTCAACTCGGAGCGATCATGACGACGGGTCACACCGCACCTCACCGAGGGAAGTCGACCATCGCCCGGACGATGGGCAAAGCCAAGATCTTCTCCGAATCGCTGCCCTTCATCAAGGAGTTCCGAGACACGACCGTCGTCATCAAGTACGGCGGCTCGGCGATGGTTGACGAGGGATTGAGGGACACGTTCGCCGACGACATCGCATTGCTCCACTACGTCGGGATCAACCCAATCATCGTTCACGGTGGAGGTCCACGGATCAGCGAGGCAATGCACCAGCGCGGCGTCGAACCGCAATGGGTCGAGGGCTTGCGGATCACCGACGCCGAGACCATCCGAGTCGTCCAATCGACGCTCGCAGGGGAGATCAACCCTGACATCGTCCGGCTGGTGAATGCACACGGCAGTCTCGCTACCGGCATCAACGGCCTCGACGGCAACCTCTTCGTCGCTCGACCGAAGGACGAACGGCTTGGATTCGTCGGGGAGATCACCCTGGTCAACCCCGGCCTGGTCACGAGCCTCCAGAGTCAAGGGTTCGTGCCCGTCGTCGCCCCACTTGCAAGAGGGGAAGACGGGCACGTATACAACGTCAACGCCGACACCGCTGCAGCGGCGCTCGCAGTGGCCGTCGGCGCGAAGAAACTCGTCTACCTCACTGACGTGGAAGGCCTCTACGGAGTACTCGGAAACGACGACTCCCTCATCGCACGCTCGACCGAGGACGGCATCAAGGAGTTGTTGGGTTCGGGGACCGTGTCGGCAGGGATGCTCCCGAAGCTCGAGTCGTGCATTGCGGCGATCGACAACGGTGTGGAGAGGGTCCACATTCTCGACGGCCGCATTCAGCATGCGGTCCTCCTCGAGGTATTCACTCCTGAGGGGATAGGGACGATGATCACCAAGGAGCCGGTCCCGTGAGTTTCACCGAGGCGAGGCGGAGGCTGGTGACCCGGCTGGTCACGAGCGAGCCGATCGAGAGCCAGGCACAGCTGCGCCTTCTGCTTGCTGGTGCCGGACACGAGGTCACACAGGCGACGATCTCACGTGACCTCGAGGCGGTTGGAGCGATGAAGGTTCGGGACGGCGACGTCTCGCGGTATCGGATCCTGGATCCCGATGAGGTTCGCCGTGCGCGATCCGCGCTCGCGGTCGCGGTGAACGAGTTTGTCGAGTCGGTGATGGCGGCGGAACCCCTTGTTGTTCTTCGAGTCCCACCAGGAGCCGCGCACCTCGTGGCAGGGAAGATCGACGCAGCCGGCATACCGGGTGTGATCGGCACCGTGGCCGGCGACGACACGGTGTTCGTCGCTGTGGATCAGTCAGTTGGCGTCGCGGCAGTTGCCGCAGACATTGAAGGAGTATGACGTGAAACGTGGAATCAAGAAGGTCGTTCTCGCCTACAGCGGTGGGCTGGACACATCGATCATCCTGCGGTGGATCATCGAGGAGTACGGAGCCGAGGTCGTGGCATACACCGCAGATGTGGGCCAGGGCGCGGAGGTTGAGGAGGCGCACGAGAAGGCGCTCGCAACCGGTGCTGTCGAAGCCATCACCGAGGACCTGACGGCCGAGTTCGTTGAAGACTTCGTGTTCCCCGCCGTGCGATCGAGCGCTCTGTACGAGGGTTACTACTTGATGGGTACGTCGCTGGCCCGTCCGGTCATCTCCAAGGGACTCGTGCGGGCGGCGGAGGAGACCGGAGCGGACGCCATCGCCCATGGGGCGACGGGGAAGGGCAACGACCAGGTCAGGTTCGAACTGTCCGCGTATGCGCTGAAGCCGGACATCAAGGTGATCGCCCCATGGCGAGAATGGGACATGAAGGGCCGGGCCGACCTCGAGGTATATGCGAAGCGCTTCGACATCCCGGTGCCGACCTCTCCCGATATGCCGTATTCGATGGATGCGAATCTTCTCCACGTCTCCTATGAGGGTGGTGCTTTGGAGGATCCGTGGGCCGGCCCACCTCCAGGGATGTTCCGAATGACGACGGATCCCGAGAACGCTCCTGACGAACCCGAGGTCATCACGGTTGGGTTCCGATCGGGGAATCCCGTCTCGGTCAACGGTGTCGAGATGGCGCCCGTCGCCTTGCTGACGTTGTTGAACGAGTTCGGCGGACGCCACGGCGTCGGCCGTGTGGACATCGTCGAGAACCGATTCGTCGGGATGAAGAGTCGGGGGGTCTACGAGACGCCCGGCGGGACGATCCTCTATCACGCGCACCGAGCCGTGGAGTCGCTGACGCTCGACCGAGAAGTAGCGCATCTGCGCGACGAACTCTCGAATCGATATGCGGAGATGGTCTACAACGGGTTCTGGTACTCGCCCGAACGGGAAGCGCTTCAGGCGTTCATGGACGACGTACAGACCCGTGTGAACGGAGAGGCAAGACTGAAGCTGTACAAGGGGCAGGTTGTGGTCGAGGGGCGCCGGTCGACGAGTCACAACCTCTACGACGAAGCGACGGTGACGTTCGAAGCCGACGAGGTCTACGACCAGGCCGACGCCGACGGATTCATTCGTCTCCAGAGCCTCAGACTGAGGACCTTCGCAGAGAAGCGAATGGGAGAAGGGGAGTGAGCAAGCAGCGAACAGCCAACAGCCAACAGCCAACGGCCAGGCGGCGGACGATGTCACGGAGCGCCGGAGGCACCCCGTGACGTTGTGGGGAGGTCGATTTGCGTCCGGGCCCGACGAGTCGCTGTGGCGGTTCACGACCGACCGATCCGATCGACGTCTGCTCGTTGACGACGTAACCGGGTCGCTCGCCCACGTCGCCATGCTCGGTGAGGTCGGCTTGCTCGACGCGGAGGCCGTGATCCGGATCAAGGACGGTCTGGAGCACGTCCTTGAAGAGGCCCATGCAGGACGATTCGAGTTTCGGGATACCGATGAGGACGTGCACACCGCCGTCGAACGCCGCCTCGGTGAACTAATCGGTGAGGACTCCGGTCGTCTCCACACCGGACGCTCCCGGAACGACCAGATCGCCCTCGACCTGCGGCTCTATCTGCGACGTGCCGTCGATCATCGGGTCGAGCAGATACACCACATTGTACGCGTGCTCGTCGATCAGGCAGAAGATGCAGGCGACCTGATCGTTGCTTCGTACACGCACCTCCAACAGGCTCAAGCGATTCCCTTCGCCCACCATCTGCTCGCGTACGCGTGGATGTTGCTGCGCGACGCCGACCGGTTCGTCGAGGCGCGGGAACGCATCGATGTCTCCCCGCTCGGGGCGGGGGCATCGGCAGGGAGTGCGCTGCCGCTCCGCCCGGACCTGGTCGCCGAGAAGCTCGGGTTTCACACCTCGTTCGCGAACTCGCTCGACGCGGTATCGGCAAGAGATTTCGCTTCGGAGTACGTGTTTTGTGTCGCTCAGACGATGGTTCACCTGTCGCGCTTCTGCGAAGAACTCGTCCTGTGGGCGACGGAGGAGTACTCGTGGGTCGAGTACGACGATGCCTACACGACCGGCTCGTCGGCACTGCCCCACAAGAAGAATCCGGACATCGCCGAACTCGCTCGCGGCAAAGCCGCAACGGTGATCGGGGATCTGACGGGTCTCCTCGCTCTCCAGAAGGGTCTCCCACTCTCGTACAACCGGGACCTTCAGGAGGACAAGCGGGCGGTGTTCCACGCCGACGACGTGCTCACGACGGCGCTCTCGGCCCTGACGGGGATGATCGAGACAGCCGAATTCAACCCTCCCGCACCTTCGTCGTGGGTCGTCGCTCTCGACCTTTCTGAGGCGCTCGTTGCCCGCGGCGTGCCGTTCCGCGAGGCCCACCGCACCGTCGGTGGACTTGTGGCGAGCCTGAAAGCCGAGGGAAGGGACTTCACAAGCGTCACTGCGGGCGATCTGAAGGACACGCACCCGCTGCTGGTCCCCGAGGATCTCGACCTCCTCGACCCGAGAGGTTCGGTCGAAGCGAGGCGATCCCCACGAGGTGGCTCGTTCGCGTCGGTGGCCGAGCAGGTCGAAGAACTCCGAACCGTTCTCCCGTAGGTGGCTTCCCGACCGACGGCGCGGAGGTGTCTCGCGTGGGGAGACGTGTCGACGCGCCTCGACCCCACGCCGAGGCCTTTGCGGAGCGTCGAATGTGGGGCCTCCTTGAAGGTGAGGTTGCGTTCCTTCACGAGTTGACTCAATCGCTCAGCCACGTCGGGTTCGAGAGTGGAGGCGGTTCTCATCGGGGTATCACGGCGTCTCGGAGAACGACGTTGTGATGCTTCAGGCGGCTCTTGTGAGCGAACGATGGTCGCAGCGAGCGCATCCGGCCACGGAGCAGCGCTCGACGACGCTGGCGTTCAATCCGGCCGCGGCGAACCATGCCTCGATGTCTTCGTCCGTCATGCTGGGGGTTGGGGTTGTCTCGATCATGAGGACACCGTATCCGGTGGGTGTGACAGAAAGTCGTCCTTGTCGACCCGGCCGGATACTTGTGGATCTCAATGGCGTAGCATCGGATCATGGAACTGAAGCGATACACAGACGCTGCTCCGTTCGAGTTCGGCGACTTCACCGTACGCGAGCTCTCCCCGGAGGTGTTCTCGATAGGGTCGGTCGCCGAGATCGTCGTCCCGATGGGCGCTGAACGTGACAGCAGGATCTCAGAGAAGACTCACCGCATGTACGTCGTGGTGAAGGGTGATCTGGAATTCCCGTGTCGCGGGCACGACTTTCCGCGTAGGGCCGGGCGATACGATCCACATCTCCGCGGGTGAGGAGTATGGCTTCCACAACGGCGGATACGAGGAAGCGCGACTTCTGTTGATCCGGGTCCCCGGTCCGAGTCTCCCCGAGCGCTACTAGGCACGCTGCGAACGCTGAGCCCGCAGGTGCGTAGCGGCGCTCTGCCGGCCCGCAGTTCGCCGCTCGACAGGAGGAACGATGATCCGCCACTTCGCCCGTTCGTGGTCTCCCTATGAGGATCGCTACGGATTCTCCCGAGGGGTGCGCATCGGTGATCGGATCGAGATTGCGGGTACAGCCCCGATCCCGCCGGAGGGCGAGTCGCTCGCGCCGACCGCACACGATCAGATGCTCCGTTGCGGCGCGATTGCCGTGGCGGCTCTCGAAGATCTCGGCGCGACCGTCGATGATGTCATCCGCACGCGCATGTTCATCACCGATTGCGACGATGCCGAGGAGATCGGCCGAGCCCACCGGACGGTTTTCGGATCCGCGATGCCGGCCGCCACGATGGTCGTGGTCGCGGCGTTGCTCGAACCGGAGTGGAAGGTCGAGATCGAGGTAGAGGCCGTCTCTCGCGATTGACGATCAGCCGGTGACGACTTCGAAGCCTTCGTCGCGCCAGCCCTCAACACCGCCGATCATCTTCTTGAACGGGCGCCCCAGTTTCGCGAGGCGTACCGCCGCCTTCTCCGTTGCGTTGCAGTGCGGCCCGGCGCAATAGATCACGAACAGGGTGTCGTCCGGGTATTCGGCCAGACTCCGTTCCACCATCCGACCGTAGGGGAGATTGACGGCACCAGGGATGTGTTCCTTCTCGAAGACGGCGGGTCCCCGAACGTCCACGAGGACGAAGTCCTGAGGGCCGTTCGTCATCGCATCGTGGACGTCCCAACAGTCGGCCTCGAAGCGCAGCAGCGCCGAGAAGTGGGCAAGGGCGGCTTCCGGGTCGGCGGCCGGAACTTCGGATACGGCAGAGCTTCGAGGGGTCAGGGTCGGCATGGGATCTCTCCGATTGCGGTCAAGCGGCGGCAAGTGGGATGACGTACCGCCAGATCACGAAGAAATGCAGAAACGTCGCGGACACAGTCAGTATGTGAAACACCTCGTGGTACGAGAAGACGCGAGGCCACAAGCGGGGCCGGTTGGTGACGAGGAACACCATCCCGATGGTGTAGAGAACGCCGCCGGCGAGGACGAATCCGACCGGAAGCCAGCCGAGTCGCTGGATCATGGGCCAGAAGAAGAAGATGCCGATCCACCCGAGGACCGTCGACATCATCACCGAGATCCATCCGGGAACCTTCGGGAACAGGCCCTTCTGGATGACGCCTGCGATCGTGATCGACCACACCATCGTCAGAACGATCCACTGCCACGGTGTATCGAGAACGATCGCGGCGACGGGAGTGTACGTTCCCGCGATGAGCACGTAGATCATGGAGTGATCAATGCGCTGCATTCGTTTCTTCCAACGCTCTCGCCACGGGATCGCGTGATAGAGCGAACTCGTCGTGTAGAGCGCCATCACGGCGAGGCCGAAGACGACAACGGCGACTTGGCTCGGCCAGTTCGGGGCGTGGACTACGAGGAAGATGGTTCCAACGAAACCAGCAACGGCCGCGGTTCCGTGGAGGAATCCACGAACCGGGTTCTGCATCTTCCCGAGCGTCCAGCGCGGGGAGGGGAGGGTCATGGGAAGAAGAATACCGACGGACCGCGCGAACACCGGCAGTGATTGTTGGGTTGGCGCCGACGACCGCTTCGCGGGCCGCACCGAGCACGAACAGCGGGGGAGGTCATCCCTTTCGAGTGCGTTTCACTCCGGCGGCAGTGAGAACGGCAGATGAGACACCTGCTTCACGCCACGCCGGCCAGGTGATCCCCTTGCGGTCTGAATAGGAGGCAGCGCACGCGATGAACCCCACCTCGAGAGCGGCGAGATCGATCGTCGCCGTCATCGAATCGAGGGCTGCCTGAGCATCGATCCTCGCCTGATACAGATCCACTCGAGCGAGTGGGTCCCTCTCGGCGAGCACCTTGTCGTCGAGTGCGGCGATCTTCGCCTCGAGCAACTCCGGCGTCACGGGACGACCCCGGCGCTTCGGCACGGTGATCGCCTCGAGATAACTCTTGATGGCCTTCGACTCACGGCGACCCTGAGCAAGCGCCACCTTGTGTTCTTCCGTCATAGCCACGATGGTGGCCTCCTCTCTCCCCGCCGAACCCTATGTTGCCACGGCCCAGTTCGCAGTGTGCAGCCTTCTGCGGCCCCTACCATGAGACCGCCATGGGATTTCGTGAGACAGCGACTCGACCGCTCTATCGGTTCTACGAGAACCGATTGCTCGCGACGCTCGACCGGGAACGCCTCCCACGCCACATCGGAATCATCCACGACGGACACCGCCGTTACGCGCGGAGTGAAGGTCTTCCCGATTATCAGGCGTCGTATCGCGTCGGGATGGCGAAGTTCGTCGAGTTCCTCAACTGGTCTGATGACCTCGAGATTCCTGCGGTCACCTGCTGGTTGTTGTCGAAGGAGAATCTTGCGAGACCTGACGAGGAGCTTCTTCCGTACTACGAGGTCTTGATGGAGTTGTTCGAAGAGATTCCGAACGCTTCGACCGGTCGCGATGTGGGTGTGCGCTTCATCGGGAGCCGTGACCTTCTGCCGGACGACCTCCAGGCGGCGACGAAGCGACTCGAGGAACGTATGCCGAACGGAGATCGGAGAGTGACGATCGCCCTTGCCTACGGAGGTCGGCAGGAGATCGTTGATGCCGTGAAGGACCTCGTTGCGAAACTCGCTGCTGACGGCACCGGTGGCCTCGCGGACCGTATCGATGCCGACGGCATCGCTTCGAATCTCTATACCGCGGATCTTCCCGATCCCGACCTCGTCATCCGCACCTCCGGCGAGGCGAGACTCTCAGGGTTCCTGTTGTGGCAGGCGGCGTATGCCGAGTACGCCTTTGTCGACGTCTACTGGCCGGCATTTCGGTACGTCGATTTCCTCCGTTCTCTGCGCGACTTCACCAGGAGAAATCGCCGCTACGGCAAATAGGGCGCTGCGAGCGAGTCCGCGGTCCGCAGGGCAGCTACCGCGTTCGGAGGTCGATGGGAAGGTGCTCCCGGTCGTTGAAGGTGCGGAGGGACCAGACGTGTTCCCCTCCGAGCGGGACCACGCGGAGTCTCGCGAACGATGCGTGGTAGAGGATGAATCGCTCCCACTCCCACGGGGTCGGAGCCGCTCCGAGCAGAAACCCGATTGCGACCACGTTCGTGCCGCCATGAGCCACGACGGCGATACGCTGATCGGGATCGTCGACGAACCAGAGATGCTCACGGTCTGGATCAGGCCGAACACCGCGTTCGGCCAGTACGCAGAGGAGGGCATTTGTCACCCGATCGTGGAAGTCCCGGAACGACTCGCCCCCGTCGAGTCCTTCCCACCACTCTTCGGGTGGCCGGTGTTGCGCTTCACGAAAGATGCGTCGGACCGTCGCCTCGAGTTTGCCCGTCCAGTCGGGCATCTTGATCTCGACGATGTCGTCGACGGTCGTGATGGGCAGTCCGGTTCGTCGAGCGAGCGGCTCTGCGGTCTCTTGTGATCGGCGGGCCGGTGACACGACGAGTTCGGTCAGCGGGTGATCGCCGTCAACAATTCGTTGCGCTCCGAGTTCGGCCTGTCTTCGACCGATCTCGGTGAGGAACGGGTCGGACTGCGTCAGCCCGTCGACGCTCCACGCCGGCTGTCCGTGTCGGATGAAGAGAAGTTCCATCACTTGGACCATAGGGCGCTGATCGGACGACTCGATTCCACACGAGCCGGGTGCGGATCACGCAGGGCCGGGGCGCACTGTCTGCCTTCCCCGAAATCAGATGGAAGCGGTCGAGGGAGGTCGCCGAATAGTGCACGCGGTACCGGCAGGGGGAGGCGCCGAAGACGGGGCGAGCGGAGCACCTTGCCCCAGACGAACCAAAGACCGCCTTGCGGCGGTCTCCGGTTCGGGCTTAGACGGGAGGTAGGAAGGCATCCTGTCTGAGTAACGTATCGACCCACGACCAACATTCCTTGAGCGATTTTATGGGATTTTCTTTGAACCCCGCATCAGCATCCAAACGCCGACTCGTCCAGCATCTGAAAGCGCATGCAGTCCGGACCGACGGACCATTCACGTTACGCTCGGGTGCGGTCTCCGATTGGTACATCGACGCGCGTCAGACCACGTTCGACGGGGCGGGGGCGATCGCCGTCGGGGAGGCGGTGCTCGACGTTCTCGATCTGTCGGTTACAGCGGTTGGCGGGTTGACGATGGGTGCCGATCCGATCGCCATCGCTACCGCTGTTGCCGGACATGCTGCTCAACGGCCGTTGCGGGCGTTCTCGGTTCGCAAGGAATTCAAGGGACACGGAACGGGAGGCCGCCTCGTTGGTCCCGTCAGACCGACCGACGTCGTTGCCGTCCTCGAGGACACCACAACCACCGGATCGGCAATGTTCGAAGCGATCGACGCTCTCTCCGACGCCGGAATCAGGATCGCCCAAGTGATCACACTTGTGGATAGAAGCGACGGCGTCGCCGCCTCCAAGGTTGCGACGGCGGGAATCCCATACTTGGCGCTCGTTACTCCGCGGGATCTAGGGGTGGAAGCGTGAATCTGCTCCGAGTTGATCGGTCGCCCATCCAACTGTTCTTGTTCGGACTTGTCGGGCTGTTGTTGATGCTGGGGGCCGTGGACGTCATGTGGGGCCATTGGGCCTCAACGCCTCCCGACACCTACAACGACGAGATCACCTCCAAAGGTCGAAATCAGCGCCGGGCCGACTACGTATGGGGAGCGTTCATGCTCGTCGGCGGTGCCGGCCTCTTCGGATATGCGGTGACCTCACTGATCCGACGCTCTCCGGTGCTGGTACTCCGCGAGGATGGTGTCGTCATTGCCGTCGGAGCGCCGGGCGACGATCCGGTCTTCGTGTCGTGGGACGCTATCGACAGCGTCTACTGCGCTGCCGAGCAAGACCCGGACGGCGGGCCCCCCCATGACGTTTTGGTGATCGACTTCGTCGACCCGGAAGGTCTTCCCTCTGAGCCATGGGGCGCATCGTGGGATGGCAACCGTCTGCAGATCGACGCGACCGGTTGGGAGAAACCGATTGGGGAGGTCGCCATCCACGCCGGCATCGCCCTCGAGCATGCACGTCGGCTCGCGACGGAGGAGGAAGCGCAAGATGACTGATCTCAAGATCGGATCCCATGTTCCGGCCGCAGACCCGATTGGGGAAGCAGGGGCGAGGGAAGCCGACGTCGTGCAGATCTTCGTGTCGAATCCGCAGGCGTGGAAGAAGCCGATTCCGAGAACCGACGCCGAGCAACTCCGGGGAGCGGCCATCGACATCTATGTTCATGCTCCCTATCTCCTGAACCTGGCGTCGCCGAACAATCGGGTGAGGATTCCGTCGCGGAAGATGCTCGCTCAGACCGTCGAAGCCTCGGCGTTGATCGGGGCGAAGGGCGTCATTGTGCACGGCGGCAGCGTCGGCGCCGACGAGGAGGTCGATGTCGGTTTCGAGCGCTGGTTCAAGGCGCTCGACTCGTTCGACGCCACGGTGCCCGTTCTGGTTGAGAACACCGCCGGGGCCGGGAACACCGTGATGCAGAACCTCGACAACTACGGACCGTTGTGGGCGGCGATCGGCGATTTCAATGTCGGAGTGTGTCTCGACACCTGCCACGCATGGGCCGCAGGAGCAGACCTGACAACGGCGGTGGAAAGGATCACGAAGTACACGGGAGGAATCGCTCTCGTGCACGGGAACGACTCGCGTGACCCGTTCGGCAGCCACCGCGACCGGCACGCCAACTTCGGAAGCGGCGAGATTCCGGAGGAGCTACTCGTCGGGTCGATTCGGGATGCGAATGCCCCCGTCGTCGTCGAGACCCCGGGTGACGCGGAGGACCAAGCCGCGGACATCGCCTGGTTGCGCGACCGCCTCTGACCCGTCGGTTGTGCTTGCGACCACCTGCAGTGTGGTTCTACGCGCAAACGATCTCAGGAATCACCCGACGGCTTCTGGATACCACCAGTCGGCAAACGGCCGATCCGGTGCGACGCGCCGCGCTTTCGACGATGGCCGGGCCGGGAACCATGCCAACTCCCGACCAGATCCATCCCGGGTCGCCGCGGAGCGGGCGTGAATTCCCCGGAGGCCACCGAGTTTGACGGCAGCGCCGATCGGTTGGCAGTCTTCGTGGGGCACGGGAGCACCGTTGGCCATCGGGTAGGTGGGAGGTAGTCCAAGGCCGCTGATGCCTGCGTCGGTCACAGCATCTGCAGCGATCTGACCTCCAGGCAGAGATACCGTCACGAGGACATATGGCGCGTCGAGGTCCTCCGGATCGACAGGCGAACCGTCGAGCATATGGGCGATCTGCGCTCGGGCCGTGCGGAGGTCCTCGTTGAGGTAGAGCGCGGGGAAGGAACTGGGCGGGTTCCACCTTCCGCCGTGCTGTTGAGCAAACGCGGGATCAAGGGGATCGTCCCAGCTCTCATCGGCGACCCGAAGCCAACGATGTCCGTCGGGGAGTCGGTCCGGCAGGGGCTCGATCATGGCTGAATGCGACGCAGGTCGAACATCGTAGAGACCGATTCGGCGACCGCCCGTGTGTCTCCTGTAGTGGCGAGTTCAAGTAGGGACATGCCGCCGAGACGAGGGGAGGCGCGCCGAACCACCGCCGGGATGCGCTCCCTCTTCACGTAGCGATCGAGGAGATCGGTTGCGGTGGCGAGATCGGCCACGGCGGAAGAACGTGTTGCGGGCGGACCGGTCTGGAGCCACTTCGAGAACGCCTGGCGGGAGACGCCGAAGACCCGGGCAGCCGCGGCGTTCGAGAGATCCCACAGCGCCGTGAATCGTTCTAGCGGCTCCGTTCGGATGGTTCGGTCGAGTTCGTCGACAAGCCTCCTGGTCCATGCCGGGTCGGACCGGGAGAGGACGGCAGCCGCTCTCTCGGGGCTCATATCAGTGATGGGGATGGCCATGACGCAACCGTATGTCAACCGTTCGTCACTGTCAACCCCCGTGAACGATCGATGGTGCTCGTCGAAGACCTCCCAATCGCCTACCAGGGGTCTTGCGCTGCTACGGATCGCATGTCGTCGGCATCGATGCAAGACCGCGAACTGCACGCGAAAAGAGCAGCCCCGGAGGACCGCCCATCTCTGTCGATCGCCGTGTGGACTACGCGGAGAGGAACGTCTCCAGGTCACAGGCCAGGTCGCCGTCACCGGTGATGAACGCTTCCACGTTGTCGTGCGCCACCGAGTCGTGATACTGCACCGGGGGCGACTTCATGAAATACGACGACGGTGCGAGGAGGGGACCGCCGACGCCACGATCGAGGGCGATCTTCGCTGCGCGGACCGCATCGATGATCACGCCGGCCGAGTTGGGGGAGTCCCACACCTCGAGCTTCAACTCAACGTTCAGCGGCACGTCACCGAACGAGGTGCCCTCGAGACGAATGTACGCCCACTTGCGATCGGAGAGCCACGGCACGTGGTCCGATGGGCCGATGTGGACCGAATCGGAGTTGATCCGGCGCTCTATCTGGCTCGTTACCGACTGCGTCTTCGAGATCTTCTTGGACACAAGACGCTCACGCTCGAGCATGTTCTTGAAGTCCATATTCCCGCCGAAGTTCAGCTGGTAGGTTTGGTCGATCTTGACACCGCGGTCCTCGAAGAGACGCGCGAGTTGACGGTGGACGATCGTGGCGCCCACCTGAGACTTGATGTCGTCACCGACGATGGGCAGATTGGCGTCGACGAACTTCTGTGCCCACTCCGGATCCGACGCGATGAACACGGGGATCGCGTTGACGAAGCCCACTCCTGCGTCGAGCGCCGCCTGTGCATAGAACTTGGTTGCATTCTCCGAGCCGACCGGCAGGTATGAGACGAGCACGTCGGTCTTCGTGTCTCTGAGGACCTGAGCGACGTCGACCGGGCCCTCGGGCGATTCCTCGACCTCGTCGACGTAGAACGTGCCCAGACCGTCGAGGGTCGGGCCCCTCATAACCCGGATATCAAGACTGGGTACTTGGGCGAACTCGATCGTGTTGTTCATCCCTGCCCACATGGCCTTTGAGACGTCCTGGCCGACCTTCGTAGCGTCGACGTCGAAGGCGGCAACGAACTCGACGTCACCGACGTGGTACCCACCGAGGTCGACGTGCATCAACCCGGGGACCTTGAGAGACGGATCGGCATCGCGGTAGTACTCGACGCCCTGGATGAGAGAGTTGGCGCAGTTGCCGAGCCCTGCGATCGCAACCCGTACTTTGTTGGACATGATCTTCTCCTCGTTCTGTGGACTCATGCGCCGGCGGTGGCGCTTCGCTCGCCTGCGATGAGTTCGTCGAGCCAGGCGATGTCCGCCTCGGTCGACCGGACTCTTCGCTCCATGAGCGCCATTCGATATCGATCCGGGTTTCCGGTGCTGCTCCGTGCCCCCCGGAAGGAGCGTCGTGCGCCGTGAAGCCGGTCCTGAAGTGCCGTTCTGCGGTCCTCGAGGACGGCGAGGCGACTCTCCGGTTCGACATACCCGAGAAATGCCAGACGGAGCTGGAAGTCGCGGTCCGAATCGTCACCGGACTCCGCCAGCATCTCGCCGAACCGGAGACGTCCCGGCTCCGTCACCCGGTACGCCTTGCGACGCCCTTCGCCCCTGGCGGCCTCGATGAGCCCCTGTTTCTCCAGGCGTCTGAGCGCCGGGTAGAGGGACCCGAACGAGACCTGCCAGAAGCCGAGGTCACCGAGGGCGCGCTTCAATTCGTAGCCATGTCGCGGCTGTTCACGAAGCAGTCCAAGGATGGCGAAGTCGAGCACGAGCGGTCTCCAATATATCGAATCGATATAAGTATAGCGGATCGATATAACAATGACCGCTCCCCGTTCCTCGTCACCGGCTCGTCCTAACCTCGCCGTCGTGACTGATCCCGCACTACTCGGTCGATCCGTGGTGATCGACGTCGATGCATCCATTCCCGAACCGTGGGAAGGGGCATCGCTCGTGCGTATCGATGAAGCGACCCTCACCGATCCGGAAGCAACGATCGACCGGCTCCATCGCGCCTGGGTCACCCGCGAATCGGTCGTCATCGAACTCGGCGTCGACCCGTCCGCGCTCCGAGCGCCCGAGATCGAGGACCGAGAACCCTATGAGGTCGGTTCCACCTTCGTCTTTCCCCTCGAGCGACTCCACTTCCTCGTATGGGCGAACTGCTATGACGCAAGGAGTGGAACACCCAAGTGGTGGTGGTCGGTCAAGGCGGCCGCGATCGGAGCCACCGAGGGAGGTCCTGCCGATGTCTTCCTTCCCGACGGAACTCCGGCATGGATCGACGGTGGTCCCCGAGGACCGGTCGAGGCGAGGGAAGCCGTCGTGCACGCAGAAACCGTGACTCTGGGACGGCTTGATCCGGCGAGGGTCTATGCGCCGCTCGACGGGGGACTCGCTCCGGACCAGGCCGCTGCCGCGAACCACAGCTCCGGTCCGGCTCGCATCATCGCTCCGGCCGGTTCTGGCAAGACCCGTACCCTCACGGCCCGTCTCCGGCACCTGCTCGACGACCGGGCGATAGAGCCGTCGACGCTCTGCGCCCTTGCGTACAACACGAAGGCGGCAGCAGAATTGCGTCAGCGAGCGGGGGCGACCGGTGGGGCCCTTGTCCGAACCGTGCACTCCCTCGGGTGGGAGATTCTTCGCGATGCCCGCGGTGATCTGATGCTTCTCGACGAGAGGGAAGTGCGATCACGCCTTGATCCCATCGTGCAGGCACCGAGGCGACCCAACACCGACACCGTCGGTCCGTACATGGAGGCGCTCTCCGAAACCCGGATTGCCCTTCGCTCGCCCGAGACTGTCGAGGAGGAGCGTGACGGCGTCCCAGGCTTCGCCACGATCTATGCCGTGTACCGAGAACGGTTGCGGCTTCACAATGAAGCCGACTTCGACGAACAAGTCTACGGCGCCATCGAGGCGCTGCTCGCCGACCCGGTCCTTCGTCGCCGATGGCAAGACCGTTGCCGGCATGTGCTCGTCGACGAGTTCCAGGATCTCACCGGTGGGTACCTGCTTCTCATCCGACTCCTCGCTTCTCCGCAACTCGAGGTGTTCGGTGTCGGCGATGACGACCAGACGATCTACGGATACGCGGGCGCCGACCCGGGTTATCTCATCGACTACGACCGTCTCTTCCCCGGTGCCGACTCGCATCCGCTGGAGGTCAACTACCGGTGTCCGGTTCCGGTTGTGACCGCCGCGAAGAAACTCCTTTCGTACAACGACCGGCGGATCGAGAAGACGATCACGGCAGCGCCCGATTCCAGCGAGCGACCCGATTCCTTCACGGTTGATCGTGTGAACGGAGCGCATCTCGCTCTCAATGCGGCCGATCTCATCGAGGGGTGGCTCGAAGAGATCGACCCGGTCGACATTGCCGTCCTTGCCCGCGTCAATTCCGCTCTCCTCCCCGTCCACGTCGCCCTCGCCGAGAGGGCTGTGCCCTTCTCGTCGCCTATCACCCGCGGGATTCTCACTCGCACCGTCGTCACGGCGACACTCGCCTGGATGCGTCTCGGTCTCGACCCGGAACGCATGTCGCTTTCGGATCTGATGATTGCGGTGCGGAGGCCATCACGCGGACTCAACCGACTCGCCGCCGATCTGCTCGGAGGGCGACGCTTCTACGACCTCGGCACGGTGGCCGCAGCGAAGCGAGATCTCGCAGGCAAGCAGGCGCAAAGGTGGGACGGTTTCGTGGAAGACCTGGAACGGGTGGCGATTGCCGCCGAACAAGACGACGCAGCGGCCCTCCTTGACGTCGTAATCCGGCGGGTCGGGCTGGAAACCTCGGCGCTGGCGCTCGATAGCGGACGCAGCCGCGCCGATCGCTCGGCCCAGTCCGACGACCTCGTTGCACTACGGCGAGCGGCTGCGATCCACCCGACCGCCTCGAATTTCGAGTCCTGGCTCGCTGAGATGATCGGCCGGTCGGGTTCGGACGGCGTGACCCTGTCGACGGTGCATCGAGCGAAAGGTCTCGAATGGGACCGGGTGGTGGTCTTCGGTGTGGATCGGGGTCTTCTTCCTCATGACCTCGCGACCGACATCGAAGAGGAGCGACGGATCCTCCACGTGGCGATCACACGAGGAATCGGACAGGTCGCGATCCTGTCCGACGTCGACAATCCCTCCCGGTTCCTCGACGAACTCACCGGACAGGCGTCACGAACCGTCGAGACGGAACCCGCCAAGCGCAGCCAGCGTCTTGAGCGAAAGGCCAGGGGAATCGGTGCCGAAGTGGGCGATACCGTTGCCATTGACGGTGGCATCAGCGGGGTGGTGGCAGAGATCGACGCCGACGGCGTCTGGATCGAAGCGGACGGTGGAGGACAGATCCAGGTCCGATGGGGCGATGACGTCAAGGCGGGAGATCGCAGGGGTCCCCTCACGCCACAGTCAGAGACCATCACCCCCGATGCCGATCTCGTTGACCGATTGAAGGCATGGCGGCTCGCGACCGCACGAGCGACGGGGATGCCGGCCTACGTGATTCTCCACGATGCCACGATCGACATGATCGCAGGCATACGGCCACAGACGGAGACCCAACTGGCCTCGATCCCCGGCATCGGTCCCGCGAAGCTCGAAGCACATGGCGACGCCATCCTCGACATTTGCGCCGACTGAGAGACGTCCTGAGAACGCTTGCTCGACCTGTCGCTCCAGGCTGCTGAACGATCCCGAGTTCCTAGTAGCCGCCACCGATCTTGCGGTGATCCCAGGAGGCGGTCTTCACCGGTTCCACGACGACGGCTGTGTTCTTTGACGCGAACCGGCCGAAGGCGGCCTCGAGATCCTCGTCGGAGAGTTCGACGGGCGCAGGTCCAACCATCGCGTACTTGGCAGCAAGGCGCCCGTAGATGGCGAGGACGTAGGCCGGGTCCTCGACCAGACGGGCCTCGGCCTTGATCATCACCCCCCTGAGCTCCTCGTAGGTGTCCCCGTCTTCGGCCAAGACGGTGAGACGAGGATCGCGCTGGAGGTTCAGGACCTTCTGTGACCTGGTGAATGAACGGAAGACGATCCGGTCGTCCTCCATCACGAACCACATCGGAGCGAGGTGCGGCCAGCCGTTGCTGCCGATCGTCGCAACTTCGAGGACCGCGGTCTCGTCGAGGAAGGCGGTGACTTCCTCGTCGGTCATGGTGATGTCTTTGCGCGCCATGGGTGCAACGGTACCGCACCGACCGGCACAGATGGCCCGGAACACGTGCGCGACCGCTAGCGTTCACACTGAAGCGTTCAGGCACGGGCGACCCCTCCGGGCGGCCGAGGCCGAAGCGAGCGCCGTCCTAATGCTGCGACGCGTCCCCCAACCCGGCGGGTGGGGAGAGAGGAGCAATCGATGAACACGATCACAGCGCCGGAGATTCGCGCCAGAAAAGGCGGGGCGAAGATTCGGATGGTCACCGCCTACGACTATCCGACAGCCAAGATTGCGGATCGGGCCGGCGCGGACATCATCCTCGTCGGCGACTCGGTCGCCAACGTTGTTCTCGGTCACACCGACACGCTCTCCGTCGACATGGACGTGATGGTCCACCACAGCGCGGCTGTCACACGAGCCGAACCCAGTGCCCTCGTTGTGGGGGACATGCCGTGGATGAGTTTCCACGTGTCGCCCGAGGACACGGTGCTCAACGCCGCCCGGCTCGTTCGCGAAGGCGGTGCCACAGCCGTGAAGATCGAGGGGGGGCGCAAACGCCTCGGTGTGATCGCTGCCGTTCTCGATGCAGAGATTCCGGTCATGGGTCACCTCGGCCTTACCCCTCAGTCCGTGAACGCGATGGGCGGCTACCGGGTGCAGGGCAA
Source organism: uncultured Actinomycetota bacterium (assembly GCA_963715255.1). GTDB lineage: Bacteria > Actinomycetota > Acidimicrobiia > Spongiisociales > UBA5794 > JAHEEL01. Next base: position 3,639 of record CAVQRN010000011.1, on the reverse strand, counting down.
AGAGGTCCACGCCGCGTATGAGATGATCAGCGACGCGCAAGCGCTCGCCGATGCCGGAGTGTTCGCCATCGTTCTCGAAGGAGTCCCGGATCGGGTGGCGCAGATCGTCACCGCAGAGGTGCCGGTTCCGACCATCGGGATCGGCGCAGGGGCCGGATGCGACGGTCAGGTCCTTGTCCTGCATGACGTCCTGGGCCTCGGTGGAGGGGAGTACCTGCCGAAGTTCGTGCGTCCCTATGCGAGCCTTGCCGACGACGCCGTCGATGCGCTCAAGCGGTTCTTCGCCGACGTGCAGTCCGGGGCGTTCCCGTCGTCAGACGAGACGTATCACATGCCAGACGAGTCGTACGAGATCCTGCGAGATCTCGTCGATTCGGAGGCAAGTGTCGAGCACTGACCACCGAGCACGATAGGTTTCGGACCGTGACGTTCCGTTCTTTCCTGACGCTCGCCGTCTCGCTCTCCCTGCTGCTCGCCGCCTGTGGATCGGGCGATCCTGTCGAATTGGAGGGATTCGAAACGAGGACGATCACCATCGACGGGAGGCAGTTGGCCGTCGCTGTGGCCGAGACCCCGGATCAGCGTTCGCAGGGGCTGATGGGTGTGACCGACCTCGGCGGCCTTGACGGCATGCTGTTCGTCTTCCCGTCCGATACCGAAGGGGGGTTCTGGATGAAGAACACGCTCATCGCTCTCGACATAGCCTTCTTCGATGTCGGCGGCGGGTTTGTCGACCGGTTCACCATGGAGCCGTGCACAGAGGATCCGTGCCCGGGATATCGCCCGTCGAGCCCATACCGATATGCGGTGGAAGCCCCGGCAGGAGCTCTGGATCTCGTGACAGAAGGATCGGGCCTCGAACTCGCCGACGACTGAGTTCGTCGTTTGTGCCCACAAACACAACCGCTGCGAACGAAGACGCGGGCGGCAAATCGGCTGGCAGACCCCGGCGGCTACCGGACGGTGCGCGGTACAATCATCGGCGTACACCGCCGCCCGGATACCGGAGTGGCGTCGAACGCGGCTTCACGGCTGCCAGATCCTGTCCCTTCGGGGACCGTTCGCACCGCGAACGTCCAGAGGAGTTGATATCCATGCGCTCGTACGAGCTGATGATCATCCACAGGCCAGACATGGTCGAATCGGATGTCCGCAAACAGGTCGAGGAAGTCTCCGCGACGATCGACACCAGCGGCAACGTAACCGGGACCGATTTCTGGGGGAAGCGACGCTTCGCCTACGAAATCGACCACATGAATGAGGGCTACTACTCCGTCCTCGACTTCGAAGGCGATACCGTCCTCGTCGACGCGCTCGACCACGCGTTGTCGTTGTCCGACGCCGTCGTCCGTCACAAACTCATTCGGAGGACCGATCGAGAGGGTTGATTCCTGTCACACGCTCCCCTCATGATGCGGGGGGTACAGGAAGCGAGAGAAGAGAGACAACATGAGCAACGTGAATAGTGTGACCTTGATCGGCAACCTCGTCGAAGAGCCGGAACTCCGATTCACCCCGAGCGGCGTCGCGATGACCAAAGTGCGTTTCGCCGTAAACAAGCGATATCAGAGCCAGGGCGAGTGGCAGGAAGAGACGAGTTTCTTCGGTGGCACGTGCTGGCGCGACCTGGGCGAAAACGTGGCCGAATCCCTCACCAAGGGAATGCGCGTCATCGTGGTCGGCGAACTTCAGCAACGATCCTGGGAGACCCAGGACGGCGACAAGCGGTCGATCATCGAGATCGACATCAAGGAGATCGGCCCGTCGATCCGCTGGGCCACCGCAACGGTCACGAAGACGCCCAGGGCCGACGGCGGTTGGTCAAGTGAGGGACAGGGGCAGGGCCAGCCTGCGGCCCCGGTCGCTCGCGAGAACCCCGGGCCCGACGAGGCACCCTTCTAAAGGAGAACACCGATGGCAAAGACACGAAGCACACGGACGACGCGACGCCGACCATCCGAGGACAGGGGTCGGCGGAAGCGCATCGTCTACCGCTTCAAAGCGGACGAACTAGTCGACTACAAGGACGTAGCGCTGCTGCGCAAGTTCATGTCCGATCGGGGCAAGATTCGCTCGCGCCGCGTCACCGGATTGAGCGAGAAACGTCAGCGTCAGGTCTCCACGGCAATCAAGAATGCTCGTGAAATGGCCCTGCTGCCCTACCTTGCGACGAGGCCGAGCAAATGAAGTTGATTCTCACGAAGGACGTTGCCGATCTCGGCAACAAAGGTGAGGTTGTCAACGTCTCCGATGGATACGCACGCAACTATCTCGTCCCAAGGTCGTTCGCCGTCAAGGCGACCGACGGGGCGCTCCGCGAGGCCAATTCGATGCGAGTTGCCCGCGAGGAGGCATTGCTGGCCGCCCGTCAAGAGGCAGAGGGCTATGCCCAGTCACTCACCGGGACCAGGGTCGTGGTCGCGGCCCGCGCCGGCGACGAGGGCAAACTGTTCGGATCGATAGGCGAGGGTGATATCGCCGCCGCAATCTCGAAGTTCACCGGGATCGTTGTCGACCGCAAGATCATTCGGATCGATGGCCCGATCAAAGAGATCGGCCTTCACGAGGTGATCCTCGAGCCGCACTCCGAGGTTCAGTTCTCGGTTACGCTGGATGTGATTCCGGCCTAGCTGGCGCCAACGTGGAAGCGAAGTGGGCCCGTCTTCGGACGGGCCTTCCTCGCGTGTACGCCTGGCAGTTCCGATGGTGAGGAGGTGGAAGTCCTTCCCGAGCTTTGGCCGTTGTAGTTTGGTAGTTGAGGCCCAGTGCGTCCGGGTGACCGGGGGTGCGGAGGGGGCTGAGACGAGACCGCGGGCCGGAACGTGTAGTGAATCGTTGTAAGGCCTTCTGATGTGGCGACATAACGCGCAGACTGGAAGCCGAGGACCCTGATCGTGCAGGAGACAGCCTGTTGGCCCAGTCTCATGGAACGGTTTGACGGTCGGGGGCGTCAGGGGGTGGTTGCGGCTGGCACGCGGTGACAACGCCATTGGGATGATCCAGGGAGATCTCGTAGGGTCCGATCCTTTGGGTTGGTAGGCGAGGCGATAACCGAAATTGGGAAACGCCAGCTGATGCTCTCCGAGAAGTCAGACGGCTCGTAGTAGTGATGAAGGCGGGGTAATGCCCGCTGATCCCTCGCGTGGTTGGGGGGCGACACGGCGTTCTGAGAGGAGTGTCGGTGTTTGGTGAAGGAGCCGACCGAGACCAAGCCTTGAAGCGAACGTCACGTCTATTGGGGATAACTGGGATCAGTTTCTGACCGCCGAGCGGGGAGACGAGGCTGGCTGCCCGGCCGATGGCACGAGGTGAGGGGAGAGGCTGAGACAGGAGTGGAGGTTCGCCTGTATGGGTGAAGTGTTGGAAGCTGTTGCCGATCCGGCCAATCTGGCTGCCGCGTGGGCCAAGGTCCGGGCGAATGCTGGGGCGGCGGGGGTGGATGGCCAATCGGTCGCGGCGTTCGCTGTTGATGCTGAGCATCAACTCGGCGGTCTGCGGCGTCGGTTGCTGTCCGCGCAGCGGTATGTGCCGCCGCCGGTGCGGCGGGTCGAGATCCCGAAGCCTGACGGGCGGGTTCGTCCGTTAGGGATTCCCACTGTTGCGGACCGGGTGGTTCAGCAGGCGGCCGTGCAGGTCATT
>CAVQRN010000010.1:0-55152 GCA_963715255.1 uncultured Actinomycetota bacterium | reverse complement strand
TGTGACCCCAATAGACGTCGATGGTGTAAGCCAATGCCTGGAACGTAAAGAATGAAATACCCACGGGTAGCACGATATCCCAGGGCGTATACTCGGGGGAACCCCCGTTCCAACCGCGAACGGCTGCCAGAGACTGCAAGGCGAAGTTTGTGTACTTGTAGAACGCCAGCAGCCCGAGACTAACCAGCAGGCTGACCACGAGCCACCAGGTCGCATAGGCCCGCCAACGCGTGATCGCCACCCCTGCCAAGTAGTTTGCGATTGTCACAAAGGCGATCAACAAGCCATATTCGGGTCGCCAAGCCATGTAAAACAAATAGCTGGCCAGCAAGATAATTAACCAGCGGGACTTTGTGTTGCACCCAAAATACAACAACAGAAACAAAGTGTAGAACAGGAAAAACTGCCAGGAATTGAATAACATAGTTCGCTATATTCCTTCGCGCGGTCGCGACAGCCGATCGTTGGACTCGATCGGTGGACTGAGCACGTCGTCGTACAATTCGTAAAGTCTTCGCAGTGACGATTCCATGCTATAGTCCTGGGCTACGCGAACGGAAAGTTGCTTCGCCATCTTGCTACGACTTGGTAGAATCCTCGAGCACGCCTTGAATCGCCACGGACAATTGGTTCGGTTTTCGGCAGGGAATGAGCACCGCGTCAGCCGAATCGCCCACGATCGCCCGAACGCCCGGAATATCACACGCGATGATCGGGACCTGCATTAACGCCGCTTCCACCACCGCGTTCGGAAGCCCCTCCAACTCCGACGGAAAAGCGAACACGTCGCTCGCTCTCAGCCACAATAGAACATTGTCGCGATAACCCAGGAACTTGACGCGCGTCGCAACACCAAACTCTTGCGATGCCGCCTCCAGATGTGCTCGCTGCGGACCGTCCCCCACAATGAGCAAGAGCACGTTTGAATGTTTTTCGCAAGCTCGCAAAACCCTCGATTAAATCTTGCACGCGCTTTGTACTCTCCAACCGACCACAAAACAGCACGATGCGTTGGTCTGCTGGCAACTCCAGCTGTTTTCGCAAATCGGCCTTCGGATACTTCAGCACCTCTTCATAGGACTTGAGTTGATGACCATTGGGAATCCAATGGATCTTCTGAAGGTCCACGTTCTCTTGAATGAGCTTGGTCCGTGACGCGGGAGAGTTGGCGGCAAACGCGTCGAACTGACGTCGGCTCCGAGCAATCAAGACGGTACCTCCATCCCCCTTTCGGCAGTGAAGTTCCCTCGGAGTAAATCAGCGGTATCGACAATCCGAAGAGCCTGCGAGCCAAAGCCACGTTCACTGCGGCGGCGTGAGAAAAAACGTGCATAATGTCGACCCGCACATCTGCCAGCGTTCGAGCGCATCGCAAGGCGGCCCACGGACTGTAGGCATGTGTTCGGTGGTGGCACTTGATGGTTACTCCGGTCGCGGTCACGGCGTCGGTGAGTTGTCCGACGGGCAGCAGCGTATGAACTTCTGGCACGAAGCGAGAGCGGTCGACGCTTCGGCAGAATGCCAGAACGTTTCGTTCCGTTCCTCCCGCGGTAAGTGTATTCACGACGAATGCCACGCGCACCGGGCGACCTACCTCTGATGACTTGGTGACTGGGCGAGGGGGGATATCCAACATGTTGAGTTGACTGCTGAGCAAGAACAAGCTCCGCCTAGGGCCGGTGGCACTCCCACCAATGGTGAAACACCAGGAGCGAAAACAGCTCTTCGCTGCGATCGACCAGCCAGCGGTTCGGTTTACGTCGTACGGACTGAAAAAGTGCGTGAATACCTGGCGGATGCAAAATGCCGTCCCTCACGGCGGGCCCCGCCACCATCGACCGCTCCACCTCCTCTGTTGCCGCCTGCCGCATCCACTCGCGGCGGGGGATTGAGAATCCCTGTTTCTCTGCCGCTGCGATCGATGGCCCGTAGCGCCGTGCCGTAATGCGCAATAGGGGCTTCGAGGTCGTCGGGTTATAACGTTGCGACTCGGGAATCTGAAACGCCAATTCGGCAAGTCGGGGGCATAGTAAGGGTACCCGTGACTCTAGGCTTACGGACATACTGGCTCGGTCGATCTTGACCAGCATGTCGTTGGGGAGATAGAACTCCAGATCCCACATTTGAACCTGAGTCACGGGCGGCAGACCTTCGAGGCCGAACACTTGTTGCCAGAAACCCGCCTCACGCTGGCTATCGGTCTCTCGCCATGGCGGAGCGATGACACTACGGCGGGCTCCGCGACCGGGCATGCGCAGCAATGTCAGGCGGCGGCGATCGGCCGATTGGCCGAGACGTTGGCACCATTCGTACCATCGAGTACTGCGCGGAAGAATCTTTCGCCCCGCGCCGAACATAGTTTTCATCCAAGCGTTGGGCACGAAGTCGAAGCGTGACAGGCGATAAGCCAGCGCGTGATGCTTGTACCCCGAAAACAACTCGTCTCCTCCATCTCCGGAAAGGACTACTTTTACAGACTCACGTGCGACCTCACTTACGGCGACGGTCGGCAACAGCGACGAATCCGCGAACGGTTCGTCGTAAAAATACGCTAGCCTTTCCAGGTCGTCCAATCGAGACGGTGGTAACGTACGAAACACTCCGTCGATTCCAAGCGTCCGAACGACTTCGCGAGCCTTTTCTCCCTCCGAATGGGACTTATCCTCAAAATCGATCGTAAACGTCTTAAAGGACGAACCTCGCCTGTCTGCGGCATACGTTGCCACGAGTGTGGAATCGATTCCACCACTGAGGAAGGCGCCCGAGTTCACGTCGGCCACGAGTTGACGCTGCACTGATGCCTGCAGTTCATGCTCGACGCCTGATCTTCCCACTCGGCAAGACGCCGATCGGTCACGGGGGCATACACCGGCCGCCAATAGCGATGCATGCGCCGTTTCCCACGTGGCCCAATTCAATTCCATCCAGCAGCCGGGAGGCAACTTCTTGACATCTTCATAGACGGTGTGGGGTCCCGGAATCCATTGATATTCGAAGAAATCGTTAATTGCCGTGGCATCAAGCCTTCCTGCTGTTCCGTGGCCAGCCACGATGGCCTTGATTTCGGAGGCGAACACGATTTCATCCTGATTCAGAACGTAGTGAAGCGGCTTGATACCGAATGATCTCGCACCAATCAGAAATAACTTATGTCGAGTCAGATCTACGATCGCCATGGAAAACATACCGTCAAGTCTCGGAATCAACTCCATTCCCAACTCTTCGTACGCGTGCAGGATTACTTCTGTATCGGTACTCGAACGGAAAACGTGCTGGTCACGAAGTTCGCTGCGTAGATTTCTGAAATTATAGATTTCCCCGTTAAACACAATCCACACATTTCCTTTCTCATTGCTCATAGGCTGCCGTCCGGCGGTGCCTCACATCGATGACGAGTCGCCGATGCCCGCCAAGGCCGCGTGCCGTGCAGCCACTCACCGTCGTCGTCCGGCCCGCGATGCCGTTGTGACTCGTTCATGCGCCGCAGCCGGGCCGGCTCCACCACGGATTCTGGATCCCGACGAATAATTCCACTGATTCCGCACATGGGTTTGCTCAGCCGATCAGTTAGGTATGGGAGATAGCCCCAGTACTCCCGCTTCCGAAAGGAGAGCCCAGAGATAGCGCGTATCGCGCTCCGCTCCGGCGGGATTTGTGTGAATAACATCCAAAAAAACGAATTCTCAAATCGAAGGTAGTCGGGTCCGGAAACGGGATCCGTCTGTTCCGCAATTCGGCGCGAACTGTTGCGTCGCGCGACGCCGCGCTGTACTGCCTTTCGCGGACATACATGGGAACCAGAATAATCGTGAACTTAAATTCATCCCGCAGTTGCAGTAGAAGATCTCGGTAAATAGAATTCTGGGGGAAGATGAGTTGTAACGGTAAATCTGGCGTATCGGTTTCGAGTCGAAAATCGTCAGGCAGTCGATGATCGGCGTACAAGCTCTGCGACTCGATGAAATAGTACCCACGATGGGCGATAATATCTCGCCCGCGTTTTGCAGACCTTCCTCATAAAAGTTCCAGAATCCGCCGCGGGTTCGGCCGCGAATCAACATAATGGCCGAAAGACCTCGCAATAAATTCTTGAACGGAAAAACGCGTTCATTGATGAATTCGTCGTCCTTCAGTCGCATCCACCATGGCGGCGGACTGGGCTCCCAAGGTTTCGTGATCAAGACGTGCGTGGGACGATTGACACTTTGCCTCAGCACTCGTGCTAACGTAGGGACATAGCCACGTATGCCCGGCAATCCCATATTGAACGACTCAACGCGCCCGCCGCTCAACGAATCGAATAGCTGGGGCTGAAACCCACTCAATACACGGCTGTCGCCAAAGATCATTAAGCGTATGGGAGACTCTTTTTCAAAAACTGCATGGGACGTGACGTAACGATACTTTGCCTCCACCACCAGTGTCATCCCCGGCCTGATACCTGGCAGTAGTCGAGCAGCCAGAAACCACATTCCGTAGGTAGCGCCACGACAACCGCAAATCCCAGAGCGGTTTTTCGCACGATGCGATTCAATTCGGAACCCGCCCCATTTCGGTGCGGTCGCGATTTCCATTCGGACACTGCCTTGCCCATGGCCCTTAGTGCCGCAGCCTCCCCCTCCGAAAGTTGATGATCGGGCTTCGCCGTCAGCAGAAAAAACAGCATTTCGCCCGCATCACCGTTGTCGCGCACCGCATTCGCCAGACAAGGGGTGCGAAAAATGTCCAATCGGAAACGGCAAAACCAGCCGCCTCGGCCTCGACCGCAAACTCCTCCGGACGATAATGGTTGACCGATACGTCCAAGATACCGAAGAAACCCAGCCAGGCGTGGCCAAAAGAATCCCAGCGTCAACAATGGGCGAAGCCGATTCATTTTTCGTTCCCAGCGTTTGCGTCGCGAGTCGATGTGGGGAACCGTTAAAAACAAGCGTCCTTCGGGACGCAGAATGCGATGGAGCAGTCGGAGATGCAGCCCGACGTCAGCCAAGTATTCGAAGACACTTGAAGCGATCACGGCGTCATTGCCGGGTCGTCGCGGTATTCGACCGCAGCGGCAGTCGCTGCGCAGGCTTCCGGAAGCAAGGTCTTCGTCGTTACCGCGAACGACTTCCCGGACGGACTGTCCGCGACGCCCGCTACACACGGTGCTCCGATTGTGTTCGCTTCGACCTCGGAACTGAATGCGACCACCGCCGATGCCATCGCACGGCGCACGAGCAGCGCATGCGCCCCGTGGGCTCCGCCCTATCCGCAGATTGGATCCGGGAAACGGATCATCTACTCGAACTCGGCGCAGCGTATCTGGATGATCGACGCCAACGAGAACCTCGTCGACACGTATCTCGTGTCTGGTCGAGTCGGCATCCCCCACTACGCAACGTATTCCGTGTTCTCCAAGTCGGTGAACGCCTGGGCCCCCTATGGAGGCATCACGATGAAATACATGGTGCGGTTCGTGCGGCCCAATACGTGGGGCAACCAATGGTCGTACGGCTTCCATGCAATCCCCCGGTACTCAAATGGGCAGCCGATGCAAGGCGAAGCTGAACTCGGTTATCACCGGTCCGGTGGCTGCGTCCGGCAGGCCGACGCCAAGGCATATGCCCTCTATCAGTGGGCCGACATTGGGACGACCGTTCACGCGATTCCCTGAACGCTCGCACTGGTGCCGTGGCTGAGATGGCGAGCGAGTAGCTTCGCAACGCTGCGCGGCCGACAGACGGCCCCTCCAGCCCACCAACCTCACTCCATGGAAGAGGAAGAGATCAAACCGTCTGGTGCTACTTCCAGAGGGGCATGTCGTTGTTGTTGAGGATGTTCCAGATGCGCATCGCTACCCGCGGCACCACGGCGGCCGGACCTCCGAGCGCAACGACGTCATTCGCTCCAAGCCGCTCGAGTTCAGCCTCAACACCGGGGTCTAGATCGTCACCAACGAGGAGGATGGGCGCGCCGTCGCGGACGGCAACGGCAATCCCGGCGAGCGCATCGACGTAGGTGCCGCTCGTCGCGAGGTAGGCAGTCGTCGCCCCGTCGGGCTGCGCCCATCGGGAGATCGCGACGGCGGTGCCGTACGCGTCTTCCCCGGCGAGCCGCTCAACGGTTCCCGATGCGGCGTAGGCGGCGAGTTCTCGCTCAACGGATGCTCCCACGACTCCGGTGCCGCCGAGCACGACGATCACATCCGGCCGAAGACGAACGAGTTCGTCCCGCGTGTAGGCGGGGAGACTGTCCGGCCTCGTCAACAGCATCGGGGATTGGCTCTGAGCGGCAGCCGGCGCCCCGGCAACGGCCGCAGTGAAGTCAAGCCCTCCGGCGACGAACGCATACCTCACGCCGGGCTCAAAGTGCATGCGGGAGATCAGTGCCGCCGTGTCGTAGCGGTCCAGACCTGCAAGTCGAACGATGTCGACGCCGAATTCGGAGAGATCCCTTTCGACGGTCGGCGCCAGTGCAACCTCGCCACCGAGGATCACGACCCGCGACGGGCCAAGGCGACGGATCTCATCAAGCGTGACCGCGGGGATTGAGTCGACCTCCGACAGCAGGATCGGGCCGTTTGTTCGCGCCGCGCCCGTGCCGCCGGCGAGGGCATCCGGGAAGTTGTAGGCCGTAGCGAGATAGACAACATTCGCACCGCCCGGATAAGCGCTCTGTGAGATCTCCACGGCGGTTGTGAACCGGTTCGCTCCTGCGATCCGGGGCATGTCGATCTTGGTTGCCGCCTGAAGGGATGCGTACGGATTGATGACGACGCCGTTCTTATGGAGTTCGAAGTGGAGATGCGGTGTCACCCACTCGGCGTTGCCGCTGTCACCGACCCAGCCGATCAACTGGCCGGCCTCGACCCTCGTGCCGACGTCGAGGCCGGGCACGAACCCAAAGCCATTGCCATCGTCGGTGCCGGGTGTGTCGTTGTTCATGTGGATGTACCACGTCTCCCAGCCATCGTCGGCGGCAAGACCCCAGATGGCACAACAGGCGCTACCCGATGAAACAGATGTGCGTTCGATGACGCCGGCGTGGGCGGCGACGATCGGGATCCCTTTCCACCCGTATCCCATGATGTCGATGCCCTCGTGCGTCCTCCCACCCGACCGGGCAGCGCCGAAGGTATCCGAGTAGTAGGTGTCACCGACGATCGGGAAGACGAGCGGGTAGACCTCCGTCGCTTGCTGCTCGATCGGCACCTGATCGTCGGCAGCCCTCGCCGTACCCATCGAGATCGTGACGGCGGTCAGTGTGACGGCCAACAGGATCATCGTCGTGCTCACGGCGCGGCGCAACCTCATAGAACTCCATCGGTAGACCGGACGGCATTCTCCAGCGTTTTCTCCTATATCGACTCCGCTGGCGACCCTCGTCGTTACTATTCCGGCATCTGATCGGCGAGATGAAGGTCCATGCGCAACATTCTTATCACTCTCGTGACGGTCACATCTCTCCTTGCCGCTACCCCGATCGCCCAAGCAGACGCGTCATCAAGCGACGTCGACATCGTGATTCTCGGTGGATCCAGCGTCGTCTCTTCCAATGTTCTCGACCACCTCACGTCATGCACGGACGGCACGGTCACCCGCATCTCAGGGCACGACCGTTACGCGACCGCAGCGGCCGTGTCTCGCGCAGCATTCGAATCGGCGAGCATCGTCTATCTCGCCGTCGGAACCTCCTACCCGGAGGCGGTAGCCGCCGGACCGATCGCCGCGCTCCGGAACGCTCCGCTCCTGTTGACCCGAACGGACTCGCTTCCCGCTGAGACGCGGGCCGAGATTCAACGTCTAGGGGCCACCCAAGTGATCATCCTCGGCGGGACCGGTTCAATCGCGTCCTCGGTTGAAACAGACCTCGCCACTTCCTACACAGTCACCCGCATCACAGGTGCGGACCGGTACTCGACCGTGGCTGCGATCTCCGCCTCCTACTTTCAACCTGGTGAAATCCCCGTGGCCTACATCGCACGCGGAGACCTGTTCCCCGACGCGCTGGCAGGAGGGCCGGCGGCAGTTGCCAACGGCGGCCCGATCCTCCTTGCCGAGAACGATGGACTTCCCGCTGCGACCGCCGCGGAGTTGCAGCGTCTCACCCCGGACAGGATCGTGATCCTCGGTGGGCCTGCCGCCGTTTCCGACGGTGTCAAAGCGTCGCTCGGTCAATACGCGACCCGTGGTGTGACGCGTCTCGCCGGTCATGATCGATACGAAACGGCGGCGGTGATCTCCCGCACGCTCCCATCGGGACCGAGCACGGTGTACCTCGCAACGTCCGAGAACTTCCCCGACGCCCTGGCCGGAGTACCGCTCACAGGATCCGACCCGCTACTCCTTCTATCCGAAAAGGCGGTCCCGGGTCCGACGGCGAACAGGATCGCGGCGATCATCGGCAAACCATGCACGCCACGGGTCCGTGTATCGACCTTCACGACCTACTACACACCGGGACAGGATCGCAACACGAACATCCAACTCATCGCCGATGCCACCGACGGTGTCGTCGTTGCCCCGGGAGCGACGTTCTCGTTGAATGGTCATGTCGGTCAGCGAACGCTCGAGAAGGGGTACGTGCCCGCAGGAGCGATCATCGACGGCGAGATCTACTGCTGCGACAGTCCGGTGAACATCGGCGGCGGAACCAGCCAGTTTGCCACCACGCTGTACAACGCGATCTTCTTCGGCGGCTACGAGGACGTGTACCACCGGCCGCATTCGATCTACTTCTCCCGGTATCCCATGGGTCGGGAGGCGACCCTGGGATGGACCGGCCCTGACGTGAGGTTCCGCAACGACACGTCGACACCGGTCATGATCGATACGAGCCACACCTCGGACTCGGTCACGGTCGATTTCTGGGGTTGGAACGACGGTCGAATCGTCACGGCAGGAGTCAGCGGCTGGGCCACGACGGCAGGCGGAGGTGACATGGTGGTCACGCGCGCCATTCGTCACACAGATGGCACCGTCACGACCGAACGTTGGACGCATACGTACAATCCGCTCGTCCCGATCGACTGAGTCAGTCTCCGGCCATATTCGTCTCGTCCGCGTACAGCGGCCGCGCGGGTAGCGTTCCAGCGGTCGACTGATGACTGATCACAGGGAGATCACGGTGCACGCCTACACGACCACCTTTCGGCACGCTGCCGTGGTCACGATTGTGGTTGTGCTGTTGCTCGGATTCACAGCAACATCTCCCTCCGCTGCCGAGCCGAATCCCGACCGTCCGGGTCGAGGGCACAGTGTCGAGTCCGAGACGGTGCTCGTCCAGAGGACCTCCGCTGGTCTTCAAGCGCAAGGCCACGCCCCTGCATGGGTCGCTGTGCCGGTACGTCGAGGCGAGAGCCCGGAGCAGGCGGTCGAGCGGCTCAATCTCACACCCGGCATCGAGGCCGCGAGCCTCAACTACCGCTACGAATTGTTCGCTCCCTCGCCACCGAACGACCCATACTTCCCCGATCAATGGCATCTGTCGGACGTGGGGGTCCCTGATGCTTGGGAGTCTGGCGAGGGGAGCGGAATCACGCTGGCCGTCATCGACGGAGGAGTCTCTGCCGGTGGCGAGGATCTGGCGTGCCATGCGTTTCGGTATCCATTCGATGCCACCACCGGCGCCCCATCGGCCGAGCCGGAACCGACCAACCCCAGAGGCAGTCACGGCACTCATGTCGCCGGTACCGCACTCCAATGCTCCGACAACGGGATCAGGACGGCAGGCATGGCTCCGGGCGTCGACCTTCTACCGGTCAAGGTTTCGGACACCTCCGACAACATCACCTCCGAATACCTCGCGGACGGAATCATCTGGGCAGTCGATCACGGCGCCGACGTGATCAACATGTCCCTCGGCCGAGAGTGCACGACCGACTGGCCGGAGTGTGGCGAATATGACTGGGCGCTCAACGACGCAATCGACTACGCCGCTTCCAAGGACATCGTGATCGTCGGAGCATCGGGCAACTTCTCACGCAACTATGTGTCGTACCCGGCGAATCACCCTGCCGTCATCGCCGTCGGCGCCACGACCGTAGACCACTCCAGGGCGGGATACTCGAACTATGGATCGGGACTCGACCTGGTCGCCCCGGGCGGTGGCAACGTCACGGTCGACGGCATCTTGCAGGAGTCCTTCGACGATTCAACCGGCGTATGGGGTGTCTACGCCAAGGTTGGGACCTCGTTCGCCTCACCCCTCGTCGCCGGCACTGCGGCTCTCATGCTCGCTGTGAACCCTGATCTGTCGTCATCGACGATTCGAGAGATTCTGAAGTCCACGACGCTCGATCTCGGTTTGACGGGATGGGATCCGATCTTCGGCGCCGGCCTGGTGCAGGCCGATGCCGCGGTGACCGCAGCTTCCCTCGCCCCGACGACCGGTGATGCGACCATAGCCGGCGGACCGTTGGCAGTGAGTGCCGCCGTTGCCGGTCGGGTCGCGGCCATCACCGGCGCCTCTCCCGAACGGATCGCGGGGGCCAATCGCTATGCGACGGCCGCCGCCCTCTCCGCCGCTGCCCACAATCCGGGTATTCCACTCGTCTATGTCACGATCGGCACGAACTACCCGGACGCGATCTCGCTCGGATCCGTCGCAGCCCTCCGCTCTGCCCCTGTGCTGCTCGTCAACACCGCGATCCCCGCCGAGACCCGCGATGAACTCGTCCGGCTTTCACCGAACCGGATCGTCGTGATCGGAGGACCGGCGGCAGTCTCCGACGGCGTCGTTGCGCAACTGGGTGCCTATTCGGCCGAACCGGTCGAACGGGTCTTCGGACATGACCGATATGCGACATCGGCGCAGGTCTCGCGTTCCTTCTTCGCAGCAGGCGCCGCGAACGAGGTGTTCGTGGCCTCGGGTCAGTCGTCCTGGGATGCGTTGGCTGCAGGGAGTGCGGCAGCAGCCTCTCCCGGTCCCGTGCTCCTGACACGCTCAACGGATCTCCCCTCAACGGTGCGAGACGAGATCGCCCGGCTCAACCCTTCTCGGGTCGTGATCGTGGGTGGACTCAATGCGGTGTCTGCCGCCGTCGAGCAAACGATCCTGAGCCTCGGTTTTGCCGTCGAGCGGGTGGCCGGTGTCGACCGCTACGACACCTCCTCTCGCCTCTCGCGTCGGGCATTCCCGACGACTCCGCTTCCGCTGCTGATCGCCACGGGTGAGAACTACCCCGATGGACTCACCGCAACGTCGTACATCGGCGCTCGCGGCGGCTCCCTCCTGCTCACGCGTACCACCGATCTGCCCGCCGTGATTGCCGCCGAAGTCGCCCGTCTGAGCGGGCGATGAGCCCGGTCGCCGGAAACGATCGTCGATCGGGCCCGCCGGTGGTTCACTGGTAAAGTCTGAAGACGCATGCGGTTCCTCGTCGATATCCTCCATCCTGGACACGTCCACTTCTTCCGCCACGTCATCGCAGAGATGACGGAGCGCGGAGATGAGGTGCTCGTCACCGCGCGCCACAAGGAGGTCGCCGTCGATCTTCTCGAAGCGTTCGACATTCCCCACGTCGTCCTTTCGAGTCAATCGACAGGAACGATCGGTCTCTCGACAGAGTGGGCTGCACGCACGGCCCGGCTCGCCTCGAGGGCGCGGAAGTTCTCACCCGATGTGCTTCTCGGGATCATGGGTGTCTCGATCGCACCGGTCGGACGCCTCCTCCGACGCCCAGCGCTGGTGTTCTACGACACCGAAGTAGCCACCCAGACGAACCGTTTCGTCTACCCGATGGCGTCGTCGGTGATCACCCCCGACTGCTATGACGCTCCAGTGCGTGGCAATCACATCACCTACCCGGGCTACCACGAACTCGCCTACCTTCATCCCAACCGGTTCACGCCGAGCACCGGCAAGCTCGGCGCGTTCGGTCTCTCGCCGGACGAACCGTTCACCGTCGTTCGCTTCGTCTCATGGGAGTCGTCCCACGACGGCGGAGAGGTGGCGCTCGACACCGCCCAGAAGGTCGCTCTCGTCGAGCGTCTCCAGCAGTACGGAAGGGTCGTCATCAGCTCCGAGGGTCGGATCCCCCCTCCACTCGAATCGTTGCGTCTGACGGGTCCGGTTGAAGATGTCCATCACGTCCTCGCCTACTCGACCCTGACCATCGGAGAATCATCGACGATGGCGAGCGAGTCGGCGGTCCTCGGGACGCCCGCCATCCATGTGGGAGAGACGAGCCGCGGCTACATCGACGACCTCGAGCGTCGCTACGGACTCGTGGAGCACTTCCAGCCAAAGGAGTTCGGCGCGGCGCTCATCGCGGCCGAGGAGGCAGTGGCGCGCCCCGACCCGGAGCGGGCAGGGAGTGCGCGGTCGCGGATGCTTGCGGACAAGATCGATGTCACTTCCTGGATGATCGACTACCTCGACGGACTCCGCGCACCAACGGACGTGTGATGCGCATCTGCATGGTCGGCAACGCGACGGCCGTTCACCTCCAACGATGGGCCACGGCGTATCGCGATGCAGGGCACACGGTGAGTGTGGTGTCGATCCGATCTGCGATCATCCCGGGAATCGACGTCCACACGGTCGCTGTCGGCCCGGTCAACACCCCGAACCGGTTCTGGACGCTGCTGTCCTATGTGCGTCTCGCTGCTTCGGTCCGCCGCCTCGTGCGATCCTGCTTCCCCGACGTCGTCAACCCGCACTTCGTCACAACCAGCGGGACGTTGGCCAGGATCGCGGGTGTTCACCCCATCGTGCTCACAGCGTGGGGTTCCGACGTCATCCCCGCCGACGGCGAGCGCATTGGATTCGTCGCTGGGCCTCTCAACGGGTGGGCGGTCGCCGGTGCCGACCGGGTCACGGCAGCGAGCCACTATCTGGCCGGCTGGATCGAACAGGCGTCTCCCGGCACCCCGGTCGACATGGTGCCGTTCGGGGTTGACACCACACTATTTCGCCCCCGCTCCCGGACAGAACGAACGGGTGAGCCGTTCACCGTCGGCGTCGTCAAGTCTCTCGAACCCCGGTACGGCATCGACGTGGCAATCCGTGCCATGGAGCGCGTCGTTCGTGCCGTGCCCGATGCACGCCTCGTCATCGCAGGCGGTGGCACCGAAGAGGCCAATCTTCGAGCGCTCGTAGCGAATCTGGATCTCGATGCGCACGTGTCCTTCGTTGGCAGGATTCCCCACGATGACGTCCCCACTCTGATGGACACCTTTGATGTCCTTGTGAATCCCACGGTGGTTCCGGAGTCCTTCGGGGTCGTCATCCTCGAAGGGTCTGCGATGGAACTCCCGATCGTCGCGACCGATGTGGGCGGGGTCCCGGATGTGTGTGTTCGTGATACGACCGGGATCCTCGTCCCTCCCCGCGATCCCGTGGCTCTTGCGAATGCCATCGTCGATCTCGCCTCCAACCCTGAACTCCGTGGGTCGATGGGTGCCGCCGGGCGATCGTTTGTCAACGAACGATTCGACTGGTCCACATCGGTGGAGACGATGCTGGGTGTCCTCGAAACGGCGAGAGGGACCCAATGAGCGGCGACAGGTCGCCGAAACGCCTTCCTTCATGGCTGTCGTTCGGCGTTCTCGTGGTCACACTCGGACTGCTGTTGTGGTTCGTGGCCCGCGACGCCGATGCCCTCGGGGCACTCCGAAACATCTCTCCTGCTGCGATCATCGTGATCCTGGTCCTGCAGGGCCTCTATCTCATCCCCGAGAGCTACCGGCAGCAGGTGGTGGTCGAATCCGCAGGAAAGACCCGTCTCCCCGTGGTCGGCTGGTTCCGGATCTTCGTCGTCGGACGTTTCCTCAATTCGCTCATCCCCCAGTCCGGGAACGTGTATCGGGCCCTCCGACTCAAGACCGACTACGGGATCGGATACGTCGACTTCGTCGGGTCCATGGTGCTGTTCCTCATGATGAGCATCTCACTCAACCTCGGATTGGCCTCGCTGCTCATCACCATTGATCCCTCAGAAGCGGGCAACGACCCGGTCGCGACGCCCTGGGTGCTGCTCGCGCTCGCCGTGACCGTCGTGGCGGTGCCACTGCTGTTGTGGTGGGTTCTGGAGCGGTTCGAGATGCCCGATACACCGTGGTTCGCACCGTTCAGAATCCTTCGCGATCTGATGAGTTCGGCCATCGGGGCCCTTCGCGAACCCGGCCTCATCTACCGGTTCGTTGCAGCCTGGGTGGTGACGCTCGCTGTCGTGGTCGCCCTGTATGGAATCGTCCTTTCGACCGTCGGTGCCTCGATCGGAATCGGCGAAATCATCGCCCTCTACGCCCTCGTGCAAGCGACGTCGTTCGTCGTGATCACCCCGGGCAATCTCGGGATCCAGGAACTCGGATTCACCGGCCTCGCCGCCCTCTTCGGCGTCCCTCTCGCCCAAGGCGCGGCCGCGGCTGCCATCATCCGCGCCTCCGGTTGGATTGCCCTGGCGATTCCCGCTCTCATCCTCGGAGGTCAGGACGTGTTCTCCTACCTCCGCACGCCCGCCGAGTAGATCACGCCCGACGAACAAGCTCGACACATCTCTCGGTTGCGCCCACGCCGGAAGGAACGGCGCCAGTGATCGCTTTATGGGCATTTGACCTCTATTCGTGCGCATCAGCCGCCTGGTACGCATGAGAGTGCAGCCGCTCGCACCGTGTCGCGAGATCAAGAGGGGGTGATATGGACCCAACCGAGCACCGCTGGCCCGGTTCGAGAATCGATCCGACTCTTCAACCTCGACGCGAAGGACTATCGCTATGAAGCCATGGAAACTCATCTTGATCGCCGTATCGGCGTTCGTCCTGATCATCCCGCTAACCGCATTTGCAGCCACGAGCCTATTCACCGACGTCCCAGACTCCAGCCCGTTCGTCGACGACATCAACTGGATGAAGACGAGCGGTATCACGAACGGCTGCAACACGGCAGGAACCGAATACTGCCCGGCAGAGAACGTCACCCGCCAACAGATGGCTGCGTTCATGCACCGCCTCGCCGGTAGCCGTGCCGTCGACGCTGGCACCCTGGACGGCAAAGACAGCGGCGAATTTGTCATGAACGCCGCGTGGGAGTCGAAGACCCAGAACTTCACGGGTATCACCGCGGGGAACCAGGTTACGCTCGACGCCTCCTGCCCGCTCAACAAGTACATCGTCTCCGGAGGCGGCCAGTCGACCTACAAGCAACTCGTCATGGCAACCAGTCAGCCCCTCGACAACACGAAGTGGCGAGTCACCTGGACCAACACGGGCACCACCACGATCAATCCCACTGTGACGGTGTGGGCAATGTGCGCCGGCCAAGGGCTCAGGGCAATCCCCTAACCGTCGACACCATGAACCCGTTCCCCCGACCCGGACGGGGGAACGGGGGAACGCCACTCGTCGGTTGTTTCAGGGGTCGCGGTTGTGGGTGATGTGGGTGTGGCCGAGCGGGCTGGTCCATTCGATGTCGCCGTTCGAGACGATCCGGTATGTCCATCCGAATTCGTGTCTGCCGCCGTGGTCGTGACGACAGAGCGGCGCGAGGTCGTCGATGGCGGTCGTGCCGCTCTTCGACCATTCGATGCGGTGGTCGAGATCGCATTCGATGGCGGGCATGCGACAACCGGGGAAGATGCAGGTGGTGTAGGCCGCTTCGACGATCCGGCGTTGGCCGACGGTGGGTCTGCGGCGGGTGGTGCCGGTCGCCACCGGGTGTCCGTTGTTGGTGACGGTGTAGCGCCATTCGGCCTCGTTGTGGTCTTCGATGACGCTGCGGGTGATGTCGTCGACGACGGGTCCGTAGCCGGCGAGATCTCCGGGTGTGTCGGAGAGGCCGATGAGGGTGTCGAGATCGACACGGATCTCCACTGTGCCTCCCTTGCCGGAAGCGTTGGTTCCGCAGAGCAGATCGAGGTATACGTCGGCGCGGAGCTGATCCATGGTGCGGTCCTCGCCGGAGCCACGCAGGGTTCTCGCGAGCTCGTTGATGCGCCGCCTTGCCGCTGCCGCCTTCTGTGGCGGGAGGTTCAATGCCAGGAGATTCGCGGTGCCGTCGATGGTGGACTCCAGCACGACCTGACGGTCCGTGACCGCCTTCCGGTAGCGCCGCGTCGCGGTGTCCGGGTCGACGGAGATGACGAGCTTGCGGAGCCTCGCCGCCAGCTGACCGGTCGTCAATTCTGGCGCCTGATCGATGATCCGTTCCACAACCGCACGTGCAGCGTCGTCGTCGAGATGGGTCGTCTGCCACACGATCGTGCGTGCGCGGCGTACATCGATCATGCCATCCGACAGGGCGTCGAAGACCCGAGGGAGACGGTCCCGCAGGTCGAGAGCGAACGACAGATCCCAGTCTGCGGCGCTGCGGGTCAACTGCAGCGCCGCACGTAGCTCGTATGCGGCGCCGTCGGCCGCGCTCTCATAGTCGCAGCCTTCTTCCTCCCGGTAGGCGGCGGCGATCGACGCCATCGCCTCATACGTCTTTGCGGCGTAGTGCGACGCCATGCGCTGCCGAGCACGGAGCACCGTGATCCGGTCATCGCCACAGAGCCGATCGACGTCGATACCGGACAGGACGATCCCCAGGAACGGGCCGGGCTCCATCTCGTCGAGACCCGCCGGGACACCCACCGTCTGGGTAGTGACCGTGTCGCAGATCGCATCGTCGATCGTCATGTTCACCATGTTCCCAATATGACCGTTGGGTGTGACAAGAAACACCCACATCGGGGAAGAGAAGCAAGGAATCATTCAGACCCGGAGAATCCCCGCCGGGCAGGGGATGGGGTGAAGCGGCTACGGTCTGGGCAGCGCCGCCAGTCTCGTCGTCAGGGCGCCTTGGCCGATACCTTCCATCGCCTTGATCACGTCGGGTGAGACGACGGCTTCGCTGCCGATGATCACGATCCGGCTGGGTCGGAGGCGCCGCAGTTCGTCGAGCGTCGCTCCGGGGGCCGCGTTCGGGTTGACGAGGAGCAGCGGTCCACCGAGTTCGTACGCGGCCGGACCGGCAGCGACGGCGTCCGGGAACGCCGTGCCGATGGCGACGAAGACCGTGGCCGCACCGTTGGGGAAGGCGCTCGCCGAAACGGCCGCCGCCGTGGCATACCGGTCGTGCCCGGCCAGGCGCGTGACCGATCCGGCGGTGAATGCGGCAAGTTCGGCCTTCACCGCATCCGAAACCGCCACGGGACCACCAAGGATGACGATCTTCGATGGTCGGAGACGCTGCAGTTCGGCAGCAGTGACTGCCGGCACGTGTTCACGCACCAGCAGGATCGGAGCCCCTGCAACTCCAGCCCCGGGGACACCGGCGAGAGCGTCAGGGAAGTTCAGACCGGTGGCGACATACACCGTGCCCACACCGGGTTCGAACGACGCCCGGGAGATCAGGGCCGCCGTCTCGTACCGATCTGCTCCTCCGTACCGGACAGCGCCTTCCGGCGCGAGGGCAGCAAGCTGCGCGCCTACGGCTTCCGAGATAGCCGCAGGACCGCCCAGGATCACGATTCTTCGGGGTCCGAGACGCCGAATCTCGTCGACGACGGCACCGTCGAGCGAGTCTCGCGAGGTGAGCAACACCGGCGCACCATCGAGGACCGCTGACGGCCCCTCCTGCGAGGGCATCGGGATACTTCTCTCCCGTTGCGACATAAACGACATCGGCTGTGTCGAAGGCCTGCCGGGACGCCACAGCCGATGTCGAGTACTTGGATGCGCCGTACACCCGCTGTGTTGCGTCTGCCTCTCCCCCAAGGCCGTACCCGAGGCGCGTTTGGATCCAGTTCGACTCTTGGCCGAACCATGCAAGGAACGCCTTCCCAGAGCCGCTGGCAGCGGGTCGAGTGACCGTGGTCCGGAACGGCGCATCTTCGAGTTCGGTGAAGTAGGGCGCCGCATCGGTGAATCGACCGAGGAACCACGATCCGGTGTAGCGCATCGAGAGCGACCACTTCGTCGGTACCGTCGCCGCCGTAGTCGAACGCGAAGGCCTCGGACCAATGGTCGGTCGAGGGAGTTGCGACGGAGCCTCCAAGAACGAACGAGGAGCCAGTCGATCGGAGGTGGTACCACCTCTGCGACGGTTCGTGGAACGTCGCGATGTCGTCGATCCCATCACCGTCGAAGTTCCCTGCAGTCACGTAGCGCCACCCGCTGTCGGGTGAGATGTCTGCCCACGTCGTGGCGGCGCCCAACGCGCTGCCGGTCGAGGGGGCAACGTTGACCCGTCCGGTTGCGGAGAATCCTGCGAGGTCGTCGATTCCGTCGCCGTTGAAATCACCCACCGCGATGAAAGAGAACCCACCTCCAAGCGAACCCCACGGTCCGATCCCGGCCGACGTCAACACCTCGACGGCACCCGACGAGTTGACAAAGGCGACGGATTCGACGGCTGGTCCCGAGAGGTTCCCGGCTACCGGTCTAGCCCACCCGGCGCCGGCGGAGAGGGATCCAACGGTCGCCGCGCTGAATGATCCTGAACCCGCTCGCAACTCTGTGACGACTGCGCCCGAACGAGTGACGATCGAATCCCGGCCGTCGCCGTCGAGGTCGGCAGCCACGGCCGCGTCGATTCGGGCACCGTCCGTCCCGTCGTACCACACCGTCGTCGCCCTGGAGGTACCGTCAGTGATCGACCACGTACCATCCGAGGCGCGATAGATCGCACCGTCTTCTGCCCCGTCCCCCGTGAAGTTCCCGGCAACCGGGTCCGAGTAGGAGTCGGGTGACGGCGGCTTCCACTTCGCTGCAACGGCAGTTCGTATCGACGGGCAACATGTTGTACAGGTTCGTACCAGGGCACGCCGTGTGCTGCAGATCGCGATGACCGTTGATCACCGGAACGGTGACCGTGACGCCTTCGTCGTACTTGTAGGAGCCCTTCGACACGACGGTCGTGGTCCCGGTCGGATCGAGATTGTGAACGCCGAGTTTCCACGCAAGAAGACTCTCGAGCGTCGCCCGTTGCGCGGAGGACGGGTATCCGGTCATGTAGTTGCCGATGAGGGCGATCCCGGTCGAGTAGCTGCTGAATCCTGCGGTGTGCCCACCGCGGATTCCCTTGTCGACTCCGCCTGCACGACCTTCCCACACCGTTCCGAACCGGTCGACGAACAGGTTGTATGCAACGTCGTCGTATTCCCTCGAATTCCGGTGATACAGGCAGTACCCGAGGATGATTCCCGGGACCTCGCTCGCGTTGTACGCACGGTCGATCCCCGTGTGGTGGACGACCGCCATCGTCACCTGGATCTCCTCTGGTGCTCGACGCGGGGCGCATTGGTTCCCCGGATCCCAGGCGGTGCGCGGCCTGATGTTCGGCTGGGCGGGGGCGGCGTCGGCCTCCGCAGGAACGAGCTGCTCGACGAGCTGCTCGACGAGCGGTTGCGTGCTGGTTGTGGTGTCGATGAGCACGGCCCGGCCCTCGCGCGGCGGCTCCCCCGAGAAGCGGAATTGAATGCGCTCCTGTTCCCCAACGTACACGGGATCCGTTCCCGAGCGTTGGGCCTCGTACTCGGACGTACCCGGGTCGGGTCCGTGGCCCACGTCGAAGTGGAGTTCGCGCCACTCCGACCAACCCTCCTGCCCGGCGCCGACGCGGTACCAGACGGATGCGGGTGCTTCTCCTTCCCACGTGAATCCGGCCATGGTGAAAGGAGTGTCGACGACCTCGGTCTCCGTGAAGAGGTCACTCGAGGCGGACCCGACCACTGTCGTCACTGGGTGTTCGAGGGCGACCGCGTGCGGCCCGCGATCGTTCGTTGCGACGCCGAACAGCAGGAGGGTGGCGATGATGGCCCCGCCGAAGATGGCAGAGAGCCTGAGATAGTTCCGCATCGATGATCTCCTGCGATCTCTGCCAGCCGTCTGCCCGATCGTATTCAAGCACTCGAACGGCGCCAACGCGGTCCATTGAGAGGGCGCGGCGGGAGATTGCTCGTGGAAAGCAAGACACCAATCAAGAATCCCTCGCCGACCTGAGTCTTCCGGTCACCCAGACCGGCTCGACACCGAAGAATTCGGGATCACACGCCAACGGTTCGCATCGGGAATGGGGCCTTCCAACCGCGTCTCCAGAGCGGCCACTCGAACAGTGCCGGTTCTCGTGCACCGGAGCGCAGAGACCCGGCGCCGGTCTCGTCACCAGCCGGCGGGAAGGCCCTCAATCGAACCTTGGACGCGAGTGGACCCCCGCTGCTGCGGGGGTCCCACGTCGTCTCGACTATCTTGTCTATGCCTCGGTCTCGATCACCGAACCTGGAACATGCTGATACCTGCTGCGGAAGCAGAGTACGGCGCTATTCCGATGTCACGGGGAACGGAAGGCGTCGTCGTTGAAGTCGTCGAGGACCTTCTCGAAGTCCACCATCGACGCCGGAGCGACCGGTGGCGTGTCGATGTTGAACTGATCGTTGGCGTCCCACTGGAACCAGTGGTAGGCCAATCCAGCCCCACCGTCGACCCGAATCACCAATGCCTTGCTCGCCATGTCAACAACCAGAACCGGAATGTAGACACCGGTGGTCGCGACATTCGGAGCGACAACGACCCAGTAGAACGGGTTGTTGAGGCTGGTGAAGTTGGCGCCGAGCGGATCCACGACAACGTCGATCTCCTCCAAGGCAGAGTTGTCTTCCTTGTCGGTGCCGGACCACTTCCACGCGTAGGTGAGCGTCGCTTTGCCCTGGCTGTCGGTGGTGCGGGTAACGGGGACTGCCCCGATGCCCTCAGCCGGCGCCACAGCATTGTCGGTCGAAGTGAAATCGACCCTGACGTTCGGCATCGGATTCCCGTTCTGGTCCTTGACCAGAGCGGTCACAGCGTTCGTTGCGTTGTTCGCAGACACCGCGTATTCGGTCGCCGTCGACACCGTCACCGTCGTCGCCACCGAAGCAGCATCCGACCAGTTCATCGTGAGCGGACCATTGGTCCCACCAGCATCCAAGGTCAATCCAACCGGGGCAAGTGTTATCGCACCCCAGAACTGCTCGGTCTGACCGGTGGTCGTGGGGACCGGGTCCGCCTTCGTCTGCGTGATGACGACCTGCCCGTTGGCATCCGTCTTCAGCTTGATACCCGTCGTGATCTGAACGTTGCCCAGGTAGTCGGTGTTCTGCGTCTGTGAGCGTGAACGTCCAACCGGCCTCGGCGATCGCCTTGTCATTGTCGGTGACCTGGATGATCCACGTAGCCGCCTCGCCGAACTTGTTGCCCTGCGGGGTGGTCGTCGAACCGTCGAGCTTGAACGTGTAGCCGTCGGCCGACGGCCGTCGGCTTGATGGTCGTCCATCGAGTACGTCGTGGTGTCCACGTCGAACTTGGCGCCCGTCGCACCGGTCCAGGCATACAGCATCATGGGTGTACCCGGCTGGAGTGACCAGCGTGTACGGAGTCCAGTTGCCGTAGCCGTCCATTGCAGAATCGATCGCATCGAGCGTGCACGGGGTGCCGGGCAGGACCATCTGGAACGTTTGGACACCGAACAGCGTGGCATTGCACGTGCCATCAGTGCTGAATGGCGTCGTCGCAAGGTTGGTCGTCGTGGCGAAGCGCCACTGATCGACAACCGTGTTGGCCGCCGGCGTGAAGTCCGCGTGCGGACCGTCACCGAGATGTCACTCGTGAGATCGCCGGCGGCCGGCACGATGTCGTTGCCCGTCGTCGGAGTCGCCTGGATGTTCACACCGGCCGGACGCACGTTCATGTGCGCCGCGAGACGCGTCAGGAACAGCGACATCTGGCCACGGTTCACATTGCCGAGCGGGTTGAACGTCGTCGCCGTGTTGCCGGCGGCAACACCGAGATGGAACACCTGATTGATGGCCTTGTTGGCCTCAACCGTGGTACTCCCCAGATCGGTGAAGTTGTCTCGTCGTGGCCGTAACGTCCTTGGCCTGCGTACCACCAGGACCGGCTGTCGGTGCCGAAGCGGCATCCGAGAAACGGGCCAGGAACAACGCCATCTGCTGACGCCACACCGGATCGGCAGGCGAGATACGTCGTGGCGGTCTTGCCCTTGACGATGCCCTTGGCAGCCAACGCGTTGATGGCCGTCTGGGACTCGGCGCGCAACTCACTGATGTCGGTGAAACCAGCATCCGGAGGCGTGGCGCTCAGCACCACACCGGCCACACCGGCCATGCGATACAGGAACACGGCCATCTGGGCACGTGTCACATCGTCAGCCGGGCCATACTCCGTCGGCGTCGTGCCCTTCGTCACCGCGTAGTACGCGAGACAGTTGACGGAATCGTCAAAGAAGGATGCAGTCGGAATATCAGTGAATCCGGCATCCGGAATAGCTGCATTGTCGGGACAGGCGCTGAATGTCGCCTCATTATTCGGCAGTAACTGTCGCAGCGCTCGCAGTACCGGCGACCGCGAACAACAAAGTCGCAACCATCGCCAACACCGCAAGGACCGACAGCGGCCTCCGTACGGAAAGAGCGCTCATATCGAGACACCCTCCTTTTCTTACTCGCTTACATGTACAACTACCCGGCTCGAACTTCTCGTAGCCAGCAACCAGGAGCATACCCCCTTGAGATTGCTCCTGAGTCCGATTGTCGTTTCGAACTGACTCAAGCATACCTGCGTCGTGTGCGAATGGCCAAGCCATTCGGTGATCCTCCTGAAGGCTGCTACTCGGTCGTCCAGGACCCGCCGGAGCGCAGCAGGGCGGCGAGGTCGCCGGTGCCCTTGTGCGCCTGGGCCTCGTCGATCTGGCCGACCATGAGGTCCTCGTACACCGGTCGTTCAACATCGCGGAAGATGCCGAGCGGTGTCGGACCGTACGGGCCGTGCGACAGACGACTCAAAGCAAATGCGACACCCGGCTGCGGGTCCTCCACGTTGTGAACCTGGACGGCATCGATGCCGACGGTCGATACGTCGACGATCTCGGCGCCGAGTTCTCCCATGCGGATCCCGTGCTCGCCGTTCGGACCGAACACGATCGGCTTGCCGTGCTCGAGATAGACGCGGTTCTCATCGCGAGTCTCGCGGCTCGTCAGTGCCGCGAACGCCTTGTCGTTGAAGACGTTGCAGTTCTGGTAGATCTCGATGAACGCTGTTCCGCGATGCTTCGCCGCAGCCTCC
The DNA here is from genome assembly GCA_963715255.1 of uncultured Actinomycetota bacterium. GTDB lineage: Bacteria > Actinomycetota > Acidimicrobiia > Spongiisociales > UBA5794 > JAHEEL01. The sequence goes on along the minus strand of CAVQRN010000010.1, from coordinate 32,128 downwards.
AGGACCTCGGTCATGTGCGTGCGGTCCATGTCGATCGTGCGGGCAACGAACGTCGCTTCGGCACCGAGTGCGAGGCTGACCGGGTTGAACGGGTAGTCGATCGACCCCATAGGAGAGGTCTTCGTCCGTTTCCCCCGCTCGGACGTCGGCGAGTATTGACCCTTGGTCAGCCCGTAGATCTGGTTGTTGAACAGCAGGATCTTCAGGTTGACGTTGCGTCGCAGCGTATGGATGAGATGGTTCCCGCCGATCGAGAGCGCATCACCGTCGCCCGTGATCACCCAGACCGTCAGGTCCGGATTGGCGGTAGCGACGCCCGAAGCGATCGCCGGTGCACGGCCGTGGATGCCGTGCATCCCGTAGGTGTTCATGTAGTACGGGAAACGGCTCGAGCAGCCGATACCGGACACGAACACATGCTTCTCACGCTCGACTCCGAGGCCGGCCAGGAAGGTCTGAACCGAGGCGAGGACCGTGTAGTCGCCGCACCCCGGACACCATCGCACTTCCTGGCTGGTCTGGAAGTCGGCCCTTGTGTACTCCTTGACGTCGATGTTCATGCGTTGATCTCCCGGCAGATCTCGTTGAGCGCTTCTTCAATCTCACCCGACTTGAACGGGTCACCCTGGATCTTGGTGAGGCTCACCGTGTCGATCAGGTACTTCGCCCGGATCATCATCGAGAACTGGCCGTTGTTGAGTTCCGGGATGAGCACCACTTCGCGTCCTTCGAGGACGTCCCCGAGATCCGGTGGAAGCGGGTTGAGATGGCGTATCTGTGCGTGGGCGACGGATCGACCGTTGCGACGTGCATTGAGAACACCGGCCCGGATTGCACTGAAGGTCGATCCCCATCCGAGGACGAGAATCTTCGAGTCCTGATCACCATGCACGGTGATCGGCGGGATGTCCTTGCGGATCGCGTCGATCTTCGCTGCTCGCAGTTCGGTCATCAGTTGGTGGTTGGCACCGCCGTACGCCACGGTGCCGGTGAGATTCTGCTTCTCCAAGCCACCGAGGCGGTGCTCGAGCCCAGGCGTCCCGGGGATGGCCCACGGTCGGGCGAGCGTCTCCGGGTCACGTACATAGGGGAGGAAGGTGTCGCCGTCGTTCGGTTCGGTGGCAAACGTGACCGGGAACTTCGGAAGGTCCTCGATGTCCGGGATGCGCCACGGCTCGGACGAGTTGGCGATGTATCCGTCGGAAAGGACGATCACCGGAGTCATGTACTTCGTGGCAATCCGAGCCGCCTCGATCGCAGTCGAGAAGGCATCCGACGGCGAGCCGACGGCAAGAATCGGCAGCGGGGCCTCGCCGTGACGACCGTACATTGCGAAGAGGAGATCAGACTGCTCGACCCTGGTTGGCATCCCGGTCGACGGACCCGCACGCTGGACGTCGATGACGATCAACGGCAGCTCCATCATGAAGGCAAGGCTGATCGTCTCGGATTTGAGAGCGAGGCCCGGCCCGGAAGTCGTGGTCACGGCAAGGTTGCCGGCGAACGCGGCGCCCACGGCGGTTCCGACGCCGGCGATCTCGTCCTCGGCCTGGAAGGTCTTGACACCGAAGTGCTTCTGCTTCGCCAACTCCTCGAGGATCGAGGTTGCCGGTGTGATTGGGTAGGAGCCGAGGAAGAGCGGCAGGTTCGCTGCCCGGGCGCCTGCGATGAGTCCCCAGGCCATCGCGACATTGCCGGTGATGTTCGTGTACTCGCCCTTCGGGAGGGCGGCGGGGCGCACCTCGAACGTGTGGTGGAACTCCTCGGTGGTAATCCCGTAGTTGTATCCGGCGAGCAGCGCCGCGCGGTTGGCCGCAGCGACGGGGCTGTCGGCACCGAACTTGCCGACGATCCACTCCTCAACCGGCTTGAGTGGACGCGAGTACATCCAGGACATCAGGCCGAGAGCAAAGAAGTTCTTCGAGCGAAGAACCGCACGACCCTTGACTCCTGTGCCGACCAGCGCCTGTTTGGTGAGCTCCTCCATCGGGGCGGTGAGCAGGTGGTAGCCGCTGAGTGATCCGTCCTCGAGCGGGTTCGCCTCAAAGCCGGCCTTGGCGAGGTTCCGCTCGTCGAAAGCGTCGCTGTTGGCGATGATCAGCGCCCCCAGTTTGAGGTCGTCGACATTGGCCTTCAGCGCCGCCGGATTCATGACGATCAGACAATCGGGATTGTCACCTGGAGTCAGAATATCCCAGTCGGCGATGTGCACCTGGAACGACGAAACGCCGGCGATCGTGCCGGCAGGTGCGCGAATCTCGGCAGGGAAGTTCGGGAGTGTGGCGAGGTCGTTGCCGAACATCGCCGAACTGGCAGTGAACTGTGTGCCGGCCAGCTGCATCCCATCGCCGGAGTCCCCTGCGAAGCGGATGACCACCCGATCGATCTGCTCGGGCGTGGCTAATGCGGCGTCGGTCTCGGTGTCTGATGACACGGTGCTCTGCTCCTGGTTGTGTCTGGAGATTCCGGGCGTGCCCGTCCCCCGTGCTCGGCCGTCAAGTCTATGCCGTTCCCATCGTGTTCCGGACGACCGTCTAGTGGTCGCGGAAGGACCGTCTGGTCGGCACTCGTGGCGGGAGTAGCCGAGTAGCTGCGTCGCCGAGTAGCTGCGTAGCCGAGTAGCCGAGTAGCCGAGTAGCCGAGTAGCGGAGTAGCCGAGTAGCCGAGTAGCCGAGTAGCGGAGTAGCGGAGTAGCCGAGTAGCCGAGGGTTGTGGGACATTCATACTGTCCCACCGGCTTGCCGGGGGACGCGGAGGAGCGCCAGCGACGATGCAGGGGGGCAACGGGGGCCCGTGGTTCAGCCGAAGAAGATTGGAGGCTGCTCGATCTTCACGATGCCGCACTCTTCCAGGCCGAGGCCGATTTCGAGGAGGGGTGCTTCTCCCCATCTTGGGCCGATCAACTGGAGGCTCGCCGGGGGTGTCCCCTCACTCTGGATCGGCAGAGCCAAGGCGGGGTTCCCGGCGCGGTTGATCGGCCACGTGTACTGGGCGATGACGGCGCGGTGGAAGATCCGTTCGCCGTCGATGTCCATATCGTCCTCGCCGATCACCTTCCTCGTCGACCCAACGGTCGGCATGGCCAGCACGTCGAACCGGGTGAAGATTCGTTCGAGTGCATGTCGGACGCCGGCATCCCACGCCGAGCGCGCCGATCGGCGTGTCGAGGCCGATGGTCTGCGCCCTCCGGATCCGTGCGGCGACGTCACTGCCGTAGGTCTCGGGATGGTTCTCCCACCGTTCCTTGTGAACCTGGAACACCTCGGCAGCGGCAGCATTGGCGGATGCTTCGGTGATCTCGAGGGCGCGTTCATCGATGGTCTCGATGGTTGCCCCGAGGGCGGCGAGACGATCCAGGCTGCTGCGGAAGGCGCTGCGAGTGATGCGATCGATTGGATGTTCCATCCACTGTCTCGGAACCCCCACGAACAGCGTCGACGGATCACGTGCGGCGCCAGGCCGGTCAACCCGAACGGGAGCGGACCAGGGATCGGTCGGATCGTCACCGGCGATGGCCAGGTAGATCGCGGCAGCGTCTGCCACGGTGCGCGCAATCGGACCCACGGTATCGAGCGAAGGGGCAAGCGGTGTCGTTCCTGTGAGGGGAACCCTCCCGTGGGTGACCTTCAATCCGACGACGCCGCAGAGCGCTGCAGGGACGCGAATCGACCCTCCCGTATCGGTCCCGATCGCCGCCGGGAAAATCCCTGCTGCGACGGCCGCGGCGGAACCGCCGGACGACCCTCCAGGCGAGAGGCTGAGATCCCAGGGATTCCGGACCGGTCCAAAGTGCTGGTTCTCGGAGGTGAACCCGAAGGCGAATTCGTGGAGTCCGGTACGCCCGATGATGATCGCACCGGCGTCCTCGAGACGCTGCACAACGGTGGCCGATACGGTCGCCCGGTGGGTGTCGAACACGGCACCGTTCGTCGTCGCAATCCCCTCTTGGTCGATCAGATCCTTGAGACCAATCGGGACGCCGGCGAGTGGGCCCGGATCGTCACCCGACGAGATCAGATCGTCGAGGTGCGCGGCTCGCTCCAATGCACCGCTTCGGTCAAACGATGTGAACGCATTCAGATCCGGTTCCGACAACTCGGCTGCGTCGATCGCTGCGGTCACGGTCTCTACCGCCGTCTGATCACCGCTTCGAACCAGTTCAGCGATGTCAGCGATCGAAGCCACAGATCACTCCCAGACGATCGTGCGATCGTCGGGGAAGACGTTGATCCAGACACGTCCTGGAGGCAGTACGACGTCTTCGCCCGCGGCGTCGACGATCCGGATCATGTCCTCTATCGACTCACGCTCCCACGTGGCGTTGAACATGCCGCCGGAGTGGAATACGAGCGCCTCTCCGGAACCGGTCGTCGTCATAGCGGGAACGGACGAACCCTGACCGGAAGGATCCTTGGCGGTGTATCGGTCGCTCTTGATCACAACGAGCGTGTCGAATGCAACCTGGCCGGTCTCACCGTCTTCGTCGACCCATTCGTGGGGGATCGTCCCGTTGAATCGCAGATAGCGCTCGCCGTCCCACTCCCACACGACATCAGGAGCATCTGACCAGTCGAAGGTGATGGACTCGGCCACCTCGACCGTCTCCGTCGGTTCGTCTCCGTAGACGAACAAGGCCGGAGGCGCTTCATCAGGCCAGCCGCGGTCGTCCGCGAAGGAGCGGATAGCCGGTGTGGACGCATAGAGATTGTGAGGAGCCGCGCGGTGTCCCATGCGATAGGTCGTCACGCCGTTGTCATAGACGACGAAGGTGCCGTCCTTTCTGAAGATGTCCTGAACCCACGGCTGGGCTCCGGAGATCTGGAACGGCGCACCGAGTGCCCTCATGATGGCGGAGTCGGTCGGCCGACCCGACCGGTTCGGGCCGACGTACTCGCTATCGGACTGCTGGAACAGCGCTATGAACCGGGTGAGTCCTCCTTCGACAGGGATCTCATATGCGGAGTCGGCGATCTCAAGCCCCGACTGTGGGCGTGCCGCCGGATGGTTGTCGATCTTGACGCCGACGACGCGGCGGTCTTCGGTTCCATCCTCGCCGGGAAGGCCGTTGATCGTGGGAGCAATCCCTGGGGCCAATGTCGTGGTGGTTGTCGATGTCGCTGTCGTCGTGGGCGACGAAGTCGTCGTCACCTCGGACGTGGTCGTCGTCTCGACGGACGTAGTCGTGACCGGCTCAGCGGCGTCGCTCGAGGAGCAGGCAGCCGCGATGGTCGCGAGCGCGATGGCAGCGATAAGAGTCTTCGGAAGGAACTTCATGGCCGGGAGTGTAGGAATCGGCTCGACCAATTTCGGGTCTACGAAGCCCGGACCTACTTCAGGATCCGCCTCAGTTCGTTGATGATCGCCGGTGGCGTTGCCTCGGGGTCGGTGAGGAGGAAGGGAACGTTGAGTTTGCCGGCGGCGGCCACGCCGGCAAGGGCGTCGGGATAGGCCATCGCCGTGGCAAGCAGCACCGATGACGCTCCCCCGGGGAAGGTCCCGGATGAGATGATCGCCGATGTCGTGTACCGGTCCGGTCCCGCAATGCGCCGCACCGTGCCGACACCGAGGCTTCGCACCTCGGCTTCGATCGCCGGGGTCAGCGCCGAAGTTCCACCAACAAGAACGACTTGCGACGGATTCAACTTGCGAATCGAAGCGGCGGTCTCGCCCGGCAGGTGCTCAGGGGTAGAGAGCAACTCCGCTCCTTCGACGGTCACGGCGGCTGCTCCCGCCGAGAGCGCGTCCGCAAATCCGAGCCCCGATGCCAGGTAGACCGTGCCGACGCCGTTCGGGAACGCGGCAGCGGCAACGGCGGCGGCCGTCCCGTACCGATTCGCACCGGCGAGTCGACTCACGGACCCCGAGGTCGCGTACCGACCAAGACCGTCGACAACCGCTTGGGAGATGACGACCGGACCACCGGCCACGAAGATCCGCTGAGGGCGGAGACGCGTGAGTTCGGCACTCGTCTCGGCGGGGATGCTGTCTTTCCTCACGAGGAGGAGCGGCCCGTCGACACTGGCGGCGGCCGCCCCGGCCGACAGTGCATCGGCGAACCCTTCGCCCGTCACGATGTACACCGCCGCCACACCGGGATCGAAGAAGGCGCCCGACACACGCGCTGCGGTCGAGTATCGGTTGGGCCCGGCGATCCGACTCGGCATCCCGCCCAGCGCACCGGAAATGTCGTAGATGCGCCCCATCGGAAACGGCAGCGGGGCCGCCGAGAACAACAACATCGTCGCCGAGACCTTGGGGCACGGACACGGCGAGATCGCCGGGCTTGAACCAGGAAGCCAGCGGCCACTCGTATGTGGTGGATGATCTCAACATGGCGTCCCTCCACCCTGTGGTAGCGGTTGGCTTCGCCCAGACGCGCCAATCGGTCTCCTTCACGAAATTGAACCAGACCAGTCCAACGACGTTCGGATCAGCAGAGAGATAGGTGAAGGCGTCGCGCACCCAATGGTGCTGATCTCCTCCGCAACTCGTAGACCGCGGCGCTGCCGTCTGAGCGATGAGGTACGGCTTGCGGGCATTGACGGAAGAACGCAGTTCGCCCAAAGCCGCACCGAACACCTGGGCTGGCGAGTCCCAGCGGCTTCCGACGCAGGTCCCCCAGTTGTAGGCGGAGATTCCAATGACGTCGACGTAGGCGTCACCCGGGTAGTAGTCGGCGATCGATCCGCACCCCGGTGAGGTCCAGTTGTTCGGTGCGAACGCCCATCGAACTCTGGGTCTCGTCCATCCCCTTCGACCGGAACGTGTCGACGAACTTGCGGTACGCAATCTTGTAGTTGCCGGGATCGCATCCCCACTTCGTCTGCCCGTAGTTCATCTCCTGAAGCGGAGCAATGATGACGCTGCGACCTCCGCCGAGGTCGAGGTACTGCTTCACGTGGGTTGCCCATTCAGCGATCTTCGCGTCGTATGTCCCGCGAGCAATCTGGTAGGCAGAAGTGTCAATACCCACATTGGCGAACGGGGTCGCCTTCCCCTTCCACACTTCGTCGAGAATTTCGCGCGTGTTCGACCACGAGTTCGGGATGCCGTCGTTCTCGAAGATGTTGTGGAAGGTGCCACCGAACGTGATACGTTTCCCCGTCGCCGATGCGAGGCTGTCCAGATCGGTCGAGATCGACCACTCCGTCGAGTAGATCCCGCCGGCGACACGGCCGGCAGCGGGGATCTCGATAGTGCCGCCGGCGTTGGCTTCCGGCGTGCCCGCAACAAGAGTTGCGGCGAGAAGTCCCACGACGAGGAGAACTTCGAGCAGCCGACGCGGCACGGCAACGGTGTGGGTCATGAACCCCCTATCGGCCGCTGCTCGAGGAACATTGAGTTCCGGGGCTGCGAGATGTCCTCGGTGCCGGGTGGGTTGCGCTCGCAGCCGAATAGCGGAGGCAGCGGGCGGCGGGGCGGGCTGAACGGGAGTTGACGGCTCTGATCAAGGTCTTGGAGAGGAATTTCATGGAGCGGGAGTGGAGAGACCCACCAAGACGAACTCGGCAATCCGCCCACCGACCTACCTGAGCAGTCGGCTCAGTTCGTTGATGATCGCCGGTGGCGTTGCCTCGGGGTTGGTAAGGAGGAAGGGAACGTTGAGTTTGCCCGCGGCGGCCACGCCGGCAAGGGCGTCGGGGAAGGCCATCGCCGTGGCAAGGAGTACCGATGACGCTCCCCCGGGGAAGGTCTCTGAGGAGATGATCGCCGATGTCGCGTACCGATCGGATCCCACAATGCGCCGCACCGTGCCGACACCGAGGCTTCGCACTTCGGCTTCGATCGCCGGGGTGAGCGCCGCGGTTCCGCCAACAAGAACGACTTCGGATGGATGGAGGTTCCGAACGGATGCAGCGGTCTCAGATGGCAGGTGGTCGGGAGTGGAGAGCAGCACCGCTCCGTCCACGGCTACGGCGGCTGCTCCCGCCGCGAGCGCATCTACAAATCCGAGTCCCGACGCCAGGTAGACCGTGCTCGACGCCGTTCGGGAACGCGGCAGCGGCGACGGCGGCGGCCGTTCCGTACCGGTCGGCGCCGGCGAGTCGGGTCACGGTCCCCGATGTCGCATAGGTGCGGAGATCGTCGACGACGGTCTGGGAGACGACGACCGAGCCCCCGGCGACGAAGATTCGTTGCGGACGGAGACGCGTGAGTTCGGCACTCGTCTCGGCGGGGATGCTGTCTTTCCTCACGAGGAGGAGCGGTCCGTCGACACTGGCGGCCGCCGCTCCCGCCGACGAGCGCATCGGCGAAATCTTCACCCGTCACGATGTACACCGCCGCCACACCGGGATCGAAGACTGCGCGCGAAACACGCGCCGCGGTCGAGTATCGGTTGGGCCCGGCGATCCGACTCGGCATCCCTCCGAGCGCACCGGCGATGTCGTAGAGCGCCTCATCGGAAACGGCAGCGAGTCCGCCGAGAACAATGACATCGTCGCCGCGAATCTTGGACACCGGCACGGTGAGATCGCCGGGCTTGAACCAGGAAGCCAGCGGCCACTCATATGTGGTGGATGATCTCAACATGGCATCCTTCCACCCCGTGGAGACGGTTGGCTTCGTCCAGATGCGCCAGTCGGTCTCCTTGTCGAAATTGAACCAGATCAGTCCAACGACGTTTGGATCACCGGAGAGATACGTGAAGGCGTTGCGCACCCACTGCTGCTGATCCCCTCCGCACGTCGAGGATCGTGGCGCCGCCGTCTGAGCGATGACGTACGGCTTGCGGGCGTTGACGGTGCTTCGCAATTCGTTCAATACTGGTCCGTAGATCCGGGCGGGGGATTCCCAGCGGCTTCCGACGCAGGTCCCCCAGTTGTAGGCGGAGATTCCGATGACGTCGACGTAGGCGTCACCCGGGTAGTAGTCGGCGATCGATCCGCACCCCGGTGAGGTCCAGTTGTTCGGTGCGAACGCCCATCGAACCTTCGTCTCGTCCATCCCCATCGACCGGAACGTGTCAACGAACTTCCGATAGGCGATCTTGTAGTTTCCCGGATCACATCCCCACGGTGTCGCTCCGAGATTCATCTCCTGGAGCGGAGCGATGATGACGCTGCGGCCCCCGCCGAGGTCGAGGTACTGCTTCACATGGGTTGCCCACACGGCGATCTTCGCATCGAATGTCCCAAGGGCGATTTGGCCGGCAGACGTGTCAATACCGACATTGGCGAACGGGGTCGCCTTCCCCTTCCACACTTCGTCGAGAATTTCGCGCGTGTTCGACCAGGAATTGGTGAGATGATCGTTCTCGATGATGTTGTGGAAGGTGCCGCCGAACGTGTGCGTTTCCCCGTCGCCGACGCGAGGCCGTCTAGATCAGTCGAGATCGACCATTCGGTCGAGTAGATCCCGCCGGCGACACGGCCGGCAGCGGGGATCTCGATAGTGCCATCGGCGTTGGCTTCCGGCGTGCCCGCAACAAGAGTTGCGGTGAGAAGCCCAACGGCGAGGAGAACCTCGATGAGCCGGCGTGGCGCGGCGGTGGTGCGGGTCATGGGGTCCCCTATCGACCGCTGCTCGAGGGACATTGAGTTCCGGGGCTGCGAGATGCCCTCGGCGCCGGGAGGGCTGCAATCGTGGACGAGCAGCGGAGGCAACTGGCGTCGGTAACCTGTCGCAACGTGCCGTCTCCACCCGTCAGCATCATCCTCCCCGTTCTCGATGAGATCGCAAACATCGACGGCGTCGTCGACTCGCTCGCCGGGCAGCGATACAACGGTACTCTCGAGATTGTGGTCGCGGACGGCGGGTCGAGCGACGGCACCCGAGAACGACTTGAGGAACGTGCCGATCGAGATTCGCGAATCGTCGTTGTCGACAACCCGGAGCGCCGCCAACCGTCCGGCCTGAACCTCGCCGCGGCACAAGCCTCGGGTGAGATTCTGATCCGAGCCGACGGGCACACGCTCTACGACACGGACTACGTCCAGAGATCGGTCACAGCACTCGCCGAGACAAACGCGGTCGCCGTCGGTGGACCGATGAATCCTGTGGCCGAGACCGGCTTCGCCGTCGCGGTCGCCGGCGCCATGAACTCCCCCCTCGTCCTGCCGGCCCGGTTCCACCACGCCGAACAGCGTGAGGAGGTCGACACCGTCTATCTGGGTGCGTTTCGTCGATCGGACTTTCTCTCCATCGGCGGCTTCCGCACGTTCCCATCCGGCACGTCGGAGGATGCCGACCTCTACGCCCGCTGGCGTTCCGAAGGGCAGAGCGTGATCGTCGATCCGGAGATCAGGACCGCCTACACGCCGCGGAACTCACCCTCCGCCCTGTGGAAGCAGTACTTCCGATACGGGATGGGGAAAGCCGAAATGCTGTGGGCGAACCGCCGACTCCCGTCGCTGCGTCCGCTCGCACCGACACTCCTCATACTGGGGCTAATCACGTTTGCGGTAGTCGCCGTCGCCACCGGCGTGTGGTGGCCACTCGCAGCGCTCGCCGGTGTGTGGCTCGCGTGGCTCCTGTTCGTCGGGATCAGTTCACGGGCGTCCGTGGCCGGCGTGATGGCTGCCGCGGCGATCATGCACGCGTCCTACGGCCTCGGCCTCCTGTGGGGTCTGCTCAGAGGGCCGGGTCCGGTCCGCCGTTCGATCGGTGCGTAGCGCCTCCGGTGTGGACGGTGTGGCCCCATCCGGTGGCTATGGCGCTTGCGATGCGGATCGGGAGCCACAGGATGGCAAGGATCGCCAGGAACGGGTAGCGCAGCAGATACCTCGGTGCGACACCGTCGCGAGCGAGGAACGGAACCGGTTCGAAGAACTGCACGGCCGTGATCGCACCCCAGACCGGCCACGGGAACAGGAGACGGGAACGCGTCGACCACACGGCCAAGGTCAGGACTCCGGAGAGTGCAGCGATGAACGAGCGCCCCGGTTGGATCAGGCGCAGACCAACATCGAACAGGCGTAGCGACCGCTGCTCGACGGCACTCCGCCAGAGGCGACCGAGATACCGGCGGGCGACGGCGCGCCTCCCCGCCATCCACCTGGCCCGCTGACGAACCGCCGGAGCGGTTCCTGCCGGCTTCTCGTCGTAGATCCGAACGTCGTGAAGCCACTCGACCTTGCGCCCTGCGAGGGCGAACCACACGCCGAGCTCCTGGTCCTCCGTCAGCCCTTCGCCGAAGCCGCCGACTTCGGCGAGCGCTTCAGACGTGAACGCCATCCCCGTTCCACCGAGATCCGCCGACCACCCGAGGTTCGAACGGGCGAGTTGGACCATGCGGTTCCCCGCCCAGTAGGACAGGGCCGATGCGAGCGTCATTGGTGACTCGTCGGGGTTCGTCACGTCGAGATAACACTGGACGACGTCGTGACCGGCAGCGACCTCGGCGCCGATCCGCTCCAGGAGATTGGGACGGCACTCGATTGTCCGCGTCCACGATGACGAGTATCTCTGCGGGATCCAGCGGTTCGCGATTCAGGTACCAGGCGATGGCAGCGCCCTTCCCTTCTGCCCCTTCATGGCGTTCGACGACGCGGGCAGGTTGTGCGGCGGTCGCGGTGCCGTCGGTGCAGCGGTCTGCAATGACGACGACATCGACCAGGTCGCCCGGATAGTCCTGAGCCTGGAGGTCCGCGACGAGGTTGCCGATGACGGCGGTCTCGTTGTGAGCGGGGACGACGACGCGCATCGTGCGAGGCTCGGCGGGCGGCGCCGGGGTGCGATCCTTCCATCCCCAGAGCGCCACGATCGCGTTGTAGCCGGCCAGAGCGGCGATCGTCGCCTGTGGGATGGATGCGAGAAGCCGTAGCATGACGATCCGCAGCGTACCGCGTACCCGGAGCAGGCAGGACCCAGCGTGACCGAACTCCCAGACCGTTCCGTCGCCGTCGTGCTCGGCACGCGCCCCGAGATCGTCAAACTCGCGGGCCTCGTTCGCCTCCTCGGACCCGCGGCCCGTGTGGTCTACACGGGCCAGCACTACGACCCGGAACTGTCCGGCATCTTCTTCGACGAGTTCGACATGACCCGCCCCGACGTCCACGTCGGGATCGGAGCGGAACGCCGCGGCACCCAGATCGGTCGTGCTACTGAGGGTCTCGATGCCCTGTTCGCAGAGGACCGTCCGCTCGCCATCGTCGTCCAGGGCGACACCAACACAGTCGCCGCCGGCGCACTTGCCGCCAACGCCGCCGAGATTCCCCTTGTTCACGTCGAGGCCGGACTCAGGAGCTTCGACCGTCGGATGCCGGAGGAACACAACCGGGTGATCGCCGATCACCTCGCCGACCGTTGTCTCGCCGCTACCGAATTGAACCGCGACAACCTTCTCGCCGAACGAATCGAAGACGATCGGATCGTCGTCACGGGCAACACGGTCGTCGAGGCCGTCGAACGACTCCTCCCGACGGAATCCGAACGAGCAACCATCCTCGAACGGTTCGAAGTTCCGCCCGGCGGCTTCGTGCTCTCGACGTTTCACCGCCCCGAGAACGTCGACGATCCCGAAAACCTCAGCAGCATCCTCACCGAACTCGCAGCCATCCCCATCCCCGTGTTGCTGCCGCTCCATCCCCGGACGGTCCGCCGGGTCGAGGAGTTCGATCTCGGCTCGCTACTCGATCGGCTGACCGTCGTCGATCCGATCGGCTACCGCGACTTCCTCGCCCTCGGCGCCGAATCGGCGTTCCTGGTCTCGGACTCGGGCGGCGTGCAGGAGGAGGTCTCGGTGTACAAGCGTCCGGTCATCGTGGTGCGCCGATCCACCGAACGACCCGAGGTCCTCGGAACGTTCGCCGAACTCGTTGAACCGGGTCCTGCCATCACCGCCATCGCAGACGACTGGCTCGGCAGACTCGACGAACTGCACCTTGAACTTGCCGCCATCCCCTCTCCCTACGGCGATGCTTCGGCGCCGCAACGCTGCGTCGACGCAATCGTGGATCTCGTCGATGGTTGATCGCATCCGCCGCTTCGTGACCGGTGCTGCGGCGCCGGAGTCTTCGGAACTCCACCGCTCGTTCGCTTCGTGGGACGACATCGACCCGACCGTCGTCCAGGTCTGCCACCCCGATTGGCACGGCGTCCGCACGGCAACCCGCGCCTTCCGGACACCGATCATCGAGTCGACGGACTTCACACCCTTCGCCGACTCGCTCGCCGACGAACTGGCTCTTCACGGTGTCTCGACCCTCGTCGTTCAGGCGTGGCCCCCAGGCAGCGCAGCATTGATCGAGGCCGCGGCGCAGCGCAGCATCGCAACCCGGATCGTCTCCCACTCGTCGATGGCACAGCACGGCACCGACGCCGGAGAGGGGGAGGCGGTCATCGAAGCATTCACGCTCGCTGCCCGGGGTCTCGTCCAGAAGGTCGGATTCGTCAAAGAAGGATTGGCAGAAGCCTTCACGGCGATGGGACACCCGGCCGTCTACGTGCCGAACCGGATCCCGGAACTGCCGGAGTACGAGACGACGGATCTCGGCGACGGCCTTCACATCGGAATTCTTCTCGACCCCTACTGGCGGAAGAACGTGACGACACAACTCGGTGCTGCCGCCATCCTCGGCGCCACCGCTCACGTGACCCGGATCCCCGAGGTCGGGTATCTGAACGGGCTCAGCATCGTGGAACACGGGAGCGTGCCGTGGGAGACGTTCATCGGCCTCCAGGCGAGCATGGATCTCAACATGAACGTGACCCTCTCTGAGTGCCATCCGATGTCGCCCATGGAATCGTATCTGTCCGGAGTGCCGTGCCTCGTCTCGGCGACCTCGTCGCTGTTTCGCGACGATCCCGATCTCTACGCCTTGACGACGGTCGCCGAAGCAGACAATCCACGAGCGATCGCCGAGCGAGCGACCCTCCTCCTGGAGAACCGGTCCGAGGCCATCGAACGCGCTGTCGCATGGATGAACACCCATGACCTGATCGCTGCGGAGCGATTCGCCGACTTCGTTGCCTGATCGTCCGTCGGCACCTCCCCCACTTCGCGTGGGTGAGGAGAAGGCCTCGTCCCCCGGCCCCGTAGACTCTCCGCTCATGGATATCACCGTCATCGGCACCGGCTACGTCGGACTCGTCACCGGAGCCTGCTTTGCGGAACTCGGACACAACGTCACCTGCCTCGATATCGACGAGGAGAAGCTCACGGCGCTCCGGTCGGGGATCGTCCCGATCTTCGAACCGGGCCTCGATGGCCTGATCCGCAGGGCCGAACAGGCGGACCGGATCCGCTTCGTGTCCGACTATGGCACGGCCATCACCGATGCGGCGGCCGTGTTCATCGCCGTCGGCACGCCGTCGTCGGGCACGGGAAAGGCCGACCTCTCGCAGGTCGACGCCGTCGTGGAAGCCATGGCGCCACACCTCAGCAGCGACACAACCGTGGTCATGAAGTCGACCGTGCCCGTCGGGACCACACGACGCATCTCGAAGACGCTCTCCGAACTCCGGCCGGACCTCCAACCCCCGGTCGGGTCCAACCCGGAGTTCCTGAAGCAGGGTGCCGCCGTCGAGGACTTCATGCACCCGGACCGGATCGTCATCGGCTCGCTCGACGACAAGGCCGAAGACACGCTCCGGCACATCTACCAGCCGCTGCTTCGCGCCGGTGCCCCGGCATTGTTCACCGACCTCGAAACGGCAGAACTCGTCAAGTACGCCTCGAACACGTTCCTCGCAACCAAGTTGTCGTTCATCAACGAGATGGCGGACCTGTGCGAACAGACCGGTGCCTCGATCGGCGACGTTGCCACGGGTATGGGGATGGACTCCCGGATCTCCGAATCGTTCCTGCAGGCCGGTCCCGGATACGGCGGATCGTGTTTCCCGAAAGACACGCAGGCGCTTCTCCACGAGAGCCGGGCCCACGGGGCCCCGTCGCGGATCGTCGCAGCCGCCGTCGACGTCAACCACAATCGCAAGTCGCAGATGATCGACAAGGTCGTCAATGCCCTCGGCGGTACGGTCGCCGGCTTGGACATTGGAGCCCTGGGTGTCACGTTCAAGGCCAACACCGACGACCTCAGGGACAGCCCGGCGATCGAGATCATCCGCGGTCTGATCGGTCTCGGTGCCACGGTTCGTGCCTACGACCCGCAGGGAATGGAACGGGCCCGCGACGTTCTCCCATCCGTCGTGTTCGTCCAGAACCCGTACGAAGTCGCGGAGAACGCCGACGGTCTGGTCATCCTGACCGAGTGGAGCGAGTTCGCCACGCTCAATCTCGACCGGAGTCGGGAAGGCGCTCCGCATCCCCGTGGTCGTCGATCTTCGGAATCTCTACGAACCCGCCGACGTGGCATCCGCCGGTCTCGCGTACTACTCGGTGGGGCGCCTGCCGGCGATACCAGAGAAAGCCTGAGATTCAGGCGGAGCGCAGAGGGCGTCCCCTCACGCCTCGACGACTCTGGCGTTCCTCTCGTAGTGGGTCGCCGGTCTCCGGACGATTCGCACCGAAGTGCTCTCCCCGGTGGATGCGACTCCTGCAAGATCGACGATCTTCGCCACCCGCTCCTTCCATGAGTGTTGGTTGATCACCGACGTGGCATCGGGCCTGTCACCGTCGAGGGCGCGACGGACCGCCTCGACGAGATCCTCGTCGACGGAGACGCCGTCGAGTCCGTCGAGGGCACGGAGGGGTGGGGCTGCCACCGGCACGCCGGATGCGAGATACTCGTAGACCTTGAGAGGGCTGACGGCGTGCGTCATGTCGGAGACTGCGAACGGCAGGAGGCCCACGTCGAACCGCTGGATGTACGGCGGGAGTTCGAACTGTGCCTTGAGGCCCAGGAACGAGACATTCGGAGGCATCATCGGGTGACCGGCCTTGTCGTCCCCGATCACGACGACGCGAGCATCGGAGAACGCCGCGGCAACACGATTGAGGGCCTCCCAATCGAACCACTCCCCGTAGAGCGAACCGACGTAGCCGAACACCGGGCCGTCGCCCTCCGGGAAGTCGTGCGGCAATTCTCGATCTGCTCCGCGGCCGAAGAGATCGGTGTTGACCGCGTTCGGAACGAGCACGGCGCCGACTCCCATTCGCTCCATCCGGTTCGCGAGATCGATGGCTGAAGCGATGACGTGATCTGCCGCTTGGGCGAACCACGCCTCGATGTCGGCGTCGTACCACTCGCCGCCCAGCGCAGGGTCGCTCCAGTCGTCGATCACGTCGTACACCGCGGTCCAGTCCTCCGTCTGGAGGGCTTCGACCGGAGACCGATAGACGGAGGCAGGGATCTCGACGACAACAAGACCGGGGCCGGCGACGCGGGCGATGAGACCGGCGGGATCGAAGACGTCGGCACGGACCTGTTCGAGATGCGGATGGATGAAACGGAGGCCGAGATCCGCCGACTCCTGGGTCCCATACCAAGCGACGTAGGTGACGTGGTAGCCCCGTCTGACGAACTCGAGCGCCAACTGCGTCGCCCTCGAACCGCCACCGACGTCGTGCATCGGGACCGCGGAGAGAATCACGACCGGCGGATCGGAGATGGGGTCCGTTCGCGACGGATCCACGGGACCGTTTGCAGCGGCAGGAGCGAGTGCAATGCGACGGCCGGCATCACGGAGCCTGTCGAGCAAGCCGGGCAGTGGCTCCTCTCCTTCCGGAACGCCGCCGACCTCAGCGATCACCTCCGACGATGCAGCGATCGCGACCGGGTCCATCGGTGGTTCTCTCCGTCTCCGCCCAACGATCGCGGGCGCGGCGACTCGAGCGACGACGCCGACTTCTACGTCGGGGAGGTTGAGCAGTTGGATCGCTCGTTCCGTATCGATGCCGAAGGCCTCGACGTCACGGACCGGTTCCCGGGTGTCGATCGACGTTGGTTCTCCAACCGTGCGGTAGGTATCGGGTGTGGTCCCAAGCCATCGTCTCCGCTCCCCCGGGTCCGCGAGCACGACGTCGACATTCGTTCTCACCTGACGGGAGTGCTGTACCAGCCGGTAGCGAGCCATCAGTCGATCGGGTATCAGTGGCCGAATGAACTGCTTGATCCTCATCGAAGCGTTCATCGGGCATCCACCCACGCCGGCAGCCGCCCTTCTTCCTCCGGTCGTTGACGGACGACCGGGAGGATCCGACCGGCGACGCTCATCTCGGTTGGCACGATCCATTCGTTCTCCGGACAGCGCTCCGGTGCCGGCACCACGCCGAGATCGAGGCCGGTGCCGGGATCGACGAGTTCCCAACGTCGATAGACGGTCAGGCAGCCATCGGTCACCGCCCCCAGGCTCGGATCTTGTTCCAGTCTGTCGACGAGCGCCCACACACCGTCTACTGATTCGCCATCCCGGAAGACCACGTATTTCCCATTCGCCGCGGCGATCGAGTCGCACCGGCCCGCCGTACCGTCCACGATTTGGATGTCGGCAAGCGCCGACTCCTCAGAATCTGTGCCGGATCGGGTGATCAGGCTGAGGAGCGGGTAGTGCTCTGCCTTGGCGGCACGAATCGCCGTCGGTTCGTAGAGGGCGGCGTGGCGGTCGAGGATGCGGCGCCGGCCCTGCTCAAAGTCGGCCTCGTTCGCGACACTCATCGAGATGCCCTGCTTCCGGTACCGGTACAGCGACTCACGGATCTGGTGGTTCCCCCACCCGGCTTCCTGGTACCGGAGCCACATGTCCCAATCCTCATTGCCCACAGTCATTGTCACGTCGTAGCCCCCGACCTCGTCCCACGCTTTCCTGCGCATCGTCGCCGTCTGCAGCACCGAATTCGACAGCAGAATCGTGTACGGGTTGTAGGGGCGAGTCGCCCACACCCAGTTCACGTCGCCGAACAGTTCGGCCCAGCAGTGCGCAAATGCCGCGTCGGGGTGAGCGTCGAGGACTTCGACCATGCGAGCGAGGTAGTCCGGAAGGAGTTCGTCGTCGGCGTCGAGGGGGACGATGAACTCGCCTCGCGACACGCGGATGCCGGTGTTCCTGGCGGCAGGAAGGCCGGCATTCTCCTGCCGGACGACGCGGACCCGCGGAAGGTCGAGATTCGCCAGGATCGTGAGGGTCTCGGGATCGGTGGATCCGTCATCGACGACCACGACCTCCCACGACGCGAACGTCTGCTCGAAGACCGAGACGAGGGCATCCTCCAGGAATCGCCCGTGGTTGTAGCAGGGCACGATGATCGACACCCGAGGCGAGGCCGACTCGCCGAACGCACCCTGTGCGATCCTGCTGTGAACCCCGGCGCTTCGCTCCTCCTTGCGCCGGCGTTCCTGTTCCTCGGGCCAGGACGCGACTCCTCTGAATCGCTCCTTCAACGGTTTCGGCACGACGGTGACCGCTGCTCGGGCGACCCGGTCCGGCATCTTCCTCAAGAGACCGGCGGCGAGACGACGCGTCCTGCCGGGAGGTGGTTCGGGTGTTCTCGTCACCTCGTCGAATCGATAGAGAGCAGCCGTCGCAAGACCGGCCTGGCTCTGCGGGGGACGGGGCACCGGCAGATCGCCGACGTACGGAGCGAGTGGGTCGCCATACCCCGGTTGCGGAGCCGCAGCGAGTCCGTCGAGGACCGCGGGATCGGCGATGACCTCGCGAACGACCCGGCGCAGGTCGTCGTCGGTGCCGTCGTAGAGCAGCGCCCCGTGCTCCTTGTCGAAGTAGTCGGCGATGGCCGGGAGATCGCGTGCGATCAGGGGAAGTCCCATCGCACGGGCCTCATGAGCGGCGAGGCAGAAACTCTCCAAGCGGCTCGGAACGAGGACGGCCCAGGCCCCGGAGACGTGATCGGGGAGATCATCCCGGGGGATCGGGTCGGTGAACACGATCTGGTCTTGCACATCGTCTGGTGCGAGCGATCGCACCCACTCGCGCATCGGCAGGTCGGCGGTTGCGCTCCAACCATCGTTGCCGACGAACTCGACGACAAGGTCCTGGTGTTCCCCGAGGATCGGTGCAAGCGCCCGTACCGCGTCGTGGGTTCCCTTCTGCTCGCTGAGACGACCGATGACGACCAGCCGGGGGGTCACCGACCGGGGCCCGTGCACTCGCCCGACTGCCGGTACGGGCGGCGTGCCGAGCACCAGCCGGTCGCTCCCCGTCCCGTAGCGACGCTCGACGATGTCGACGGTGGACGGCGTCTGCACGATGACGGCGTCTGCGCTGCCAAGCGATGCGCGCTCCATGACGCGCACGACGTCGAATTCGGGACGCTCGACACCGATCGAATCGAGGATGTGATCCGCAGGGAGGTGGTAGCGAACGACGATCGGGGTCGTTTCGAGTGGTGTGCCGTGGCGGTGGGTGAGCGTCCAGAAGGCGAGGCCTTCGAAGTCCTGGAACTCGATGAGATCGACCGGCCGCTCCTCGAGGATGGAGAGCACGGCGTCGAATGCCGCCTTCGATGCCGCTCCGTCGCTGCCACCTTCGCCGCCCGCGGGTCCCGGTTCGACGACGATCAATCCATCCTGTTCCGTGACCGGCACGTCCGTGACCAGGACGACGGTGACGGCGATCCCGGAGTCACGAAGCAGACGATCGAGGCCGGCGACGACGGCGCCTGCTCCACCGGGAACGATCGGGTCGTACTCGGTCGTGACGAAGACGACGTGGCGACTCATGGCACCAACCGTTGGTTCGCTTCGTCGAGACGGGAGAGGAGCGGATCGAGTCGGCGCGGCCAGTCTGCATCGTGTGCGGTCGCCGAGGCCAGAGCTTGCCACTTCGGATCCGTCGCATCTTGCAGGGCCAGGTCAAGCGCTTCACGGAAGGCCCGTGCGTCTCCTGCCGTCCTCACCGCGGGAATGGTCTCGCATGCCGGCAGGGGCGTCGACACCACCGGGGTTCCTGCAGCGAGCGCTTCGAAGACCTTGAGCGGGGTGACACCCCTGGTGAGGTCGCTGACGACGAACCAGACGGCCTCTGCGTCGAACGCCTGCGCGTAGCCTGGCATCTCATCGGAGTTGCGCTCTCCGATGAACGCGACGTTCGCCAGCGCGGAGACCCGCTCGACCTCCTCGGCAACCCGGCCGTCGACCGGTCCGACGAGTATGAACTGCCATCCGGGTTCGGCAGCGGCAACGGTGAAGAACAGGTCGAAGTCGAACCATTGAGCAACCGCTCCCCGGTATCCGATGACCGGTGCGCCGCGGTCGGGAAGATCCGACGGTCGCGGTGCCGGCTTCGAGAACAGCCGGGCATCGACACCGTTCTCGACGAGGATCAGGTCGTCCCGTTCGGATCGGTGACGTTCGTCAAGGACGGGATTCGAAACGATCACCTGGTCGGCACGGTCGACGAGGAACGGGTGATGGTGGGCGACGGTCCGTTCTGCGGGAAGTCCTTTCTCGTCGGCGTCGTAGATGGTCAAGTCGTCGAGGATGTCGTACACCACGACGGCATCGGTGAATCGGTCGATGAGTTGACGCAGCGGAGCGAAGTGGAGATAGAGAATGACGTGTTCCCCCGGAACGTCCTCGAGAGACGGGACGATCGACACGCCCCCCACCGTACGCGACGTTCGCTCACGCGGATCGACGAAGTAGACCGGGTGGCCGGCACCGGCGAAGGCTTCGAGAAGGAACTGGGGACGCTGACGCATGACGTCCCACCGCGCCCACGTTGGGAGATACACCACCGGTCGCAGTGTTCCGGATTCGGGCACAGGGCCGCCGGGCCGACCGGTCGCCAGTCTCCGGAGTCGCTGGGATCCAGGAACGATCTTCACGAAGCGGCGGACCGAACCGGGCAGCCGTGAACCGAGCGCCCAGACGGCACGCTTCATCATTCGCTGCGATCAGGCGGAGACACGATGCGTCCTGTACCAGTCGATGGTGGAAGCAAGGCCGTCGACAAGCGCCATCGTCGGGGTGAATCCGAGCGACCTGAGTCGACTGCTGTCGGGGACGCGGTCGACGTGGGCCGGACGGCTTGGTCGAGTCGAACTCGAGCGTGATGGTCGGCGCAGCAAGATCCCTGATCATGAAGGCCAGATCCCGGATCGTGACTGCCTCGGACGTGTCGACGTTGTAGGCGGTGCCCGATTCGCCTTCGTCGAGGATCAACTCGATTGCTGCGGCGACGTCTTCGACGTGGATGAAGCTTCGAACGGCCGAACCGTCTCCCCAGACCGTCACCATCCCACCGTCCGGTGCGTCGACCATGCGGGAGATCAGGCCGTGGACCACCGTCGAACGAGTTGGGTCGAACGACGCCTCCGGTCCGTAGATATTGCCGAATCGTCCGACGACACTCTCGACGTCGTTCGATCGGTTCGCCCAACCGGCGACGACTTCGTCGGTCGCTTTCGACCAGGCGTAGCCGGTTGGTGCATTGCCGGGACCGACGATCGAATCGTCTTCGTCGATCGTGCCGGAAGTCGAATCGCGGTAGACAACCGCTGACGACGCTATGAACACCCGATCGATCCCGATCGCTGCGGCCGCTCCAAGCACGGAATCGGTCAAGCGCCGGTTCTCGGCGTACAGGTCCCGGTGCGTCGCCTCCTGCAGTTGGATACCCCCCGAACGGGCCGCGAGATGGATGATTCGTGACACGTCATGGAGCGCCGCCGTGAGCGCCTCCTTGTCACCGGCATCGAGTGCCCGCACTTCCGCAGGGAACCTCTCCGGGATCTCGTCTTCTGGACGAACGATCGCGACGACGCTCTCTGCCCGGTTCGCCAACGTCCGAACGACGTTGCGACCGACGAATCCGGCAGCACCGGTGACGGCGATTGAGCCGCTCTTCACTCAGACCTCGAGTCCGTGGGCCGCCATGTCGAACCTCACCATCTCTTCGACGAGTTGCGTGAACGTCGTCTCGGGTTCCCACCCGACGATCTCTCTCGCCTTCGTGATATCGGCACACAGGTAGTCCACTTCGGCCGGTCGGAAGAACTGCGGATCCACCACGACGTAGTCCTGCCAGTCCAGATCAACGATGCCGAACGCTGCATCGAGGAACTCGCGAACCGAATGGGCCTCACCGGTCCCGACGACAACGTCGAGCGGTTCGTCGAGTTGGAGCATGGCATGCATCGCCTTGACGTAATCCCTGGCGTGTCCCCAGTCGCGCCTTGCGTCGAGATTGCCGAGTCGCAACTCCTTCTGCTCGCCGGTCACGAGGAGTGGGATCGTGGAGGTGATCTTGCGGGTCACGAATTCCTTGCCCCGACGCGGACTCTCGTGGTTGAAGAGGATCCCGTTGCTTGCGTGGATTCCGTAGGCCTCGCGGTAGTTGATGGTCGACCAATACGCGAAAACCTTCGCTACGGCGTAGGGACTCCGAGGATGAAAGTGTGTGTCTTCACCCTGTGGAGGAGGGGAAGATCCGAACATCTCACTCGACGACGCCTGGTAGAACCGGATCTCAGGATCGGCCTGCCGGATCGCCTCGAGCAGACGCACCGCCCCGACGCCGGTGATGTCGCCGGTGTGGATCGGTTGGTCGAACGATGCCCGAACGTGGGACTGCGCACCGAGGTTGTAGACCTCGTGCGGCCGAATCTCTGTCATCAGCCGCATCAACGATGCCGAGTCGCCGAGGTCGGTCACATGCACGGTGAGTGCCGGATCGTCGCCTTTGATGATGCTCCCGATCCGTGTCTCTGCGAGGTCCTGGGTGGTGGTCCGGATCGTCCCGTGCACGTCGTAGCCCTCATCGATGAGATACTCGGCGAGGTAGGAACCGTCCTGTCCGGTGACACCCGTGATGAGCGCACGCTTCGGCATGGTCGTTCTCCCGTGTTCGAATGCTGTGAGAATACCTTCCCACACAGCGAAGCCAGAGAAGTGAACCGATGAAGATCCTCCACGTCCCCCATGGGTACCGGCCGGCACGCGGCGGTGCCGAAGATCTGAGCGTTGGATTGAGCGAGGGTCTCGCCGCTCGCGGCCACAGCGTGCGAGTGGTCGTCACGGACCTCGCCACCCCGGAGGGCCTCTACCGATTCGGGGTCGCACCGTCGGGGGCCACGGATCAAACCATCAACGGTGTCGATGTTCGACGCGTCGATCCCGGTGCCGCGTACCGGGTCGGCAACGTGATCTACCGACGCGACCCGTACAGCGTCCGGCCGATCGCCGCCCGTCTGCGACGGTCGGTACGTGAACGGCTGACCGCCGCCATCCGATCCGAGATCGACAGGTACCGGCCGGACATCGTCCTCACCTTGCCGCACCTGTTCGAGAACGTTCGGGCGGTCCTCGAGATCCATGGCAACGTCCCGTTCCCGCTCGTGTGGATGCCACTCCTCCACGAAGAGGATCCGAACTGGCCGTTCGATGAGGTTCGCGAGTTCCTTCCATCGGCCGACGCGCTGGTCGCGCTCACCAACCACGAGGCCGCGCGACTGGTCGACGCCTACGGCGCAGACCCCAACCGTGTTCACGTCATCCCGCCGGGAGTCGACGTCCCGGATGATCCACCCGATCCGCTCGACGGCCCTCCGACGGTGCTCTATCTCGGCCGAATCGCGGCGTCGAAGGGCATCGATCGAATTGCCCGAGCCATGGAGGTCGTGTGGCGTGCGACTCCCGATGCGCGTCTCGTGATCGCCGGGACGACCACGCTGGAGACCGCCGAGATCCGGGCCATGCTTGCCGACGACACGGCGAAGCCGGGGTCCGGAGCGGTCGACTTCCTCCCCGATGTCTCCGAGTCGGACAAGCAGCGGCTGTTGTGCTCCGCCTCGGTGCTGGTGCTCCCGTCAACCGTGGAATCGTTCGGCATCGTGCTCCTCGAGGCCTGGGCATCGGCAACCCCGGTCGTCGCTCTCGACACCCCGGTCATCCGCGACGTGGTCTCGAAAGGCGTCGACGGTCTCCTCGTCGGCCCCGATGACGACGCCGCGATGGCCGCCGCGATCAGCGAACTCCTCGCCGATCCAGAACACGCCCGGTCGATGGGTCTCGCCGGATTCCGAAACGTTGCCGACCACTACTCCCGGGACGCAGCCGCCAGACAGTTGGAAGCGGTCTACGAGTCGGTCCTCGACCGATAGCAGCCCCCTCCGACCCTTCGGGCCACCTCCCCCACCTCCGGCGGGAGAGGAGAAGACCCGCGTTCCTCGGCTACAGCACGCGGTCCAGGTGAGTCTTGAGGTTGCGGGCGTAACGGTCGAGGGACGCGGCGGCGATGGCGGCCTCTGTCGCCGCGCCGGCTTTGGCTGCCACCTCCTCAGGATGCGACGCTGCATGCCGCATCAGCATCGCGGCGTGCTCCCGATCGGGCGAGGCCCAGATTGATCCTTTGGGATACGGTCCGGCGATCTCATTCGTTCTGATGAGGGCGTAATCGACGAGCCACGAATTCTCCGACGTCGTGAAGTCCATGTTGCCCGAGTAGCCGGTGCAGATCGCCGGCGTTCCAAGACTCATGGCTTCGAGGATCGTCAAGCCGTAGCCCTCGGCGGCATGGAGGGACACGTACACGTCGGCAGCCGCCATCAAGTTGTACACCGCCTCGTGATCCAGGTATCGGTCGATGACGGTGACGGCGGGCGTCGTGGCGGCCAACCTCATCAGTCGTTCCCGATCGATCGGCAGTTTGTTGAGGTTCGAGGCCTTGATGATGAACCGAACGTTCGTGAACTCCGGGCCGAACGCATCGATGAAGGCCTGAATCGCGAGTTCGGGGTTCTTCCTGCCGTGCGACGAGAGCGCGTCGTAGACGAACAGGAACACGAACTCGCCGTCGGCGAGGTCGAGAGCCCGTCGGTCGGCACTCCGATCCGAAGGCAGCGGAGAAGCCAGCCCGATGTTGTGGACCGGAACCCTCCCGTACTGGCCGAGGACATCCGCGAGGTAGGAACTCGCCACCCACAGCTCGTCGATGCGGTCGAAGGCGGCGAGTTTCCATGCGGGCAGGTTCCCCGCCTCCCAGAACCACATGGCGGCGTTGAACCGCCCGCCAAACCGGTGGTGGAAGACGGTGTCGTTCATCTTGACGATCTCCATCGCGTTCGCGTGAATCAGATTCACGTCGCCCGTGGCACCGAAGGTTGAGCGGTCGAGGCCGATGTCAACGGAGTTGCGCGACGGGTACTTCTCGCTCGTATCGATGTAGGAGAACGGGATATCGAATGTCCGGAGCGCACGGAGACTCGCTCGCGATGCCTGTCCGAGTCCGCTCTCCACGCGGAGGCAGCCGATGAGCGTGAGCGAGCGCGGCGCCGTGCCCCACGGTGCCGGAAGGCGGTCGACTTCGAGACGATGCGGAGGCACGGTGCCCTTCCCTGCCTCCGGTCCGGATACGACGTCGAGACCAAGCAGACGGCGCTCACCGGCAGCCGCAACCCCGGGAACGAGGCCTTTGACAACATTCCACCGCCATCCGACGGCGTTCTTCCACCCGCCCGGAGTCTCGCCGCGATCCGTGACGTCGGGGACGGTCGGGGGAAGCCCCGGTTCAATGAGATCGAACCCGAGCACCCGCGGTCCTTCGGTCCGACACCACCGGAGGTAGCCGTCGGGTTCGGTGCGTGCCTCCGGAAACCGGGACGACATCTCCTCCGATGCGTACCAGAACAAATCGGCGATGCGGGTCACACCGAGACGGTTCCGTTCGTACAACCACGCCTCGAAACGCTCGCCTTGTCCTGCGGCCCACACCGCTCCCGTCGGGTCGCAGCTTCTCCTGATCTCGCGAGAAAGCGTCTCATACGGTGTGATCAGTTCCGGATTCCCTGCACCGGCGACAGCCGCGCGCATCGCCTCGATCAGCGGTTCGAGAAGCGAACCATCGTGAACCCGAAGGTCGACGAGCCGATACTCGGCCGCGGTCATGTCGCCGCCGACACGCTCGGCGTCTGCAGCGGTCAGATCCCAGAGTTCGGAGGCATCGACGACAAAGCAGGCTGCGCGGGCGCGCCCTCCGGCGATCATCGACGCGTAGTCCGCCCACCCCACAACCGAGCCACTCCCCTCGATCGCCACGTCCCCACGGCCGAGCAACGAGGCGAGAATGGCCGGTCTCAGCTCTGAGGGAGACGTCTGGTTCGGATCGAAGAGCGATTCGATCATCGTCTGCTGCCATGCCCGCAGCGCATCAAGTGACCCCGACGCGACTGCCACGGCCACCGCGGACACGGTTCGGTCGGGATCGCGCAGTCGTGAGGTGGGGCACGGTCGTGTCGTCGGGTGGGACGACCGCCGGTGCCGTCAACACGAGCGGCCGGTCCCGAAGTGCTGCTGCGAGCGCATCCGCCGGTCCGACCATGAAGGAACCCGCCGCGACGGACACCACGTCACCGCCGTCGGCGAGCAGATGTTCCATAGCGAACGGCTCGGCGAAAGCCAGCAGATCGTCATCACCGAGAACGTCGGCTGCGACGGAACCCGGTGGGAGAACGTCGGTCACGGACACGAGATCGAATCCGTCGCAGTGTTCGGCAGCTCGCTCGGTGGCGAGCAGCACCGGCTTGGCCGAAACGCCTGATGCGTTCACCGATCGCGCGGTTGCGAGCGCCAAGGCGATCGACTCGGAACCCGCGAGAATGAGGATCGTTCCGATCCGCGGCTCCGACTCGTTCCCCATTGAGGCTCCCTGCATCTGGCTCGATCCGACGGTTCGTGAGGTCATCGATCTGCGTCGATGCACTCGGCCCACGCCGTGGGATCGTGTTCTTCGAAGTCGCTGAAACGATACAGGGCGATCCCGAACCGGGTGCTCACCTCCGTGGACGGCCGGTGGGTCAACGTCCGTTCGGGCTCCGGGTACCAGATGAAGGTACCGAACACCGGGGTCACGTCGCAGGTGTCCGACGGAAGCGAGGCCACGTAGAGATCCCTCCCTAATCGCGACCAGTTCGTCGAAACATCGACAATGGTTTCGACCGAAGGACGCTCACCCGCGCCCGAGACGGGGATCTCGCAGAAGGCGCGTAACGCGGGTTCATAGACCGATCGGAGGCGCTTCGAGACCACGAGCACAGCGGCGTCGTCTCCGAGGGCTGCGCAGACTTCATTCGTCGTTCCATACATGCCGACCTGGGTCGTCGAATCGACGAGCGGTGCCGTGAAGATCGCAGGCGGCACGAGAACCACTGCTGTCAGCACCGCCGTGACCGAGACCGAGGCGGTTCGGTTCCACCGATCCCGCATCACCGGGACTAGGTGCTGCACAAGAACGAAGGCGAAGAGGACGAACCCCGGGATCGTGAAGGTGAGGAATCGTCGCATCATCCAGAGGTGGTCGGGTGTGTTGGCCGGTCGCCAAAGGAACGCCACGGTGACGATCGAGAAGGCGAACAGGAACGGGACGATCCGCTTCATTCGGCCGATGAATCCTTCTCGGGTGACCCACGCCCACCCGCCCACGCCGATGGCGAGGCCCCCGATGCCGAGGTACCAGGAGAGCCAGTGCATCGACATCTCCCAATAGCGCCTCGTCCCGTCGAGCACGAGTCCTTGGAGCCGCTGGTAGTACTCGATGACGTCGACCATCGCGTCGGATCGCTCGACGAACAGCAGCGGACGAACGAAGAAGAGGAACGCTACCCCAACGACGATGAACCACGCTGCACCGGTGCCCAAGCGCTCCCCCCATCGCCCTGTCTTCGCGTCACGGTCCCAATTCCAGGGGCGCAAGGTGACGGACACGAGCAGACCAAGTCCCACGACAAGGCTCATGATCGCCACAGCCCGATAGACGTTCGGCATGAGATCGCTCAGATACTCGGGGCTCGCCACGACCAGGTCGATGATGCCGAGACCACCCGTGATCAGGATGCCCGCGGCAACCGGCAACGCGACGGCACGCGCACTCGCCCCTGCCATCGATCTCCAGCGGTCCACACATCGACGAAAAGGAAGGCAATGATGCCGGACGGCGCAAGCCACGCGTCGATGCGGACGAGAGCCGTTCCGCCCAGCATCAGACCGGCGAGGAGCGACCCGGTCCACCGCTTCGAGCGGAGCGCCCGGTCCAGGAGCCAGAGTCCGGAGAACAGGAAGATCATGAAGAGGGACTCCGAATAGGCGTCCCTCCCGAAGTGGAGGAACACGAGGTTGACCGCGATGCCCGCCGTTGCTGCGGTCGCCCACCACGGCCGCAACACGATCCGAGCGAACACGTAGAACGCCGCGAGCGCACCTCCGGAAAGCAACGCCACCGACTTCAGCATGAGCCAGTCGCCGCCCACCCACCGACCGATCGCCATGGCTACCGCGAGGCCGTGCTGGAACTCCGCGTAGACCAATCCATCGGTTCGGCCGCCGTAGTGCCCCTGGCTCACCCCGTCGATCCCCGGCACGTTCGCGAACGCGCCGATCGCCCCCTCGACGAGAAGGGTCCCATGCGACGCGAGCCACCGCGCCGTCGTCACATAGACACCGGGATCCCGGTCCGTGAGGAGATGCTCTGCAGCGAACCGCATGCCGAGCACGGTGAACGCGACGATCACTCCTCCGGCCGCGAGCACTGCGACGGGGGCCTTCCATCGATCCGCACGGGTTCTCTCCCTGCAAAGAAGAGATATCCGAACACGACGATCACGGCGACGCCGAGGCCGATGACGGCGATCGGCACCATCCATCCTGCCAGCGCCGCGGTGAGACCGGCGATCACCGCAGCGAGGACAACAACTGCGCCGCCGATGATCAGCCCCACGAGCCAGTCAACCGACCGGTCGTCCTGCGGAACGAGGCGATCGCTCATCGGGCCGACCCCTCGTCCGGACTACGGCCGATCAACGCTCCCGTTCGGGAAGCACGGCAGTGGTTGGACCGTGTGGTCCGCATGAGCGTGTACCCCCATCGTGGGCGGCGACCGGATTCGAGAACCCTACCGGCCCGACACGACGGATCGACAGCCATCAGCGTGCGGTCCAACCACGCCGCCGTGCCGCCGAATCGTGGCACCGGTATCCTGTCCCCGTCACGCCCCACCGATCAGGGATACAGCATGCTCAAGAGAATCGCGCGAATCGTCCTCGAACCGTTCACGAAGGTGTTCCGGAAGTTCTTCGATCCCCGATTCTTCAAGCTGGAATCGGGAATCACGCTGAACTATGCCAAGCTCGACGCGGTCAACCACGCGGCTTCGGTGAGGGACCTCGCGATCCGGGACGGCCTCACGCTCACCAACACGCGAATCACTCACGTCGAAAGCCAACTCGCTACCCAGCAGAGCTACCTGCAAGACACGCAGGCGAAGCTCGACTACCTCCTCGCCGACCTCGGGTTGATTCGACCCATCATCGACAGCCTCCCGCCGGAGATCCGGAACCAGGGCTCCGCGGACGATCTCGACATCGGAGCTGCCACCCTCCTGAACTACTCGGAGAGTCATCGCGGCTTCCGGTCCCAGGCCGGCCTCTGGTTCAATCCACCCGACATCGTCGCGTACGACAAGGGGAGAGTCTCGCTCTCGGCGATCACCGAGCGCTCGGTCGAGATTCCGTACGTGCTCTCTGCCGTCACCTCGAGGAAGAAGGCCGGTGCGACGGTGCTCGACGTCGGGTGCTCGGAGAGCCTGGTGCCGCTCGAGTTTGCCTCGCTCGGCTACTCGGTCACCGGGATCGACCTCAGGGAGTACCCGCTGCACCACCCGAATCTCACGACCTTCGCGACGCCGCTCGAGGATTGGGAGACCGACGAGACGTTCGATGTGGTCGTCTGCCTTTCGTCGATCGAGCACTTCGGCCTCGGCACGTACGGTGAGAAAGCCGTCGACGAGCGTCTCGATCATCGCGAGATGCAGATACTCCTCGATCGGATCGAACCCGACGGCCTGCTCGTGTTGACGATTCCGTTCGGAGAAACGGAGGTCACACCGGTCCAGCGAATGTACGACCGGCACGACCTCGACGCGCTCCTCCAAGGCTGGGTGATCGACACGATCGACGTGGCCGTACCGGCCGAGGAAGGCTGGATGATCACAGACGAGATCCCCGAGCCCGCTCCAACCGCCGACCCTCCCGTCACGCGCCAGGTCGCGCTCATCACTGCCCACCCGGATGTCTGACGAACGCCGCATCGCGATCGACCTCCAGCCAATTCAGGGGTATTCGTCGCGAGGTCGGGGGATCGGGCGGTACATCGTCGAGCAGGTGAAAGCGATCGTGGCCGCCTATCCGGACCGTGTCCACTCGCTCCTGGTGAATCCGCACCGGGGCCTCTCCACCGAAGTCGAGGCATTCCTCGAAACCGGCCTCGTTCGTGCGCACACTCCGGAGGCCCCGATCGTCGACGGGTCGCCCCCGGACGCCTACTACGTCACGTCGCCGTTCGAGTTCGACCTGACCCTCGACGAGATCTGGCCGATGTGGGCTCGGGACCGATCGATCGAGACGGTCGTGACGCTCTACGACCTCATCCCGATGCTCTTCCCCGACCAGTACCTCTCCGACTCGATCTGGACTTCCCTGCACTGGGCGCGGCGGGAGTTCGTCCGCCAAGCTGACCTCATCGTGTCGATCTCCGAAGCGACTGCAGTGGACGGGATCCGACTCCTCGATCTGCCGGAACAACGGGTCGTCAACATCGGGACCGGCGTCTCCGACCACTTCTTCCTACCGGCCGATCCAACGCGCGCCTTGTCGGATGCGCTCGCCGTCGTCGACGGCCTGCGCCCCGGCTTCCTGATGTACACCGGCGGCATCGATTTCAGGAAGAACCTCTCGGGTCTCCTCGAGGCGTACTCCCTGCTCCCCGACGGGACTCGTGGAGAACATCAACTCGTCATCGTGTGTCGTGTGCTGCCCCCGGAACGCGAGGCGCTCATGTCGCAGGCCGGTCATCTCGGCATCGAGAACGACGTGCTCCTCACCGGCTTCGTTCCCGACACAACACTCTCGCTGTTGTATCAGAGCGCCGACCTGTTCGTCTTCCCCTCGATCTACGAGGGGTTCGGCCTCCCCATCGCCGAAGCCGTGCTCTCCGGCACACTCGCCATCGCCTCGGGTTCGTCGTCGATGGTCGAACTCGTCACGGACGCGGCCTTGCAGTTCGATCCGAACGACCCGGCCGACATCGCTCGATGCATCGCCGACACGCTCGACTCGCCCGAAGCCGATCACCAACGCCGCCAACAATACGCCCACGTCACCGGTCAGTTCCGATGGGATCGCGTTGCGGACCGGACAATCGAAGCGATCGACGCGCTGACCGTCCGCCCGCCGGCCGCACCCATCCATGCCCGGCCTCGCCTCGCGTTGGTCACCCCGGTGCCGCCTGCCGAATCCGGGGTCGCCGACTACTCGTGGCGGCTCGCCCATGCGCTCGCAGCGTTCGTCGACGTTGATCTCGTTTCCGAGGACCCATGGACGCAGCCCATGCCAGAGTCACCCGATGTGACCGTGATCACCGGCCCCGGACTCCTGGAGCGGGACCGTCTCCTCCCCTACGACGACGTGGTCTACGTCATGGGCAACAGCTCGCATCACCGGCAGGCGTTCGAACTCATGGAGGAACGCCCCGGAACGGTGATGATCCACGAGGCGCGGTTTGCCGGATTCTTCGAGTGGTACGGCCGCGTTCACGAGGACGACTCCGAGTGGTTTCACGGATTCCTGCACGAGGAGTACCAGGGCATCGAAGGGTCGCTTGGCGAGATCGGATGGCTCACGTGGAGCGAAGCGGCCGACGCCGGGCTCTACCTCCTCGGACCCGTCATCGACCGCGCCGAACGGGTCCTCACTACCAGCGCCTTCGCCGCCGACCTGGCTCGGCTTCAGCGGCCCAACCGGGCGAACGACATCATCGACATCGGCTTCGGGTACCCGCCGCCCGAGCCCACGGAGGTGCGGTCCGAGGTTCGATGGATCGCGACGTTCGGCTATCAACATGAGATCAAGGCGACCGACCTCATCGTGGAAGCATTCGCTCTGCTCGCCGCCGATGACCCGGAGGTGAAGTTGGCGATCGTGGGAGACGTTGCGATCGAATTCGGCCCGACCCTCGAGCAACTGATCGCCGATGAGAATCTGGCCGACCGCGTTGTGATGACGTCGCGGATCGGCGCGGAGGAATACGAGTCATCGCTTCGACGGGCCGACCTCGCGATCCAATTGCGTCGGGCGTCCAACGGCGAAGTCTCGGCTGCCGTCGGGGACTGTCTCCGCTTCGGGATCCCTACGGTCGTCACGGGTCTCGGTACCGCGACCGATCTCCCCGACGTTGTGGCAACCCAGGTCGCTCCGAACGCCGACGCGCAGGTACTCGCCGCTGCGATCCGGACCTCATCGCCGACCCAGATGCCCGAAGAAGGCAACGAGCAACGCCTGCTC
>CAVQRN010000009.1:0-61920 GCA_963715255.1 uncultured Actinomycetota bacterium | reverse complement strand
ATTGCCCTCTGTCTTAAAAACCTCTGTCTTGGAGAGACGCCGCAGCGGGAAGGTTCACGCTGTGCTGCCTTCCCATCCGGTCGTCGCGGGAAGCCTGGCCGAGCACAACACGTCCGTCACCCGCAGCGAGCAGATTGGGCCCGCCGCAGATTGGGCCCGCCGCAAATTCGGCCCGCCGCAATTGGGCCAGGCCTTGTTCTGGTTCCCCGGCTTCGGATCTGCTTTCCTGTGGCTGGGCGGAGTGATGGCCCTTGGCCGTCCGGCGACGCACGCAACCGCTCCAACCCATTACTGTTTGTCGTGTTACGCCAAGTGACCTGGCCCGCTGCGGGCTTCATCCTGGAAAGGGGAACAGGGCAAATTCTGGAAAACTGCTCTTGTAAGATTTTCCATTCGTCGCCAAAGTGTCGCAGCCTCAGACCCAGGCTTCATGAACCGGTGGGCGAAACGCAGGCAAGGATCGCGTGGTTTTGCCCGGGGCAGCGATGCCCGTGCACCGGTTCACCCCGTACCACACATCGAATCCAAGGAGGGAAACGATGGTGTCTCTGCATGCCTTTGTGCTGGCCGCTGCGCTGGCCGCAAGCAACGATGCTACGACTGCTCGACTTCAGCGCCGACTGGTGTGGCCCCTGCCGCTCCATGGAGCCGACCCTGGAGCGACTCACGCAGGCCGGCTATCCGATGCGCCGTGTGAACGTCGACAAGAGCCCGGATCTGGCGCGGCAATTCGGCATCGGACCGATCCCCTGTTTTGTGCTGGTCAGCCAGGGCGCGAAGTACAGCGGGTTGTCGGAGCCACCAGTTTCGAGCAGTTGGTCCAGATGTTCCAGCAGGTCGGCGTATGGGCCGGCGCAACCGGATGTCGGCAGCATGCGCGGGCAATCGCCCGATCGTTTGCCTCTGCCATCTCCGCAGGCTCCCCCACCGCACAACATTCCCGTCGGCACGAATCCGTTGGCGGGCGGTCCGTCAATGGCCCAGGTGCCGCGATGCCTCCATCGCAAACGAGCACGACGTCGCTGCCGGACCAGCAGCTGACGCCAGCCCAGCGGTTGGCGCTGCAGGCCACCGTTCGCTTGCGCGTGAGCGATGACACCGGTCAGTCGAAAGGGACCGGTACGATTATCGATGTGCACGGCGACGAGGCGCTGATCGTCACATGCGGTCACATTTTCCGCGAATCGCAAGGTCAGGGCGAGATCCTGGTCGACTTGTTCGCCCCGGGCAGCCACGGCCCATTACCGGGGCACCTGTTGCTGTACGAGTGCGATCAGCGCGATTTTGGGCTCGTCAGCATCCGACTCAACGTCCCGGTCACACCGGTCAAGGTCGCCACAACCACATATCATCCGCGACCGGGCGAGCCGATCTTCAGCGTCGGCTGCGATCACGGCGCCGATCCGACGGTGCGTCCAGCACCATCTCTGCCATCGACCGTTACGTCGGGCCACCGAACATCGAGATCCATGGACATCCGGTCGAGGGCCGCAGCGGTGGCGGACTGTTCACCAGCGATGGCCGAATCATCGGGATCTGCAATGCCGCCGACCTGCAGGACGATCGGGGGATCTACGCGGCACTGCCGACAATACACCTGGCTTTGGACCGAATCGGGCAGCGTGCGATTTACGTGCAGCCGGATACCAATCAATCACGTTAGCCAACAACACCCGACCCCGGTCACCGCTGCCCCTGGACGGCGCCGCGCCTGCCCGTCACCATGCCCTGCACATCGGCTGGACCCACACCGGGCGCTACCGAGTTGATTTGCATTGTGCGTCGCCCGCCGGGACGACTCAGGTGGTCGTGGTGAGCAACCCGTCCACGCAACTGCTTCAACAAGTCGCCGCGGAATCCCGGCAGCAGGCCCTGCCCGGGCGGCAGGAACCGTCGCGGCCAGCCGATCCCAGCATCGCGCGCCTGTCCGAATTGCCCTCCTCCTCCACCGGGCCCACCGTTCGCGCGCAGGGTTGGTGACGTACACTTGCAGGATCGCCATCTGCAAGTCTGCGTCGGAAGGGGGGAGTGGATCGTCATGTACAGCGCCACATTCGCCATGATCGCTATCATCGGCATTGCGGTGACCAACCTGTTTCTGGGGTTCGCCACCGCCGTTCTGCTGGGACGCGGACCCAAACGACTGTCGGATATTGACCGGGCAATCGTGCTCCAGCCGGTCGATGTGCGCGGTTGGCGCCTCGGCCCCCGGCCGGCCGTGGAACGTGTAGCGGCGACATGCGAGCCCACTTCAGCCGCGTCCCCGCCTGAGTCCCGCACAGTGGTTCGGCCACCGCCGCCACGGAGAAGGCCTCAGAAGACAGCAGCACACGCTGGCGAGGAGACCACCGGAGCGGACAGAGACAGCCGCGGCAACGTGCCGAAACCGGCGAATCGAGCCGCTGCGCGAACCGCCAACGCCGCGCCGCTACGCCCTGTTCCTGCGGCAGCGTCGGAAACGGAGCAGCGAACGTTCGTCCTGGCGCCCGAAAACCCGGTGTCGGATTACGAGCATGAGCCGCCCGAAAAAGTGCTCAGCCAACAGCTCGATGCGTGGCGACACGGCAACCTGAGCGAGGAGACCCCGAGTGTGTCCGGGTTGAAAATTCCAGGTGCGGAACGAGGATCTCGATGAGTCCGCGCGGACGAGCTCGCCGACGCGGTCTACAGCGCATCAAGAGTCAAGTGCGTAAGGACCGACGCGTTCTGAGAATCGGCTCCGATCAATTCGTGTGGTTCTCGTCTGACGTACCTCCCGACGACGCCTTGATGCCCGTCGAACGCATCCGGCAGATACTGACCAAGACCCGATTTCCGGCACCAGAACCAGCCGTTGCCATCTCGGTCTGGGGCGGCGTCGCGATCGGGCTGGAAGGCGATGACGCACCGGGTTTGCTGACGCGATTGCACGACACGCTTCACTACGCGGTCCAGCAGGGGGCGGACGCCTCGTGTCTGGATGGCGGCCAAGGTCCCCGAGCGGCAGGACTGCACAGCCGTTCCAGGTGGAGGAGTCGGAATGCCTGTTGTAGGCAGGGCACCGGCACCTCTGGTCGCCAAAGCACCGCTGCGCAAACAACTGCTGGCCGGTGCCGCCCAACGGCCTGCGGGAAGAACGCCGCCAGTATCCGGCCAGGCCGCATATCCAAATGCCGGTCTGTGTCAGCTCGCCCGATACACTCGCCACAGAACGCGCACCAACCATCACCAGTGCGACGCACAGCAGAAACCAGCCGAATCCGCGTTTCAATTTCTGCTTGTCCAAGCGCACGGAGATCCGGCTGCCAATCTGACCACCGACGAACACGGCCGCGGCCAGTACCAGCGACGATCGCCAGTCCCAATGGCCGTTGACCAAATGGCCGCCGAATCCGGCGGCGGCGGTCAGTCCGATCATCAGCGTGCTGGAACCGATAGCAATATCCAGCGGCACGCCCAGCAGCAGGACCATCAACGGCACTTTCAGGATCCCACCGCCCACCCCCACCATGCCGCTGGCCAAACCAGCCAGAAACGATGCGGGTAGGCCAATTCCCACATCCACGCCGTAGACCTGATCGCCCACGTAGCGTGGCCAGACCAGCATGCCGCGCGGCCCGCGCCGGCGTCGGCAGCGTGGTCGAGGGGAGACGGATCATCAAGAAGTCCGGCCACCACCACCACCAGGGCAAACAACACGCTCAGACAGTTCACCGGAAATCTCTCGCCGAGAACAAGCCACCCAGGAATCCGCCCGCAATGGTGGCTGTCTCCAGGACCATCGTCAAGCGGCCAATCGATCTTCTCGGCCCGGCGAAACACCAGGGAAGCGGACAGCGAGACGACCATGATCAAGAACAGGCTGGTGGCCGCCGCCGTGTGGAAGTCGTCCCCGCCCATACCTGGATCGGCGTGTACAGCACACCGCCACCCTGCGCCAAGCGTCGAGAAGACGATGGCCACCAGGAACATCAGCAGAGCAACAACCCAAAACAGCATGGTAGTCCCGCCGCGAATGGCCGAGCGAACTGCTGCCGGTGTCTTCGCGCCGCGTGACGACCCCAGTGCAACGCGGCGGCAAGTACCGCGATCACTGCGTCGCCACCGCGGAGTGACCGCCGGAACGAATCGCTCCGCTCAGTGCTTCAGTTCTCCGAATGTCGGCGCACCTTCCCGGACCAGCCATTAACTCGCAGAAAAGCCGTTGTTGTCCGCCTGTCCGCGTCGCACGGTTCCTGTGACCGCACTTGGGCAACGCGAAGCCGAAACAGACGCTCGGCCAGCTGTTTGCCGCGATTGATGGCTCACCGCTTAGCCTCCGGCCGGTTCCAACTCAAAAATCGGCTTCTACCTCCACTGTCATCCCACCGGGCAACGATGCGGCACCCACGGCGCTGCGTGCACCCACACCGTTGTCCGGACCAAACACCTCGGCAAACAGCTCGCTGCAGCCGTTGATCACGGCCGGCTGTTGGTCGAATCCGGCCACGGCGTTGACGAGGCCCAACAGTTTGACGATCCGCCGAACGCGGTCGAGGCTGCCAGCGCGCCGCGCAGCGTCGAGAAGATCGCCAGTCCGGTCTGACGTGCCGCCAGGTAGCCGGCCTGCTGATCGACGTCCTGACCCACACACCCGACCATCAGACTGCCGTCCGGCCTGAGCGGACCATGCCCGGACAGATAGGCGAGGTTTCCCACGATCACGATGGGTTTGTAAACACCCACGGGTTTGGGGGCGGGCGGTAACTGCAGGCCCAGGGCGGCCAGTCTGGCTTCATGGCTCATGAAACAGTCCTCGCGGATGACTGCGATTCGCTTCGGTCCGCCGATTTCGCGGCACGACCGGGTCGGCGGTGTACGCACCGGCAAACTGCCAGCGTCCGCATTCCCAGTGACGGCGCCTGTCGGCGCCGTGGATAGAATACCGCGATCGCCTACCCGCCGCCATACTCGGCACATTCGGAGCAATCGGCGAAAGCCGCCGCTGCATGCCGTCGCACCGCGCAAAACCGTTGCTCTCCGCACGTGTTGCACAACTCGGCTTCCCGCGAGGCAAGCTGCAGTCGCGGCGCACGAAACGCCGATGACAGCCAGCGGTGAGATTTGTACTGCTGCGCCTCTGCATCGGGAACACGGCCTCACGGGGTCGTTGGCACTTGCGAACGACAACAGGCCCCCGAGACGTACTCCTTCCCGCATCCAGCGCTCAGAGGCGTGGCGATCACGGCAGTTCAAGACTGCCGTCAGCAACGGAGGGTCGTCGCACGCTTGTCATGGATCACACCTCGATCAACTCCCGATACGACAGCAGGTGATCACGTGGACCTCTCCCTCAGCATCGTTTTGCCCGTGCACAACGCCCAAAACACCCTCGCCCGCGACGTGCACCTTCTGCTGGAACTGCTGCCCGACATCACGCCACGTTTCGAAATCCTGATTGTGGACGATGCCTCGAGCGATCATACCGAGGAGATCGCACACGAGTTGTCGCTCCAGTACCCACAGGTGCGCGTGAAGCGCCACTATCGCCGGCAGGGCCAGACGGCGGCCGTGCAGACCGCGATCACCGAGACCTCCGGCGATGTCGTCCTGGTACAGGATGAGGGAACCGAAATCCGGGGTGCGGAAATCCGGCGACTGTGGGAGATGCGGCACGACCGGCAACTGGTCATGGCCCGTGCCGAATTGCCCCGCCGCGCACTCAGCCCCCACCTGCTCGATCGACTGGCCAGCTGGGGCGAACAACTGCAGGAAGCCCGTTGCATCACACCTGAAGGTGGCATTCAGATGATTCGCCGCGAGGCCCTTGAGGACCTGGCTGATGCCAACCCGGCAGCCGCCCGAGACATTGCCGGCGATGGCCGGTTGACGGGCCCGAACTTCCTCCGCGAAGTCGGCAACGGGACCCTTGCCGGTAACAGCGACGACTGAAGTCTGAGACCGCTGCCGCCCGCTTCACACCCCCTCTGGACCCGCGATGCCGGTTCCCTCCCAGCGGGTACTGGCCCGCCACACTCCTGGTCCACTCCGCGATGAGTCATGCCAGGGGGCAACGTGCGGCGGGCGCTGCCGCCGGTCCTGTGTCGCCTTGGGCCGCGTGCCGTCCCACCTCTCACGGCGGATCTCCGTGGGCCGTCAGAACCGGAAAAATCCCCATAATCCGGGAACTTTTACTCACTTTCGGCGCGTCTAAGGGACGTGTTTATTGCTGCGCGAATCCAAGCAGCGGGAGAGAGGAGAGAGGCAGAATGGCGACTGTTGACTACATGACCGTGCCGACCGACGTGATTGCGGCTGGCCCCCACGTTTTCGATGCGGCCCCGGAGAAGCAGTGATCTCCAACGGGGGCCGCAAATGCACCGCATTCGTACGGTGCGCTTCAGCAGGGCACGTCGCTGCGAAGCGTCGCCCGCCAGTCGGGCGTGGACATCCGACAGCTTCGCCTGCAGGAACAGGAGTCGGCGGACGTCCGGCTGAGCGATCTTCACAAGTGGCAGAAAGCCCTGGATGTGCCGCTGTCGGAATTGATTGTCGAACCCGACGCGTCCCTGTCGCCCCCGGTCATGGAACGAGCGCGGATGGTCCGCTTGATGAAGACGGCAGCTGCCATTCGCGAGCGAACCAAGTCCGTGGAGATCCAGCGGATGGCCCAGATGCTGGTCGAGCAACTGACCGAGATCATGCCGGAACTGGAAGGGTGTGAACCCCTGGCACGAGTTCGGCCAGCGCCGCGGTCTGGACGAGTACGGTCGCATTGTCGACCGCACGATCTCCGACGAGGTCTTCCACCCGCGTTCGCCGGACTGACGCGGCAGGACGGACTGACGTTGCCAATCGAAGCCGCCAGTCTCGGCCACTGGGCGGGCTGAACTGAGGACACCGCTCTGTGGCCCCCGATCCAGGATCACGCATCAGGTCATGCGACGGCTGAGCCCAGCAGCGTGGCCTGATGCTGCCGGCCGCAGGCATCCACGACCTGATCACGAATCTCGTCGGCTTCTTCGTTGGTCAGCGTGCGTTCGGGGAGCGCAACGTGAGCGAGAACAGCAGGCGTTTCTTGCCGGCCCCGTCCTTCTTCGGATCGCGATAGACTTCCTGGAACTCCAGGCTTTCCAGCAGTGCGCCGGCAGCCTGGCGAATGGTCGCCTCCAGGGAGGCCCAAGACACGTGCTCGTCAACGATCAGGTTCAGGTCGCGGGCAATCGCCGGATATTCGCTCAACGGCTGCTGCTGGGGAATCAGGTTCGCACCGCAGCCGCGAGCACGCCCAGATCCAGTTCCAGCACCGTCGTCGGATCCGCGGAGTCCGAATTGTTTGAGTCCGCGAGCGATCGACTTCGCCGAGGTATCCGAGCCGCTGGTCGCCCAGCTCGGAAGCAGCATTGCTGCACAGGCTCGAGCAGCGGCAGTTGAGCAGCGGTCCGACAGCCAGCGGCTCGGTGACTGTGCAACACGTTGCAGGCAGGACTTCGACGACCCCTTTGAGGAAAGAGAATCCGCGTCCCGAGGTGACCGCCAGCGTCCAGGGTTCCTGCGGCAGCCCTGCTGGTTGTGGCAAGTAGATCCGAGCCGTTTCGAACAGCTCGATCTGCTCGTTGGCCACCGATTCATTGACGCGACGTGCCTCCAGCAGACTGGGAATCAGGCTCTTTCGCAGCCGATCGGCACCTTTGAGCATGGGCGTGCTGCACCGCAGCGGTTCCGCATCGCTCCAGGGACTGAATGCCTGGCACCATTTCTTCGGCACCACGCTGGCCGTCATCGCTTCGTCGAAACCGGCCGCGGTCAGCACGTGCGCGGACCTTCTCCAGCACGCGATCTTCATCGGTTCGATGCGAAGGGGCCATCGGGCACGCCGACGTCTTCGGGAATTTCGTCGTAGCCGTGAATGCGAGCCACCTCCTCGACCAGGTCGATCTCGCGAGTCAGATCGCGCCGCCAGGTGGGCGGAACAACTTCCACACTTTCGCGTGTCGCACTGCACCGCACTCATTGCCCAAGGCGGTGAGAATCGACTTCACCTCGTCCACCGGAACCTCGATCCCCAGCACGCGCGGCAACTGGCTCAACCGCAAGCGTGATCGAGGCTCGTGGTTGGCGCGGGTCGTCCGACATCCAGCACTCCCGGGGCCAGTTGGCCGCCGGCCAGCTCCAGAATCAGCTGCACAGCAGCGACGGCTGGCCCAATCCACGCCCCGGGATCGACGCCTCGTTCAAAGCGATACGAGGAGGGACTGTGCAGTGCCAGCGGCGGGCGGTGGTGCGAATCGACAGCGGCGCGAACTCGGCCGACTCGATCAGCAGGTCGGTTGTCCGTCGGGGACCTCCGAATCGACGCCTCCCATCACGCCGCCCAGTGCCACGGGACGCTCAGCGTCCGCAATCACGCACATGCCGGGTCCAGTGGGTACTGGCGATGGTCGATCGCTTCGAACTGCTTCGTCGGGCAGCGCCTCGCGAACGATGATCTCCGGGCCCTTGCAGCAGGCCAGATCGAAGGCGTGCAATGGCTGGCCGCACTCCATCATGACGTAGTTGGTGACATCGACCACGTTGTTGATCGACCGCAATGCCGATGCGTCCGCAACCGGTCGACCAGCCAATCGGGACTGGGGCCAATCTTCACGCCACGAATCACACGCGCCGTGTAGCGATAGCACAGTTCCGGGCACTCGATCGATGACCTTGGTCAGCTGCGACGACGGCCGGACCGCTCTGCCGCCGGCTGCGGATCGGGCATCGTCAGCGGCAGTTCCACAACACGGAGATCTCGCGCGCAACGCCGAGGTGCCCCAGGCAATCGGGACGATTGCTGGTCACCTCCAGGTCGATCGCCAGATCGTCGCCGACGCGGCTGCGTCGACTCGTGATTCAATCCGGCCATCGCCAGCCGATGCTCCAACTCGGCGACATCCATGTCCAGCGGGACATACTCCTTCAGCCAATTCCAGGAAACAATCATCGTGCGGCTCGATCTCAGTTGCTCATGCCGAGTATCGACGTACTCGCCGAATGCCTTCGCCGGCCTAGGATTCACGGCGACTCGCACAGCGTCGATCCACGCTCAGAACTGGTG
Source organism: uncultured Actinomycetota bacterium (assembly GCA_963715255.1). GTDB lineage: Bacteria > Actinomycetota > Acidimicrobiia > Spongiisociales > UBA5794 > JAHEEL01. Next base: position 52,865 of record CAVQRN010000009.1, on the reverse strand, counting down.
CAGGAACCGCACGTCGTTCTTGTACAGTTAGCGAATGTCGGTGATGTTGTGCCGCCGCATGCAGAGCCGTTCGACGCCCAACCCGAAGGCAAAGCCGGTGACCTGTTCGGGATCGTAGCCGACCGCCTGCAACACGTTGGGGTCGACCATGCCCGCGCCGCCAAATTCAATCCACTGGTCGTTCCAGCTGAAGTCCGCTTCCACACTCGGCTCGGTGAACGGGAAGAAGGACGGGCGGAAGCGGATGTGCACGTCGCTGCCCAGGTAGCTGGTGGCGAACATCCGCAACACACTCTTCAGATCCGCCATCGTGACCTGCGTGTCGACCAGCAAACCTTCCATCTGATGGAACATCGGGTAGTGCGTGGCGTCGGCCGTATCGGGTCGATAGACGCGTCCCAGCGAGATGATGCGCACCGGCGGCGGCGTGTTCTCCATCACGCGGATCTGCACCGTGCTGGTCTGGCTGCGCAGCAGCAAGCGCACCACCATCGGCGCCGGCCACCGGCAGATAGAAGTTGTCCAGCGGATCGCGTGCCGGATGCTCCAGCGGAATGTTCGAGAGCCTCGAAATTGTGCCACTCGTCCTCGATTTCCGGGCCGTCGGCCACGGAGAATCCCAGCCGTCCCATGATGTCCTTCAGCTCTTCGATCGTCTGCGTGATGGGGTGCAGACGTCCCAACCGCAAGACGCTGACCGGGCAACGTCGCATCAAACGGCTTGGCCGACGGCGGACGCCGCGGCCGGAGCCTGCGATCCCAGTCGCTGCTGAGCCGCCGTGAACGCCTGCTCGATCTGCGTCTTGACTTCGTTCAGGCGTTTGCCGGCCTGCGGACGATCCGCCGCGTCGCACCGAGCCCATGCTCTTCTGGACGACTTTGAGTCGACCGTTCTTGGCGCCCAGATACTCCACGCGCGCCGCTTCCAGTGCCGCCGGCTCGCCCAGCTGCCTCGAAAGCGGCACCGCCGCAGCCGCCAGTTCGTCCAGCTGCTCAAGGAACTCAGCCAATGCCATGGGTTCACCACTTGTGCAAAAAAGAGAGAGACAGGTCCGCGAGCCGCACCTGCCTCTCTGCCATATTCGATACTGCGACACGCCTGGCGCCAGCAGGCACATGGCTGCCATCGTCTCGCAGCGGCAGCAGGCCAGGTGCATGCTGAGCGCAGCCGCTCTGGCGGCCGCGCCCCGCTAGGACGCCAACTTGGCCTTCACCTGCTCGACGACCGCATCAAAACCGGCGGGATCGTGAATCGCCAATCTCCGAGAGCGACTTGCGATCCAGCTCGATGCCGGCCAGCTGCAGACCGTGAATGAACTCGCTGTAACGCAGACCCCGTTCACGCACGGCGGCGTTGATGCGCGTGATCCACAGACGACGAAACTCACGCTTGCGCACGCGTCGATCGCGATACGCATAAGCGCCGGCACCGCAACAGTGTTTCCTTGACCGTGCGCAACAGATTGCCGCGCCCGCCGCGATAACCCTTCGCTTCCCGGTAAAGACGCCGCTTGGCTCGCGTACGAGCCGATCCCTTGGTCGTTCTCATCGTCTTGGTCCACTTGGAATTGGCACAATCAGGCCCCCTCGGACTACCAACGCCGAGGGCGTTTCGCTTCGCCCATGCACCTGGTAAGAATTCACCTCATTCGCTGAAAAGCCGGCTCGCTCGCTGCAGAATGCCGACCTCCATCATCGGATGCGGCTCAAGCATGTCGGGCACCGTCCACGTAGTCCGCGCAACTCTCGCACGCATCGCGCCGCCGGGCACCTAGTAGCTGTTGCCATTGAGCGCGCGTTGAATCGACTTCTCCATGGTATACGTCGACCGTCGTCGTACCGCGAAGGTTCCGCTTTCGCTTCTGCGACATCCGCGTCTGCAGATGACTCGTGCCGGCCTGGCGGTGCTTGGCCTTGCCGCTGGCAGTCAGCCGAAAACGCTTCTTGGTTCCCTTGTGAGTCTTCTGCTTGGGCATGATTCGATCAACCTGCTCTGATGTGTCGGACAGTCGCACGATGTCGCGGCAGTCCACGATGTCGGGCAATCCACGTGTCGGGCAGTCCACGCGCCGGTTCGCACCGGCGAACCCTGTCGCGGACGCGACCCGACAACGGGACGCACCTCGCTGACCCCGAGGGAAGACCACCTGGAATCCCCCGCCGCACCCCGAGGGGTGGGTACTGGTCCGACGTGGAAACCTCTCATTCTAGGTTGTCCCTGGCATCTCGCAAAGGGCTCTTACGCATGATCCTAAGTGCCTGTAGCCACAGGTGTTGGCCACGGAACGAACTCCGCTCCTGACGCCAGCGGACCACGCAACCCGGGGGGATGCCTCGTCAGGAGACGGTGCCACCAGCTGCGGCGTGACCAGCTCGCCGCGGGCCTGTGCTTCGGCCTGCTCATCGAGCGCCGAGGAATTCACTGTTGCATGTCAAGCCAAAGGACCATTCGGTGGAAGTCCTCGTCGGGCAACTCCACGCCATAGTGCCGCGTGTCCAGATAGTCGAGCAGCCTGGCGGCACGGGCACCAAACTTGCCGTTCCTGACTCCCGTCAACAGCCCCCGCCGCGTCCTCAGCGGTGCTGACGCCTTGCGCAGTTGATCTTGACCGGCTGACCAGGCGGTGTGTTGGCAACCGCGAAGTGTCGATCGGCGTCGATCCAGTCGGCCTCGACCAGAGCCTGTACGTGCGCCCGACGTCGACTGCTTCCGGGTGCGCTTGCCTCCGCGGCAGGGGCCGGTACTGAGGCAAACGCCGTGGTGGCTGCGACCGTCAACCAGGACGGTGCGGATCATGGTTTGCACCTCCCGCAAGAGCCCGCGTGGGCGGATGACCTATGGCCACGCATCCTACCATGCCGCTCGGCCCGCCGCACCTCGTCTGGCTGTCGAACTGCTCGCCCATGCTCGTTGGGATCACGCAGAGTGGTCAGAACGCCGCTACCTGGCGTGCCGTGGAGTTTGTCCAAGGAGGCATATCCAGCGGTCTGTGTCCTCTGTGATCTATTGGCTCAGCCTGGAATGCCGTGATATCCTTCACGTTGGAGAGTCGCCGAAAGCCCTGGCCCACAACAGCACAGCACAGTGATCACGAGAATCACCGCATGACACTCAGCTCACCACTGCGCATCACGTACCTCACCGCCGGCGCTGCGGGGATGTACTGCGGCAGCTGCATGCACGACAACACCCTGGCCCGGGCACTGGTGCGGCTGGGCGTGGACGTGCAGCTGGTGCCGATGTACACGCCGATCCAGACAGACGAAGCGGACGTGAGTGTGGACCAGGTGTTCTTCGGCGGCATCAACGTCTACCTGCAGCAACAGTTCCGCCTGTTCCGCTACCTGCCACGGGTGTTCGACCGGCTGTTGGATTCGCCCCGACTGCTTGCGGTGGGTGGGGTCGCGGGGCATCGAGACCCAGGCCGCTCAGCTGGGCGAGCTGGCGGTATCCATGCTGCAGGGGTCCGCCGGGATTTCAGCGCAAGGAGGTCCAACGGCTGTGCCGGTGGCTCGCGCCAGGGCCCGCGCACCGGACCTGATCAACTTCACCAACCTGCTGGTGGCAGGCTGCGCTCCCGACCTGCGCCGCGAACTGGGCGTCCCGCTAACCGTCACGCTGCAGGGCGACGATATCTTCCTCGAGCAGCTGCCCTTCGCGCATCGAACCCGGGCGTTGCGAACAGATCAAGCGAATTGCCGAACATGTCGATGCATTGCTGGTCCACAGCGATTACTACGCGCAGTTCATGGCCGAATATCTCTCGCTACCCGCCGCCAAATTCCGCCAAGTCCCGCTGGGAATTGACACCGATGGCTACGCATGCCGCGTCGACACACACGGCATGACAACCGGAAGGGAATCGCGAACTTCAGATCGGCTACCTCGCGCGCCTGGCTCCGGAGAAAGGGCTGCACGTGCTGGTCGATGCCTTCCTGGCACTGCACCAGGACCCGGGCGATCTGCCTCCGGTGCGACTGCAGATCGCCGGCTGGCTGGGCAAGCAACACGAAGCATACGCGGCGGAGCAGTTCGCCAAGTTGGACGCCGCCGGGCTGGGCCATCGCTACACGTACCTGGGGACCGTCGACCGAACTGAGAAGCTGCGGATGCTCAGCCAGCTCGACGTGTTCTCCGTACCGGCCGTGTACCGGGAACCGAAAGGACTCTACGTGCTCGAGGCACTGGCTGCGGGAGTACCGGTCGTGCTGCCCGATCACGGGGCATTTCCCGAACTGGTGCAAGCCACCGGTGGTGGTCAGCTGGTGACGCCGGACGATCCTGGGGCGCTGGCTGCCGGGCTGCGGCAATTGCTCGGCGACGCCGCCACGCGCCGTCGCTTCAGTCAGGATGGCCAGCGGGCGGTCCTGGATCGACTCAATGCCGACGCGATGGCGCGAGACACTGCACGTGTTTCAGCAAATCGTCACCGCCCGCAGCGGTGGCACGCCACGCTCCGATTGACACCCTCACACTCTGCGGCCGGCCGATCATGCCGACAGCATCTCCCTCCAAGCCATCGGCTCGGGCGCGGTGGCCTGGGGGCAACAACGCAGTCGTAACGCTGAAGCGGGCCAGACCTGGCGCGCTCACCGGCTACCTCGGAGTAATCGTGCACATCATGCGCCGCCCGTGCTGCTGCGGCGGAGTCTCGACCTTGCCGAATTCCGCGAGGTCCTCGATGACACTCTCCATGACCCGCCGGCCCTCTTCCACGTGGGCCATTTCGCGGCCACGGAAGAGCACCGAGATCTGCACCTTGTCCTTGTGCTTCAGAAAGCCAATGGCCTGTTTGACCTTGAACCCAATGTCATGCTCGCCCGTCTTGGGCCGCAGACGGATTTCCTTGGTCTTGGTGTGGTGCGTGTTCTGACTGGACTTCTTCTTCTTTTCGTACTTGTACTTGCCGTAATCCATGATCCGGCAAACCGGCGGCCGCTCGTTGGGAGCCACTTCCACCAAATCCAGATTGGCATCGAATGCTTTGGCGATCGCCTCTTGAGTCGCCATGATGCCCAGTTGTGCACCGTCGGCACCAATCACACGTACGGGGGTCATGCGGATTTGCTCGTTGACCCTGTGTCTGATCGCGGTCGATTGCTGTTACCCTTTCCTGTCATCGGCTGTGAAGAACATGCAGAGTCCGGCCGTGTGTCACAGGCACATCGGCGACTCGCTCCCGATTCACCCGGCTTTCGTAACCAGTGAGTATTGACGACGTCAGAGTCGCACCGTCAACGGGATTTCGGCAAATTCTGGGCACTTTCCGGGCGTCGCAGCGGGCGCTCCCGGCCGGCGGTCACGGCCATGCGGACCTACCCAATCATAGGTTTTCCCGGCGTGCGCTGGGCGGCAAGGCATCAATATTCATTGCGGGAGCCGCGGTCGCCCAGCCCGGCGTCGCCGCCGAAGGTCTGCCGGACGGTGCGGGCGGCGATCTCCTGCTGCAACTTGGCGATCGCCGCCGTCGACCTTCATGGCCCCCAGATCCCCGTCGATGCGATCGCGCACGCTCACCTTCGCCGTTTTCCATTTCCCGCCCGCCGACGACGAACATGTAGGGGATCAGTTCCAGCTGGGCGTCGCGGATCTTGGCCCCGATCTTCTCCGGGCGGTAGTCGCCGCTGACCCGCAGCCCGGCTGCCGGCCAGCTGCTGCTCGACCTGGCGGCCATACTCCTCGAATTTCTGGCTGACCACCAGCACGCGGACCTGCTCGGGCGCCAGCCACAGCGGGAACGCGCCGGCGAAATGCTCGATCAGCACGCCCATGAACCGCTCCAGCGAACCGAGCGGGGCGCGGTGGATCATCACCGGGCGGTGGGGCCGATTGTCGGCGCCGATGTACTCCAGGTCGAACCGCTCCGGGCTGGGCAGGTTGTAGTCCAGCTGCACGGTGCCCAGCTGCCACTCGCGGCCGATGCAGTCGGTGACCACGAAATCGGCCTTGGGGCCGTAGAACGCCGCCTCGCCCGGCTCGATCTGCGCTTCGATGCCCAGGCTGCTCGCAGACCTCGACCAGCGACTGCTGCGCCCGCTCCCAGTTGTCGGCATCGCCCACGTACTTGTCGCTGTCCGGATCGCGGAAGCCCAGCCGCACGCGGTAGTCGTTCAGCCCCAGGCAATCGAGCACGAACTGGGTCATTTCCATGCAGCCGCGAAACTCGTCCGCCACCTGCTCGTCGGTGCAGAAGATGTGCGCATCGTCCTGGGTGAAGCCGCGCACGCGAGTCATGCCCGACAGCTCGCCCGACTGCTCGTAGCGATACACCGTCCCGAACTCGGCCAGCCGCAGCGGCAGGTCGCGATAGCTGCGCGGCTTCGACTTGTAGATCATGATGTGGTGCGGGCAGTTCATCGGCTTGAGCAGGTACTGCTCGTCGTCTTCCATCACGATCGGCGTGAACATGCTGTCCATGTAGTAGGGATAGTGCCCCGAGGTCTTGTACAGCTCGATGCGCCCGATGTTGGGCGTGTAGACGGGCAGGTAGCCGCGCCGCTGCAGCTCGTCCTTGATGAAGTTCTCCAGCAGCCCGCGGACGATGGCGCCCTTGGGCAGCCAGAGGATCAGCCCGGAACCGACCAGCGGACTGATCGTGAACAGCTCCAGCCGTTTGCCCAGCACGCGATGATCGCGCCGTTTGGCCTCTTCCACCATCTGCAGATGAGCTTCCAGATCCTGCTTGTTGAAGAAGGCGGTGCCGTAGAGCCGCTGCAGTTGCGGACGCGACGCGTCGCCTTTCCAATAGGCACCGGCGATCGACAGCAGCTTGAACGCACCGATCGCGCCGGCCGCCGGCACGTGCGGGCCGCGGCAGAGATCGAGAAACTCGCCCTGCCGATAGAACGACACGGTCTCGTGTTCGTTCAGCCCCTCCTCGATGTGTTCCACCTTGTACTTCTGCTGCATGTCGCGGCAGACTTGCAGGGCCTTGCTCCCGCGGCTCGACGATCCGCTCAAACGGCTCGTTCGCCTTGATGATCTTCTTCATTTCCGCCTCGATCGCCGGAAAATCGTCCTCGGAGAGCGGCTCTGTCGAGATCGAAGTCGTAGTAGAAACCGCCTTCCACGGTGGGCCCGAAGGCCAGCTGGACCCCTTCGAGCAGCCGCATCACGGCCCGGGCCATCACGTGCGCGCAGGAGTGCCGCATCACGGCCAGCGATTCCGGGTCCTTCTTGGTCAGCAGCCGCAGTGCGACCTCGCCGTCGGCGGGCAGCTGGTAGTCGAGGCCGACGATCGTCTCGTCGACCTGGGCCGCCACGGCGGCTTTGGCCAGACCGGGGCCAATTTCCGCAGCAATGTCGCCGGGAGTTATCGGATTGTTCGTACTGCTTGCGGGTTCCGTCGGGGAGGGTGACTGTGAGCATGGGATTCGTGCGATCCTGACAGAGGTACTGCCGCGCGGGAATGGCGTCGATACAGAGGACCACCAGATAATTCCCCGCCGGCCATGGCGCGTAAAGTACACGATGAAGGACACTTCCGGCAAGGCTGGGTTCGCCAAGTGGTCGCCCGACAGTGGCCAGAACAGACCAGCGACGTTCCGCTTGGCTCACGCACCAACCCTCGGGAACCTGCCCGGGCCACGCCAGGAAATGGGACACTGGCACCAGATCGACGACGCCCGGGGCCGCTTCGCGACCTGCCTGCCGCGCGGGGGCAAAGCGGCACCGAACCGCGGTTGACCTGCGCTCGACGGTCCCCGCTCCACAGCGCAAAAGCCGGCAAAACCGTGCTTCCTCTGGCGGCCGCGATTCGCTAAAGTGATAAGCTCCTGACGGGGGCCGTTGGCGCAGTTGGCTAGCGCGCTTGCTTGACATGCAAGAGGTCACTGGTTCAAGTCCAGTACGGCCCACTCAGGTCAAAGCCGTAGCTCACAAAGAGTTACGGCTTTTCTTTTGCGCGCAGCGCTCAAGACGCTTTGGTAGAATTTGTGTCGGACGACACAATGTCTGCCCGGGAGTGGCTCAACCTGGCCAAGCAAGTGCCCAAGTACTGTCGCCACAAGAACGGACAGGCATACGTCTACCATCCGTCGAATGACCGGCCGGGACATCGACTCGATCTCTGAGTGCACGGTTCTGACGAATCCCGCCGGCGTTATCGCCAGTTCCTCGAGCCGTTGGAGGCGCGACACGTGTGGTCCCTTTTTTTCGCGTCAGCAGAGACGGACGAGCGCTGTCGGAATAGACCTTCTTGTGCATGCGCACGTAGTATCGCGCAAAGTCAGAAAACCTTCGTTGGATGGGGCGCTCCGTCGCCCCACTCTAACCGCCCCGCCCCCATTCCGGAAAAGTCTGCTTGCCGGGTCGCCTTGGTCCTTGGTGGCCGCAGCCTGTGGGGGCTCCAACGCTGCCTGGACCGCCATTGACGCACTGCCTGCCTTCGAGTCCTTCGGGCACGGGAAAGCCCGATCACAAGCGCGGTGAATGGCCTTGCGGTACAAGCGTAGGCATGGCACCCAATACACTACATCAAACGCGGATGCGGTATAGTGCACGGGCCTTCTCGGGTCTAGCGGAGGGACTACGGCTTCGGAGTAGACGGCGCTGGCACTGGCTGAGCATTGGGCACGCTGGGCGGCGTGTCGGCTTCACGGACCGAGAGATCGGCGTAGATGACCCGGTACTTCTTGGCGTCCTTCGGGCGGTACCAGAAGATGGGCGTGTCGGCCGCGCCTGGCGAGACGCCTTTGCCGGCATAGTGCGCGTCGGCCTCCGGAGGCAGCTGCTGGGCGAACATCATGCCTCGCTGAAGCTTCGCTCTGGGCTTCCATCATCTCCTGCATCTGCTCCTCATTGGGCTTCTGCCCCATCCCTTGGAACAAGAACTTCTTCGCAAGGACCTGAATAAGGGGCCGCATGTCGAGCGAGTCCGGGAAAGCACCGTCGTTCAGCTCCGCCAGATCCTTGGGATAGTGGCCCGTTCTCTGTTTATATTGCATGAGCGAAAGGCTGATCGCCATAAAATTCAATTGCAACTGCCCACTCTTGCCCTTTGTCAGGAGCATGGCTTCGACCTCCTCGGGGGTGGGCAAGCCAGTGAAAAGCACCTTCACTTCAACGGCAACACTGTTGCCCTCCTGACGCGTAGGATGCAGTTGGATTTTGGATAGAATCGGCTCGCCGTTCACGAAGAACGGCTTGCCCAGGCCACTCCTTTCGGTCTGGGCATCATGAATTGTCCCCGAGGTCCTTTTTGTTCCTTCGATTGCCTTGCCTGTTGCGTCGATGCCCTCCAGGTCAAACGTCGTTCCATGCTCCACGAAGTGAGCTGTAATCAGTATCTCCGCCACGGGGGTGACGTTCTTCTTGATCTTCATCCGGCCCGTCTGGCCATCCTTGAGTATCAGAGTCTCCTCGTCGGAATAGGTGCTTAGTCTCTTACCGACAGCTTCGCCAAGTTCCCTAATCTTAGGATCAATCGGCGGTGTATCGGCAACAACACCGGTCTTCGCCGGCTTGGCCTTGATCGAACCGGTACCCTGGGGACGTTCCCCCGGTACCGTTTCAGTTTGTGCCTTGCCTTCTTTCTCTTCCGGGAGAGGATACAGCTCGTGTCGCTGGCCTGTCCTTACTCCGTCGATCATCATCTCATCATCATCATTGCCGTAGATTCCGTCTTCGCCGCAACTGCTGAGAATGAATCTACTTCGCTGTGCTTCGTAGTGATAATCCTCACCGGTCGGGCTGTAGACGTCCTTCTTCGGTAATGGTTGTCGATGATTGTTTCAGTTGGCTGTAACCGCGGAATGTTTCAACCAGGTCCTTCTCCGTCGGAAGGGAGAGGTCCATCGTGGGCCCCATTCATTACCTCATAACCGGCCGGCGGCTCGACGCTGAACAACGACTCGTCCATCTCCACGTTGAACACGAAGTCGCTCATCGTCGTCTTCGCATCGGGGAACATCGCCATCGTCTGTTCGATGAGGACCGGCAGGCCGGTTTTGGGATCGCCCCAGAAACTGTTCACTTGGCCACGGCCGGTGAGACGGTATCCGACAACATGGCGTCCGTCGATCTCCTTTTCGCCGAGCGGCTCGCGTTTCAAGTCCGGCTTGTCCCCCTGGGCCGACGAATTCGCACGACCGACGAAGCACACCCTCCGCAGCCTCGGAATCCTACGCGCCAAGGACATGCCGGAGGTCGAGACGATTATCGTTGAGGTCCCCCAACCCCGTTCGCCGTACGGCGTGAAGGGCGTAGGGGAGATCGGCCTCGTGCCGACCGCCGGGGCGATTGCCGCCGCCCTGTACGAGGTCGACGGCGTGCGAAGGAGCAGGACCCCCATGGGAGTCCATGAACCGATCCAGGAGAGGAGCACCCCTTGAACAACGTCACGCCCGGTCTCGTCTGTGCGCACACGCATCTGTACTCAGAGCTCGCACGCGGCATGCCTGCCCCACCGAAGGTCGCTACCAACTTCCTGGAAATCCTCGAGCAGGTCTGGTGGCGCCTCGACGCCGCCCTCGATCTCGAGATGCTCGAGTGGTCGGCGAAGCTCGGAGCGCTCGAAGCGCTCGAGTCCGGCACCACCGCGATCATCGATCACAACGAGACACCCAACGCAATCGAAGGATCGCTCTCGGTGATCGCCGATGCCTGTAAAGAGGTGGGCGTCCGTGTCGTGACGGGGTATGGCGTCAGCGATCGCAATGGCTCCGATGGCGCGCATCGGGGCCTTGAAGAGAACCGGCGGTTCATGGACGAAGGAGGACGTTGCCTCGTCGGCATCCATGCCGCGTTCACCTGCACCGACGAGTCGCTCCAGGGTGCGGCCGCCCTCGCAGACGAGTACGGCGTCGGTGTCCACGTCCACGTGGCAGAAGGCCCCGGGGACGCCGACGCTCCCGAGCGGCTCGCAGGTTTGACGAACGACCGCTGGCTGCTCAGCCACTGTGTCTACCTTCCGACGGATCACGACCTCAAGGGGACGATCCTGCACAACCCGCGGTCGAACCTGAACAATGGGGTCGGCTACGCGAACCCTGCACGGTTCTCCAATCCGGTGGCGCTGGGGACCGACGGGATCGGAGCGAACATGATCGAGTCGTTCCGTCTCGCGTACGTCATGCAGCGCTCCGTCGACGTGACCGTCGGACCCGACCCGGCGTGGTCGTGGCTCGAGAACGGATGGAACCTCGTCCCGGAGGCACGCGATGACGAGGTCACCTGGTCGTACGACCCGATGGACCCGTGGCACATCGCGTTCACCGCGGGCATCCACCCCGTCAAGGTCAAAGTGGGCGGCGAGGTCGTCTACGCCCGCGGGACAACAACCCGGGTTGACGCGGAAGAGATCAGAGCCAAAGCAAGAGAGCAGGCTATGCGCCTGCACGCACGCTTGTAGCCGAGAGGAGACCCTTCATGTCGGACCGTTTCCAGCCAATCACGATGGAGCAACTCACCGACTGGGTCTTCACCGAACTCGAGGAGAAGGACTCGATCTTCGGCATACCCCGCCGTGCGTTCTTCACACCGAGCGTGACCGACCGGTTCCGTCAGCCGAATTACGACCAGACCCTCGATACGCCGTTCGGCGTCGCCGCAGGACCGCACACCCAGATGGCTCAGAACATCATCGTCGCGTGGCTCGTCGGCGCGCGATTCATCGAACTGAAGACCGTCCAGACGCTCGACGAACTCGACGTCAACAAACCCTGCATCGACCTCGAAGATGAGGGCTACAACGTCGAGTGGTCCCAGGAGTTGAAGGTCCATCAGTCCTTCGACGAGTACTTGCGGGCATGGGTGCTGATTCACGCCCTCCATCACAAACTGGGCTTCCCAGGCGACGCTCCCGGCATGATCTTCAACATGAGCGTCGGCTACGACCTCCAAGGGATCCTGAAGCCGAATGTGCAGTGGTACCTCGATGTCATGGACGATGCGTCCGGATACATCGAACCGTTCATCGACATCGTGGCCGAGCGCTATCCCGAGATCCGAGAGATCGACATCCCGGTCCGGGTCTCGAACACGATGACGCTGTCCACCATGCACGGCTGCCCGCCGGAGGAGATCGAGCAGATCACCACTTACTTGCTCGAAGAGCGCGGACTGAACACGTCGGTGAAGTGCAATCCGACACTGCTCGGTGCCGAACGGGTCCGCGGGATCATCAACGACGAACTCGGCTTCACCGACGTTGTGATCCCCGATGAGGCGTTCGGCCACGATCTGAAGTACGTGGACGCCGTCCCCATGTTCCACAATCTCAAACGCATCGCGAAGAGTAAGGGCCTGACGTTCGGGCTGAAACTCTCGAACACGCTCGAAGTCGAGAATCACCGAATGACGTTCCCGGACGACGACATGATGTACATGTCGGGTCGGGCCCTCCACGCCGTGACGTCGAACCTGGCGCTCCGCCTCTCGGAAGAGTTCCGGGGAGACATGCTGCTGTCGTTCGCCGGCGGCGCGGACGCGTTCAACGTGACCGATCTGCTGCGGTCCGGGATGACCACGATCACGGTGTGCTCTGACCTGCTCAAGACCGGCGGCTATCTGCGCATGCCTCAATACCTCGACGAACTCAACCTGAGCCTCGACAAGGCGGAGGCATCCGATCTCACCGACCTCGTGGGACGGACCGCTCTCGCCGAGCATCACTTCGCGGCTTTCGCCGAGATGCTCACGGCGGCGGTGCTCGCCGACAGCGGGTTGGCGTTCGGGCACGATGATGCCCGCGACCTGACCGTCTACCTTGGCGGCGAATGGAAGCGCCCCATTGCCGAGGTCGTTCACGGCTGGGCCGTCGATCACGGTTATGACGAAGAGCGGGCGGTCACACTGACCGCGATCACGATGAAGACCCTCGCCAGGGTCAATCTGCGCGGCTACGCCCAGGCAGTCCGTGAAGACTGGCGCTACCGCAACGAATCCTTCCGCACCGACCGGTCAAAGACCGACCGCAAACTCGGTCTCTTCGACTGCATCGAGGCACCATGTGTCGACGAGTGCCCCGTCTCGCAGGACGTTCCGGCGTACATGCGCGCGGTTCGCGAAGGACGATTCGACGATGCCGTCGAGATCACCCGCGCCGACAACACGGTTCCGTCGATCCTGGGCCGGGTCTGCGACCACCTTTGCGAAACCACCTGCATCCGCACCCACCTGGATCAGCCGCTCGCAATCCGTGACATGAAACGATTCATCATGTCGCACGAGACGTGGCCGCGGGTACCCGAGCGTTCGGCTCCAACCGGAGACAAGGTCGCGATCATCGGCGCCGGTCCCGCGGGCATCTCAGCAGCACAGGCGCTCGGGATCGCAGGTATCGGCTCAACGATCTTCGAAGCCCACCCCTACCCGGGAGGAATGGTCGGCGGCGCTATCCCTGCGTATCGCCTTCCACAGGAGGAGATCGACAAGGACATGGCGATCCTCGACGAGCTTGGTGTCGAGATCCGCTACGGGCAGATCGCCGGCAAGGACTTCTCTCTCGAGGATCTCCGCGACGAGGGCTTCGATCGCGTGTTCGTGGCTGTTGGAGCTCAGCTCCCCAAGTACCTCGGCATCGACGGCGAAGACAGCGAAGGCGTGATCGACGCGCTCGAGCTTCCTCCGCAGCGTCCGCGAGGAGGATCCGATAGCGGTCGGGCCCAGGGTCGGTGTGATCGGTGCCGGCGATACTGCAATGGACTGTGCACGATCCGCGTGGAGGGTCGGGGCCACTGACGTCTCGATCATCTACCGCCGCACGATCGATCAGATGCCGGCCGACCGCGAAGAGGTTCATGCGTGTCAGGAAGAGGGCATCACGATCGAGGAGCTTGCCAGCCCGTCCGGCCTCCACATTGAGGATGGGAAGCTCGCCGGCCTGATCGCGACGAGGACCGAGTACCGGAATGATCGGGACGCGTCCGGGAGAAAGATCCCGCACGACATCCCCGGCTCGGATTTCGAGATTCCGCTCGACACACTGATCCTGGCCATCAGCCAGCACTCACTCCTCGACTTCTTCGGCGATTCGGCGCCTGCGCTGACATCACGGGGATACATCGAGGTTGACCCAGCAACGCTGGAGTCGTCGATTCCCGGTGTCTACGCCGGTGGCGACGTCGCCGCAGGAGGGCCCTCGTCGATCGTCAAGGCTGCAGCAGACGGCAAGGCCGCAGCAGCGGCCATCATCGCGGCGACCACAGGGAAGGTCGACGACGTCCCGGTCTCGATCCCAACGACCGACGATCTCCAGGGCCTGGTCGTGCGAAGGGCCCACCGCGAGTACCGCGTCTCGGCGACCTTCACGCCGCTGACGGTACGCAACAACTTCAACGAGACGATGCTCGTCTACACGACGGACGAGGCCCAGACGGAAGCCAGCCGCTGTGTCGACTGTGACACGATCTGCAGCCTCTGCGTCGGCGTGTGTCCGAACATGGCGCTGATGACGTACAAGACCAAGGCGTTCGCCGCGGATCTCCCGTCCTTCACCGTTGAGGACGGCATCCTGGTGGAGCGGGGCCGTACGGCGTTCAGCGTCGACCAGCCGTATCAGATTGCGGTGCTCTCCGACTTCTGCAACGAGTGTGGGAACTGCGTGACGGCGTGTCCGACGTCTGGCAAGCCATACAAGGACAAGCCCCGGCTGTACCTCGATCAGGCGGAGTTCGATGCCGAATCGTCGAATGCCTTCATGGTGCGGAGAGACGGTGACGACGTGACCGTGACCGCGCGATTCGACGGCAAGACGCACCGCCTGTCGATCAACGGCTCCGTGGAGTACTCCTCCCCTGCCGTCTCGGCATCGTTCGACGAGTCGTTCGGACTCCTGTCCGCAACCGCAGGAGGTGAAGCATCCGAGGGGGATGAGATCTCCGTCGAGGCCGCCGCCACGATGTTCGCTCTCTGGACGGGGCTCGACGCCTCCATGCCTGAGGTTCCGGTTGCAGGCGAAGGCGGCACGAGGCTCGCGGCACCTACCTTCGGGAGCTGAACCGTTCCGATGTGAAGAGAGGACACCGGCTTCCGGTGTCCTCTCAGTCGGTCGTCCTACACTCATCCCATGACCATTCTGACGTTGATAGTCATCATCGGGGTGATCGGGACTGTTATCGCCGGCATCTCGGTTGCCGTTGCGAAGCGACAGCTCGGCGCAATGAACGCCGCCTGGCAGTCGGCCGCCGAGATGCTTGGTTTCACCTTTGAGCCCGGTTCCATGCGCGGCGGCCCGACAATTGCCGGCACCATCGACGACTACCCGGCGAACGTTCACACGTATGTGAAGAGTTCGGGCAAGAACTCAACCAGGTACACCCGCTACACGGTCGGATTCCCTGCGATCGGCGTGGGCCTCCACCTGTCCCGGCAGGCGGGGCTCGGCCAGTTCCTCAAGGTGCTCGGTGCCCAAGACATCGTGATCGGCGACCCGCTCTTCGATGAGGCGTTCATCGTGAAGGCCACCGACCCCCAAGCTGTCCGGGCGGTACTCACTCGAGGTCGAACGATGGCGCTGAATCAACTTCTCGCTCTGCATCCCGACGTCGTCGTCAGTGACAATCGGATCGTCATCGACCGTCACGGGAGCGTGAGGGATGCCGATGTCATCATCTCCACACTCCGGCGCATCGCTTCGGTGGCGAACGTGCTTGCCGATGCCGGTGCGTCGTCCGAGATGACAGCACTCATCGAGCAGCGGCTCGAAGGGACGCTGCCGAGCGACTCCGAACCGAATTCCGAACTCCCCCGGGGCATCGACGCACGTATCTCGACCGGCGAAGCGCACGCGGCCGCAGGCGCCTTTGACATTGCCAAGAGGATCTTCGACGCACTCGCCATCGAAATGCCGGCAGATCGTGACGTCACGGGATGGTCCGAGCAGGCCGCACGTGCCACGAGAAGATCCGGCCCATCAGGAGAAGCGGCGGCGCCGATTCGGGAGACCGCGGAGCCAGTCGATGTGTGGATGCCGCAGGAAGATCCTGCGCTGGTCCTACCCGCCGAGACACCGGCGACCGATTCGCCGCCGGTTCACGAACAGATTCAGGTTTCCGATGGCAACGCCGATCGGGACGCCGTCGCCGTCGCGACCCACCTGTTCGGGAAGAATCGTCTCAGTTTCGAGACCGCCGCAGTGTTCGACGAGACCTACGCCGGCCGACGTGTGCTCTGGTCGGGGAAGCTCCGAAGGGCAACAACCGTCGAGCACTACCGCATCCTCGGTGACGGCCCATTCACGAAAGCCATCGTTGACGTGGCCCTCCTCGAGAACGATCTGTTCGGCAACACCGTAGTGACCGCCGTCGTGGCGTTCCCACCGGGTTCGATCGATTCGATCCCTATCGGCGAAGACATCACCTTCTCGGGCCAACTCGTCGGGATCGACGCCTTGGTGAGAAACCTCTTCGTGGGTGGGGCGAGGTTGGGTAGTTGAGTAGCTGTGCAGCCGAGTAGCCGGTCAGACTGGGAGGCGTTCCGCTAGGTAGGCCACGAGGCTCTCGATCGGGATTCGGTCTTGTTCCATCGTGTCACGGTCGCGGATGGTGACCTGGCCGTCGTCGAGTGTGTCGAAGTCGACCGTCACGGCATACGGGGTGCCGATCTCGTCCTGCCTTCGATAGCGGCGACCGATCGACTGGGTGATGTCCACCTCGATCATCCACCGGCCGCGGAGCAGGTCGGCAACACGGTTCGTTACCTCGACGAGATCATCCTTCTTCGACAACGGCAGGACCGCCACCTTGATCGGTGAGAGACGCGGATCGAGCTTGAGTACGGTGCGCTTCTCGCTACGCACTTCCTCTTCGTGATATGCGTCGATGAGAAATGCGAACGTCGTTCGCGTCGCACCGGCGGCCGGCTCGATGACATACGGGAAGAAGCGCTCGTTGGTGTCTGGGTCGAAGTAGGTGAGGTCCTCGCCCGAGTACTCGGCATGGGCCTTGAGGTCGAAATCGGTCCGGTTGGCGATCCCCTCGAGCTCGTCCCACCCCCACGGGAACCGGTAATCGACATCGAACGTCCCCGTTGAGTAGTGGGAGAGTTCGTCCTGCTCATGCTCCCGGAACTGGAGATTGCCCTCAGTCATCCCGAGACCGATGTACCAGTTGCGTCGCTCGTCGATCCAGTAGCGGTACCACTCCTCCGCCTCGTCGGGGTGGCAGAAGAACTCCATCTCCATCTGTTCGAACTCGCGCGTTCGGAACACGAACTGGCCGGGTGTGATCTCGTTTCTGAATGACTTGCCAACCTGGGCGATACCGAATGGGAGGCGCTTGCGGACGGTGCGGCGCACGTTCTCGAAGTTGATGAAGATGCCCTGCGCCGTCTCGGGGCGGAGGTAGACGGCATTGTCTTCGCTCTCGACCGGTCCCATGTGCGTGCGGAACATGAGGTTGAACTCGCGGGGATCCGTGAAGGAGTCCTTCGAGCCGCAGGTTGGACACTGATCGGGCTTCTCGAGCTTGTCGAGTCGATGGCGGTTGTGACACTCACGGCACTCCACGAGTGGGTCGGAGAAGGAGGCAACATGCCCGGACGCGACCCAAACCTTCGGAGACTGGATGACGGCGCTGTCGATCCCGACGATGTCGTCGCGCATCTGCACCATCGAACGCCACCACTGCTCCTTGACATTGCGAAGTAGTTCGACCCCGAGCGGGCCGTAGTCGTATGCCGAGCGGATCCCTCCGTAGATCTCGGATGATTGGAAGACGAAGCCTCGCTTCTTGGCAAGGTTGACGATCGTGTCGAAATCGGCAGGCATGAACCTCTCGCAGTCGGTGGGTAGCGGGGATGGTAATGGGGAATGAAGTGGCAAGTAGGAAGTAGCAGGAGCCAGAAGCCAGGAAGCGGGTCGGAGACGATGGGGCAAAGCCGACCGGCCGTAGCGGAGTAGCGGAGTCGGGACGACCTCAACCGATGCCCGAGTACTCAGCTACCCGGCTACCCGGAATTGCAGGGATTCGGACGATACAGTGTGGGCATGACTCCTGTACTACC
Organism: uncultured Actinomycetota bacterium; assembly: GCA_963715255.1. GTDB lineage: Bacteria > Actinomycetota > Acidimicrobiia > Spongiisociales > UBA5794 > JAHEEL01. The sequence goes on along the minus strand of CAVQRN010000009.1, from coordinate 34,921 downwards.
GATCGAGTGGGTCGAGAACCCCAGAGCACGGACCATCGCGAACAGACGCGTCGGTCGCCGAGAACTTCCCGCGTGGCGTCTTCGAACAGACCAGGAGCTTCCACCGTCAGATCCCCGGCTATCAGATCAGCCCCCTGAGAAATCTGTCGAAGCTGGCAGCGATGATCGGCGTCGGAGGGATCTGGGTCAAGGACGAGTCGGTGCGCCTGAGTCTCAACTCGTTCAAGGTGCTTGGCGGGTCGTTCGCCATCTACAGCTTCATCAAAGCCCGGCTGGGTCTCGAGGGCAAGGATCTCTCGTTCGATCAGTTGGTCTCGGACGAGACCCGAGCGAAGCTGGGAGACCTCACCTTCGCAACCGCAACGGATGGCAATCACGGGCGTGGCGTTGCCTGGGCGGCCGACAAGTTGAACTGCAAGGCCGTCATCTACGTTCACAAGGACACGTCACGAGCTCGCATCGAAGCGATCGCGGGCTATGGGGCAGACGTGCGCGTCGTCGATGGGACCTATGACGATGCGGTGAGGCAGGCCAGCCTCGACGCCGAGAAGAACGGATGGCACGTCATCTCCGACACCTCGTGGGAGGGATACGAGGATGTGCCCAAGTGGGTCATGCAGGGATACACCACGATGCTCTCCGAGGCCCAGGAACAATTGGCCGGTCAGGGCATGGTCAAACCGACACACGTCTTCGTCCAGGGCGGTGTCGGAGCGCTGGCAGCCGCCACCGTCGGCTTCTACTCATCTCGCTTCGGTAAGGATCGGCCGACAACCGTGGTGGTCGAGCCTGCCACGGCAGAGTGCCTCCTCGAGTCTGCCCGAATCGGCGACGGCCAGCCGCATGCGGTCAGCGGTGATCTCCAAACGATCATGGCGGGACTCGCGTGTGGCGAACCGAGTCCCATCGCGTGGAAGGTGTTGTGGGATTGCGTCGATGCCTTCATCGCCAGTCCCGATTATGTCGCCGCCAAAGGGATGCGCGTGTACGCGACGCCACTCTCCGGTGACCCCTTCGTCGTCTCCGGGGAGTCGGGAGCGGTTACGTTGGGTGCACTCATGTTCGTCTCTGAGTACCCGCAGTTCGCCGCGTTGAAGGAGTACCTGGGTCTCGGTTCAGACTCCCAGGTGCTGTTGATCAACTCGGAGGGCAATACCGACCCGGACGAATTCCGCCGCGTCGTGTGGGAGGGCGCCAACTCGGTCCCTGCGGAGTACCGCTGGGCCAACGCCTAGACGGAAGTGGCGCACCCCGCTAGTCGAACAGAGAGTCGATCGCTCCGCCGTACCTGCGCTCGCGGGCCTGATACTCGGCGATACACCGAGCTAGTTCCTGATGATCGAAATCGGGCCAGAGAACCGGGCTGAAGACGTACTCCGCATACGCGGCCTCCCAGAGGAGGTAGTTCGACGTGCGCTGCTCCCCCGACGTGCGGATGACCAGATCGGGATCGGGCATCTCCGGGAGGTAGAGACGCTCGGCTACCGAACCCTCGTCGACGTCCGTCGGATTCAACGTTCCCGCCGCGGCTTCTGCTGCGATTCTTCGAGCGGCCGCGGCGATCTCCGTCCTGCCGCCATAGTTGAAGGCATAGACCATGTTGAGCCGGGTATTGCGAGCGGTCTGGTCCTCGGCAATCTTCATCCGCTCGAGCACCGCCTTGGGGATGCGCTCATCGTTGTGGTCGCCGATGAAGATGACCCTGACACCAAGTTCGTCGAGTTCGTCCCTCCTGCGTTCCAGAAGGTCGACGTTGAACTCCATGAGGAATGCAACCTCGTCGGGATCCCGTCCCCAGTTCTCGGTGGAGAACGTGTAGACGGTGAGCCATTCGATTCCGAGATCGAGCGCGCCGTGGACCACATCGAACAGCGCCGGCTCCCCCCTGGCATGTCCGGCGGTTCGGGGGAGGCCGCGGGCGTTCGCCCACCGCCCGTTGCCGTCCATGATGATCGCGACGTGGTGCGGGATCCGTTCAGGATCGAGGATGAATGCCGGGTCAGACATCGATCAAGGCCATCGAGTCGAGCTTCCGTTCGAGGTGGTATTCCATGAATCGGCGTGTCACTCCCATCGCTTCCCGGCTCATGGCAAGATCAGGATCGGGAAGTGCCGAGAGATCGACACCGGACATGGCCGCTAGATACTCGATCACGCCGGACCGGAGGGCATATGCCCCCGGCGTCCGACACCGATCACAGAGCACACCTCCGGCGGCGAAGCTGAATCGGGTCAGGCCTTCCCGAACTCCGCACCCGGCACAATGCTCCAGCGCCGGAGCGACACCGACGATCGCCGCCGCCTTCAGGAGGTAGGCGGTGACCAGATCGGGATGCGGGTCGGGGCCGTCGAGGGCGCGGAGACCCCGCTTGAGAAGGAGGAACAGTCGTAGGGCCGGTTCGTCCTCCTGGGCGACAACATCGGCGATCTCAATCATCGTCCCGGCAGCGACTACACGGTCCAGGTCCTGACGGAGGGTCGGAAAGGCCTCGATGATCGAGGCCTGGGTGATCATGTCGAGGTTCTTCCCCTCGTAGAGCACAAGATCGACGTGAGTGAGCGTCTCGAGGCGACCGCCGAACCGGCTCTTCGTCTTCCGAACACCCTTGGCGACCGTCCGAAGCTTGCCTCGATTCGGGCTCAGCAGGATGACGATCTTGTCGGCCTCACCGAACGAATAGGACCGAAGCACGATCCCCTGATCGGAGTAGAGAGCCATGGAGAGCAGCGTACCGCTTGGTAGCTGGGTAGCTGAGTAGCTGGGTAGCTGAGTAGCTGAGTAGCGGAGTAGCGGAGTAGCTGAGTAGCTGAGTAGCTGAGTAGCCGGAGCTGAGGAGCGGAGACTAGAGCGGAGTAGCGGAGTAGCTGAGAGATCAGAGATCAGTAGATCAGAGAGCGGAGGAGCGGAGTAGTCGCGAGTGGTCGCGAGTGGTCGGTCACAGGCTGTCTGCTGTCTGCTGTCTGATCAGAATCCCATTCGGTTCAGCGTCTCGTCTTTGCGCTGCCAGTCCTTCTCTACCTTGACTCGGAGGTCGAGGAACACGGGAACGCCGAAGAGGCGCTCGAGTTCGACTCGGGCTTCGGCGCCGACGACCTTGATCAGCTCGCCGCCTTTGCCGATCACCATGCCCTTCTGCGATTGCCGTTCGATGTAGACGGATGCGGGGATGTACAGCACCCCGTTGTCCCGCTCCTCGATGTCGCCGACCACAACGGCAAGAGAATGCGGCAGTTCCTCGCGTAGACGCGACAGGTACTTCTCGCGCACGAGTTCGGCGGCGAGAAGCTGGTCTGGTTGGTCGCTGTGCATGTGCGGAGGGAAGAAGAACGGGCCTTCGGGCATCAGCGCCTCGAGCTCGCTGCGTAGCGGTCCGAGACCGTCGCCCTTGAGCGCCGAGATCGGAACGTACACAGCGAAGTCCCATTCCCCTGCTTGGGCGAGCTGGCCCAGGACCGTCTCGTTCGATGCCTGATCAGTCTTGTTCACGGCGACAACGACGGGGGCACCCGAGTTGGTGAGACGCTCGGCGATCAGTCGATCACCGGGTCCGATGGGTTGACCAGCATCGAGCACGAAGAGAACGGCATCTGCTTCTGCGATGGACCCGTAGACCAGCTTGTTCAGCCGCTCACCAAGAATGTTGCGCGGCTTGTGCAGACCCGGCGTGTCCACGAGCACCAGTTGGATCTCTCCATTCGTGGCGACGCCGCGGATGGTGTTGCGGGTGGTCTGCGGCCGCGGCGACGTGATCGCCACCTTCTCTCCAACCAGAGCGTTGACCAGCGTCGACTTTCCGACGTTTGGCCGGCCGACAACCGAGATGAACCCGGAGTTCGTCATCGCCCTGTCACCCGGACACGTGCTACCCGGCGGCCCCGGACTTCTTCAGCGGTCAGCGTGAGATCGTTGTACTCGAACGACTCCCCAACGGCAGGGACACGTCCTGCAAGGCCCAGGACCAGGCCACCGACGGTGTCCCACTCCTCATCCGGGAACTCGATGTTCAGAATGCCCGACAGATCGTCCACGTCGAGACGCGCATCAACGAGGTACCCGCCCGATTCGAGCGGCACCACCATGGGTTCTTCATCGTCGTACTCGTCGACGATCTCCCCGACGATCTCCTCGAGAAGGTCTTCGATCGAGACGACACCTGCCGTTCCGCCGAACTCGTCGACGACGATGGCGAGGTGCTTCTGTTTCGCCTGCATCTCACGGAGAAGCTCCGAGATGGCCTTGGTCTCTGGCACGAAGTAGGCGGCGTGGCAGAGGTCGCGCGCTGGCCTCGGCGGCGCATCTTCGTCGTACAGGGTAAGGAGGTCTCTGGCGTAGAGCAGGCCGACGATGTCGTCGACGTTCTCCCCGGTGAGCGGAATCCGCGACCGGCCCGCAGTGAGAACGAGGTCGACCGCATCGTCGGATGACGCATCGGCGGGAAGCGTCACCATGTCGGTGCGTGGGACCATGACCTCGCGTACGATCGTGTCTCCGAATTCGATGATCGATGAGATCAACTGGCGCTCCCCGCGGTCGTCTTCATCCTCCTCGTCCTCTTCATCCTCCTCGTCATCCGACACGAGATCATTGGCCGCATCGCCGATTCGGATCGCAATCCCGAGGATGCGCGAGAACCGGTAGGCGAACGATCGAGACCTGGATCGGCCGATCGTCCGGGGGATGAGATCGGACAACAGAACAATGAGCAGCGTCATCACAAGGAACCCGAGGGCGAGCATCCACCCGGAGAGGATCCGTTCCATCGCCCAACTCGCTGGGATTACCGCAAGGATCAGCAGTGTGGTGACGACCGTGCCGAGCGCAGGCTGGATCCGGTGCCGATCTTCGAGAAGGTCGGCAACCATCTCCGCCCTGGGATTTCCCTCCCCTGCGTCGTGGAGTGCGTCTGCTCGGGGTGTTCGCACCAGCGTCGCGCCAGCGGCGCGCAGTATCGCTGTGAGGAAGACCAGGGCCGCGGAGAAGGCAAACGCTGCGGCGATCACGGTCTCACCCTGCCGATGCGAGCCAGGAGTTCGCTCTCTCTTGCCTCCATCTGGATTGCGTCGTCCTCGACTTCGTGATCCCAACCCAGGAGGTGCAGGAGTCCGTGGACGACCATCAGAGAGAGTTCATCCTCGAATGGCGCTCCGTGTTGTTTCGCGTTATCACGCACGACGGACGGTGCGATGAACACATCACCGAGCTCGATCGGCGGGCCACCGGGAGAACGCTTTGGCGGTGCACCCGGAGCGGCTGCCTCGAGCGGAAATGAGAGAACGTCGGTGGGGCCGTCCTTGCCCATGTGCGTCACATTGAGTTGCGCCATCTGTGCTGCGTCGATCAGAACCAGGGACACGCCGGTCTCCGCTTCGAGACCTTCCTCTTCAAGAACAATTTCGGCCAGCCGGAGCAACTCGTCGGTCACGATCGGTTCGTCCTGTTCATCGGCAAAGAGGACGTTCACCCGTCCCCCTCGTCGAACGGATCGCCAACATCTTCGCTCTCCGCGCTCGTTCTGGCCAGCGCGCCGTTCGTAGTCGTCGGCAGCGCGGGGGTAGCCCCACCCTCGACGACCTTCGGTCCGGGGAAGCCAGGGTATGGGGACGCGTGCGTGGTAGTAGCCCATCAGAGCCCGTACGAGTTCGGCCTTGATCTTCGTCAGGTCCCCGAACGTCAGCTGCGATTCATCGAGCTGACCGTCGTCGACCTTCTCGGTGACAACAGTCTCGACGACGTTCTTGAGACCACTCGCCGTCGGGTCCTCCTGGTGAGCGTATGCCCGGGCCGCCGCCTCCGTCCCGTCGGAGATCATCACGATCGCCATTTCTTTCTGCCTCGGCTTGACACCGTGGTGGCGGAAGAGATCTGGATCGACCTCCGGATCGGTCTCGAGGGCACGGTGGTAGAAGTAGCGGATCAGGCTGGTGCCGTGGTGCATCCGGATTCCGTCTGCCACGTCCCCAGGAAGCCGGTATTTCTTCGCGAGCTTCAGCCCCTCGGTGACATGGGATCGAATGATCTGTGCCGACTCTTCGGGCGGGAGTGTGTCGTGTGGATTGGATATCCCGAACTGATTTTCGACGAAGTACTGCGGCAGCACGACCTTCCCGAGATCGTGGTACCAGGCCGCAGCCTGTGCAAGCAGCGGATCAGCGTCGATTGCTCGAGCAGCACGACCCGCGAGCGACCCAACGAGCATTGAGTGGTTGAACGTCCCCGGGGCCTGCTCCTCGATGAGGTGCAACGCCGGGTGATTGCGGTCCAGCAGATCGAGGAGTCCAAGTGCGGTGGTGATTCCGAACGCACTCTCGAGGAACGACACAAGACCGAGTGAGACAAGTCCGGCCATCACGGCACCGGTGAATGCCCACACTGCGGACATGCCAAGGCTGCCGTCTCCAAACACCCACTCGAGGGTCACGGCGAAGGGTACGACGGTGATCGCCGACAGCAGCACGGCGAGTCGGAGCTGCCTTCGCGACGAGACACGGGAGACGAACGCCACCGGCACAACGGTCGCAACCCCGGCATAGACGGTGAACGCGAGATCACCTGTCGACAAAGCCGTGAACCCGGCCATCGGGACGGCAAGGACAACACCCGTACGCGGATCGAACAAGATGGCGGCGACGAAACCAATCGCCACTGCGGGGATCAGGTAGCCGAGGGCTCGATTGTCGACGGCGATGATCGCAGGGATCCGAGATATCAGGGCAGCGAGCACCAAGAGGATTCCAAGCAGGGCGATGTGGCGCGGTTCCGCCCACTTCACTGGAGCGATCCTCCACAGGAAGAACGCCGCCAATAGCACGGCGAGAACGCCGAACAGCGCCATCGCCACCCTGGACGTCTCTCCGCTGGCTTCTGGCTGGTACAAGCCGAGCTCCTGAATCGCCTGGAGTTCGATACTGCCGATCGGTTCTCCAACTTCGACGATCGTGTCACCGATCGAATATCTCCTTGTTATCGGCTCTACGGCAGCGGCTTCCTCCTCGCGTAACGCCGCCGTCGCGTCATTGTCGACGCGAAGGTTCGCTTGGAGGCTGAATCCGACGAGCTGTGCGATCGCCTCACGAGCCATCTCCTGCTCATCTCCCGGGAGCCCCGCCACGAAGATCGGAGGGCGGGTCAGAGGATTGATGTAGAGATCCTGCCGCTCGGACACGTCGGACGGCTTGATCCCCCGATCCAGTTCCACATTGAGCGTCCGCAGGCTCTCCGCCTCGACCTCGGAAAACGCCGCTTCTTCTCCCTCTGCCACCCGATCCAGATCGTTGTTGTACAGCGTAACGAAGGAGGGAATCGGAAGATTCAACTTGGCGTGGCTCACATTCAGGAGAATGATTTGCTCTTCGATCGATCGTCGTGGAAGCGTGGTGGTGGTTGTCGTCGGTGGCTGTGTGGTGGTGGTGGTTGTTGTCGTCGTCGAGCTCGTCGTCTCGCCGGGCTCGGTCGAAGTCGTCGTCTGCGCGACGGTCGTCGAGGGTGTTGTCGTCTCTTCGTCGGGAATCAGCGACAGGTCGATCGCTCCCTCGCTCAGGTCGTCGAAGAAGGAGACCACCTCGCTTCTCACTGCGAATGTCGACTCGTTGTCGTTCGTGTAGACGGTCTCAACCACGTTCGCGGCGGCGATCCGTGCCTCATTCGTCGCATCCTCGTCGATGATCGGACTCGTCGACCGGGGAGCGATGAACCTCTCCGGCGACGGTTGTCCGATTGCGAGTTCTCCGATTGGCGCCTCCCCACCGGTATCCGTGCCGATCACGAGGGTGAGCGACACCAGCACCATGGTGATCGCCAGGATTCCCGCGTTGACGAACATCGCACGGCTGAGATTCATGACCGCTTCTCCTCGAAGAGGCGGTAGGCCTCGACGATGGCCGCAACGATCCGGTGACGTACGACGTCATCTGCGTTCAATTCCTCGAACGCGATGCCGTCGATCCCGGCGAGAATGCCCGCCACCGTCTTCAGACCGGAGCCTCTACCGTCGGCGAGATCGACCTGCGTGATGTCCCCCGTCACGACCATCTTCGAGTTGAACCCGAGTCGGGTCAGGAACATCTTCATCTGTTCCGGGGTCGTGTTCTGCGCTTCGTCGAGTACCACGAATGCGTCGTTGAGCGTCCGACCTCTCATGTAGGCGAGAGGGGCGATCTCGATCGTGCCGCGCTCCATGAGACGGGCGGTCTCGTCCGGCCCGAGCATCTCGTACATGGCGTCGTAGAGGGGCCTCAGATACGGATCGACCTTCGCGGCGAGGTCGCCGGGGAGGAACCCGAGCCGTTCGCCCGCCTCCACAGCGGGCCGGCTCAAGATGATCCGCTTCACGGCCCCGGAGACGAGCGACTCGATGGCACACGCCATTGAGAGGTACGTCTTTCCGGTGCCGGCGGGACCGATGGCGAAGACGAGCGTGTTGTCCCGAATCGCGTCGACATAACGCTTCTGACCGAACGTCTTCGGTCTCACATGGCGGCCACGACCAACGGCGATCGACTCGGCGAAGATGCCGGAGGGACTCGGCACATCTCGCTTCACGAGGTCGATGACCCTCGCAACGCGATCGGAATCGAGCTGCTGACCCTCCTGTACGACGGTCAGGAGTTCGTCGAGAACGGTTCCTGCCGCATCCGCTTGGTGATCCGGTCCGGTGATGTTGATCTCGTTGCCGCGAGCGACGATCCGTGCCAGGGGGAACGCGTTCTCGACGAGCCGCAAGTGCGCGTCGCGCTCACCCAGCAACTCGACCATGAGGTGGTTGCTCGGCACGCGAACACAGACGTCGCTTGTGGTGGTACTGGTCACAGGAGAAGCCTCTCATCAGCAGAGGACGTGGTGGTGGAAGCAGGGCCCATCGGGTGATGATGAGTATATCGGCCGCATCCGTCAACCCATGGAGTGTCACACGGTTCGATCCGCGGGCCGCATCGCAGATCGGGCCGCCCCGAAAGCCGAACTCGGGGCGGTCCGCCACACGAACGTCGTCGAGTCGATCGGCGAAGGTGTCTCCGTCCCCGATTAGTCGCGAGAGCAGACGCAGGTCCTCGGTCCTCACCGTAAGGACCTTCCCGTTGAAGTCCTGTCGTTCGACCTGGATCGAAGCGAGGAATCGCTCCAAGATCTCTCCCATGGGACCATCCAGATGATCAAGACGACCGAGATCGATCATCACCTTGTCACCGCTCGGGTCGGTGGTCACCGATGAAGGTTCAAGAGGAAGGAGCTGGGCGACCGGTACTCCGTAGTACCCGGCGAGGCGGTGCAGTCGCGGGAGCAGAGAGACTCCGCTCGCCCCGCTCGTAGGCCCCGAGCACGGCCGCCTTGAACTCCCCTTTGGAAGGCGTTGCACGTCCTGGAGTGAGAACCCCCGCTGACGCCGGATCGACCGAAGCCGTTCACCTACGCGTTCGTTGTAACGCATTCCATCGACGCCTCCCTCCCCGCATACCCAGAGCGCTGCCCTAACCGCTCTCAGTAGGCAGTCTACGCCCTGAGGTCGGTCCCCCGCAAGGCCGAATCTGGATCTCTGCCGATGTCAGCGCCTGAACAGACCCCGTTTACGCGCCGCAGGTCGCTCATCCCAGTTCGGCGTAGGTCCGGAGCGTCTCTTCTTGCTCCTCGGACAGACGGTCGGGAATCGTCACGCCGACGTGAACGAACATCTCACCTCGCCCGCGACGTCGCAAGCGGGGCATCCCCTTCTTGCGAGACGGAACACCGTCTCGGGCTGCGTTCCTGCAGGCAGGTCGATGCTCTCCGCCTCGCCGTCAATGACCGGAACCTCCACCGTCACACCGAAAACCGCTTCGCTGATCCCAATCTCAACCCGGTGATGGAGCTCATCACCCATCCGGTCGAAGCGTTCGTCCGGCTCGATGCTGATCTCCACGTACACGTCGCCTGATGGTGCGCCTCGCTCCCCCGCTCCACCCCTTCCGGACAGACGGAGACGGGTTCCGTCTTCGACCCCGGGAGGAACGTCGACCGCGACCGAACGATCCACCGTCACGAGACCGCCACCCTCGCACTGCGTGCACGGGTGGTCGATCTTCTGACCCTTCCCGCCACACTGGGCGCAGGGCGCGACCGTCATGATCCGCCCGAGGAACGAGTCGCGTGCGACTTGAACGCTTCCGGCTCCGCGACACGCCGGACAGGTGGTCGGGCCGTGACCCGGCTCCGCTCCGACGCCATCACAGCGATCACATGTTCCTGGTGCCCGGAACTCGAATTCCCGGGTCGCACCCGTGGCCGCATCCGCGAGCGTGAGCGAGACCGTCGCACCGATGTCAGTTCCGCGTCGAGGGCCCGCGCGCCGGCCGCCAACGCCGCCAAAACCGCCGAAACCGCCGCCGAAGAACTGCTGGAGTATCTCGTCGAGGCCTCCGAACTGCGAGAACAGGTCACCACCGCCGTAGACCTCGCCACGGTCGTAGCTGCCTTTCCGCTGCGGATCGGAGAGGACTTCATACGCCTCAGCGATCTCACGGAAACGACTCTCTGCCTCGGGATCGTCCGGATTCGCATCGGGATGTGTGTCCCTTGCGAGCCCACGGAACGCCTTCTTGATCTGCTCCGGTGTCGCGTCACGGCCGACACCCAGGATCTCGTAGTAGTCCTTCATCACTCTGATCCGAGGCTCTCTTCGAGGTTCTCGCTGATCTCTTCAACGACGCGAATCGCGCGGCGATAATCCATCCGCATGGGTCCGATAACCCCCACCCGGCCGAAGCCGGGGTCCAAACGACGTGCTGACAACGGCGAGATCGAGGGTGTTGCCGATCTCCTCACCGATGCGAACACTCGTGCCGCCGGTCGATTCCCCGAGGATGGCCTGGAGATCGCTGTCGCGTTCGAGCAGATCGAGCATGTGATGCACGATCGCCAGATCGGCCCAGAGCCCGGCAAGTTGGCTCGTCCCGCCGATGAAGAGCTGCGGAGATGCTCCCTCGACTCGTTGAATCTCGAGGTGAACCGGGTCGATGATTCTTCGGACGAGATCCGGAAGATCACCACTCTTCAGACGCTGATCGTCGTTCGCTTCGTCGAGTTCCCGACCTGCATAGACCCGCTCGAGCACTCGCTCCGCTTCGTCGACCTGCTCGTCCGTCGGCTCAAAACCGAGCGTCACGACGTGTTGGGCCACTTGACCGGTCTCTGCGATCGTGACGACCAGGACCGCAGAGGCGCCGAGGCGCACAAGGTGGACGGCGTGGATTCGATCCACGTCGCTCTGTGGACCGATCACGACCGCGGGAAGGTGTGTGATATCTGCGACCAGACCGGATGTCTCCTTCAACAAACGCGACACCTCGCTGTGCACGTCGGCGAAGAACGATCGGATCCGGTCGTGCGTCGCCGAACGCAGGCGTGCCGGAGAGCAGTGATCGACGTAGTACCGGTAGCCCTGGTGGGTCGGGATCCGTCCGGACGACGTGTGAGGCTGGGCAACAAACCCGTACGACTCGAGTCGCGCCACTTCGTTGCGTATCGTTGCCGACGACACGTCAAGAGCGCTTCGTTCGAGGATCATCTGGGAACTCACCGGTTCGCCGGTGCGGATGTACTCCTCTACGAGCGCCTGGAGAACATGAGCCTTGCGGTCGTCGAGCATGAACGGAAGTTAGCAGTCGCCGGGCGAGACTGACAGAACGGATCGGGCCACGAGATCGGTGAGCAGCGGTTTGAGGACCACGACGCGGCCGTCGCGAGCGCCAATCACCCCGGCATCGATGAGCCGACGACCTTCTTCGGAACCCGCGAAGGGGGCGCCGATCGATCCCGTTCGGACGCCCGCGGCAAGGCGAAGGCCCACCATGAATCGCTCCCTCTCAGATTCGAATTCGTCGAGACATTCGCTCCCAGATCGCGGGCGAACTCCCGCCTCGACCTGATCGAGGTATGCATCGAGGCGGCGAATGTTTCGTGCCCGCACGCCGCCGCGGTGATCGTGGGCCCCGGTGCCGAATCCTGAGAACTCGCCCATCATCCAGGTGGAGAGGTTGTACCGACAGGTGTGCCCGGGTCGAGCCCAGTTCGAGACTTCGTATCGAACGAGTCCAGCCGAGCGTGCCACCTCGTCGACGCGCTCATACCGGTCGGCCTGCTGGTCGGGATCCGGTGCGGGCGCCCCGGCAAGGACGGTGCGGCTCAACGCCGTGCCTCCCTCGACGGTGAGGGCGTACGCGGAGAGATGTTCGGGTTCGAGTTCGATAGCGCGATCGACCGAACGTCCCCACGACTCGTCGGTCTCTTCGGGTGTGCCGTAGATGAGATCGATGTTGATAGTCGAGAAGCCAGCGGATCGTGCCGCCGCGACCGCCTGCTCTGCGTCCTGCGGCGAGTGGACTCGTCCGAGCGACTCCAAGACGGCGGGGTCGAAGGATTGGATCCCGAACGACACTCGATTGAACCCGATCTGCCGCAGGTCCCTGGCGAAACCGGGGGTCCAATCCTCCGGGTTTGCCTCGATGCTGATCTCGGCGCTGTCGGCGATCCCGAACCGATGGTCGAGCGTATTGACGATCCGGGCGAGGTCACGCGGATGAAGTCGGGTCGGGGTCCCACCGCCGAGGTTGACTGCATGCACCTCGGGCGGATCGGGTTCCATACCGATCTCCACGACCAGCGCATCGACGTACCTCGCGGTGTCCGAACCGCCCGCTTCATCGGCGGCAACCACGGCGAAGTCGCAGTACGGGCACCGCCGAGCACAGAACGGAACGTGGACGTAGACGGAGTTCCAAAGCCGAGCCGCCTCTGCAAGTGCGGGCGAGTCGGGTTCAGGTCTCACCGCTCACAGCCCGTGAAGTCGCTTCCGCTACTTCGCATCACATATCCAACTTCAGCGCGGCCACAAACGCCTCCTGCGGCACCTCCACCTGACCGACCATCTTCATCCTGCGCTTCCCCTCCTTCTGACGCTCGAGGAGCTTGCGCTTCCGGGTGATGTCACCGCCGTAGCACTTCGCCGTGACGTCCTTCCGTCTGGCCTTGATCGTTTCGCGCGAGATGATGCGAGAGCCGATCGCCGCCTGGATCGGGACGTCGAAGAGTTGACGCGGGATCAGTTCCCTGAGCCGACCAACCATCGCCTTTCCGTAGGCGTAGGACTTCCCACGGTGCACGATCGTGGAGAATGCATCAACCGGGACCCCGTTGAGCAGGATGTTGACTCTTACGAGGTCCGACACCTGGTAGTCGTCTGGTTCATAGTCGAGCGACGCATAACCGCGAGTCCTCGTCTTGAGCAGATCGAAGAAGTCGAACACGATCTCTGCCAGGGGCATCCGGTAGTGCAGTTCTGCACGTTCGGGCGACAGGTATGTCATCTCCCCCATCTCGCCGCGCCGCTGCTGGACGAGATCCATCACCGTCCCAATGAACTCGGACGGCGTAATGATCATCACCTTGACGTACGGCTCCTCGATCGACACGAGCCCCGCTGCTTCAGGAAGATCCTGGGGACTCCTGACCGGGACCTGCTCACCCGATGCGAGGTTCGCGACGTAGGCGACGGACGGTGCCGTTGCCACGAGCTCGAGGTCATACTCACGTTCGAGACGCTCACGAACGATCTCCATGTGAAGGAGTCCGAGGAACCCCACACGGAACCCGAATCCGAGGGCCCGGCTCGTCTCCGCTTGAAAGACAAGCGAAGAGTCGTTCAACCGAAGTTTGTCGAGCGCTTCGCGAAGCCGCTCGAAGTCGTCGCCGTCGGTCGGGAAGAGACCGGAGAACACCATCGGTTTCGGCTCGTCGTAGCCGGGGAGTGCCTTGGTCGTCCCCCCGCGGAGTGGGTGACGGTGTCACCGACCCGGATGAGATCGATCTCCTTGACACCGGTGACCAGGTAGCCGACCTCACCGGTGTTGAGCCGCTGAACCGCCTCGGTCGACGGTCGTCGTATCCCAAGCTCGTCGGCGTGGACGTCAAGGCTCGTCGCCATGAAACGGATTGCCTCACCGGTCGAAATGCTCCCGTCGACGATTCTGACGTGGCTGACCACGCCACGGTACGTGTCGTAGAAGGAGTCGAACACGAGAGCACGGAGCGGGGCGTGCTCATCACCTTCAGGTGCCGGTAGCCGGGCAACGATCGCTTCGAGCAGGTCGTCGACTCCAGCGCCGGTCTTGGCCGAGACATGGATGACTTCGTCGGCTGCACCCCCGAGCACGCCGGCGAGCTCCTCAGCCGCGCGGTCCGGATCTGCGGCAGGGAGATCGATCTTGTTGACGACCGGGATGATCTCCAGCCCCTCCTCGATCGCCAGATAGGCGTTCGCGAGCGTCTGGGCTTCCACTCCCTGCGATGCGTCAACCACGAGGAGGGCGCCCTCGCACGCTTCGAGACTCCGGGACACTTCATACGAGAAGTCGACGTGACCGGGCGTATCGATGAAGTTCAGCTGGTACATGTCACCGGATGCCGCCCGGTAGTCGATGCGCACGGCGTTCGCCTTGATCGTGATCCCGCGTTCCCGCTCGAGATCCATGTCGTCCAAGACCTGTTCCCGCATGTCTCGCTCCGAGATCGCGCCGGTGCGTTCAAGCAGACGATCGGCAAGCGTCGACTTGCCGTGATCGATGTGGGCGATGATTGAGAAGTTGCGAATACGCGATAGCGCGGTCATAGGCCGGATCCGGGAGTGGGGTAACTGAGTGTACCGTTGAGCCGTTCTCCTGTTATCGTTACGGCTCGTTCCCACCACCTCGCGAGGTTCGTCCAGCATGGCCAATATCCAGTCCCAGAAGAAGCGCAACCGTCAGACCGAGAAGCGGCACGCACGGAACAAGGCGATTCGCTCCGAGCTGAAGACGCGCGAGAAGAACGTCATGGCGGCTGCTGAAGCCGGAAACGCGGTCGAGGCCGAAGAACTGCTCCGGATTGCGCAGAAGCAGATCGACATGGCGATCACAAAGGGCGTGATCCACGCCAACACTGCTGCCCGTCGCAAGTCTCGCCTCACCCATCGGGTGCGCTCAATCCTCGTCTGATCCGATGACCGATCAGACAATCTGGCTCACGCCCTCAGCCTTCGACAAGCTGCAGATTGAGTTCGACTACCTCACCACCGAAGGCAGGCGCGAAGCCTCCGAGCGCATCGCCATCGCTCGAGCGCACGGCGATCTGCGTGAGAATGCCGAATACGACGGAGCGAAGAACGATCAGGGTCTCATGGAGGCCCGAATCCGTCAGCTGAAGCACCTCCTCGACAACGCCGAAGTGCGCGAGGTGGAGAACTCGGGTCGTGTCGAGGTCGGAACCATCGTGACGGTGATCGACGAGGACGAGGACGAGTACGAGTTCTTCGTGGCCCCTTCGGAGAACAAGGTCCCCGGCATCCTCCTTGCCTCTCCTCAGAGTCCGTTGGGCCAAGCACTTCTCGGCGCCTCTCCCGGGGACGAGGTCAGTTACCAAGCACCCGGTGGAACGTTCACCTACCGAATCGCCGCAGTGAGGGTGTACGACAGCTGAGCTGACAGCTGCTAGCTGCATAGCTGCAAGCTTGTATTCGACCTGGTCTGGCGGACCCTTGGAGATCGAGGGTCTTCGAACTTGAAGCTTGAAGCTTGAAGCTCATCTCCCCAGCCACCTGCACATTGCCACCGTCAGCCGCTCCAGCGTCACCCGATGGGTTGGCTCTGGAGCCGTCTTGATCTGAAGGTCGGCCCGTGCCAGCGCATCGAGCGATCGCCGCAGCGACTCAGCGCTTGTGGATGACCGCCGTTCCCACACCTTCCGAACGGGGAACGACGATGGCGCGGCTCCGACCCAGCCTGCATAGGTCTCCACGTCGGGAGCAACGGCCGCTAGAGACCGCCGCCTGACCTCGCCTTCGAGAAATGCCAGCACCACGAGAGGATGGCCGTGCTCGAGGAAATCGGCGAGGCGACGCAATGCTTCTCCTTCATTTCCCGCGTTGATCGCATCGGCAAGCAGCCACATGGGCTCGTCCGGCCGGTTCGCGTATCGTCCACGGACGTCGTCCTCGGTGACCGTCGAACCATCTGCGGCGAGTTGGTCCAGGGCTTGACCGAGCGCAGCGACGTCTGACCCGAATCGGCGGAGGAGCACCGAAGCAGCCGCCGGTTCGATCTTCAGCTTCCGCGCTGAGGCCCCCTCTGCAAGCCAGCGCGAGGCGTCTCGTTCGCGGTACTTCTTGACCGTCTCGGTCGATCCGAGGGTGCGAAGGGTCTTCCCGAGCGGGGCAGGAATCACCCCGGCCGCCGCGAACACTGCCGTGACCGCATCGGGATCCGCCGCCTCGACGAGCTCGGCAATGACCTCAGCTTCTACTTTGAGGAGATTCTGGGCATCCATCACGAGCACACCACTGACGTCGCCGAAGAGCGATCCGCTCTGGAGGGCGGGGACGATTCCCTGAACCGACTCTCGGAGTTGACCCTCGGATGGCTCCGATGCGCCGCGGCCGGGGACGTCGATTCTCTGATGATCGGTGACACCGGCCTGATCGAAGACGTGGTTCGCTCTCTCGAACATGACCCCACGTTCTCCTGGTCCCGCGTTCGCGGGGGCCGCTGATGACGGTGAAACCCATGACACGAGTCTCCGCGCTCTGGCGCCACTGTGCAAGTCAGCGCGCTGCCAACTCGAGAGAGACATCACCTTCCTCCATCGTCACCGACACTTCCGCACCGGCCGCTTCCAGCACGGAACGGATCTCGGGGTCCGGGTGCCCGTACGTGTTCGGGCCCACGCTGATCACCGCTACAGCTCCGACCGTGGCTGCCAGCCACGTTGGATCGGTCGACGCGGATCCGTGGTGGGGGACGAGGAGGATGTCCGGCTGCAGGGATGGAAGCTCTCCTTGAGCGACTGCCTCGATATCTCCGGGCAGGAGGAGCGTTGTGTCCGCTTCCACCCAGAGCACGATCGATCCGTCGTTCCTGGTGAGGTACCGCCGCCTCGGCCCGAGCGCTTCGATCTCGATCGTTCCGAGTCGATAGGAGATCCCCGGTCCGACGACGTCGATTGGCACTCCGGCGACCGTCGCACGGTCGACGAGGTCGTCGAGTTCGACTCCTCGATCGGGGTGGTCCGGGAGCCAGATACGTCCGATCGCGTGGTCATCGAGGATCCCGGTGAACCCGCCGATGTGATCGACATCACCGTGGGATGCAACGAGGAGGTCGATCCGGCCGACGTGATGACGCCTCAGCGTCTCAGCGAGGACGAGCGGATCGCGACCACCATCAACGAGAACGACACCTCCTCCGGGGTCACGGAGAAGAACCGCGTCACCTTGGCCGATGTTGAGGAACGTCACGGTCGGAACCACTGGAGGGCCGGAGGGCGCGAGCGTGGAGACCGCCAGGAGTGCAGCAACGCCCGCCGTCGCGAGCGGCCGCGTTCTGGGCCATCTGAGGAGCATGGCAGTCCCCAACCCGGCTGCCACCCCCGGCGGACCCAACTGCGGCCAGCGGGCGGCAACGTCGGCGACTGCGAGGACGGCCCCGGCAAGCGCGGACGAGATCACGACTGCCGGCCCCCACCCGCTCACGACGGCCGCCGCCCCGCTCACCGTGGCACCGGTCACGAGCGGCGCGGAGATGAGATTCGCGATCGGCGACATGAGCGGGACCGTCCCGAAGTGCCACAGGAGCACCGGTACGACCGCGATCTGCGCCGCTGTCGCCGCGCCGAGGGTCGCCCACAGCGCCCTCGGCCTGCGATCGGCGAACATTCCCGCTCCGACCATGATGCCGACCGTCGCCACCACAGAGAGCTGGAAACCCACGTCGACCGCCAACTGACCGCTGACGAGCAACAGGACACTCACGGCCACTCCAACGGCGATCCAGGTGTCGACGGCGATTCCGGTTGCGGCAGCCGCGAGCACGGTTCCGGCCATGAAGGCCGCTCGAAGCACCGACGCCTCCCATCGGGTCGCGACGACGAAGATGCCAAGCCCAACGACGCCCAGAACGAACCGGCGCTTCGGACCGATACCGAAGAGTGCGGTCGCTACCCACCAAGCGGCCAGAAAGAGGGCGACATTGCTCCCCGAAACGGCGACGAAGTGGGTCAGACCCGACCGGCGAAGGGCATCAAGATCGCGGGCTCCAAGACCCGAGGTGTCTCCGATGAGGAAACCCGACACGAGCGCCTGCGCTCGATCGGAGAGATCGAGAACCGCCCGAACCCTGTCGCGTACCGCGTTGCCGAGGGTGTAGAGCGGCCCGCCGACCGTTCCGATCACCTCGGTGTTCGCGACGGTCACACGTCCGGCTATCGGGTCGCCGCGGACACGTCCCGGTGAAGCTCTCATCGTTCCTGTGATGCGCACGCGCTGCCCGGCGACGAGAGGAGAGGCCGGATCGGGTCCGACCGCGAGAGGCGGACCCGGCCATGCGAGCCACCCGCCTTCGCTGCGCAACGCCTCCGGCCGAACGACCGCAGGCCGCTGAGGGCCGTCATCTTCTACCACGACTCCGACGAACGCGACCGGGCCCGTCGGTACTGCTGCGGACATGGTCGCCTCGATTCGAGCCGAGGCAAGAGCCCCGGAGATTGCCCCGACGGCGGCCAGTGTCAACAGGATCGTCACCGCCCGGTGTCGCGGGGCGACTGCCGCGGCCACCACTCCGATCACAAGTGCGGCGTCGATACCGAACTGGAGACCACAACCCGTCCCAATCCAGACAAGTCCCCCTGCAGCCAACACCCACCAACCGGCACGAGAGGGGCTACGCACTCACGGATTCTCGATCGCGTCGCGCATCGCTTCGAGTTTCGCCTCTCCTATTCCGCCGATGTCGAGGAGATCCTCAACCGCTGAGAATGGGCCGTTCAATTTTCGAAACTCGACGATGCGAGCTGCCAACACCGGGCCCACTCCCGGAAGCTCTTCGAGTTCGGCGGCGGATGCGCGATTGAGATCGATGCCCCGGTTGGAGTCTCCGTTCGCGCGTGGAGCTTCCCCCGGCACGGGAACCACCACCTGGTCGCCGTCACGAACCGTGGCCGCAAGATTCACCGCCCCGAGATCGGCCCCGGGTCCGGCTCCGCCCGCGGCTGCGATGACGTCAGCGATGCGAGCCGACGAAGGGACCGTGACAAGGCCTGGTCTTCGGACAGCACCGGAGACGTGCACAACGATCGTCGCGGCGACCGTCGTGTATGAGACGCCTCCTCCGGCCTCGACTGAGGTAGGAGCACTGCCTCGCGATCCGTACCAGGCTCCGGCTCCGATGGCGACGGCAAGCGCCAGAGCCACCACGATCGCTCCGATCCGTGGACTTGTTGTGGGCACATCGCCTCCGGTTCGCCATGCGCCACACCGCAACAACTACCAGGAACGGACGGCGGAGGGAAGAGTCCCGTCAGCTCACCAGCGAGAGAATCGCCTGTACGACCTCGGGTTCGGAGACCTCTTCGAGCCACTCGGCGAAGCTACCACCGAAGATGAGGAGCACCGCCGCCGTCAGATTCACACCGGCATGGAGCAGGATCGGAAGAGAGAGATTGCGGGATCGGATCGCCGCGTAGCCGAGCACCGCACCGATGATGAAGAGGCCGGGGAGTGCGGCTATCGCATTCGGATCAAGAAGGTGAATCCCTGCGAACACCAACGCCTGGACGACGATTGCCCACCCCGTCGGCATCGAACGCACGAGACGAGATAGCAGCATCCCCCGGAACAGGATCTCCTCGACCACGGGTGCGGCAACAGCGACCATCAACACGATCGCGATCCCCTCGAGCACCGTCGTGGTGTCTTCGGTGAGCGAAGCGACGCCTTGTTGCGGCGCACCCTCTGGGAAGAGCACACGCAAGAGCGGTGCCGTCAGGAGCACGACGACGATCTGGAGACCGAAGCCGGCGGGTATTCCCCACCAATGCCCAATCTCGATGGTGAGCCCGTAGTCGCGGCGGAAACTCCCGGTACCGTTCCTGATCGAGAGGATCCACATCACAATGAGGTTCCCTGCGGCCTGCCCGGCGAAGGACGCAGTGAACGCGAGGATGTTCAATTCGGAGCCCTGCCAGACCAGCACGCCGGTGGTGGTGATGAGTGCGCCGACGATGCCTCCGAGGAATACGTAGAGCACCTGCGGGAGGTTCCACTCGACTTCCTGGAGGTAGTCGCTCATCTTCGCTCCGTTCGCTCGGTGGCTTCGCGTTCGAACCGGATGGCACGGTAGGCCGGGCGATGAGGCAATCCCACAGCCCTTCCGCGCAGGTAGTCGCCGAGATAGCTGGTGAGGAATCGGGCGATCCCGTGATCGCGCCACTGATCGATGTGTACCGACTCATGGGTCAGCAGGGTCGCGGCATCACCGTCGACAATACGACCGAACGCCGCGGTTGAAGCGAAGACGACCCGGGGAAGGGCCATCGCCTCGGTCCCGGTTCCCCAAAGACGGTCCAACCACCGGGGCACCGGCCGCACAACCACCGTCGTATACCGATCCGCGTCAACGACAACCCCACTGCGCCGAAGCGCCACACCAAGATTGAGGAAATCGGCTTTCACGATGTCCGGAACAGTATCCCGTGTCCTGCTACTTGCTCCTCCGCTCCTCCTCTACTCAGCGACTCAGCTACTCAGCTGCGTTTCCCTACCATTGGGCCCTCAAACCACCGGAACGGGATCATGGACTACGACCACCAGAAGATCGAACGACGATGGCAGGACCGATGGGAGGCCGACGGCCTCTACCGATCCGTCGTGGATTGGGATCGCCCAAAGCACTACGCCCTCACCATGCTCCCCTACCCGTCCGGCGATCTGCACATGGGCCACTGGTATGCGATGACCCCCTCCGATGCCAGGGCTCGTTTCATGAGAATGAAGGGTTTCAACGTTCTCTTCCCGATGGGCTTCGACGCGTTCGGCCTCCCCGCCGAGAACGCCGCCGTACAGCGCAACGTCCATCCTGCAAACTGGACATGGGACAACATCGACAGGATGCGTCGCCAACTCCGGTCGATGGGGGCCATGTACGACTGGGAGCGAGAGGCCGTCTCCTGTGATCCTGAGTACTACAAGTGGACGCAGTGGCTGTTCCGCCGGTTCTTCGAAGGCGGCATCGCCTACCGAGGCGAGGCGATCGTGAACTGGTCGCCGACACTCCAGACCGTGCTCGCCAACGAACAGGTCATCGACGGCAAGGATGAGCGGACGGGTCAGCCGGTGATCCAGAAGAAGATGGAGCAGTGGTTCTTCGCCATCACGAACTACGCGGATGAGCTGTTGGACTTCTCAGGTATCGATTGGCCGGAACCGGTGAAGGCGATGCAGACGAACTGGATCGGTCGGTCGGAGGGCGCCGAGGTCGTCTTTGCTCTGGAGACCGGCGACGAGATTCCCGTGTTCACGACCCGACCCGACACGCTGTGGGGCGCCACGTTCATGGTGCTTGCCCCCGAGCACGCGCTGGTCGACGCCCTGACCACGGAGGAGCAGCGCAGCGCGGTGGATGACTATCGGATCGCGGCAGCCGCAAGATCGGAACTCGAACGCATGGAGGCCGATCGGGAGAAGACCGGAGTCTTCACCGGCGGTTACGCCATCAACCCTGTCAACGGCGAGCGCATCCCCGTATGGGTCGCCGACTATGTACTCCTGTCCTACGGATCAGGGGCGATCATGGCGGTCCCGGCTCACGACCAGCGCGACTTCGAATTCGCCCGACAGTTCGAGTTGCGCGTTGTTCCAGTCATACAGGCTGCCAATGCCGATCCACTCGATGGCGACACGATGACCGAGGCCTACGTCGGGCCCGGCTCGATGGTCGGAAGTGGCCCGATCGACGGGATCGAGACAACGGACGCGAAGGGGCGTGCCAACCCTTCAGTCGCGGCAGCCATCGATTGGCTCTC
The DNA here is from genome assembly GCA_963715255.1 of uncultured Actinomycetota bacterium. Taxonomy (GTDB): domain Bacteria; phylum Actinomycetota; class Acidimicrobiia; order Spongiisociales; family UBA5794; genus JAHEEL01. Next base: position 13,071 of record CAVQRN010000009.1, on the reverse strand, counting down.
GGCGCACGGCACCGGAGAAGAGGCGATCAACTTCCGGATGCCGCGATTGGCTCATTTCGAGGCAGCGCTACTGGGGGGCGCCCATACCGATGGTGTTCCGTGCCGACGGCACGATTGAAGCCGCCCCGGATCTGCCGGTCGTCCTGCCGGAGGCGCCGGCGTTTACGGGCGGTCCGAGTCCGCTGACGACCGACGAGCAGTTCATTGTTACGACCGACTCCGACGGAGAGCCTGCACGGCGCGAGAGCGACACGATGGACACGTTCATGTGCTCATCGTGGTACTACTACCGCTATCTCTCCCCGCACTTCGGCAGTGCTCCGTTCGATCCCGAGGAGGCGGCCTACTGGCTCCCGGTAGACACCTACACCGGTGGTGCGGAGCACGCCACGATGCATCTCCTCTACACGCGCTTCTTCACGAAGGCGATGCGCGACCTGGGCGTCTTCGACGACGCTGCCCGCGTCATGCGAGAACGCGGTCGCGATCCTGAAGGTGTGTTCGACGAACCGATGACACAGTCCCGGAATCAGGGCCAGATTCTCGGTGAGGAACGACCGGGTGATCGCCTGGTCGTCGCTGGTGACTGGGTCGACGGTCGGTTCGTCGCCGAGTCGGTTCGCGTCGATGACCATGCCGCGGCCGACGCCGGTCCGGTCGTCGGCGAACTGATTCGCCGAACCGAGCGGACGCTCCAAGTGCAGACCGTCGATGCGATGGTGACGGTTGAGGTGCCTGAGGATGCCGAGGTCGAGGTACCCGGCATCGATGGAGTCAACGACGTCACCCAACTCCGCCACTACCTCGAAGTTCAGCGCATGTCGAAATCCAAGGGCAACACCGTCAATCCGGACGAGTTGGTCGAGCGTTACGGCGCAGACACGGTCCGCATCTACTTGATGTTCGCGTTCGACTGGGAGAAGGGTGGACCGTGGGATTCGCGGTGGCATCTCCGGTGCCCGCAGGTTCATCGAGGACGTTTGGAGGATCGGAACGACTACCTACGAGCCGGATTCGGTCGCCGACGATGCGTCGCTCGCACTGCGCAGGTCGGCCCACCAGGCAATCATCAAGGTGAGCCGCGACATGGAGGCGTTCAAGTGGAACACCGCCATCGCGACATTGATGACGCTCAGGAACGATCTGCTCGAGGTTCGGCGCGACTCGACGGTGTCAGCCGAAGCGTGGGATGAAGCCGTCAACCTCCTGCTCCTGCTGCTGGCCCCGATCGCACCGCATGTCACCGAAGAGATCTGGTCCCAGCGCGGCAGCGCGGAGAGCATTCATCTCCAGGCGTGGCCGGAGTCGGACCCGGAGATCGCCGCCGACCAGACGGTGACCCTCGTCGTGCAGGTGAACGGCAAGGTGCGGGACCGTATCGTTGTCCCGCCGGACATCGATGAGGAAGCCGCCGTTGCTGCGGCGATGGCGGCCGAGCGCATCCAGGAATGGCTCGCCAAGGGTGAGGTCCGCAAGGTCATCGCCCGTCCGCCGAACGTCGTCAACCTCGTCATCAACTGAGGTCGAGATCAGCTCCCGCTGCGGCCGCAGCCTTCCTTGCAGCGATCGCGATGAGGTCCCACACCGGAGCGAACGGTGGTGCGTACGCGAGATCGACCCACTCGAGCGTTCCCGCCGACATGCCGTCCCAGATGGCGGCAGCGAACACGTCGATGCGCTTCCCCGCGCCGCTGTCCGCCGACGATCTGGGCACCCACGATCCTGCCGGTACCGATCTCGGCTGTCATACGGATGGTGAGGTCCTCGGACCCGGGCATGTAGTGGGCGATCGTGCTGCCGCTCACCGTGGCGTCGATCACGTCGAGACCAGCCGCCGCAGCGTCCGAGGAGCGGAGACCCGTCGTGGCGATCTCGAGGTCATGCAGGCGAGTGATCGCCGTCCCGAGGACTCCGGGGAACGCAAGGTCGCCACCGGCGATGTTGACGCCCGCGATCCGGCCGGTCTTGTTCGCCACCGTGGCGAGATGCATGTTCACCGAAGCTCCCGTGACACGATGCTTCACTTCCGCACAGTCTCCGGCCGACCACACCCCATCGATCTGGGTCCGTTGGTGGTCGTCGACCGCGATGGCGCCGGTCTCACCGAGCGGGATGCCCGCATCCCGGGCGAGTTCCACGACCGGTCGGGAACCGATCGACAGGACGACAACGTCGGCTGGGATGGTCTCTCCCTCGATCGAGACCCCGCTCACCCGATCGGTGCCTTCGATCTGTGCGACCATCGCTCCCGTGAGCACGGTGATACCCATCGCACGCGCCGCTTCAGCCACTTGATCGCCGAGGTCGGCGTCGAGCGTTCGCGGAAGCACGGCTGGTAGGCCTTCGACGACGGTCACGTTCCACCCCTTGGTGTGGAACGCCTCGGCGACTTCGACACCGATGTAGCCGCCCCCGACGATGACGGCGTTGCCTGAGCCGGCATCTGCGATTGATCTGAGCGCTGCCGCGTCTCCAAGTGTGCGCAGCGTGTGCACCCCTGTGAGGCCGCGACCGGACATCGGCGGGACGAAGGCCCTGGCGCCGGTCGACACCATCAGGTGATCGAAACCCGTTTCGATGGTGGTCGCCCCATCAGCATCCCGCACCTCGACGACGCGGCGGTCGAGGTCGATTGCGGTGACCTCGTGCCTGAGATGCAGTTCGATTCCGGCCCGGGCGAACTGTTCGGGTGTCCGAGCGATGAGCTTGTCGATCGGGTCGATGATTCCTGCGATGTGATAAGGCTCTCCACACGCGGCGTAGCTGGCGTGATCGCCCATCTCGTATGCAATCACTTCGAAATCCCGGTTCCGCCGCCTCACCTGACTCGCCGCCGTCATGCCGGCTGCGTCTGCTCCGATGACCACCAATCGCTCACCCATTCGATCCTCCGATGGCTTCAAGATCTCTACCGTCGTGACCAGACGTTAGAGCCTCACGCCGGAGCGGGCTCTTTCCGTGGGCCCGCAGCGCCGCCCACGGGGACACGTACCCAGGGTACGCGTCCCTGTATACGCGGCTGCGGGCCCACGGAAAGGGCGAAAGAACGCGGTCACCGTGTTCCGCGGGCTGGCAGCGCCGCCTGCGGGGACACGTACCCTGGGTACGCGGTGCGGTCAGCGGCCGATGTCCGGGTTCTCCTGGGTGACGCGGGTACGAATCGTGTAGACCGAGTCGCCCGACAGGATTCCGCCCCGCCCGAACAGACGCCCATGCTGCCAGTTGGACAGCCCCAGTTCCGGCTTGTTGAAGGCGTACTGGCCGTCGACCCAGCGGGTGAACCCGTTGCCGACGAACGGGGCATCGACGAGATCGAAGAACCGACGGTGCTCCCCCTCGTCGTCGGAGACCAGCGACGCTACAAAACGCGGGCTGTACCGATTGAAGAGTTCGCCGGCGTTCTCCATTGACGGCACAACGGCGAGGGTGACCTCGGGGCTGTCCTCCCACTCCCATTCGTCGCCGAGGCCACTCTCTGCGATGGGCTCCGCCTGATACTCCCGATGATCACCATCCGCTCGGGTGATCGGAACCATCCTGGCGAACCATGCTTTCGGCACGGCGCCGACCGACGACTCGAGGACGTGGAGCTTCGGCTGGACACCCCGGCGCTCGCCGGCCCGCTCGAGGGCTCGGAGGAACTCTGGGACCAAGTCGTTGGCTCGCTCCTCGACGATGCAGCAGGTGTTGAGCGTGTTGCACACCTTGCGATCAAGCGAGTGGTAGACGGCAGCACCGAAGGCCCCGGCATTCGCTGTCGCACCGGCGACGATCCACGCTCCTCCGGTGCCGTGGAGACTCACGGAGTTGCCGGCTTGGCGGGCGACGGCTCCGAGTTGTGCAGTAGCTCCTCCCGAACCTCGGGCAACGGCAAGGGCCAAGCGGGAATCCGAGAACATCGCCCATGCTGCCGCATGCGAGGCACTGTCCACGAGCACCGCTGCGCCGGGTGGGAGACCGGAAAGCAACAACGCAGGTCGGAGAGCGTGGGCCACAATCGCTCGAGCGGTGCCGAGGGCGTCGGAGCCGATCCGGAACACGACGGTATTGCCGCTGCGCAGCACTCCTGTGGCATCGGCAAAGACGTTCGGCCGCCCTTCGAAGACGAAGCCAACCACACCGAGACCGCTGCGGACCTGGTCGACCCACCAGCCGTCGTGTCGGGTCGTCTCGACGACGCTGCCCCTGCCGGTCGGAGCATCACGCCAGGATCGAAGCCCTTCGATCATTTCAGAGCGCATCGTCTCGCCCAGAACGAGTCTCGTGGCAGATCGCCCCCGAGAGCGCGCCCTGGCCACATCAGACCGGTTCGCGGCGGCGATCGGGCCGAAGGAGTTGTCGTCGGCAAGCGAGGCGGCGAACATCTCGTAGAACTCGGAGATCCGATCGTCGGTCATGCGACCCATCTGATCGAAGGCCTCGGATGCAGCATCCACGGCCCTGGTCGCGATGGCTTGCTCGGTGGCGGATACGTGCAGCAGGGTGCCGTCGGTCTGCATGACGATGAGCGAGTCCCCGGGCTCGAATGCACGGGCGAGTTCTTCGCTCACGCGGGAAATGCGGCTGCCGCCCCAGACGATGGGCATCCCTGGGGCCAGATATTCGAGTTGCTCCATGATGGGACCCTAGAACGTCGGCGCCGCGCATGCGCAGACCTCGCCCATACGAGGCAATCGAGCAAGCAGGTCGGAGTTGTCGTCCTATGGCGACCGGCTCGCGGTGGAGGAATGCGCTGCCCTCAACCCCTGAAACGACGGCGTACCGCATGATCGAGTGCTCGCGCCTGTGGCGCCCGTAGCGAGGCGGCGTCGACATCCCCTCGCGCTTTCCCGGCTCGACACGACCGCAGAACGAGCAATCGGTTGTTCGGTGTGCAGTATCGCCTGGTAGCATGAGTTCATAAAGCGTACGCACCACGCGTACAGCGCCCGTTCCGCCTCCTCATCCGTCTGGCGGAGCCACCGCAGGACACGCAAGTTCTCGTCGACGCAATGCGCCTGACCCGGAATGCAAATCTGGCGGGGCGTCACGCCCCCGACGGTTCGACGCTTCGGAAGGAGCAACGCATGTCCAACAACCTCTACGTGGGAAATCTCACGTTCAACACCACGACCGCCGATCTGGAGACGCTCTTCGCTCAGCACGGCGACGTGAACAAGGCCCAGGTCATCAATGATCGCGACACCGGCAGATCGCGCGGCTTCGGCTTCGTCGAGATGAGCTCATCTGAGGGTGCCAATGCAGCCATCAGCGAACTCAACGGTCACAACCTCGACGGACGGGATCTCACGGTGAGCATCGCCAAAGAGCGCGCTCGTTGAAGACTCCGCCAGCCCGAACAATCGATGCTTCGCGGCAACGATGCACGGGGTGCGGACATCCGCACCGCGAGCATCATGGCGGCGAGGGATGCACGGTACCGAAGTGTGCCTGCGTCGAGTACGTCCAGCCGGTGGCTGCGACGTCGACCGGTCGGAAGGCCTCTCAGCACACCTCGTAGCGCGCTCACTCAGTAGTGGGTCTCGCGATCGCAGCGGCCATCGGGGCCTACCTTCGTGTGCCACTGCCACGGTATCGTGAGAACGCGCCCGCTCGCACAGAGCACCACGGGCACACTCTCTGATTCACGTCAGTGACGAGTCCAGAAGAGGCGGGATCCCAGCGATAGCTTGGGTCCCGCCTCTTCTCTGTCCCGCGCGGCTGAAGACCTGGGAACCCCTGATTCCCCGACCGTCGGCCCTCGGGGGCTCCGGGCTGCAACAGCCCTTCTCAAGAGTGAACGCAACGCTCAGTCGAGGACGCGACCAGGAGCGCACCGATTTCAGGCGTGGGTCACGATGACTCCAGAAGTCCCGTTGGATCTTGAGATGGGTCTGCGGCCTTGCAGTGGGAGCCGGAATGGGGTGGCTCCGGTGATCGTTCTCAGCCCGGCTCGGTGGTATTGGCTGCGATCACCGCTTCGGCCAGAACCTCTGCGCCATCCTTGATCCGCTCGTGCCACGTCGGTGTTTGCCACGGTTCCCACGCGTACCCGGCCGTTTCGAACACTTCATCGCCGACGACGATCGTGATCCCGACCCTCTCGACCGTCTCGGTACCGACGCTGCCGTCATTGTCGATCCGCAGTGCCTGCAAGGAAGACGGGTCGGAGAAGCCGATCGCCTGATACGGGATCCGGATCTCGATCACCTGACCTTTGGCCGACCACGTCGACCGAGAGTCAAAGTCTCCGTCGCTCGGGTCGGTGGTCCCGAAAACCATCTCGCCGGGGGCAATCACCTCGGCTGCAATGCTCTCGCCGGTGGTGGGAACGACGAGCGGACGGTTGACGACGAGACGCTGAACGTTCCAGACCCCGCTTCCCTCCCGGAAGTCGGCAGGGTTGACCGGTTCATAGCTCCTCTTCCAAGCGTACTGAATGGCATAGGGATCGTTGGAGGCACGCACGAGCATGCGTCCTTCGTCGTCGTCGAGCACGATCGCGTAGTCGGATTGGGGGTCGATTCCGTCGGTATCCGGCAGGCCGCCGCCTTCGCCGGGAAGAACATCGAACCCGATCACAACCGGTGTCTTCAGCCACAGATCGGGCTTGTCGGTACGGATTCGAAGGTAGAGGTAGGACTCATCCTTGAGTGCCCTCACCTCACGCACCGATCCGGTGGACTCGAGGATCACCTGAGAGTCGTTCTCGGTCCATTCGCTATCGTCGCCGTCAAGATCGACGGCTTGGGAAGGCCCCGGATCTGTTGCCACGACCCCGAAGTTGGCCTCGTTCGTCCACGGGTTGGCCCATAGGCTCCTTCGGTCGGGAGGGAGTTCATAGTCGATCGTGTTCCACGTGAACTTGAACCACTCGTCAGTCCACTCGAATAGGAATCCGCCCGACAGCCCGACCTCCTCGATGGTTCTCAACAGGTCGGCGTTTATCCCCATCTGGTCTCGTTCGTTGTGCCCACCCTGGTTCCGGCCCTGCGGCCCAAAGTGAGCTGAGGCCATGGCCGAGGGAACTCCGAATTCGGTGATGACGATCGGGATGCCGGCGTGATGGTCTTTCAGCTTGGTGAGGTAGCCGGCGTAGTTGTTCTCCTCGCCGCTCAGCTGGAATCCCGCGATGTCCTCTTCGTACCGTTGGAAGTCGGGATAGTACGGGTAGGCGTGGTAGCTGGCGTAGTAGCCGCCCGGCCACGACGAGGTTGGTCGCACGTGGTTGTGGTCGACGCCAAGCAGTTCCTCTCGCTCCAGTGGTTCGTCGGGGTGGAGAAGTGGATCGGTGGTCGGCCAGTTGACGAAGGTCAGCGGCATCGTCACTCCGTGCCCGGCCTCCAGCTCGGCCAGGTGGTCGAGCATCTCGGCGAGCCACACCTCGGTGGGAGAAGCGTCGGTGGTGTTCTCGAAGTAGTCGCCCCGAAAGGCTGGCTTGCCCGCGTTGGCGATGTCGGATGCCGAGGTGGCGAAGGGATCCCACTCGACGCCGATCGCCCACGACATCAACCAGGGTGAGACATCGGCGTCATAGGTACCGCCGGCATGGCCGGGACGGTCCGGCAGGATGACGTCGCCGTGGACGACCTCGACCGCTCTCTCGATCTCTGTTCTGAACTCGGAGACAATGTCCGAATCGAACAAATCGAAGGTCTCGTAGAATTCTTCCTCGGGGATCCACACTCCGTGGATCAACAGCAATGGGGCGTCCGGGTTTGCCACGTTGAACGCCCGCAGTTCCTGGTAGAAGGCCGGCGGCATGATCGTGTAGACCCGGAGCGCCCGGAAACCCATGTCCGTCATCTGCGGGAACCAGCGCCGGAAGTCTTCCCGACTGATCGCCTGCTCGCCCGGTTGGCGCCCGGGGATAGTGGGCCCGAGGTTGACGCCGGCAACGAAGTCCCGAACTCCCCCGCCGGTGCTGATCAGGAACTGATCCCCTTGGGTCCGTGCGAAGCTGGTGAGACCACCCTCAGCGTTCGTCACGGGATTCCAAGCCCCGGTCGCCGAAGCATCGGGCGCGGCGGGAGTTGCGTTGCCACAGGAAGCAACGAGCAGCGCCAAGGTGGCCACAAGAACGGGTATGCGCACAGTCTTGATGTTGTCGGCACTCCGGGTTGCCTCTTGAGGAAACCGACTTTGAGCACACGACTATCAGCTTCATCGTCACAAGCTCACCCGAACCTGGGGTGCCGCCACACTCGACCGGGGAGCGAGGCTCTGAGGATTCGAACTCTTGCCCCTTGACTACTCGTCGACAGCATGGACCAGACGAGTGCTCGAATCCATCCGCCGGGGCATGGACTCCGGATCCGACCAAGAAGACGACCCAGAGGACGACACACACCGAGCGTTGGAACTGCGAGGTGCCTGTGTCCAGACGCGGATGTCGACCGCTTCTTCCCGCATGTACTCATGTCGCGGGGTGTCCCCATCGATCTCGACGGCGTATGGAATCTGGTACTCGCCTGCCAAGAGTGCAATCGGGGCGAAGGAGGGAAGATGGCTTCAGTGCCAGGGGGAGACTCCCTGGAGCACCTCCGACTCAGAAACGAGTATCTCATCTGGAGCCACCACCCACTGAGGGACACTCTCATCGCCCAGACTGGAGACGATCCGGCCATTCGTCGAGACTTCCTCAGAACACTCTGGCATCTCGCAGAAGACCTGGACGTGAAGACAGACTTGAGACCACCCGACCATGATGAACCCGTCCTCGGGTAGCTGCCCATTTTGCGACCGCATCGCCGCTGGCGAAGCACTCATCCACAACGATCATGCCGCTGGCTTCCCTGATGGATACCCGCTCTCGCCAGGTCACATGCTCGTCGTTCCGCTGCGCCACAAAGCGGACTACTTCTTGCTCACGCACGAAGAGCGACTCGCAATCCACGAGATCACCAACGAACTGCACAAACGACTGGTCGGTGACTTCCATCCGACAGGGTTCAACATCGGAGTGAACGTCGGGGAGGATGCTGGACAGACGGTCGGCCACGCCCATCTCCAGCTGATCCCTCGTTACGAGGGAGATGTCGAAGACCCAAGAGGTGGAGTGAGATGGACAATTCCTATCAAGGCTGTGTACTGGAACACGCCCCGCGGATAGCGCCACTGGCCGCTCCTCTCAGACATGTGGTGTTGAAACCGAAATGCTGTGCGCATCGCGATCGGCGATGCCGACACTCTCCTGCGGCTACAACCGTCGACCACCGGGGCGTGCAACGCCACCTTGATCATCGCATACGACACACCCAGGCGGATATGGGCGGTACGGATCGCTTGTTAAGACTGGGTCAGTGTCCTCTTGACGGATGGGCCATCGTGGGGCAGGTTTGATGGATGACCTGGCGAAGATCTCCAGGGATCGGGATCCACCGCGCGGATAAGGAGACGGACAATCCCGTCCCCTCATCCGGTTCCCGTGCGAGAACCCGGGTTCACTCAGATCTACGTCCACGAGTCGGGGTTGGGGACACTCCAATTCGCGTGTCCCCAACGAGGGGGTCCCGGACGTAGAGAGTCGGAGGGTGCCTGTGGGAGAGACACGAAGTGTTTGAGTCACCAACGGACGAGATGCGATTGAGACAAGCGTTCGACGAGTACTTCGACGCCATCACGCGCTACTGCTTCCGCAGACTCCCGCAGAGCAACGCCAACGATGCGGCTGCGAGCGTGTTCGTGGTCGTGTGGAGGAAGATCGACGAGATGCCGGAAGGTGACGAGACGTTGCCGTGGCTCTACGGCGTTGCTCGCAACGAGGTGAGGACGTTTCGGCGGTCGCTCCGAAGGTTGACGGCACTACGGGTGAAGCTCAGCGGGCAACCGAGCTATCCGGTTGCTGGCCCTGAAGCCGTGGTCATTCGCAACGACGACCAGGCCCAACTCATCCGAGCACTCAATACGCTCGGATCAGCGGATCAGGAGATTCTCCGCCTGCGCGCCTACGAGAACCTCCAGATCAATCAGATCGCAATCGTTCTCGGCTGCACTCCCGAAGCAGCCAAGAAGCGATGTTCCCGTGCGACGAGACGACTGCGAGATGCAGTCGATCGGTCCGGTCGGCGAGGAACGCCCACCGGGTCCCGTGCGATCCCGGAAGGAGGTGACGGATGAACGATTCCCAAATGCTCGAAGAGCTGGCGATGACTGATGCCTATGCGCCGCATACGCCGCTCCCGGTATCTGCCCGGACTCGTGATGCCGCCCTCGCTGAGATCGAACGGAGAACGGACATGCAGGCCCAGAAGAGAATCGAACCGCAGGCACCGCTACGCAGACGCCGCGACGGGTGGCTCGTCGCCGCCGCCGCGTTCATTGTCGTACTGATCGTCGGAACAGCAATGGCGTTCTGGGCGTCACGGACGGACGATTCGGTGATTACGCCGGTCACTACGACGACGTCGCCGATTCCGACAACCATCACGACCCTGCCTCCGCCGCCGGAACCCGTGCCACCAATGGTGGACGCGTGGCAGCGGGCCGGTGGGGCGTTGATGGGACCCGTTGTTGGCACCTTCGACATGACGGAGGTCGGGTCGCGACTCTTCGTTGTCGGGTTTGACCCCGGAGAGGACAACATGCGCCAGAACGGCGTGATCTTCGCGAGCGATGACGGCGTCAACTGGGTACGTCTCGCCGAGGACGACCCGTCACTCAATCTCGGCGCCGTGCTCATGTATTCCGTCACCGAAGGCGGCCCCGGTCTGGTGGCAGTTGGCATGGGATGCGAGAATGAGACCGAAGCGTGTACGGCGCACGCCACGGTGTGGACATCGGTTGATGGCACGTCGTGGACGCGCAGCCCCGAGGACTCGACCATCTTCGGGGATACGGCAACGCAGACGAGTGGCATGGTCGGAGTCGCTGATACCAGCCACGGACTCGTCGCTGTCGGGTCGATCACGCACTGGACGCTCGATGACGAAGGCAACGCGGAACTGGTCACGATCCACCCGACGGCTTGGATCTCAGACGACGGAATCATGTGGGAACGTGCATGGGAAGGCACCGGCTCAGTCGTTGACCTCAACGACTACTACGACGTCAATGTGTCCATGGACTCGGTCGTTGAGGGTCCCGACGGGCTGCTCGTCGCCGTCGGAGCCGCTCTTGACGAGAACGGCGAATCGATCGCGACGGTCTGGACGTCTCGCGATGGGCGCGAGCACGAGTGGGAACGAATCGAACCAGGCAACACCGTGTTCACCCCAGGGACGGTCATGCTCGACGTGGCACTGAGCGAACACGGATACGTCGCCGTCGGCACCGACGGCGGCACCGACGCTGCCATCTGGCAGTCACCCGACGGCGCCACCTGGACCCGCGTCGACACGGCATCACAGTCGTTCGATGGCATAGGGTCGCTCGACTCCGTTGCAGCGCTCGACGCCGGATACGTCACGGTCGGCCCTCAGGCGTTCATCGACGCAACTGGCGGTGTGGTAACGGTGTGGACATCCCCCGACGGTGTGACGTGGGATCGGGTCCACAGCATCACAGATGGATACGCATCAGGCGTCGTGGTCGTCGACGGCGGCATCGCCGTCTCAGGAGGGATGCCCTACGACAACGACTACCACGCCGCCGTCTGGGTCGGACCCCGCTTCGATCCCGACGCCCCGCCACCCGATCCCGGGCCTCCCGTACCAGAACTCGGGGGAAACGGTGCCACCCTGGACCCGACAACGGTTGATCCTTCGGATGTCGTCCCGGGTGACGACCTACGGCCTCCTTCGGAGGGCGACTACGCGACTACCGAAACCGGTGAACCTCGGCTTGCCTTGGGACAAGTCACCACACTCCCGGACAGCATCCGCCTCGACTTCCTCGCCGGCGGGTGCGACAGCACGATGTGCTACCGCGATGCGAACTTCATCCATCCCGACGACAGCCAACTCGGGAGTTCCTACTGGATCGAGAACACTCCGTTCCACGTCCGACACGGGTTCATCAATGAGTCCGAGACACCGCTCAGCGACGACTTCGACGTCGTTCTCCTTATTACTCGGCGGGAGGGCCCGGAGTCATCCGACGGGACCTTCGACCTCGGTCAGCCGTACCGTTTCGACACGGACTACGTGTTGCGGGGCACGGCGGCGAAGTGTGGCCCTGGCTACTGGGAGCAGACGGAACCTCAGACCTGTGAATGGTTCGTCCATGACTTCGCCGAGGGAATTCCTGCCGGCCGATATGACTTCTGGACCGGTTGGTACGCGCCGTGCTCGGCGTGGCTGGATCTCGGACTGGTTGAGAGCTGCACCAATCCGGACGAGGTGACCTGGGAATTCCATGGCAGCGTGAACACCCCGATCTTCGGAGAGGACTACACAGAAGGCTGGTTCCCCGGACCGTTCGAACCAGAAACGCTGCTCTCTAGCCCGGACGAGTACTGGGATCCTATGGTGAGAGGCTGGCCCGAAGACTGACGAACGGACAAACACCACACCCACAGGAATCGACACTGGTGGTGCGGGCGACACGGCCCGACACCCGCCCGACAACACGACGGGCCAACCGATGACAGGAATCAACGAAAGCGAGTACAGGGGAGAGACCATGAAACGCTTCTGGATCATGCTGCTTGCCGTATCAGTAGCCGTCGTTATCGCTCTGCCGGCCGGAGCGGTCAAGCCCCCAAAGCCACCCACCTCGGTTCCGATTGCGGTGTCCATAGAGGCCCAACCGGTGTGGGTGCACGAAGGAGACGATCTCCTCCGCTACACCGTGACTCTGGAGAACAAGACGGGCACAGGAATCACGGACGTGACCGTCAAGTTCGAAGCCGCCAACATGACAAACGAGTTCAGCGAGGTGGTGCTCCCAGCGAACGGCACCGTGGAACTTGAAGAGTTCTCGCGGTGCTGGGTGCCTCGGATCTTCCCCAAGCCGATAATTGTGACTTCGGTGACGAGTGCCCACTCGTCGCGTACGGCGACGTCAAGGTCAACGGCGTCGTGGCGACCCAGGCCGAGGTATCGACACCGTTGATGCCGGATCCCCTATGCGGGTTCGAGTTCTACTACGACGCTGCCGATGACTTTGTGTCCGATCCGGTAGAGGTGAGCGACCTCTGCATCTGGACACTCC
>CAVQRN010000008.1:0-128082 GCA_963715255.1 uncultured Actinomycetota bacterium | reverse complement strand
GACGAATTGCTACAATGGCAGCGGTATTGATCGCAATCTCAAAGCTGATCAGCGCTACGGTCTCATAGGGATGCAAGAGCGTGCCGAGAGGATCGGCGCCCGTCTCTCCATCGAACCGTCGAACAGCGGCGGCACGAACGTCACGGTCAGCTGGGGGCCACAATGAGCGGACCGATCAGAATCGTCATCGCCGATGACCACGTCCTCGTACTCGATGGGATGAGGCAGGCCCTCGATGCTCTCCCCGACATCACCGTGATCGGCATCGCAACCAGTGGTCGAGAGTTGCTTCGCGTTCTGGAGCAAGTGACGCCGGATGTCCTCGTCGTCGACATCGAGATGCCGCACGGAACCGGTATCGACGTGCTTCGATCACTCGACGATCCCCCACCAACACTGGTCGTGACAATGCACGCCGACGATGATCACCAGAGGCGGGCGCAGGCAGCTGGGGCGTTGGGATTCCTCTCGAAGGCATCTCCGCTTCCTGATCTGGCGGCCGCGATCAGGGCGGTCAACGATCGAGTAGACCTCTTCGCCGAGGAGGATCTCACTGCAGCTCTCGAGCCCTTCAGACAAGCCAGTCTCTCACCCGACGCTGCGTCTCTGACTCCAAGGGAGCGCGAACTGCTGAGCCTCATGGCACGCGGGATCACTCACACCGTCGATCTCGCCGACGAGATGTACATCTCGCAGAAGACCGTGAAGAACCACCTGTCCAACATCTATGAGAAGCTCCACGTCTCGGACAGGACCCAGGCTGTCGTTGAGGCTCTCCGCCTCGGCATCGGAACCTGATCGTCAAGTCGGGCAACGGAACCGCCGGAGGGAAGATGGTCCGAACGACCTATTCAGAACGAGGGCTTGACCGACGATCTCTCGAGTTGGCGCACCAATAGCAACAGCGGTCCACATGCTTCAGTTGATTTGGACAATTTCTTCCAGGTCCCATATGTCCGTCACGAGCGTGAGCCATTTCCGTTCCGTTAGTACGGCAGCTGATGGTCGCCCTCATCGCCATCGTCATCATTGGCGTTGTCACGGCCGGCACGAGTCTCGCACTCAAGGGCAAACGTTCGCCCGAAGGTGGGTACCGCGGTGGAAGGCGAGCACTGATGGGCGACGTCGACTTGTCGAACGATCGCTTGGAAGGGGTACGGCGTCACTGCCGTACCCCTTCCTCGTGTGAAGGTCATCCGGGCCCTCCCCGGCCGAGAATGAGATCAATGGCCGACCCAGACACCAGCTCCGCTGCAGACAATGGATCGTCCGACCCATTGAGATCTCGCGTCCATGTGCCAATACTCGGGAGCAACCGTAGTCCCTGAGAGAGGTGAGAACCCAGATGAGAGGAATCCACTAAATCTACGGAATCGGCTGGACGAATCACGCGTCAAGACGGCGCGACCGCAGTCGAATACGCTCTCATGATCGCACTCATCGCGCTCGCCATCGTCGGCGCTGTCGCTGCACTGGGACTGGTCCTTCCCAATATCTTCGGATCAGCATCCGCACCCATTTCCTGACCAGCGTGGTCGATAGCTCGGACTGCCACCCGGTCTCCAGCACCTGCCGTGCGCCGCGCGAATCAGCGCCTATCGTTCTTGAGGACCTCGAAGAACTCATCTACGTACGTGACACGCCAGCCGTCTCTGAGAAGCTCCGTGCGCAGTTGCCATTCTGGCTGCACAAGGGCCGCGGTCATCCCGTAGCGGTCGAACACCGCACGGTAGTCTCCGTTCCGCGCGGAAGGAATTCACCGAATCGGGGCGCCTCGAAATAACTCAACTCGGTCATCGACGTAGACCAATCGATTCGGGCCATCACGATATATCAGATAGCCGCCGACGGCGTCATCGTGGAAGAATCGTCCGGGCCCCGCAGCGGCGATCGCTGCGTCACTCGGGAACCTCTTCACATCGAACTCAAACGGACTCCGTGCCTGCGCGATCATCTGCAACTGCGACAGCCATCGAAAGCACAATCCATGGAAGCGCCTGAAGTCGCCTCGCGGTCGGAGGCAGGGACACGTGCACCGACCGAGCGGCGAACGGAAGCAAGACCAGTGCCGCAACGGGCACCGTCCGCTGGCTCGAGAAACCCAGCAACATGAATGGAACGATGACCCAGAGGTCCGACATCGTCACCCGCCTCTTCGACCGCTGCAACGATCAGGCCCACGAGGATGATCAGATACGGTGCCTGAACGATGCCGCCGAAATCCGGCGTGCTCCACTCCACCATGTACTGGAGCGCCGACGAGTTGCGAGCAAACGACCACACGACGACCCACGCTCCAATTCCGTGTGCCGTTGCCAGAGTCGCCAGAGTCGCCGATGCTCCCACTGCTGCAGTACGGAACGACCTGCGACCGATCGCCACGAACATCACAAGGCCCAGTCCGATGAGCCAACTCCCATGGACTCCTGCCCACAGCCACAAGATCGGCACCGCTACCCACCGTGCTCGGTCGTCGAGCGCCAGCACCAGAACCAGCATCGCAAGCAGCAAGTAGGAGAAGACCACCGGGCGCGGCACACCGAACGGAAGGAGGAGCCAACCCAAGATGAAGAGCCAGACTCCCGTCGAGAACGTGGAGTGCACATACCGATACGTCACAAGGCCGACGAGACTCAAGGTACCAATGATGACGACGACGACCATCGTCGTGGCCCAGGCCACACCCCCGAACATCAACTCCATGCGGCCGTACAGCAAATCGACGAGCCACGACTGTGTGCGCCACGGCTCACCCGCCGCAACGTAGGAGAACGGATCCGTCGTGAGGACACGCGGACCGACGCGAGCTGCACCGACCCCGCTCTGACATGCCAGAGGAACGAGTTGTCCGCTATCGGACCGACCACGACCACCGTGTAGAACCAACGGAACCACCGGTACAGATGGCGGATCTGGAATCGTGTCGAGCGCCCCGAGTGTCATTCGGGGTTCGAAGCCGATCCGCCGTCGCAGCGTCACGGCGAGCACGCCACACCTAGAAGGCCCCACCCTCTCCGATGAGGTGTCATAGATGGTGATTGCCGCCGGGCCAAGGATGACGATGAACAGCGCAGGGAAGATGAAGAAGATGAGCGGGAAGATCATCTTCACCGGAGCTCCGAACGCCTTCTCCTGAGCGCGCTGCCGACGACGGATGCGCATCTCCTCGGCTTGGACCCGCAACACCCACGCGATCGACACACCGAACTGGTCGGCCTGGATCAAGGCAAGAACGAACGTATTCGAGATCGGCGACATCCGTCCTCGCGGTGAGGTTTCCGCAGTGCATCAGTCCGGCTCACGCCCACGCGGGTCTCCTGAAGCGTCCTCTGGAACTCTCTCCACAACTCGCCGGGGACATTCTGAACCACACGACCCAGTGCCGCATCGAATCCCAAGCCCGCTTCAACGCTAATCACGAGCAGATCGATGACGTCCGGGAGTTGTTGCTCCATCTCCTTCCGACGCTTTCCGATTGCTCCGTTGAGCCGTGCCTCAGGTCCGAAGACTCCGAAAACCACGAACAGCCCGAGCATCACGAGTTTGGTCGTGGGACCGGAGGCGAATCCCTGGAACAGCAGCCACAGGATGAACGAAGCCCCGATCGACAGAATCCGTATCGCCGCCCAAGAGTTCCCGTCAAGCCGATCGCTCCAGCCTGCGAGCACGAACTTGTGTTGCTTCTTGGCAACCCAGCCGGTTGGGGTGAACCGCAAAGACCCCCCGACCGAGACCTTCGAGGAGCGGGGCGACAGCACGCTCGGAGAAACCCTTCCTCGAGAACATCCGATCTTGACTGCAGCCCGGCGAGGCGCTGAGAACTCCCCTGCTGGCGAGCAACCACGCCACTCCCAACGTAGAGCACAAGTCCCCCAACGGCAACTCCGACTGGCGATGGCGGCAAACAGCAATTCTGTCACATCACACCTCTATATCCACGATCTTCCGCATGATCAGGGCACCAATAGTCATGGATCACCGCGGCGATGATCATCGCGACGATCCCCGGGAGAGTTGTGAGCAACGGATCGAGGTAGCCAGGGTTGAGAAAGTAGATGCCCAAACGCAATGGCGAACGGCAGTCCCAGCATGATGTACATCGAGAGTCGCCCTTCAGCGGTGAGTGCCTTGACTTCCCGTCGGAATCGATTTCGGAAGAGCATCGTCTCGGCAGTGGACTGCAGGACCTCGGCAAGGTTCCCACCGACTTCACGCTGGATAGCGATCGCCATGACTGCCCACTCGAAGTCCTGAGATTCCATTCGGACGGCGATATCCCCGAGCGCATCGATCATCGGCCGACCGAGTCGGATCTCAGACATGGCCTGCCCGAATTCACGGTTCGACGGATCAGGTGCCTCTGCCGCCACTGCTTCGATCGCCTGCATGATCGAGTACCCAGCGCGGAGGGATGTGGCCAGGAGGGTGAGGACGTCGGGTAGCTGGTTCGCCGAACTTCTTACGTTCCTTGGAGGCCGCACCGCTCACGTAGAGATACAGGACCACCACAACGGCAACCCCTGCGACTACCGCCCAATAGCACGAGCCGAGTGAAGAGGCCGAGCAAGCAGACCGACGATGATCGCAACGCCAATCGCTCCGATGATCGCCTCGCCCGGGTATACGGGATGTCGGCTTGTTCAAGAGACCTCTCGATCATGCGGGAACTCCCCCGGCTCTTCGGCATAGTATCAGCGCTTGCTGCCGCACGCCGCAGGAATCGGAAACGTCCAAATAGTCCCGACGACTTCTGCTTCGGCTCACCGTATGAGCCCAGACGACCGGCTGATCCCTGCATCTCGATTGCTCGATCCACCACCAAAGAGGATCACGAGCAACAAGAACGCACCAAGGCCGGCGGCAATTGCCGCGAGGATGACCAGCCAGCTCTTCGCGGCTCCAGCGGCAAGGATCGGCGAAGCCGCAGCGGCTGGTCCCGCCGACAGCACGACCGCGAGACCGCCGGTGATCGCACCGAAGCGCGCTCGCTGTCTCATCGGGTCGCGAACGGTTCGGGGGCGAACAATTCTGCCGGGAGCTTGATCCCGAAGTTCTCGAGGTGTTCACTGAACGCTGGGCGAATGCCGGTGGACTTCAAGCGACCGAGGTACTTCCCGTCCTCGTCGACCCCCATGCCGTAGTCGAACAGCATGATGTCTTGGAGAGTGATGATGTCGCCCTCCATCCCGACGACTTCGGTGACGTGCGTGACCCTGCGGGTCCCGTCCCGGAGGCGGTGCACGTGGACGATCAGATCAAGAGCAGATGCGACTTGCTCCCGGATCGCCCGGACGGGGAGGTCCATACCTGCCATCAGCACCATGGTCTCAATTCGAGCAAGCGTGTCACGGGGCGAGTTCGAGTGGACCGTCGTCAGCGAACCGTCGTGACCGGTGTTCATGGCCTGGAGCATGTCGAGCGACTCTCCGCCGCGGACCTCACCGACGATGATCCGGTCCGGTCGCATACGCAGTGTGTTCCGCACGAGGTCGCGGATCGTGACCTGGCCGGTGCCCTCGATGTTCGCAGGGCGGGATTCCAACGTGAGGACATGGATCTGGTTCAACTGAACCTCGGCCGCGTCCTCGACCGTGACGATCCGCTCGTCGTCTGGGATGAAGTTCGACAGGACGTTGAGGAACGTCGTCTTCCCCGATCCGGTGGCGCCACTCACGATAATGTTGAGGCGACCACGAACGCACCGACGCAGAAGCCCTGCGACCTGTTCGTTCAGCGTGTCGTTGGCGATGAGATCGTCGATCGTGTAGGGGTCGACGGCGAATTTCCGGATCGTCAGGAAGGGTCCGCCGATCGCCAACGGGTGGATCACCGCGTTCACACGGGAACCATCGGGCAGTCGAGCATCGACCATCGGCGTCGATTCGTCGATGCGTCGGCCTACCTGGCCGACGATCTTCTCGATGATCCGTTCGAGGTGTGTCGAGTCAACGAATCGCGTGTCGGTGCGGATCAAACGCCCATGCTTCTCAACCCACACCGAGTGCGGGCCGTTGACCATGACCTCAGTCACCTCGGGGTCGGAGAGGTATGGGTCGATCGGGCCGTAGCCGAGAACGTCGTCGGCGATCTCCTGGAGCAGGGTGAGGCGATCTGTTCGTGTGAGCGCTACCGACTGTTCTTGGTCGATCGCCCATTCGAGCATCTCCATGACGCGGAGCTTCAACTCTGCGTCACTCATCTGCCGGTCGTACAGCGACGGGCCGAGCCCCTCAACGACCTTGTAGTGGAGCTTTCGCCTCAACTCTTTGCGAGTCTCTTCTCGCTGGTTGTCAACCGTTGCGTCGGCGTCCTTGGCAGCCTTTACACGATCAGCGAGACTCATGGTCATCCTCCCTGATGAACGGTCGACGGCGAAGGCCAACCCCTACTTGAACCATTTGCGCGACCCTTCCCCTTCGCCGGTGTTGGGGGTCACGGACTCGTCGACAACCAGCCGTGTCACGGCACGTAGATCCTTGGCGACGCGAGATCTGGGATAGAGGGAGACGACTGGTTCCCCTTCATTGACCGCACGCGGCACCAGCTTGTCCGACGAGATCGCTGCCTGAACGTCGAGTTCGAGCGACCGCTCCAACTCGCCGATGTCGAGACGGGCCTTCGAGTTCACCCGATTGAGCACAAGCTGGATCTTCTCGAATGGGAACTTGATCAGCTTCAGCGTGTCGAGCGCCAGCTTGGCATTCTTGACGCTCGGCAGGTCCATGTCGACCACAAGAAGCACGTCGTCGGATCGTTCGAGAATGGACAGTACCGGCTCGTCGAGGAACGGTGCCGTATCGATGACGACGTAGTCAAACATTCGTTTGAGCATCGCTATCGACCGCACCACCGACTGTGTCGATACCTCGTCGGCGAGGGACGGTTCGAGCGGCGCGGCGAGGATCTTGAGACCCGAAGGGTGCGACGTTAGAAGACTCCGCATCAGATCCTCGTCGAGGTCATCGAGTTCTCGCGCGGCATCGACGATCGTGTGGACCGGGTCGACCTGCATCACGAGGCTGATGTCACCGAACTGCAGGTCGGCATCCATGATGACGACTCGGTCCGGCTCGCTCCACATCGCCAACTGGAGGCCGACGTTCGCGGCGGTCACCGTCTTGCCCGCGCCGCCCTTCGGGGACATGATCGTGATGACCCGCCCGATCTGTGTCTTCGCTTCCTTGCGGACGACACGCTCGGCCTCTTCTTCGATGAGTCCGAGCATCGCCTCCATCTTCTGACGGTCCACCGGTGAGTCGATGACGTCCTTGTAGCCGACCCTGAGTGCGGTGCGGAGAACGGCCATGTCGGGGTTCGCAGCAACAAGCACGAGCGGCAGACTGGGATCCACCTGGAGAAGTTGTCCACCTTCGGACACTCCGGATTCGGTCGCGAAGGCCGGATCGAGAATGGCAAGATGCACGTTCTCCTCAACAAGACGCCGTTGAGCATCCGTCACGTTCCTTGCCGTGAAGACCTTGTGTCCGTTGAGGAAGCGCCGCGTGCCATCGATGAACTTCTGGTCTCCTGAGACGAGAAGGATCGACTTGTCGGAGCCGTGCTCAGTTCCCAGCGCCACCAAGAGCTGCCTCCAATTCTGCCTGAATCCGGTCAATGAGCGTGAAGATGTCGTCCACGACCACGCCCGAAGACTCAAATGGTGTGTACGGACCCTGCGGGAGCAGCGTCAGAGCGATGCTCGTGTACTGCTGTGCGAACTCGATCTGCTCGGCCTGAGCCGGCGTCACCTCGAGCACGATGATCTGCGTCCCGACCGGTGTGAGACCGGTCGGCACACGCGAGGGCCTGGTATCGGGCCCCACTGCGAGCACCTCGAGATCCTGGAGGATCGTCTGGGTAAAGTCGATCGACGTGGGCACCACGAGACCCGGCGCGGTCGTCGTCGTGGCGGTGACGGTCCCTCACCCTCGGCTGCGGGAGGCGCCTGGGTCGTATCCTGCTGGCTCGCAGCGAGAAGCGCGGCCAACTCGGGGTACTGGTAGAGCGACAGCGCATCCGTGATTTCGATCGTCGCGGACGCAAGGAGATTGACACGGTCACCCGGGCGGATGAAACCGCCTGCAGCCTTGACATCCGACGGCTGGATCCCGATCGCGACCTTGCCCGACACGATCGATTCGGAGAGGCTCGCCTCCTCGAACTCGGCGAGCTCAACCCACTGGTCGGTCGTGACCAGTAGTCCGGCACTGATCGGACCGGCGGCGACTCGGTTCGCAAGGAGGGCATCGAGATCGCTCGGATTCGCGGGACAGCCGTACGTGTTCGGGTCTTCACCCTCGTTCCCGGCCTCCGGACCGGCGCAGAGAATCTGCGAACCCTCGAAGACAACCGACTCGCGTAGGGCCAGGCTCTCCTCGATCACAACACGGGCCTCTTCGCCCGTGGTCTTTGCGGCAATCAGTTCGGTCACCCGATACACCCGCACCTCGGAGATGTCCGAGCGGATATCGTCTTCAACCGTTGACAAGTACTGCCACACGGCAAACGCCGATACAACGGCAAGAACGATTGCAATAACGAGAACGATCGTTCTACGTCCCATGTCAGCTGGCCCTCCCCAACAACGGTGTTATGTTCAATGTCCGAGGGAAGGATCCGATCCCCCTGTCGGCACTAGGCAAGCCTTGCACAGACGTGACTAGTGAGTCAAGGACTCTGCGGTCAACTACGACCGATGCCCCGTTCTTTGAGTTCCTGCAAGATTGCCTCGAGCGAGGCATCCGCGTTGAACGACGGCTGTGCTTCAGCTTCGTCTTCACGCTGGAACTCCCTTCTCCGGGGTTTGCTCGGCTTGCGTTCGCTCCACGTGGAGCGTTCCTCCCACTCGGGAAGAGCCTGCTTGATGGACAAGCTCACACGACGTCTGTCGGCATCAACCTCGGTCACCTTTACCCGAACTTCTTGTCCGATCGACAACTCGAGCTCCGGGCTCTCGACGTGGTGCATCGCAATCTCGGATACGTGGACCAAACCTTCGACGCCTTCCCCGACGGAAACGAACGCTCCGAACGGCACGGTCTTGGTGACCGCACCTTCCAGTACGTCACCGGTTTCGCTCGCAGTGATGAACTGCTCCCATGGGTCCTGAGTCGTCTGACGGATGGATAGGGAGATGCGTTCACGGTCGTAGTCGACCTCGAGAACACGGACCGTCACCTTGTCGCCGACGTTGACGACCTCACCAGGGTGATTGACGTGCTGCCATGAGAGCTCGGAAACGTGGACGAGACCGTCCATGCCTCCGAGGTCTACGAACGCACCGAAGTTCACCACGGAGGACACCACGCCGTCACGAACATCGCCCGGCTTCAGATCGGCAAGGAACGCATGGCGCTGGTCGGCCTGTTCCTCTTCGAGGTAGGCGCGGCGCGAGAGGACGACGTTGTTTCGGTTCCTGTCGAGTTCGATGACCTTTGCCTCGATTGGCTCGCCGATGAACGGCTGCAGGTCACGGACGCGACGCAGATCCACCAGCGATGCCGGGAGGAATCCGCGGAGACCGATGTCAACGATGAGGCCTCCCTTGACGACCTCGATGACGGGACCGGTCACGGTGCCGCCCTCGTTCATGACACGTTCGATACGACCCCACGCCCGTTCGTACTGGGCCCTCTTCTTGGAAAGCACAAGGCGGCCGTGGTCGTCCTCCTTCTGGAGGACGAGCGCTTCGATCTCTTCGCCGACGGTGACGATCTCGCCCGGGTTCGCGGCGTTCCGGATCGACAATTCTTTGAGCGGAATCACACCCTCGGACTTGTAGCCGATGTCCACGAGGACTTCATCCTTGTCGATTCTCACGACGGTTCCACCAACGATGTCGCCCTCTTTGAACTCGAACACCGTCTGCTCGATCGCTTTGGCGAAGTCGTCTGCCGAGAGATCGTCCGGAAGGTCGGCAATCTGTTTGGGAGCCGTGATCGCCGGACGCTCACCGCGAGGCACCGGTGCGGGTTCGACGTCGGCATCCTCGGGCACCGACGGCGCATCGATCTCCACAATCGGCTCAGGGTCCGCCACCGTCTCGGTCTCAGAGTCCAATTCCGTGACCGGTTCAGCGAGCGTCTCGGTCTCCGGTGCCGAATCCGTGACCGGTTCCACCACCGCCTCGGTCTCCGGTACCGAATCCGTGACCGGTTCGGTCACCGCCCCGGTCTCCTCGACGAACTCAGGTGTCGCGTCACTCGCGGCGACGACATCACCTGCTTCCGGCGCAACCTCGGGGGTGATCTCGGAGGTCTCGGGACTGACGGGTGCGTCCTCCAGAGCGTCCGCGTGCTCCTCGCCGGTGGTGGCGAGCTCGTTCTCGTTCGTGGTCATGGAAGGGCTTCGACTCCTGTGTACGTGGGTTGCTTCGGTGCGCGCGCAAGTCCTGCGGCCCGAAGCCGAATGGAATGGTACCCCTGATCACGATCAAGCTGCAACAGCTCAGCCTTTGCACTCCCCTAGCGTCCGCCCCGTCGCCATGTCCACCTTGAGCGGCACGCGGAGTTGGACCACCTCTTCCATCACGGTCCGGGTGACTTCGGCCACGGCGGCGAGGTGTTCGTCGGGTACCTCGATGACCAGTTCGTCATGGATCTGGAGCAGCATCTGGGACTGGTAGCGAACGAGCTTTGGGTCCAACTCGATCATGGCCTTCTTGATCACATCGGCCGCAGAACCCTGGATCGGAGCGTTGAGCGCCATCCTCTCCCCCGCTTGCCGATCGCGGAAATTGTCGCTGGTGAGCTCCGGCAAGTAGCGACGACGCCCCAGGATGGTGGTCGTGTACCCGTCGATCGTCGCACGTTCGACGACGCCCTGAAGGAAGGCGCGCACATCGGGGAACTGGGCGAAGTAGGTGTCGATGTGGTCTTGCGCCTCGTCTCGAGAGATCCCGAGTCGTTGGGCGAGACCGTAGGCCTCCATCCCGTACAGCAGTCCGAAGTTGATCATCTTCGCTCGCCGCCGCTGATCGGGTGTGACCTCGTCCGGGTGAAGCTCGCCGATACGCGCCGCGGTCGCGGTGTGGATGTCGAGATCGTTCTCGAAGGCTTCGACGAGACCGGGGTCACTCGAGAGGTGAGCCAGGATACGAAGCTCGATCTGCGAGTAGTCGGCCACAAGGAACGTGTGTCCCTCAGCCGACACGAACGCCTCGCGAATCGCCCGGCCCTCCTCGGACCGAACCGGAATGTTCTGCAGGTTCGGCTGCTCCTGGGAGAGACGCCCGGTCGCGGCCCCCATCTGGTTGAACCGTCCCCGGATGCGCCCGTCGTCGCTCACCAAACGGAGAAGGGCCTCGACGTAGGTGCCGCGGAGCTTCTCGAGTTCGCGATACGTGAGGAGGTCCGCAACGATCTCGTGCTCGTCTCGCAACTTCTCCAGTACGGACGCGTCGGTGGACGGAGCGCCCTTCGGGGTCTTCTTCATCACGGGTAGGCCGAGGCGCTCGAATAGGACCTCTCTCAGCTGCAGGGTCGAGTTCACGTTGAATGACCCGCCCGCTGCCCGATGGATCGACTCCTCGAGACCTGCCAGTCGGTGCCGCAGCCGCTCCCCCATCGTGCGGAGAAACTCCGTGTCGACACCGATCCCTGCTACCTCCATCCGAGCAAGAATTGGCAGCAACGGCAATTCGACGCCCTCGTACAGATCCAACCCGCCTCGTTCGGCGAGCTGTCCGGTGAGTGGTTCTATGAGTCGCTCAACCGCGATGGCGCGCCGGGCGGCCGCCTCCAGGTCGGCGCCGCCCTCGAAGTTGAACGCTCCCTGACTCTCGGGCTCACCTTCGCCGGTGTCGTCGACCGCAACGCCGAGTTCGCGATAGGCGAGATCGGCGATACTCGGGGCTCGCTGTGACGGATTGGCGACCCAAGCGGCAAGCGCCGTATCGAACGCAACTCGCGGTGGCGTCGAGCCGAGTTCGATGAGTGCTCTGACGAACGCCTTGATGTCATGACCGGCGATCGACTCAGCGGCATCGCAGACCGCGTCGAGAGCCTCTGCCGGAACGAATGTCGCAGGTGCTCCTGCCACCACGGCACCGATCAGATAACCGTCGTCCCACAACGGGTCGACCGCGACCGTCCGACCTTGAAACGCCGCCGCGAGCGCACCTGGCTCGCTCATCGTGATGACGTCTGCCTCGATCATCTCGCCCGTTCCGCCCTCCAGGCCGCCGAGTACCGCAAGGCGGTCCCAGAGACCGCGGAAGGCAAGCGCATCGAACACCGGCCGGATACGATCCTGATCGAGGGGCTGCATCGTGAAGCTCGCGATGTCCGAGTCGATCGGCACGTCTCGTACCAGATCCATCAGTCGCCGATTCAGCAGAACCTGTTCGCTCGCCGCTTCGAGGTTCTCCCGCAGTTTCGGCGTCTGTTCGGACGTAGCGTCGAGCACGTTCGCGACGGTGCCGTAGGCAGCGATCAGCTTCGCCGCCGTCTTCTCACCAACACCCGGTACGCCGGGGAGATTGTCCGACGGGTCTCCGCGAAGCGCCGCGTAATCGACGTACTCGGTGGGCTTGACTCCGTACCGTTCTTCCAACCATGCCGCGTCGGCCCTCACGGTGTCGGAGATTCCTCGAAGGGTGTAGAGAACGGTGATTCCCGGCTCGATCAGTTGGAACGCGTCCCGGTCGCCCGTCACCACCGATACGTCCCACCCGTCGGCCCTCGCTCGAGTAGCAAGGGTGGCGATGACGTCGTCCGCTTCGTACCCCGGGACCCGGATCTGCGCGATACCCATGACGTCGAGGACTTCATCGATGAGCGGGAGTTGACTCGTGAAGAGGTCCGGTGCCTTCTCGCGTTGTGCCTTGTACTGGTCGTATGCCTCGGTCCTGAACGTCGGCCCGCGCACATCCCACGCCACGGCGATGGCGTCGGGATGCTCATCGTCCATGAGCTTGATGAGCATTGACGTGAACCCGAAGACGGCGTTGGTCACTTGACCGGATGCAGTTGCGAGGTCGCTCGGGAGTGCGAAGAACGCGCGGTACGCGAGGCTATGTCCGTCGAGCAGGGCGAGGGTGGGCATGGACTTGAGCGTACTCGGGTTGGTTCCAGGAGAAGCAGTTGTGCATCAAGTCGATCCCCGACCAGGGCCTCCGGAGATGGAAAGCGTGCAGATCCGTTGCACTCAACTACCTCGGCAGGTCTGGCTCGAGAGCGCCCCTCGACTCAACGACATCTCCTCCTACGAACGGTTGATCACCGCGTCGAACGGCAACGTCACTTCTCAGATGCGGCTTGGATCCGAGGCAGAGAGCGGGACCGTGCAATCGTCGCGACGGTCGCACGAGGACACCGGGAACGGCCAACCTGACGAGACGCATCAGGGCATCTTCATCTTCCGGTGAGAGATCACCGGTCACACTTCGGTGTGCAGTCTCCTCGCTGTGGTGGATGTTCCCCAGGCCATCGCTGCGGCAAGGACGCCCAGCCACGCTCCGAGCATGACCTGGCCACTCGGCGAGTCGTAGTGCAAGACGTCAAACACCAGCAGCGGTAGGACTCCTCCAAACGCAGCGAACGACGCTGGCCCGGCACGAAATACCGACACGCCAAGCCAGAACAGGAGGCCAGCTACCACGACTCCTGCGGCGACGCCGTTCTCCACTGCAAATGCGAGCGGATAGTTGTGAACGATGAACGGGTAGCGGACATCCAACATGCCACGCTCTTGCAGAACCTCCATGTACTGACCCGGGCCAAGCCCTGTCAAGGGCTCCAACCCAGCAAGCTCAACGGCCTGCGCCGCGAGGGTCATGCGTCCCAGGGAAGCATCGTCCAGGTCGCGCACGGTCGTGTGATCGGCTCGTGCGATCCAGCTGGGCAATGTGAGAAGCGCTGTCACAAGAAAGGCCACGGCGACAACAGACGCCACGTTGCCCGCGTTCCGATTCTCCCGATACGAAGCAACTGCAAGAACAACGACAAACGTCACGACACCAATCAATGCGGCTCGCGAAAACGTCATGGCTACGAGTGCACCTGCAGCTGCCATCGCTGCGAGGATCATCCGACTGGTCCTCACATGCTGTCTCAGTGCAATTGCCCCCGCGCCGAGACCAAGGAGGCCAAGGGCAGCAAGTCGGTAGACGTGGACCATGGTTCCCTGAGGCCTCGGGACGCCGTCAATGACCCTCAACACGACGTCATGGGCGACGAAGGCGGGAACCACAGATTGACCCGTCAACAATTGGGCCGCAGCAAGACCTGCCTGAACCGTCGTTGTTGCCAGAAGAGGGATCGCGACATACTTTGTGAGTTCATCGCGGCTCAGCTCCCAGATGGCGAATCCCAATCCTGACGCAACAGCAGCCAAGAATACCGGAGCCCAACTGAACGCACTCGGGTTGAACAGAGCGGCGACCGTCATCAGGACCGGTATGAGGAGGAGCAGCCAGCCAGCGGGATTTCTGGGATTCCGAACGAGAAGTCCCGGCACACGTGGATAGGTCAGGACTGAGAGCGCCAGAATGGGTGTCACACTGATCGCAACCATGAGGGTCCCCCGACCGCCTATGACGTTTGCCGAGAAGAGCGGAATAGTGAAGACGACGACGGCCACGAGAGCGCGGGTCACCTGCTTCCACGGTGAGCTCTCAGTCAATGCTGCCATTTCCACTCCGTTCACCGTCATAGACATTGTCCGCCGCAACCCCACTGCCTATCGGTCGCAGCCCACCGGTCCTGGAGCTGAGCCTCCACTGTTCCTCCACGAAGACTGATAGCGACAACATCTAGCGGGAACGGATGCGCATATCATCCGGTCGCGCTTGTGCTCGAGACGCCCTCGATCACGCTGGAGGTCTTCGATGTGCTGCTCCATTCGCTTCACGTCGCCCGAAGTCTCCTTCGCATCCGCTCGATCCATCGGTTGGTCGTACGTCGCAACGTCGCGTTGAGCGTCGTCGTCGAGGTGTTGGAGCATGATCAGCTCCTCGGCCGCGAGGTCCCTCGTCCCGATGAGCTTTGATCTCGTCGTTCAGGCGGAAGATTCGCTCTTCTCGTCGTCCCATCAGCGAACGATAGGCACTGAGGTCGCGTTGCTTCGACCGCGGAAGACGGGCGATAACGTTTTCGGCTCGTGGGTCGATACCATGGTGTGCAGCGCCGGGATGGCGGAATGGAAGACGCGGCGGACTCAAAATCCGCTGGGCGAAAGCCCGTGGGGGTTCGAGTCCCCCTCCCGGTACCGGTCGCACATCGTGCGGCGTGATCCGCAATCCGTACTCTGACTTCGCAGCATCGAGTTTCTCTGTCTGCCCGGCGAGCCGCGGCTACCGATCCCGGGCTACGGCTTTGCGGAGGTCGGCTACTGCGGCGCTGAGAGCGTTTGCGGCTTCCTCGGGGGTGCCTGCTTCCAGGACCATTCTCACCAGGGCGCTGCCCACAATGACGCCGTCGGCCGTCGCCGCTGCTGCGGCCGCTTGTTCTGGAGTCGAGATACCGACCCCGGCAACGATCGGAACGTCTGAGATCGAACGGATCCGCGTGGCAGAGACGCTGCCCGACATCGGAACCCTCTGCTCGCTCGCCGGTGACACCGAGCGAGGCAACGGCGTAGACAAACGACGGTTCGGCCGCCGCGATCGCCCCGAGTCGCTCATCGGTCGTCGTCGGCGCGGCGAAGAGCGCCATCCCAAGGCCTGCGTTCCGTGCCGCTACGAGGAACGGGTCGGCCTCTTCAATCGGAAGATCGGCGATGATCAAACCGGCAGCGCCGGAGTCGGCTGCGGCCCGAGCGAAGCGCTCGATGCCGTAGTGCAGAACCGGATTTGTGTACGTCATCAACAGGACCGGCTTCCCGGTCGACGCGACGACCTGTCCGGTGATCTCCAACCCGCGAGCGATCGTCATCCCATGCAGCGAGCGGATCGCGACGCGGCCTCGGCGATCACCGGACCGTCCATCAAGGGATCGGCATACGGAATCCCGAGTTCGAAGCCGTCGGCACCGGCCTCGGACATCGCCTCGAACATCGCAACGGATGAGTCTGCGTCCGGGATCCCAACCGTGAGGTACGGAAGGAGCGCAGCCCGGTGCTCTGCCCGGACGGCTTCGAAGAGCATGCGAAGTCGGTCTGAGCCGGTATCAGTCATCGAGCGCTGCGATCTGCATCACGTCCTTGTCTCCGCGTCCGGAGAGCACGACGGCCACATTCTTGCCGATCAACGAGGGAGCCTCGCGTGCCACCCAGGCGATCGCGTGCGCCGACTCGAGGGCCGGGATGATCCCCTCCGTCCTCGAGAGAAGGTGCAGCGCCTCTACCGCTTCCTGGTCGGTCACCGAGTCGTAGCGGACGATGCCGGCATCTCGGAACGCCGCATGTTCCGGCCCCACACCCGGGTAGTCGAGGCCGGCACTGATCGAGTGCGCCTCGAGAACCTGTCCTTCGTCGTCCTGGAGGAGGTAGGTGAACGAACCGTGGATGACGCCCGGGGTTCCTTCCATCAGCGATGCGCCGTGTTTGCCGGTGTCGACTCCATAACCACCGGCCTCGACCCCGACGAGTTCGACGTCGTCGTCGACGTAGGTCGCGAATGCGCCGATGCTGTTTGAGCCTCCGCCGACGCAGGCCACCACGACGTCCGGCTCCGCCGCTCCGTGGAGTTGCTCGTGCATCTCGTCGCCGATCACCCGCTGAAACTCACGGACCATCCAGGGGAACGGGTGCGGCCCGACCACGGATCCAATGATGTAGTGCGTGTACTCAACACTCCCCACCCAGTCGCGCATCGCCTCGGAGACGGCGTCCTTGAGGGTCCCGGCGCCGGCATGAACGGGGATGACCTCCGCTCCGAGGAGGCGCATCCGGTAGACGTTGAGCGCCTGACGCTCGATGTCCTTCTCCCCCATGTAGACGGCACACTCAAGACCGAACAGTGCGCACGCGGTCGCAGTCGCGACACCGTGTTGTCCGGCTCCAGTCTCTGCAATCACACGCGGTTTTCCCATGCGCTTCGTCAGCAGTGCCTGTCCCATCGTGTTGTTGATCTTGTGAGCACCCGTATGCGCCAGATCCTCGCGCTTGAGCCACAGATCGAATCCGAGTTGTTCGGAGAGACGTTTCGCGTGGTAGACCGGCGTGGGCCGGCCGACGTAGGTGGTGAGGAGTTCCCCGAGTTCGGCTCTGAACCCACGATCGTTCCAGGCAGCAGTGAACGCTCGTTCGAGTTCGTCAAGTGCAGGCATCAGCGTCTCCGGCGCGTACCGACCGCCATACGCCCCGAACCTGCCGCGATCGTCGGGTCCACTCATATCCGCTTCGCCTCCTCCACGAAGGCGGCGACCCTAGCGGCATCCTTGATCCCGGGCTCCGACTCGAGTCCAGAGGACGCATCGACCCCCCACGGGTGCACCATCGCGATAGCTTGGGCAACGTTGCCAGGGTGCAGCCCACCGGCGAGCACGAAACGTCGTTCGGGCCAGTCGATCCGCGGTCCAGTCGAGCGGTATCCCGGTGCCGCCGTGCCGGTCGCCGGTAGCAGAGTCGAACAACGGAATCTGTCCTTCAGCGATTGCTTCTGCATCCCTCGTCTCAAACGAGTCGCTCCCGATCGGCCGGAGGACAAGGAACCCGGCATGCTGAGCCCAGAGCGCGGCGCTCTCCGCGTGACGACCGTGCGGTTGAATCCCATCGGCTCCGGTCGCTTTGACCATGGTGGCGATCACTTCCGCAGACGCGTCAACCGTCACGAGAATTCTGAGCGCCGGCACGCCGTCCATCAGCGCCGTCGCTCGCTCCAAGCTGACCCGACGGGGCGATTCCGCAGCGAGCACAAATCCGAGAGCGTCCGCTCCTGCGTCCACGGCGTCCGATACGTCGCCTTCACGCGTCAATCCGCATACCTTGACCCAGGTCACGAGCGGCCGACCAGCCGTGCAAGCATCTCCGCCGGGTCCGAAGCGACGACCAGTGCCTCGCCAACGAGGATGGCGTCGTACCCCGCAGCCGACATGCGCACCGCATCATGGCGATCGAGTATTCCACTCTCCGCCACCGTCGTGACGCCCGATCTCATGACGACGTCGGCGATGCGCTCAGCGACGGCCAGATCGGTTGTGAAGGTCGTCGAGTCGCGATTGTTGACGCCGATCAGCGTTGCCCCGGCCTCGATGGCGATCTCGGCCTCGTGTTCGTCGTGCACCTCAACGAGCGCGTCGACGCCGGCGTCGGCGGCCGCGTCCATCATCAGCGCCAACCCTTCCCTTCCCAGCACCGCGACAATGAGCAGCACGGCATCGGCACCGAAGGCTCTCGCCTCCCACACCTGGGCCGATTCCAGGAGGAAGTCCTTCCGTAGCACCGGAATCGAGACGGCATCTCGGACCGCCCCCAAATCGTCGAGCGATCCGTCGAAATGAAGGGGTTCGGTGAGCACGCTGATGGCGTTGGCTCCTGCACCCTCATAGATCCGCGCCTGGGCGACGGCGTCGAGTCCAGCTGCCAGCACGCCGCGAGATGGCGATCGGCGTTTCACTTCGGCGACGATCGAGAGACCCCTACCTGTCAGAGCGGCCGAGAACGGCTGCACGGGCGGCAGCGAGGAGGCGGCGTCGCGGTACATGGCCGCGCATCCCATGATGTCGTCGGCGCGTGATCTCGCGTCGTTGAGAATCCGATCGAGCATCACAGGATTCTACGGCCCCTGTCGTTCGCGCAGGTAGCCGACCAGGCTTTCGACCTGCTCGTCCGTGAGGCGGCTGCCGAATGCAGGCATCGCCCCCGGACCCACGGTGATCACTCCGGCGATCTGCTCATCGGTGAGGACTGCCGCGGCCGACCCTGCCCCGAGGGGTGGTCCCACACCACCGGCGAGATCGTCCCCGTGGCAGTGTGCGCAAACCGCTCCGAAGAGGTCGGCTCCGTACTTCCCCTCCGACACGTCGCTGCACCCGGTCACGATGACGGCAACGAGTATCAGGAAGGCGGCGACAACGCGCATCGGACGAGTATGCCCGTGGTCTCGATTTAGGAAGGTATCTCCACCGAGAAGGTCGTGCCGACGCCTGGAGTGCTGCTGACCGTAATCGCGCCCCCCATGGCCTCGACGATCCCTTGGACGATGGTCAGACCGAGTCCGCTCCCCTCCGGGCGAATGGGCCGGTAATGCTCGGCCACGAACAGACGATCGAAGACACGGTCGATGTCTTGTGCATCGATCCCCGGTCCGGCGTCCGCGACCGTGAGACGAACATCTCCATCGCTGCACGCGACGTCCACCTTCACGCTCCCGTGTTCGGGCGTGTACCGCATGGCGTTCTCGATGAGGTTGCTACACACCTGTCCAAAGCGGTCGGGGTCGATGGCGGCAACACCGTTGTCAGGAACGTCGAGGTCGATCTCGATCCCGACCGCGACCGCTGGAACGCGGTGGGCCTCGACGATGGCGGTGACGTATGCACCGATCTCGACCTCCTCTGGCTGGAGTGTGAACTCCTGGGCCTCGAGACGGGCGAGCAACATGATGTCTTCGACGAGACGCGAGAGGCGGTCGGTCGACAGGTGAAGCACTTCGGCGACGCGATTGGCATCGTCCGCGCTCACCAGTCCATCGTCGAGCGCCTCCACGTAGCCGCGAATCGTGGTCAGCGGGGTCCGCAGATCGTGTCCGATGCTCAGGAGGAACTCGCGCTCCCGCAGTCGGGTGACCTGGAGTTGCTCCGCCATGTCGTTGAACGCGACCGAAGCCGATGTGATCTCATCATCACCTTCGATGGGGGCGCGCGCGGTGAGGTCACCAGCGGCGATTCGACGCGACGCCGACTCGAGTCCAGAGAGACGGCGTCCAACCCACCCCGCCATGGCAACACCGAAGACCGCGATCAGCACCACTCCGACCGCGATGGTGAAGAGCAACGCCCGGTTCATCTCCCGAATCGGCAGCAACGGTGCGGTCCGGCCGATCGCGATCACGATCTCGCTGTTCGCCAACGGGATGCGTTGCACGGTCACGAACACCTCGATCCCGTCCACGTCGAGGCTCAGCACCTCTTGTTCGGCCAGGTCGGGCGGGAGCCACGGCATCAGGTTCTGACGAAGTGAGAGCGGGAACGACCGATTCCCGACGAGCAGGGCAGCTTCCACCATGTCGTGGCCCCCAACGACCCTTGCACGCTCCAGAGTCCTCGCGGCCTCCGTGCGAACCTGTCGGAGCCGTGTCTCCATGCGAGCACCGGGGGTGACGTCCACCGTCGCCAACTCGGCTTCGACAAGGGCGCCCGTAGCCTCGGCCTGTCGGAAGAGCTCCTGTTGAGCCTGCTCCCGAACTGCCCGATCGACGTATGCGAACACGGCCAGACCGACGACAACCATCACGGTGGCGATCACTGCAGTTCCGATCGCGATACGCCGGGTCATCGGCAGGTTCCTCTCATCCGTCGATGCGGTACCCGACGCCCCACACCGTCTCGATGGGAATGCCGTCGAGCTTCTTCCTCAGCTGCCTGATGTGGACATCGATGGTGCGGGTCTCCCCGAAGTAGTCGTAGCCCCAGACCGCCTCGAGGATCTGGCCGCGCGACAGCACGAGGCCGGCGTGATCGGTGAGGTACCAGAGCAGATCGAACTCCCGGGCCGTCGGGCGGACAACGACCCCGTCCGGGACGGTGACCTCGCGGCGTCCGCCGTCGACGCTGAAGCCCGCGATCTCGATGACCGAGCGCTCAACGGGAGCCTCCTCGCTCCTTCGAAGAACGGCTTTTGTTCGAGCCACGAGCTCACGAACCGAGAACGGCTTCGTGACGTAGTCATCTGCACCGATCTCCAAGCCGACGATGGTGTCGATCTCGGTGTCTCGAGCGGTCAGCATGATCACGGGAACGTCCGAGTTGGATCTGATCCTCCTGCAAACTTCAAATCCGTCGATACCGGGCAGTCCGACGTCGAGGAGCACGGCCCGTGCCTCGCGCTCCCGGAGGCGTTCGAGTCCCGCTTCTCCGCTCGAGGCGTGGATGAGCCGGAAGCCTTCTCGCTCGAACGCCATCTGGAGGAGCTCCGCGATCTCGTCCTCGTCCTCGATGAGCAGCACCGTCCCGGCGTTCGTCACGTTCACCTCGCTCGCGTTCACTCCGAGGATCGCACGGTTCTGTTCGAGAACGGTAAGGATTCGGTGAGATCGGCCTCACTCATCGCAGGTGCGGAGCGGCTGCGACCGCAGCGAGTACGGCTGCCGCCTTGTTCACGCACTCCTGGTACTCGGAGGCAGGAATGCTGTCGGCAACCACCCCGGCACCCGCCTGCACCCACGCACGGGTTCCATCCGAGATCATCGTGCGGAGCCCGATCGCTGTGTCGAGGTTGCCGGCGAAATCGATGTAGCCGACCGCACCGGCATACGGGCCACGGGCCGTCGACTCGAGGTCGTCGATGATCTCCATCGCCCGGATCTTCGGCGCCCCGGTAACCGTGCCGTGCGGGAACGTGGCCCGCAGAACGTCGACGGGACCAAGTCCTGTTCGCACCGCACCGGAGACTCCGGAGACGATGTGCATGACGTGCGAGTAGCGCTCAATGACCATGAGATCGTCGACGGTGACGGTCCCGAATTCGCAGACCCTCCCGAGGTCGTTCCTCGCGAGGTCGATCAACATGATGTGCTCCGCACGTTCCTTCGGATCGGCGAGGAGCTCCTCCTCGAGAGCGACGTCGGCTTCGGGGTCCGCTCCCCTCGGACGGGTTCCGGCGATCGGACGGCTGTACGCCACCCCGTCTCGCACCCGGGTCATCAGCTCAGGAGACGATCCCGCGATGGAGACCGAGCCGTGCCGCACGAAGTACATGAATGGTGATGGATTGACGAGTCGTAGTGCCCGGTAGACGGCGAATGCGTTCCCATCGAACTCCACCTCGAAGCGGATCGATGGGACGATCTGAAAGGCATCGCCCGCATTGATGTGCTCGATCGCCCTGAGAACCGATGCCTGGAACTCGGCAGGACTCGTGTTCGCCTCGGAGGCTGCGATCTCGTCGAATGACGGACGGGCTCCGAGGGAACGGACGGCCACGCGCGACAGTCGTTCGACATCGCTTCTGATGACCTCGACGGCCTCGTCGTAGGCCCGGGCCGGATCGTCACCGACGACGACGTTCCGAATGATCAGAATCGTCTCTCTGAGACGATCGATCGCGGCGAGCCCACCGCCGACGTGCCACACCATCTCGGGCAGGCCGCGATCGTCGGGCGGAGCCTCAGGCAGGGCTTCGACGTACCGGACGACGTCATATGCCAGGTAGCCGACGAAGCCACCGTGGAGCGGCGGCGTCTCACCGGGGAATCCACACTCCGTGCCGTCCGGTGTGCGGAATCGAGTGAGCAGCGACTCCAGCACCTGGAGCGGATCACCTTCCGGGAGATCGATCTCAGCGCCGACCGCCTCGGTCGAACCGCCCCTGGCGATCAGAGTGAACAGCGGGTCCCATCCGACGAACGACCAGCGCGCCCATCGCTCGCCGCCCTCAACCGATTCGAGCAGGTATCCGTCGTCATCTCCGACGAGTGCCTCGAACACCGACACCGGCGTCTCGCGGTCACCGAGAACCTCGGTCGCCAACGGAACCACCGTGTACCGCTCGGCGAGTTCGAGAAACCGCTCCTTCGTCAACGAGATCTGCATACGTCCACGTTAGGGCTGTTCCATCATCCGTACCGGCGCGATTGCCCCGTAGATCAGGAAGAGGACAGACCTTCGAGACCGAGCCAGTCGAGCATGTCCGAGAAGAACCCGGACAGGTTCGCGATCCTGCCGGTAACCATCATCAATCCAAACCCGGCCAGGAGAAGGCCCGAGACAACGGTGATCACCGTGAAGTGCCGCTTCACCCAGTCGAACGCCGAGAAGGCCTTCACGAGCAGCAAGGAAGTCAACAGGAACGGGATTCCGAGACCGAGCGAGTAGAAGAAGAGGACGAGCATCCCCTGGCCCACGGTATCTGACGTCGATCCGAGGAGCAGCGCCGAAGCGAGGAACGGTCCGATGCAGGGCGTCCAGCCGAAGGCGAATGCAGCGCCCATGATCGGCGGTCCGAAGTAGCCGAACCTCCTGGCTCGGTGAGATTCCACCCTTCGCTCCCGCATGACGGGCAGAAGCCATGACGGGGTCCACACCGCCGTGATGGCGATGAAGAGGCCCATGGCCACGATGACCCAGCCCGCAACGATGCTGAACACGGGTCGCGCCAGCAGTGACGATATCGATGTGGCCGTCGCGCCAAGACCGACAAAGACCAGGGTGAAGCCGAGCACGAACAAGCCCGTCATACCGACGACGCGCCGCATCGACACGTCTCCTTCGGAGAGTTCCTGCATCGAGTAACCCGACATCAGGGAGATGTATCCGGGAAGCAGCGGGAGCACACACGGCGACAGGAACGATGCAGCGCCTGCGAGCACCGCGGCGACAAGATTGACTTCGGTCAAAGGAACCTCCGGACGGCCACCGTAGGGCAGAACCGTAACGGGACCCTGATTGTTCCCGGTCGGAATTCGGCGGTTCCAACAGTAGGCTCGCGGCGTCCCACCGATCCCCACCCTTCACGAATGTCGCTCCCACAATTCCTCAGCCCGACGAATCCATTCTCACCGACCGATCGCAGGATCGTCTTCTTGCTCGGAATCGTTGCATTCGTCGCGGGATACGGCGGTGCGCAGATGGCCCATACCCTCCCATACGCGCGGCTCTCGCTCGGTCTGACCGAGGGGAATATGAGCATCATCTTCGCGATCGTTCGGGCGGTGTCGCTGCTCGGCGTTGCGTTCTCCATCATCGCTGATCGCAATGGCCGCAAAGACCCTTTGCTCGCCGCATTCGGTCTCCTCGTTCTCGGAAGCCTCCTCACCGCGTTCGTGCCGTCCACCGCCGTGTACGTCGCATCTCAGTCGATTGTTCGCGTCGCGGTCATTGCCATCGCTGCGCTCGGAATGGTCCTCCTTGCCGAAGAACTGTCGCCGGGGATTCGCGCATACGGCATCGGTCTCTACGGACTCGCCGGGTCGCTCGGAGTCGGCACCGGCCTGCTGCTGCTGCCAATCGCCGAGCGGGCGGATACCGGTTGGCGCATCCTGTTTGCTCTCACCGGACTCGGCCTCCTCGCGATCCCGATGCTGATGCGCTTCCTCCCCGAGAGCAAGGCCTACCGGCCGGGTCGCCCGATCTCATTCATCGCTGCACTCAAGATGGGTCTCGGACGGCACTTCTGGCCGCTCGCCGGCGTGTCCTTCTTCGTGTCGGCGTTCTCCGCGCCGGCTTTCGACTTCGTGCTCGAGCGTCTGATCAATGATCTCGCCTGGGAGGCGAGCGCGGCCCGATTCCTCCTCATCGCCGCCAGCGGCTTCGGGGCGATCGGACTGCTCGTTGGCGGTCGCATGGCCGACCGCACCGGTCGCCGCCCGACGGCAGCGCTCTCCCTCGGCATCGGACTCGTCGGCGGTCTCGGCTTCTACCTCCTCGACTCAGGATGGTTCCTCGCGGTCTCGATCTTCCTCGCCACGCTGGGTGCCACGATGCTGACTCCCTCCCTCGGGGCGCTCAGGGCCGAACTGTTCCCAACTCGTGTGCGAGCAACATCGGCGGCCTGGGTGACGAATGCTGCAATTCTCGGCAGCATCACCGGCTTTCTCATCGGCGGCGTGCTCATCGACCGGATCGGCCTCCCGCTAACGGTCGCTGCACTCGGATCCGGTCTCGTGGTATCGATTCTTCTCATCCTCAAGCTGCCGGAGACGAAGGGGATGGACCTGGTCCGTTCGGCGCAGAACGTTTCGCGTACCACCGCCACAGAGTCGTAGCTCGAACGAGGATCAGCGCCACGATCGCGATCCATACATGGCCGCGATCATTCCCCGGTCTTGTCGGGGTACAGGCAGCGGTCGGCGAGCGGGCATCCGACGCAGGCGGGCTTCTTCGCGTCGCACACGTCGCGGCCGAACTGGATGAAGCGCATCGAGACGGCTTCCCAGTCGCTCTCGGGATAGAGGGCCTTCAAGGCGCTCTCGATCTTGACCGGATCGGACGCCGACACCAACCCCAGCCGGTTCGAGACTCGCTTCACGTGGGTATCCACGGCAATCGCCGGGATGTCGAAGGCTTCTGCCAGCACCACGCTCGCGGTCTTCCTGCCGACACCTCGGAGTTTGACGAGCTCGTCGAGATCGGCCGGCACGACGCCGTCATAACGATCGACGAGATCCGCCGCCAGGGAGATGATTGACTTGGTCTTCTGGCGGTAATACCCGGTCGAGAAGATGACCTGCTCCACTTCTTCCGGATTCGCCGCTGCAAGATCGTCCGGTGTGGGCCAGCGCTCGAAGAGAACGGGCGTCACCCGGTTCACGTTCGTGTCGGTGGTCTGGGCCGACAGAACGGTTGCAACCAGCAGATTCCAGGGATCGACGTAGTCGAGCGCGGTCGAGATCTTCGGATACCGCTTCTTCAGCCGATTCAGAACGACCCGGGCGTTCCTGCGTTCTTCGCTGGTGGGCGCAGTCATGGGGAGACAGTAGACGAGAGCCAACGGGCAGGAGACGGGAGACCGAGGCGGGTGACGCCGTCGGTGAACGGTGCGCGGAGAGCAGGGCCTCGGTTGAATACCGGCCACCCAAGACCGGCTACCGTCCCCGACATGGATATCTCTGCAATTGTTGAAGAACGCGGCCGCGTCTCCGGCGATCTCGTACTGGTTGACGACTTTCTCAATCATCGGGTCGACCCCGTGATCATCGATGACATCGGCCGACAGATCGTGGAGCACTTTGCCGACCTGAAACCCGATCTCATCGTCACTGCCGAGGCGTCCGGAATCCCTCCCGCGATGGCAACTGCCCGCTACCTTCCGATCCCCGTGGTGTACGCGAAGAAGTATCCCGCGGCCGGTGGGCGAGACACGTTCGTCCGCGAGGTTCTCTCACCGACCAAGGGTGTCGAATACCGCGTCGAGGTCGCCAGGCGAGCCCTTGAGCCGGGTGGCCGGGCCGTCATCATCGACGACTTCCTCTCCGGGGGCAGGACGGCAGAAGCCCTCGGGCAGATCGTCGA
The DNA here is from genome assembly GCA_963715255.1 of uncultured Actinomycetota bacterium. Classification (GTDB taxonomy): domain Bacteria; phylum Actinomycetota; class Acidimicrobiia; order Spongiisociales; family UBA5794; genus JAHEEL01. The sequence goes on along the minus strand of CAVQRN010000008.1, from coordinate 102,034 downwards.
GGAATCCGGCGGTCAAGTTGCCGGCTACGCCTTCGTCATCGAGAAGCAGTTCGCAGGTGGCCGGAACATCCTTGAGGCGCACGGATGGAACGTATGGTCACTCGTCGAGATCGCCGGCATCGAGAACGGGAAGCCGGTCATCGCAGGCCGCTGACAACGCCGTGAGGGTCGAACGGCCCCAGCAGATCTGACACGGCTCCCTCGTTCCCTCGTGCGTCTTACGACGTCGACCGTACGTCACTCGCGCCGGGGTGGGGCGTGGATTGGGTGGTCGGTTGAGTCGGCGGCGTTGGGGTGGTGTTTCGGGGTTGATGGTGAAGCCTCGGCCGTGGATGACGACGTGGTGGTGGAACCAGCACAGGGTGGTGAGGTTGTCGGCGTCGGTGGCGCCGCCTTGGGACCAGGGGGTGATGTGGTGGGGTTGGAGCCGGTAGCGGCTGACACAGCCTGCAATGGTGCAGACGCCGCCGTCGCGGGCCAGGACGAAGCGTTTCAACCTGGGTGGGATGGTCCGGCTGCGGCGTCCCATACCCAATGGGACGCCGTCTTGTGTTCGGCCGGTGACTTCGACGACCCCGTCGCAGAGGATCGCTTCGAGCGTTGCGGGTCCGACTCTGGGTCCGGCTTCGATCATCACGCCGGTCTCTCCGTTCGTCCCGGCAGCATCGTGGGCGTCGACGAAGACGGTCAACAGCGGTGTCGCGGATTCGACCGTGGCGCCGTCGCTACCGGCGAGCGAGTCGACGCTGATGGCCCACAGGGCGTCGGCGTAGCGGGTCGTCCGGCTGCGGTCCCCGTCCGGGTCGGGTGGTAACTGGTCGGCTTTGGCGTCGAGGGCGTCAACGAAGCATCTGCCGGCTGTGGCGGGGAGTTGTCCGTGGACCCGCCACGACGACTCGTCCAGGTTCGGCTGCACCGCCACATAGCGGGTCTCGAACACTTCGCGTTCTGTGTCACGGGATAGGCGATGCCGGTTCGACACGAGACGCCGAATCCCAGCGACGTCATAGATCGAGAGTTCGTCGACGATCGTGGCGTCTTCAGATGGGAGAGCGATCCGGGCCGCCTCGACGGTCCGATCGAAGCTGATCGACCCGACGGCGGTGGCGTGTTCGACGGTGGGGAGCGATTCGAGACGCCGAGCCGTAGCGACGAGCGTCTTCGCGGTCTCTGGTGCAACATCGAGACGGCCCGTCACCCACTCGGCCATCGACCGACAGCCGTCTGCGAGGGGCGCCTGCCGGCGGTCGGCTTCACGAATCAGGACCATCTGTGCCGCCCGCATCTGAGCGATCGCCGTCTCGGCGTTCAGCATCCTCTGTTCGATCGCATCCATCGTCAGAGTGGCTGTCGTGTCCATATGCGCAACGTATCAACCAGGTAGGACAAGAAACCGGCTCACACAGCAGGGTTGTCGAAGAAATCTGAGGAACCCTGGCGGGTCCCACACCGGTCACGGTCCGACCCCCTCCGCCGCCCTGCGGGCGGCACCACCCCCTGAGGGGGAGGAAGAACAAGACCCCCTGCTTCGTCGCTGGCGCTCCTCGCGTCCCCCCGGCCTGCGGCCGAGGGGACCGTTGTACGGTTCACGATTCGCGAATCGGAACCCCTTGACCCCCTCCGCCGCCCTGCGGCGGCACCACCCCTGAAGGGGAGGAAGAAGAAGAAGAAGAAGAAGACGCCGAGGGGACCGTTGTACGGCATTCGCTGTTCGCGGCTGGCGACTTCCTACGAGCCGCTGAGGGTCACGATGGCTATTCCGATGGCGATGTAGAGCACGCCGGCGATGACCTGCCAGAACGCTCGGGGGTTCGATTCCGGGCGGAGGCCCTTGCGCAGTCGCTCCATGGGATCTTGCTTCCGACCCATTCGACGGTCCTGGTGTTCCTGTTCCTCTTCGTCCACGCGGCGACCTCCGAATGCAGCACCGATAGCGCCCGCTCCCAGGTGGGTATAGCCACCGCCGGATGCGCCGCCTGCGAGGAGCATCACGATTCCGAAGACCACGATCGTGTACCCGATGCCACCCCAGATACTCCCCCCGAAGAGGAGGCCGATCAGCAGGCCGACACCCGCCGACGCTCCGAACCCGACCGCGAATACCGCCATGTACTCCGGTGCTCGATCGCGGAGCGGGAGAACGGCGTCGTCGGGATACTCGGGTGCTGTCATCGCGATGGAAGGTACCCGACCTCGGCCTGATAGCTTGCCCCCGATGATTGACCGGACGCAGGCATATGTCGGGCTGGTCGTCGCCGCGTTCCTCTTCGGTGCCACGTTCGTTGTGGTCAAGGAAGCGGTGGTGTCGCTGGCACCGCTCGCATTCGTGGGTTGGCGGTTCCTCCTCGGTGCCGTTGTCCTCTTCCTCTTCGCACGGCCCCACGGTCGATCGGTCTGGCTCGATGGCCTTGTGGCAGGAACCTTCCTCTTCATCGGGTTCGCGTCGCAGACCGCCGGACTCGCGTCGACGACCGCGTCGAATTCCGGACTCATCACCGGTCTCTACGTCGTGTTCACTCCGCTGCTCGCAGCAACCGTTCGCAGGAAACCTCCTGCCATCCCAACCGTGTCCGGTGCGTTCCTCTCGGTCATCGGTCTGGGGCTGCTGACGATCTCCGCGGGATTCGGCCTGAACAGCGGAGACGTTCTCACCGTCGTGTGTGCGATCGCATTCGCCGCCCACATTGTGCTTCTCTCCCGCCTCGCCCCACGCCACCGTGTTGTTCCGTTCACGGCCATCCAACTCCTCGTCGTTGCAGTGCTATCGCTCGCAGGCTCCGCCCTCTTCGAAGGATTCCCCCTGCCCTCGACATCCGTTCTTCCTGCACTGATCGGGACCGGCGTGATCGTCGCCGCCGGCGCATTCTTGTTGCAGGTCAGAGCTCAGACAGTGATCGGCCCAAGCAGGACGGCGATCGTCCTCAGCGCAGAACCCCTCTTCGCCGCTGCCACCGCGGCGGTGGTGCTCGGCGAGCGGCTGACACCGCAAGGCTGGGTCGGAGCGGCGTTCATCATGATCGGGATGTACGTCGTGCTGGCGTTCTCACCGGCAGAGCAAGCCGACCTCGTCGCAGCCGAAGCGCTGAGCGAGGCTCACTGAGATGTTTCGTGGCGGCGGATCCATCGGCTACACACCGCGATACCGGCGAGCGTAGCGAAGAGCACGACGAGCAGGAACGCCAGGAGTTCGGGTCCTGCGAAGTACGAGGTCGAGCACGTTCCCAGCCCGTCCGGGCAGAGGCCCCAACCCGATCCCCCGCCCGCAAGATCGGCGATCACCAGCATGGGTACCAGTGCGGTTGCGACGGCAACGGCCACCAGGACACCAAGCAGTATTCGGAGAACGATCAACACGATACGGAGGCTACCTCGGATCGGCGGTTGCCTCGGTTCCCGACTCGCTGCTACGGTCAAATGCCACTGATGTCATTCCCTCCAAACCCCCCTTCACGTCCCGTACCTGCCGGGTATCACTCCGAGTCGTTTACTGACGAGGAACGAGCTCTCCTTGGCCGCTTCTTCACCAACATCGACGGGCCGGTGTTCGGAATCGTCAATCTTCCCGAGGTGGTGAAGGGCGCACTCTTTGCCCGATACAGCCGGTCACCGAATTCCGTTCGGCGTCTCTTCCTCGACGAGTTCGTCTCCCAGCCCGACCTCGGTGTCCGTGCCATCGAAGGGGCCCTCAACGACACCGACTCCGCTGTTGGCCTCGAGAAAGCCCGTGGCCTGTACGACCGAGTGTTCACTCAGTTCGGAGACGACTCCGTCGCTCAGCTGGGTGGAGCCCACATCGCATGTGAACAGGCATCCAACGTCCTCACCAAGGTGCTCGAATGGGGCCGACTCGCATCGTATCTCGAGCAGTCCACCCGGTACATCTTCTACGACCGAAAACTCGGGAGCCGCTACCGCTACCACGTGCCGGGAGAGCTCATCGGATCACCCCTCGAGGCCGACTTCCGCTCGACGATGGACGACCTCTTCGATACGTACTCGTCCCTGATCGGTCGGGCCGTCCCCTATTACGAAGCGCTCTTCCCGAAACAGGACACCGATTCGGCGGTCGTCTGGCGCTCGACGATCCGCGCCAAAGCATGCGACGACCTGAGGGGCATGCTGCCGGCTGCGACTACATCCAACCTCGGCATCTTCGGAAGCGGCCAGGCCTATGAGATGCTCTTGATGCGGATGCGGGCACATCCGCTCGCAGAGATTCGCACCTACTCCGATCTCATGCTCACAGAGTTGCGATCGATGATCCCCTCGTTCCTCACCCGGGTTGATGTCCCCGATCGCGGCGGAGCCTGGAGCGACTATCTGACTTCGGTCACCTCAGACCTCGAGACGCGGGCAGCGGCTCTCGACCTCACGCCGGAAGACCGGCCGCAGGTGAAACTCGTCGAATGGGACCCCGACGGCGAGACAAAGGTCGCGGCCGCCGCCCTCTACGCGGTCAGCGATCTCCCCGACGACCAGTTGCTCGCGTACGTGCAATCACTGCCTGCGGAGGATCGGGCGAGCCTGATCAGGGCGGCCGTTGGGTCTCGCGGCAATCGGCGCCACAAGCCGGGTCGCGCGATGGAGCGGACGTCGTACCGATTCGACGTTCTGTCCGACTACGGCATCTTCCGCGATCTGCAGCGCCACCGGATGCTCACGATCGAGTGGCAGCGCCTCTCCACCGATCACGGGTACGTCACGCCGGACGCCATCGCCGACATCGGGGCAACATCGGGATGGGATCAAGCGATGGACCAGACGGCGGCACTTGCCGAACGCATCGCCGTGGTTCACGGCCCGACGGTTGCCCAGTACGCGGTTCCTTTCGCCTACCGAGTTCGCTACTACCTCCAGATGAACGCACGAGAGGCGTTCCATCTCCTGGAGTTGCGGAGTCAAGCGTCCGGACATCCCGGATATCGCAAGGTCGCCCAGGAGATGCACCGCCTCATTCGCGACGAGGCCGGGCACCGGGTCATTGCGGATGCGATGCAGTACGTGGACCACAACACCTACGACCTGGCAAGGCTGGAGGAAGAGCGACGCCTCGCCGCGAAACGAGCAGCGCTGGGACTTGACGAGTAGAGAGTAGAGAGTAGAGAGACCGGGCCAGGTCCAGGGACTCCCCACCCAGCTCTGCCCTTTCTACTCTCTACTCTCTACTTTCTACTTCGTCAGCCCTTCAGCGAGATCCTCAACACCAGCGCTTCGTCCTCCACCGCCCAGTCGGCGCGGCCGATGAGCGAGTAGTCCATGTAATCGGTCTCCGCGCTCTCGACCCAGACCCGTCGGGCGTCACCCTCGATCGGCGGGATCCCGCGCTCCTTCACGGCCTTCGCCCGGTCTCGAAACCGGGCAAGGAACTCGTCGACGTTCAACTGGGCCATCAGATCTCCTCTTCGTCTGCGGCCGCAGCGTACCCGATTGCCGTTCCTCGGTGCGGGCCCCGACGAACGCTCCGACTACCCTGAGTTCATGCTCGATCGACGACTTCTCATCGTCTCCGGCAAAGGTGGTGTCGGCAAGTCGGCGGTCTCGGCGGCCCTTGCCATCGTCGCTGCTCGCCGCGGGAAGCGCGTCCTTGCGATCACGATGATCCAACCCAGCGGACTCGCTGCCCACCTCGGCGTCGACTCCCTCACGTACGAACCGACACGCATCCGACCGGGGCTATTCGGTGCGTCCGTCGATCGGTCTCGCGCCCTCGAGGAGTATCTCGGCCTCCAACTCCACGTGCCCCGCTCGCTTCCGATGAGACAGCTCTCCGGCGCCCTCGGCGTTCTGGCCGACACCGCCCCGGGAATCCGGGAGATTGTCACGATCGGAAAGCCCATCTTCGAAGTCCTGCGTGGAGAGTGGGACCTCGTCATCGCCGATGCTCCCCCACTCGGTCAGCTTCAGTCCTACCTCGCAGCGCCACAAACCATCACCGGACTCGTACCGACCGGGGCTGTACGTGAGCAGGCGTCTCGACTCGAGGACACACTCTCCGATCCCGAGGTCAGCGGCCTGCTCCTCGTCACGACCCCTGAGGAGCTCGCCGTTCACGAGACGAGAGAGGCGATCGCCCACATCGATGCCGAGCGCCAGATCTTGATCGCCGGTGTGGTCGCCAATCGTGTGCTCGAGCCACTCGAGGTCACGGCCGCCGCGGTCGCCGCCACACCAGACGGCCCTGTCCGGGCCGCAGGTCTGCTCCACACCGGATTGGTCGAAGCCCAGGCCGTTTGGCTCGACTCGATCCCGGATGATCCTCGGCTCCCGTTCCTCTTCGGATTCCACACGCCCGGCGAGGTAGCCGAACGACTCGCCGAGATCTGTGAGTCGTTCGCATGACCCGTCAAACCACGACCGTGATCGTCACCGGAGCCGGAGGGGTCGGCAAGACCACGATCTCGGCCGCCGTTGCCATACGGCTTGCGGGTCCCGATCGGCGCACCGTGGTCATGACCGTGGATCCCGCCCGTCGTCTCGCCGACGCACTCGGCCTGCACTCTCTGTCGAATGAACCAACCGCCGTACCCGGCATCACGGGACTGTGGGCCTCGACGCTCGACGCGTCTGCGTCCTGGGAGGGGGTCGTCCACCGGTACAGCGACCCCGACGTCGCAGAACGACTCCTCAAGAACAGCTACTTCCGCGCCATCGCCGACCGCTTCCCTGCCGCTCAGTCCTTTGCGGCGGCCGAGACCATGTCGATGATGATCGAATCCGGCAACTGGGATGCGATCGTCGTCGACACGCCACCCTCGGCCGGCGGGCTCGACTTCTTCCTCGCCCCTTCCCAGACCGCAGAACTCATCGGAGGCAAACTCCTCCGATGGCTCACCGGATCACAACTCCCCGGTCGACGTTTCTTGTACCGGTTCACGGGTCGTCCCATCCTCAAGATCGCAGGACGCGATCCTCGGTGGCCCCCTTCTCGAGGACGTCGCTGAGTTCCTGCTTGACCTCCGAACCATGTACGACCGCCTCGCCGCACGCGCCGCGACCATCAAACGCCACCAACAGCGCGCCACCACCCTTGTGGCGACAACAGCGGACCCGGCCCCGGTGGCGGAGGTGCTTCGGTTCTTCGAGGAGCTGACCGAGGTCTCGATCGAACCGGCCGCGGTGATCCTGAACCGGGCGTTGCCGCTCGAATGGACCGCCGCCTCCCGTCAACCGATTCGCGGTATCCCCGACGCCGAACTCAGGGCCATTCTCAAGGCGAACCTGGTCAGATGGGGTGGTGAAGCACGTCGACAGGCGACGTCGATGGAGGGCATCGCCGACCGATACGGAGTGCCGCTCGTCACCGTTCCGTGGGTCGCCGAATCGCCAACGACCATCGACGGTCTCGGCCGACTCCTCGACGACGTTGAGGGCCTCGACGCCTTCCTCTAGACGGCCCCGCTACATCACCACTGAGGGACCGAGCAACTCCCGCAATTCTGCGAACAGGGCGGATCTCGGCTCAACCCGGTGCTCGGAACCCAGTTCGATGACCCGCTCACCACCGTCGGAGGTCATGTGCAGAAACACGCCTGCTTTCCCCGGATGATTGGCGAGCACGGCGCGCAGTTGCTCAACCGTTGAACGAGACATCCGCGTCGCCGGGACGCGAAGCCGAACCGTCGCCTCGGCTTCGAGACGCGGCTCTTGAACCTGCTGGGCAATCAGCTTGACGTCGTCGCCGCGATGGTCGACGCGACCCGTGATCACGAGCACGGCGTCCTCGCGAATCAGCGGTCCAAACTCGGCAACGGTCCTGGGGAAGCACACGACCTCGACCGATCCCTGCAGATCCTCGAAGTTGAAGAAGTACATGGGCTCTCCAGCCTTCGTGTACCTGGTATTGATCGATCCGACGACACCACCGATCGTGGCCGTCGCCTTGTCCTGCATGTCCCACATGCCCGGCATCGACGTCGAACACATCGCTTCGAGTGCCCGTTCGACACCCAGGAGCGGGTGGTCGGAGACATAGAGACCCAGCATCTCCTTCTCGAAACCGAGTTTCAGTTTCTTCCCCCACTCAACATCGGGGATCACCAGCCCCTCCGATTTCGCTCCGTTGTCGTCCCCTCCGAACAGGCTGTACTGCCCCATGTCTTCTGCACGACGCCGTGCGATCGTCGCATCGAGCGTGTCGTGGGCGACCTCGAGAAGGCCCAGACGGGTGTGACCGAGTGAGTCGAACGCACCCGCCTTGATGAGCGACTCGACCGTTCGCTTGTTCAAGGCACTGACGTCGACCCGATCGACGAAGTCGCCGAAGTCCGCGAAGCGTTCCCCCGCGTCCCGCTCCTCAACGATCTGCGCAACGACTGCTTCTCCTACGTTCCGGATCGCCGACAGGCCGAACGCGATCGCTCCGTCCACACCGACGAAATCCGACTCTGAGACGTTGACATCGGGAACGTGAACCGGGATTCCCATGATCCGACATTCATGGAGGTAAGACGCGGTCTTGTCCTTGTCGCGCTTGACGGCCGTCAGGAGAGCCGCCATGTACTCCGCCGGGTAGTGAACCTTCAGCCAGGCCGTCTGGTAGGCGATGAGGGCGTATGCCGCAGAGTGCGACTTGTTGAACCCGTAGCCGGCGAAGTGCTCGATGAACCCGAAGAGGTCCCGGCCGAGTTCCTCAGGATGGCCACATTCGACGCAACCGGCAACGAACTTCTCCTCTTGCTCTCTCATTACCGCGGGGATCTTCTTCCCCATCGCCTTGCGCAGCATGTCGGCCTCGACCATCGAGAATCCGGCCATCATCTGAGCGGTCTGCATGACCTGCTCCTGGAACACCATGATCCCGAAGCTGTCACCCAGCACCTCCTCGAGATCCGCGTGCGGGTAGGAGATCGGCGTCTTGCCGTTCTTCCGGTCGGCGTATTCGAGGTGCATTCCTGCACCGAGCGGCCCGGGCCGATACAGGGCGTTCAGTGCAACAAGATGGTCGAAGACCTCCGGCTTCAAGTTCCGCATGAGGGCACGCATGGGTCCCCCTTCGAACTGGAACACACCCATCGAATCGCCACGTTGGAACATGTCGAAGACGAGCGGATCATCGAGAGGTACACCGTCGATGTCCGGCCGGGTACCCGTGTTGCGCTCGACGAGTTCGAGCGCCCGCTCGATCGTCGTCAGGTTGCGCAGGCCGAGGAAATCCATCTTGAGGAGACCGAGCGCCTCGACACCGTGCATCTCGTACTGCGTCACGATCTCGGCGTCCGCACCTTTCCGCTGAACGGGAAGAATGTCGGTCAGCGGCACCGGCGAGATCACTACTGCGGCAGCGTGGATCGAATCCTGTCTCCGCAGTCCCTCCAGCCCGCGTGCCGCCTCGACCACTTCTCGCGTGATCGCGTCGGATTCGTAGAGGTCGCGAAGACCCGCGGCGGCCGTGAAGTAGTCCCGCTCTAGCGGTTCCCCCTCGCGCCCCGGATCCTCCAGACACTGCCCGAGCGTCGCGTCCTTGCCGAGAATCGAGGGAGGCATGAGCTTTGCCGCACGATCACCGACCCCGTACGGATGGCCGAGGACCCTCGCGGCGTCGCGAATCGCCTGCTTACCCTTGATCGTCGAGAAGGTGATGATCTGAGCAACGTGATCGGAGCCGTACCGCTCCGCGCAGTACTGGATCATCTCGCCGCGATAGCGCTCATCGAAGTCCATGTCGATGTCCGGCATCTCGCGTCGACCGGGATTGAGAAAACGCTCGAAGATCAACCCGTATGCGATCGGGTCGAGCCCTGTTATCTCCAGGCAGTACGCGACGATCGAACCAGCCGCACTGCCGCGACCAGGACCCGTACGAATCCCTCGATCTTTCGCGTGTCGGATCAGGTCCCACACGATCAGGAAGTACGCCGAGAATCCCATCTCCTCGATGACCCGGAGCTCGTATTCGATCCGCTCGGCGATCTCCGCGTCGAATTCGCCGTACCGACGTCTCGCACCCTCCATCACCAGATCGCGAAGGTAGCCGACCTCGTCCAGGCCGTCGGGCACCGGGAACTGTGGGAGCAGGAGCTGGCCGAAATCGATGGCGACGTCGATACGATCCGCGATCAGCAGGCTGTTGTCCGTTGCCCCGGGGTACCGATCGGCCGGGAATCGCTCGCGCATCTCCTTCGCCGTCTTGATGTAGAACTCCTCCGAACCGAATCGGAATCGATCCGCATCGCTCTTGTTTGCACCCGTCTGGATGCAGAGCAGCACGTCATGGGCGTCGGCCTCGTATGCGTACGTGTAGTGACTGTCATTGGAGGCGAGCAGGGGTGCACCGATGTCGGCGGAGATCTGCAAGAGGTCGTCCATGATTCGCTGCTGACCGGCGATTCCATGGTCCTGAACTTCGATGAACCAGTTGTCCTTTCCGAAGATGTCCTGGTACATCGCAGCGGCTTCCACGGCAGCGTCGTAGTCGCGAATCTGCCCGACGTTTCCTTCCTCACCCGTCCCATCCGGTGCGAGCAGTTGCGGCACGTGGCCACCGAGGCATCCGGAGGCCGCAATGATCCCCTCGCTGTGCTCGGCGAGCAGTTCACGGTCCATCCGTGGCTTGTAGTAGAAGCCCTCGAGGTACGCCCGCGAGGCGAGCTTCATGAGATTGTGGTATCCGACCTCGTTCTCCGCGAGCAGCGTCATGTGATAACGCTTGTCCTCGCGACGGGGCAAGCGGTCGAAACGCGAACCGGGCGTCACGTACGCCTCGATGCCGAGCACCGGCTTGATCCCGACGTCCGTTGCGGCTCGGTAGAAGTCGATCACGCCGTACAGCACGCCATGATCGGTGATGGCAACCGCCGGCTGATCATCCGCGGCCGCTGCCCGAACCACGTCTTTCACCCGCGCGGCACCGTCGAGCATCGAGAACTCGGTGTGGACATGGAGATGGGCGAAACCGTCGCTTTGCAACGGGACTCCTCAGTGGGGGAACTACAGCTATGTAAGCACGACCCGTGACGCCATGCGATACCGGCCCGCGGTGCCTCGCAACCCTGCCTATCCTCGGTGAAGACCCCGACTCTGAAGGAGCACCATGCGCATCGGAATCCTCACCGGCGGAGGAGACGTTCCCGGCCTCAACCCGTCGATCAAGTCCGTTGTCTCCCGGGTAGCCGACGGCGGCCACGAGGTCGTTGGTATCCGGCGCGGCTGGGGTGGACTCCTCAATGCCAACCCCGCCGACCCGGCCTCCATGGCGGAGCACTTCGTCGACCTCGACCCGGACGTCGTCCGGACCGTTGATCGCACCGGCGGGACGTTCCTCCACACCAGTCGTACCAACCCGGCAAGGGTTCACCGCGACAAGTACCCGTCGTTCCTCGGGGACCCGCCGGAAGGAGACGGACCATTCGACACGACGGATCACGTGCTGCGCGTCATCGAAGCGAAGAAGATCGACGTCCTCATACCGATCGGCGGTGATGACACGCTCTCCTACGGGCTCCGCATGCACGAAGAGGGCGTTCCGGTGATCGCTATTCCGAAAACGATGGACAACGACGTCCACGGCACCGACTACTGCATCGGTTTCTCGACCGCGGTGACTCGGGGCGTTGAATTCATCCACAATCTCCGCACCAGCACGGGGAGTCACGAGCGGATCGCCATCGTCGAACTCTTCGGACGCTACTCGGGCGAGACGTCGCTGGTCACCGCGTACCTTGCGGGGGTCGACCGGGCACTGATCTCCGAAGTTCCGTTCGACATCGACCGGCTCGCGGACCTCCTCATGGGCGACAAGGGCCGGAATCCATCGAACTACGCGATGGTCACGATCTCGGAGGGTGCGACGATCAAGGGTGGCGAGATGGCGTTGTCCGGCGACTCGGATGCCTACGGTCATCGCAAACTCGGCGGGATCGGGCAACTCACCGGCGAGTTGCTCGCAGAGCGCACCGGTCAGGCAATCATCAACCAGACCGTGGGATATCTGATGCGGTCCGGTCGTCCCGACTCGCTCGACCTCATGGTGGCCACCAATTATGCGGTCATGGCGGCCGATCTCGCCCTCGAGGGTGCTTCCGGTCGCATGGTCTCGCTTCGCGGGGGCACGTACACGCTGCCGATCTCGGTCACCGGCGAGGGTGTGAAGCGCGTCGACGTCACCGAATTCTACGACTCGATCAACTACCGGCCGAAAGTGCGCCACGTCACCGGCAAGCCGATGTTCCTCTATTAGAGCCCACATCAGGAGATCACAGTATGAGTGTCATTGGGGTCCTCACGGCCGGCGGCGATTGCCCCGGTCTCAATGCCGTCATCCGGGTCGTCGTGGCTCGCGCCCAGGAGCGCGACGCAGAGGTGCTCGGCATCAAGAACGGGTGGGAAGGCCTCATGCAAGGCCAGACCGTATCGCTCAACCGGGACGCGGTTCGCGGCATCTACGCGGGGCGGGACGATCCTCGGAACGTACGCGCATGGACCCCTATGTGCACGGCGACGGATACTCGTCCTGTGAACGGACGATCAAGGCCAACGGCATCGACAGTCTCATCGTCATCGGCGGCGACGGGACGCTGCGGTCGGCGCTCAAGCTTTCCGAAGAGGGACTGCCGGTGATCGGCGTGCCGAAGACCATCGACAATGACATTTGCGGGACCGACATCACGTTTGGATTCGATACCGCGGTCGGTATCGCAGTCGAAGCGATCGACCGACTCGCGACCACCGCTGAATCGCACAACCGTGTCATCGTTGTTGAGGTCATGGGCCGGACGAAGGGTTGGATCGCCATGTACGCCGGGATCGCTGGCGGCGCCGACGCCATCATCGTCCCGGAATACGAGTACGACATCGACGACGTGGTCGACACGCTTCGGCGGAGGCACCGGAAGGGCATCAAGTACTCGATCGTCGTTGTCGCCGAGGGAGTGAGTCCTCCGCCCGGATACGAGCCGGCCGAACAGAAGCAGGACGCGTTCGGATTCGATCGACTCGGCGGTGTCGGCTACCTCATCGCCGCGGCGATCGAAGATAGGACCGGTTTCGAGGCCAGGGTCTCCGTGCTCGGTCACGTTCAGCGCGGAGGCACACCCTCTGCCTTCGACCGGGTTCTGGCGACACGGCTCGGCGTTGGCGCCGCTGATCTCGCCGCCGATGGCGAGTCCGGTGTGATGGTTGCCCTACGTTCGATGAGCATCGAGTCCGTTCCGTTGAGCGAAGCCGTCGACTCGATCCGCGGCGTACCGGAAGAACTCTTCCGCACCGCGAAATCGTTCTTCGGCTGAGCCTCCGGGTCACGTCCCGATTGGCGGGCGCTTCTTTGGACTCCCTCTCACCGATGCCGAACGCTTCTTCGCCTCCGAATCCTTCTTGGGCGCGTGCGTCCGCTCGGGAGCGTTTGCGGCAGCCGCAACAAGTTCGGCGAATGAAGCAAGGATCGCTGACCCGAATCGATCCAGATCCGGCATGATCCCGTAGTCGCCGTTGATCCCCCACGCGACCGTGCCGTCGTAGGAGAACATTGCGAGACCGATGCCGTGGCTCTCCCAGAGCGGGACGAGTGGATAGGTCGCTTCGACGCGGGCGTCCAGGAGATAGAGAGGAAACTGGGGACCGGGAACGTTCGTCACCGTCATATTGAACGGTCGAGCGTTCGACGCAAGTCGGGTCCCGAGTGCGACAAGCGTCGCAGGTGCACCGGTCGAGACGCGCACCAGGGTCGCGGCCCCGAGCGCCTGGTCCGTGTCCTTGAGTTTGTTCGTCTCGCCGTGCACCTTTCTCAGGCGGGAGGCCGCGTCGGGGTCGTCGATCGGGAGCGCGGCGAGCCACATGGCTACTTGGTTCCCGAGTGTTCCGCGCTGGTCCTTGGATCGGACGCTCACCGGAGCCATCACACGAAAATCAACCCCTTCGAGTTCCTGTTCGGAGACGTCCCGCTCCTCAATGAGGAAGTGCCGGACTGCGCCGGCCACCGTGGCAAGGAACACATCATTGACGGTGCCACCGAGTTTGTTCTTGACCACCTTCACGTCGGCGAGCGGCATGTTGACCCAATCGAATCGGCGTCCGGGTCCGACGACCCCGTTGATCGGCGTCTTGCCCGTCGGCACGAGCCAACCCGAGGCAAGCGATGCCCCGACGGCTTGCAGGCGTCGGCCGAGGGTTTCAGCGAGATCCGCAGCATTGACGAACGCGTTCTGGACATGCCGAACCGAACCCACCGTTTCAGAGATGCGTCGAGTTGTCTCACGCACCAGCAACTCGGTGCCGTTCGGCGACGGACGAGGCTCGTAGACCGGACCGGGGATGATCTCGTCTGACGGTACGAGCGACATGAGCACAGCCATCAGGTCGACGCCGGACATGCCGTCGATCATGCAGTGGTGAATCTTCGTGACGATCGCGAAACGTCCGTGGTCGAGTCCCTCGACGACGACCATCTCCCACATCGGCTTCGAGCGATCGAGTTGCTGAGACATGAGTCGGCCGGCCATCCGCTTCAACTGCTCCTCGGTACCGGGGCGGGGCAGCGCGATGTGGCGGATGTGGTAGTCGATGGCGAAGCAGTCGTCGTCGACCCACACCGGATGTCGCTCGACCGGAATCCTGACGAGCCGTTGGCGATACCTCGGGATCATGTACAACTTGGACTCGATGAACGCCCGGAGTCGATCGACGTCGATCCCGCCGTTCTCACGAGCGAACGAACCGGCGTCGAGGATCGTGACCGCCCCGACGTGCATGTGTGTCGTTCGCGACTCGAGGGCGAGGAACGAATTGTCGAGCGATGACAGACGTTCGTAGTGGATCGACATGGAACCTCCTTCCGGCAATCTAGCGGGCCGACTCAGGGCACTCCCCCGTGATCATTCAACCGTTCCTCGCGTCGGTGGCCCCAGGTCATCCAACGAACCGGCAAGATCCGCCGGCAATTCCGCATGCACCGTCAACGATCCCGAACCAGAGGGATGCTCGAACGTGAGCGCCTCGGCGTGGAGCCACGTCCGACCCGGATCGCCCGCCATCCACCGACCAGGCCCATAGACGGGATCTCCAACGATCGGATGATCGACCGCACGCATGTGGACGCGGATCTGGTGTGTGCGCCCGGTCTCCAGAGTGACGGCCATGAGCGACTCGTCGTGATCCTCCCACTCAGCAAGGCGGCGGTAGTGGGTTCGAGCCGGGCGTCCCCCTTCGGCAACGGTCATCCGCGTCGGATGCGCGTGGTCCCGTCCGACGGGTGCGTCGATCGTGCCGGTGGTGTTCGTGAATCGTCCCGAGACCAGAGCGAGATAGCGTCGGTTGACCTCGCGCCTTTTGAGTGCCGCCTGCAGGTGGTCGAATGCGGCCGGTGTCTTCGCCACGATGAGGAGTCCGGAGGTGTCGCGATCGATGCGGTGCACGATCCCCCATCGATGCTCCGGACCGAGTTCGGCGATCTCAGGGAAACGGGCAAGAAGCCCGTTCGCAAGGGTCCCACCCGGTCGCCCCGCACCGGGGTGAACGATGACTCCCGCGGGTTTGTCTACGACGACCACGTCGTCATCCTCAAACGCGATGGCGAACTCGACGGCGGTATCTGCCTCCACCGGGATCTCACGGACAACGAGGTCAACCTCGATCACGTCACCGGCCACGACCCGGTCCGCCGGTGAGAGGCTGCTCCCACGTCGCACGACACCACCCATCTCGATCGTCGATTTTGCGATCCGACGACTCACGTCACAGAGGATCGCGACGGCCCGGTCGGCCCTCTCCCCGTCGAACTCGGCCGGGATCTCCACTCGATCACTCATCGGCGGAGGAAGGCTCCGACGAGAAGCAACCCGACGCCAACGTTGATGGCGATGTCGGCGATGTTGAACGTCGCGAAGAATGGGACGTTGATGAAATCAACCACTGCGCCGTCGAGGAATCCAGCCCCACGGAACAGTCGGTCGAGGAGGTTGCCGACCGCCCCGCCGAGCACAAGTCCGAGAGCGACGGCGTCGAGACGATGCCCCGCTTCACGCAAGGCGAAGAAGATCATGACCACGACGCCGATCACGACGATCCCGATGACAGCTCCGCCACTGGCGAATAGTGAGAACGATGCACCGGTATTGAAGAACAATCGGAAATTCAGGACCCCGTCGATGAGAACGATCGGTCCGTCATCGAGCGCCCGCAGGGCCCATACCTTCGCTGCCTGGTCAACGATCACCACGATGGCGGCGACCGAGACGGCGAGAAGACGGAGCTTCAGCGCCGGGACGCCGCTTCCACCGTCGCCGTTGCGTACGGCAGGGCTTCCAGCCTCGCTACCGGGATCGGATCCCCCGTTACTTCGCATATCCCGTAGAGGCCCTTCTCCATCCGGTCCTGTGCGTGGAGCACCTTCTCGAGCAACTGTTTCGCGTTCTGCTCCACGGAGACATCCATCTCCTTCTCGAGCGCAAGCGCGCCTCCGTCGACGTTGTCCGGGTCCGGGTTGTGCTCGGATGCGCTCTCAGCCAAGCGGGCCCGCTCTCGCTGTCGATCAATCTCTTCGAGGATCCCGGTGGAGACGCGCCCGTTCGTCTTCGAGCCTTCGCTCGAGACGCTCCAATGTCGATGGTGCCAACTCCCTGGCCATAAGCCTCCCCGATTTGGACGGAGACAATAACAGCCCGTGAGTGGTCCCCGGCGCTTCATTCGTCGAGTACCTCCGCAACCGTTGCATAGTCGACGCCACGAATGAGAACGGTCTTCGACGGTGACGTGCGGCCCTTCACGATCTCGGCCGTTCCTCCGACGATACGTTCCAGTAGATCGACGATGGCACGATTCGCCCGACCTCCTTCCGGCGGAGCAGAAACGCGTATCTTGATGGCGTCGCCGTAGTGGCCCTTGATCTCCGTCCGCGAAGCTCCCGGCACCACGTGGACGCGTACGGCAACGCCGTCGGGGTGCTTGAACACGGGATCCATGCCGTCAACGTACCGCCATCGATGCTCGTAATCGCCCCTACAAGGATGACAGCGGGATTACTCTCTCAAGACGCGATGACGGGGACGAGCCTTCGGAGAACACGTGGACTGAGCGATCCGACGACGGTGAAAGGTCGGAATCACGTGCCGGTGGACATCACCCCCGAGCAGCGGGAAGAAATCGGCTCCGCCGGTCGTAGAACCCGCCGGACAACTCCACCGTGACGGAGGCAACGAGCGGTCGGTCCCAGGATCGACAAGCCGGGTGGTACCGCGGGCCACCTCGTCCCGGCGAACCTACGAGCGCCGGAGGACCCGTGAACGATCAAGAGCCAGCACCTACCTTCTCCCGAGTTGCACCGGGTGTCGACCTCCCCGAACTCGATGATCGCATCCTCGCGCTCTGGGATCGGATCGATGCGTTCCGCACTTCTGTCGAGATGCGCCCTCCCGAGTCGGAGTACACCTTCTACGACGGGCCTCCGTTCGCGACCGGGAGTCCTCACTACGGCCACATCCTCCAAGGGGTCGTCAAAGACATCGTGCCCCGCTACTGGACGATGCGCGGGCATCGCGTCGAGCGCCGCTTCGGTTGGGACACGCACGGTCTCCCCGTCGAGATGGAGGTTCAGAAGCGTCTCGGCGTCTCCGGACCGCGCGAGATCGAGGAACTCGGCGTCGCACGGTTCAATGAGGCCGCGCGTGGAACTCGTTGAGCAAACCACGACAGCCTTCTACGACGTGACGCGTCGAATCGGGCGCTGGGTCGATTTCGAAGACGACTACAAGACAATGGACATCGACTTCATGGAGTCCGTCTGGTGGGGATTCAAGCAACTCTGGGACCGTGGCCTGGTGTACAAGGCGTTCAAGGTGCTCCCCTACTCCTGGG
This sequence comes from uncultured Actinomycetota bacterium, assembly GCA_963715255.1. Classification (GTDB taxonomy): domain Bacteria; phylum Actinomycetota; class Acidimicrobiia; order Spongiisociales; family UBA5794; genus JAHEEL01. The sequence continues at coordinate 84,253 of CAVQRN010000008.1, read as the reverse complement.
GTGCCGCAACGTCACTCTCGAACTTCGAGGTGAACCTCGGTGGGTACCGCGACGTCGAAGACCCATCAGTAACACTGCGGCTACAGATCACCGTTGGCAACGATCACGCGTTCGCCGGCGACTACCTCCTCGTGTGGACAACGACGCCATGGACACTTCCTGGGAATCTCGCGGTCGCAGTTGGCGAAGGCATCGACTACGTGCGGGTTGCTGATGAAGGAGACCACTACTGGGTTGCGAGAGAGCGAGCCGGTGATCTCTGGGGCGACACCCCTCCGCAGATCGTCGGAGCCGCGTCCGGCGCTGAACTACTCGGCGTCGCATACGAGCCCCCCTTTCCCCACTTCGAGAACGAGCGGGAGAACGGTGCATTTCGCGTGATCGCAATGGATGAGGTCACCACGGAGGACGGGACCGGCCTGGTCCACACCGCACCTGCGTACGGCGAAGCGGACTTCTTTGCCCTTCAGAAGGCCGAGATCTCCGCCCTCGTCGATCCGATCGACCTCGAGGCGCGATTCACCGACGAGGTCCCCGAGGTTGAAGGCCTCCACGTCAAGGCTGCGGATCCCGTCCTGATCGGGCTACTCAGGAAACGAGGGGTACTTGTGCACGAGGGGACGATCACGCACAGCTATCCGTTCTGCTGGCGCACCGATACCCCCCTGATCTACAAGGCCATCCCGAGCTGGTACGTCAATGTCGAAGCGATCAAGGACCGGATGGTCGAACTGAACAACGGCATCCACTGGGTCCCCGACTACGTCGGCGCAAAGAGATTCGGGAACTGGCTCGAAGACGCCAGGGACTACGCCATCTCCCGGAACCGATTCTGGGGCACCACGATCCCCATCTGGCAATGTGACGCGTGTGACGAGACCGTGTGTCTCGGCTCCCGAGACGAACTCGAAGCGCTGAGCGGCGTCCGGACCGACGACCTCCACAAGCACATCCTCGATCCGATCACCTGGCCGTGTGGGAAATGCGACGGCACCATGACCCGTGTCCCCGAGGTGCTCGACACGTGGTTCGACTCGGGTTCCATGCCGTATGCCCAGGTCCACTATCCATTCGAGAACAAGGAGCGATTCGAACGCGGCTTTCCAGCCAACTTCATCGCGGAGGGCCTCGATCAGACCCGTGGTTGGTTCTACACGCTGCTGATTCTGTCGACCGGAATCTTCGACAAGGCGCCGTTTCAGAACTGTGTTGTCACGGGCATGGTCCTCGCCGAGGACGGTCGGAAGATGTCGAAGAGTCTCAGCAACTACCCGGATCCGTTGCACGTCCTCGACGAGTTCGGTGCCGACGCCCTTCGCGTGATCTGATCAACTCCCCCGTCGTCCGAGCCGATCCGCTGCGATTCTCGGAAGACGGCGTTCGTGAGGTCGTCCGGACCGTGTTGCTTCCGTGGTGGAACGCGTTCTCGTTCTTCACCACCTACGCGGAAGCCGACGCCATCACCGCAGCGGATCTCGCTGCAGCCCCGCCCATCGCAGAGCGACCGGAGATCGATCGCTGGATCCTCTCGGTCCTCCAGACCCTGATTGCAACCGTCAATCACGAGATGGAGGCGTACCGGCTCTTCGCGGTCACACCGCCCATCATCGGATTCGTGGAACAACTGACGAACTGGTACATCCGCAGATCGCGCCGGCGTTTCTGGTCCCGCCGTGGAGGCAGCGACGAGAGCGGCAAACTGGCCGCGTTCGCCACCCTCCACGAAGTACTCCTCACGTTCGCAACCGTCGCGGCTCCCGTCCTGCCATTCATGGCCGAAGAGATGTACCAGAGCCTCGCCCGGCCATCGGACACGTCCGCTCCGTTGAGTGTGCATCTGCTCGACTACCCGAAAGCCGACACCGCACTCATCGACGCGGACCTCGAACTCACCATGGCGGCATCACGAACGGTCGTCAACCTCGGTCGGACCCTGAGAAAGCGGAACGACTTGCGGGTCCGGCAGCCGCTCGCTCTCGTAACGATCGTCACCACGGATCCCACGCTCCGACGGGCGATCGAGACGCACACCGTCCTGATCGCTGAGGAGTTGAACGTTCACGCCGTGAAGGTCCACGATGACGAAACCGATCTGGTGGAGCTATCAGCGAAAGCCGACTTCAAGCGACTGGGGCCTCGGTTCGGGAAAGAGACGAAGACCGTCGCAAGGACGATCGCAGACCTGAACCACCATGCCGTTGCCGAACTCCTCGACACCGGCGAGATCACGATCGGGGAGAATGTGCTGACCGCTGAAGACGTCGTGGTCCTTCGGAACCCACGGGAGGGGACGGTCGTCGCAACGGAGGGTTCGATCACAGTTGCGCTCGATACGCACCTCACCGGTGATCTCCTCATCGAGGGTGTCGCGCGCGAACTCGTCAACCGGGTCCAGTTGATGCGGCGTTCAGAGGGCTTCGAGGTTGCCGATCGCATCCGACTTCTCTGGGCATCCGATGATGCCTCCATCGTCGATGCGTTCGACGTTCACAACGCCTTCATCGCAGGTGAGGTTCTGGCAGCGGAGATCAGGAGAGACGATTCGGTTACAGCGAACCCCGTCACTATCGACGGCGCCGTCGTCGCTCTCACTGTCGTCGGAGCCTGATCAGCAGATAACAACGAGCAGCAGGTTCACACCGATGATGAGGATGAGCGGCGAGAGATCGAGTGCTGCTCCACCGATCCTCACGGGTGGGACGACACTCCGGATCGGGCGCATGAGTGGCTCGATCGCTCTGGAGAGTCCGTCATAGAGACGGCGGACCGGATGATCCCAACCCAGCCGCCCGAATGAGACGACGTAGCTCAGGACGATCCACGCGATGATGACCCATACTGCAAGTCGGAGAATGCCGCAGACGAGCGTAAGCACGGATCAGGACGATCGGTAGAGCCCGAGCGTGGCGAGGCGGTCGAGCTCTTCACTGCTCACCGAGACACCTGCCGGGCTGACGAGGATGACGCCCTGTGAGATCTTCGCCATCTTCCCGTCGAGTGCGTACGTGAGCCCCGATGTGAAATCGACGAGTCGGCGGACCATCTCGGGTTCGGTCGATCGGAGGTCGAGCACGAGAGCACGCCCCGATCGGAGACCATCGGCGAGCATCTGGGCATCGGAGAAGTTGCGTGCCACGATGACGTCGGTCATCCCCGATGACGGGCGATCGGTCGATTCGAACGCGCGGTTCGCCTGGCCCCCCGGTTGAACGTAGACGCCCGCCTCGGTGTGATCCCAGGACGACTCTCTGCGCTGCGACGACGGCGGGTCAACACGACGTCCTGCGACGCTTCCCGGTGGGCGAGCCATGACCGTACGGGGCGCCTCGACACCCGGGGTGCCGGGCGGCATCCCGGTTCCGACCTGTCCACCATCGGCGGCGTCGTCGTCATCGACGAGGCCCAGGTAGAAGAGCGTCTTCTGCCAGAACGTTGCCATAGTCAATCCTCGAGAGAGCGTCCGTTGATTTCGTTGTTCGCGGGTTCAAAGATAGCCCGTCCTACGCGAACGATGCTCGCGCCTTCTTCCACGGCTACTTCGAAGTCGTCGGTCATCCCCATCGAGAGGTCTCCGGCGGACGGGTGCTCAACCACGAGGATGTCCCGGAGTTCGCGCAGGGCGACGAACCATCGGCGGGCGTCCTCCGCAATGTGCACGCTCGGCGGGATGATCATCAACCCGCGAACCGAGACACCGCCGACGGCGAGATGGTCGGCAATCCGAAGGACTTCGGATGGGGCGAATCCGCTCTTCTGCGGCTCGTCGCCGATGTTGACCTCGATGAGCACGGGGGGCGGTTCGTCGAGCCGAATCCACGCATCTGCGAGGCTCATGCGATCGAGGGAGTGGAGGAGCACGATCGACGGTGCGATCGTCTTGATCGCCCTCCGCTGCACGTTTCCGACGAAGTGCCAATCGATGTCTTTCGGTAGATCACCGTCGATGCGTTGACGGAGTCCCAAGGGCCGATTCTCTCCGAACACCCGTTGCCCGGCTTCGTACAGTTCGGCTACGGCCGCGTCCGTTTGTCCTTTGGACACGGCAAGCAGGATCACGGAATCCGGGTCTCGACCCGACCTCCTCGCTGCAGATGCAACGCGCTCACCGACGTCGATCAGTCCTCTGGTAGCCATGCCACCGCTACTTGTCGCTTCGTGGTCGCGTCCCGACGATACGACCGAAATCCTGAATCCGTGTAGGTGCAGATGTTCGACCTCCAGATGTCGAGACCGGATAGCTGTGCCGCGACAGCCGACCATAGATCGACGCTCGGGGTCGCGAAGGTCGTTCGCGATGCGTAGTCGCCGACGGCCGCTCTGACCTCGTCGCCGACTTCGTAGCAACATGGTCCGATCGAGGGACCGATCGCTGCCCGCCTCGGCGTGTCACCAAGTGTCTTCATCGCTTCGATTCCCTCCCGCACAATCTCGGCTGCCACCCCGCGCCACCCGGCGTGGAGAATGGCGACCGAGCGGTCCCCTTCGATGATGATCGGCACACAGTCCGCCGTTGCGATCGCAAGTGGGAGCCCTGGCTGGTCGGTGATCAGACCGTCGGCAGACCCGGCGAGCCCTGGTTGCTGGACCGCGAGCACAACCCCTCCGTGCACCTGGCGGACGAACGCCCACTGCCGCGGGATACCAAGTTCATCGGAGATGACCCCGCGCCGGTTCGGATCGTCCCTGCCGTTTCCGTCTCCCGCGTTGCCGAAGGCCGCACCGCGGAATCCCGCGGGCCGGATCATCCCTGGACGAAGCCCGGGATCTCCATCTCGTCGGTTCCGTCGTCGTGACGCATCACCTCGTCCGGACTCGTGCGTACGATCGGAACGCCGACGGTGGGAGCGGAGGTGAACGCGGTCCGTGTCTGTTCCTTCTCGAACCCGGCGGCGATGACGGTCACCCGCACCTCGTCTCCGAGGGATTCGTCGACGACGGCGCCGAAGATGATATTTGCGTCCGCATCCGAGTGATCGGCAACGATGGACGCAGCTGTGGCCACTTCGTGAAGCGTCATGTCTCGCGGACCGGCGATCGAGAGCAGGACACCTCGTGCCCCGTCCATCGATGTCTCCAGCAACGGGCTCGCGATTGCCTTCTCGGCAGCCTGCTGAGCACGGCTGTCACCGGTCGACTGCCCGATTCCCATGACGGCAGATCCGGCCTCGGACATCACCGTCTTCACGTCCGCGAAGTCGACGTTGATGAGGCCCGGCGTCGTAATGAGATCGGTGATCCCCTTGACACCGTTGGTGAGAATCTCATCCGCCATCTTGAAGGCGTCGACCACAGGAGTCTGGTTGTCCACAATCTCGAGGAGGCGCTCGTTCGGGATGATGATCAGGGTGTCAACGGCCTGCTTCAGGGTCTGGATCCCCTGCTCGGCGGCAACCGAACGGCGCCGACCTTCGAATCCGAACGGGCGCGTGACGACGCCCACCGTCAGTGCACCGAGCGACTTCGCAACCTCGGCCACGACGGGAGCGGCACCGGTTCCGGTTCCTCCGCCTTCGCCCGCCGTGATGAACACCATATCCGCTCCGGTCAGAGCGTCCTCGATCTCGGCGCGATGTGCGTCCGCCGCTTCACGCCCGACCTCGGGATTCGCCCCGGCGCCCAGACCCCGAGTGGAATCCTGGCCGATGTCGAGCTTGAGATCGGCGTCGGACATGATGAGAGCTTGAGCGTCCGTGTTGACGGCGATGAATTCAACGCCACCGACCCCAGCCTCGATCATACGGTTCACGGCATTGACGCCACCACCACCAACGCCGACCACCTTGATGACGGCGAGATAGGTGTGGGGTGAAATCTTCGGATCGGTCATGTGCTGGGCCTCCCGCGCAGGTGGAACAAGGTTAGTCCAAAGGTTAAGACTCTTCCAGCGTCTCCGTCTCACCTTCCAGTTGAGATTGAGGCGGGGCGACCGCGGGACGAAGCGGAGCGGTCACATCGATCCGACTGCCGCGCTCGATACCCGTGGCGATGAGGGCCTCGACGGCCGCCGCTTTCGCCGCCATATCGGTTGGTCGTCCCATCACAACCATGATCCCATCGACTTCGGCACCGACCACGGCACCGGCCACCGTGACCTCCGCCGAGCGCCGCAACGCCGGAGGAAGCGTGGCCAGGAACTCGATCGCGCCCAGCGTCGGTTCGTCGGAGATCCGATCCCCGACCCGCGCGGTCACGGAGCGGTCCGTGACGATCAACGGGGGAACCACTCCGCCGCTCACGCTCTCGACCAGCACTCCGTCCGCCGCGGTCTGGAAGATCGTGCCGTCGATGTCGATCGCAGCAACCGGCACTCGCTCCACGACGTGGATCTCGATCGTGCCGGGCCACGAAACGATCACGTTCGCGCTTGCGATCCAGGGGTCCTCGAGCAGCGTCGCCTCAACTGCACCGGCGTTCACCGACATTGTCGGTGTTCCCGGCCCGATGGCGAGGCTGTGGGCGACTGCAGACGGATCGGTACGCTCCGCACCGGTCACCACTACCGATCGGATCGAGAGCATCGGTGAATTGACCAACCACACTGCTGCTGCCGCTGCACCCACGGCCACCACGATCCAGATCAGCCACCTGAGTCGCCCTCGAGCCCGATCTTCCGTCACCTGCTGTCGCCGCTCGGCAATACGGTGGTCCATCGTGTTCATTCGGCCGTCTCCGGTCCCATCGCTTCATCGCCGGTTCTATCGAATACACCCGCGAACTGGATCTCGGGCACGAGCCAGACCCCGGCGACTTCGCCCACTCGGCGACGAACGGCCCATACGAGATCCCACACATCTTCCGCGGTGGCATGTTCGTCGGCCACGAGGAAGTTCGCGTGCATTTCCGATACCGAGACACCGCCGCATCGATGTCCCTTGAGCCCGACCTCGTCGATCAGCCGTCCGGCGGCATCGCCCGGCGGGTTCTTGAACACCGAACCGGCATTGAAGGTCCCTCCCGGCTGGTGTTCCTTCCTCCACCGCGTGATCTCACGAATCCGCGCCTCGGCAGCACTGCGCTCGCACGGCTCAGTTGCGAACCGTGCAGAGACCACGATCTCTCCCGGGCCGAGATTCGAGTGCCGGTAGCCGAAAGCGAATTCCGCAGCGGTTCGATCATGTCGGTCACCGGTGATTCGGGCGACGATCCGAGCGCTGAGCAGACGAGTCGCGGTATCGCTCCCGTGCCCGCCGGCGTTCATCTTCACCGCGCCTCCGACCGTGCCGGGAATCCCGGCATAGAACTCAAGTCCACAACGACCGGCCTCTGCTCCCGTCCTCGCGACCCGCGGCAACGGGACCGCTCCACCGGCGCAGACCACACCGTCCGGTTCGACCGCAATCTCCAGGAACGCGCCGGAGAGCCGGACCACCAATCCGCGGTAGCCCGCGTCGGCGACGAGAAGGTTGCTCCCGCGGCCGAGCACCAGCACGTCCACGTCGTCGCCGGCGGCGACGAGAACGTCGACCAGATGCTGCTCGTCTTCTACCTCGGCGAACCAATCCGCCGAGCCACCGAGTTTGTACGTCGTCATCGGCCCCAGCGCAACATCGGCACGCACTCCCCGCGTCGACTTGAGGCGTTCGCTCACGAACCCTCCCCGATCCGGTCGGCGACCTGAGTCCAGATCGTCGCGACGTCTCCCGCGCCCATCAGCACAAGGGTGTCGCCGGACTCGATTTCCTCCGCGAGCCGTTCCGCCACATCCGCGAGTCGCTCGATGTACGTGACGTTGCCGCCGCTTGCGCTGACGGCTTCGGCGACGAGCCGGCCGGTGACTCCCGGTTGGGGACGCTCGCCAGCGCTGTAGACGTCGGTGACGATGATCCGATCTGCTTCGGAGAGGGGTGCGCCGAACGACGGGGCGAGCGCCGCGGTGCGCGTGTACCGGTGCGGTTGGAAGACGACCCAGAGTCGACCCGGTGTCATCGTGCGGGCAGCGCTGATCGTGGAAGCCACTTCCGTCGGATGGTGGGCGTAGTCGTCGATGATCGTGACTCCCCCGATCCTCGCTTTGACTTCGAACCTCCTGCGCACACCGCCGGAACGCTCGATGCCATCCACCGCACAATCGAGATCGAATCCGAGTTCGCCGAAGAGCGCAAGCACACCGGCGGCGTTGTTGATGACATGCATGCCGGGCTGCCGAAGTTGGATTCGCCTGGTCACTCCCTGACCGGTGAGCGAGAACGACGGTGCGGCACTGAGGGTCACATCTTCGACTCTCCATGTGGCATCGGTGCTCGTGCCGTAGCCGATCACCGTCGAACGTTCGGCCAGCCGGCGAACACCAGCGTCGTCGATGCAGCCCACGACCGGGCCGTCGGTTCGGCTGGCGACCTGAGCGAACGCCTCTTCAAGTGCGGTCACGGTTCGGTAGTAGTCGAGGTGGTCCGCCTCGATGTTCGTCACACCAAGACCGGCGAGTCGTAGATGTCGGAAGGTGCCGAACGCCTCGTCGGCTTCGAGCAGCAGCAGATCGTGATCGCCGAGGTGAGCGCCCGTGTTCAGGTCTGAGATTTCGCCGCCCACGATGAACGAGGGATCCAGTCCACAAGCACGCAAACCGGCGACCGCCATCGCGGTGCTGGAGGTCTTTCCATGTGTGCCCGAGAAGCCGATGGTCGGAAACGCTGTCGTAATCCCCCGAAGGAGCGCCGGCCTCCGTGCCGTCACCATCCCGGCCTGTCGGGCCGCCCTGAGTTCCGGGTCGTGATCGGGGACCGCCGACGACGCGACGACGACGTCGGCGCTCGTGATCTGCTCCGGCCGATGACCGATCCAGGTCTCAACGCCCACACCCGCGAGGGAATCGATCACAGCGGACGGCTTGACGTCGGAGCCGGTAACGCGAATGCCTCGCTGGGCCAGAAGCTTGGCCAGCCCGGACATCCCGGAGCCGCCGACACCGATCATGTGGATGGACGTGATCTCCTCGAGCGCGATGGTCGGCGGATCAGACACCGGCAACCTCCCTGAGAATGGTGGCGACGCGACACGCAGCCTCCGGTTTCGCCACCGAACGCGCTCCGTTTCGCATGACATCAAGCCGATCTGGATCGGCGACGAGACTCGCAAGCAGTCGAGGGACGTCGGCAATCCGATCCTGATCGATGACCACCGCCCCTCCTGCTCGCTCGAGGTCTCGTGCGTTCAGCGCCTGGTATCCCTTCCCTGCCGGAAGCGGCACGACGACCGAAGGGGTCGACGTGGCCGCAAGTTCGCTCACCGTCATCGCCCCGGCTCTGGACAGAACGACGTCCGATGCTGCGAAGAAGAACTTCATGTCGGATTCGAACGGGGCGGTGACCCAGTTCGCAACAGCACGCGCCTGCTCGGCGACGGATTCATGGTGGTCCGGGCCCGTGAGGTGCAGTATCGAAACCGTCTCACCGAACGTGAATGCGAACTCGGCGGCCGAATCGTTGAGGACCCTGGCACCCTGACTACCCCCGAAGACGCCGACGACCGGCACATCCGGTGCGAGGCCGTAGCGCAGGAGTGCCTCTGCTCTGATCTCGTCGCGCTTGTAGCCGTCGAATGCGCTGCTGAGCGGATTCCCCACGATCTCGGCGTTCTTGAGTCGATCGAGTGCGGGAGCGAACGCAGCGAGCGTCCTGGTCGCACGCCTGGCGACATATCGGTTCGCGAGACCCGGCACAGCGTTCTGCTCGTGGATCACATACGGCATGCCGATCCTGCGAGCGCCCAGTGCGGCAGGAACACTCACATATCCGCCGAAGACGGTGAGGACGCCGGACGCACGGGACTGCAAGGCATTCGCCACGTCGGCCGTAGCTCGACGAACGATCACGGGCAGCATGAGGTTATCGGTAGTCAGCGATCGCTTGAGACCTCGCACCTCGAGTTGGATCAGCTCGAATCCGGCATCGGGCACGATCCGCGTCTCGAGTCGATCACCACCGAAGAACACGATGTCGGAAGCCGAAACTCCGGATTCGACCAGCGCTCCGGCGACGGCAAGTGCCGGGTAGATGTGGCCACCCGTGCCTGCTGCGGCAAAGGCAAAGGTCACGACGCAGCCGATTCAGCATTGTTCCCCGTTCGGGAGATGTTCACCAGAATGCCGATCGCGGCGAGACTCACGATCATGGCGTTTCCGCCGGAGGAGACGAACGGAAGCGGGACACCGGTTATCGGAAGCACCGCAACGACGCCGCCCACGTTGACCAGGGCTTGGAAGGTCAGCCAGGAGACGATGCCGACCGCCAGGAGTCGGCCGAAGACATCAGGTGCGGTGAGGGCGATCCTGATACCCACCGCCGCGAAGAACGCGAAGAGCACGATGACGAGCGATGCGCCTGCGAAACCAGTCTCCTCGCCGATGATCGCGAAGATGAAGTCGGTGTGGGCGTTCGGCAGGAAGGACCAGCGTGCACGGCTCGCCCCGAGACCGACCCCGAGCCATCCTCCCGACCCGAGCGCCACCAGGCTTTGGACGGCTTGGTGGCCGGTACCGAGCGGATCGGCGAAGGGATCAAGGAACCCCGTGATTCGGGCTCTGCGATAGTCCATACCGAAGGCCCCGGCGACCGCAAGGATCCCTGAGATCCCGCCGAGTCCGACGATGAACCCAAGCGGAGCCGCAGAGGCGATCAGCATGGCGAAGGCGGCAGCCCCAATCAGCAGCGCGGTCCCGAAGTCGGGCTGAAGGAGCAGCAGCAGCGACACCACGGTCAGAATCGTGATCACGGGCAGAAGGAAATGGGGCAGTCGCTGGAGCAGTTGGTCCTTCTTGGCGAGGACGGCAGCGAGAAGGATCACCGTTGCAACCTTGGCGAACTCTGAAACCTGGATCGTCAGCGGTCCGATCTCGATCCATCGCCTGGCACCGCCACGGACGTCACCGACGACGAGCGTGGCCACAAGGCCTGCCACCGCAACGAAGAAGATGGGGATCGCGAATCGGCGATACAACCGATACGGAATCTTGGCGAACACAACGAGGGAGGCGAGTCCAAGTCCGACCCAGATGATTTGACGCTTGATGTAGAACAGATGGTCACCGGTCTCCCGGATCGAGATGACTGAGGAAGCGGACAGCATCGCACCGAGACCAACGATGAGCAGCATGATGACGGGAACCACCAGGAACACCGTTCGACGGTCGCTCTGATGGAGGGTGCGCGCAGCACGACGATCACGGATCTCCTGCCGAACCGACGACCGCGTGTCGGCGTCCTCCAGCATCACGGGATCCGGGGCGGGCTCAATCATGCGCGTAGCATGGTCGAAGGGGGTCGTCCTGCCCGTCATTTCGCCACCTCTGCGGCGGCAACGAGTGCGGCAAACCGATCCCCTCGGCTGGCGTAGGAGTCGAACTCGTCGAAACTCGCACAGCCTGGAGCAAGCAGGACCGTATCCCCGGTGACCGCTATCCGACCCGCAACTTCGACGGCCTCTGCGAGATCACCAACAACGCTCACCGGGGTCCCAACAACTGCCGCGATGGACGGCGCCGCTTCTCCGAATGCGACGACATGGCGAACCGATCCGGGTGCGATCGTTGAGAGATCGAGGTCCTTGTTACGGCCCCCTGCGAGGAGCACCACACTCGTGTATGCCTCGGCCGCGGCGCGAGCCGCGTGCGGATTCGTGGCCTTCGAATCGTCGATCCAGGTGATGCCGTTGCGTGTGCCGACCGTCCGACGCCGGTGCGGACCAGGGGTGAACCCGGCAAGAACCGCCGCAATACCTCCATCGTTGGCACCGACCGAAGCTGCCATGACCGCTGCGATTCCGAGGTCCGTCACCCAGGACGGGTCGTTCGTCGGAATCGGGAACTGTTTCCCGTGTATCTGCAGTGAGCCGTTGACCGGTCCAATACCACTTCCGGAAACCACGACTCCGCTCACGCCCGTGGTTCGGCACGTGGCCGATGCGACAACCTCGGCGGCTCCTGGGTCATCGACGCCGTAGACGACCAGGTCGTTCGCCGACATATTCTCGAAGATCCTGGCTTTGGCGTTGGCATACGCCGAGACCGAGCCGTGCCAGTCGAGATGATCGGCGGCGATGTTGACGATCCCGGCCGCAACCGGGTGGAACCGGTCGATGAATCGGAGCTGGAAGCTCGACGCCTCGAGAACCACGACAGCTGCGGACGTATCAACGAGACCGGATACCGGCATTCCGATATTCCCCGCGGACACTGCAGTGATGCCGCTCGCGATCAGCATGTCGGTGATCGTGTTCGTGACGGTTGTCTTCCCGTTCGTGCCGGTCACGGCGACGTACGGAGTCGTGAGGTGCCGTGCGCCGAATTCGAGTTCACTGATGACCTCGATCCCAAGGGCGAGGGCATGCTGGATGGGAGCGGCGTGCTCGGGGAATCCCGGTGATGCGACCATGAGATCGATGTCGGAGAGCAGGTGATCCGCCCACGCTCCTGAATGCACCGCGTACCCCTTCTCACGCAGGGGATTCGTGGACTCCGATGACCGGTCGTAGATCGACACCTCGTAGGCGAGGTGCGCCGCGAGTCCGGCGGCGGCGGCGCCGCTGACGGCCGCCCCGAGAATCAGTGTTCTCACGGTGCCCCAACTTGGGTGATCGTCACGAAGTCCGCGTAGAACACGCCGACTCCGAGGGCAACCGCTATTCCGGCCAGGATCCAGAATCGGATGATCACGGTCGTCTCCGGCCAGCCCTTGAGTTCGAAATGGTGGTGGATCGGAGCCATGCGGAGGATGCGTCGGCCGAACACGCGGAAAGCGAACACCTGGCCGATGACCGAGAGCGTCTCGACGACGTAGAGACCACCGAGCAGGACGAGAAGGAACTGGGTATTGGTGAGCAGGGCGAGCGCAGCGAGCGCCCCACCCAGGGCCTGCGAGCCGGTATCACCCATGAAGATCTTCGCCGGTGCGGCGTTCCACCAGAGGAACCCGAGTGCAGCTCCCACGACGGCAGCGGCGAAGGTCGCAAGGTCGAGCGCCCCGTTGAGATTGACGAAGTACTCCCCGATGTTTCTCCACTGCCAGAAGGCGATCAGAACGTAGGCGCCGGCCACGAGTGAGACCGACCCGGCCACCAAACCGTCAAGCCCATCCGTCAGGTTCACCGCGTTGGCCGCGGCAGTGAGCATGAAGAGGACGAGAACGAAGTACAGGATCGGCCCAAGATCGATACCGATCGGCCGAACGAACGAGAGTTCCGTGGAGACGCCGATGTGCACAGCCCACCCGGCGAATACTGCTGCCACAGCGAGTTGTCCGAGGAACTTCGACCGCTTCGAGAGACCTTGGTTGTGCTTCCTCGCGTACTTGGTGAAGTCATCGAGGAACCCGATCACACCCATGCCGACGAGGGCGAACAGGGCGAGGAGACCCTCCGGAGCGAACACGCTCATGCTGAAGTCCAGACCCTTCCCGACCGTGAAGAGACTGAAGTGCGCAACGACGTAGCCGAGCGCCGTCCCAAGGATCAGGACCACACCGCCCATCGTCGGGGTCCCCCTCTTGTGCATGTGACCATGCACGTCCTCCTGGATGAACTGCCCGATGCTACGAGCCCGGAGCACACGGATCCCGATCGGCGTCACGAAGATCGTGAAGGCGAATGCGATTGCTGCGGAAATGAGCAACTGAATCATGAAGCGGCAACCTCAATGAGCCTCTCGGCGACCGTCTCGAGTCCGACCGAACGCGAGGCCTTCACCAGGACCACGTCGCCTTCGCGCACCTGCTCCATGATGCGGTCGAACGCGTCGGAAGCATTCGCGAAGTTCCTGCCACCCGCTTCGGCGGCGAGGCCGTGATCCTGCCCGACCGTGACAACATCCTGGTAGGCGAGATCCGCAGCAAGCACGCCTATCCGTCGGTGCTCTTCGGTCGTGATCGAGCCAAGTTCGGCCATTTCGCCGAGGATGGCGTAGGACCGGCCGGGCATCGCAGCCACGGTTCGCAGGGCCGCCGCCATCGAGGTCGGGTTGGCGTTGTATGCGTCGTTGACGACGGTGAAACGCCCGGTCCTGACGTCCATTCGCCACGGCGAGGCAACCGCCGTCGACAATCCCGACGCGGCAACCGCCGGATCGATTCCGATGGCCGTTGCGGCTGCAAACGCTGCCGCCGCGTTGCGGGCATTGTGTGGCCCCGCCATCAACAGTGTGACCGGGAGAATCCGGCCGAACGATCGAATCTCGAACGAAGGGCGGCCTTCGTCGTCGGTTGAGAGGTTCGAGATACGAACCAACGCCTCCGGGCTCTCTCCGAAGGTTACGGTTGGACCGGGATGTTCGCGCCGGAGCCGGGGTTCGTCGTCCGGCAGGACGGCGGTAGCGCCTTCGGCCAGGCCCTCGACGAGCTCCCACTTGCCGTCGGCGACGGCGTCGCGAGAGCCGAAGGTCTCGAAGTGGACGACGCCAAGGTTGGTGATGACGGCAACCGTTGGGCGAATCGCCGACATGAGCCACTTGATATGGCCGAGTCCACGGGAACCAACCTCGATCACCAATGCCGTCGCGTCGTCCGGTGTGGTGAGGACGGTGAGAGGGACACCGATCTCATTGTTGTACGAACGAGGGGATGCCCACGAACCCGGTATCGCAGCGGCAAGCAAGTCTTTCGTCGATGTCTTGCCGGTCGAACCGGTTACCGACACCACGGGCATTCGAAGCTCGTTTCTGCGGTATGCGGCGAGATCACGCAAGGCGGTTGTCGTGTCCTCGACTTCGATGCGGGGCACCAGACCTGCGTGGCTGCCTCGCTCGACGAGGGCTGCGACGGCACCGATTCCGACGGCATCGGCGGCGAAGTCGTGTCCGTCATGCCGCTCACCGCGGATCGCGACGAATACCGACCCGGGCTCAGCGGCTCGGGAGTCGGTCGAGATCGAGTGCACTGGCATCGTCGGATCGCCGTCGATGACACCACCGGTCGCTGCGGCCACCATCGCGAGCGTCCAATCCAGCGGGCCCGTCATATTGCCGACTCCACAATGGCTCTCAATTCGTCGGTCACGACGACTCGGTCGTCGAACGGTTCGATCCTGCCGGCAATCTCCTGGCCTGTCTCGTGCCCCTTTCCGAGGACGAGGACGAGGTCGCCCGATCCCGCTGCTTCGAGGGCCGCTCGGATCGCGCGGCGCCGATCGGGTTCCTCGGCGATCGCGGTTGGTTCGGGGATCCCAGCGCGGACGGCCGCCACGATCGCTGCCGGGTCCTCCGAGCGTGGATTGTCGGAGGTCAGGATGGCGACGTCGGCCCGACTCGCCGCCCTCCCCATGGCCGGACGTTTCTCCCTATCGCGATCTCCGCCTGCTCCGAAGACGACAATGACGCGACCTTCCGATATGCGGCGGGCGCTGGCGATGACGGCTTCAATGGCATCAGGGGTGTGCGCGTAGTCGACGATCACTCCGAAGCCTCGGCCGCTTTCGATGCGCTCGAATCGACCGGGGATCGTTCCGACCGACGACAGGCCCCGGGAGATGGTCACATCGTCGATGCCAATCTCGAGGGCGACGGCGGCCGCGACCGTCGCGTTCTCGACGTTGAATCGTCCGGGGATCGACAGGTCGACCGGGAATTGCCGACCGTTGGTGGTGAGGACGAATGAGGAGCCGGCGATCGACTCGACAATCGACGACGCCCGGACGTCAGCGTCGCGATCGAGCGCCACTGTGGTCACCGGCACGTCGGTTGCGGCGGCGATCCTCCTGCCCGGTTCGCCGTCTATGGCGATCACTGCGTGGTCCGTTCGATCGGCCGTGAACAGGGAAGCCTTCGCAGCGAAGTACGACTCCATGTCGCCGTGGAAGTCGAGGTGATCTTGCATCAGATTCGTGAAGGCGGCGACCCGGAAGTGGATCCCGTCGACTCGATGGAGGCTGAGCGCATGGCTCGAGACTTCGATCGCTGCCACGTCGACACCTGCTTCGACCATCTCGGAGAGCAGCCTCTGGAGATCGGATGCTTCCGGTGTCGTTCTCGCTACCGACCTCGGCGTATCGCCGATCCTCGCACCGACGGTGCCGACGATGGCGGCGGTGCGTCCGGCCGCAACCAGAATTCGTTCGATCATGTGCGTAACCGTGGTCTTGCCGTTCGTTCCCGTTACGCCGACCACCGGGAGCCGGAGGGAAGGCTCTCCATACACAGCAGCTGCCATCCAGGGCATTGCTGCCCGAGCATCGGACACGACGATCTGGCTTGGGCTGCCGACATCGCGTTCAACGACGACCGCTGCGGCCCCCGCAGCGATCGCGCGGTCCACGAAGTCATGACCGTCCTGCTGTTCGCCGGGGATCGCAACGAAGAGGTCACCAGAACCCACAAGGCGCGAGTCGTGAGTCACACCGGTGATCTGCGCATCCCCACCAACGAGTCGCCCGCCGCCGGGAAGGCGACGAACGAGATCCGAGAGGAGGACCGGATCAGGCATCGCCGTTGTGTGTAGGAGACACACCAAGTTGGTGAAGTGTGGACTCTGCGATCTCGGCGAAGATGGGAGCAGCGGAGGTTCCGCCAAACGACATGTCGTAGCCGCCGGCGATCATCCCGCTGGGCGAGTCGAGGACGACGACCACCACGATCTCGGGGTCGTCGATCGGAGCGATCCCGATGAACCAGGCGATCGTATCCGTGTCACTGTACTTTCCGGTGGCGACGTCGAATTTGTCGGTCGTTCCGGTCTTACCTCCGACCGGGAACTCGTCGATGGCGGCGCGAAATCCGGTGCCATCCTCAACGACTCGTCGCAACATCGTCCGCATCGTTCGCGCCGTCTCGGCGGAGACAACCCGATGGCGCCTCGGCTCGGTGATCGTTCGCCCTCCGTCCGACCCGACGATCTCCGCGATAACGTGCGGTTCGACCCATTCGCCGTCGTTGGCGAGGGTCGCGAAGACAGAAGCCATCTGGAGCGGGGTCGCTCCCACGCCGTAGCCGATCGCTGCCGAAGGACCTGCCGCCACATTGTTCCACTCTGACACGTGGTCGAGGCGTCCGGTCGACTCGCCGGCGAAATCGATCGAGGCGGGACGGCCGAGACCGAACGCGTCGAGATACCGGTAGTGCGCCTCGTTCCCGAGTTGACGCTGGATCTTGATGGTGCCCACGTTGGATGACTGAGCGACGATGTCCGAAACGGTCATGACGGGTGGATTGCTTCCGTGGTCGGAGTAGGTCTCGTCGCCTACCTCGATCTCATTGGGGGTCTCGAACGGCGTGTCAGGGCGAACGACACCCTCCTCGAGGGCTGCAGCGACGGTAACGACCTTGAGGGTAGAGCCCGGTTCATATACATCGGTGATCGCACGGTTGCGGAGGGTCGATGGGTCGAGCGTCGACCGGTCGGATCCATCGAAGCCCGGGAGTGACACCATGGCGAGGATCTCGCCGTTCGCGATGTTCAAGACGATCACCGAACCGCCGAGCGCCCCCGAGCGGTCGATCCCTGCTTGGAGCGACGTCTCGGATATGTACTGGATCTCGCGATCCAGCGTCAGCACGACATCGGAACCGGCGACCGAAGGCTCGAGGAGGAAGTCCGCTTGAGGATCGCGCGGCCGGACTGATCGCGTTCGACGACTCGCTTGCCGGGGTGACCGGCGAGTTCGGTCTCCATCACCGCTTCGATTCCTTCGATGCCGGTCCCATCGTCAAGCCGCGTGATGCCAATGACCGGAGCCGCGAGGGCACCCGAGGGATAGATACGCAGCGGCTCTTCCACGAACGAGAAACCGATCAGGTCGGCCGACTCGATCGCTTCGCGCGCACGCTCGACCGTGCCGCTCTCGAGCCTGCGAGCAACGTATGTGAATCGCCCATCCCCCTCGAGTCGCTGGATCAGTTCGACGTAGTCGACGTCGACGATCGGAGCGAGTATCGCGGCTGCCTCCTCTGGGGCCTCAACGAGGCTCGGATCAGCGACGAGCGCTTTCCCGTAGACGGTGACCGCGAGTTCGATACCTTCTCGGTCGTAGATGGTTCCTCGCTTCGCCTGAATCGTTTCGTGGCGAACGCGTTGATCGAATCCAAGCTGTGCAAGTTCAGCTGCATCGGCGCCTTGGACGCGGAAGAGGCGAAAGCCGATACCTGCCCATGCGAGGACGAAGACGAGTCCGACCGCGATGAGCCGTAGGTCGACGAAGCGAAACTTCGTTCGTGCCATCTCAGACCGCCCTCAGCGTCTCTCGACGGTCGGTCGCGTGGCCGCCAGCGTTCGGCCTTCGCATCGTTCCCCTCCTTCGATCATCATGGCTGCTCCACGAACAGCGCTCGCAGATCCATCCATCGATCCTCTGGGCCGCCGACCGTGTCCGCCATGCCGGAGATCTCGATCGTGTAACGATCCTCCGGGTAGACGAGCCCGAGAGCGGCGGCCCGTTGTGTGATCAGTGCGGGCGCCTGGAGTCGTGCGTAGTCGACGCGCAGGTCCCAATGGATCTCCTGCTCCGCAGCGATCTCTCGGTCGAGCCGTTGGAGTTCGAATGCAGTTCGGTCGAGAGAGATCCGCGAGTAGATGACGGCGAAGAAGGTCAAGATGACTGCGATCGTGAATATCACGAGCGGTCGGACGACCGGACGTCTGCGTGTCTGTTCTCGTGCCCCGACGCGACGGGCCGTTGACCGAGGGAGAGCGCCGGCCGTCATAGCGAAACCTTCTCTGCGACTCGCATGATCGCACTCCGCGCACGGGGGTTCCCGGTGATCTCGTCAGCCGAGGGGCGGAATCGCCCGAGGTCTTTGAGTTCCTCGCGCCGATCGCACCCGCACACCGGGAGATCCGGCGGACACACACAGTCGGTCGTGCCCTCGGCGATACGTCGCTTCACGATGCGGTCTTCGAGCGAGTGGTACGCGATCACGCAGATCCTCCCCCCCGGTTTGAGGAGTTGGATGGCGGATTCGAGACCGGTCGAGAGTGCGTCCAGCTCAGCGTTCGTGGCGATGCGGAGAGCCTGAAACGTCTTCCTGGCCGGATGTCCGGAACGGCGTGCCGCTGCCGGGACGGCGTTCGCAATGACCGACGCGAGGGCAGTCGTGTCGCCGATAGGCCGCGATGCGATGATCGCGTCCGCGATGCGCCCTGCGTAGCGCTCCTCTCCGAAGCGGCGGATGAGATCACGGAGGTCGTCGCGGTCGTACTCGTTGACGATATCGCCAGCCGACTGCGACACATCCCGACCCATCCGCATGTCGATCGGACCGCTGCGGTGATAGGAGAACCCCCGTGCTGCGGCATCGACTTGATGTGATGAGATGCCCAGGTCCAGAAGAACCCCGTCAACGGCCCCAGGACCGTCAGGTGGTGAGCCCAACTCATCGTGCACGATCCGTTCGATCTCTGCGAAGTTCCCGAGCACGACGCGTACCCGTGAATCGTTCGGCGTGTTGGCAATCGCATCTGGATCGCGGTCGATCCCGATGATCCGCACGTGTGGATAGGCATCGAGAAGATGCCGCGTGTGGCCACCGCCGCCGAACGTGCCATCCACGATCACGCCGTGTGCCGCAGGAGCGAACATCTGGATGCACTCCCTCACAAGGACGGGTTCGTGGTAGCTGTCCATGGTCTGATCCATGGTCAGCCCCCCGGAGCGCTGGCGCCAACATGGAAGCGGGCGGAGTAAGGGGCCTTCCAATTGGCATCCGGGGGACTGACCACAGGCCAGACCATTTCGTCGGTTCGAGTACGGGGTCGGTGACCCGGTGCTCGAATCGCTTGCTCATATTCCATCCTCTGAGAGCGCCTCCTCGATCTCGGAGTAGTACACGTCGGCCTCCTCCGCCACCGTGCGCCAGGTGTCGGCCGCCCAGACCTCGATCCGGTCTGCGACACCGACCACCGTCAGGTCCTTCTCCAACCCCGCGTAGCGGCGCAGTGATTCTGGAATCTGCACTCGTCCCTGCCGATCGAGTGCCTGATCCGACGCTGAGGCGAAGAAGGACCGCGAGAAGTTCCTGGCCCGCCGATCAGTCCGCGGCAGCTTGAGGACCTTGCTCGACTCCTCTTCCCATCGATCCATTGGAAAGACGTAGATGCAGTGCTCCTGGCCTTTGGTCACAACGCACCCATCGTCAAGTCCCGTGCGGAACTTGCTTGGCATCACGACCCGGCCCTTCTCGTCAAGCGAGTGGCTGTATTCTCCGAGAAACACGCTTCGCGCCTCCGTTGCGCTGCGATCATCATCTACCACGAGGCCCCACTATGGCCCACTGCGCGCCACTTGTCAACTCAATCTCCCCCGGACGCACCCCGACGTCCCCACCCGTGACCCGGTAGCCTGCGGCCCATGAAACAATCCGTCACCCTCATCGGCGTCGGCGAGATGGGAGCGGTGTTCTCCCATGCCCTTCTCCGCTCCGGTTATCCCGTATTCCCGATACTGCGATCCACTCCCCCTGCGGATGCAGCCCGTGTCGTCCCCGAACCGGTCCTGGCCCTCGTAACGGTCGGAGAGGATGATCTCCACACATCCCTCGATCAGATGCCGGACGGGTGGCGGTCCCGCGTGGGGTTGATCCAGAACGAGCTTCTCCCCCGCGACTGGGAGCGTCACGCAATCACGTCGCCGACCGTTGCCGTCGTGTGGTTCGAGAAGAAACCGGGGCGTGCAACGAAGGTCCTCATCCCGACGCCGGTTGCAGGACCGGAAGCCGGTCTGCTCGTCGGGGCGTTGACATCGATCGGCATCCCGGCCGAGCGGATTTCCGACGACGCCCTGGTCGACGCCCTGGTCGCGAAGAACCTCTACATTCTGACCGCGAACATCGCCGGCTTGAGAGTCGGCGGAACCGTCTCCGGGCTGTGGAACGAGCATCGCCCTCTTGCGAGCGCTGTCGCCTTGGAGATCCTCGACATCCAGGACTGGCTCGTCGGCACCCCCGTCGATCGGGACCGGGCGATCAACGCCATGGTCCGCCGCGATCGACGGTGATCCCGAACACGGCACGACCGGACGGAGCGCTCCGAGACGCCTCGAGCGGGCGATCGGCCATGCCCGCTCAGCCGGCATCGAGACCCCGACGTTGATCGAGATCGCGCACGAGGCAGGACTCTCCGTATAGGCTGAGGATCGATACCCCCAGGAGGAACCGTGCACATACTCATCGCAACCGACGGAGCGATCGAGGTTTCCGCGGCGGCAGATTTCGCCGCCGCCCTCGCGGGGGCCGACGGCCGAGTCACCGTGCTGACGGTCGTCGAGATACCGCGTACCTTCCTCAACGACATGCGCACCCAGTGGAGTGCCGGGGAGAGCGCCAGCGTCGTCGCAGACTACACCTTCGTCGAAACCCCCGCCGTCTCACATGAGACCCCGAGGGGTTGGCCCGGTGACGACTCGCTGATCGATCGCTACCTCACCGACAAGCTCCGCCAGAACACGGCTCCGCTCGTTGGTGCGCTCCGGGAACGAGGCATCGAGGTCGAAGGTCGCTTCGCCGAGAGCGAGAACGTGGCACAGACGATCATCGAGCAACTCGTTGCGCTCGACGCCGAGGTCGTGGTGATCGGTTCCCACGGTCAGGGCCGCTTCCAGGGGTTCCTCGGATCCACCGGCACCAAGATCGTTCGCCGGTCTCCGAAGCCCGTCCTGCTCATCCGCTCGGCTACGCCGTGACGTAGGGCGCCCAGTCCGGATCTACTGCCCCACCGATCGCAGCCGCCACCCATGTGTCGATCCGCGGCGGTCGCGGTACAGAAGCGAGCCGGAGCCCTGCCTCGGTCGGCGTGCGGCCCCCCTTCTTGGTGTTGCAGCGCCTGCATGCGGCAACGACATTCGACCAGGAGTGTTCGCCGCCCTGCGACCGGGGGACGACGTGATCGAGATTCTCGGCATGACTTCCGCAGTACTGGCACCGGTGATCATCACGCTGGAAGACGGTTGAGCGATTGACCGGGACCCGCCGCTGATAGGGAACTCGCACGTAGCGCCTGAGCCGAACGACCGACGGCGACGGCATCGACACGACCTCGGATCGCCAGATCGCACCATTCGTGACCAGGAGGTCGGCCCGGTCCCGCAGCACGAGCACCAGTGCGCGCCGCACGGGAACCACCGAGAGTGGTTCGAGACTCGCGTTCAAGACGAGGGCTCGTGACACCCAGAGAGCGTACCAGCGGCATCGTGCGCGGAGGGCGGACACGAAACCACTCAGCGGCAGTTGTTGACCACTCACTGTACTCCTGTCATACTCACGGTGGGCAGCAGCATCGAGAGCGTGGGAGAAGATGTGCGCGTCGTCGGGTACGTACGGGAGGCATCAAGCCTGACCGAGGGAGAGACCGCGTTCGCGCAGAGTGAACGGATACGAAGATGGACGGCCGATTCCGGTCACCACCTCGTCGCCACGTGCCAGGACGGGCGCGATCCGACTCATCCGCTGGGACGGGACGGGTTCCGGGCCCTCCTCGATATTGCACGATCGGGGAACGCCGATGCACTCGTCATCTCCGAACTCTCGGTCCTCTCCTCTGACAAGGTCACCCAGGAGATCATGCTCAGTCACCTGCGAGAACTGGGATTGACCATCGTCTCGACCAGCGAACCCGACCATGACGATCTGCTCGACGTGCCCGATGATCACACCCGACTCGTCGTGCGGGATGTGATCGCGAAAGTGGATGAATTCCGGAGGGAGTTCCCCGAGACGGCGGGGGAGTCTCTCGATCCGACGGATGCGGATGTGATCGTTCAACTCATGCCTCACGGCAGTTACCGAGAGGACATCGCCGCCCACACGGCTCGACCCACGGCGTAGGCACGGCCACCGTGCATGATCGAAGAGCCAACCAGCGCGTCCCCTGCTTCGTCGATGACAACCGTCACCACGGACGTGCCGCCAACGTCACGGAGATCGACCGAGCGGATGAGCGGACTGGTCGTTGCACCTGCCGATTCTGCAACCGCCGATACCACCGCCTGATCGAAGGCCGGGCCCGCAGCCCCTGCAGCGCGAACCGACACGGTGACACCATTGGCGAGGGCCTCCACGAACACTCCGTCGCGACCCTCGGTGACCCGAACCGACGTGAGCGCTGAGCGGACTGATGCCTGAACGACGACGGCCACTTCATCCGGTGCCGGTGCCGCCGGTGCCGGTGCCGGTGGTATGGAGCCTTCGCCGACCTCGGAACGGAGACCGTGGAGAGAGAGCACTCGCTGAACCTCGTCGCCGACCGCGCCAGCATCAACACCCGGCGCAAGGTGTACACGAACGCCGGTCGGCGCCATGGCATCACCGTCGAGCTGTGCACTCTCGACGCCGGGCAAGCTCAACAGGTCATCGCGAAGCATTCCAACGGCCACGTCAACTTCCCCTCGTCTACCCCTTGGCGGATCGTCGCCTCCACTCAAGATACGCCACGACGTCCTCCATGGCAAGGACGGCGTCGTCACTTCCGTAGGCGGTCGCGGTACGCCATCGGATGAACTCGGCATCCGGGATCGGGAGAAATGGAGACCGACGCCACCACCCAACACGAGCAAACGCAATGGCCGCACCGGCAGCGGAAGGCCAGAGGGCGGGTCGTCTCACGAGAGCAAGAGCGGTAGCGCGCGAGATCATGTGGCCTCCATGGGCTGGAAGGTAGCCGAGTAGCCGAGTAGCCGAGCAACCGCTTGCTCATGAGATCACTCCTACTCCGCTACTCCGCTACTCCGCTACTCCGCTACCGCTCTCCTCACTCCCCGTCCCCACAACGTCTCGCAACCTCTAGTCTCGGTCATGCAAGATACCCAGGAGGCTCCCCCGTGCAAGCGACCCCGGACGAACTGGCCTGGTTTGGTGAACGGTTTCGAACCGTCGCCGACAACATCGAGCATGTCATCCAGGGGAAACGGGAGACGGTCGAGCTCATCGCTTCGTGTCTGGTCTCGGGCGGACACGTCCTCATCGAGGACGTCCCGGGTGTGGGTAAGACCCTCCTGGCCAAGTCACTCGCACGATCGATCGACTGCTCGTTCAAACGGATCCAATTCACTCCCGACCTCCTCCCCTCCGACGTCACCGGAGTCTCCGTCTGGGATCGCGAGATCGGTGAGTTCGTCTTCCGCTCCGGGCCCATCTTCTCGAACGTCGTCCTCGGAGACGAGATCAACCGTGCAAGCCCCAAGACCCAGGCAGCCCTGCTCGAAGCGATGGAGGAACTCCAGGTGACGATCGACGGGGTGACTCGCACCCTCGGGCCTCCATTCATCGTGGTCGCGACACAGAACCCGATCGAGCACGAGGGAACCTATCCACTCCCTGAGGCACAGCTTGACCGCTTCATGATGCGTCTCACGATGGGGTATCCGACCCGCTCCAAGGAGCTCGAGATGCTCGACACCCATGGCGATCGATCGACGTTTGAGGACCTGCGGCCGGTGATCCATGCGGAGGACGTTGTCCGCATGGCCGAGATCGCTCTTCACGTCCACGTCGCAGACGTCGTGAAGGGGTACATCATCGACATTGCCGAAGCCACTCGAGAAGAACCCGATCTTCTTCTCGGCGCTTCTCCGCGGGCTTCGTTGTTTCTCCAGCGGGCGGCCCGCACCACGGCAGCCATCGCAGGCCGTGACTACGTCGCGCCGGACGACGTGAAGAGTGTGTTGTACCCGGTACTCAACCACCGGCTGATCTTGCGACCTGAGGCACAGATGCGTGGAGTGAGCGTCGACAAGGTCCTCGAAGGGATCAGTGGAACCGTGCCGGTGCCCGGGACGCGTGTCGCCGCGGGATGAGGGTGGGTCGCTGATGCCAACGACCCGCGGATGGGCAGCCCTCGGAGCCGGTGTTGCCCTGATCGTCTTGTGGGTCGTGTTCGGCGAGAGGCTGATGCTCGGCGTCGGTCTCTTCCTCGTCATGACGATCGGGAGTGGGATCGCGTACGTGCGATCGACCGTACCGAGCGTGGGAGTGTCGCGCCGCGTCACTCCATTCCAGGTTCACGACGGGGACCGAGCGATCATTGAGCTCACCCTCTCGACCAGTCGTCGAATTCCTCAGGCGATCGTCCTCGACGAGGTCTCCGGCTTGGGCACGGCACGCTTCGTCGCCGATCGTGTCGAACCTCACAACCCCATGATCGCCCGCTATGAAGTGTTGTGTCGTCCTCGCGGGGTCTATACCGTCGGACCTTCGATCGTCCAAGTTCGGGATCCGCTCGCGCTCTGCGAGGCTGGAGGTACGGCCGGCAAGATCGATCGCCTCGTCGTATATCCGGCCGTGGAAGATCTCGACGGCCTCCCGCTCGGTCGAGGCCATGACCCGACCGTGAACACCTCTCGGGCGAGTTTCTCCCAGACCGGCGGAGAGGACTTCTTCACCCTCCGCGAGTACCAGCAAGGGGATGATCTCAGAAGGGTCCATTGGCCGTCGTCCGCGAAACGAGGCGAACTCATGATCCGCCAGCTGGAGATGCCGTGGCAATCCAGGGCGCTGGTCCTCCTCGATCCCCGTCAAACGGCGTATCCGGACGCGGAGGCGTTCGAGCATGCCGTTCGAGGTGTCGCGTCTGCGTTCAGGCATCTCTTCAGAAACGGATACACACCGACGCTGTGGATCGGGAACGGGTCGGGGACCGTGGTCGGCAGCAGCGAGGGCTACGGAATCGCCATGGAGGAACTCGCTGCGGTGCAGCCGGCACCGGTTCTCGACCTGAAGACGGCTCTCGCACGTCTTCGCCGCACGGGGGTGGCCGGCGGTGTTCTCGTTCTGGCGACCGGTGTACCCGATGACCCGGTTCTCGGCATGTATCGGACGCTTGGGAACGATTTCTACCGGACGATCGTGATGTCATCCGGATCCGAGTCCGACGATGCACTCGTGCAGTTCGCCCGTGCCGGAGCGACCACGGTCTCGTCGCAATCCCCGGAGCACTGGGCATCGGCGTGGAAACAAGGAATGGAACGGGCGTGGTCTACCGCTACAGCTGGATAGCCGGATTCGCATCGATCGGGTTCGCGTTCTGGGAGTTGACTCGGTTGTTGCTGCCGACGGATTCGGGGGCGAAGTGGCAGCTCGTCGTGATGTCCGGTCTCGCCATCGGCCTCATCGTCACCTGGACGGCCATAACGTATCGATTGCGAGCGATCTGGATCGTGCTGATCAACGTTGCTGCGCTCTTCCTGGCGGCGACGCGGTTCGCGGCACCCTCGGAGTCCCTCCTCATCTTCCCTACTTCCTCGGGGGTTGTCGCACTCTGGTCGGATCTCGTGCGGGCCTTCGACGTCATCCGGCACAACGTCGAACCGGTCCGACCGATTACCGGCATCGTCGTGATCCTGACGGCTCTGTTCTGGCTGCTCGGGACCCTCCTCGCATGGGGTCTTTCGAAGGATCATCCCTTCGTGGCACTCCTTCCGCCGCTCGTCGTTGCACTCCAGTTCGCAACCCTTGATCGGCGCAACGACGGTCTCGTCGTCCTCGGCGCCTTCGTCCTGCTGGTCGCAGGAACGATCCTCGCCGTCGCTCACGACGAACGCGATCGGGGAGCCGGGCGCATGGCCGGTGAACGGCAGCGCGCTCCCTCGAACGCTCCGTCACCCACCGCCGCGCTCCTCGTGGCCGCCACCGTCATCGTCGCCGTGGTCGGAGCGGGGTTGCTTGGACCGAAGGTTCCAACCGATGGCGTGCTGGCATGGCGTACTCCCGGAGGGTTGGGCGGCGGGTTCTACGGGAGCGTCACCTACGACCCGTACGTCAGCATCCACGCTGGGCTCGTATCGAAGAAGGGCATTCCGCTCTTCCGGGCGACGATCAACGTGGACGGGGACATCTCGCCCGACAAGGTGTATTTCCGGCTTCTGACGATGGACACCTACAGCAACGGTCGGTGGTCGGCCGGCCGGACGCAGGTCTACGACCTGGACGAAACTCCGCTCGAAGAGGAGGGACACGAGTACGCCGGAGCAACCAACCGCGTCACCGCCGACATCACCATCGAGGCGCTCGGACAGAAGTGGCTGCCCGCACCGTACGCGGTCGTCGGCGTCGACGGCGAAGACGTGGCGGCGTTTCGGATTCGTCGAACCGACACCTC
The DNA here is from genome assembly GCA_963715255.1 of uncultured Actinomycetota bacterium. Lineage (GTDB taxonomy): Bacteria > Actinomycetota > Acidimicrobiia > Spongiisociales > UBA5794 > JAHEEL01. The sequence continues at coordinate 57,257 of CAVQRN010000008.1, read as the reverse complement.
ACTGTGGTTCCGCGGGGACCGCACCTACCAGGACATGCAGTACCGGATCGTCTCCGACATCCCGGTGATCGACCCGGCAGCAGTCGCCGGAGCGCCGGACGGCACTCTCTCTCCCCTGTTCTCCGCTGCTGCCGACGGAGGTGAGACACCTCCGGCTCCTGCCGATGTAGTTCTCCGGGAACTCCCCGACGCCGAGCGGTACACCGACCTTCCCCAAAGCGTCGACGGGCGGATCGAGGCACAGGCAGTCGAGCTGACACGAAAGCTCATCACGCCGTTCGAGAAGGGTGTCGCCATCGAGTATTGGTTCCGTGAGACCGGAGGTTTCGCCTACGACCTCGAGGTCACAGGTCAAGGGCAAGGAGAGGACGTTCTCGCCACCTGGCTGTTCGATGATGCTCCGGAGAACGTTGGATATCGCAGGGGCTACTGCGAGCAGTTTGCGACATCGATGGCGGTGATGACGCGCAGCATCGGAATCCCAACAAGGGTCGTCCTTGGCTTCACTCCCGGTGATCGCACCGGTATCGACGAGGTGGTGGTGCGGGACGACAACGCCCACTCCTGGGTCGAGTTGTGGATACCGAATCAGGGGTGGGTCAGCTTCGATCCCACCCCCCGCAGCGACGGTGCCAATCCGGCGACGAGCTACCAGGCAATGGAGGACGCCCTTGGCTACGATCTCGCCGCATATCTCGACCAGATTCCCGAACCGGTGCGTACCCCGATCGACAACGTCGGCGACCTGCCGGGCGGCATCTTCCCACCGGACGATGAGCGACCGGATCGAGGCCTCATCGACTCCGGTGGTGAGACGTCGGCATCGTCGGCTCTTCCCGGTTGGGTCCTCTCTGTCGGCGTCGTCGCGACCCTCCTGGTCCTCATCACCGTGGCCTTGCCTCTCGTCAAATGGATCCGCCACCGCAGCCGCATGCGACGCCTGGCCGACGGCGACGTTTCAGCGGCTTGGGAAGAGATCATCGTGAGGCTCACCGATCTGTCCGAGGAGCCCGACCCCGCTGCGACACCGGCCGAGGTTGCGGCGCGGGTCGATGACGCGATGGTGCCGTTGGCCGCCGTCTACACCCGTTCGGTCTATGGCAACACCGACACCGTTCCCGAAGAACAGATCGAAGTTGCACGCCGGTCGATGGCATTGACGAAAGAGCGGCTCACGACCCGCTACTCCCCCATGGAACGCACGCGTTCGCACTTCCGATTGGGTTCACTGAGGCGACGGTTCCGACGGTGACCCCGCATCCCGCTCGACAGCCTCCGGGTCACCCGCTGGATTCGTCGACCTCCGATAGCACGTCGTCCTCGACGAAGCGCAGCATCTCGAGGAACTGTGATCGGTCGAGTTCGAATCGGGAGACGTCCTCCTCGACGGACTGGGTGATGTCGTTGATCGCTACGAAGAACGCGAGCTGTCCTTGCCGCAGAGCGTCGAGGATCTCTTCCTCATCGACCGCGACGGCGAAGATCGAGTCCCCATCCGTGACGAGGCGGATCTCGGAGAGGTGATTGTCCATGTCCCCGGTCCGCCGCAGGTAGTCCCACGCTCGGCGCACCCGCTGGATCGACATCCCATTGTCAAGGAGGCTCTTGACGACCCGCAGGGCAACGAGGTCGCGAAACGAGTAGAGGCGGCGGCGCCCCGGTCGACCGCCGGTTTGCTGGAGAGAGGGTTGGACCAGTGCCACCTTGTCCCAGTAGCGAAGTTGATGTGGCGTACAGCCGGTGAGTCGAGTCGCCTGCTGAGCGGTGAATCCTTCCACGCGTTCTCCCCATCGTTCTCCGACCGCCCGGCCGGTTCGTAAATCCTTGTGACCCCTCGCGGGAGACGCAACCTTAGCGCTCTCGGCGCCATCGTTCTCTGACGTCGTCCATCCATCCGGAGACGGGGAACGAGGCGGTTCGATCGACCCGCAGCCCACGCAGCGTCGCAGCAATCGTCGCAGCGGACGCCACCATCAGGATGAATCCCAAGCCGGCAAGATAGGAGAACCGAGTGAACGTTCCGAGCATGATCGCCAAGCCAACGAAGAAGCCGATTCCTGCAAGGACCCGGCGCCGTTTGATGCGCGCCGACAGATCGGACCTGGCCACTGTTTGCGCGAGTTTGGGATCCTCGGCATAGAGGTTGCGCTCGATCTCTTCGAGGATCTTCTGCTCTCGATCGTCCAGCGCCATTCGGCACGCCTCCGCGTCATACTCTTCGCACCTTCAGTATACCGGCGCAACGCTCTCGCGTAACGGGTCGTTCTACGGGCCATGGTGGGCCCGGCTGTTCGGATCTCTCGGGTGCGGTGCAACTCTGGCGGGGATGACGGCACCCCCACCGAATCGGTCCCGAATTCCATCGACGGCCTCGGCGGCAGCGTCGATGCGCTCGCGGCCAAGCACCATCTGCCTCGTTCCATCGACGTCAACGAGGTCGCTCACCGCCACCCCGAGCAGGCGGACGGGCCTGGCACCGATCGCGGCACGATCAATGAGCGTACGAGCCGTCTCCCAGATCTCAGGCGTAGAGGCAATCGGCTCCGGGTGCCGCGACGAACGGCTGATCGTGACGAAATCAGAGAATCGGACCTTGAGCGTGACCGTATGGCCGGCGACCCGTGCTTTCGCCAATCGTGCTGCAACGTGATCGCACATCCTGAGCGTCTCACGCTCAATCGTGTCCCGATCGCTGAGATCGCGGGCGAACGTGTTCTCTGACGAAATCGACCGGGTCGGTGCTCCTCCCTCAACCGCCCGGGGATCCTGAGCCCGGGCCAGGGCGCCGAGGTGCTGCGCCGCCGCCTTCCCAATCCGGTGCTCCAGCAAAGCCGGCGGGGTCTCGGCAAGGTCGCCGATGGTCCGAATCCCGAGATCGCCGAGGGATTGCTCGGTGGCCGCCCCCACGCCCCACAACTCGCCGACGTCGAGTGGGTGGAGGAAGTCGAGTTCCGTTCCCGCAGCGATGAGCAACATCCCGTCCGGTTTGGCGTGTTTCGATGCGAGTTTCGCGACGAACTTGTTCGTCGCGATCCCGACCGACGCCGGGATGCCAACTCCGTCTCTGATGGCCGCCCTGATCCCTGTGCCGATCTCCTCGACAGACCGGTAGTGCAGCCTGAGACCCGACACGTCCAGGAACGCTTCGTCGATCGATATCCCCTCGACCAGCGGCGTGAACGACCGCATGATCTCGAAGACCCGGGCCGACACCGTGCCGTAGCGGCCATGCGAAGGGTCGACGACTACAAGACCGGGACATCGTCGCCGTGCCTCCCCGACGGGCATGGCTGATCGGACTCCGAAGCTGCGAGCTTCGTAGCTTGCCGACGCCACGACGCCACGACCCCCGGTCCCACCGACCGCGACGGCTTTCCCGATCAGGTCCGGGTGATCGAGTCGTTCGACCTCCACGAAGAACGAGTCCATGTCGACATGGAAGATTGGCTCGGCGAACCGCTTCATGCCTCCACGGTACCGGTAGCCTCGATCAGATGAGGACCGTAACCGACAGCGTCTTTCTCGTTCGGCACGGGGAGGTCTGGAATCCCGGTCACGTCGTCTACGCGGACCTTCCGGGCTTCCCGCTCTCCGCCACCGGGCGCCGGCAGGCCTCAGCGGTGGCCGACCGTCTCCCGCACGACGCCACGGTGGTGTCATCTCCCCTCGACCGTGCCGTCGAGACGGCGCAGATCATTGCGAGCCACACCGGCGGTCGCGTGGTGATTGACGATGCTCTGACGGAATGGGCACTCGGGTCGCGTCTGGGCCGGCCGTGTCTGGGAACAGCTCGAAGCGTCGTTTCCCGGCGAACTCACTGCGTACCTCGAACATCCCGAACACCTTCCGTTCTCTCCGGAACCACTGTCCGATCTCGCCACGCGGGTGGGAGGAGCGGTCCGGATATGTCGGGACGAATTGGAGGGCCCACTGGTCTTCGTCTCACACCAGGATCCGATACAAGCGGCTCGGCTCTTCCTCACCGGACGCCCACTCGCCGAGCTCAACAGGGACAAACCCATGCACGCTGAGGCCATCGAGCTGTCGGTTTCCACCACCGAACCCTGGATCGAGCGTGGTTCCTGGGCCCCGGACCAGGAACGGGTGGTCCGTCCCCTTCCGCCGACCCCGTGTCCGTACTGACCACACGCACCGCTACACTGCCTTCGCCCGTACCCGAACGAGGAATTCCGTGGAGAATCGCACCATCGTCAAGAGCGTGCTTCTGGTTGTCGGCATCGCCGCCGTCCTTCTTCTGGCCGGACTCACCATTGGAAGTTCGCCTTCCGACGACGTGGCTGAAGCAGCGAGGCTCCCCACGTCGACGACCACGACGGAACCGCCATTGGAGGGTGTATTCGTCATCAGGATGAACAACGGTTCGTTCCGTCCTTCGAACGTGCAGCTCAACCTCGATGAGGCTTGGATCGTCAAATGGGTCAACGACGATCCGCGAGTACGTGCTCGCAGACAAGGACAACCGGTTCGAGACGATCCTTACCGAGGGCGCCGAGTTCGAGTTCGACTACAGCACGCTCGAGCCAGGCATCTATCGGGTGTTCGCGACGGTTGGCCGCCAACGGATTCCCGGGACCATCGACACGCGGCCCGAGCAGTAGCGCTTCCACTGTGCGATGAAGCGCGTGGCCAACGCACCGATCCTGATCTCCGGCCTCTTTGCGACGGCCCAGATCCTCTGGTCCATGAGGCTCGCGATCGAACCCGATCCTCTTACCGTGGGCGCTGCCTTGCTGCTCATCTCGGGGATCGTCGTCTACACCGTCATCTCGGTGGTAGGCATCTTGCTTGTTCGAGCGCCCTGGGCCCGATGGCTCGCTCTCTACACGACGGTGGTGACTCTGGTCGTCGGGACCCTCCGGCAGTATCAGTTCCTCTTCTCTCGATCGCGGCAACGGCGATGTCGCTATTCGCCGTTGGTGGCCTGACCGGACCATGGCTCCGGATCTGGCTCAGGCAGCGGCCGGGTGCCGGTATCGACCCTGCCGCCGTGGCGCTGCCACTACTCGCACTCGCTGCTCTGCCGCTCGCCGGTCTCGCATCACCGGAGGGGTTGACGGTGCCGGCAGTGGCGACCGCCCTCCTCGGTTCTGTGCTCGCCTGGACGTACGCCAGGGCGTTCTCGTGGAGCCTCTGGGCGCTCCGCATCTTCGTTCCGTTGCTCGCCATCATCGCCGCCTTCGCTGCCGGCGGCTGGGGAGCCGTCGCCTTCGTCGTCTACGCTGTCGCCGTCTCAGCGCTTGCCTGGTCGTCCGGCGCCCGGGATGCGCTTTCACCCGTGCAAGCGCCACTCCCTCCGCCCAGGCTCACGCCGGAGACTCGGAGGCAACCGTGACCCGCTGGCTCGTCTTGGGTGGAGCGGTCGCGGCGGGCGGACTACCCGGTCTCCTGATGGGTGGCCCCATGGGAGCACTGATCGGAGCCGCGCTCGGTGCGTCGATGGGGATCGTCGCCGACCTCGTCGACGTACGTCCGGTCGTTGCCTTGTCGGTGGTTGCTGGAACCGTCACCGGCGCGTTCATCGGAGCCTCGATCGCCCGCGTGCTCTGTCTCCCGGCGTCCTGCCCGGGCGTCGAACTTGCAGCAGGCGTCCTCACCGGAGTTGGTGCTCTCGTCGGCGTCGGCATGATCGCAGCACTCGCGACAAGGTCCTTCGACGAGTACAACGAAGCACTCGCAAACAATCGCCCGCCCCCGATGACCGGGTGTGGCCCGGAGAATGATTGTGGTGAGTAGCGGCGTAGCGGCGGCTACCCGTGCCTACGGCGCCGAGAACAGCAGCACAACGTTGTGTCCGCCGAAGCCAAAGGAGTTGCTCATCGCGTACTGCACCTCAACACTCCTGGCCCTTCCCGGGACGTAGTCGAGATCGCACTCCGGGTCTGGATCCGTGAGATTGATCGTGGGAGGCACGACGCCATCGCGGATCGAGAGCACGCTGGCAACAGCCTCAATGGCCCCTGCTCCACCGAGCAGGTGTCCCGTCATCGACTTCGTCGAGGAGATCGGCACTCGGTACGCGTGGTCGCCGAATACGGCCTTGATCGCGACGGTCTCAGTGACGTCGTTCGCCGCCGTCGACGTCCCATGCGCGTTCACATACGAAACCTGCTCGGCGAGGATTCCGGCATCGTCGAGTGCACCCTGCATGGCTCTCGCCGCACCGGCGCCGCCGGGCCGCGGCAGCGTCATGTGGTAGCCGTCTGCCGACATCCCGTAGCCGACAATCTCTGCATACACCGTCGCACCGCGCGCCAGTGCGTGTTCCCGCTCTTCGAGGACCAGAGCGGCGGCCCCTTCGGCCATGACAAAGCCGTCGCGACTCACATCGAACGGTCTACTCGCGCCCTCCGGGTCATCGTTGCGGGTGCTCAGTGCCCGTGCCTGGGCGAACCCGCCCATGGCAAACCGCGTGATGGCAGCATCGGCTCCTCCCGCGACCATCACATCTGCCGCTCCTCGCTGGATGATGGCCGCGGCGTCGCCGATTGCGTTGGCCGACGCCGCACATGCGGTGACGACGGTGGTGTTCGGTCCGTAGAGATTGAAATCGATCGAGACCTGACCTCCCGCCATATTGGCGATGATCTTCGGGATCCCGAACGGACTCAATCGGTGCGGCCCGATCTCGAGCAGGGTGATGAGCTCCTCTTCAAATGTTGCAACACCACCGATCCCGGTACCAACAACGACACCGGCACGATAGGCAGCCGGGTCATCTGGCTCGTAGGCGATGCCCGAGTCGCCGAGCGCTTCGCGAGCGGCAACCCAGAAGAATTGACCGTATCGATCCATCCGTCGCGCCTGGCGACGAGGCATAAATGCTTCAACATCGAAGTCGTTGATCTCACCAGCGATCTGCGATGTCAGATCGGAAGCATCGATCTCGGTGATCCGGGAGATTCCCGACGTGCCGTCGAGAAGCCCACGCCAGGTGCTCTCGACGTCGCCACCGACGGGGTTGATGGTGCCGAGGCCGGTAACGACGACACGACGGTCGTTCATGTTGCGCTCCTGCTCCTAGGCGTTGAGCTTCTTCTCCACGAGGTCGATTGCCTCGCCCACCGTCGAGATCTGCTCGGCTTCCTCGTCCGGAATCTTCACGCCGAAGTTGTCCTCGAGGGCCATGAGCAGCTCAACGACGCCGAGCGAATCGACGTCGAGATCCTCTTCGAACTTGGCGTCCGGTCTGATGTCATCACGCTCGATCCCGAGCTCATCGACGAGAAGGTCGGTCAGCTTCGATTCGATCTCCGTGCGCTCCATTGATTCAGCCTCCTAGTAGCCGTTCTACAGGGCCAGACCGCCGTCCACGACGAGTGTCTGGCCCGTTACGTATGCCGCGTCGTCGGAGGCAAGATAGCCCACCGCCGCCGCGATCTCCTCTGGTCGTCCGAGGCGACCGACGGCAACCCTGCGGGTCACCTCTTCGGCGATCTCGGTCCCGAGTCCTTTCGTCATGTCCGTTTCGATGAAGCCTGGTGCGACCACGTTGACCGTGATGTTCCTCGATCCGATCTCCCGTGCGATCGATTTCGAGAAGCCGATGATCCCGGCCTTCGACGCCGCGTAGTTCGCCTGGCCGGGGTTTCCTGAGATCCCGGAGATGGAACTCACCGAGATGATCCGACCCCATCGGGAGCGGAGCATGCCACGCATGGCTGCCCGCGAGCAAAGGTATACGGAGCGGAGATTCGTCTGGATCACTTGGTCCCAAGCTTCAGGCCCCATCCTCAAGAGCAGGTCGTCTCGCGTGATTCCGGCATTGTTGACGAGCACTTCGACCCGCCCGAGGTGCTCTTCCACCGTCTCAAACATCGCAGTGACTGCATCGGTGTCCCCGACGTCGGCACGCACGGCGGTCGCCGACCCGCCATTCGCGGTGATCATCTCAACGACTTCCTCAGCCGCTGCACGATTCGCCGCGTAGTTCACCGCAACGGCGTGGCCGTCGGCAGCAAGACGCAACGCGATCGCTCGGCCGATCCCTCGTGAACCGCCGGTGACGAGTGCGACGCGGCTCATCCATACCTCGCGCGCTGACGATCAATCATGATCTCGATGCCAGTTCGGTCGCTCGGTGGCAGAGCGGCGTCACTGGTCGACTCCGGATCGATTCTCTGGCCCCACTGGATGGCGGTCGCTCCCCACGTCAGACCCGCACCGAATGCGACGAGTACGAGCTTGGCTCCCGGTTTCAGCCGACCGCGATCGATGGCCTCCGAGAGAGCGATCGGGATTGTGGCGGCAGAGGTGTTTCCGTATGCGTCGATATTCGTGTACACCTTGTCCGGGTCGATCCCCAGGCGCTTCGTCGTGGCGTCGATGATCCTGATATTCGCCTGATGCGGGATGAGCAGATCGACGTCTTCGATCGACCATCCGGCGTCGGCGAGCGCCTTCTCGGCTGCGGCGCCCATGCCAACAACGGCGTTCCTGAACACCTCGCGACCGTCCATGACGACCCGCACCGGCGATGGGATCTCCATCCACGACGAGCCCGCACCCTCGACCGTCAGAGCGCCGGCGAGATTCCCGTCCGAGCCGACGTTGATCGATCGGATGCCCTCTTCGGTGTCGGACGCTTCGAGGATGACCGCACCGGATCCGTCGCCGAACAACACTGCCGTGTCGCGGTTCTCGAGATCGAGAAACGGCGTGAGGCGTTCGGATCCGATCAGGAGGATGCGGCGGGCCGATCCCGTGGCGATGAGGCCGCTGGCGAGATTGAGTCCGTAGATGAAACCAGTGCAGCCCGCATTGGTGTCGGTCGCGGCGGCATTGACGGCGCCAAGCTTCGCCTGGACGTGACAGGCCATCGCCGGAATGAACCGGTCGGGGGTGCAGGTCGCGACGAGGATGTAGTCCAGATCGGTCGCCTCCAACCCGGCCGCCGCAAGGGCGTGCCGTGCGGCGACGGTCGCCATGTCGGAGTTGTCGACGTGCGAGACCCTCCGCTGCCGGATGCCTGAGCGCGTCGCGATCCACTCGTCGGTCGTGTCGATGACGGACGCAAGATCGTCGTTCGTCACGATTGGCTCCGGTGTACATCGACCCCAGCCGGTAATCATCGCTCGCTGCATTCACCCTCCTCCTCGGACAGATCGGTCATTGTACGGACGGGTCGCTCACGACCGTGGCGATTCCGTCGAGATCGGATACGACGTGTACGACGGCATCGCTGAGCGTTCGCTTCACGAGACCGGCCGTCACGTCTCCAGGACCGACGTGGATGAACGTGGTAATCCCGTCGGCCGCCATTCGCTCGAGCGTCGCGGCAAACTGGACTGGTTGGATGAGTTGCTCACCGAGCTGTCGAGCCGGGTCTTCGACGGGCTCACCCGTCGTGTTCGCGTAGACCGGAAAAGATGGTGCTGCAAAGTGGGTTCGTTCCAGGGCAGTCGCCAGTCGCTCGGCAGCCGGCTCCATGTACGGCGAATGGAATGCCCCAGCGACGTCGAGAGGAATCGCCCGGCGGATGCCAAGCGACCGGGCGTTCTCACTGAGCCACTCGATGTCGAGTCGGCTGCCCGCGAGCACGATCTGGGATGGCGTGTTCACGTTCGCGACCCAGAGTCTTCCGCCCTCCGCTCGCCGACCGGCCGCAACACGCTCGGCATGCTCGAGGTCGGCGCCGATGAGTGCGGCCATGCCCGACGGGTCGCTCCCGGTGGAGGCGGCGGCCATCGCTCTGCCGCGTTCGGCCACGAGCGCCAGCCCCTCCTCGTACGACAGAGCTCCTGATGCCGCCAGCGCCGTGTATTCGCCGAGGGAGTGCCCGGCAGACGCCGAGGGTGAGGAGGAGGACGGCAGTGCATCACGCAGCGCCTCCCAAAGGGCGTACGACACGGCGTACAGGGCCGGCTGGGCGCGTTCGGTGTTCGTGAGTTCCTCTTGCGGACCTTGCGTGACCAGCGTCTCGAGCGACCATCCAAGGACTCTGTCGGCGGTCTCCACCAGGAGTTCGCGGCGTGTTGAGAAGAGGTCGGCTCCCATGCCGACCTTCTGGCTCCCCTGGCCTGGGAACAAGATGGCGTATCTGGACATCGACGGTCTACTCCGCAGTGGTTCGCTGTACCGACCCCCGGCGTGTCATCGGGGTTTCATTATGTCGGTGATCTTTGGCGTGTGCTGAGCGACAGGTACTGTCCAATGCGCTCCTAGCCTGCTGTCGCACCCTTCGAGGAGTTCTTCCACATGATCGATCGCCGTTCTCGGCTCAGCGCGTCAATTCCGGTGGGTCCCAAGGCCCCGCTCCGCATCCCCGACGAGTTCCTCAGGCTCTACGATCTCGCCTACAACCTCTGGTGGTCATGGGATCCGGCTGCACGCGACCTGTGGAGTCAGATCGATCCGCATGCCTGGGCTGCCACACGAAATCCGATCGGTCAACTCCAGATAGTGGATCCTTCGACCTGGGAGGCCCTCGCCGCGAGCGGTGGCTTCGGCGGGCTCTACAGCGACGTCATTGAACGATTCGACCGATATCTCTCCAGTGATCAGACCTGGTTCGACAGAAACCATGGTGGCGAACTCGACGGCCCGGTTGCCTACCTCTGCGCTGAGTACGGCATCAACGAGAAGCTCCCCTTCTACTCGGGCGGGCTCGGCGTGCTCGCGGGCGATCACGTGAAGTCCGCGTCGGATCTCGGCATCCCCCTGGTCGCCGTCGGACTCCTGTATCGGCGCGGGTTCTTCCGCCAGGCCGTTGACCCGGACGGCTGGCAGCAACACACCTACCAGCGCCTCGAAATGCGCCGGCGCCCCCTCCGCGAAGTCCTCGATCCCCACAGCGGACGCCCACTTCGCGTCACGCTCACCCTCAACGGCCGTGATATCGCGATCGGAGCGTGGCGGATCGACGTCGGACGAGTGCCCTTGATCCTGCTCGACACCAGCCTTCCCGAGAACGATCCCGCCGATCGTCCAATCACCCACATCCTCTATGTGCGAGGCCGGGAGGCGCGCTTCGCCCAGGAAACCGTGCTCGGGATCGGTGGCGCCAGAGTGCTGCGGGCACTCGGAGTCGAACCATCGATGTGGCATGTCAACGAGGGCCACGCGGCGTTGAGTCTCCTGGAGCGGATGTCCTGGGAGATCGCTGCCGGGCACGATCTCGAGACGGCCAGGCAATCGGTCTCCGATCGAACGCTGTTCACCCTCCACACGCCGGTCCCCGCGGGGAACGAGATCTTCGACCCGTCGATTGCCGCTGCGGCGCTCGACGGCACGATCAAGGGAGTCGACACGGAGACCCAGCGCGATCTCGCCAGGAGCGGATCCAACGATGACACCGTGTTCGACATGGGAGCATTGGCCATCCGCCTGTCGGACCGTACGAACGGCGTCTCGGTGCGCCACGCGGACATCGTCACCCGCGACTGGGGAGACCTCATCGGAGGGCCGGCGTTCGCTGTGACGAATGGCGTTCACCCCTCGACGTGGCTCGGTCGCGCCATGTGCCGTCTCCTCGAAGGCGTCATTGGTCGAGACTGGGCCGATCGGATGCACGAACCGGAGACATGGGAAGCGATTCGGGACATCGACGACGACCGTGTGTGGCGGGCCCACGAATCCCGAGCGCGAGGTGATGACCCGCCGCCTCCGGACCCGCCTCCGCGAGGAGTACGCCCGCCACGGCGTCGGCTCCGTCCGGCTCCGTTGGCTCGACGATCAGCTGCCGGCCGACCGCCTCACCATCGGCTTTGCCGCGTCGGTTCGCCACCTACAAGCGAGCAGGGATGCTCTTCACTGATCCGGACCGTCTCGAAGCGATTCTCAGGAACCCCGACCGACCGGTCCAACTCGTCTTCGCCGGGAAGGCGCACCCCGCAGATCGCGAGGGGCAGGCGCTCATCAAACGCGTCTTCGAAATGTCCCAGAAGCAGCGGTACGAGGGCCATCTGTTCTTCATCGAGGACTACGACCTGCGTCTCGGCCGAACCCTGATCACCGGATCCGACGTATGGCTCAACACACCGGTACCGCCTCGCGAGGCAAGCGGTACGTCCGGTATGAAATCAGCGGCGAACGGTGGACTCAACCTCAGCGTCCTGGACGGCTGGTGGACAGAAGGCTTCGACGGCACCAACGGTTGGGGATTCGCCGAACACTTCTCATCTGACGAAGAGGACGCTGACACCCTGTACCGCCTGCTCGAATCGGAGGTTGTGCCGACGTTCTACGATCGGGACCAGACCGGTCTCCCGCGGGCGTGGATCGCGATGATGAAGTCGGCCATGATCACCGGCCTCTCTGAGTTCTCGACCCATCGCATGGTGAAGGACTACACCGAGAAGGCGTATCTGCCGCTCGGGCGCCCCTAGTCCCGGGTCAGATCGAGTGCGTTGCGGATCCCGCGAACGGCCTGCGCCGTGCGTTGATCGTTCTCGACGAGAGCGAACCGAACGTGGCCGTCGCCCGAGGGACCGAAGCCGATGCCGGGGCTCACTGCCACCTTCGCTTGGTCGAGGAGATGAAGAGCGAAGGTCAGTGAATCCATGTGCCGGTACGGCTCGGGAATTCTGGCCCACACGAACATCGTGCTCTTCGGCTTCTCGATCTGCCATCCAAGGCGGTTGAGTCCGTCGACGAGGATGTCTCGCCGCCGTTTGTAGATGTCGACGACCTTGGGGACGTAGTCGTCGCACTCGTTCAGTGCAATAATCGACGCAATCTGAATGGGCTGGAAGGTCCCGTAATCGAGGTATGACTTCAGCTGGGCCAACGCCCCCACCATCTCCCGGTTCCCGACCACGAATCCGACTCGCCAGCCGGCCATCGAATGGCTCTTCGACAGCGTGTACAGCTCGACGCCGACGTCCTTGGCCCCGGGGACCTGGAGCAAACTCGGTGGTTCGTACCCGTCGTACGCAATGTCGGCGTACGCGAAGTCGTGCACCAGCATCGTGTCGTTCTCCTTCGCGAACGCCACAAGGCGTTCGAAGAAGTGGATGTCGACCGTCGCCGTGGTCGGATTGTGAGGGAAGGACGTCACGATCACCCGCGGACGGGGCCACGAATTGTGATAGGCCTCGGTGAGTCGTTCGAAGAAGTCGATCCCCGTCGAGAGGTGCACCCGTTGAACCTCCGCACCGGAGAGCACTGCGGCATAGATGTGGATCGGATACGACGGTTCGGGGACGAGCGCCACGTCACCCGGCTGGACGAGCGCCCACATGAGATGCGACAGACCCTCTTTTGCCCCGATTGTGTTGATGATCTCGGTCTCGGGATCGAGTTCAACGCCGTACGAGCGCAGGTAGCGATCGGCGACCGCCTTGCGAAGATTCGGTATGCCGCGAGATGCCGAGTAGCGGTGATTCTTCTCGCTTCGAGCGGCCTCGATGAGTTTGTCGACGACGATCGGAGGCGAGGGAATGTCGGGATTCCCGAAACCCAGATCGATGACGTCGATACCGCTTCGTCGTGCTTCGAGCACCTTCGTCGTCACTCGTGCGAAGACGTACGGGGGCAAATTGTCGATGCGTCGAAAATCCATGGAGGGAGCGTAGGGTCTGCAGCGTCCGTCCGGAAGGACCGGGACGGGGCGGGGTCAGCGGGGCAGCAGCCTGCGGAGCGGACCAGGGACGATCTCGGCGCCCCATTCTGTCGCCGCCAGCACGAGATCGAGCGAATCCACCGAACCGTCCCAGTGCTCCTCGATGATGTTGCGCCCCGCTCCGTCGATGAGATGGTTCAGGGCGATGGCCACGATGATCAGGTCATCGAGTTGGCCGATTCCTGCGATGAAGTCGGGGATCAGATCGATCGGCGAGACGACGTAGATCATCGCTGCGGCGGCGAACGTCTTCCTCCTCACCGAGACCCGCGGGTCCCTGGCAATCCGACCGAGGAGCTTGACGATGTTGGGGATCATGAGGATCGCTTCGCGGGCGATCGCTTTCGCATCGCGCTTCGGAACCGGGTTCTCGTCGAGTCGTGACATGTTCACGAGCGTATCGACGACGCGAGGTAAGCGGCACCGATCGCTCCTGCGCCCGGACCGGCGCCGGCCACCAGGATCGGAGGGAGCAAGCGGTGATTGCCGCCATGGAGAGCATCGGCGGCGATCCGCCTTGCGGGTCCGAGCAGTGACTCACCGACCGAACCGAGTCCGCCGCCGACGACGATGAGATCCGGATCGAAGATAGCGATCAGGTTGGCGAGGCCGCGTCCGAGTTCGGATCCAACCTGGGCAACCAACCCCCGGGCTACCTCGTCGCCGGCATCCGCCGCTGCGGTGACGTCCTCGCCGGTGATCGTCTTGGAGCCGAATCTGCCGGCGAGGGACCCTTCAGGATTGAGGTTCATGACCTCATGAGCCAGTCGGACGAGAGCCGGACCGGATGCAACCGTCTCCCAGCATCCCCGCTTCCCACAGTCACACAGGAGACCCACGGTGTCGTGCCGGATGTGACCCCACTCCCCCGCGAACGACTCTCCTCGGTACACGGACCCGTCGATCACAATCGCACCGCCGATGCCGGTCCCGAGCGTGACCAGCAGGAAATCGTCGAAACCTCGAGCGGCTCCGACAACACGTTCACCGAATGCGGCAACGTTGGCATCGTTGTCGATCGCAACCGGGATCCCCAACTCCTCCTCGAGTACCGCCTTGATCGGAATCTCGGTGCCCTGGACGTGGGGTCCCCACGCCAAGACGCCCTCCGGCCACTGGACGAGGCCGGCGAGGCCAACACCGACGGCTTCCACGTCGTCGGCCCATACACCCCGGATCGCGCTGAGCGCGACGTCAACCACTGGGCCCCTCCGCGTCGCGGTGTGTCGTTCTTCGACAATGACTCCGTCGTCGAGGCGTACGGCGAGGGCTTTGGTCCCTCCGATGTCGATTCCGATGGTGCTCATGGACGCGCAGAGTATCAGGAGTTGAGAAGCCGGGAACCGTATGCGGGTCGACGAGCGTCCGACCAGACAACGAGCATGGAGGCTCACATGAGGCGAATCGTCACTCTTGCCGCAGCGACAGCCTTGATACTGTCCGCATGCACCCTGCCCGCCGGCTCCGCCGAGCCGACTACTCCATCGGGGGTGACGACCACGACGGTGATCGAGACCCCTCATCCGTCCGCGTCGCGGGCACTGATGGCGTTCGATGCGTGCGATGATCTGCTCGACTGGACGATCGAGCATGCGCTCGAGCGCGTCGGACCGTACGGCCTCGATGGCTACGGCGCCTATCCGGTGTTCGGTGCGCTCACCGACGTCGCCCAAGAGTTGGATTCCGCAGGCGGACGGGTCTCCGCGGCACCGTCGACGAACTCAGGTGCTACCAAGGACGGCGTGATCGGCACGAATCTCCAGGAAGCCGGAGTCGACGAGCCGGACCTGGTGAAGACGGACGGTAGACGCATCGTCGCAGTGAGCGGAAGCACGCTCTACGTCCTCGGCATCGACGGCGATCAGTTGACGCTCGAAGGCTCGATCGACCTCGGATTCTGGACCCAAGACCTCTTCCTCGTCGGCGACCGCGTGATCGCCGTCGCCGACGGCGGCTACGACGCGATCCCGTTTCGTGAGGATGTCATCAGTACCGACGGCCTCACCCTTCCCGTGTACACGTCGGTCCTGACGGTCGCCGAGATCGACATCTCCAACCTCGAGGATCCCGAATTGATGAGAACCCTCCGGATCGACGGTCGATACGTGTCCTCTCGCATGGTCGATGGTGCGGTGCGCCTGGTCGTGTCATCCGGCCCCACCGGGTTCGCCTGGGCCTACCCCGAGGGCGGCGGTCTCCGCTCCGAGAGGGACGCGGAGGAGAAGAACCGAGAGATCATCGAGCGTTCACAGATCGAGAACTGGCTGCCCTACTTCATCGTCACGGATCACGAAGGACGGGATGAAATCGTCGATGAGGGCACCCTGCTCGCCTGTGATCGCACGCACCGACCGGAGGAATTCTCAGGCTTCACGACACTGTCGCTCGTGACGCTCGATCAAAACGAACTGGGCATTGGCGACTCGACGGGTGTCTTCGCCGACGGTGACATCGTGTACTCGTCGGGCGATGCCACCTATGTGGCAACGACTCGCTGGACCGACCCGATCCTATTCGACAGTGACGAACGACCAGAGGGCGTGAAGACAAACATCCACAAGTTCTCCCTCTCGCCCTCCGGCGCCGACTACCAGGCCTCCGGCGCGGTACCGGGCTATATGTTGAGCCAGTGGTCGATGTCGGAGTACGACGGCTACCTGCGCGTGGCCTCCACCGACTCGCCGCAATGGTGGGACGGGCCGGAGTCCGAATCGATGATCACGGTACTCGACACAGCAGGTGACGAACTCGTAGCGGTCGGCAGCATCGACGGACTCGGCCGCGGGGAGCGCATCTACTCCGTGCGATTCTTCGACGACCGCGGCTACGTCGTCACGTTCCGCCAGGTCGATCCGCTCTACGTCATCGACCTCTCGGATCCCGAGGATCCCACCGTCGAAGGTGAACTCAAGATCCCCGGCTACTCGGCATATCTGCACCCGATCGGCGACCGTCACCTGCTCGGCGTCGGACAGGATGCCGACCTCGAGGGCCGCACCGTCGGTCTTCAGGCGTCGCTCTTCGACGTGTCGGACGCCACCGATCCGGAACGAACCGACCGGTTCACAATGAAGAACGCACAGTCCGAGTTGGAGTGGGACCACCACGCCTTCCTCTATGACCCGGCATCGGGCCTCACGGTGTTCCCCTACCAGCGGTGGAACGAGGGTGAAGACGGGCCTCCCCCGACCGGAGCGCTGGTATTGACGGTCACCGAAGACGGGATCCGCAAAGCCGGGGTCGTCTCACACGACCGTGAGGGATCGGGTTGGTGGATGCCGATCCGTCGATCGCTCCTCATCGGCAGCAACCTGGTCACGATCTCGGACGGCGGCGTGATGGTCTCGGATGCAGAGACCCTGGAGACGTTGGATTGGGCGGGTTTCTGAGTGAGTAGCGGAGTAGCGGAGCAGCTGCTACCTGCTACTTCCTACTCGATCGTGATCCTTGTTGGGCCGCCTGTGCCTTCGTCGTCGTCGGGGTCTTCCCGCAACACCGAGACGATCTCGTCGACGAACGCCGCGACACCGCCGACGACCTCATAGGTGGCCTTGGCCATGTGGATCCCTGCACGACGGAGGCCATTCTGAATCGGGCGCTGTTCCCTGAATCGATCCCACATCATTCCACCATCCCGAATGTCACTCTGAGCTCGCCGTCTTCCAGTTTGGCACCAAGAACGTGTCTCCGGCGGAGGGAATCCGGCAACACGATCGATCGTCGATACGGCCCGACCGTTACGAACAACTCGTGCTCGTGGCGCATCATGTCGACTTCCGAGTGTTCGGCGAACGGCATGCCGACGATCATCACCACGTTCTCACCGTCGTCCTCGACCCGGAAGGGGCGACCTTCCGACAGTCGGTCCGTCGGATCGGTCTCGCCGAAGAGCTCCTCGCCGACCACCCTGAGCCGGTCCGGGCCCACCATCTCTTCGTCGAAAAGACGCAATCGCCGGATGTCGACGTCGGCAAAACCCTCCTCGACCGAAGCGAGATGAGTTGCCTGTATCTCTCTCCATCGCTCGAAATACGGGTCGGTGACGACATCGGGGAGTACTCGGTTCACGATCGCCGCATCGACCGCGTATCCGAAGAGGCCGAGGTAGGTATAGGTGCGGCGGGCCTCCGCAATCACCATCTTCTCCGGGTTCATGACCGGACCGCGCCGATGTGATCTCGGGATTACCGAGGATGTCGCGAACGCCGTCGATGCGCTCGTAGAACCGGCCTACCGAATCGAACACTTGCTCGTCGGCGATTGGCATCGACGACATGCGACTCATCACGGGTCGCACCACCTTCGCCACTCTGCGCCCGACTGGAAACATCTTCTCCATGTACCACGACATCACCTCGGGGAGACTCAACAACCGCAGCGTCTCCGCGGTTGGGGCGCAATCCACGATGATTGCGTCGTACTTCCCGGCTTCGACATGATCCCGGACACTGGCGAGGGAGAAGAGCTCGTCCATGCCGGGGAACACCGTCAGCTCCTCTGCTTCGATTCCTTTCAGGCCGGACCAGTCGAAGACATCGGTCAGGTAGTCCCGAACGGCCCCCCACGACTCCTCGAGCCGCTGTTGCGCATCGATCTGCTGCGCATCGAGTCCATCAACCACCTTGCTTGGTTCGTCACCAAGCGGGACCTGGTAGGCATCGGCGAGCGAATGCGCCGGGTCGGTCGACATCACCAGTGTTCGATGGCCGAGATCTGCGGCCCGAATCGCCGTGGCTGCGGCAACAGTGGTCTTCCCCACGCCACCTTTCCCGGTGACGAGGATGACCCGCATCAGACGGCTTCTTCCGCTCGTTTCTTCAAGCCACGCAGCGCCGTGCCGACGATCTGCTTCTCAGCCTGCCTCCGCAGGAAGCCCGGCACCGTGAAGTTGGGCTCGACACGGAGGGCGTAGACGACCTCAGTGTTGCCGTCGTCGATCACATTGAAGGTGTAGGTCCCTTCGAGAAGCGTCAGGTCGCTGTTTGGTCGTGCCGTCCATGCAAACCCGTGCTCATGCTCGAAGTTGTAGTCGAGTGTGTACGAAATCTCTTTGATCATCGCATCGACGGTGAAGTCGGCCACAATGGGCCGCCCGTACTCATCCTCTTCGATCACGGTCACGGACTTCACTCCCCCGGCCCATTCCGGGTATGTCTCGATGTCGAGAGCGATCTCGTAGACGAACTGCTGCGAGGCTTTGACCTCGATGGTCTGAACCGTGCCCTCCATCAGACACTCCTTGTCTCGGTGGAACCCGAATCGTAGCCGGACCCCGGATGGTGGCGGAACGGACAGTCAGTCTCGGATACCGTCCGCAACGATCCGCGTGAATCGGAGTTCGTAGGCAATCGGCTCGGACGGATCCGGATAACGACGATGGATGGCTTCGATCCCACGGGCGCGCTCCTCGTCCGACAGGAGCTGGAGCGTCGAGACGAAGCCGGCCTCGATCGCTGGTATCCAAACACCGGCCGTCTTGACCACGGTCTCGATCGGGCGCGAGGTCGATACCGAAAGCACCACGATCCTTCAGGTATGCCGCCAGCAGATCCGGGTCCGGGAACCGGTCGGCGTCGATTTCCGCGACCGAAGGGAACCAGCTCGTGAGGAATGAGTGCTCGTAGTGGTCGGGACCGAGCGTCCAGAGCTCGATTCGACCGCCATCGTCCATCACCCGGAGCGCCTCGTCAATCGATGCGTTCCAATCTCCGTAGTGGATCGAGAGGTGGAACCAGACCAGGGCAAAACACCGGGAATGGAACGGCATGGCTTGCGCCGTGGCCCGAACAACGGTGAGCCCTCGCTCTCTCGCCCCGGCCAACATCGTCGTCGACGGGTCGAGAAGGACAGGGTGGTGACCCTGTCGTGTCCACGCCGCCGAATGGTTCCCCGGGCCACCCCCGGCATCGAGTATCCGTGCACCGGGGGCGAGGAGAAGGCCCGCTTGTTCGGCGCGTTCGATCGACGCATTGGACGGCGGCCGATGCGCATACGCCAATGCGAGCCGGTCCAGGTCGACCCTACCCATGCCGAGTTGCTCGTCCGGTCGCCCGGAAGTAGCCGGCGTTGATGCATGTCGTCGCGCCGAGGCGCCAGGTTGTCGCCCTCGGCTGGTGGATGTCCCCGAAGTAGTGGAACTGCGGCTGCATCCGCTCGATGTAGTCGAGAATCGCGACCGAACCCTTCTCGCGTCCGCCGATGACGTCGCAAGCGAGCGCGGGGACGGCCGGAGGGACGTGCGTCGCGAGGATGTCCACCGAATCAAGATTCGCGAGCTTCGTGGCCATCTCGTTCTCGCTGACTTCGCCCGGCGTGTCGATTCGTTTCATGCCGCCTCCGGCAAACCCGACACGAACGCCGCCGATCACGACAACCTCGCCGTCCACGAATCGAGAGCCCTCTGGGAGATGGTCGGCGAGCATCTTGGGTCGATCGACGTTGCCATAGGTCACGTACGCCTCACATCCGCGGAGTGCGTCGCAGACGTCCCGGTACGCGGCCTCGGTCACGGTCCGGTACCGCTCCCGCAATTCCGCCTCGCGCCCAACCCAGTGCCGGTGCCATATCTCGGACAGCGGCTTCGTGGCCTTCGGCACCGCGGATGCTGACGAACTCGTCGACGAGTTCCTGCCCTGACACATCTGCCACGATGCCCTCGTTCGTCCGGTAGTCGATGTAGTTGATCAGATCGCCGAGCACCAGGAGGGGCTCGCCCATCGAGGCGACGCGTCGGAGCGCCGCAGAGGCCCCGTGGACGTCGGAAACGATGAGCATCAGGCGGCGTCTGGACCGAACACCCGGGCCACGACCACCATGGCAGCCGCACCGGCAAGGGCACCGACGACAGCCAGGACGGGAGGCCATCCGCCGAACGAGGCGGACATGCCGGCCATGCCGAACCCGACGACACCGGCGACGGTCGAACGCCCAACGGCACCGAAGCGACGCTCCGGGTCGGCGAATTCCCATCCGTCCACCCACGTCCCTACCGCCACGCCCACGATCCACGCAAGAAGCATGAGGAATCCGACGAAGAGGGCGATTGCGTAGACGGGCACCATGGCCTCAGCGTAGACCGAGATCGGTTCGCCACCGCGCTTTGGCTTGGTAGATCTCGTCCCGAACCCGTCCGTCATGCTCGTCCTCGAGCGCCAACTCGAGGGATGCCCGGCCGAGTTCTGTGCCGAACTCACCGATCGCCCACGCTGCGTGCGCCCTGAGCAGCCAGTCCGGGTGGCCGAGGTAGCCGATGGTGATCGGCTCGAGGTGTTCGGAGCGATCGTTCCCTGCTGCGATCAATGCATTTCGACGCAGGACTCTCGGCCGCCGTGAAGGAAGGTAGAAGTGCCCGTATGTTTCGAGCAGTTCACGGTCGGTTGCCCCGAGAATCTCGACGATCGCCGGTCCGGATACGGGCGATGCGGCGGTCAGGATCCGCGTGCCGGGAGGACAGGCCGTGAGACAGTCGTCGCATCCGTAGAGGCGGTCTCCGACCGCCGTCCGCAGCTCGACCGGAACGACGCCCGGGGCTTGGAGCAGATGGGCGAGGCAGAGCCAGCGCGTCGAGAACACCGTCTGCGACGATGGCATTCGTCGGACACGCCGGAATACAGGCGACACACGAGCCGCACGAACGATCCATCGGCGTGTCAGGCTCGAGCGAGGCATCGGTGACCACGGATCCGATCAGGACCCACGGGCCGGCCCCCGGGACGAGCACCATCGAGCTCTTCCCCCACCATCCGATGCCGGCGCGCACGGCGGCGGCACGATCGACAAGCCGTGAGTCGTCGGCAAGCACCTCGGACCGATGCCCCAGTTCCGCCAGGTGTGCAGCGACGGCATCGAGCGCAAGCCGCAGACCGACGTAGGCGTCGCCGTCGGCGAAGCGAGCGATCCGGAGCGTGGCCGCATCGGGAGCCGCCGTGCCCGCTTCCGGCTGGTAGGCGTATGCGACCGTGACGAGACACTCCGCCCACGGGAGACTCCTGCGCACGTCTGATGCCACAGCAGGGTCGCGATAGGTGAACGCGAGCGTGCTCGAGAGTCCGGCGTCCCTCCGACCTTCCATCACTGCCGCGAGGCCTTCGAACAGATCCGCCGATGTGACACCGAATCCGGTACACCCGTTCTGAAGGGCGATGTTGTGGAGGTGTTCCCGAAGCACGGAACCACGATACGGCGCTGGGAGCGCCCCGGTGGCGACTCACGCGGTTGCGGCCCCACGAGCAGGGCCACGAGCCACGAGCCGGATCGGGGAGACGAGGCCGGCGTCGGACAGAGCACCGATGGCCCGTTCCTCATCGTCCCCGATCCGGATCGGCCCGCCGCTCCCCGTCAGCAACATCGGAACGATGCAGTCGGCGCACGCCCCGGTCCCGTCCATCACACACACGTCACAGTCGATGATCACAGCGTCTCCTTCCAGTAGACACCACCAAGCTACAAACCGGGTGTGACAAGAAATGAACGGCAGAGGAGCCGAGCCAGGGCCGCGAACTGCCGGTTGTGAGCTGTGAACCGATCACGGCACGGACCATCGACGACGGACTACCGTCCTCGTCATGCCCGAACACGACGAAACCTGAGTTCCGGTTGTGCGTCTCGGACTCAACCTCGGATACTGGGGAACGGCGCTTGCCGGTGACACGACGTTGGTGACGGAGGCCGAACGTCTCGGCTACGACTCCGTGTGGACCGCTGAAGCCTACGGATCGGACGCCGTCACCCCACTCGCCTACCTCGCCGCTCGCACCGAACGGATCAAGCTCGGGTCGGGGATCCTCCAGATGCCGGCGCGAACTCCTGCCATGACGGCCATGACGGCGGCGACCCTCGATGAGATGTCCGGCGGTCGGTTCCTGCTCGGCCTCGGTGTCTCCGGACCGCAGGTCGTCGAAGGTTGGCACGGCCGCCCGTACGGAAAGCCGCTCCGCATGACCCGGGAGTACATCGAGATCGTTCGGAAGATCCTTGCAAGGGATGAGCCGGTCGAGTTCGACGGCGAGTACTACCAGATGCCCTACCGGGGTCCTGGGACCACCGGAGTGGGCAAGGCGCTCAAACTCATCTCCAAACCCCGCAACCCGAATCTGCCGATCTACCTCGCAGCCATTGGACCCAACAACGTGCGTCTGGCCGCCGAGATCGCCGATGGATGGCTCCCGGTCTTCTACTCCCCGGAACAGGCCGGCAGCATCTTCCGACCCGTCCTCGACGAGGGTTTCTCCCGATCCGGTGAAGCAGGGAAGGCCGAACGGTTCGATACTGCCGTCTCTGTGCTCGTGTTCCTCGATGACAACCTCGAGCGGGCGCGCCTCGCCGCCAAACCGATGCTTTCCCTGTACATCGGGGGGATGGGAGCCAAGGGGAAGAACTTCTACCACGACCTCGCGCACCGCTACGGCTACGGCGATGCGGCTGATCGCATCCAGGAGTCGTACCTCTCCGGCCGCAAGATCGAAGCGATGCGGGCGGTCCCGGACGAACTCGTCGACGAGGTGAGCCTGGTCGGCTCAAGAGAACGCGTCGCAGATCGTCTCGAAGCGTGGAAAGAATCCGGTGTCACAACCCTCATCGCCGGGACAACCGACCTCACGACCGTCCGGACCCTCGCCGAACTGCTCGTTTGAACACGTCAACAGTTCGTTGCGGTCGCGAGTGCCCGGCAGACATCCATCATCCGAGCATCACCGAGCCGCGTGATCCTGTCGACGAGGATTCCTTTCGGCACCAGCTCAGGGGTATCCAGATTGATCACACAAGGAAGTGGCATCCCGTCATCGGCACGACGCTACAGCCAGGCGGCAAGTGCGTCGGCCCAGAGCACGGTCGCTCCGTGGCGAGCGCAACGATCTCGGAGCTCACGGTCGTTGGAGATCACAACCGCTCTGGAGCCGTACTCGGCCGCCAGTTCCGCAAGGACGTCGTCGGCGATGACCTGCGCCTCTGCGAATCGCACCACGATGCCACGCTCCGCCACTGCGATCGGGCGCCCGTCGCTGAGGTCGGAGTCGAATACGACCTCGATTGACGCCTCACCCAAGTGACGATCGAGCTTGCCAAGACGGGCGATCAACTCTCGCCGGGCGCGGCCGGTCGACATCGTCGAGGTGTCGAGCACACCGAGGAGGTTGTGACCGTCGATCAGCACTGCTACTCCGTCGAGTCCTGCGAGCGCATCGATCGACGCGGCCGAGTCCGGAGCGACACCGGCCGGTATGCCCGGTCGGGTGGCTCCCGGATGCCTCTCGGCGTCTTGAACGATCACACTCGCCTCCCGGAACGGGGTGAGCGTGCCTGAAGCCCGGTCCAGCCACCGAGCGATTTCGAGCGGCTCGCGAGGAATCGATTCGGATACCCCGGCCTCGGCCGATCGCCGAAGCACCGCGATCTCTTGTTTCGCGTTTCGAATCTGCTCGAGATGAACGGCGGCGGTTCGCTCTGCCTCGCGCCGTTGTTCGTTTGCTTCCTCCACGTCGGCTCGCAATCCAACAGCTCGGTGCTCCGCCCGGTCACATTCGGATCGTGCCTCCGCCACGGCTGCCCTGAGCGGGTCGAGCCGGTCGGCGATCACAGCCTGCGATGCCTTCTCCGCGGACGCCACGTCCTTCTTGAGGGCCCTCACCTTGGCTCGCTCCGTTCGACCGAGCGATCGCGCCTCTTCCAGCGCTGCCTCGAGTTGTCGCACGTGGCCCTCCCCCTCCGAGACAGCCTGGGTTGTCACCGATTCCGCTACCGCCATCCACCAACCCGGCCCCCGATTCAGATAGGCAGACGAGGTCGGATCTTCGCTCCCCATCCGATCGAACGCTTCGATGACCTTCGAGCGAAACCAGTCGTCTTCGTCGATCCGCCGGAGCAAGGTCTTGACGAGAGGTACGGGAAGGGTCCCATCACCCTGCTTCGCTATCGCCCGCAGGCGACCCGGAATGTCATCGTCATCAAGATCTCTGAGCACGGCCCGCGCCGCGTCGATTGCCGGGCCGAGAACCAGGCGCAATTGTTTGGCAATATTCATGGCGTCCTTGACAGGCCTCGTGGTCCTGCCATAATCGCAGGCTCCCGACGGAAACCATTATGACCGTGATCGACAATCTGCTCGTAGTCCTTATCGCCTAGGCGCACACGACTGAACGTGTGTGCCTGACCCTCCGTGTCAAACGGGGGGTTTCTTGTATCCGGAGCAACACCATGCCAGAACAACTCAGCGGCGCCGAGGCGCTCATCCGATCACTCGAGTACGAAGGGGTCGATGTCCTCTTCGGAATGCCCGGCGGCGCGATACTCCAAGCCTACGATCCGCTCATCGGTTCGTCGATTCGTCACGTCCTCGCTCGCCATGAACAGGGCGCCGGTCACATGGCCTCCGGCTATGCACACGCCACCGGCCGCGTTGGTGTTGTGATGGTGACTTCCGGACCCGCCGCAACGAACCTCCTGACGGCACTTCAGGACGCCTACATGGATTCCGTGCCGATGGTCGCCATCACGGGGCAGGTCGCAACCACATCAATCGGGAACGACGCCTTCCAGGAAGCGCACACGTGGGGCATGTCAATGCCCGCCACGAAACACAACTCGCTGATCACCAGTGCCGACGAGATCCCCGATGCAATCCGGGAGGCATTCCATCTCGCATCCACCGGCAGGAAGGGCCCGGTCCTCGTCGATGTGCCAAAGGACGTGCTCGCCGCGACGATGACCTGGCACCGGCCGGGTGAGATCAACCTCCCGGGATACAAACCCGCCGTGAAGGGTCACCCTCGGCAGGTCAAGGCCGCGGTCGACCTCATCGAACAATCCGAGCACCCGCTCCTCTACATCGGTGGTGGCGTTGGCGCCGCCGGCGCCGCCAAGGAGTTGAAGCGGTACGCCGAAATGATCGGCGTGCCGATGGTCACAACGCTGATGGCCCGAGGGGTCTTCCCCGACTCGCACCCGCTCAACCTTGGCATGCCCGGCATGCACGGCAACTACACCGCCACGATGGCGATGCAGCGTTCGGACCTTCTCATCACGATCGGTGCGCGCTTCGACGACCGGATCACCGGCGACCCGAAGCACTTCGCGCCGGAGGCGAAGGTGATCCACGTTGACGTTGATCCGGCCGAGATCAGCAAGAACCGCTTCGCGGACGTTCCGATCGTCGGAGATGCGAAAGCAGTCCTCAAGCAGCTGATCGCCGAGACCGAAGGACGCGACCCGCAGCCGAGCAGGGATTCCTGGCTCGCCACATTGAGCGACTGGCAGACCACCTATCCCCTGGCATACGATCAGGATCCGAACGGCCCGATCCAGCAGCAGTACGTGATCGAGGAGCTACACCGCATCACCGGTGGTGAAGCGACGATCGTTTCCGGCGTCGGACAACACCAGATGTGGACGTCGCAGTTCTGGGGTTTCGAGGAGCCGCGACGGTGGATCAACTCTGGCGGTCTCGGAACGATGGGCTACGCGATTCCCGCGGCGGTCGGCGCCAAAGTCGGGACGCCGGACGAGATCGTCTTCGCGATCGACGGAGACGGTTGTTTCCAGATGACGGGCACCGAACTCATCACTGCGTCGGTTGAGAACATCCCGATCAAGGTCGCCGTTCTGAACAACGCCTCGTTGGGTATGGTCAAGCAGTGGCAGACCCTCTTCTACGACGGGAGACTGTCGCAGACCGAACTCTCACCGACCGTACCGAACTTCGCGATGTTCGCTGAGGCGTGCGGTGCGGTCGGCCTGCGCGCCGATCGTCCGGATCAGGTCGCCGGCGTGATCGAGCAGGCGCTGGCCATCAACGATCGACCGGTGCTCATCGAATTCGCATGTGACCCCGAGGCGATGGTGTTCCCGATGGTGCCTGCCGGCGGATCGAACGACGACATCGTGCTCAGCAAGGAGGACCTCGCGTGAAACACGTCATCGCAGTGCTTGTCGAGAACAAGCCGGGCGTGCTCGCACGCGTCTCGACGATGTTTGCTCGACGAGGCTTCAACATCCATTCGCTCACGGTCGGCCCGACCGAGGACCCGGGCCTCTCCCGCATGACCGTGGTCGTCGACGGTCCAGAGATGGAACAGATCATCAAGCAGCTCTACAAGCTCGTCCACACCGTGAAGGTCACCGAGTTCGAGCCGGGAACGGCAATCGAGCGCGAGATCATGCTCGTCCGTGTGAATGCCAGTCCGAAGCTTCGCGGCGAGATCCTCGACGCGGCACGTGTCTGCGAGGCGAAGGCGGTCGACGTGGGAGTGACGACGATCACGTTCGAAGTCACGGGTCCGCCGGAACGACTCGCCGACTTCCTCCAGCTGATGAGCGCATATGGTGTGACGTCGCTCGCCAAGTCCGGCCGTATAGCACTTGCAAGAGATCAGAAGACCGCGAAAAGCCAACCTAAGAGCGCCTGAGGAGGCCCCATGCCGACGATGTACTACGAAGGGGACGCCAACCCGGCGCTGATCGCCCGCCGCAAGGTCGCGGTTCTCGGGTTCGGGAGCCAGGGTCACGCCCACGCAATGAACCTCAAGGACTCTGGAGTCGACGTCGTCGTCGGTCTGCGCGACGGTTCAGCGCGAGCGAACCGCGCCGCGGAGGCGGGCCTCAAGGTCGTCGACCCGGCGGCGGCCGCCGATTGGGCCGACGTCATCATGGTCCTCGTCCCCGACCAGGTTCAGCCCGAGCTCTACGACGAGGTCATCGCCCCCAACCTCAATCCCGGCGATCTCCTGTTGTTCGCCCACGGCTTCAGCATCCGCTTCGGCTACATCACTCCCCCGCCCGACGTCGACGTCGCGATGATCGCCCCCAAAGGACCGGGCCATCTCGTCCGACGCCAGTTCGTCGAGGGGAGCGGTGTCCCCGCGCTCATCGCTGTCCACCAGGATGCCACGGGTGAGGCGAAGGCCGTCGCCCTCTCCTACGCACACGGGATCGGCGGCACGAGGGCCGGCGTGATCGAGACGACCTTCAGCGATGAAGCCGAAACCGACCTGTTCGGCGAGCAGGTCATCCTCTGCGGTGGCATCGACTCCATGATCCGCGCTGCCTTCGAGACGCTCACCGAGGCCGGATACGCCGAAGAGATGGCGTACTTCGAGGTGCTCCACGAATTGAAGCTGATCGTCGATCTCCTCTTCGAGGGCGGGATCTCCTGGATGCGTCACTCGGTCTCGGATACCGCCGAATACGGCGACATCACCCGTGGCCCCCGGATCGCAACTGACGGCACGAAAGCCGAGATGCGAAAGATCCTCGACGAGATCCAGTCGGGTGAGTTCGCCAGGGAGTGGATGGCCGAGTATCGGGCCGGTACACCGAACCTCCTCGCTGCGCGAGCCGCGGTCTTCGAGCATCCGGTCGAGCGTATGGGTCGCGAACTGCGGGCGATGATGCCCTTCCTGGTCGACAAAGTGCCGGCAGACGACGTATGACTGATCGATTGGTCATCTTCGACACGACCTTGCGTGACGGGGAGCAGGCGCCGGGGATTGCCCTCTCCCCCGACGACAAGGTTGCGATCGCAACCCAACTTGCCCGCCTGAAGGTGGACGTCATCGAGGCTGGGTTTGCCGCCTCATCACCTGGGGATTTCGAAGCGATCCGGCGAATCGCAACCGAGGTACGCGGACCGGTCATCGCAGCACTTGCCAGAACCCATCCCGACGACATCGATCGTGCCGCCGAGTCTCTGGCCTCCGCTGAGAGATCACGAATCCACGTGTTCATGTCGACGTCTCCGATCCACATGGAGCGAATGCTGAACATCACCCCCGCCGAAGCGCTCACTTCAATCGTCGAAGGAGTGAAGCGGGCAAGGAGGTACTCCGATGACGTCGAGTTCTCACCTCAGGACGCGACACGCTCCGATCCCGAGTTCGTGATCGAGACGTGTAGGGCTGCCGTCGCCGCGGGCGCCACCACGATCAACATCCCCGACACGGTCGGCTACTCCATGCCGGCTGAATTCGCCGCCCTGATCGCGCGTGTCGTCCGCGAGGTTCGCGACGGCGACGAGAACGTGATCGTCTCGACACACTGCCACAACGACCTCGGCATGGCCGTTGCGAACTCCCTCGCCGCAATCGGAGCCGGTGCCAGGCAGATCGAATGCGCCATCAACGGCATCGGGGAGCGAGCAGGAAACACGTCGACCGAAGAGATCATCATGGCGGTGCGGACTCGCAGCGACCACTTCGGTGTCGACGTCGGCGCAGACACCACCCAGATCTTCGAGACGTCGCGTCTGGTATCCCGCTTGACCGGCTACCCGGTGCAGTTCAACAAGGCCGTCGTCGGGAGAAACGCCTTCGCTCACGAGGCGGGCATCCACCAGCACGGTGTCCTGAAACACCGGGAG
The DNA here is from genome assembly GCA_963715255.1 of uncultured Actinomycetota bacterium. GTDB lineage: Bacteria > Actinomycetota > Acidimicrobiia > Spongiisociales > UBA5794 > JAHEEL01. The sequence goes on along the minus strand of CAVQRN010000008.1, from coordinate 28,329 downwards.
ACCTACGAGATCATGGATCCGGCCGAGGTCGGACAGCGGTCGGTCATCGTCCTCGGAAAGCACTCCGGTCGGGCCGCCTTCGCCGACACACTCGAGAAGATGGGCGTCTCTCTCGAGGATGTCGAATTCCAGCGAGCATTCGACCGTTTCAAAGAACTCGCCGACCGCAAAGGCGAGATTGGTGAAGACGGCCTCAGGGCGATCATCGAGGAGGAGGCCGGCATCGCCGCCGACGTCGTCAAGCTCGTCGGCCTCCACCTCAGCGGCGGTGACAAGGAAACGCCGGTCGCCACCGTTCGCGTCACGCGGGGAGATGAACCCATCGAGGTCAGAGCCGAGGGTGACGGCATGGTGAACGCCGCCTTCGTCGCGCTTCAGGACGCGTTCGGATTCCCCGCGACGCTCCTCGACTACCGGGTCAATCCCTTCACCCCCGGCGCCGACGCAATGGCAGAAGTGAACGTCATCATCCAGACCGGACCCACGACGTACTCGGGCCGCGGCGTCTCAACCGACGTCGTCGAAGGCTCCGCCCGGGCCTTCGTTGCAGCGCTGAACAAGGCGCTCATCGACCGGAACGGTGCGTTCGCTCCCGATGCCCGATGAGCCACTTCGCTCTCCTACCCGGCGATGGCATCGGACCTGAGGTCGTTGCAGAAGCGAAGAAGGTCCTCGAGGCGGTAGCGATCCGCTTTGGCTTGAACTTCACGTTCGAGGAATACCTCATCGGCGGCGCGGCGATCGACGCAACCGGTGATCCCGCTCCCCTCCTCAACGGTCGAAGGGTGCCGTTCGTCGGAAGCGATTCTCCTCGGCGCCGTCGGTGGTCCGCGGTGGGACGACCCGACGGCGAAGACGCGACCCGAAGACGGCCTGCTCCGGATCCGATCCGAGCTCGGCCTCTACGTGAACCTCCGTCCCATCCAGGTTCACTTCCCGGCCGCGTCCCCGCTTCGGGACGCGTCCGGGGTCGACATCCTGTTCGTTCGCGAGTTGACCGGTGGCATCTACTTCGGTCCGTCCTCGCTCTCTGAGGACGGGATGGTCGCCAGGAACGAGATGGTCTACTCAGTGCCGGAGATCGAACGCGTCGTTCGGGTAGCCGGCAAGGCCGCCCGTGGACGAAGAGGCAAGCTCACCTCCGTCGACAAAGCCAACGTGCTCGAGGTGTCACGTCTGTGGCGACGAACTGCGGCGCGGGTCATGGAGGACGAGTTCCCCGACGTGGATTACGGAGTGGTGCTGGTAGACGCGATGGCGATGTACCTGCTGTCACGTCCCCGAGACTTCGATGTCGTCGTGACCGGGAACCTGTTCGGCGACATCTTGACCGATGAGGCATCCATGCTGCCGGGCACCCTCGGCCTGCTCCCGTCCGCCTCAATCGGCGACGGTCCGCCGGGCCTCTACGAACCGGTCCACGGCTCCGCTCCCGACATCGCAGGTAAGAACGTCGCGAACCCGCTCGGAACGATCCTCGCAGCCGCGATGGCACTCAGGCACTCGCTCGACCTTGGCGAACCCGCCGCTGCGATCGAGACCGCCGTCGACGACGTCCTTGCCGCCGGTCTCCGCACCGCCGATATCGCGGGAACAGGACCAGCCGCGTCGACGACCGAGATGGGGGACGCGGTCGCACGGGCGGTGGGGATGAGTAGCTGAGTAGCCGGGTAGCTGAGTAGCCGGGTAGCCGGGTAGCCGAGTAGCTGAGTAGCTGAGTAGCTGAGTAGCTGAGTAGCTGAGTAATTGAGTAGCCGGGTGGCGGAGTAGCCGGGTAGCCGGGTAGCTGAGTAGCGGAGTAGCTATGGAGCGCAGCTGCTGTCCCTACTCCGGTGCTGATGTAGGTACCGTTCTCTTGTGAAACGATCCGTCATCATCCTGGCTGTGATCCTCATTGCTGGTTCGTGCAGTCAGGGCGAGGACTCGACCTCGACGAGCCTGGTTCCGACATCGACGTTGCCGTTCTTGGCTGGGGCTGCCGGGATTGGAGACCGGTACTACCCGGGGCTCGGAAACGGCGGGTACGACGTTCAGCACTACGACATCGACCTCACCTACGAAACCGATGGTTCGGTTGGAGCGGAGGTAGTCGTCACCGCGATTGCCACACAGAACCTCTCCGACTTCAATCTCGACTTCGTTGGGTGGGAGATCGACAGACTGTCCGTCGACGGAGAGGAAGCAGACTTCCGTAGGGACGGCGAAGAACTCGTGATCCATCCAAGCCAGGTCTCCTCGGGTGATCACTTCACGATCGAGGTCTCCTATCACGGCACGCCGGCACCGATGCAGTCGGCGGCGCTCCCCCTGGAGATCGGCTGGCTTGCCGGCCCCGGAGGGGAACAGTTCGTTGTGGCCGAACCCGATGCAGCCCACTCGTGGTTCCCCGCGAATGATCATCCGATCGACAAGGCAACGTTCTCGTTCAGCGTCACCGTCCCCGCCGGTTTCATGGGGGCAGCCAATGGAGAGCTGATCGAGGTTGCCGAGAGTGACACGACCACGACCTACCGCTGGTCGATGGATACTCCCATGGCGCCGTACCTCGCGACCGTGGTCATCGGCGACGGATGGCAGATCGTTGAGGATCCCGTGTCGACCTCGGCCGCGGGTCTGCCCGTCAGGAACGTGCTCCCATCGGACCTCGTTGGAGACGCACCGGCGGCGCTCGGGCGTACGGGTGAAATGATCAATGTTCTCGAGGAGGCATTTGGGCCGTACCCGTTCGACCGGTACGGGATCGCCGTCGTCGACGGATTCCAACACGCTCTCGAGAATCAGACGCTCTCCGTTTTCGGACGATCGATGGTCGACGCTCCCTTCTTCGAATATGTCCACGTCCACGAACTTGCTCATCAATGGTTCGGGGATTCGGTCTCCGTCGCACAGTGGGGCGATATCTGGCTCAACGAAGGTTTCGCCACCTTCTCGGAATTGCTCTGGATCGAGCATCTCTACGGCGCGGGCGCCTACCGGGAAGAAGTCGCGAATCGTACCGAGGCGGCACGCGTCGCCGGCTACGGACCGCCGGGCACGCCTCCACCCGACGATCTCTTCAGCAGCAGTGTGTACCAACGAGGCGCCCTCGTGCTCGTCGCCCTGCGCGACGAGGTCGGCGACGAGGCATTCTTCGAGACCCTGCGTACGTACACCGAGCGCTACGCCAACGGCAATGCCACCACCGACGAGTTCATCGATCTCGCAGAGGAGACCTCAGGCCGAGATCTCAACGACCTCTTCGCAGTCTGGCTCTACGGCGAGGAACTGCCCGGATAGGTACTAGCGTCGACACGATGGCGCAGCATGCAGACCTCGGACTCATCGGCCTCGCCGTCATGGGCCGCAACCTGGTCCTGAACATGGCCGACCACGGCTTCACCGTTGCGGTCTACAACAGATCGCCGGAGAGGACGGACGAGTTCCTGTCGGGCGATGCCTCGGAAGCGTCGATCGTCGGCACGCACTCGATCGAAGACCTCATCGACGCATTGGAACGGCCCCGTGCCGTGATGCTCATGATCAAGGCAGGACAACCGGTCGACGATCAGATCGATGCCCTGATTCCTCTGCTCGAGCGGGGCGACATCGTCATCGACGGCGGAAACTCGCTCTTCACCGACACCCAGCGACGAAACGCACGACTCGCCGATCTTGGCATCCGCTTCATCGGGATGGGGATATCAGGCGGCGAGGACGGTGCCCGATACGGACCGTCGATCATGCCGGGCGGCAACATCGCTGCGTGGCCCGAAGTCGAGTCCATCTTCAGGACGATCGCTGCCGTGGCCGACGGAGAGCCATGCTGCGAATGGGTCGGACCGGGCGGCGCCGGCCACTACGTCAAGATGGTTCACAACGGGATCGAGTATGGCGATATGCAGGTGATCGCCGAGGCGTACGACGTGATGCGCCGCGGCCTCGGCCTGACTCCCACAGAGATGCAAGCGATCTTCACCCGCTGGAACCAGGGCCGCCTTGACTCGTTCCTCATCGACATCACTCGAGACATCATGGGAACCGTCGACACCGACGGAACACCACTCCTCGACCGCGTGCTCGACGCGGCGGGACAGAAGGGCACCGGAAAGTGGACGGTCATGGCCTCGATGGATCAGGCGATGCCGACGACCCTGGTTTCTGAAGCCGTCTACGCACGAATCGTGTCTGCACTCCTCGGCGAACGCACCGCTGCGGCCCAAGTGCTGTCCGGACCGACCGGCGCAATACATGATGACCAGAAGAGCGTCATTGCCGATCTCGAGGATGCCCTCTACGCATCCAAGATCGTCTCATACGCCCAGGGCTTCATGCTGTTCGAGGCCGCCTCCGACGAGTACCGGTGGAATCTCGACCCCGGGACCATCGCTTCGCTCTGGCGGGCAGGATGCATCATCCGCTCGAGATTCCTCAGCGAGATCACGGCGGCGTACCGCTCCAATCCCGGCCTCTCGAATCTCCTCGTGGACGGCTTCTTCCGCGACGCCGTAACCGCCGCCGAGCCGGGTTGGCGGCGTACCGTCGCCAGGGCTGTCACCGCAGGCATCCCCGTTCCCGCGTACTCATCGGCTCTGGCTTTCTACGATGGCTACCGCTCGGATCGTCTCCCGGCGAATCTCATCCAGGCGCAGCGCGACTCCTTCGGCGCCCACACCTACGAACGGACCGACGAGCCGCGCGGCCGCTTCTTCCACTCGGATTGGAGACCGTAATGCAAACCCCGCCCCGTACGATGGCCGCGCTGATCACGCCGTTCAACAGCGCCGGATCGATCGACGTCAGTGCACATCGCCACAACCTCGGAGTGCTCACCGACCGAGGGATCGAAGGTTTCCTCATCGGTGGCTCTACCGGTCAGGGGCCCTACCTCGAACCAGACGAACGGGCCATCCTCACCGCGACGGCGCGAGACGAACTCGGCTCGTCGGCATTCTTGCTGGCCGGCATCTCGGCCCAATCGGTCCGCCAGGCCTCCGTTCAGATCGCCGAAGCAGTCAATGGAGAGGCAGATGCCGTGCTCGTCATCACACCCACACTCCTCTTGCGTCACAACCACCAACTCGTCGCCTCGTTCTTCCGCTCAGTCGCGGACGGTTCCCCCCTCCCCGTCTTCTGCTACTCGGTCCCTGCGGTCACCTCCTACGAACTGCCCGTCGAGACCGCGGTCGGTCTGGCCAGCCATCCGAACATCGTCGGCCTGAAGGACTCGGGCGGCGATCCCGATCGGGTGGCTCCGATCCTCAACGGCGTCGATGACGGCTACTACCTGTACACGGGTGCATCCCGGGTTGTCCACGAGGCACATCTGCGGGGGGCATATGGGGCGATCACGGCATCGTCGAACTACGCCCCCGAACTCGTCGCTGCGGCGCAAACAGATCTTGATGCCCAGGACCGTCTCTCGGCGGTCTCGGCCACCGTCGAGCGGTACGGCCTGGCGGGTACCTATGCGGCGGCCGAGCTGGAAGGCCTCTCCCCCGGGACGATGCGCTCGCCGTTGGAGGCGCTCCGCGCCGAAGCTCGAGAGGAGATGCGCCAACTCTGCTGTCCCGGCGCCGGGCAGTAGCCTGCACTCGAGCAGAGCGAAGGAGCGCGCATGTCGGACCTGGCCGGTAAGACCATGTTCATGTCTGGGGGGAGTCGCGGTATCGGCCTCGCCATCGCCAGGCGCGTCGCCGCCGACGGCGCCAACGTCGCGTTGATCTCGAAGACCGCCGAACCCAACGCGAAGCTCCCAGGGACGATCTTCACCGCCGCCAAGGAAATCGAGGAGGCAGGGGGTAGCGCACTCCCCATCGTCGGTGACATCCGCTTCGACGACCAGGTCGAGGCCGCCGTGGCGAAGACCGTCGAAGCGTTCGGGGGCATTGACATCTGCCTCAACAACGCCTCTGCGATCAACCTCTCCGGCACCGAGCAACTCCCGATGAAGTCATACGACCTGATGCAGGACATCAACGCCCGGGGCACCTATCTCGTCTCGAGGACCTGTGTTCCGTATCTGAAGCACGCAGAGAATCCTCACATTCTCAGTCTCAGCCCGCCGCTGAACCTGTCGCCCCATTGGTTCGCCAACAACCTCGCATACACGATGGCGAAGTACGGCATGTCGATGTGCACCCTCGGCATGGCCTCTGAGTTCATGGGCAGCGGGATCGCCGTCAACAGCCTGTGGCCGCGCACGGCGATCGCCACCGCTGCCGTCCAGAATCTGCTGGGCGGGGACAACGCGATGAGACGGACACGCAAGCCGGAGATCATGGCCGATGCCGCCTACGAGATCTTCACCCGACCCAGTCGCGAGACAACCGGGAACTTCTACATCGACGACGAAGTGCTCGCCCAAGCCGGTGTGACCGACCTGTCAGCCTACGCCGACGCCCCCGACGCCGATCTGATGCCCGACTTCTTCCTCGACGGCTGAGTCGAGAAGCAGACAGCAAACAGCAGACAGCAGGCACTCTCGCGTACGCTCGTCGAGGGGGCCGCTCCACAGTCGGCGCTATGAGAGCGACGATCTCAGCATGCCATTCATGTCGAACCTCATCGCGACGCTGAATCCGCGCGTCGAGCGCTGTCAGGATCTACACCGTCAACGTATCCGTTACCAGCACGGCCGCGCCCTCAACCAGACCGTCCTTGAGTCGGTGGAGGGCAAGGTTGGCATCGGCGAGGGGGTAGACGTCGGGCACGGTCCGAATCGGGATCTCGGCGGCGAGGTCGAGAAACTCGCGAGCATCCTCGCGGGTGAAGTTCGCGACGCTGCGAATCTGCCGCTCACCCCACAGGAGGTCGTATCCGAATTCGGGTATCCGATCGAGGTGGATGGCGTTGATCGCGACCACGCCCCCGCGTGCCACGGACTTCAGTGCCTCCACCACGACATGTCCGACCGGGGCGAATGTGACCGCTGCATCGAGTGACGTCGGCGGACGATCGTGGTACGACCCGGTCCACGCCGCTCCGAACTCGATCGCCCGCTCTTGCTCGACCAGCGATCGGGTCGCGACAAAGACGTCGCACCCCCAGTGCGTAGCCACTTGCATGGCGAGCAACGCCGAGGCGCCGAACCCGTACAGGCCGAGTCTTCCGCCGGGTCGGATGCCCGAGATCTTCAGTGACCGGTACCCGATGATCCCACCACACAGCAGCGGTGCGGCATCAACGTCGGAGAACGATGCCGGGATCCGCAGGGCGTAGTCGGCTCGAACGACAATCTGCTCTGCATAGCCGCCGTCCTGATCCCAGCCCGCGAAGACCGCATCAGCACACAGATTCTCCCGCCCGCTCCTGCAGTACTCGCATGATCCGCACGCGCCGGCCAGCCACGCCACGCCTGCTCGCTCCCCCACCGCCCAATCCGAGACTCCTCCCCCAACCCGCAGCACACGACCGACGACCTGGTGCCCCGGAACGATGGGCAGGGAGCGGGCGGCGAGGTCCCCTTCGACGATCTGGAGGTCGGTGCGGCAGACACCGCATGCCGCCACGCCGATGCTGATCTCGCCGGGAGCCGGCGCGAGGTCATCAACTTCGGTCGACTTGAGCGGCCATCCGATGATCGACCCGGGTCGTTCGAGAAGCTGTCGGTGCATGGTTCCTCCGTTCCACCGACCTTGCCATGAACAGGCATCCGAGGCAAGGGTCGCATTCCCAGATCGCCGGATCTTGCCAGGAATTCCTATGTGGCACGAGTTCAGTTACCGTTCCCGCCGATGCGACTAGGAATACCACTCGAACGTGCCGATCACGAGCGTCGTATCGCCGCCGTTCCCGCCGCCGTCAAGGTGTACACCGGATGGGGTTGGGACGTGCGTGTGGAGACTGGAGCGGGTAATGCCGCCGGCTTCCCCGATGAGACGCTCGTTGAGGCAGGAGCAACGATCGTCGCCGACTCGGCGACGGCACACGACGCCGACCTCGTTCTCAGGGTCGGCCCGCCCACGATCGACGAGATCGGACTGATACCGGAAGGCGCCGTCCTCGCCGGGTTCCTCGACCCGTTCATAGCGACCGACCTCGTCGAGGCCCTCGCGGAAGGCAACGTCACAGCGCTCGCGGTCGAAGCGGTCCCGCGCACCACGCTGGCCCAGTCCATGGACGCGTTGTCGTCCCAAGCCAACATCGCCGGCTACGCCGCCGTACTGCTGGCAATGTCGGAATCCCCCAAGTTCCCCTCGATGCTCGTCACCGCTGCGGGGACGATCCCGCCAGCCCGTGCACTCGTGCTCGGTGTCGGTGTCGCAGGGCTCCAGGCAATTGCCACGTTCCGACGCCTCGGTTCGATCGTCCACGCCTACGACATCAGACCGGAGACGAAGGAGCAGGTCGAGAGCCTCGGCGCCAAGTTCGTCGCAGCCCCCACTATCGAGATGGACGAAGGCGGCTACGCCAAAGAGGTCGACGCGGAGACCGCGGCGAAGCAGCAAGAGATACTCGCCGACTACGTTGCCAAGGCAGACATGATCGTTACCACCGCCCAGATCCCCGGACGTCCCGCCCCGACGCTCATCACCGCCGACGTCGTCGCAGGGATGCATCCAGGATCAGTGATCGTCGACATGGCAGCGTCATCCGGCGGCAACGTCGAAGGCACGGTCGCGGACGAAATCGTGAACGTCGACGGCGTCACGATCTACGGACCGATCGATCTACCGAGCCGTGTCGCTACCGACGCAAGCCGCATGTACGCACGGAACCTCCAGGAGCTGGTCGGACGCTGGCGAACCGAAGATGGCTTCGCCGTCGATCTCGAAGACGAGGTTGCCGGCCCTGCGACGATCACCCACCAGGGCCGGATCGTTCACCCTCGGACCCGAACGGCCATGGGCCTGGAAGAGGAGGCCTCATGAGTCCCGAGTTCATCCAGGGAATCGTCGTGTTCGTCCTCGCTGCCTTTGTCGGCTTCGAGGTCATCTCGAAGGTCCCCCCGACCTTGCACACCCCGCTCATGTCGGGGGCGAACGCAATCTCGGGTATCACGATCGTCGGAGCGATCATCGCGGCTGCCTTCGCCGACGGGCCGGTGGCGATCATCCTCGGCCTTCTCGCCATGTCCTTCGCCATGATCAACGTCGTGGGAGGCTTCCTCGTCACGGACCGAATGCTCGAGATGTTCAAGAAGAAGCCGGGAGCAAAGAAATGATGGTGCTCCTCTATCTCGCGGCCGGGGTTCTCTTCGTCCTCGGCCTCCGAGGCCTCGGCTCGCCACGCACAGCTCGGCGCGGGAACCAGATTGCCGGGGCCGGTATGGCCCTTGCAATCATCGTCACGCTCGCCTATCTCACCGATCTGAATCCTTCACATCTGGATCTGGCAGAGGCCGCGACGATCCTGTGGTGGGTGATCATCGTCGGAGCGCTCATCGGTAGCGCCGTCGGTGCGGTCCTCGCTCTCAAGGTGAAGATGACCGCGATGCCGGAACTCGTTGCGGCATTCAACGGCTTCGGCGGCGGAGCATCGGCCCTCGTTGCGTTCGCCGAGATCGTCGCCGTCGGAACGATCGTTGCAACCAACGCCCCGTACGCAACCGAGACCGAAGTCACCGTCGCATTGTCGATCGCGATCGGTGTCGTCACCTTCTCGGGAAGCTTCGTCGCGTACGGAAAGCTCCAGGGCATGATCACAGGGAAGCCGGTCGCTCTTCCCGGGGGTCCCTTCTTCAACCTGGTCATCGTCCTCCTGATGACGGGCGCGTCCGTGTGGGCGATCGGATTCAACGAGCCTCTCGGATATTGGATTCTCGCAGCCCTCGCACTCGTCCTCGGTGTCACGGGTGTGATCCCGATCGGTGGAGCCGACATGCCCGTCGTCATCTCACTGCTCAACTCCCTGTCCGGCGTCGCTGCCGCGATGGCGGGCTTCGTCATCGGGAACCAGGGACTGATCATCGCCGGTGCCCTTGTCGGTGCGGCCGGGTTCATCCTCACCGTGCAGATGTCCGAGGCGATGAACCGATCGCTTGCGAACGTGCTCTTCGCCGGCTTCGGTACCGAGGGTGCCGCTCCGATCGATGCAGGCGACAAACCGGTCAACAGCGCCACGCCGGAGGACGTTGCGATCGCCCTCGCCTATGCGCAGAAGGTGATCGTCGTCCCAGGCTACGGCCTCGCCGTCGCCCAGGCCCAACATGCGGTTCGGGATCTTGCAACGGCACTCGAGGAGCGGGAGATCACCGTCGAGTACGCGATCCATCCTGTTGCCGGCCGTATGCCGGGACACATGAACGTGTTGCTCGCAGAGGCAGACGTCCCCTACGACGTGCTCCTCGATCTCGACCATTCGAACCCGCGTTTCCCGCACACGGACGTGGTGTTGATCGTCGGAGCGAACGACGTGGTGAACCCGTCGGCACGAGACGATTCGACCAGTCCCATCTACGGGATGCCGATCCTCGAAGTCGATCTGGCGGCCACCGCGGTCGTGATCAAACGGAGCCTCGCTCCCGGTTTCGCAGGCATCGACAACCCGCTGTTCTATATGCCGTCGACGATGATGCTGTTCTCAGATGCGAAATCTGCTCTCGAGAACATCGAAGAGGCGCTGGTCGACCTCTGACGTGGAGTTCCAAGAAGCCGTTCGCCGTCGCCGGATGGTCCGAAACTACACGGACGATCCGGTCGACGCGGACGTCCTCAATCGCATCCTCGATCGGGCCCAGCGAGCCCCGAGTGCCGGATTCTCCCAAGGTGTGTCCTTCGTCGTCGTCACCGACGAGGGCCGCCGCCGAGAGATCGCCGAACTGGCGCACGAGGACGAATACGTCGCCGATGGCTTCGACCCGTGGATCTCGCGTGCACCCGTCCATGTGATCATCTGCTCGAATAGGGCCGCATATCTCGATCGCTACCGAGAACCCGACAAAGGCGGACCGGATGGCCCGGCGGGGCGCGAAGAAGGATGGCCGATCCCCTACTGGTGGGTAGACGCCGGCGCCTCGATGATGCTGCTTCTCCTCGCCGTTGTCGACGAAGGTCTTGCCGCCGGATTCCTCGGTTCACACAACCTTGGGGCCCTCTCGGCGCTGCTCGACATCCCCGACGACGTCGCGCCGATCGGTATCGTCACCATCGGTCACGGCGCAGTCGATCGTCGATCCGGCTCCCTCGCCAGAGGGCGTCGCGCCGATGCCATTCATCGCGAGCACTGGAACCCGTCCGCCGGAGATTGACCAGTGCAACCGGTACGATGCGCGCCGACTCAGGAGCCCCATGAATCTCACCGTCACTAATCGTTCGCCCTATGACCCGCCCGTTGAGTTCGTTGAGCGCAAAGGGATCGGCCACCCGGACACGATCTGCGACCACCTCGCCGAGGAGCTCGCTCGCGACCTGGCACGCTCGTCGCTCGAACAAACCGGACGAGTTCAGCACTTCAACGTCGACAAGGCGATCTTCGCCGCGGGTTCCGTGAACGTCGGCTTCGGCGGCGGCGAGCACACCAAACGATCGAAACTCGTCCTCGTCGGCAAGGTGAACTTCACCCGCCGAATGGAAGCCCAACGTCGACGTTCTGACCGTGGACACGCGCAGGCGTCTCCTCGCCCTGCTCCCTGATGCGACGGAGGACGCATTCGAGGTCGAGCTGTGGCTCACTCAGGCTGCGGCCGATCTCGCCGACGTCGTCAACCGGGGACACCGTGAGGCCGCACCGAGGTCGAACGACACGTCGTTCGCGGCCGTCTCGCTCCCCTTCTCCCCGCTCGAAGACGTCGTGTACCGACTCGAGCACTACCTCAACTCGGCGTCGTACCGGGCAGACGTTCCGATCGGTCGCGACATCAAAGTCATGGGCGCACGTGACGGAAGCGAGGTCGTCGTCACCATCGCGGCTCCGGTGCTCGCCAGGAAGGTCGCGAACCGATCCGCATACGACGAGGTCATCGAACGGGTCAGGATCGATGCACTCGCCCTCGTTCGGGACGGTTTCGGGAACGGCACGACGGTTCGAGTCAACCAGGCCGATACCCTCGATTCCCAGTACCTCTCCCTGACCGGGACCTCGGCTGAAGCCGGTGATGACGGACAGGTCGGTCGGGGGAATCGCTACGGAGGCTTGATCACGCCCTATCGCCCGATGAGCCTCGAAGCGACGGCGGGGAAGAACCCTGCCGCCCACGTCGGCAAGACCTATCACGCGTTCGCTGACGACATCTCACGACGCCTGATGGACGAAACCGACGCACACGAGACAACGATCCGCATGCTGTCCTCGATCGGGCGCCCGGTGACGGAGCCTCAGGTCGTCCACGTGGAGACTGCCGGCATTGCCGACGAAGCCATCGTCGAAGCGATCGTCAAAGAATCACTCGCAGACTGGGAAGGCGTCCGGGATCGGTTGATCGCAGGAGCGTACGAACTGTACTGATCAGCTGCAAGCTTCGAGCTGCAAGCGCAGGTCGAGGTGGGCATCTTGGAGCTTGAAGCTTGTGTCTTGTGTCTCAGAACGACCATCATCGCACCTATGACCATCACGCTCCGGAGCGCCCTGTTCTTCGTTCTTGCCTTCCTCGCCGTCGTCGGGACCGTGTCGCCGGCCGACGCTCAGCGTGAGACGGTCGAGTGCGGGGAGTATCAGGGTGTTGTGTGTCAGGGCTATTTCACCGACGAGGCGGGCATCGTCAACGATCCGCAGCGCATCGAGGACGCCATCTCGCGGATCGTGGGGCACTATGGGAACCCCATTGCCATCGTCGTCGTGCAGGACAGCCGCGGCGCCAACCCTGCAGACTTCGCATCCGATCTCGCGAACGCGTGGGGCGTCGGTGATCCCGTAGAGAAGAACGGGATTCTGGTCCTCGTCTCGCTCGACGAACGACGGACCGAGATCGTCACCCAGGAAGGGTTGACCGTCCCCGGGGAGGCCATCGCAGGGTCGGCAACGAGCTTCTTCTCTGCAGGCGATTTCGAGGGCGGTCTCCTTGCGATCGTCGGATCGGTCGAGCAGGCCCTTGCCGGCACGCTCACCGAGGACGCTGGCTCGAGCGGTCTCCCCATCGGAGCCATCTTCTTCTTCGGCATCGTGGGCTTCTTCATCTACACGTTCGTCCGGCTGGTCTTCGGTGGACGGCGGAAACGCAGGAACGAACAGCGACGCGAGCGCGAACGCCTCATCGACGCCGATCTCGCCGATCTGGAGCCATCCGGAGCCGACCTCCCCCGGTATGCCGACTATGCCGCGGCGACGCCGGCCGTCAACGACGTCTCCACCTCTGATGGCGTCACGGAACTCTGGCGGGTCGCTTCGGGTCGCCCGACGGATCCCGACGTGATGCGATCTTTGTGGAGCCTCGGTCTCCTCGAGGTTGTCGACCGAGCACGTCTCGTTGCCGACACCCGGGAGCCGCTCGATCTGCGAGCCTCCGAGGAGCGTTCCATTCTCGAGAGCGCCGTCCAGGAAGCCGCCGACGAGGCCGTCGCCGTCGATCACGACGACGACGCTGAGTTCGAATCGAAGCGACGCAACCTCAATCGACTGATCGCATCGCTGCGGCCGCACCGCGTCGCCGCTGCCCGCCGTCGAACCGGCGACGCACTCGTCGCAGAACTCATCCCGTCTCCGATCGGGGATGTCTCGGTCACCCCGCTCGGACTGGCCGTAGCCGATGCTGCCCCGGCATTGGACGGCACCACTCCGCTGAGCGAGTCCGTCGCAGAGTATCGAGCGGCGTCGGCCGAAGCTGAAGTGAAGGTCGATCGTCTCGAGCGGCTCTACGAACTCCTTCCCGAGTCAACCGCTCGTCCGGCGGTGGCCGCCGCACTTGCAGATCTCGACAACGACACTGATCACGCGATCGAGCGGTACGAGAGCGTCCGTGTGTCCCTCGCCTCCGAGGCGGCGGGGCTCACCGCCGATGGTCTCGATCCTGCGGCGATCGCAGCGCTGCTTCTGATGAACCGAAATGAGCGCAACACACGAGAGTTCCTCGACGGATACCGGCGGCACCGCGATCGTGGCTTCGACCCGGCGGAAGCAGTCGAGTTCGCTCTTGCAGGCCTCATGACGGACGGAGCCGTCGATCGTGTGCGAGCGATCACGCACCGTCTCGGTCTCCCGATTTCAATCACGGCTGCACTCCTCGAGCGTCGCGACGACGGGCCGGAGGTGTACGAGCACCTTCGGGATGAACTCGCTGCCTACACCTCAAGCGATTCGGCGCGGACGATCGCAGGCGTCTTGGCCATGTCGCTCGAACCGGCCCAGGCGATGCGCCGATGGCTCCAGGCCCGCGAAGCGCTGCACCACCTCGGTCTCGTTGGCTCGTATGCGGACGTCGCCGCGGCCTTTGGCGCCTCCGATCCGCGGGGGCCCCGCGAGTTCGCCGTCGCCTATGCCGCCCAGCGACGTGCGCTTGCCGACAGCAGCATCGACGACGCCGACCGGTTCGCTCCAGAACTCGCCCATGCGGGTACCAGCGGACAGACCGACACGTGGAGCGAATCCCCGATTCCCGACGGCGTCGGATCCTTCGACCCGTTCACCTTCTTCTACCACCACTGGGTGATCACCCGCGGCGTCTCGGGCTCCTACGGGTGGGAACCCGTCTACGGCGATGCCTCGTGGTCGAAAGACCGGGGATCGTGGTGGGGCGGGGGCGGCGGATTCGGCTCGAGTGGCGGATCATCGTGGGGCGGGTCAACGTGGAGCGGCGGCAGCTTCGGAGGGTTCAGCGGCGGAGGCGGCTTCTCGTCGGGAGGGGGCGGAGGCTGGTGAGCGGCGACATCGAGAGCCCGGCGAACCGGAGGATCATCGAGACCGCCCGGCTGAAGAAGCGGCGCCATCGCGACGCGACCGGCCGCTTCCTCATCGAAGGCACGAGGGAGGCCGAACGAGCCGTCCAAGCGGGAGCGTCGATCGACGAGATCTTCCTTTGCCCCGACTACGCGCCGCGGGCGACCGTATCTCTCGCCGATGGCATCGCAGGGTCCGGCGTCCGTCTCACCACCGTCTCGGCCGTCGCATTCGACAAGCTCTCGATGCGTCAGAACCCCGATGGCATCATCGCCGTCGCACTGACATGGATCACCACCGCCGAGAATCTCGATCGAGACCTGGTCCTGGTTGCCGAGGCCATCGAGAAGCCCGGAAACCTCGGTGCTATGTTCCGGACGGCAGACGCCACCGGCGCCGCCCTCCTCATCGCCGACGCCACGGTCGACCCATTCAACCCGAATGTCGTACGCGCCTCACAAGGTGCGCTGTTCTCGGTCCCTTTCGCCGTCACCGATACCGGCGCCGCTATCACCTGGACCCGCGAGCACGGAGCGATCGTGATCGCCACTCCGGACGCGGAGTCGGACTATTGGGACGCCGATCTCTCCGGCCCCGTCTCCATCGTGATCGGCTCCGAACATGCCGGGGTCTCAGATGCATGGAGAGAAGCAGGAACGCCGGTCCGTGTCCCCATGGCAGGAGACGCCGACTCCCTCAACGCCTCGGTATCGGCTGCAGTCCTCCTTTATGAAGCTGCAAGGCAGCACCGCGCTCAGAGATGAAGCGGCGGGTTGCTACAGGCAACAGGCGACAAGCGACACGCCACAAGCCACAAGTCACAAGGGGTGGTTCTGGTCGCGGTTTCGTGTCTACGGGCGGGCGTCGGTCGGCGGGATCATGGTGGTGCGCGGGTGGTGGTGAAGGTATGGCCGAGTCTGCTGGTCCACTGGTAGTCGCCGTTGGATAGTCGCCGGTAGGTCCATCCTGCTTTGTGTCTGATGGTGATGTGGTCGTGGCGGCAGAGGGGTGCGAGGTGATCGACGGTTGTCGGTCCGCCTCGAGACCACGGGATCCGGTGGTCGAGATCGCACTGGGTTGCGGGCATGCGACAGCCCGGGAAGATACACGTCGGCTGGCGAGCTTCGACAGTTCGGCGTTGTGACAGAGTTGGTCGGCGCCGTGTGGTGCCGGTGTGGACGGATTGGCCGGTCTGCGTGTCGATCACCGTGTAGCGCCACTCGCATCGTTGTTGGTTTTCGGCGGCTTGTCTCGCGATGTCCGAGATGACAGGGCCGTATCCGGCGAGTTCGCCGGGATGGTTGGTGAGGGCGGCAAGGGTGTCGAGGTCGACGCGAATATCAACCACACCGGCGCCGTTTGAGGTTCGTCGATTGTTGCCATCGAGCAGGTCGAGGTACACGTCGGCGCGGAGTTGGTCCATCGTCCGGGTCTCACCGCCTCCTCTGAGACTGCGAGCGATGATATTGATACGCCGAGTGAGTGCAGCGACCCGATGTGGGGGCAGATCGAAGCCGAGGAGGTTCGCCGTCCCCGATTCGGTGGCTTCCATCACAACCCGACGGTCCGCGACACTCCAGACATAGCGGGCGTCGGCCTCGTCGGGATTCGCCTCGATACACAACCTGCGGACCCGGGCGGCCAACTCCCCGGTCGTCAACCCAGCCGCCACGTCGGCGAGGCGGTCTACGACGTTACGGGCCGCCTCGTCGGTGAGATGCACCGTGCAGCGTTCGATCGTCCTTGCGCGCCGCACATCGATCTCGCCACCCTCGAGCATGTCGGCAAGGCGAGGAAACCGGTCCCGAAGGTCGAGGGCGAAAGCAAGCTCAGTGTCGGCGGCACGCCGGGTCAGGTGCAGCGCCGCCCGGATCTCAGCCGCCCCGGATTCGGCTGCCATGGCCGGCTGGTCCTCGAACTCGGACATCGCATCAACTACCGCAGCCATGTCCCGATATGCCCGAGCCGAATAGTGAGACGCCATGCGCTGATGCGCCCGCAACACGACCACCCGGTCAAACCCCGACACCTTGTCGACATCAATCGATGCCAGGAACCCGGCCAGCACGGGACCCGGAGACATCGTGTCCAGATCGGCCGGGATCGAGTTCGCTTCGATCTCTTGAATCCTCATGCTATCGAACATGTGTTCGACTCTATATCGGGAGAGTGACAAGAAACCTGTCTCCGTCGCAAATGGGCCGGAAGTTTCTCTCAACTACTCCGCTGCCCGGCTGCCCCACGATTCATCCCGGCTTCTCCAACACCCAAATCCCGTCGTCTTCCAACACCGCATCGATTCTGCTCAACCGTTCGAGCAGATCCCCCTCATAGGCCGCCGGGTTCACTTCAACCCTGAGAACTGGTCCGTGGCGGTGGATTGTCGGGGTACCGGTCACGCCCAATGCCCGCCCTTCCTCAGTCGATGCAGTGACCGCATCTGGACGTGGCTCGATCACGTCGGCGAGACCTGCGGCTTCGGCCGCGGCAGCTGCGGTGCGCGGGTCGGTGAGGTCGGCGTCTTCGAGATGCCGCAACGCAAGCAGTGCCTGGAGGAAGGCCCCGTGCCGATCGGGATGGTCACGCCTCACCGATTCGACCAACGCCAACCCGGCTGCGCTCTGAGGATCGTCATCTGCGAGGAACGATCGCCAATCAAGGCGCAGGTCGGCACCCTTCTTCCCGACCGCGGCGAGGAATCGGTAGAAGCGCCACACCTGTGGAGAGAAGTCGTAGTACACGCGTCCTTCGAATCGCATGAGGCGAGTTTCAAGCCTCTGCGGCGCCTTCGCAAGTCGCCCCGACTTGAATCGAACACCCGTTCGATGTACCGTCGTCGAGCGGAGGTGGCGATGCTGGCCGGTCAACGAACGTTCGAGGACATGGGGGCGCCCCTCCACGAGGTCCCGTTCTGTGTGCTCGACCTGGAGACGACGGGTGCAACCGCCATCGACTGCGAGATCACCGAGATCGGCGCCGTCAAGTTCCTCGGAGGCGACCCGGCCGGGACGTTCCAGACGCTCGTCAACCCGGGCAGTGAGATCCCGCCGTTCATCACGGTGCTCACCGGTATCACCCAAGCGATGGTGATCGAAGCACCGGACATCGGCGAGGCACTCCCCTCGTTCCTCGAGTTCATCGGCGACGCCGTCATCGTCGGCCACAACGTCCGATTCGACATGTCATTCCTCAACGCCGCTGCCGTGCGACTCGGATACGGCACGCTCCCCAACCGAACCATCGACACGCTTGGTCTGAGTCGGCGTCTCGTCCGGTCGGAGGTCCGGAACCTGAAGCTCTCGTCCCTCGCCGCCCACTTCCAGGCTCCATCACCACCCACACACCGGGCGCTGGATGATGCCAAGGCGACGGCGCATGTCTTTTGGTCGCTGCTCGAAAGAGCGGGTGCCCTCGGTGTCACTCACCTCGACGATCTCCTGACGCTCCCAACCGCCCGCGGGTCCGCCCACTACGGCAAGATCTCCCTCACCGAGAAACTCCCCCGCAAGCCCGGGGTCTACTTCTTCGTTGATCGGAACGGCACCGTGATCTACGTGGGGAAGGCGAAGAACCTACGGACCCGGGTCCGCTCATACTTCTACGGTGACGATCGCAAGTCGGTCGCACAGATGCTTCGCGACCTCGTACGCGTCGACTGGCGGGTGTGCGAGACGGAGATCGAAGCCGAGGTGACCGAGCTGCGCCTCATCGGCGAGCATCGTCCCCGCTACAACCGAAAGTCCCGACCGCCACGGAGCCAGCATTGGGTGAAGCTGACCGACGAGCGCTTCCCCCGCCTGTCGATGGTCCGAGTGGTGCGGGACGACGGAGCGCCCTACCTTGGCCCGTTCCGCTCCCGACAGGCCGCCGAAACGGTCGTGCATGCCATTTGGGACGCGGCCCCCATCCGGCGCTGCAACGGGACCGGAACGAAGCGAACCGCTGCCTGTTCGTTCGCTCAACTCGGCAAGGCGCTCTGCCCATGCGACGGTTCTCTCGACGATGACGAGTACTGCGAGGTCGCCGACCGGGTGGCCGTCGGCATGACTGGGACTCCGGCGTTGCTGCTCGACGCACTCCGCGACCGCATGGCGCGTCTCGCCGAAGAGAAACGCTACGAAGACGCAGCCGAGGTGCGGGACCGACATCAATCGCTTGGCCGAGCCATCGAGCACCGCCGGTCGTGGCACACGCTGATGGAAGCCGGCACCCTCTGGGCCGAGGACGGGAACGGCGACGGAATCGTCGTGAGACACGGTCACCTCGTCGCATCCTGGAATGCAGGGTCGTCACTCCCTCTCGTCGCCATGGAGGATCCAGTCGAGTCAATCCCCCAGGTTCCTGAGTCGGTGGCCACCGCAGAAGAGGTCCATCTGATCTGGCGCTGGCTGATCCGCGACGGCGTCCGCATCGTGCAGAGCACGGGACCCTTGGCCCTCCCGATCAACCCGGTCCCAACCCTCAACTAGAAGTTGAACCTTCTTTTGCCCTAGGGACACGGAGCGCGAGCGGAGCAGGGGGGCTCTGGGAGCCAGAACCGCGACGATGTGGTCCGCCGACCTACGCATAGCCGACGCGAACGCCGCCTACGCAACAGTCGCCCCGGGCGGAACCTCCTCATCCGGTCGCAGCAACACGACCCCTCCGTCAGTGAGCACACCCAGGACGAGCACGTCGGAGCGGAACCCCCCTACCCGCATCGGAGCGAACCCGGTGACGACGACCACCTGCCGACCAACGACTTGCTCAGGTGTGTAGCGATCGGTCAGCTTCGCCGATGACTGGACCGGGTCCTCGTCTCCGAGGTCGATCCACAGTCGGTAAGCGGGTTCTCGCGCGCCGTCGTTCAGTTCGGCCCGCACGATCGTCCCGGCACGAAGCCCGAGTGCCTCGAAGTCTTCAAAGGTTGGCGTGTCGCTCATGGCACCACGCTACCTTTGCGGGATGCGCTTCATCATCCGGCCAGGCACCGACCCCGTCGCTCGCGCCGATGCTGCGCTCCTTGCCGCCATGGGTCTCCCGGGAGGCGGAGTGGTATCGCTGGGCAAGACCCACTGCCTCGTCACGCCGGGGGACGTTCCCGGACCGAACACGCTCACGGTCGGGCCGCGAGCGCTCAACAACGCCGGTATGTCGATCGGTGATTCGGTTGATGTCACCCGAGCCGTTGTGCCGCAAGCGAGCAGAGTTGTCGTGTCGGGTACCGACGGCCTTGATGCTCGCCACCTTGCACGCTCGCTCCAGGGCCACGTGGTGACCATCGGCGACAAGGTCGTCGTCCACGGGTCCTACGGTGAGGACGGTCAAGACCAACACGAGGTCCGCATCGTCTCCGTGACGCCGGGCCCCGCGGGGACGATCGGTGACCGCACCGTCGTCCACGACACCGAGGACTCAGCCCCCGACGTTGCACCTCACCCAACGGGAGGTCCATCGGGCGAACCGCTTTCGACCGCCGATGCGCTCCTTGCCGGTCTCGACACGGAACTCGACACCCTGGTCGGGTGGCTGACTCTGCTGACCTCTCGGTCCGATCTGCCCACATCGTGGGGGCTCCCTGCGGTCGCCGGCGTGATCGTGGAAGGACCGGCCGGATGCGGTCGATCGGAGTTGGTGGTGGCTGCCGCCAACGTGGCCGGCGTCGAAGTCCATGAAGTCTCGCTCGACCTCGTGTTCAAACCCGACCGCCTCCTGACGCTCCTCGAACGAGCGGTCAAGGACACCGATCCCCCGGTGGTGCTCTTCATCGATCGTCTCGACGCGGTCGCTGGAACGGAGGGCATGTTCAAGAACCAGGTGGCAGCGATCATGCGCTGGTTCCTTGACGCCGTAGCGCAACGTCCCGGCATGGCGTGCGTGCTCGGCGTTCACTCGACGGCGACACTCGGCGATGATCTCGCAAGACACCCGCTCCTTCCCCGCTCCCTCACGGTGCCCCCACCAAACCTCGAACGCCGGCGTCTCCTCTTCGAAGCGGCGCTGGCCAGGGTTCCGACCGGGGAGATCGACTACGCACATCTCGCCGCACGAACGGCTGGATTCTCGGGTGCCGACGTCGTCTCAGTCGTTCTCCAAGCCTCCGCCGGTGCGGCAGGTTCGGGTGAACCCGTTGACCAGGACGCGGTGAAGGCTGCCATCGACGGGACGACTCCCTCGCTGGGAACGACGTCGTCCGGGGAGATCCCGGACTACGGCTTCGATCGTGTCGCCAACCTCACTGACGTGAAACGACGCCTCACCGAGTCGGTGATCTGGCAGATGCAGGACCCCGCCCGTTTCACTCGCTTGGGTATCGAACCGCCGAGGGGCCTCCTCCTCTACGGTCCGCCAGGCACCGGCAAGACGTATGTCATCCGTGCCCTTGCCAACGAGTCCGGTGCGGCGTTCTTCCCGATCAAAGGGGCAGAACTGCTCGACAAGTGGGTCGGGGAATCGGAGCGAGCCGTTCGAGAGGTCTTCTCCCGAGCGCGGGCCGTTGCTCCGGCGATCCTCTTCTTCGACGAGATCGACGCCCTCGCTCCCGTGCGTGGCAACTCGACGAACTCGGTGACCGACTCCGTCGTCGCAGCGCTGCTCACCGAGATGGACGGCGTCTCCGACCGGGGTGACGTGTTCGTCATCGGCGCCACGAATCGCCGCGATCTCGTGGACCCCGCATTGCTGCGACCGGGCCGCCTCGAGGTTCACCTGCTCCTCGGCTTGCCGGCGCCTGAGGCCCGCCGTGCGTTCTTCGAGATCAGTGACGTGCCCTTCGCCGACGACGTCGATCTTGACCAACTTGTCACCGCGACCGACAGCATGTCATTCGCCGACCTCTCCGCCGTCCTCCGAGAAGCAGCACTCATCGCCCTCCGCCGAGACTCGTCCGCCATCTCGGTAACCAGACAGGAACTAGTCACTGCGGTGACGAACCGAAACCTCCTTGCCGACCACTCTGGGTAGCCGTACGGTTACAGATAGTGGAGCTGATCCGATCGACCCGTTCCCTGCACCGCAGCGGACGGAGTCGAATACGGGTAGCGACTCTGGTCGGCGAGAGAGCGAATCTCCTGCCGACCGAACGAGAAAGGCAATGAGCCGTTGTGGCGCCAGGGCTTGGCACCACAGGGGCAGGGAGTCACCACGGTGACTCCACAACGAGAGGTGGAGGTGTCAGGTGTTTCCTGCAACGCTGACCCGTGACCACGGGCATATTCGAAGAATCCTGATCGTCGCGCTTGCGACGCTGATGCTGTTCGCCACGTTGGCGATCGCGAACACAACCCCGGCGGAGGCACACACACCCTATGTGACCACGGACTGCCGCGAGTGGTCTGTGACGCTGGTGAGCTACGGCGGGAGCACCGACACCCTCAAGAATACAGTGCAGGTGTGGGAGGTCATCGACGGCGACGACATCGTTCTCGTGGACACTGCTTTTGGCAGCAGCTTCTCCGATTCCGGAACGTGGGACCCGACCGTCGACCACACCCTTCGCGTGAAGGTGGTCGCGATTCACTCGTCCTACTCATTCGACGATACGTGGGAAAGCACCGGCATGTGAAGAGCCGCCGGATCCGAGGTTGACGTTGGTGAAGACGGTGGAGGGTGGAGGACCCCTCGGAGTATCCGATTTCCCGTTGTTCATCGATAGCGTTCCGGCGATCAGTGGTACTGCGTATACCCTTGAACCCGGTGACTACACGGCGAGCGAGACCACGAACGCCGACTATGCGGCCGGTGTCTGGGGCGGTGCCTGTGCCGCTGACGGTTCTGTGACCCTTTCGGCTGGTGACGACGTCACGTGCACGATTACGAATACGTATCAGCCGCCTGAGTTGGCGACGTTGACGTTGGTCAAGACCGTGGAAGGCGGCACACTCACTGCTGACGATTTCCCGGTCTTCCTCAATGGTGAGCCCAATCAGGGACAGGTCGTGTGGGGAACCACCTATCCACTCCCAGATGGTGCGTATACCGCGTGGGAGATCGTGCAAGACGATTATACGACCGAGGGATGGGCGGTGACTGCGACGCGGGCGGCAACGTGACGCTCGTTGCAGGCAACGACTACACCTGCACCATCACCAACACCTATGTCCCGCCGTTCGTCCCGAATCCGGCAATCCAGATCGAGAAGGCGACGAACGGCTTCGACGCCGACAACCCGCCCGGACCGTCTGTGGTGGTCGGTTCGACGGTGACATGGACCTATGTCGTGACCAACACCGGGAACGTCCCGTTGGCGAACGTGACCGTCACCGACGATCAGGCAGGTGTGACACCGGTCTACCAGGGCGGCGACACGAACACCAACAACCTGCTCGATCTCACCGAGACCTGGACCTACCAGGCCACCGGCACCGCCGTAGCGGGCCAGTACGCCAACATCGGTACGGTCACCGGGTTCTACCCACAAGGGGAAGAGCAAGTCGACGACAACGATCCGTCGCACTACGTCGGATACGTCCCGACGGTTGACGAACCGGCAATCCAGATCGAGAAGGCGACGAACGGCTTCGACGCCGACAACCCGCCCGGACCGTCTGTGGTGGTCGGTTCGACGGTGACATGGACCTATGTCGTGACCAACACCGGGAACGTCCCGTTGGCGAACGTGACCGTCACCGACGATCAGGCAGGTGTGACACCGGTCTACCAGGGCGGCGACACGAACACCAACAACCTGCTCGATCTCACCGAGACCTGGACCTACCAGGCCACCGGCACCGCCGTAGCGGGCCAGTACGCCAACATCGGTACGGTCACCGGGTTCTACCCACAAGGGGAAGAGCAAGTCGACGACACCGATCCGTCGCACTACGTCGGATACGTCCCGACGGTTGACGAACCGGCAATCCAGATCGAGAAGGCGACGAACGGCGTGGACGCCGACACGCCTGCAGAGGGACTGCCGCTCGAGGTCGGTTCGAACGTGACGTGGACCTATGTGGTCACCAACACCGGTGATGTGACGCTGACCAACGTCAAGGTCACCGACGACAAGCTCGGCGATATCAGCTGTCCAAAGAACACGCTCGCTGCTGGCGAATCGATGACGTGCACAGCGTCGGGTACAGCTGAACTCGTTCAGTATGCGAACCTGGGCACCGTCACCGGTTCCTACGGCGTGGTCACCGTCACCGATACGGATCCGTCCCACTATTCGGGTGTCGCCGTGGGGGGCACAGCGCAGCTGGGTGACACCGTGTGGTTGGACGCGAACAACAACGGCGTCCAGGACAACGGCGAAGTTGGCTACAACGGAGCGAAGGTGATCCTCAAAGACGGCGACGGCAACGTCGTCGGCACGTTGACGACCGCAACCGGCGCCTGGGTCGGGTTCTACAAGTTCGTGGGACTCGACGCCGGCACGTACACAGCAATGCTGGACCTGTCGACCATCGGTAGCTACGGGGTCACCACGGCGAACTCGTTCACCGTCACCCTGGCGGAAGGCGACGACTACCTCGACGCCGACTTCGGACTCTACCAAGCTCCGCCCACCACAACGGTGCCCCACGACGCCGGAAGAGACCCTGCCAGTCACCGGAGTCGAGACAGAGGGCATCGCCATCCTGGGTCTCGGACTCCTGCTACTCGGCACGCTCACAATCCTGGCAACCCGCAAACGACCCACCACCGACTGACCAACAACCAGACAACCGACCAGACGTGTGTGGGGCGGCCAACCGAGCCGCCCCACACACGCGCGTCACTAGGATCGCGTGGACGACGTCCGCAGAACCGATGCCGACGACAACGACATGAGTATTCAGGGACTAGTCCCGCCGGGAACCGGATAGATCGCCCTTGCCGACCACTCTGGGTAGGGGTACCGTTACTCGAAGAGGAACTGAGCCAAACGACCCATTCCCTGCGCCGCAGGCATGGAGTTGAATGGGCGTAGCAACTCGGGTCGGCGAGAGAGCGAATCTCCTGTCGGCCGATGAGAAGGGCAATGAGCCGTTGTGGCGCCAGGGCTTGGCACCACAGGGGCAGGGAGTCACCACGGTGGCTCCATAACGAGAGGTGGAGGTGGCAGGTGTTTCCTGCAACGCTGACCCGTGACCACGGGCATATTCGAAGAATCCTGATCGTCGCGCTGGCAACGCTGCTGCTGTTTGCGACGCTGGTAGTGATCCCTGGCGGCACGCTCACCGCATTCGCAGCACAGGAAGGTTCGTACACGTTCACATTCGTGCACACAGATGGTACGAAAACAACGGTCCCATCCTCGGGTATGCGAGCATTCAGCGGCAGCTGGAACGTGTATATCCCGGATGCCGGAGGCACTTCAAAGGTGGATCCCAGCGGTATGACCGTTCACATGTCTTGCTCCGATTCGTTCGCCGACGGTTGGGGAAGCACGGGGGGGCCCGATCCGACTGTCGACTCTGAGTGGAGAGTATTCTCGTACTACATCGTCAAGGCCCAAGGTGCTCCATGCGGTACTCCACCGCCGGATCCGAGGTTGACGTTGGTGAAGACGGTGGAGGGTGGAGGACCCCTCGGAGTATCCGATTTCCCGTTGTTCATCGATAGCGTTCCGGCGATCAGTGGTACTGCGTATACCCTTGAACCCGGTGACTACACGGCGAGCGAGACCACGAACGCCGACTATGCGGCCGGTGTCTGGGGCGGTGCCTGTGCCGCTGACGGTTCTGTGACCCTTTCGGCTGGTGACGACGTCACGTGCACGATTACGAATACGTATCAGCCGCCTGAGTTGGCGACGTTGACGTTGGTCAAGCCCGTGGAAGGCGGCACACTCACTGCTGACGATTTCCCGGTCTTCCTCAATGGTGAGCCCAACAGGGACAGGTCGTTGGGGTACCACCTATCCACTCCCAGATGGTGCGTATACCGCGTGGGAGATCGTGCAAGACGATCATACGACCGAGGGATCAGGGCGGTGACTGCGACCGGGCGGCAACGATGACGCTCGTTGAGGCAACGACTACACCTGCACCATCACCAACACCTATGTCCCGCCGTTCGTCCCGAATCCGGCGATCCAGATCGAGAAGGCGACGAACGGCTTCGACGCCGACAACCCGCCCGGACCGTCTGTGGTGGTCGGTTCGACGGTGACATGGACCTATGTCGTGACCAACACCGGGAACGTCCCGTTGGCGAACGTGACCGTCACCGACGATCAGGCAGGTGTGACACCGGTCTACCAGGGCGGCGACACGAACACCAACAACCTGCTCGATCTCACCGAGACCTGGACCACCAGGCCACCGGCACCGCCGTAGCGGGCCAGTACGCCAACATCGGTACGGTCACCGGGTTCTACCCACGAGGGGAAGAGCAAGTCAACGACACTGATCCGTCGCACTACGTCGGATACGTCCCGACGGTTGACGAACCGGCAATCCAGATCGAGAAGGCGACGAACGGCTTCGACGCCGACAACCCGCCCGGACCGTCTGTGGTCGGTCGGTTCGACGGTGACATGGACCTATGTCGTGACCAACACCGGGAACGTCCCGTTGGCGAACGTGACCGTCACCGACGATCAGGCAGGTGTGACACCGGTCTACCAGGGCGGCGACACGAACACCAACAACCTGCTCGATCTCACCGAGACCTGGACCTACCAGGCCACCGGCACCGCCGTAGCGGGCCAGTACGCCAACATCGGTACGGTCACCGGGTTCTACCCACAAGGGGAAGAGCAAGTCGACGACACCGATCCGTCGCACTACGTCGGATACGTCCCGACGGTTGACGACCGGCAATCCAGATCGAGAAGGCGACGAACGGCGTGGACGCCGACACGCCTGCAAGGGACTGCCGCTCGAGGTCGGTTCGAACGTGACGTGGACCTATGTGGTCACGAACACCGGTGATGTGACGCTGACCAACGTCAAGGTCACCGACGACAAGCTCGGCGATATCAGCTGTCCAAAGAACACGCTCGCTGCTGGCGAATCGATGACGTGCACAGCGTCGGGTACAGCTGAACTCGTTCAGTATGCGAACCTGGGCACCGTCACCGGTTCCTACGGCGTGGTCACCGTCACCGATACGGATCCGTCCCACTATTCGGGTGTCGCCGTGGGGGGCACAGCGCAGCTGGGTGACACCGTGTGGTTGGACGCGAACAACAACGGCGTCCAGGACAACGGCGAAGTTGGCTACAACGGAGCGAAGGTGATCCTCAAAGACGGCGACGGCAACGTCGTCGGCACGTTGACGACCGCAACCGGCGCCTGGGTCGGGTTCTACAGCTTCGTGGGACTCGACGCCGGCACGTACACAGCAATGCTGGACCTGTCGACCATCGGTAGCTACGGGGTCACCACGGCGAACTCGTTCACCGTCACCCTGGCGGAAGGCGACGAATACCTCGACGCCGACTTCGGACTCTACCAAGCTCCGCCCACCACAACGGTGCCACCGGAAGAGACCCTGCCAGTCACCGGCTTCAACTCCGAAGGGCTCGTCGTGCTAGCCGTCGGGTTGCTGATGCTCGGAGCACTCGCCATCCTTGCGACCCGCAAACGACGGGGCGAAGAGCGCTAGACGAAGAAGACACCAATCGACCAATCGTGTGGGGCGGCCAACCAGCCGCCCCACACCGCGGTCCCGGCTCTCGTCCGTCGGCCCATTGACCAAGTGTCCGGGTACGCTGGCCGTCGTGTCCAGATTCTTCCTCACAGCACTTGTTTTCGCCCTGATTGCGGTCGGCTGTTCGTCTGCTGAGCCGGTCGAGGGAATCGATCCGCCGGTGCCGATCACGAGTGAGGAGATGCAGACGCTCCTCGCCGACTCGACCGAACCCGTCGTCTTGAACGTGTGGGCATCGTGGTGCACGCCCTGCCGCTCCGAAGCACCGCTGATCGGAAAAGCCGCAGGGCAGTTCGAAGAAGAGGTCCGCTTCGTCGGTCTCGACGTGCGGGACACGCCAAATGACGCAGCCGCATTCATCGCCGAGTTCTTTCCCGACGCCCCGATCGAGCACTACGCCGACCCATCCGGAGCGACACCGACCGATCTTGGAGGGTCTCGAGGCGTGCCCCTCACGTTCTTCTTCCGCCCCGATGGCGAACTCTCCTACCTCCACTACGGGGTCATCGATGAACGCACGCTCGTTCTCCAGATCGACGAATTGGTGAACGGCTGATGGAGTTCACGCTCCTCGGCGCCGCGGCAATCGCAGCCGGTGCCGCCTACGGCATGCTGTGGTGGGAAGCCAAGCGAGGCAACGCTGCTCGATGTGCGGGGAATCTGTGGGAGACGGCGATCGTGTCCGTCGTTGCCGGAATCTTCATCGGTCGGATTGTGGCGATGCTCATCGACGGCGTGAACCCGCTTGCGCATCCGCTCGACATCATGCTCGTTCGCTCGGGCGTGTCGACCATCGGAGCGTCGCTTGGTGCTGCTGCGGTGTTCCTGTGGCAATCCCGCAAGGAACCGATCTCAATGGCCGACGGCATCTCGGCTGCGGCGCTCGCCGGGTTGGCGGGCTGGGCCGCGGGGTGCCTCGTCCCGGCACGTGTCTCGGCACAGCATCCGACCTTCCGTGGGCAATGGCTCAGGAGGGCAGCACTGTCACTCGTCACCCGGTGGGCATCTATGTGGCTCTGTTGCTCGCCGTTGCGGCTATCTCGA
>CAVQRN010000007.1:0-42330 GCA_963715255.1 uncultured Actinomycetota bacterium | reverse complement strand
ACACCCAACTCCCGACCCAACCGATCCAGTGCCCGGTTCAGCCGCTTCGTGATGGCATTCGGCGTGCAGCCGTACGACGCAGCCAGTTCGTCGCGGTTCAGTTCCTCCCACCCTGCAAGGAGGATCACCTCACGATCAGCCGACCTGAGACGTCCGAGCGCATTGGCGACGTCATCGGCTTCCTCGCTTCGAAGGACCTGCACCTCCGGTTCATGCCGCACGTCGGTCGCAACGACCTGCAGCCGGGTCAGTGCGGTCTTGTAGCGTCCCACCGACCGGCGCTGATTCGCTACGACTCGACGCGCCACCCCGTACAGCCACGGCAACTCATAGCCATCAGGGACCACATCGCGCCGCCGCCACGCAATCATGAACGTCTCCGCCGCCGCATCCAAACCATCCTCCCGGTTGCACCGGCGAAGGCAGTACCTCAACACGGCGTCATAGTGATCCCGGTAGACCCGCTCGAATCGCTCCCGATCAACCGCCACCAGACCACCTCACGCAAACGCGAGAACCCTCTCATCATGGTCTGTGTCCGCACACCGCCACAAGTGCCACAAGTCATCAACAAACCAACCGCCTATGACCGGCCGGGTGTGAGGTCTGGATGATTCGAGTGGTGTTGAAGAGCGAGTCGCGACGCCTCTCGCGGAAACGACAGCGGGGGAGACTCTGACCCAACGGCGCCGCGTGGAGCGGCGCTCTTTGGCAGCGGCGATGCAATCGCTGGTAGCCGGGTTGAGGTCGCCCATGTGGGGTTGATATGGCTCGTTGTTTCCCGTTCGTGGCGTGTTGATGGGCGCCCTATGGGTTCACGGGTGATTGGTCGTGCGCGAGGAGGCGTGTGAGGGTCTCGGTGTGTGGGGTCATTCCGAGGTTCTGTGTCGTTGGCCATTCGTCGATTTCGTCGCGGGCGAAATCGATCCAGCGTTCGATTGTCTTGAAGATCTCTATCTGGAACGTCGCGAACAGCACGGAGAGGTGCGCTCGTTGTGGGAATGGATGTCCGCCGTCGAGATACGAGGCCATGAGTTCGACAATGGCTTGGTGGTTTTCGCCGATGTCGTTTTCGAGTTCGTCGAGGGCACCGAGCAAGTCTTCTCGCGATCCGTGATCGGCGAAGAGAAGCCTCAGGAGGGCTTCGATCTCGAGTCGTGGCGGCTGGGTTCGGGTGCTCGTCCACTCGCCGAGCGCCTCGCGTCCCTTGGCGCTGATGGTGTAGACGTTGCGGGTTCGACCGCCGCTGTCCTCCTGATGGGAGGTGGCGTACCCGAGTTCGACGAGCTTCTTTGGTTCGGAGTAGAGGAGGCGTTCGGACTTGGGCCAGGCGTAGCGGAGGCTTCGTTGGGCCTGGTGTGTGAGTTCGTAGCCGGTCCAGGGTTTGAGATCGAGGAGGGCAAGGACTGCATACGACGACGTTGTCATACCCGGAGACATGCTCTTGACTCTACTGCAACATACA
Organism: uncultured Actinomycetota bacterium; assembly: GCA_963715255.1. GTDB lineage: Bacteria > Actinomycetota > Acidimicrobiia > Spongiisociales > UBA5794 > JAHEEL01. The sequence goes on along the minus strand of CAVQRN010000007.1, from coordinate 40,865 downwards.
GTATAGAGTGTACTGCAACTTGCAGTACAGGTGCTTCGCGACGACACCTGAATGAGCCATGAGGAGAGAGTGAAGATGAAGAGCAACGTCGAAGACCTCCCGATCGCCCACGAGGCCCTCGGAGAGATGATCCGCGGACAGGACTGGGGCGGGATGACCAGCGCGTATATGCAGTACCCGACCGGTCTCGATTTCTGCCCACTGCTCAAGGGTCTCGAGCGGGACCACTGCCAGTGCCCACACTGGGGATTCGTTCTCGAGGGCAGCATTCGCGTCAACTACGAGGACGGCACTGAAGAGGTCGTGGGTGCAGGCGAGATCTACTACTGGCCGTCCGGTCACACCGTTGTGGTCGAGGAAGCGGTCAGAATGGTCGAGTTCAGCCCCCACGACCAGATGTCGCAGGTGCTCGCCCACGTTGTTGGCAAGCTGTAGGAGAGCGTCCGATCAGGGCATGAGATCCTGACTCTCGGATAGCCCAACGGTCGTCGTCGGGCTATCCGAGCGGTAGCGGGACTCTCACCCAGACCAAATGGGAGGACATTGTGGAAATTGCCGAACACATCACAGCCGTGGGACAAGAGGCCAGGCTCTTTGCGGAAGCAGCCCGACAGAGCAGCCTCGAAGTAGATATCGATACCTGCCCGGGGTGGAACATGCGGGACCTGGTACGCCACCTGAGCGAGATTCACTTGTGGGCTGCGGCACGTGTCGCGAAACGTACATCGAAGCTCTTTCCCGACGACATCTCAGAACACACCGAGTCATGGCCGGGCCTCGCCGTCTTCTGGCCGGACGACAACGATCTGATCGAGTGGTATCTCAAGACGAATGCCAATCTCGTTCAGGCGCTCGAGGCGGCGTCACCGACTGATGACATTCCCACGTTCCTCCCCGCACCATCGCCACTCGCGATGTGGGCACGACGCCAAGCCCACGAGACGGCCGTGCATCGATTCGACGCCCAGAACGCGACAGGAGTCGGATCCGATTTCGACCCGGCATTCGCCTCCGACGGGATCGACGAAATGGTCAGCGGGTTCGCCCCGCGCGCCAACGAGTTCCCCACGACGACCACCCGGACCATGGTTGTTCACGCGGAGGACACTGACGACCGCTGGCATCTCACCTTCACACCCGACGGCATCACCACCGTTCGCGACGATGGGCCTGCCGATGTGACCCTGACCGGAGACGCTTCAGACCTCTATCTCGTCTTGTGGAATCGATCCAAGGACTCGACGATCACCGTGGAGGGCGATCGCGACCTCCTTGACCTGTGGCACGACAACAAGCGGGTCCGGTGGTCCTAGACGACCAGCCCATCGTCACACCTGCTCAATCTGCCCTATCGCCAAGTGGGAGCGCCCATATGGCGCTCTCCTGTTCCATCCGTGCGGCAGTTTCTGCCGGGGAGTTGGGGTGGGTGGATTCCGAGGGTGTCGGCGTTGATGAACACCTGAGTTGTGCCGGCTCTTGGAGGCTGCCAACGTCGCCGACTGACGCGTCGGACATATCCGGATGATCGATGGCCGCACCGTCCACACCGACCCCGCGCCATGGCGTTTGGTCGCACCGACACCACGATCGTGTCCTGCGTTTCGTCGAAACGAATGCCCGCAACCACGGTACGCGTCAACCCACAGTCTCGTTCGGAGGGCTCACTCCATCACACCAACCAACCAGGGACAACGTCCCTGGTTGTCACAGCGAGGCAGAGCGATCCCAGAAGCAGAAAAGGTGCAACCGCGTCAACCCCCTCCAAACCACCCACACATAGAACAGAAGAGCGCGATATGCGCGGGCCACGAATAGGTCTTTGTCCTGTGCTCTCGTGTTGTCAGGCGCGCTTGGATAGGTGTTGTCGGCAATGGAGGAATCCAACAAGTGAGCTCGACTCGAAGGGTCGCGATCACCACAGGCGTGCTGTTCATCATCGCGACCGTCGCTTCCCTCGTGGGTGCAGCGCTTATGCCTTCCCTGAATGGGACGGACTACCTCACGGGCGTGGCCGCGCATGAGAACCAGGCGACCGCATCGGCGCTCGCCTATCTCATTGCCGCTTTCACAAGTGTCGGCATAGCCATCTCTCTCTATCCGCTCACTAGGCGGTCGGCCGCAGGCCTGGCCGTTGGATCTGTTGTCTTCAGGGCCCTGGAGGCGACCATGTACATGGTCGGCGTCGTGAGCCTGCTGTCGCTGCTGACCGTCAGTCAGCACTTCGCAACAGCAGGGGCTGCAAGTCGCACGTCGCTTCAGGCGATCGGCGATACGCTGGTTGGCGTCCACGACAGCTCCTCCATCCTGGGGGTGTCTGCCTTCTCCGTGGGTGCCTTCATGTACTACTTCGTCTTCTTCCGGTCACGACTCATTCCCCGATGGCTTTCGGGTTGGGGCATCGTGGGCACCTTCCTGATGCTGGTCGCGTGTGTGTTGGCCCTGGTCAACGGCAACCCCGTAACCAGCTACGTGCCTCTGGCCGCTCCAATCGGCGTGCAGGAAATAGTCTTTGCCGTATGGCTGCTGGTCAAAGGGTTCAATCGCGTTGATTCGGACGACGGCGCCAGCATCGTGCTCCAGCAGGATGCTCCCGCGGCGCGCGTCTCGTTCCACGGTAGAGATGAGGAGTCACTCGCCGACCAAGGAGATCATGGCTCGCCAGACGCCGAAATCAACCGAACCGCCCACCCATGACCGGCCGGGCGGGTCTCGTTTGCGATGATGTGGGTGGTGTTGCACGCCCCGGCCGGGGGTGAGGGTTTGGTTGAGCTGTTGGCTCCAGCTCGGTCGGTCCACGCGTCAACGGCATCACGAACTGTCCGCCTCGGCGTCGTTCCGCCTATGCCGATCGCTATGTCAGAAGCCCATTCTCTACAGACAGCCGGCGGAAGTCTCTGATGTCTTCTGAGTGGGTGAACTGGCGCGAACGGCCTTCGTCGAGGGCGGAGAGGTGGGCGGCCTCCACGAAGACCTGCGCACTCAGCACTTCGTTCTGTGTGACCCGGAACGGCGTGTGCTCTTCGACGGCCTGGCGGAACCCCTCGTGAGCCCGCTGATACGCCGTGTGGAAACGGGGCTGGAACTCCGCGTAGTCGCCTTCGAGGGACGTCATGTGGTACGTCTTCGATGCGGGGTGGAGTTCACCGGCGGCGGTCCACAGTTCGACGGGGATCGGGCCGGGATAGCCGGCGAAACGACCGACATGGATGGTGCCTTCGGTGCCGATGATGTAGGTCTCGTTGTTGTAGCCGGAGGCGTGGGTGCGGCTGAGGTCGAGGCGTCCGATGGTGCCGGACGGCATCGTGAACCCGACGAATGCGGTGTTGCCTCCTTCGTCGACGGGGCTGTCGTACTGCTTCGCGTCGAACATGCGAGCCCAGATCTCACTCGGGTACTCGCCGAGGAGCCAGAGCGCCTCATCGGCAACATGGATCCCCATGTCGATGATGAGGCCACGGCTGGTGTACGTCGGCGGCGGAGGGAACTGGTCGCGCAGGATCGAGCGGATCTCCCGGACCGGGCCGATCAGTCCGTCGTCCAGTAGCCGCTTTGCGTGGAGGAGGGCTTCGTCGAATCGTCGCTGCAGGCCGATCTGAATGAGGGTCCGATCAGTTCCCACGGCCTCGACGAAGTCGAAGGCCTCGGGCAGTTCGGCGGTGAGAGGTTTCTCCAGATAGACGGGGATTCCCGCCTCGACGAACGGCCCGGCATCACGTGCATGATCCTTCGTGTGCGACGAGATGATGACCGCATCGAGATCCACCCCCGCGATCATGTCGCCAGGGTCCGTGAACATGGGAATTCCCGGCTCGTCGAGAACCAGGGCCGCATCCTCGGCCGCGGCGAGGACCTCGTCCCCGATCGCGACGATGGTATGGCCCTGTTCCTTGACGATCTGTCCGTGCACGCGGCCGATGCGTCCCACTCCGTACAACCCGTATCGGAACTGTTGTGCCACGGAATCGTCCTTCCCGTGTCCGCGACGTTGCCTTGTCAGGCGATGCTACCAGCGGCGAATCGGGGCACTTCCTGGTGGTGCGGCCGATGCTGCGGTCTCGTCGTAGGATTGGATGCCATGAGGCATGCATTTGACGAAGCTCAGCGGTTGGGGACAGATGGTCGGACCGTAGCGGCGGCCACCCTGGTGAGCGTGGACGGATCGGTTCCGCGTCGCTCCGAAGCGCGACTACTCGTCTCGTCTGATGGCAGCATGTCGGGTTCGGTGAGTTTCGGGTGTGTCGAGGCTGATGTCGCTGCCCACGCCGAGGCCGTCCTCGAAGCCGGCGTCCCTCGCCTCGTGGTCTACGGGCTGAGCGACGAGGACGCGTTCGGCCTCGGCCTCACGTGTGGCGGAGCGATGGAGGTGTTCATCGAACCATGGACGGACCTCTCCGACGAACTTGGCGGCGTGCCGGGGGCAGACTTCACCGGCGTGATGGCAACGGTGATCGCCGGGCCGAACCAGGGCTCCCACGCCCTCTTTGTCCCGGGAGAGGGGCTTGTCTCCGGCAGCATCCACGCTGCGCCGACCGACGAACTGGCCGCGGCTGTCGAAGCCACGATCGCGGGGGAGGAGGCTCGGGTCGTCGACATCGGATCGTCCCGGGTGTATCTCGAACCTGTGGTCGCGCCGCCACGCCTCCTCATCTACGGAGCCGGTCACACCGCCCAGGCGCTCTGTGTCGCGGCAAGCGCTATTGGTTTCCGGGTCATCGTTGCGGACCACCGGCCTGGTCTCACCGACTCCGATCAGTATCCCGACGCGGCGGAGGTGCTCGTTGGGTGGCCGGCCGGCATCGTGTCGCTCGTTTCGCCGGACGAGCGCACCTACGCCGTCTGTCTCGTCCACAACGAAGAGATCGAGGATGTCCTGCTCCCGCTCCTGGCGGAAGCAGGCACGCGCTACATCGGTGTTCTCGGGAGCCGACGCAACCACGCCGCACGCAAGGACCGCCTCGTGCGGGCCGGCATGACCGAGGAACAGGCTGAACGTCTGCACGGTCCGGTCGGACTCGGGATCGGGGCCCTCACCCCGGAGGAGATCGCGGTGTCCATCGTGGCGGAGCTCGTTGCCGTTCGGCGCAACCACTCGATCGACTGAGCGGCCGCGGCACCGGCCTGCAGCGGCAATCGCCTCCCGATCTTCCGGCATCGACGAACCCGCCGTGGCGAACGGTGATGGCATGGATTCACGTCTTGCGGGTGTCATCGCGTGCAGATTGAAACCACCGTCAGGGGTCGGCCATCAGCACGCCGACGCGGATGGCATCGCTATCTGCGTCTCTGCGTATCGTGACCACGGAAGCCCTCCGTCAATGTCAAGAATCCCATCCGGTGGCGCGGATACCTTGTCCCGCACGTGTGCGCCGCTATGGGCGGTTCAACGCTGGTTCGCGTGCACCGTCCACGGCCTCTGGGTGAGACTGCTGGACGTACACTTGCGCTGTGAGTGTCGAACCGAGTTCCGCAGCCGAGGCTTCTGCTGCCTGCGTCGATCTGTACTGGATTCCCCTCGGCGCGGGCGGTGTCGGCTTCGTTCGGATGAATGGGCGCATCTACGAGGCCGTCAAGGCTCGATCCGAACGACGTTCGCCACTCGACCTGTACCACACGGCGCTTGAAGTGAAGGTTGGGGAAGGTCGTTTCACGATCGAGAACGCATGGCCGAGCCCGAATCCTGACACCGCGTCGCGCGGTGTGGTCAGCGAAGGGCCGGTTTACAGCCGTCAGCTAGCGAGGGTCAGGGCGTTCCGATACGAGGTGCGATGCTGGGCGAATGGTGTCATTGCGGATGCCGACGAGGCGAAGGGAGGTCCTCAGCGGTTGAGCACCGATCGGAGGACGGCCCGTCGGCTCCTCGATCTCGTGCCGTCCGTGCCGACGATGACCTGGGGCCGCGACGAGTTGGGGGCCGGCGAGATGTGGAACTCGAATTCGGTGATTTCGTGGCTGCTCGCTCGAAGCGATCTCGCTCCGGATTGGCTCGAACCACCTGCCGGTGGGCGCGCACCGGGGTGGACGGCGGGCATCGTTGCCGCTCGTGCGAGCGGCAACTGACGGTTCGCGATCGTCTGAGTCGCCGCGGCAAGCCCTACGTATTCCACCGTCAGGCGACGCCCAGTACGAACGCTGCAGAGGCAAACAGACCGTCCACAACAGACAAAGAGCACCCGACCACAACCGGCCGGGTGTGTAGGTCTGGATGATTCGAGTGGTGTTGAAGCGCGAGTCGCGACTCTTCATGGCAGGAGAGATACGAAGTGGCGCCTCGCGATTGTGGATCGGGGATCCTGTGTCGAGAGCAAGTGTCATGGCCCGGCAGTTGCTTCGGCACTCATGGGTGCGCAGGTTGTGCGTTTGGCTGCTTTCGACTTCGTCGACAGGGTGTTCGACGGTGGCTCTTCTCCCGCTACCTATCGAGACCTGGCGTCGTTCTCTCTTGACGGCACGCCGGTGTCCCTCATCGGCCAGAACGGGATCTTCAAACCCAAGGCTCTCGAGTATCCAATCTCGATTCGCACGGCATCCCGGTAGGTGGGGGAGCTTGCACCGTATGACGACGAGATCAGCGCCGATGGGTTCCTCCGCTACCGCTATCGGGGAACGGATGCGAATCACTGGGCAATCCTGCGCTGCGCAGGGCGATGAACGACGGGGTCGCGGTGCTCTATCTCGAGGTCGTCGTCGAAGGTCCTCTCCCATGAGTAGCCGTCGGGAGAGAACCAGAGCACGGTGTTCGGGACGTCCTCGCCCGAGGCGACAAACGTCGCAGCCGTGGAATCCTGGGGAGTCTCGGTATCGGTACGACGCTTGAGGTACATCAGGATCGGACCAGCATGGCGGTCATACAGCTGCCGGAACCGCTCCTCGGCTGTCACAGTCGAAGGCATCTCACCTTTCAGCATCAACCGTTCCTGTCCGGCAACACCCGGACCTCACCGCCAACGCTATCGGACTCACCCGCACCGTGAGAACGATGACGAACCGGACAGAACACCACAGAGGCACACCAGTGCCTTCGGGTCGTCAACGGGAGGGACAACCACCGTGTCCCTCCCACCCAAGAACGAGGACCACTTGAAACCGCAGCCGATATGGACGGCCTATGTTGCGCTAGGGATGAGCAGTCGGCGCCGTGGGGCCGTCAGGGGAAGGGCCAGTCGTCGTCGGCTCAGATTTGTGCGGTGGTTCTTGTGATGTCCTTGGTTCATTCACCCCTTCGATGAAATGTGAGCGGAGGACTTCGCCGGCGACATAGGCAACAACGACCGAGGTAATGATCAAAGCTGTGGCTTGGAGTCCAGCGCTTGCCGTAAGTAGGAGCGTGATCGTGCACGCTGCCAAGGGCAGACGCAGGATGACGACAAGGGTGGCCGCTACCACGATCGGCAACGCGGCGCTGATGTCGAGCCCCGGCAGGTTGGCGGCAAAGAGGCCAGCGACCACACCGACGAAGATTGCAGGGAAGACTGGTCCGCCGCGGAAGCTCCCCATCGACAGCGTCCATGCGGCGGTCTTGAGAAGGAGCAGGAGGGCGATGGTTGAGATCGCGAGAGTGTCGGCCTGCTCCACTATCGGGCTCATTGCCTTCGACCCCGACAAGAGTATCGCCAGTGGGGACTCCCCTGTGATCTGAGCGAAAGCGATTGCCAGCACCGCCACCACGATGCCGACGATCGGTAGCCGGACCCACAGTCCACGACTAACAAGCTGGTTCGTGCGCTTGGCAAGCGCCACGACCCCGACCCCGAGAGCAGCACACAGGATCGCCAAGGGGACGGCCCAAGCGAAGTCAGCGAGCGTGAGATCTCCCAGAGGCGGCAGTTCCAGGGGCTGCAATGCATAGGCGGCAGTGCTCAGCCCGGTCAGGCTGCCCATCCCGAGGTACACCAGGGAGCCGATCCCGGCGGCCAGCAGCCCGGGCAGCACAATCACAGGGGCCATGGTTCCACCAATACCGATAGCTTCGATCAACACGATCGCAGCGATGATTGGATTGCTGAACACCATTGCCAATGCAGCGAAGCTACCCGCTACCGCGATGACATTCTGGGCGTCCTCGGGTGTGTCCGGCGATGCCGAACGAATGATGAACAGACCCAGACCCATGCCGAGGGCGATTACCGGCGACGAAGGCCCAAGAACGAGACCAAGGCCAAGGGTTGCCAAACCCGCGAGTAGGACGCCGGGCAACGTCGCGGGTTCGGTGACACCGGACGACAAGCCGTCTGCCGGAATGCCGCCCCCACCACCAGGCAGATTCAGAATCACATAGGCCGTCAGGGCTCCGGCTATCGCGAGTATCGGGATCGGCCACCACCAAGGAGCCTGGGCGAATCCAAGAAGGTCCGGCAGATCGAGGAACACCAAGTCCTGAAGCCACGGCACGAGGGTGAGGAAGCCCCACGAAGCGAGCGAAACGGCGACGCCGACCACAGCTGCAAGCACCAACAGCTTCCGGTACCGAGAGTCGCGGATCACCGACTTGGCATCCTGTGGATTGGGCGTCTCCGCCATGATTCTCCTTGGAGTGCACGAGTTGGAACGGTCAGATTCCAACCCAGAACTGGTTCACGCACGCTAGCTCGGACCACCCATAGCCGGTGTGATTTCAGGTGATGCAACGATCACCTGAAATCACAGCCGATATGGGCGGGCAAGCCACCAAGGTCCATTGTTGACCCAGACTCAGGACACCGCAGTCCTCTCCTCCGTTTGTGGTTGACCGCAGGTCCGCTCGACGAACTCGGGCGGCCAGGGAGCCGATGTCACCCCATGCTTGGAGAGTCGGAAGTCGCACCGGTCGCAGCCCCAAGCCAGGGTCTTGGTCCGCCGGAGCCCGATCCCCATCGCTTCGAACATGACATAGTCGAGATCGCACCCGTACGGGCAGAGTTCGTCGGCCCCCTGGGCGTGGAGATATTTGACGATGCCGCACTCGGTGAGTCGATCCCGAAGTCGAAGGTCTCCCCGTCGCCGTCGATGCGCTCGAACACCCAGTCCCCCGGATAGCGGCGGGCCTGCGACCGCCGGGCGGCCTTCTCCACCTTCCGCCTGCGCAGCCGGCCGAAGCGCTGTCTCCCGATCCAATGACGGAGCACCCTGGGAATCCGCTCCATCTCCGCTCTGACCATCCGGTGAAGCAACTCGCCGGCATCCTCGAGGCTTCCACCGTGCCTGACCACCACCCGGTATGCCGCCAACGCCCACGGCGCCAGCGCCAGAGTACTCGGAGTTGATGTTCCGTCGTCCCCCGATGTACGGAACCTCAGGGATCAGACGCCGGTACTCGTCCAGCATCTCCCCCCGCATCACCGCCGCCGTCTCCTCACCGAACCGGTCGACAAGCACATCACCCGACCGCTTCAATGTCCGGTCGAACTTGCCGACCAGCTTCTCCGTCTGCCGACTCGAAACAGCCGGTGTCGGTATCTCGGTACTCATGTCACGCTCTCCTGTAACTGACCGATCATCCATCGCACTCCGCCGACGCTGCCGCCCCCATCATCCGACCAGGAAGGGCAGGGGTCAAGAGCGTTACGACTCGGGCATCAATCGACCTGGCGGGGAGGGCGTCAACCCAGGAGAACGGCAAAACGCTCCGGGGTCTCCACGATCGGGCGGCGACTACTTCACAGGCACGGCTCAGTTGAAGGTGGCCTCCTTCGACGGCCAGGTGTCGACGATCGCCGCGGGCTCAGGCGTCACCGGATTCTTCGCCGGCTGTGCGGCCGGATTCCAGATATCGGCACGACTGTCCCGGCAACGCGTTCTGCCACGGTCCGGGCATTCCGCCTGAGCCCCGACCATGGAGATCGGGCGATTTCGTCGCCACCAGCCCTCTTCCCAAGGGTCGTGAATAGACGGATAGTCGGGGAGTGTGTTCGTCGCACCGTTGGTTCTTTGTAGAGACGGTGAATCGATCGGCGCCTCGTGGCAGGGTGTCGGCTGACGGGGAGGACTGGAGTTCATATGTTCGATATCAGAGGACAGGATCTGACGGCGGAGACCAGAAAGGGATTGCCGGGCAGTTTCGTGGAGCTCTCGGCCGGGGTCACGCACTATGAGCTGAGGGGCGACTCGGACGGTGAGCGTGTTGTGCTGATCCATGGCAATGCTGCCCCCTATGTGACCTGGGACAACACGATTGAGGACTTGTGCGACGCCGGATTCCGGGTGCTCAGATACGACCTCTTCGGGCACGGCTTCTCGGACCGGCCGAAGCTGCCCAGATACGACAGCCACCTCTACAACACGCAGCTCGCCGAATTGCTGAGCGGTCTGGGAATCCCGTATCCGATCCTCGTCGTGGGAACGTCTCAGGGGGGCAGCATCGGTGCCTGTTTCGCGTCCGAACATCCGGGGACGGTCAAGAAGCTCGCCCTGCTATCGCCATTCTTCGACGATCTTGAGGGTTCTCGAGGTGCCGTTGCTGTGCTTGTCAAGACTCCCGTTGTCGGAGAGCTACTTCTGCAACTGGTGGGCGACGCCAAGCTCATCGACCTCTCCGATGCCATTCTGTCCGCCGATAAGAGAACCGGCCTCGAGCGTGAAGTCGCCAAGCAGTACCGTCTTCGGGGGAAACGGAGAGCATTCCTGGCCAACTTGAGAGGCGACGCACTGGTTGACGCGACCTCCTGCTACGAAAGTGTCAAGGACCAGGGCATCCCAACGCTGCTCACATGGGGAAACCTGGACAGGAAGCTGTCCGGGGATCAAATGAGCAGGCTGCGTGACCTGCTCCCCGCAATCGAGTACCACGAACTCGAAGGGGCCGGTCATCTGGCGCACTACGAATTCCCGGACCGCATCAACCCACCCCTGATCCGTTTCCTGACCAGCTAGCTGTCGAATCGCTCGATAGAGCGGACCTCACCGGAGCGACCCCTCCCGATGAATGAGTCGGGGTGAACCATGAGCGAGGTCCAGAACGACGCTTCTTGGAGGAAGCGTCGGTCGAGGCGCATCGCTGGCCTCTGGTACGATCGGCCAATGGATTCGTCGTCCGGCGCGCCGCATGGGCGCGAATGGGTGTTCTCAGCAGAATCGGTCACGAAGACCTACGACGCCGGTGGTGTTCTGGCCAACGACCGGATCACCATCAGTGTCGCACCCGGTGAGGTGTACGGGTTGCTGGGTCCCAACGGAGCGGGCAAGACGACCTTCGTCAAGCAAGTCATCGGGCTGCTCAAGCCCACGTCGGGTTCGATCAGGCTCGGACCTTACGATCTCGTCGAAGATCCCGATATCGCGCGCCAACTCTGCTCGTATCTTCCTCAGGCCCAGATGCCAATCGAGTCGTTCAGAGCGCGTGAAGCCATCGACATCACCGGGCAGATTCGTGGCGGTCCAGCGGATGAGGTGCACCGGCGCCGTGACGAGCTGATCGACGCGCTCCAGATCGGGGAGTGGCGCGACACGCTGGGAGCCAAGCTCTCAGGCGGTGTGCGGCGGCTGGTCGGCTTTGCCATGGTCTCAGTGTGGCCGGGGAGAATCGTGATCCTCGACGAGCCGACCAACGACGTCGACCCCCTACGGCGCCGGCTCATGTGGGAGCAGATACGCCGCCTCGGCGCCGAAGGCGTTGCCGTGTTCCTCGTGACCCACAATGTGATTGAAGCCGAGAAATCGGTGGACCGACTCGCGATCATCAACGAGGGCCGGCTCGTCGCCGAAGGCACGCCGTCGTCACTGAAGGCCGCGGACCGCGGCAGCCTGCGGCTCCAGCTCATGCTTGCCCCTGGGCGGCCCACGCCGGACCTGCCGGCGTTCGTCGTTGACCACCGTCGGGTCGGAAACAACCTGTTGACGCTCATCGCGGAATCGGATGCAGGCGTCGGAATCGCATGGGCACAGGATGCGACCGACCGCGGCATCACCGAGGAGTACGCCCTGGGGTCGGCGAGCCTCGAGGACGTCTACATTCGACTCACCGGCCATACGTCGAAAGACCCTGGCTCATGACGCAGCGGCTGGCGGTGGCCGCGCTCCCGGAGAAGCGCACGGGAGCCGCCAACTGGCTTCGTGCGTTTCGCGCCATGCTTCGCTGGGAGATCACCGGCTTCAGGCTGCTCCTCCCCTTGATGGTTGTGGTCCAATTCCTTTTCGGGGCGGGTTTCGTGCTCGGGATCGGGCTCTTTCTCACCGAGATGCCGCCCCGATCGGCGCTGTTCCTCACCACGGGTGCCGGCGTGATCACGCTCATCGTGGTGGGGTTGGTTCTCGGACCGCAGCTGATCGCGAACCAGCGGCAACAGGGAATCTACGACTTCATCTGGTCGCTCCCGGTACCGCGCAGCACGGCCGCTGCCGCCTGGGTGGTGCTGAGCATGATCATCGCCGTGCCCGGGCTGATCGGGGCTCTCGCCCTGGGCGTCTGGCGCTTCGATCTCGATCTTGTGATCGGCTGGGAGATCGTCCCCGCCGTCACCGTCACTCTTGTTACTGCCTCGATCCTCGGCTACGCGATGGCCCACGCAATTCCCAACCCGGACGTCACGCAGATCTTGTCGCAGATCCTGATCTTCGTTGTGGTGGGATTCGCCCCGATCAACTTCCCGCCCGAGAACCTGCCGGCGTGGCTCGCCAAGCTGCACGAGTTCCTGCCGTTCACGCATATGGCCCGGGTTGTGCGTTCTGCACTCACCGACGGACTCGTCACGGACGTCGGCATTTCGTATGTCGTGCTCGGGGTGTGGGCGGGCATCGGATTGGGTGTCGCGATCTTCGTATTGGGGAGGCGGCGATGACGCTCGCTCCGTCTCCGGTCCGGTCCGGGGTTTCGTATTGGTGGCAGAGTTACGTGTCGATGCTGCGCTTCGACGTCACCAATCTGCGGACCTATCTCGGATTCCTCCTCGTCGTTCAGACCCTGATGGGTGCCGGCATGGCCTACATGTATGGCTTCTATCTGGGTGAGCTTCCGCCCGTTGGCCAGGCCTACATCGCTACCGGCATTCCGGCCCTTGCGTTGATTCCGCTGGGGATGGTGTGGGTGCCGAGCCTCATCGGTCAGCACAAGTTGCGTGATACCTACGACTTCCTGTGGTCGATACCCGTGCCCAGGATCGTGTCGGCGGCCTCGGTGTTCACAACGTTTTCGATCGCAGCACTACCGGGGATGGTCGCGTCGCTGTGGATCTCAACCGTTCGCTACGACGTCGAACTCAGCGTGTCGTGGCTCATCGTGCCTGCGGTCGCGCTCTCCTCGCTGATGGCAACGTCCGTCGGTTTCGGCCTCGGGCATGTCATCAGCGATCCGCGGGTCACCAATCTCGTCACGAACGTGCTCGTGTTCTTCGTGCTGCTTTTCTCACCGATCGTCATCCCGATCGCGGTGTTCCCGGCATGGTTGGCGTCGCTGCACCGCGTCCTGCCGTTCTACTCCATGGCGACCGTGATTCGAGATGCGCTCACCGACGGGCTCGTCGACAGCGCTGCCAGCGCCTACGTCGTCCTGGGGGCCTGGACCGTTGGTTCCTGGATCGCCGCCGCCTGGGTGGTGGGACGTCGACGCTGAAGCCGATTCGGCAGGGCTCTGCGGCAGCTGAAGAGTCCTTCTTCCGCGATCAACGAGCTTCCGCCCTCCGACCCGACGGTGAACGGGGCGGCGTTGTCGTACTCCGCTTGCCCCAACCCGTCGGCCGCGCATGAGGCGAGCGCGATCGCAAGAATGCACGGCATCACGACACTCTTGACGATCTGGCCTCGTCGTAGATTCGACGATGTTTCGGCCGGCGAACCCAACTGACTTGAGCACGGTCGCGAACGTGCTGAAGCGACGCTCTTCTGCCAGAAGCGTCGGCGCCAGGTCGAGTTTCCAGAGCGACGCTGTCCGACGGAAGCGTTGGTTCGGGAGATCTTGCCCGAATCGCCACGGCGCGTCGCGTCGATCTCTGGTCGGAACGCATGACAAGCGTCGATCCGGATGTGCACCGCGCCAAATCTATGTCAAACGAACGGCGGGGTACCCACGCCCGCCGAGGCAGAATTTTGATCGACAGAGGATCCAGAAACGGTACTCACGTTGTACTCAGAGAATTCGGCAGGACTCACGGGCGAGTAGTGGTCTGACTCGTAGTCCGTCGATTGCGGGTTCGAGCCCCGCTTGGCCCACCGTGCCGACCCTCAGTCGGCGAGGCCGAATCCACCCTCGAACGACGCGGCGACGCGGCGCATGATCGTCTCGAGCGGCGTGCCGAATGCGCCCTCGTACCAGTGGTGGAGTCCACCCACGATCGCTCCCACCACCGCATGGGAGAGCAACTGGACCTCAAGGTCGCCGTGCTCGCGGCCGAGCGCCTCGGAGACCGCCGTGCCGAACGTTTCGGCGGCTCGGTAGGCCTGGAGGGCAGAGGCGGCCTCAACGGAGGGTTCCCTCATGATGAGACTGATCCTGCGACGCAGGCGCGCCCGGTCGCTCCTGAGGACCCCGGAGACGAGAGCATCCACCATGAATCGCAACGACTCGAGCGGCGGGTGGCTGCGGAGCCCTTGCGGGATGCGTGCGGACCAGATGGGGTCGTTCTCGTCCCAGAGAACGATGTGCTCCTTCGTTCCGAAGTAGCGGTAGACGGAACTGGGGGAGACGTCCGCTGCTGCGGCGATCCGTTGCACGGTCACTTCCGCGTATCCGTGGGTGTCGAAAAGATCGAGGGCGACTTCCTGGACGAGACGCATCGCGGCGTATCGCTTTCGCTCGCGCATCCCGACGACGGGGGTGTCTTCACTCATGCGACCAGCATAGCAGAACTGACAATGACTTGCACTTGACAGTGACTTGCATGAGAGTTAGTATCAACTGAAAGCCACTGTCAGATGGACGGTGAATCGCTCGCTCATAGGGAGGGTGCCATGGATGCGGCAATCGAGATGAAGGGCCTGGTCAAGCACTACGGCACGACGGTCGCGCTCGACGGCGTCGATCTGACCGTCAACCCGGGCGAGATTCACGGCTTCCTCGGGCCGAACGGGTCGGGGAAGTCGACGACCGTCCGGACCCTTCTTGGCCTGCTTCGCAAGGACGCGGGCGAGGTGAGACTCCTCGGCGGCGACCCATGGCGCGACGCCGTCGCGCTCCATCGGCGCCTCGCCTACGTCCCGGGAGACGTCAACCTCTGGCCGAACCTTTCCGGGGGAGAGGCGATCGACCTCCTCGCCAGCCTTCGTGTTGGGCTCGACCGTCGGCTCCGCGACGAGATGATCGAGCGCTTCCAACTCGACCCGCGCAAGCGATGCTCAAGCTACTCCAAAGGCAATCGGCAGAAGGTCGCGATCATCGCGGCGTTCGCCTCCGATGTCGAGCTGTACCTCCTCGACGAGCCGACCTCCGGCCTCGACCCCCTCATGGAGACCGTGTTCCAGGACGTGGTGAAGGAAAGGGTTGGGCACGGGAGGACCGCGCTCCTGTCGAGCCACATTCTGGCCGAGGCCGAGGCGCTCTGCGATCGCGTCAGCATCATCCGCAGGGGGAAGATCGTCGAAACGGGCACCCTCGACCAAATGCGCCACCTCACGCGGACGTCGGTCCATGTCCACACGACCCGCCCCATCACCGGGCTGCAGGGCAGGACCGGGGTGTACGACCTTGAGACTGACGCCGACGGGGCCGCCTTCGAGGTGGATGGGCACCTTCTCGGTGATCTGATCACGCACCTCGCCGGCTTCGGAATCCTCATGCTCACCTGCACCCCTCCCACCCTTGAGGACTTGTTTCTCCGCCACTATGGGGATGAACTCGCGAGCCTCTCCAAGAACGGGAACGGGAACGGCGACGGGGGGCGGTCGTGACCGCCTGGACCGGGACCCCCCGCCTGGTCCGGCTCGCGCTCCGACGGGATCGCGTACTTCTCCCCGTCTGGATCGTTGCGATCTGCGGGCTCATCACGGCGGTGATCGCTGCCGAGACCTCCATCTATCAGGATGCGGCACAAAGGGCGGCCGGTGCCGCATTCGGCGCGGCCAACATCGTGGCCCGAGTTGCCGACGGACCGGCCTCCGGCACGAGCCTCGGGGCGATGTCGATCGTCGAGTCATACCTCGTCCTTGCGATCCTCGTCGCCCTGATGAGCGGGCAAGCCGTCATCCGCCACACGCGGCTCGACGAGGAGACCGGACGCGCCGAGCTGATCGGGTCGAGCGTCGTTGGCCGTCACGCGCGCTTGACCGCGGCACTGATCGTTGCGGCGGTCGCCGATGCGGTCATTGCGCTTGCCGCCACGCTCGTCCTTGTCGCATACGGACTCCCCATCGGTGGCTCGCTCGCAGCGGGGGCTTCGCTCGGCGGCGTAGGTCTGGCGTTCGCAAGCGTCGCCGCGGTGGCCGCTCAGGCGTCGGTCACGCAGCGGGGGGCGAACGGCCTTGTGGCCCTCGCTCTCGGGGCCGCCATCCTGCTTCGCGCGGTCGGTGACGCGTTCGGCACCGTCGCACCGAACGGGGTCGAGCTTGTCAGTTCGTGGCCGTCGTGGCTGTCACCCATCGGCTGGGGACAGCAGATGCGGCCCTTCTACCAGGACAACTGGGCCATTGGGGCGCTGTTCCTCGCCTTCGCCGTTCTCGGCGTCGGCCTGGCCTATCGGCTGTCCGCAAGCAGGGACCTTGGCACAGGACTCATGCGCAAGCGCCCCGGGCCGGCCTCGGCCGCTCCCAGGTTGTTGAGCCCCTGGGGACTGGCGTGGCGCCTCCAACGGGCTCCGCTCCTGGCGTGGACGGTGGGAATGGTGGTCATGGGTGCCTCGTTTGGCGCCGTAGGAACCAGCGTCGACGACTTCGAGAACGTGAGCCCACAGTTGACCGAGATGCTGCAGCAGCAGTTTCCCGGGGCTGCCCTCGTCGACGTCTTCGCGGCCTTCATGATGGGCCTCCTTGGCGTCGTTGCCGCCGGATACACGATTCAGGCCGTGCTGCGCATGCGCGTCGAGGAAGTGTCCGGGCGGCTCGAGCCCGTGCTCGCGACGTCCGTCGACCGTGGCAGGTGGCTCGCGAGCCACGGCGTCATCGCCGGGCTCGGCACGGTGGCGGTGATCGGGGCGATGGGCCTCGCGGCAACGCTCGGCTATGTCGCCGCGGGAGGCGATCTCGCCGGGGGCCTCAACCAGACAGGGGCCGCGCTCACCCAGCTACCCCCCGCGCTCGGCCTCGGCGCCTTCGTGTTGGCCGCCTTCGCTCTCGCACCCCGATTCGCGCCAGCGATCGGATGGTCCGCCCTCGCCATCAGCCTTGTGGTCGGGCAGTTGGGAGAGATGCTCAAGCTCCCTCAAGCCGCCATCAACCTGTCCCCCTTCATGCACATGCCCGCCGTCCCTGCCGAGGCGCTCGCCATCACGCCGATCGCGCTCCTCCTGGCCGCGACCCTCGCATTCGTGGCGATCGCGGTGGCGGCGTTCCGGCGTCGCGACCTTGCCATTCACGCGTAGGCGTCGGCTCGCCGCGACACCGCGACCGGTGCGGTCCCCGCGCGAGCGCGTACGCTGGCTCGGGACGTCGCGGGGCCAGTAGCTCAGCCGGTTGGAGCAGCGGACTCATAACCCGAAAGTCTTGGCTGCCACCACAGAGCGACGTTCTTTGCGGCAAGCGCAGGTTCGGGAGACCCCGCTGACCTTGCCACGGCGGATCGCGACGCTTTGCGATGCAAGCGTCGGAACGAGCGCTCGGGATATCGAAGCTTCCTGTGACAAGCGCACACGGGGTGGATTGCCGCGCTCTGCGAACCAAGCGCGTCACTCTGCAAAGGTGCGCTTCGCACGCCGCCGCATCGCCTTTCTCCAGTTCCACCACGATCCAGTCTCCGCGGCTGCTCGTGAGGACAAGGTCCGGCTTGACCGGGTCGCCGTCGACGTAGACGACTTTCTCTCCCTTTTCGCCGCCGTAGCGCAGCTTCAATCGCCCGACCTCGGGCACTGCTCCTTCAATCAAGTCCTTGACATCAGGGTGTCAGATCGATGGCTCCGTCGGCCGAGGTCGGCATGCTCCATGAGAACCGCTTCCTCGCCGGGAATCTCCTGATCCCGGTCCGCGTCGAACCGTCCGATGCCGAGTACTACCTCCAATGGTGTCTCGCCGCGGGGCCGGAGATCACTATCACGCCGACAACAGACGAGTCCAGTGACAGGAGAGCAGAGAGCCTCCCGGCCCCGGGCGACCGACCGTGGGATCCCTTCTGGCACTCCTCCCCGAGACGCCACACCGGGCCATAGCCCGACGCCTTGAACTCCGTGCGGCACGGCTTCGACACTCCCACGGTGGTGAGTAGCCTCTGGCCCGCATGGAGCACACTTCTCAGAATGTTCGCGATGATCGCTTGCGGGCCGACATCCGCCGTCTCGGGACGCAACTGGGCGACGCCGTGACACGTCAACACGGACCTGAGCTGCTGGATCTCGTCGAAGAGGTACGGGCCCTCACCAAGGCGATCCGCACGGACGAGGACATTGAGGCCGGGTCTCGCCTGGAGACGGTGCTCAGGCAACTTGACTTGGGGCAGGCAATCAACCTGGTGCGGGCGTTCTCGGCCTACTTCCACCTGGCCAACGTCGCCGAGCAAACCCATCGCATCGGTGACCTAGCCATGGCCGATGAGGGGCGCACGTTTGCCACCACTGTGGGCCGAATCGCCGGCATTGGACTCGAAACCGATCTCCTGGACAACGTTCTGGACCGACTCGAACTGCGACCCGTGTTCACTGCACATCCAACCGAGGCAGTTCGCCGCACGCTCCTCACCAAGCTCGGCAGAATCGCCGACCTACTCACGGCCAGGGCCGACGGAGCGGTGTTCAGCGGCCGACCATGCCCGAATAGACCGCCGGATCGCCGAGATCATCGACCAGATCTGGCAGACCGACGAGCTGAGAGCTGCACGACCGAAACCGATCGACGAGGCTCGGTCGGCCATCTTCTATCTGGAACAGCTCGCCACCGAGGTACTGCCCGGCCTGGCGGAGGAGGTCGCTATCGGCCTGGAACGCCTCGGTCGCGACCCTGCCTCCGACCGGCGCCGATCCGTTTCGGAACCTGGGTGGGAGGCGACCGGGACGGAAACCCAGCGGTGACCCCCCAGGTCACGATTCAGGTGCTGGAAGTACAACACGACCACGGCCTGCGCAGTCTGAGTGCCCAGGTGGAGAAGCTAGCCGAAGAGCTGTCCACTTCCTCACGGTTGCGTGACGTGACCGATGAGCTATCCGATGCGCTGGATGCTGATCGTCGACAATTGCCGGAAGTGTGGCAGCACTTCCACACCCTCAACCGCGATGAGCCGTACCGGCTCAAGTGTGCCTTCATCCACCAGCGGCTTGCCAACACCCGGCGGCGCCACGCGGAGAACACCCCGCATGTGCCAGGGCAAGACTACTTCATCAGCCAGAGCCTGCTTCGACGAACTGAGCGTGATGCGCCGGTCGTTGCTTGCCAACGCCGGGCAACTCATCGCAGACGGCGTGCTGTTGCGACTGATGCGCAACGTGACCACCTTTGGGTTCCACCTGGCGACCATGGACATCCGCGAACACGCCGACCGTCATCACGAAGTGCTCGAACAGCTTCACGATCGAATTGGTGTCCGATACGCCGAGCTCGACCGTCCCGGCTCGCATCCAACTGCTCACCGAAGAGCTGGCCAACCGGCGGCCGCTGGCGTCGCCGACCACCGGCCTCCTCGAGTCGGCGGCGGATACCTTCGAGACGTTCGCTCGCCATCCAGCAGGCGCTCGACCGGTTCGGGCCCGGCGTCATCGAGTCATACATCATCTCGATGACCCGAGACGTGGACGACGTGCTCGCACCGGCCGTGCTCGCCCGGGACGCCGGTCTCATCGATCTGCACAGCGGAATCGCCCAGATCGGATTCGTGCCTCTCTTGGAGACCATCGAGGAGCTGCGCCGGGCTGGAGAGCTGCTGGACCGTCTGCTGAGCTGCGGACCGTATCGGGAGATCGTCAGGCTGCGGGGCAACGTCCAGGAGGTGATGCTGGGCTACTCGGACTCCAACAAGATCGGCGGGATCACGACTTCGCAGTGGGAGATCTACAAAGCCCAACGACTCCTCCGCAGCGCCGCCCAGCGGCACGGCGTGACCCTTCGGTTGTTCCACGGACGGGGAGGAACCATCGGGCGGGGTGGCGGTCCTACTCATCAGGCGATCCTCGCCCAACCATTTGGGACTGTCGACGGTCAGATCAAGGTGACCGAGCAGGGCGAAGTCGTATCCGACAAGTATGGGTTGCCGGGCCTTGCACATCGCAATCTGGAACTCGCACTGTCTTCGGCGTTCGAGGCTTCGCTACTGCATCGAAAGTCCCGACAACCCAAGGAAGTGCTGGATCGCTGGACCGAAACGATGGAAGCATTCTCAGCCGCAGCATACGGCGCCTACCGGGACCTGGTCGAGTCGCCGGGGCTGGTTGCGTACTTCCTGGCGGCTACTCCTGTGGAGGAACTCGCCGAGATGAACATCGGTTCGCGTCCGTCCCGCCGCCCGGGCGGCAGCGTCGGGCTGGACGATCTGCGGGCTATTCCCTGGGTGTTCGGCTGGACCCAATCGCGCCAGATCATCCCTGGTTGGTATGGGGTCGGCTCCGGTCTGGAGGCCGTCCGCCGGCAGGGGAGGTGGAACGTGGTTGAGAACATGTTCGACGAGTGGCTCTTCCTGCAGACGTTCATCTCCAACGTCGAGATGACGCTCACCAAGACGGATCTCGAGGTAGCGTCCCGCTACGTCCGGCAACTGGTCGATCCAGAGCACCACCACTTGTTCGACCGGATACAAGAAGAACACGAGCGGACCGTCACCGAGATTCAACGCTTGACAGGAACAGGAATCCTCGACCGGCTCCCGATCCTGCAGCGAACCCTGGCAGTCCGGGACTACTACCTCGATCCACTCAATCTCCTGCAGGTGGCCCTCCTGGAACGGCGCCGAGGCGGGGAGAGCGACGACGACTTGGAGCGAGCGCTCCTGCTCACGGTCAACGGGATCGCAGCCGGGATGCGCAACACCGGGTGAAGGCATCCGAGACCGCCGGTCAGCGGCAAGTGCCTCGTCCCCAAGATTCGTAGGCGAAGCGCAGACGGGCATTCCGGACGTCAGCGGGGTGTGATGGTGGCGAGTGGGTCCCGGTTGGGTTTCCCGGCGCGGAGCACCGCCGCGACGCTTCCTGCGGGAAGCGCAGGTTCGGGAGATCCCGCTGATCTTGCCACGGCGGATCGCGACGCATTCCGACGCAAGCGCTGTGGTAGCAGTTCGTTGTGTACATCGCCCCTTCACGTGCCAAGAGGTGGGGGAGTCGGCTACCGCGGCTCGGCGGACTGTTGTACGAACCAGGTCTGCATTTCGCCTTTGCCTTTGACTTCGATGGTTCCGCGGGGTTCGCAGATGAACTCTCGGTTGATCAGTTCATAGGTGGCTGTCGATATGTGGATGCGGCCCGGGACGCCGGTGGACTCCATCCGCGCGGCGGTGTTGACGGTGTCTCCCCATATGTCGTATTGGAATTTGTGCGTGCCGATCACACCTCCGACGACTGGGCCCGAGTTGATGCCGATACGAAAGTCGACGCGATGCCCGCTCACGGGTGGGAGGGTCGCAAAGTGGGCTTTCATATCGAGTGCCAGGCGGGTGAGGGCAGTGGCATGGTCTTCTCGAGGGAATGGAACACCTGCTGCCACCATGTACCCGTCTCCGATGGTGCGGATCTTCTCGACGTCGTGGTCTTGTACCAGTGTGTCGAACACCGAGTACACCTCGTTGAGCCAGTCGACCATCTGCTCGGCCGAGAGAGTCTCTGACAGCGGGGTGAACCCGACGATATCCGAGAACAACACGCTGACAGCGTCAAAGCGATCGGCGATGACTCCCGGTTCGGTCTTGAGCCGCTGAGCAATCGGTCCGGGCAGAATGTTGAGAAGCAAACGTTCAGACTCAGATCTCTCCTCTTCCAGCTCAGCCATGAGAGCACGCATGAGGTTCGCGTTCTGCTGTTGGAGGATCTCGAGGGTCTCCAGTTTGCGTTCGACTCTGGCGAGCTTCTTCTCCAGAGTGCGATTCTGTCTTTCCAGCAGCGCCGGGTCTGGCGTCTCCACGTCGCTCATGTCCCGATGAGAACCGTGACACACGTCTCGTTGTGAAACCTGGGAGTCGAGTCGACACCAAGCGGCGCGATCTCCCCGAAGGCGTAGAAGCCGGAGACCGGCAGGTTCTGGCCAAAACCGGTTCGGATGCGCTCGATCTCCCCGCTGGTACGGGTTCCGAGAAGGAAACTCCGCACCGCACACGAAGCGATCAGGGCAGCCTCCGGCATTGCGTCCCCGGGAAACCCGGCCATCGCCTCGGCCACCGAAGCCTCAGTTCCGCTGAGAATCTCATCGGTGGTGGCCATCGCCAACTGCACCGTTGATCCCTGCGGAATGGAGCCGAAGAACCTTGCCGAGCCGTCGCTCTCGTCGTATTGCATGGGAGCGCGGAGATAGTATCGACCGGTGACGTCGTCGAGGATGGCGAGGGGGTTCGCTATCGCCGGTTCGCTGCCGATCCCCAGATAGCGGCGGTAGAAGTCCAGAATCGGCTCGCCATCTATCTCGTAGACCGTGTAGTCGTCGGACCGCGTCACCACCGCCGTCTTGCCCACGGGGCTCCACCCGTGAGCCACACCGACAGAGACCTTCAACGGCCCCGAGATGAGAAGGACCGGGAGCGAGTCCGTGAGGACCTGATTGCCGCAGAACTGGACACCGCCGAGCCAGGGCATGGCAATCGGGAAATCGGGGGCCGACCCTCCGCCGATCACCGGAACCGTTGGTCCGAGAACCTCTCCGATCGCGATGGTCACGGCAGTCGGATCGAACTGCTCCACGGTGGGCGTGACGATGAGGAGCGCCGGTTGCTTGTCCGTCTTTCCGGGTCGCGTCCTCGACTGCCTGCCGAGCCGCCGCACCGGCATCAGCAATCACATCCGTTCCAAGGCCGACAGTGAAATCGAGAACGTCCGACGCGAACAGCGTCAGGGTCGTCGATCCTTCGACATAGCCCGCAACCGACGACATCGGGGCAAGCGTGGTGCAACCGATGAGGTCCATGCCGGGATAGGCGGTTGTGACAGCGGTGAGGAAATCCTCGATATCCAAATCGTGAGAGGCAAGGAGCAGGCCGGCCTGTGGCTCCTGGCCCTCGAGCGCATCGGCGCACTGCTTCAGGATCTCTTCGGCAGCGAACCCGCCGTCGAGTTCATCAGTCTGCCCCACGGCCATTCTCAACAAGGTGGATGCTCCAATCGCGTGATCCGGTGATGGTACGGGCTCGATGTTGTGGATGTCATGGCGAACACGCAGTAATGCCAATATGGGCGGTGCCCCCGGGGCGGAGCCCATGAAGATCGTGTCGGCTCTGGGTTGGCACGAGCGTCAACTCCCTTCGGAGACCTCGTAGATATCATCGGCCACGAAACCGCGGGCTTCACGGTGCACCCTCGCTGCGGTCTCAGCATCGGGGGCATCGACAGGGCAGAAGATCTTTCCGGCCTTCTCATCGACCCAATAGAGCTTGTCGTCCACTCCACATTCGGCCTGCGTTTTCAGATCGGCCTGATGCGCCGCAGCGACATCACCTACCGATACGCCGCCATCCATCGTGTGCGCGTCGAGATACGTTGGGATCTGTCGATTGCTCCCGGTTCGGTTCCATCGCCTGGACCGAACCTACACGCCCCCAACCGAGCACGGAGCACATTCCTCGGCACACTGATCGCCTCTCAGCACTCGCCCGCCTCGCCCGTATGTGCCGCCATGGGCGGTTGCGTGGAGCTTCGTGGGTGGTCGAGTTGGGGGTATTCGTGCAGGGGATTGGTTTCGGTTGCTTGTTCTGGTGGCGGCGTTTCGATGATTTCAGCCTCGCCTGGTCCGTCGCCGGTCTGGTAGGTTGCTTCGGCGGGAGAGGGAATCGTGACCGCTGCAGAGAGAGACCGTACGACCGCCATCGAGACGATTGGCCTCGTGCGTACGTTCGGGAACGTGACGGCGGTGGATCACCTCGACTTGTCCGTGAATCAGGGGGAGCTGTTCTCGCTGTTGGGCCCGAACGGTGCGGGGAAGACCACCACGATCAAGATGTTGTGTTGCCTGACCAGGCCGACCGGTGGTACGGCGACGGTCATGGGCCAGGACATCCAAGCCGATGCCTTGTCGGTGAAGGCGATGATCGCGGTCTCGCCGCAAGAGACCGCTGTCGCTGGGAATCTGAACGCGTGGGAGAACCTGGAGTTGATGGCGGGTCTCCACGGATTCGGCAGGCGCGAAGCGAGGGTCAGGTCTGGGGAACTCCTGGAGTTGATGGGATTGACGGAGCGGGCCAAAGATCGGGTGAAGAAGTACTCGGGGGGTATGAAGCGAAGGCTCAGCATCGCTATGGCACTCGTATCGGACCCGCAGGTGTTGTTCCTCGATGAACCCACTTTGGGCCTTGACCCGCAATCGAGGCGAGCTATCTGGGAGTACATCGAAACCCTCAAAGGCGACAAGACGATTCTGTTGACCACTCACTATCTGGACGAAGCCGACGCGCTCGCTGACAGAATCGCCATCATTGACGACGGCAAGATCGTTGCTCTGGGAACCGCCGCCGACGTTGAAGGACAGCATCTCGGATGGGGAGCCGATGGTGGTGGAGGCGGCAGGTCTGACCGGTGCCGATCTCGATGCGTTGAGCCAGGAGTACTCCGATGTGAGGCCGATCGAGGGCGGAGTTGAGATCAGAGCTGACGAGGTGACCCTCTACGACATCCAGGATGTCTTGAGGCCGAGGGGCGTCATCGTGCAGGCCACCTACAGAAGGCCGGTCACGTTGGACGACGTGTTCCTGCACTTCACGGGAAGGCAGTTGAGGGAATGAGGTCGCTCGCATTGGCGAAGCGGAGCTTCACGGAGGTGTGGCGCGATCCGCTGTCGTTGGCGCTCACTATTGGATTGCCTGCCGCCTTGCTCCTGGTCTTCCAGGCGTTTGGGCGATTCGATGACATCTACAAGCCCGCCTCGCTGACTCCGGGGATTGTCCTCTTCGGTTTCGTCATGCTGATGTTCAGCTTGGCCATGACGCTGTCTCGCGACCGGGAGACGACGCTGTTCGCGCGGTTGCTGACCGCGCCGCTGCGCTCCAACGAATTCGTGACGGCCTACTCCCTTCCGTACGTGCCGGTGGCGATCATCCAGGCCCTCGTATTGTTCGCAATCGGAGCGGCTCTTGGGATGGAGATTCGCGGCAACGTCGGACTCGTCGCGCTCATCCTTGTTGTCACGGCGATCTTCTACATCGGGCTGGGGATGATCGTGGGCTCGGTCTTCTCCTACAAGACGGTTCCGTTTGCCTATATGGCGATTCTCCTCCTGACGATTTTTGGCGGCGCGTGGATGAACCTGGAGGCCATCGGAGGCGCCTTCCAAGTCGTCGGGGACATATTCCCCTTTGCCCACGCCCTCGATGCAACTCGCGCGGTCATCGTCGACGGCTCCGACTTCGCCGCGATCGCCTCCGACTTCTATTGGGTCGTGGGCTACACCGTGGCGACTGTTGTCCTTGCGATCTATCTCTTCAAGCGACAGATGATCGACTGATCAACCAACAACACCGTCATCGCTATCCACTCACGAGGTCTGATAGCCAAGCTCGAATCAGGTAGCGCACAAACGGCTGGGGGCATGATCAGGCACGCACATGTGCCGATAGGGGCGGGAGGTGTGCACACGGCTGATCATGGGGGCACGTTGTGAGGCGTAAGGTGGAAGTATGGCGAACCACGACAACAGGATTCACGGAAGCACGGGAAGTCCCTTCCATGGACCATCTGACGAGGTGTTGCGAGAGACGGTGCGCCATGACAATGGGGACCTCACCATTCAATCTCACGCAGGCAAGATACGTCTCGCCAATGGTTCAGACGGATGGGTGCGCTACAACCGCTACCTCGCCGAGCGCAACATTGACCCACACGTCGAGGAGGCGTGAGAAGGACTAGTGCCGTCTTCTTCGCCCGGATTCGACATCAGCGACCCGGACACTTGGAAGTGACGGCTTGGGACACGTCGAGGTGCGGCGCATCTCGCATGCGCCCGAACCGCCCATCTCCGGCTGGGTGTGTCGTTTTGCGATGATCAGGGTGGTGTTGCACGCCCCGGTCGGGCGGTCAGGGTCCGGTTGAACGGTTACGAGCAATTCGGTTGGTCTCGGTCCGCCCTCCGGGTGGCTTGTGCCACCCCTTCCGCCTGTTGGCGAGAGAATGGAGCGGTCATGTCGATGGTATTGCGAAGGAAATCCTTGGGACACCCACATATCCCGAGGGTTCTCTCGCGAGATATCGCCAATCTCTGTGGGTGCTCACACGTCCCGAAGCCTTCTGGCGTTCGGTGGTGTGGCGAGCGGACCATGCGTGGTTCTGATGGCGGACTGTCGCTGTCGATCAGACCATCGAAGCGGAGAGGAGCGACTCGCGGTATGGCCTCGTCCAACCTCGTCGCGAACTTCCCAATTCAGACGTTTCTGCGGGGGAGGGACCCGGGGGAGATGCAATGTCCCACCGGCGGTCGTCTCCCCTTTGTGGAGTTGGAGGAATCACTCCCTCGGCAGGTCGACAGGCGGGCCGTTATGGTTGGCGTTGAACTGATTGAGAGATGCCTATAGGAGGAGTTTCAACATGGCCATTGGTACGGCGCCGTCCGCGGTGGGGGTTGCTGCCGCCCGGATCGAAGATGGTACGAAGTTCTACGGTTCGGGCGACACCGAAGTGCGCGCCCTCGACGGTATCTCGGAAGTGTTCGAGAAGGGCCGCTACACCGCCATCATGGGGCCGTCAGGAAGCGGGAAGTCGACGCTGCTGCATTGCGTGGCTGGTCTCGATGAGCTCACCTCCGGGCGCGTGTACATCGGCGACACCGACCTCGGCTCGCTCAACAACAAGGCCCTGACGTTGTTGCGCCGCGAGAAGGTCGGCTTTGTCTTCCAATCGTTCAACTTGATACCGACACTGTCGGCGAAGGAGAACGTACTGCTGCCGCTCCTCATCGTGGGCGAGAAAGAGGACAAGGCCTGGTTCGACCAGGTGGTTGGCATCCTCGGTCTCGACGATCGACTCAAACATCGCCCCTCAGAGCTCTCCGGTGGCCAGCAGCAACGGGTTGCCGCGGCCCGTGCACTCGTTTCGCAACCCGACATCATCTTCGCCGACGAACCCAGCGGGAACCTCGACTCCAAGTCATCAGCAGGGCTGCTCGACTTCATGCGAAGCGCCGTGAAGGAGTTCGGACAGACCATCGTGATGGTCACCCATGACCCCGTCGCAGCCAGCTACGCCGATCGCATCGTCTTCCTCGAGGATGGTCGAATTGCCGGCGAGATGCAGGATCCCACCCCCGAGATGATCATCGACCGGATGAAGCAGCTCGGGACGTGACGTCATGATCCGCACCGCGTTCAAGACGATCTTTGCCCACAAACTGCGTCTCGTCCTCACCGCGACATCAGTGATGATCGGCGTCGCTTTCATCGCGGGCACTTTCATCTTCACGGACACCATCAACCAGACGTTCAACGACCTCTTCGATGATCAGTTCGCCGGTCAGGACGTCATCGTGCAAACCGAGGCGGAGTTCGACGTAGGCTTCAGTGGGCCCCCCCCGATGGAAGCATCGGTGCTCGACACCGTGCTCGCCGTCGAAGGCGTTGCTGCGGCCGGAGGATCAGCCGGCGGTTTCGCCGTTATCTACGACACGAATGGGGAAGCCATCGTCCCCTCGGGACCACCCACGATCGGGGCCTCGTGGACCGAGGACGAACGCCTGGTCGGCAACATCGCGATTCGGGAAGGAAGGGGCCCGGTCGGACCCTCCGAGGTCGTGATCGATGCCAGGACGGCGGATGACAGCGGACTCGACGTGGGTACCGTCATCAAGGTGCAAACGGTCGGCGGGGTAGCCGAGTACGACCTCGTGGGCATCGTTGGCTTCGGGGAGTCCGACAACATTGCCGGAGCAACGGTGGCCGTCTTCGACCTCGCGACGGCCCAGACGCTGTTCGGTCTCGAAGGTCAGTACAGCGCAATAGCGGTTGTCGGGGAAGACGGAGTCAACCCGGACATCCTGCGCAACAACATCGCCCTCGCACTTCCCGACGGAATCGAGGCGGTCACGTCGGCCGATGAAGCCGAAGCCCAGTCTCAAGCACTTCAGGAGAGCCTCAGCTTCCTCAACACTGCGTTGCTGGTGTTTGCTGCCGTGGCCGTGTTCGTGGCCGCGTTCATCATCCAGAACACCTTCCGGATCATCGTCAGGCAGCGCCAACGCGAACTCGCTCTGATGCGTGCCGTCGGCGCCACCGGAGGCCAGGTCGTTTGGATGGTCGCGATCGAAGCGCTTGTCGTGGGCATCTTCGCCTCCGTGCTCGGCATCGCCCTTGGATTCGTGATCGCCGCCCTGCTCACCGCCGGCATGGCGGTCGTCGGCTTCGATCTGCCATCGACGGCGGCGTCGCTGGCACCGCGTACGATCATCGTTGCCCTCGCAGTGGGGATTGGAGTGACCCTGGCTGCGGCGATCCTTCCAGCCGTTCGAGCAGCGCGGATCCCCCCCGTGGCGGCGCTCCAAGACGTCGATGTGCGGTTGCGCATGTCCGACCGCAAGCGCACGATCTTCGGAACGATCATGCTCGTCGTCGGTGTGGGGCTGATCATCGCGGGGTTGTTTGGCGACGTCATCGACCTTGGTCCGCTCAACGAGTTGACCGCCGTCGGCATCGGAGCGTTGGTCGTCTTTCTCGCCGTCAGCCTGCTCAGCTCGCTGGTCGTTCCATCGTTGGCCCGCTTCATCGGGTGGCCGCTACCCAAGATCGACAACTTGACGGGCACACTCGCCATCGGCAACGCCGTGCGGAAACCCCGGCGCACTGCAACGACGGCGTCGGCCCTGATGATCGGCCTTGCCCTGGTTGCATTCTTCCTCATCCTCGGAGACTCGATCAAGGGATCGGTGAGCGGCTCCATCGAAGAGGGCTTGCGGGCCGACTACGTCATCAGCGTTGACAGCTTCGCCGGCGGATTCAGTCCATCGTTGGCCGAAGAGCTCAAGGAGCAGGACGTGGTCGAAACCACCACTTCGCTGCGACTTGGCTTCTGGGATCGCGACGGCATCGATGAGCTCCTCATGGGGATCGAGGCTGAGACCGTGGACCAGACCATCTTCCTCGATGTGCAGGAAGGCAGCGTCACTGCACTGGTCGATGGTGGCGTGCTCGTTCACGAAGATGTCGCCTCAGGAGAGGGCTGGGCAGTCGGTGACACGATCCCGATGGGATTCGCAGCCACCGGCCTTCAGGAGGTCGAGATCGTCGGCATCTACGGTGAGCAGAACGTCGTCCAATCCAATTTCCTGGTGGGCCTCGAGTTCTATCAAGCGAATTTCACAGGGTTCGGCACCGACACCGACTTCGCAGTGGCCATCGTCAGCGCGGAAGGCGTTGCACCGGACGCAGTCAGAGCCGTCGTCGATGCCGCGGCCGCCGAGTACGGGAACCTGACCGTTCGGGACCAGGTCGAGTATCGAGAGTCTCAGGAGGCCCAGGTCGACAGCCTGCTCGTGATGTTCAACGCACTCCTGATCCTGGCCGTGATCATTGCGCTGTTCGGAATCACGAACACGCTAAGCCTGTCGATCTTCGAGCGGACTCGAGAGATTGGGCTGCTGCGGGCAGTGGGAATGACCCGGTCGCAGATCCGCCGCATGATTCGCTGGGAATCCATAATGATCGCCGTTATCGGCGCCATCCTGGGCATGGTTGTTGGGCTGTTCTTCGGAGTGGTCGTAACGGCGGCGTTGAAGTCGCAGGGCATCAACGTCCTGTCGGTCCCGGTAGTTCAGATCCTCGGCCTGCTGATCTTCGGGGTGATCGCGGGTTTGCTGGCCGCCATCCTGCCGGCCCATCGAGCCGCCAGACTGAACATCTTGGAGGCGATTGCCCACGAGTGATCATCTAGATGATTGGGTCCAAGGGGCTGGTGGTCGTAGGCGATGAGTGATCGGGCGGGTCCGGGTTGGTTGGTGGTTTCGTTGTGCCATGTCACGGCGGTGAGGGCGAGGAGTCGTTGGCGATGCGGTCGAGTCCGCCACGGGACTCGGCCATCTCCTGTCTGAGCTGCTCGTCGTGTGCAAGCCGCCCATATGTCGCTCTCCGGTTGTGCGCGTGGGTCAGGTTCGGCCTGGGAGTTGTGGTGGGTTTGGTGTAGGTCGGTACGGTGCGGTGCTCGGCCGATCGCTTCTCGGCACCGGTTGGCCAGTTCCTTGACGATGCCCGATACGTAGAGTGTGTCATGGTCCAGATCGTTGCGGTTCCTTTGCCTCCGCTTGACGAACACTCGCTGCTCGTCTTCTGGGTTCAGATCCTGGTTGTGCTTGCTGTGGCACGATTGGGCGGGTTGGCAATGCGTCGGATTGGTCAACCGCGCGTGATCGGTGAGTTGCTTGGTGGTGTCGTCATCGGGTCCTCGGTGCTTGGGCGCGTCTGGCCGTCGGGTTTCGAATGGTTGTTCCCTGCAAGCGAGCGCCAGGCAGGGTTGTTGTTGGGGCTCGCTTGGATCGGCATCGTATTCTTGCTCGGGACCACGGGCGCCGAGGTCGATCTCTCCACGATCCAACGTCAGGGGCGTGCGGCGGTGACCACGACGATTGGCAGCATCATGGTGCCGCTCGGCGCCGGGGCACTCGTGGCGTGGCAGCTACCTACCGGGTTCGCAGGAAGCGCTGCGACCGGCCCGGTGTTCATCGCCTTCTTTGCGGTGGCGTTCGCGATTTCGTCACTTCCGGTGGCGACCCGGATTCTCCGAGATTTGGGATTGCTGAAGCGGCCCTTCGCTCAACTGGCGATCGGCGTTGCAACGGCCAATGATGTTGTCGGCTGGTTGCTCCTCGGTGTCGTGGTTGGTGTCGCCGAGTCCGGAGTCTTCGCCGTCGGTCCGCTTCTGATAGCGACCGGTGCGGTCGTTGCGACGGCTCTCCTGGTGGTCAGATTCGGTCCGCCGCTGCTGGATCGGGTCGCTTCTGTAGTTGAACAACGCTCGGGCGGATCGGCAGCTGAGGTCAGCCTCATCGCGTTCACCGTGGTTGCGGTCGGCACTATCACCCACGCCGTGGGAATCGAGGTCGTCATTGGGGCGTTCTTGGCCGGTATTGCGATTGGGAGAAGTCGCCTACGGAGCAGTCAGGGTCTCCGAACGATTGAATCGGTAACGAACGGGTTCTTTGCACCGATGTTCTTCGTGATCGCCGGGCTTCGCGTTGACCTTTCGGCGCTCGCGACACCGTCGGTGGCGATGTGGGCTGTTGTGGTGACGTTGGCCGCTATCGCATCGAAGCTTCTCGGCTCCTACTTCGGCGGTCGCCTCGGAGGGCTCGCCCGGCGCGACGCGCTCGGTGTTGGAGCATCGCTCAACGCTCGCGGTGCGCTTGAGATTGTCGTTGCCACGGTCGGGTTGTCACTCGGTGTCATCGACACCATCGCGTATACGATCATCGTGGTGATGGCCCTTGTCACGACAGCCATAACCGGCCCGCTGCTCCAGTTCGTGTCCGCTCCGGAGCAGTGACCCGGTCGCCGGGTTCGCCCGCATGGACGTGTGCCACGCCTTCAACGGACCCAACGGCGACCAAGCCATCGCAGAAGTCGCCATCGACGGCACCCACCCATCACAATCCGGCAGCGATCTAGTCGCCGGACCTATCGCCGACATCGACACTGCCGCATTGACCGGATAGCCAAACAGCAGGGATCCGGCACCGCCCACATGTGCTTTGTGGGCGTTTCGGTCAGACGTTCGAGACTCCTTTCACTGCTGACTCGAACAGGCGAAGAGCCGATGCTCGATTGTCGCCGGTGTCGGATTGTCGACCCGAGGAGTCTCGATGCTTCCTGCGGAAAGCGTTGCGATCGACGGTCCGGTCTGAAGGAGTGGGTGAGATCGACCTCCATACCTCGGGGCGCCCGCAGGTGCCGCCCCTCTGAGGCGGCACCATCTCAGATGTTTCACCGTCAGCGGGCTCTCCGGGCGTATACGATTGCTGACATGCCCGAACGCGAAAGCTCGATGGTCTGTGCCCTCAATGCGGATGTCGTCGGGTACTCCCGGCTCCTTGCTGACGATCTCGAGGGGACGTCCCTGGCGATGTCCGGCGCGCGTCATGTGGTGGAGACGAGGATCTCGGAGCATCGGGGGCATCTCGTCAACTTCGTCGGTGACAACTTCATGGCTGTTTTCGAACGGGCCACCGATGCCGTTCAGACGGCAATCGCCGTCGCATCGGCGCTCGAGGACGCCAACGTTCCACATCCGACCGCCCAATGGCTTCGCTTCCGGATGGGAATCGATCGCGGCGAGGTAACCGTGTCAAACGGCCACTACGAAGGCGATGCACTGAATATCGCGGCGCGCATTCAGGCGCTGGCGAAGTCGGGCGGCCTCTCAGTTTCAGGGTCCGTCTACCGCGAACTCGACGAACCGGAGCTCAGATTTCGGCCAATCGGATCGCAGCGGCTCAAGAACATCCCCGAACGGGTTGAGGTCTACGAGTTCGTGGACCTACCAACGCACGCTATTGCGGATATGGGTTCGCGACTTGCCCTCGAAATCCCCACCATCGCCGTCCTCCCGGTTCATGTCGAGGGGGTCGACGACCACGGAGCGTCCGCTGCCACAGTCATTCGCGGCGACCTGATCCATCGCCTGTCCTCGATCCCTGAACTCGTTGTTGTCGACGCCGCAGATCCGCACGCCGGACAGCAGAGCGGCCCCGGCGCCCGATACATACTTGAAACGGGAGTGCATCAGGTTGGCGACCGTGTCCGGGTGCACGCCACAGTTATCGACGTCACCACGATGAACGTGGTGAAGGCCCACAAGCTGACCGGGATGGTGTCTGACGTGTTTGACCTATCCGATGCCCTCTCGGAACAGGTCGGTCACACGGTTGAGGTGGAGCTCGTCGTCGGCGCACCCGCCGGTCTCTATTCCGAACTCAATGATCCCGGCGCGATCGAGAAGGTCTACATGGGTTGGTATCACCTGCGCTCTGATACACCTGAGGGCTGGCAGGAAGCTCTTCGCCTCTTCGGGGAGGTCGCTGAGTCACACCCGGATCTTCCGTACGGCTGGGTCCTGTCCGCATTCGCCAACTGGATCGGCGCAGCCAACGGGTGGTCACCGGACCCGGCAGCGTCCCTCGCGATGGCTCGCGAACAAGCCGGCCGCGGGCGAACGATCGGCGATCCAACCGGCATGGCACAGACGGTCGATGCAGCCGTGCTGATGTCGATGGGTCGGATCGACGAAGCCGTCGAAGCTGTCGACCGACTCGAGATCACCCGACCAACGTGCGATGTGACGTTCGGCCTCGAGGGCAGCCTGAAGCGGTACCTCGGCGATTGGGAAGAGGCAGTCGATCTCCTCGACACCGCGATGCGGCTGACCGGCATCAACAAGCCTTGGTATCCAACGGTCAAGGCATGTTCCCTGTTCATCGGGAACAAGACCGAGCAAGCGGCGTCGGTGGCCGAATCGGTCCTTGAGTACCAACCGAACAATATCGAGGCCCTGCTCGTCCTGGTCGCGGCTCAGGTGGAGCTCGGTCTCGATCGTCGCGCCGAAGCCACGGCCGGCATCGTTCGAGAGCGTTTTCCGTCGCTCGACGTGGAGGCATGGCTCGATCGCAATCCGTACCAAGACCAGGATCTGATAGACCGCTGGAAGGCGGATCTCACCTCCGTCGATCTCATCGGCGCCAGCTGATCGGCGAGACGGCTCTTGCACGAAGCGCCGCAATCGCAGCCCAAGGCTTGAGGCGACAGGCAGTATGGGTGACTGACATCAGACTCGACGGCCCTGTTGCTCGGCGGGCTCGGGCTGAAGGAGGCCACACTCCGCCTACCGACCTCCGTCGAACCTCGCGGGTAGGCTCGTTGTCGTGTCTGTGAAGAGGTCTCCCGAGCTCGAAGCTGTCGTTGCACGGTTCCTGTCGGAGTACGTGACCAAGGGCCTTGAGGTGTTGAAGAACATCGTCTCCTCGGACGAGAGTCTCCGTGTTCTCGGCTTCGACTCAGGAGAGTGGTGGGTGGGGCCGGAAGACTTCCTCACCGTCCGACACGCGCAGATTGCAGAGAGTCCTGACGTCGGTGTGACGATCCACAGTGTCGAAGCGTTCGAGGATGGTGCGGTCGGATGGGCAACCGTGTTCCACACGCTCAGCGGAGACGAGGTGCTTGCGGAACTGCGCAGCACGGGCGTCTTTCGGCTCGAGGGCGGTATATGGCGGATGGTGCAATGGCACAA
Source organism: uncultured Actinomycetota bacterium (assembly GCA_963715255.1). Lineage (GTDB taxonomy): Bacteria > Actinomycetota > Acidimicrobiia > Spongiisociales > UBA5794 > JAHEEL01. Next base: position 6,522 of record CAVQRN010000007.1, on the reverse strand, counting down.
CTCGGTACCGGTCCCGAACCAGCAGGTGTTTGGCACGGACTTGACGACCACGCTGAGCGATCTTGTGGATTCGGTTCTTGATGGCGGGGACATCATCGCTACGCCGGTGGGATCTGAGGGCACCTTGACGCTGGTGTTTACCGACATTGTCGATTCGACGGTGCTCGCTGAGCGGATCGGGGATACAGAGTGGTCGAGCCTGGTTGTTTCCCATGAGGCGGCTATCCGTGACGTCACCGAGACCAACGGTGGCGCCGTTGTGAAGATGCTTGGGGACGGGTCCTTGCCTGCATTCGCGTCTGCACGAAGCGCTGTTCGGGCTGCCTTGTCGCTCCTGCAGGCATCATCCGATGAGCCATTCGAGATGCGTATCGGCATGCACACAGGGGAAGTAGTCCGGACACAGGATGATCTCTTCGGGATCACCGTGAACAAGGCAGCGCGAATCGCCTCGGCCACGGATGGCGGCGTCGTCTCTATCTCGTCGACGACGCGTGACCTGATAGGAACGATGAAGGGTGTCATGGTCGGCGAGCCACGATCCGTGGCCCTCAAGGGTCTGTCAGGCACACACCAGATTCATACCGTCACCCCGCTGACCTCATGACGATTCGCGATCGAACCCGCCCACAACCTGCAAAGTGGGCGGTTCGAGCAGAGTCTCAGGACCGCCAATAGGTGCCGCTACGGGCGGCTCAGCCCTGTTGTTCGGGCGGGATGTCGACCTCGGTGACGGCGAGTACGGCTACGACGATCTGATCTCCTCGAAGGTGGAGGACGGCGGTTCCCGAGGCGAAGTCCTCCCATGCCCAATCGAACGCAACCGCGTGGTCACCGACCTCGATCGCCTGAGTGATGATCATCTCGCCATGGTGAATCGAGGCAAGACGCTCGAACTCCGCGCCGTTCTTGTCCCATATACCGAGCCAGTAGTCGCGGCCGTAGTACAAGTCGAAGGTTTTGTCGGTTGTCGTAATGATTCCGTCGTCGGTGAAGATCCCCTTGACCATCTCGAGGTCGCCAGACTCGTAGGCGGTCTTGAACGCGGCGACGCTGGGAGGCAGTTGATCCACCGATAGGCCCTCAGGACCGTCTTCACTGACCGCCGTGGTCGTGGTCGCCGCGGTGGTCGTGGTCTCGATCACGGTTGTGGTCGGAGCGGCAGTTGTGTCCGCACCGTCTGCGCTATCGCTGCACGCAGGCACCAGCAGCACGACCGAGGCGATCAGAATCAGCCAACGCAGGGAGAACGGTCGCATGTTCGGAACTCCTTCTTGTTGTCCTGCACCGTCCCTCGAACCATCGTTCGGCAGCCAATATGCAACCAGGGTCCTCCGTCCCCAACGTCCGCTGAGCCGACCGGATCGTGGCCGCACCTATCGCGCCGGGTGAGTCATCGCGGCGGTGTTGCACGCCCATAGGTGCCGAGCCGAGATGGGCGGTGGTGTGTGGTTGCGATAGCCATGTGGCTGGTGAGCTAGGTGGCAGGTCGTGAGAGTTCCCTTGCCTCTTCAAGGTTTTCGATCCCCTCTCGAATCGCGGCGACGGCGACCAGGAGGGCGGCGATCGGGTCAGCCCACCACCACCCGAACAGCGTGTTGGCTGCCAGACCGACAAGGACCCCGAGGGCAAGTGCCGCGTCGATGATCGACATACGGGCTTCCGCAGACAACGGCTCGCTTCCGAGGCGGCGACCGGTGGCACGCTTCGCGGCTCCGAGTGACAGCATCACAACGGCGGTCAAGGCCAGATAGGCGATACCGATCGGAGATTCGTCAGGGGCGGTGCTCGTTGCCAGCGCCGAGACCGCGCCGACCGTCACGACGACCGCAAGCACGAAGAACGCGACGGCGACCAGACGGAGCGCTCGTGCGGTGATCCGGTCACTGTCGCGGCCCGGGTGGCGCAAGTGCCACACCACGACTCCCGAGGCGAAGAGTTCAACCATGGTGTCAAGCCCAAATGCCACAAGGGCCACTGATCGCGGAGCGACGCCGAGACCGATCGCGATGACCATCTCAACGACGTTCCACACGATGGTGGCGTACTCAAGGCGCAGACCGCGTGCCTCCGAACGCCTCGCGCGGTTCGATCCTTGTTCACCCTGCCCACCCGTTCGGCGACCTGCGCAGACTAGACGGTGCCGACACCACCCCTCTGTGCCGATATGGGCGAGACAAAAGGGTTTTGGGGCCTGGGGGCGGGGTCGCTCGGTATTGGGAGACGGTGGTCGAGATCGCTGCTGTCTGCATCTTGCCCGATGGGGAGCAGTGTGGTTCAATGGGTGAGCGTAAGGTCTCGCTAGGGAGGTGGCGGAGATGACAGGCGGGGATCAACACGACGCGGCCGTCGAGCGCGCCCGGAAGCGAGTGAAGGAGCTACGCGACTCTCACGTTCACGCCGCTATCTACGTCGTCGTCAATGTCGGGCTTGTTCTGCTCGATCTGGCTCAGGGGGACGGCCTGCAGTGGGCGTATTGGGTGATCATCGGGTGGGGGATCGGGCTCGCCGCACATGGCGTGAGCGTCTTCATCTTTGAGGGCCGCGGAGCTTCGCGGTCGGGAGGCACGAAAGCTCGCCGAGTTCACCAAGCAGGAAGAACGCGACCTCGGCGAACACTGACGGCGGGCAGTATGGGCGGGAGCCCCCGGCTGTGGGCGCGAGCAACCCGTGAAACAACTCTTCCCCTTCGTAGCCAACATCGGGCCGACCATCCCGCCGGCTCAATGTGTGCCGGTCCGCGCATTCGACAGTGTGCTCGTTCTCGATCGGGATCTGGTGATCCGCGCGCACAATGTGATCGGCAGCAGCGCGATCCGACCTCGTGGGCGATGCCGAAGAACGTGGCGTCGATTCACGGTGGACTCTTGTCGGAAGCAGGCCTGAGCTCCAGAGCAGGATCGGAAGTCTGGGCCTGGAGCAGGCCCAGATCATCTCGGCGAGGGTCCTGTCATCAGCTCCAATCGCTCCCACAGTCGTCTACCTCGGTTTCATCGTTCATCGCTTCGTCACGCCTGTCAGAGCGCTTGTCAGAAACGAACAGAGTTCCGTTGATAGAACCTCGATCTCGATGCGAGAGCATCAGCTCAGCGAGTGGTTCACCCGCTGCCTCAGGCGGCTTCGCACGGAAGACGGCCATCATCTCCGTTCACGATCGGGGCGATGCATACGACGAGATCATCGCCAAAGCCATCGACAAGATCCCAGACTGAACCCTCAGGACCCCGAACCAGACCGGCCGCCCATACGTTCCGGTATGGGAGGGTCAGCGGATGGTCTTGCCGAGCGTGGCGAATCCGAGCATGCGGACTTGGCGTGCGTGGAAGGCGTATTCACCAGCTTCACCACGACGGCATCGAGGGGCCGTACTCAGTCGGCCTTCAGGCAACCTGCTTGTTCGCCGGGCGAGCTTTCGCCGATGGCTTCTTGGCCTCCTCTTTCTTCTCTGCCATACCCTTGCGGAACACCATGTCGAGACGGTCGAAGTCGCCCCGCACCTCGCGTTGCATCATGAACGGGAGGTTCGTCATCACCCACGCGGCAGCCTTGCCTAGCATTCCAGCCTCGTCGTCGACGTAGGCGACCAGGCGCACCGTGAAGGCTCCGGGACCGGCCTCCGCATAGTGCTGCTCCACATGAATATCCGGCCAGCCGGGCCACCGGTACAACGTCCGGGACCGCTCAGGGGAGACCATCTCTTCGAGAATGAGTGAACCGGGAAACCGCTGCCCGATCATCTTGCCGGCCACCCGGACGGTGTCGCCGGGCTTCTCCCGTGCACACTCCTCCGGATCGACGACCTCGAGATTCTGCCATTCGTGCCAGGTGTGGAAGTCCTCGACGTAGTCCCAACCCTGTTGCAGTGGTACCGGGAATGTACGTGTCATCTCGAAACGCATCGAAATCACCTCGCTCCCCGAGGCGAGATTGCCACCATACGGTGGAGCCTCAACTCCAAACATACGCCCCCTCCGAGTGGACGGCAAGAGGCCATCGAAGCGTCGGTAAGTGCGGCCAGGTCCGAGCAGATCACGAGCGCCATATGTGCCGGTGTGGGCGGACTTGTGGAGTTGCGAACCCCGGCTCCTGCTAGTTTCCGGCTTGCCAACGACGGTTGTGTGACGCGGGTGTCATGTCGTTCTCTGGGGCGAACTGTGGGTAAGGGGTCCCCGTTCAAGACAGTCGAGGGTGAGAGAGAGTTCTTGGCCGCATATGACGCGGTTTCGGGGTTGTGGCCCGTTCCGTACGAGGAGGTCATGGTTCCTAGCCGGTTCGGGGACACTCATGTCGTCGTCAGCGGTCCAGAGGGGAGCACCGCCTCTAGTCCTCCTCCATGGGTTCATGAACACCCTCTTGATGTGGCTTCCCAACGTGGAGGACTTGAGCAAGGACCATCGGGTCTATGCTATCGACACCATGGGCCACCCCAGCAAGAGCATCCCCGATGAGCCGATTCGAAACGCTGCTGACTTTGCTGAGTGGCTGACGACAACACTGGACGGACTACGCCTCGACAAAGTGGCGCTGGCTGGGATCTCACATGGTGGCTGGGTCGCTCTCAACTATGCTGTGACCTCACCGGAACAAGTGAAGAAGTTGATACTTCTTGCCCCAGCGGCGAGCTTCCAGCCGATCCGCAAGCGGTTCCTCCTGCGGACGATGATGTCATTCTTGCCCCCGAGGCGTGCTCGCTTCGAGTCGATGATGAGCTGGATGGGACTCGAAGGATCACCCGGCGACACCATGACTGGGCCACTCCTGGACCTCATCTGGCTCGGCGGAATCAACTTCCGAATGCCACCTGAGACTCGGCGAGTCATGGGCGACGTGTTCGCCGATGCCGAACTCCGCGGACTTCCCATGCAGGTGCTGCTCCTCATAGGGGAAGACGAAGTCATTTACGACCCCACCAAGGCAATGAACAGGGCTGAACAACTCATCTCCGAGCTAGAAGGCGCCTTGATTCCGGGTGGACGTCACGCAATGTCCTTCAAACGAGCAGAACTCGTCAACCCTCGCATACTCGAGTTCCTCCAAGACTACGAAGAGCACCCCCGCTCATAACCGGTGTTGGCTCAACGGCTCGCTGAGACGCTCGAGAGCTGTTCGCATACCGATTCGCCGGGTGCGAAGAGACGCTCTCCAACGAATGCGTGGTAGACGGGCGCCTGGAGGTTGGTGTTGCCGCTTCTGCAATCGAGCCGTCAGTAGCTGCGCCGTCGTGGACGGGGGTTGCACATCGACCTGTAGCACGAAAGGGATGCCTGAGCATAGTCGGGGTGCCGGACAGTAACTCTCTTGAGAAGTCCAGAGGATGCTGATGCGACCTGAGGTTGCCGATCAACGGTTTCGAGAGATTCATCCAGCACCGAACGCGATGTCTTGGCGTATTTCCTCCGCCGAACCGATGCGACGTCGGCTCGAGACGGTGCCGCCGAGACGTTCCTCGTGGCGTGGAGGCGAATTGAAGACGTGCCGGCAGGGGATGAGTCCTCGCCCTGGCTCTACGGTGTGGCGCGTCGGGTGCTCGCCAACCAGCGCAGGAGCCACAAGCGCCACGCCGCCTTGGGTCGGAAGCTGAGCGGTATCGACGTCCCCGAGCATCCATCGCCCGAGGTGATTGTGCTGCGACGGTCTGAGGATCGGGAGATTCTCGACGCTGTGGAGCGGCTGCGTCCAGAGGACCAAGAGATACTCCGACTTGCACACGATGGCTGCGAGCCATGGTTGACGATTGGGTTGGCTTCGCCGTGAGGGAGGGACGTTCGTGGTCAGTGTCGGCTTCGCGGAGGGAAGTCTCGTCCCCCGGCCACGTCGGCTATCCGATCTGTTCGAGGCCTGCGAGGACCAACTCCGAGATTGGTTCGGGACCGGTGCGGCCGTCGGCCGAAGTCACTCGGGTCTCGTGTGGGTACGCGGTCAGCGCCACAGCACGCGGATCCTCGGCGAGGATGATCTGCTGGAGGCCGCGGATGGGGGTCCTTCCAGAGAGCGATGACCCTTGAACGGACCGTGCCTGCCGGCTGGCTGCGCCAGGCCATCCCCAACGAAGTGACGGTCAGGACTGAACTGCCCGGGTCGTCGGCGAGGACACTGGCGTATCGAGCAGGCCAGCGTTCCGCCAGCTGTGGGCCCGTCGAGAAGCAACCCAATCACGAGTGTGGGTGCAGTCGCGCGGATGACATCGGTCACTGGGTCGGGTCGGGCAAGGTCTTCGCAAACGAGCGGACAGATCGTGACGCTCTCCGGCTCCGGCGTCGTGATGAAGGTCAGGCCGCGGCGTGGGATGTGGATCGCTTCCCACCAGGAGTGATTGGGATCGAGCGAAGCGCCGAGGTGGTACTGGTGGACTTGGGCGGCGTCGATGCACCAGCGATGGTGCTTGTGTTGGACCGTGTGCCAGCCTGTGCCACCGATGTAGGCGTAGTTCGTGGCAAACGGCTCATCGACGGTTGCGGACCGGCGTACGCCGGTGACCAGGTATGGGACTCCGGCTTCGGTGAGAAGCGTCTGGAGGATCGG
>CAVQRN010000006.1:0-192403 GCA_963715255.1 uncultured Actinomycetota bacterium | reverse complement strand
CCACCGGATGGACCACCTTTCGCATCGGGATATCATACCGTTGATGAGTATTATTCAACCCTTGACCAGCTGAACAATCAATATCCGCAGTTAACAGAACTGGTAGATTATGGCGAGAGCGCTTGTTTAGCAAAAGGCGGCTGTACGACACTCGGCGGTGAGTTTCTGCCAGGCCATGATCTTCTTGCATTTCGCATCAGCAATGAGGCTGTGGCTGGCGTGTCCGAGACTGATGAGTCGTCCGTGTTAAAGGGAACCAAGCCGGTCTTCTTCCTGTTGGCGAATATCCATGCCCGTGAAATAACGACGCCAGAAATTGCAATGCGTCTCTTAGAGCATCTTCTCGATAATTATGGTGAAAATGCCGATATTACCTGGTTAGTGGACTGGCATGGAATCTGAATTGTCCTGATTTGCCAATCCGGATGGTCATTGGTTGGTCGAGCTAGGAGCACAGAATCCATATAATCGTGGCGCCTTTTACCAACGGAAGAACGCCAATTCAGACTCAGATAATGACAACTTACCTGACTGCTTCACATGGCCACCTGAGACAAACTGGCAGTATGGCGTTGATCTCAATCGCAATCATGAAGTGGCCTGGGGAGGCGCTGGTTCCAGTGACGACCCTTGCAGCCAAAGCTTCCGCGGTCCAACGCCGGTGTCGGAAACAGAGACCGCTTCACTGCAAGCGTTGGTAGAGGCGCTAATTCCAGACCAACGCGGTGATGGGCTAAATGATAAGGCGCCGCAAACTGCCAACGGCATCTTATTGACCTTACACAGCTATGGGGAGCTGGTCTTGTGGCCGTGGGAGCACAGCGAGAATCGCGCTCCCAATTATGATGGGCTGGAGGCTATTGGGGAAAAACTTTCCTCCCTCAATGGCTATCGATCTTGCCAGGCAAGCACGTGCCTATACAGTGCCAGTGGAACAACTGCTGACTGGGCATATGGTGATCTAGGAATTCCTGCTTTCACGTTTCGAAATCGAAACGCAGTTTATGCCAGCCTATTCTGAAATTGACAAGAACCCACAATGGCCACAGAACCTCCCTTCACTGCTTTACGCCGCCCGTATCGCCCGCACACCCTACGAGATAATCTTTGGACCTGATGTTGACAGCATTGAAAGCAACATCTCTACGACAGGGGATCGAATTGAAATTAACGCCACTATCGATAACAGCGATCATGGGGTTGGTCCGGTAACAGCGGCCTCCTACGCCATCGACCTACCCTTCTGGGCTCCAGGAGTATCGCCTGAACGCATGAGCGCTGTCGATGGCACTTTTGACAGCAGCATTGAAACGGTCACTGCGATCGTTTCTCTGGATGGCATTGATCCTGGCCGCCATATACTTTGATGTTAACGGCGAAAACTCTGCGGGGCATTGGGGACCAACCGCAGCAAGCTTCTTTGTTGTTGGTTCTGGCAAAATGACCCGCACTTTCATACCCTTTCATATTTTCTCCGCACTTAAGTTAGGCGATCTCGCTCACTATCACCCTTAACTAACACTTAATTCCATGATTTCTGCACAGTATTTGCAGATTTATGCCATACACTAGTGTGGGGATTATCTGCCAACAAGGCATTTGTGTTTATAAATGTACAATATTTAAGGAGACGCCTATGCAGGCGACAACTGGGAAAAAGAATAAACGAGTGTGAAACGAGCAACCTGGACCATAGTCGGAGTTGTTATCGCAATCATAGTGGTAGGAGGGTTCTTGATCTCCCGGCGAGCAGCCAGTCGCAAAGATGCGATTCCCGCGAAAACAGGTGATATCGTTGCTGCTTTCATGGGCGACCTTGCCGCCAGTGCAACCGCAAGCGGGCGAAGTCGAAGCTGAGAACGTTGCCACTCTATCGGTAAACCTTCCTGGGCTAAAGAAGCAGATGTTTTCGTACGTGAAGGGTCCGCTGTTAAAGCGGGCGACGCATTGGTACAGCTTGATACAAAAGATCTGGTTCTGCAGTTGGCGCGAGCGCAGCAAAACTTGACCTTGCAAGAAGCCAACCTGGATGCTTTGGTTTCAGCGACCGAAGCGTATGATCTCGCTTCTGCCGAAGCTTCTGTTGCCAGCGCCCAGGCATTTCTTGATGATTTGCTGGCCGGTCCAAGTGACCAAGAAATTGCCGAGTCAGAGGCAACCATTCGTCAGCAGCAGGCCGGAATAGCATCCGCCTCTTCTTCATATCAAAGCACCGTCGATTCAATCAGCCAGATATCTATCGCATCTGCCGAAGCTGACCTAATTAACGCGCAAATTAACTATAACCAGGCCAAGGAGCAAAATGAAAAGGTCACGGATGGTACGACGCACGAGGCAATGCTTGATGCCGCAGAGGAAGTGGCGATTGCCCAGGAAAAAGTAGATGAATTGAGAGCAGGCGCCAACCAGGGCAAACTGAACAGTGCGTCAGCCGATATATCAGCCGCTTCATCAAATCTGGCTCAAGCAAAAGCCAATCATGATGCTCTGCTAGCAGGTGCCACAGCGGATCAAATTGCGGCTGCGGAGGCTTCGCTTGCACAAGCAAAATACACCCTTTCTGCGTTAACGGACGGCGCGGCAGCTGAAGACATCGCAATCGCCGAGGCAGAACTTGAGCAAGCCCGTTTGGCATTGATTGACAGTGAAGAGGCATTGGCGAAAGCAACAATCGCAGCCCCATTTAACGGCGTGATCACGGCCGTTTATGTCGCCGAGGGAGAACGGGCAACTGGCGAAGTCATTGAGCTTGTTTCTAATGACTTGAAGGTAATTCTCAGCGTCGATGAAAATGACATCGGTGGCACTTGCCCCGGGACAAAAGGCGATTATTACCCTTGAAACATGGCCAGATGAGGAGATATCCGGGGAGATCGCCGCCATTTCGCCCAGTGCCGATGGAGGTGGGGATGGTATCGTGGCCTACGATGTGCAGATCAATCTAGAAGAGCCTGAGGATCTGCCAATCCTGGTCGGCATGACTGCCAATGCCAAACTTATTACCGCGAACAATAAAAATGTACTGCTTGTACCAAATGCAGCGATAACGGCAGATCGGCAAGCAGGGACCTATTGGGTTAATAAGGTCATCGGTAGTACCAAGGGCGATCCGCTTACAGAGAAAGTAGAAGTTACGATCGGGTTTAAGGATGATGACTATACCCAAATAGTAAGCGGCTTGGTGGAAGGAGATGAGGTGCTGGTAGGCGAACTCGCTGCACCTACCATCCAATTCGGCCAGTTTGGAGCGGATAACTAATCAGATCGAATCTGATTAGGAGAAATCAATATGCTTAAAAAATACAAATGGTTCTGGATAATTGGTGCAGTCTTTATTGTCGGTGGTATTGCAGCGTTTTGGGTTGGGACACCAAGTCGCAACGCGGGTGCCACAACCAACGCAGAAATCGGCGATACGGCCGTTGCTTTCGTGGAGATCTGGCTGAAAGCGCAACCGCAACCGGCCAAGTCGAAGCTCAACGTGAGGCCAGGTTATCTCTGGCCAGATCTCGGCATAGTAATCACAGGTAGCCGCAGCTGTCGGCGACTCGGTAAAGCAAGGTGATGTCTTGGTGCAATTAGAAACGGCCGCCTTGGAAAGAGATGTCGCATCTGCTGAACTTGACGTAGCTATTGCCAAGGCAGATCTTGCGAAACTATTGGATGGTCCGGACGCGGCAGAATTAGCGGCTGCTGAATCGGCCGTAACCAGCGCTGAGGCGAAATTGGAAAAGCTGCTAGAAGGTCCTTCTATAGAAGAAATTGTCGCTTCTGAAGCGGGAATGAAAGCAGCGCAGGCCAACGTTTGGTCGGCATCCGGAAATCTACAGGCAACGAAAAGTATCAGTGATGCCGATATCATGGCCGCCGAAAAAGCATTGAAAGAAGCTCAGGACACCTGGCAAGATGCGCACAACATTTGGGTAATCCTGGCAGATTGTATCTCGCTTGCGGCAGCCGTCGATGACCTCTATCGCGATGTGGTCATGGACCCAGGCCGGTGGGGCGATGAGGCCTACGGGGAATGGATGGCGAATCTCACCGTCGACCCGACATCAATCGATCGTCATGCGGCGCGGTCCTTGCGTCGGGCCGTTCGAATGGCGACGAAGCTCCAGCGGTTCTGGAGTTCCCCTGATGCGGAGCGGTACCGGGGGGAGGAGTCGTGGGAGGCGCGTGTCGATGTCGCTGTCGGCATTCCCGCATGGCGACCGACGCTCGAACTCGCCGAGCAGGAGTTTGATGCATCTCCGTCACCGGAAGGATTTGTCGACGTGCGCCGACGTTTCCGCATCGTCAACGGCACGACTTGGATGGAAGGTGTCGAGTACGACGAATGGGCTGCACAAGGCAGCGAGGATTCAATCGGATAGAATCAACAACCATGAAGTCGCGGATTCACCTGTTGGTCGTAGCTGCGATCGTTGTCGCCTCATGCACGTCATCGAACGAACCCGCCTCGACGACCGCGACGAACGCTTCGACGGCCCCAACGACCACAACGACATCGACCGCACCTACGACGTCGTCGACCACAACAACATCGATCCCGAGCGAGCCTTCCTTCCCCGAGTATCGGATTGCCGAGCGGATCATCTCTCTCGAGACCGGGGACACAGTGGTCCTCCTGCTCGATCCCGCCTCCTACACGAGTCTTTCGGACCTGGATCTGTACGACGTGATCGCGGATGCGGTCGATCGCTTCCCGCCGATCTTCGAGGCGCACGTCGTGGATTCGCAGGCTGCCGCATCTGCCGTTCTTGTCGACGAACCGGATGAGGACCAGCAGACGACGCTGGAGACGCACTATCTCGTTCGGCTCGAAGATGGCTTCCGGATCGTGTATCTCGGGCCGTTTGATGGGATCGATGACGCGATTCTCGGCTCCTAGGAGCACGCTGAGCACCACATGCCGCCCATCTCGACGACCAGGCATCACCAGGTGTTGTGGCTTCGGCTCCGCCATTCCGTCACAAGGAGTGACGAAACCTCATCCTTGCACCCGGAGCGCCTGACCGCCGACCTGGGCAAGGCCAGTACTCAGCACACTCCCTAGATCAGCAGTGTCGCGGTTGCGAGGAACACCCCGAAGCCAACGGAATCGGTGATCATCGTGAGGAAGATGTTCGAAGCCATCGCCGGGTCGAACCCGAACCGACGGAGCAAGAGTGGTATTGACGAGCCGGCAAGCGCTGCCGTGAGGAATCCGATGATCATCGAGATGAAGACGATCAGTCCCATCTGACCCGGTGACACTTCGGCAGTGCCGGTCGTGAGTATCACGACTGTGCCGGCAGCGAAGAACGCACCGAGTGTGGCGACGACGACACCGCGTACGACACCGATGCCGAGTTCGCGGCGAACCGCACGTCGCTCTCGACCGGCGGGGAGATCGCCGACAGCGATCGACCGAATAGTCACGGCGACCGCCTGGGCACCGCTGTTGCCCGACAGGCCGGCCACAAGTGGCATGAATGCCGCGAGGAGCGCGTACGTTGCGAGCGTGTCCTGAAACAGTGAAATCACGAACACGGTGATGAATCCCGCAACGAGATTGAAGACATTCCATGGGAGGCGCATTCGCACCGATTGCATCACCGGGGTGAATACTGACTCGGCGTCTCCCGCTCCAAACATCACCGCAAGGTCTTCGCCGGCTTCAGCCTGGATGGCCTCGATGGCTTCACCAAACTTCACGATACCGACCAGACGCCCGTCGTCATCGACGACGGGGAGTGCCACGAGGTGGAAGCGGTGGATGAGTTCGGAGACGACCTCTCGGTCGGTGTCGGTCGTAACGGACACGAGGTCGGTGATCATGACCTCTTCGAGTCCCTGGCCCGGCCGGGCGAACACCAACTCTCTGAATGAGACGACCCCCTCGAGAATCCCGTCGTCGTCGACGCCGTAGACGTACGCGAGGCTCGATCCGAGTTGCTCGTGCAGGCGGCGAAGCGTTTCGATGGCCTCTCCGGCTGTTAGTCCGCCGGGAAGAGCAGCGAAGTCCGTGGTCATCATGCCGCCTGCGGTGTCGACGGCGTGCACGAGCAGACTGTGGATCTCGGCGGCGGATTCCCAGTCGAGGGCGGCGAGGACGGCTGTTCGCTCGTCCGGCTCGAGCGCTCCGATCACGTCGGCTGCCTGGTCGGGATCCATCATTTCGATCAGGGCCGCGGCAGTGGACGGCCGAATCGTCTCGAGCACATCGGCCGCCGCCTCCGGCCGCATCTCGTCGAGAACATCAGCGGCATCGTCGAGGTCGAGGTCCTTGAGAAGATCGGCGGCGCCCTCCTCCTCTAGTGCCTCGAGAATGTCGGCCGCGTTCTCCGGCCTGTTTTCGGCGAGCTCTTCCCACTCATCGTGATGTGCGTCGAGATACGCCTCGGCCTCGTTGGGGCGACGACGGGCGAGGTCACGGAGCGTCTCGGTGACGGCGAGCGGGCGGGGGATTCTCAACCGCATGACGGAAAGAGCCTATCGCTTCGGGGGAAGGTTCTCGGACCCCCCACAATAGAGCAGACCCCCACGGGGGGAGAGGGGGTCTGCGCAGCCGATCCTGTGAATCGGCTTCGGCTCAAGCGTAACAGACAGAATCAACCGACAACCTGTCGAACCGATCACCGGATCGTGATCGGCGAATCGCCGTCAGGGGTGGCGATTCGGCCGATGACTGCAGCGAGATCGCCGCCGGCGACGACGGCAGCGACCAGGTCATCGAGATCGGCCTCGGGCACGGCGAGTAGGAGACCGCCGCTCGTCTGGGCGTCGACGAGGATGGTCCGGAGTTCTGCCGGTGTCTCACCGAAGTCGACGATGGCCTTCACCGCCCGATAGTTCCGTTTCGTGCCACCGGGCACATGGCCGTTTGCGGCGATGTCAGCGGCGCCGGGGAGGATCGGTACCGAGGAGGCGTCGATCGTGGCGGTCACGTTGCTCGCCTGAAGCATCTCGGCGAGATGGCCGAGGAGTCCGAACCCGGTCACGTCGGTCCCGGCCCTGATCCCTGCGGCGACCGCGGCGGCCGAGGCCGCAGCATTCAATCGGCGCATGGAGGCGATCGCGACGCTGGCCGATGACGAGGGAGCTTCCTCCTCTTTGATCGCGGTTGCGATCACGCCGGTGCCGAGTGCCTTGGTGAGCACGAGCCGATCACCGTGGCGAGCAGCATCGTTTGTGATGATTCGGTCGGGGTGAACCGTCCCGGTGATCGCGAACCCGAACTTCGGGTCGCTGTCGTCGATCGAGTGACCACCCACGAGGGTGCAGTTCGCCTCTGTCAGTACCTCCACGGCGCCATCGATGACATCGGCGGCCACGCTCCATGGAAGTACGTCTCGGGGCCACGAAAGGAGCTGGAGGGCAGTGAGAGGCGTTCCTCCCATGGCGTAGACGTCGGAGAGGGCGTTTGCGGCGGCGATCCGACCCCAATCCCCCGGATCGTCGACGATCGGAGTGAAGAAATCGACCGTCTGGACGAGTGCCAGGTCCTCCGAGATCCGGTAGACCCCGGCGTCATCCGACCCGTCGATCCCGATGAGCAGATCCGGGTGCCTGGTGATCTCCGCTCCGTGCAAACGGCGCAGAACCTGCGCCAACTCGTCAGATCCGAGCTTGCACGCTCAGCCGGAGCCGTGGGCGTATGACGTAAGACGAATAGAGTCCATGGGCCGTTGAGCGTAGCCGTGCCGGGTTGCGATCGACGTCCATGGGTCTGGCAGCTACCCCGCCCACGTAGCGGAAACGGACCTCGATGTACCGCCTCCGGCATCGAGCAACGTGGGGGAGTAGATCAGTAGCGCACGCTTCTACCCTGAGGCCAATGAGAACGATCAGGTGGATCTTTGGTGCCCTCGGACTCGGGTGGGTGGCGTGGCGCCTGTTCGGACCCGACATGCAGCCACCGTACAACGGAGATCAGGTGCGGCCCGTTCACGTGCCGGGGCGTTCGGTATTCGTCAATGAACACGAGATCTTCGTGCGAGAGGCCGGACCCGAGGAGGCGCCGCCCCTCGTTCTCGTCCACGGCTGGAGCTTCGACGGCGAGATGAACTTCTTCTCGATCATCCCCACCCTCGCCGAGCGGTTCCGAGTGATCATCCCCGACCATCGGAACCACGGGAAGTCGGATCGGATCCGTGGATCATTCGAGATCGAAGACCTCGCGACGGACATCGCAGGCGTGCTCGACGAGCTCGGCTACGGCGAGGTTGACGTCTTCGGATTCTCGATGGGTGGGATGGCGGCGCAGGTGCTCGCCCGTCGCCATCCCGAACGTGTCCGGCGGCTCATCCTCGCGGGGACCGCCGCCTTCCCTATCGACCGACGCCGCCCCGCTGCGCTCGTCGGGTTCTGGTTCGCACGTTCGTTCGCCCGCTTCTCGAGGAAGGAAGCGGCCGAGTTCACCTATCGATTCCTGCGCCGGAATCGACTCATCGATCCCAGCTACGAGCGGTGGATGTGGGCTGCACTTCTCAACCGTGATCCTTCTTTGTTCTACGAATCGGGCAACGCCGTCTGGCGGTTTGATTCCCGATCATGGATCGGCGAGATCCAGACACCAACGATGGTGATCATCCCGACCGTGGATCAGGTGGTCCCCGCACGAACTCAGCGTGATCTCGCAGCGCGCGTCGGTGCCGAGCGCATCGTTGAGATCGAAGGTGCCGGCCACGAGTCGATCCTGTCGAGGCCCGAGGTGTATGTCGAGGCGATCGCAGGATTCCTGTTGGGATCGGGTAGCGGAGTAGCGGAGTAGCGGAGCTGCCAGCTGCCAGCTGCCACCTTCCAGCTACGGGCTGTCGATCTCGCAGAAGTTCGCGACCAGTGCCGCGAGCTCGTTTGGGGCGTCGAGAACCACGTTGTGTCCTGCGTCGGGGATCGACACATGCCGACCGTCGCGTACCGACGACGCGATCGCGCGCTGCCAGACGCTGATACTTCTCGTCTCGTTCTCCCGAGATGGTGAGCACAGGCACTGAGAGTTCGTTGAGACGGTCTCCGACGAAGGGTTGAGCGCCCTGACCGAGAACGCGAAGAGCGGAAGCGAGACCGGCGGCCGTGTTCTCGTTGCGGACGGTTCGATCGGTGCGGCGCACGTCGTCGTCGAGATGGGAGGTTCCGGTGACAGGTCCCTCCAGCCACTCAGTGAGAAAAGCATCGAGGCCGATCGTCTCGATTCGTCGGGCGAGGTCTTCGTCGCTCCCGCGACGAGCCTTTCGGTCAGCTTCATCCCGCAATCCAGGGGACGATGAGACCAGGATCAATCGATCGACCAGATCTGGGTACTCGAGAGCGACGAGGAGTGCCATGCGTCCCCCCTGGGAGTAGCCGAGCAGTGGTAGCGGATCGTCGAACGACTGCAGCCAGTGACCGAGCGCTGAGACCGTGGTCGGGACATCGGTCGGTTCGACCTGGGTCCGTCCGTGGCCTGGGAGGTCGGGGGCGTGCCACTGGAGGCGATGACTCTCGACGGGTGCGAACTGTGCGCCGGTCAGCGTGAAGCCATGGAGGGCTGCCACTGGGCGACCGGTACCGAAGACCCGAACGTTGAGGCCCTGCGGCGTGAGGTCAGGCCTGATCGTCGACCGGGACTTCGACCGTCATCGTGCGGTATGCAACAACGCCGAGGCCGACCGCCGCTGCGAGAATTAGGAATCCGAGAATGAGTTTCTTCATGCCGGAATCGTACCCCGCGCATCGCCGTTCGGATCGTGGAATCACCTTGGGGTGCGCGACGGCCGCTCGGTATGCTCCGGTGCATAGTGGAAACCCCCAACCGCGGCCGCAGCAGGTATCGGGCACTCGCGTGGTCGGTGCTCGTCTTCACCGTCGTCGTGGTACTCGGTGGTGCGATCGTCCGGGCAACAGGTTCTGGAGCCGGCTGCGGGGAGTCGTGGCCACGGTGCACCGATCGGCTCTTCCCGTCGAATCCCGGCGTGGAGACGGTGATCGAGTTCAGTCACCGGATCAGCAGCGCCCTGGCGATCCTCGGTGTGATCGCGCTGTTCGTGTTCGCGGTACGGTTGTATGAGAAGGGCAATCGAGTGCGGAATGCTGCCGCTGCATCGCTTGGTCTGCTCCTCTTCGAGTCCGTTCTCGGTGCCGCGTTGGTCATCTTCGGCTGGGTCGACCAGGACGCGTCGATCGGTCGGATGATCGTTGTGCCGCTGCACCTCATCAATACGTACTTCCTCGTCGGAGCGTTGACGCTCACCGCCTGGTGGTCATCCGGCAACCCGGGTCCCTCGACTCCCGCTGACGCGGGGACTCGCCGTCGCCTCGCTCTTGGGGCCATCGGACTCCTGTTCATCGGAGCATTTGGAGCGCTCAATGCCCTCAGCGACTCGCTGTACCCGGCAGACAGCTTCTTCTCCGGTGTGGCGGAGGAGTTCTCCGGGGATGCTTCGTGGCTGCTCCAGATCCGGATCTTCCATCCGATCATTGCCGTCGCGGTCGGTTTCGGCATTGCGTACCTCATCATGGGTCTGACTGGGACTGCAACTGACCGAACGAGGCGACTCGGAACCGTCGTTGGGGGGCTCATCTTCTTCCAGTTCTTCGTCGGTCTTGTCAACGTGATGCTTGCCGCCCCGCTGGAGAGTCAGGTGATCCATCTCGCGATCGCCGATGCGATCTGGATCGTGTACGTGGTCTTCTCCGCCTCATTGCTCGGTGAGCAGCAACCGGCAGATCGTTCCGTCGAGCGTGCGGCGTGAACGACTCGGTCCGCATCACGGATCCGCGGCGGCGGAGCGTCGGGGGCATCGTACGCGCCTACGTGCAACTCACGAAGCCGCGCATCATCGAACTGCTCCTCACGACCACACTTCCAGCGATGGTCCTCGCGGCTCGTGGATGGCCGGGATGGTGGCTCGCCCTCACCACGCTCATCGGAGGGACACTGTCGGCGGCCGGAGCCAACGTCATCAATCAGGTGATGGACGAGGACATCGATCGGGTGATGCGCCGAACTCGGGGTCGTCCGATTCCGACTGATCGGGTTGGAAGGAAGGCCGCGACGGTCTTCGGTATCGTCCTCGGGATCGCTGGATTCTTGTGGCTGTTGGCCACGACGAACCTCCTCGCCGCATCGCTGTCGACGGCCGGCCTCCTCTTCTACGTGTTTGTCTACACGATGTTGCTCAAACGGTCGACGACGCAGAACATCGTCATTGGCGGTGCCGCCGGCGCGGTCCCCCCACTGGTCGGCTGGGCGGCAGTGACCGGATCACTTGCGGTGCCGGCGTGGATCCTCTTCGCCATCGTGTTCTTCTGGACCCCGTCGCACTTCTGGGCCTTGGCAATGCGCTACGACGAGGACTACCAGGCCGCCGGGGTGCCAATGCTCCCCGGCGTCGTCGGCGTGAAGATGACGGTCGATCACATCATGGTCTACAGCTTCGTGACCGTGGGCGTATCACTCCTGCTCGTCCCGTGGGTCGGGTGGATCTACCTCGCCGCGGTTGGAGTGCTCGGTGCATGGCTGATCGGCGGGGCGATGCGCCTTCGCTCCGACCATGACAAGGCGATGCGCTACTTCGCCGCCACGAACGGCTATCTGGCCGGGGTGTTCCTTGCTCTTGCGATCGACGTGCTGGTTCTCGGTGAGTTCGGTGTCTCGGACGTGATCGACAATGTGGTGCTCATCGTCGCGTCGATCCTCGTGGTCGGAGGCCTGACTGCGATCGTCGCACGGGAGTTCGGTACGCATCCCGAGCGGCGACTTGTCGGCCGGGTGAGAAACGCCGTCGAGGTGTTGCTGCCGTTGGTGGCCGCGGTTGTACTGATTATCGTCGTCTGGGGTGCTGTGGCGTGAACGACGCCGGCCCGATTCGCCCCGACGAGCGATTCGATGAAGAAGGTGTCACCGCGTATCTACGAGAACACCTTGGTGATCTGATCGGCTCCGGCTCCATCGAATTCCTCCAGTTCCCCGGCGGTGCTGCCAACCTCACCTACCTCGCCCGCACCGACCGCACCGAGCTCGTGCTGCGGCGTGCGCCGCTCGGTCCGGTGGCGATGGGCAGTCACGATATGGAGCGCGAGTACCGGGTCCTCTCGCGGCTCTGGAAGGAGTATTCGCCGGCACCTCGGGCGTACCACTATTGCGACGATCCAGAGGTGATGGGGAAGCCGTTCTTCGTGATGGAGCGACGGGATGGCCTTGTTGTCCGATCCGAGTGGCCCGTCGAGATCGGTGGTGACAAGGAGGTGCAGCGATCGGTCACGGAGAACGTCGTCGATGGTCTTGCTGCTCTCCATCGGGTCGAGCCGGACGCCGCCGGCCTCGGTGATCTCGGGAGACCCGGGGGCTTCGTCACAAGACAGGTCGACGGTTGGCTGCGTCGGTGGGAAGCCGCCAGGACGCGTGAGGTAGGCGATATGGATCGCGCAGCGGATCTTCTCGCGTCGACGATCCCGAGTCCGCAGGGCGCGGTCCTGCTCCACAATGACTACAAACTCGACAACACGATGGTCGATGCTCGGGGGTCCCTCGTGGCAGTTTTTGACTGGGACATGGCGACCCGGGGCGATCCTCTCGTCGATCTTGGAACGCTTGCGGCGTACTGGGCTGATCCCGCCGAACCGACGTACGCGGTGCTGGCAGGCCACAGCGTTCCGCTCGCGCCGGTGATGAGCAAACGCGAGGTAGCGCACCGGTACGCAGTATCGACCGGGTTCGACGTTGAACGCCTCCCGTTCTACGAGGGCCTCGCTCTCTTTCGCGTCGCCGTGATCATCGAGCAGATCTACGCGCGGTACGCGGCCGGTCAGACGTCGGATGATCGGTTCGCTCAATTCGAGCCGGCAGCACCGATCCTGGCTCGTGCCGCGGTTGTTGCCCTCGACTCGTAGGAACCGATCGAGCGGTGACGCGCTTTACGGACGGACGATGAGCCGTTACGCTTCCGTTCGTGACCGCACGCTATCGATTTACGTATCAGTTCGCCGGGCCATGGGCCCGGGTCGACGTGATACGGCGGTAGCGGCACCACACACCAACACACCCCCACTGAGACCCGGAGCCACGGCTCCGGGTCTTGTGGTTCCCGGAGCCCTCCGATCGGAGGAGCAATGTCAGAGCAACCCATTCTCAAGAGCCATCGGCGACCGGGGATCGAGACGACGATCGTCTCGATCCGCGCCGTCAAGTTCGGAGACGGCTCCTACCCGGTGATAGCGGGCCCTCTCGCAGTCGAGAGCGAAGAGCAGATCCTCGCGGCCGCGAGGATTGTCGCGGATCGCGGCGGCTCGATCCTTCGCGCCGGGACCTTCCTCGCCGGTTCGTCTCCCTATGCGTACCGCGGCCTCGGTCCCGATTCGCTCTGGATGCTCGAGCACGCGGGCAGCGAGACCAGGCTCCCGGTGAGCACAGAAGTGCTCGAACCGGATCATGTCGCACTTGCCGCCGCACACGTCGACGTGATCGAGATCGGCCCGGACAACATGCAGAACTTCGTGCTCCTCCGAGCCGCCGGGGATGCCGGCCGGCCGGTGATCATCCACCGGGCATCAGCGGCGACCATCGATGAATGGCTCCTTGCCGCCGAATACGTGCTCAACGCCGGCAACGACGCGGTGATCCTCTGTGAGCGGGGGAGCAGGGGCTTCGACCCCCGCACTTCGGAGACGCTCGACATCACTGCTATTCCGACGGTTCAGCGTATGTCCCACCTCCCCGTGATCGTCGATCCGTCGCCGGCCGTCGGTCACCCGGACTTCATCGGCCCACTGGCACTCGCAGCGCGCAGCGCTGGGGCTGACGGGCTGATGGTCCCGTTGCATCCCGATCCGGCAAACGCACTCGCCGGGAATGGCTCCCACCTCGATCCAGATGGTTTCGCGACACTCATGGACGCGCTTGGGATACCGTCGCTGCGCGACGAGATCGACCGCATCGACCGTCAGGTGATGCGTCTCCTCGGCAGGCGGTTGAGGAGTTCGGTCGACATCGCTCGGATCAAAGCCCAGCGTGATCTGTCCATGCGTTCCCCGGACCGCGAGGCGGAGTTGATCGCCGAAGTGCGCGATGACGGCGCGGCCAACGGTATGGACCCGGACTATGCCCAGGAACTCATCGAGGTCGTGCTTCGCCATAGCCGCGCCGCCCAGCGCAGAGCCGTTGGGAAGGATGAGGAGTCGAGCGTCGAGTAGCGTCGGTCTCCGTGGACAACATCAACATCGGTGTCGATGGGGTAACTCGCTGTAGTTGGGGCAACGGGACCTCCGACTACTTGTCGTATCACGACGACGAGTGGGGTCGGCCCGTCGATGACGACAATCGGCTGTTCGAGAAGCTGAGCCTCGAGGGGTTCCAGTCGGGGCTCGCGTGGATCACGATTCTCCGCAAACGACCGGCATTTCGCGACGCCTTTGATCAGTTCGACATCATGAAGGTCGCTCGATACGGCGAAGTCGATGTCACCAGAATGCTTGGCGACGCCGGAATCGTACGACACCAGGGGAAGATCCGATCGACGATCAACAACGCCCGGCGCTCCCTCGAGGTCGTCGATGAGTTCGGGTCGCTCGGCGCCTTCATCTGGTCGTTCGAGCCGGGGCCCCGGCCGCCGACCTGGGACGCAACAACTCCTGAGTCGGTAGCGCTCGCGAAGGACCTGAAGAGACGCGGGTTCTCGTTCGTTGGACCCACGACTGCCTACGCGTTTATGCAGGCAATGGGTCTGGTGAATGATCACGTCCTCGGGTGCGCGGTGCGGGACGCCGTCGAGGCGGAACGGGCGGGGTTCGTGCGGCCGGTGGGGAGTAGATCAGTAGATCAGTAGATCAGCAGATCAGTCCTGGTCTACTCGGCTACTCGGCTACTCGGCTACTCGGCTACTCATTCAGGCTTCGCTGATCTTCCCATGAGCGTTGCGATCGCTTCAGGGACCGAGGCGTCTTCGTAGAGGACGCGGCCGACCTGCTCAGCGATCGGCATCTCGATGGCGTACCGGTCGGCCAGGGCGAGGATTCCCCTCGTTGACTTGACCCCCTCGGCCACCATATTCATCTCCGAGACGATCTCGTTGATCATCTTGCCTTGTCCGAGGCCGAGGCCGACTCGGTGATTTCGGCTCTCGCTCGACATACACGTGGCGATGAGGTCGCCCATACCCGCGAGGCCGGCGAACGTCGAAGGGCGTCCTCCCATCGCGACGCCGAGTCTCGACATCTCGACGAGCGCGCGTGTCATCAGCATCGAGACGGTGTTGAGTCCGAAGCCAAGACCCTCCGCCATTCCTGCAGCGATCGCCATGACGTTCTTGAGCGCTCCCGCACTCTCTGCACCGATCACATCGGGGTTCGTGTAGACGCGGAACAGGGGGCCAATGAATACGGCCTGGAGGTCGACCGCTGTGGGGTGATCCTTCATGGCGATCACCGTGGCCGCCGGCTGACCGGACATGATCTCGCGGGCGAGGTTGGGTCCCGTGAGGACCCCGATGCGCGAATGGTTGTGGTTACGGAGCACGTCGGAGATGACCTCGGTCATGCGCATCAGCGATGACTCCTCGATCCCCTTCGAGAGCGAGAGGATCGGTGTCTCCGAGTCGATGGTCTCGGAGGCCTGTTCGAGTACGGAACGGAACCCATGTGACGGGACGCTCATGACGATCGCATCGGCACCGGCGATCGCGGCCTCGATATCGGTCGTTGCCGCGAGCGCGCTCGGGAGCGCGAAGCCGGCGAGATAGTCGGGGTTTGTGCCCTCGTTGATCCGCTCGACCAACGCGGGTCGACGTGCCCAAAGAACGGTGTCGGTTCTTGGAGCCAGCATCGAGGCGACCGTTGTTCCCCAGGAGCCCGCTCCGACGACGGCGACCTTCATGTGCTCTCCTCTCGTTCGGCCTCAGGCTACGACATCCGGCCGGACCATTCCGGCGGGTCCTTGTAATCCTGGGATCGCTCGGCGACGCTTCATGGAACACACACGCCGCGAGAGCGAGGCCCTTTGACGTCCAACAACTACGTCCTCGACACCTGCGTCCTCCTAGCCGACCCCCACGCCCCGCTCCGATTCGACGAACACCATGTGGTGCTTCCGCTCGTTGTCGTCGAGGAACTCGACCGGCAGAAGTCTCGAATGGACGAGGTGGGGGCGAATGCACGCTCGGCGATCCGGCTGCTGGAGAGCCTCGGCGCATCTGAATCCGGTGGACTGGCAGCGCCAACTGATCTCCCGGGAGGAGGGTCACTCAGGATCGAGCTGAACGGGATCACGTCGGACCGCCTCCCCGACATCCTCGACCCATCCACCGCGGATCACCGCATCCTCGCAACATGCCTCAATCTCGTCGACGGCGGAGTGCCCGCAGTGCTCGTCACGAAGGACGCGGCGCTCCGCATCAAGGGAGCCCAGCTCGGTGTCCCGGTCGAGGACTACCGAGGTGACACGGTGCAAGTCGATGAGTCGTACAGCGGTGTCGCGGAGATCGACGTTGCAGGCGACACCGTCGACGAACTCTTCGGGAGCGGGAAGGTCGTCGTCGAGAGTTCAGATCTTGTCGTCAATCAATTCGTTGTCCTCCACGGACCCGGATCTCAGTCCGGTCTCGGGCGGGTCGTTGATGACGGTGCGCGAACGGTGATCACGCGGGTCCCCGGCACTCGGCACGCCTTCGGGATCGAATCGAAGAACATGCGCCAGGCGTTCGCCCTGGATCTCTTGATGGACCCCGACGTCGCGGCTGTTTCGGTGATGGGCATGGCAGGAACGGGGAAGACGTTCCTTGCTCTTGCCGCGGCACTCGAGCAAGTGCTCGAACTTGGTCGCTACCGGAGGGTCTCGGTGTATCGGCCGCTCGTGGCGGTGGGACGGCAGGAGGTCGGATATCTCCCCGGCGATCTCGGCGAGAAGCTCGAGCCGTGGATGGCTGCCGTGTACGACAACCTCTATGCCCTCTTCGGACGGTCCGAAGGCTCGGTTCGCGACACGGTTGAAGAGCTCTTCGACCGAGACGTTCTCGAGATGGCCGCCGTGACCTACCTCCGTGGCCGATCGATCACCGGTGAACTCGTGATCGTCGACGAGGCGCAGAATCTGGAGCTCCCGACGCTCAAGGTGATCCTGACCCGGATGGGAGCCGATTCCAAAGTCGTGTTCTGCGGCGATCTGACCCAGGTAGACAATCCGTACGTGTCACCGTTCGGCGGGTTGGCCGCCATGATCGAGAAGTTCAAAGGGAACTCACTGTTCGGTCACGTCACGCTAGATCGAACGGTGCGAAGCCCCCTCGCCGAATACGCCGCGAAGATCCTGTAGACGACGGCAAACAGGGATAGGGGACCGCCTGCTTGTCCCCTATCGCAAGCGATTGAAGTCGGCGAATCTCTCTGCCGTTGGGCCGGGGAGGCGCACCGTGATCTCGGTTCCCGCTTCGGCATGTTGCTCGTTGAGGACTTCACCGACATCGTGCAGCGTCGCTACGAGGTCCCCACGATCGTACGGGATCAGGAGATCCACCGTGGTGGTGACGGCTTCGAGGCCGTCGACGATCGCTGCGGTGACGCTGTCGGTGTCCTTGCCGGTCAGTGCGGATACCGCGACGGACCCCTCGTAGACGGTGAGGAGTCTCTGAACGACGGCCGGCTCTGTCACGTCGATCTTGTTGAACACGAGGATCTCCGGGATCTCTGCTGCCCCGATCTCGTTGAGTACATCGCGAACGGCTGCGATCTGTCCGTCCGGATCGGGATCGGCGGCATCGACGACGTGAACGAGCAGATCCGCCTCGGCGGCTTCGTCGAGTGTTGAGCGGAAAGCTTCGACAAGTTCATGCGGGAGTCTCCGGACGAAGCCGACCGTGTCCGACATCAGGGCGCGGTGCCCATCGGGTAGGTCGAGCCTGCGAACCGTGGATCCGAGCGTCGCGAAGAGACGGTCTTCGACGAGGACGTGTGCATCCGTAAGGCGGTTGAAGAGCGTCGACTTCCCGGCGTTCGTGTAGCCCACGATGGCGGCCATGGGGAGGCCTGAGCGTTTCCGAGACTTCGCCCTCGTATCTCGCGACCGGCTCGCTTCCTTCAATTCCCGCTCGATCTTGGAGACCCGATCAAGGATCCGACGTCGGTCGGTCTCGAGCTTGGTCTCTCCCCGGGCCCCGAGTCCCGATCCCGGCGCCGAGTCGGGAGAGTTCGACCCCCTTGCCTCGGAGACGCGGAAGGCGGTAGCGGTGCTGGGCGAGTTCCACCTGGAGACGACCCTCGTGGGTGTGAGCGTGTTGAGCGAAGATGTCGAGGATCAGAGCGACCCGGTCGACGACATCGCACTCGAACGCCTGCTGGAGATTGCGTTGTTGAGCCGGCGAGAGTTCGTTGTCGAACACGACCACGTCGATATCGAGCATGTGCGACTCGGCGACTAGTTCGGAGAGCTTGCCCTTCCCGATGAACGTTGCTGGATCCGGCCGACCGCGTCGGACGAGATACTGCTTCGACCGGGTCTGAGCCCGCCGTGTCGGTGAGCAGTTCGAGTTCCCCGAGGCTCCGGTCTCCTTCTGCGACTCCGCCGCCGTCGCGCACCAACCCGATGAGCAATGCCCGCTGGCGAACGACATCGAGGTCGGTGACCGACGCGGTGAGGCGACGTCCACTGCGTCCAACGTGGGATTCAGAACGATCGGTCATGAGGGGATTATGCCGGACTCGTGGATCTCGGGCACCGATTGTCTGCTTGCGAGGATCGGCCGCCGGTGGACACCCCTCGGGTCCGGCATCCGGGGTCTCGTATCTTGTCTCTCATGTGTCGTATCTGACCTTTCCCTTGCACAATATGGGGTTTCCTGCCTATCTTCCTGTGCACCCCGGCACTCGTCCGGGGTTCCTGGTTATCTAGGGTGACTCACTTTGGAGGCAAAACAATGAACGACAACCTGCGGAAGTGGCTTCCGTGGATCCTTGTTGCTGCCGTTGCCGTGATCATCGTCATCGTCATCGCCGTGAATTCCGGCGGAGACGACGATGTTGCTGCAACGACGACAACGGCCGGGGACTCCACGACCACATCGGTCGAAGAGACGACGACGACGGTTGAGGAGACGACGACGACGGTTGAGGAGACGACGACGACGGGTGGGGTGGCGTTTGCGCCGGTTCCGATCAGGATCGGGACGGTCCTTCCTCAGACGGGGCAGCTCGCTTCGATCATTGAGGCGCTCGAGAATCCGATCAAGATGGGTGTTGATGAGATCAATGCCGTGTCTGATGGTTTGGTCAGTGTCGATTACGGTGATTCGGGGACGGATCCGAATATCGCTTCGGCGACGGTGGATAAGTATCTGACGGGTGACTATGCCGGGATTATCGGGGCTGCGGCTTCGGGTGTTTCGCTGTCGATTGTTGACAAGGTGCAGTCGAGTCAGGTCGCGATGTGTTCGGGGTCGAATACTGCTGCGGCGTTGAGTTCGAGTGATTACGACCCGTACTATTTCCGTACCGCTCCTTCGGATAATCTGCAGGGCCCTGCCCTTGCCGATGTTGTTGCTGGGGATGCGCCGACGGCGGTGGCGGTGTTGTGGCGTAATGACGAGTACGGCGTTGGTTTCGGTGAGCTTGTCGCCGCTGAGTTGAGTGATGTTGTTGTTCTTGCCGAGTCGTACGATCCGAAGGCTGGTTCGTTTGCGACTGAGGCTCAGGCGGTTGTGGCCAGTGGCGCTGACACGCTGGTGATGATCACGTTTGAGGAGGGTGGTCAGCTCCTGCTCGATCTCGCTGGTGCGGGTTTCGAGGGTCAGGTGTATGTGGCCGACGGGTTCAAGGACACGGTCGGTTCGGATCAGGTCGGCGGCAATGTTGCGCTCCTTGACGGGATCAAGGGTACGGCTCCGTCGGCGTCGCCGGCGAATGGCGAGGCGACGTTCCCGGCGCGGTTCGAGGCGGCGTTCCCTGGTACGCCGACGATCTTCTCGGCGCAGGATTATGACTGTCTGATGGTGATGGTGCTCGCGGCGCAGGCTGCTCAGAGTGCCGATCCTGCCGTGTTTGTCACTGAGATCGAGAATGTGACCAAGGGCGGGGAGAAGTGCTCGATGTTCGAAGAGTGCTTCAACTTGTTGATGGAGGGCAAGGACATCGACTATGACGGTGCTTCGGGTCCCCTCGATTTCGGTGCGAGTAACGAACCGGGAATCGGCACCTACGACGTCTTCTTGTATGACGCCGAAGGCAACACGACGACCCTCGAACAAATCGTCGCCAGCTGACCCAGTCGCAACCAACCAAGAATGGAGTGGGGTCCGGCAGATGCCGGACCCCACTCCATTTGGTGAGAGGCTTGGCGTCATCCGTGCCCCCACGCAGCTTCAATCCACGGTTGGTGACGTGGGAGAGACCACGCCTCTCCTGTCCCCCCCGACGGAACGGCGGGGGAACGCGAGGGGCGTGCGACGAGCAGGGGGGTGTTCTCGACGAGCAGGGGGGCCACCTGCGAGTTCGCACCGGCGCGTCTGCATCCGACCGTGATGAGGCCAAAACGGCCCCCTCTGGCCTGCCGGCCATCTCCCCCACTGCGTGGGGGAGCGTGTCAGAGAGCCCTGATCACACCTTCACCCGGATCGTGATCGTCGGCAGCATCTCGAAACCCGGTCCCACCGTGAGACCCCGCCAGCGAACCCGACGACAAACCGCGGATCCAGGCGCAGCGATGGGATGGATGAACGTCGCTTCGTTACTGCCGAATCTGCCCTATCCGCTGAGCCCCCGGGTACCGGCGAACCGCAAGGACAGGACATCGGTGGCGGTTTGTGGCCGGTACTGAGTACCTGTGATCACTCGACCCGACCGAGGGTTCCTAGATACAGGTCGATGACCTTCGGATCGTGGAGGAGATCTCGTCCCGCTCCGGTGTGGGCGTTCTGTCCCTGGTCGAGGACGTAGGCACGGTCCGCGATCTGAAGGCATCGCCGGGCATTCTGCTCGACCATGATGATCGACACGCCGGAGTCGGCGATGTCGCGAATCCGCTCGAACACGAGGTCCTGGTTGGCTGGCGAAAGACCGGCAGAGGGTTCGTCGAGGAGAAGAACCGACGGGTCCATCATCAGCGCTCGTCCGATTGCGACCATCTGGCGTTCCCCGCCCGACAGGTAGCCGGCGCGCTGATCGGATCGGTCGGCGAGAAGGGGGAAGATCTCTACGACCGCTGCCAGCCGCCGGGCCCATGCCTTCGGTTCCAGGTAGAGCCCCATGCGGAGATTGTCTTCGACCGTCAGCGATGGGAACACGTTCTCCCGCTGCGGCACATACCCGACACCGAGGGCCACGAGTTCGTGTGCGGGGAGATTTGAGATGTCGTTGCCCCTGAGGGTCACGAGGCCCTTGCGAACCGAGACCAGACCGAAGATCGCCTTGACGAGCGTCGACTTGCCCGCACCGTTCGGTCCGATGATCCCGATCAGTTCCCCGTCGCCGAGGGTGAGGTCCACGCCGCGGAAGATGTCGACTCCGGGAAGATATCCGGCGACAACACCATCGGCGATGAGGAGTTGGTCGGTCATGTGGCTGCCTCCCCGTGGTGCTCTCCGAGGTAGGCATCGATCACGGCCCGGTTCTGGGCGATGACCCCCGGCGGTCCCTCGGCAATCACACGACCCTGGGCCATGACAACGACCCAGTCGGAAATCTCCTGGACGACATCCATGTCGTGCTCAATGAAGATGACGGTCTTACCACTGTCGTGGAGACCGGTGATGTGTGTGAGTAGCGACTGGGTGAGTACGGGGTTCACGCCGGCCATCGGTTCGTCGAGCATGACGACCTCCGGTTCCATCATGAGCGCCCTGGCCATTTCGAGGAGTTTTCTCTGGCCACCCGAGAGCCCTCCTGCGAACTCTTCGGCCATGTGATCGAGACCGAACCGTTCGAGGAGGTCGATCGCCCGTTCTTCATTGGCTTGCTCGGTGATGCGCCACCCACCCGTGATCGCCCCCCAGAGACTCTCCCCCGCGTGGTCCTTCGTTGCGACGAGCATGTTGTCCATCACCGTCAGCCGGCCAAGGGAGCGAGTGAGCTGGAACGTCCGAACCATCCCGCGTCGCGTGACCTGGAACGCAGCGATCCCGGCGAGTGATCCGTTGTTGAGATGCCACTCGCCGGCGCTTGGCTTGTCGAAGCCGGTGAGGAGGTTGAAGAGCGTCGTCTTGCCGGCCCCGTTCGGTCCGATGAGGGACGTCACCGTGTGCCGTTGGATCTCGAGGTGGTCGACGTCGACGGCATCGAGACCACCGAACGACCGCCGTAGGCCTCGTGCAACGAGGACCGGGTCGGGTTTGTGGACGCCGGGTTCCGGGGCGACACCGGACATGGGGTGATCAACGTTCATCGATGAGCACCTCCTCCCTATTCCCGAGGATGCCCTGGGGCCGGAAGATCATGAGGACCATCATCCCGATGCCGACCAGTACGAGCTTGATCTGACCGGCCGCAGCAGGTGTCAGGAGGTCGCCCACCCACCCGACGTTGGCCTGTGCACTGACCATGAGGGCGTCGATGGTGAAGAACATGAACTGGAAGGCTATGGCCCCGACGATCGGTCCGAGAATCGTGCCTGCACCGCCAAGGATGACGATGACGTAGAGGATGAATGTGATCTTCGGAAGATAGGCGTCGGGGGTTACGTTCTGCTGTTCGACGGCGAGGAGGATTCCTGCGATGCCTGCGATCGCACCGCCGATCATCAGTGCCTGGAGCTTGTAGGCGAAGACGTTCTTGCCGAGCGAAATCGTGGCGTCTTCGTCCTCCCTGATGGCCTTCAATACCCTGCCCCATGGGCTCTTGATGAGGCGTCGGACGAACAGTGTGATGATTGCTGCGACGGTCCAGCCGATGATCATCACCCACAGCTTGCGGCCGGTCACGACGAGACTTCCGATGCCGTAGATCTGAGACGCGGGGAACGGGTTGAGATTGAAGAACGAGTCGGCGAATCCCTGGATGCCGAAGACCCCATTGGTGAGCGGCTGTGCCCAATTCGACCGGACGAGGAGACGAATCACCTCCGCGGCCGCAATGGTTGTGATCGCCAGGTAGTCAGCGCGCAGGCGAAGTGTCGGTAGGCCAAGGAGCAAGCCGAGGAGAGCCGCGGCGACAATGCCAACGATGACGCCGAGCCACAGCGGCGCACCGAAGTCGACGGTGATCGCGGTCCCATAGGCGCCGACGAGCATGAATGCGACGTGGCCGAAATTCAGGAGACCGGCGTAGCCGAACTGGAGATTCAGTCCGATCGCGGAGATTGCATACGCTGCAGTGATCGGACCGATCGTGGAGAGGATGCCGTCAACGAGGATGTTTGCCCAGTCCATCAGCCGATCCGCTCCTTCGAGCCGAGGAGACCCTGTGGTCTGATGAGCAGCATGACGATGAGAACGCCGAGGCCGACTGCCGCCTTCAACTCATTGGGGAACACGAGGGTGCTCATTTCGACCGCAACGCCGACGATGAAGCCGCCGACCATGGCCCCGTAGGCGGTTCCAAGGCCGCCGAGCACGACCGCGGCGAAGATGAGGAGGAGAAGCTTGAACCCCATGTCCCATTGGACCGCTTCGTTGAGTCCGAAGAAGACTCCGCCGAGGGCGGCAAGTCCACCGGCCAGCACCCAGGTGATGAGGATGATCTGGTTGACGTTGATGCCGGATGACTCGGCGAGGTCCGCGTCGTCGGCGACGGCGCGGATCGCGGTCCCCGAGCGACTGCGCTGAAGGAAGAGGCCGACGCCGGCGAGCACGATGAGTGAGATGGCGATGGTTGCGAGCTGCTTGGGGA
This sequence comes from uncultured Actinomycetota bacterium, assembly GCA_963715255.1. Taxonomy (GTDB): domain Bacteria; phylum Actinomycetota; class Acidimicrobiia; order Spongiisociales; family UBA5794; genus JAHEEL01. The sequence continues at coordinate 168,640 of CAVQRN010000006.1, read as the reverse complement.
CCATCGAGATGCCGAGAAGCTCGATCGGCGGCTGTCCCGCGAAGTCTGGGTAGGCCCGCGGTTCGCCGCCGAAGATGATGAGGAAGAGGTTGCGGAGGGCGAACGAGAGTCCGATCGAGACGACCATCATTGCTATGAGACCGGTGTGCCGGTTCCGGAGCGGTCGCCACAGTGCCCGCTCCTGCAACCATCCAAATCCGGCACCGACGAGGATGGCCGGCACGATCGCGACCACGAGCGGCCACTGCGGACCGAGGGTTGAGCCATGGAAGAAGTATGCGGCGACGGCGCCGAGCGTGACCATCTCCGCATGGGCGAAGTTGACAAGGCCTGTGACGCCGAACACCAGGGAGAGACCGACGGCGGAGAGGGCAATGATCGCTCCCAGCTTGAGCCCGGAGATGAAGAGGGCTCCCACTCGTGCGTAGCTCGGCAACGTCGAGGACGTCCCTTCGCCGAGCGGGAAGATCACCTTCTTGGCTTGTCCGTCGCGGACCTCGACATCCGAGAGCTCCTGCTTGTCGGGGTCGGTGAGTGCGACGCCCTCGGGGAGGGTCGAGGTCTCGAGTCTTACCAGGTAGATGCCGGCACCCGGGACAGGAATCTCCCATTTCCCGTCGGTTCCGGACACTCCGGTTCCGATCTCGGTCCCGTCCTGGATCACGGTGATGGTGATTCCCTCGACGGGAAGCCTCTCATCACCGAGCCGTTGAATGAGGGAGCCGCCGATCGACTCGCCGGCCGCGAAAGACGCGAACGGTGTTACCGCGACGATCGTGATCGCCGCGAGCCAGAACCATGCGAAGCGGGCACGTCGTGACACGATTGGTCGAGTGTAGGGGTGTTCGCAGTTGCCATGTCAAAATCGATAGATCCAGCGCGGTCGGCGGTCCTCGACTAGGTTCGTTGGGAAGAGAAGGAGACGATATGCAGCGGATGGTTACCGGGATTCTTGACGTCAAGGGTTCGGACGTGTGGTCGGTCGCTCCCGACGACACGGTCTTCGACGCGCTCGAGACGATGGCTGAGCTCAACATCGGAGCGGTCCTGGTGCTTGACGGAGACGACCTGGTCGGGATCCTGTCAGAGCGCGACTACGCGAGGAACGTGGAACTCCTCGAGCGCGGCTCGAAGGAGACCCGGGTTTCGGAGATCATGACGGCCGAGATCCGAACGGTCGGTTCTGCGTCGACCGTCGCCGAGTGCATGGAGTTGATGACCGAGCACCGGATTCGACACCTCCCGGTCTTGGACGACGACGGTCGGCTCGCAGGAGTGATCTCGATTGGCGACGTGGTGAAGGCGATGATCGCCCAGCAGCATGACATGATCACCCAACTCGAACGCTACATCACCACCTAGAACGCGTACCCAGGGTTGCAGTCCCCGTATGCGGCGCAGCCAGCCCGCGGAACGACTCGGCGGGCAAGTGAAGCCAGAATCCAATGCCCTCCGGATCATGCATGACCGTCCGGATACCGAGCGCCGCTCGTTCCGGTAAGTTCATCCCCGGAGGTGTCCGGACGCCTGGTGGGTTCCCCGGTCTTCAACACCGGTGTCGGGTTGCATTGCGGCCCGAGGGGTTCGATTCCCTGCATCTCCGCCAGCGGTGAGTTTTGCTTCGGTCGAGTCCTCCCCGGCCTCGACCTTGCTCCGTGGATCGTGGCAGTGTCTGCCTCGTGATCTCGCCCGCTGTTGTTCTGTGGGTGTGTCCGGGTGTGGCTTCGGCGAGTGGAGAAGGTTCGATTCCCTGCATCTCCGCCAGCGGTGAGTTTTGCTTCGGTCGAGTCCTCCCCGGCCTCGACCTTGCTCCGTGGATCGTGACAGTTTCTGCCTCGTGATCTCGCCCGCTGTTGTTCTGTGGGTGTGTCCGGGTGTGGCTTCGGCGAGTGGAGAAGGTTCGATTCCCTGCATCTCCGCCAGCGGTGAGTTTTGCTTCGGTCGAGTCCTCCCCGGCCTCGACCTTGCTCCGTGGATCGTGGCAGTTTCTGCCTCGTGATCTCGCCCGCTGTTGTTCTGAGTACCGGGTGGTGGGTACCGGTACTCAGAGGTTCAGCGGATAGGGCCGCGGAGTGCTCGCCATGGGCCGTCCCCCCACGCAGCCTGGATCCGCGATTCGTGGTGGGATGCACTGGCGGGGTCTCATGGTGGGGCCGGGTTTCGAGGTGTTGCCGATGGTCACGATCCGGGTGAAGGTGTGAGCGGGGCTTTCTGACACTCTCTCCCACGCAGTGGGGGAGATGGCCGGCAGGCCAGAGGGGGCCGTTGTGGCCTCATCACGGTCGGATGCGGATGCGCCGGTGCGAACTCGCCGGTGGCCCCCCTGCTCGTCGCAAGCTCCTCGCTTCCCCCCGCCCTCCGGTCGGGGGGACAGGAGAAGCGTGGTCTCCCCCACGACACCAACCGTGGATTCAGGCGCAGTGCGGGACCGCGGATTCGCCGGCGCTCCTCCGCGGCCCCCGTCTTCCGGTCGAGGGGACAGAACGCGAGCACCCGCTGGGCAGCAAATCAGACTCCGAGCCGGTCCGCACCTTCTTCGAGGGGACCGACGAACGTCGCTTGACCACCGCCTCATCCGACCGATCCGCTGAGTCTCTCGCTTCAGCTCACGAAAACTCAGTGCCTCGCGACGTGTCGGGCCGTTTGTCTCTGCCGATCGGTACGGACGGTCGATACGATGTCCGGATGCGATCCGACTCTTGGTGGGATATCGACCGGGGAGTGAGGCGGAGGCGCGTGGGGTGGGGTGGTTCAACGTGACGCCCGTCGCAGGATCGACGACCGGTGGGTTGCCCCCACCGTGGCCGGACGGTTACCCCGACGTTATTCCGACCGGATCTCCTCGTGGGTGGAAGCGGTCCCGACTCGCCGCCGACGCCGACGGCGCCGTCCATGTTGCTGCGTTGTACTCCGACGAAGCCGCCGATCTGTGGTCAGTCACCGGCGTGGCCTTCTGTCACATGGGGGGCGATCCGTTCCAGCCCGGCCATCTTCAGGACTGCAAATGCGGTCTGCGCGTCTGGGACTCGCGAACGAAGCTCGACCGCGACCTGTCCTGCGGAATCGGCGCGTCGATCATGCCCGTCTCCGTGCTGTGCGCCGTGGAGTGGAGGCCACCGAGTGTCCAAGAACCGCGCTGTCGCCGGGTTGCTTCGACGTCACTGATCGGGGTGTCGGTCAGGGAGTACTGCATGCGGTGTGCAAAACGAGGGGCCCACGGATTCGTACACGGTCGCCCGCTGAGCAGAACGACATTCGAACTGTGGGCAGCATGTGAAGACTGCGCCGACGAGTCGTGGATATCGATCGCAGAAGCTTCAGCGAGCCTCGGCGTCCCAATCATTGTGGACCCCTGGCTGCCGTGATGATCAGCAGCGGAGTAGCTGAGTAGCCGAACTCTTCCCCCAAGCGATCGAAGCGCGGCCATGGGGGCCGACGCCGGACTTCCTTTGCTACTCGGCTACGCAACTACTTTTGATACAGCTTCTCGATGTCGGCGCCGTACTTCTCCATGACGGCGCGACGCTTGACCTTCAGGCTCGGGGTGAGCATGCCGTTCTCAGGAGCGAATTCCTCATCCTCGAGAACGAAGCCCCGCACCTTCTCGTAGCCCTTGATCTCACTCGAAAGACGATCGATCTCTCGCTGGTACAGGTCGTTGACTTCTTCGCTCTTGATCAGCGCATCCTCGCCAAGGTCACCCAGGCCGTGCTTCTCTGCCCACTTCGTCAATGCAGCCATGTCGGGAACGATCACCGCCACGTTGAAGGGGCGTTGTTCGCCGTACACCATGATGTTGGTGATGTACCCGGACAGTTGGAGCTGTTCCTCGATCGGTGAGGGAACGACGTACTTGCCGTTCTCGAGCTTGTACTGCTCTTTGATACGGCCGCGGATGAAGATGAAGCCATCCTCGTCCTTGTAGCCGAGATCACCGGAACGGAATCCATGATCGGCTGTGAGGACCTTCTCGTTCTCGTCTGGCAGGTTGTAGTAGCCCATCATCACGTTGGGTCCGTGGATAACGATCTCCCCGATCACGGAGTCGCCGGTGACGTCGGTATCGATCTCGATCCGAACACCGGGAATCTCCCTGCCCACCGATCCGAGACGCCGGCTGCCCGGCCAGTTGCCACTCGAGACGGGCGACGTCTCGGTGAGGCCGTACCCCTCGTACACGGTCATGCCGAGGGAGGAGATGAACTGGGCCACCTCGACGTTGATCGCTGCACCACCCGAGATCGAGTACTTCAGTCGACCACCGAATCCTTCGCGAACCTTGGAGAAGACCAACTTGTCATAGAGGCCATGTTGGATCTCGACCCACCGGGTGGTCTTGCCCTGCGCTGCCAGATCGGCACGCTTCTTCTCGTTCACAAGCGCCCGGTCAAAGATCGTCTTCGTGACTCCACCCTTGGCGGCCATCATCTTCTGGAGCCCGTCGTACACCCGGTTGTAGACCGCAGGGACCGATACCAGGATCGTTGGCTTGATTGCAGGCAGATCATCCATGAGGGTTCGCGCACTCGTGAGCCCGGCGGATGCGCCGGCGGCAATCAGGAAGTGCAACTCGACGGTCTGTCCGAACGAATGAGCCCACGGGAGGAACGACGCGAAACGATCCTCGTGGGTGATGGGGAAGAGGTCAGGGAACCCGTTGACATTGCTGGTGATGTTGCCGTGTGACAGCATCACACCCTTCGGATTACCCGTCGTTCCCGATGTGTAGATCAATCCCGCGAGGTCTCCGGAGCCGGGGTGGACCGTGTCGACGGGAGCCTCGGCGCCGCGGGAGAGGAGCTCGGCCCACGTGATGGCGCTCCCGCCCGCTTCGCCGTTGATCACGATGACGTGCTCCAGGGCAGGAAGCTTCTCCCGATGGTGTTCGAGCTGCCGCGCGTATTCCGTCATCCGCTACGACGGCGATCCTTGCCCCGGAGTCAGCGATGATGAATTCCCACTCCTTGGAGAGTTGCGCCTCGTACATCGGTACCCACGCCGCTCCGAGGCCGTAGGTCGCGTATGCACCCACCGCCCACTCAATCCGATTGTCGGAGATCACGGCGACGCGGTCGCCCTGTTCGAGACCCAGTCCGGCGAACCCGGCTCGTGCGAAGTCGACTTGTTCGCCGAAGTCGTGGTACGACATCCAGGACCATCCGTCTGCATGACTCGTGCCGAAGAGGGGATTCTCTGCGAAACGGCCAACACTCGCTTCGTAGAGTTCGACCAGATTGCGGTACTCGGTTCCCACGCTGCCTCCAGGATCGCTTGGAACCCAACGATAGCGAGTCGAACACGCGCAAGACCGAGCGGAACCCCGGTCTGTGGATATCCTGTCCCTATGAGTGACCGCAGAACCCTCGGACAGACCGTGCGTGAGGCCAGACTCGCCAAGGGGATGTCGATGGGTCAGCTCGCCGCCGCGGTCGAACGGTCGACCGCTTCGGTCCGCCGCTGGGAACGTGATCAGGGTGTACCGACCGAAACCGTCGTCCAAGAACTCGTTGCCGTTCTCAATCTTGACGAAGCCGAGACGGCGGCATTGGTCGCCGCTTCCTTGCCCCTCGTTCCGGCTCCTCCGCGTTCGGGCGAGCCGTCGGACGCAACGCGGGCTACGTCGGCTTCAGCGACATACACAACTCGGCAGGCCGCTCCGGCCTCGGATGGAACCAGCGGATGGCTGGTCTCGCTGCGAGATCCGGAGAAGCCGTGGCTTGGTTATCTGCGCGCCGCGCTCACCGTGGTCGTTCTCCTGGTACTGGCGTGGGTGCTGATCTGGGCACTCGGTGGATTCCTCAGTGCCTTCGGCGACGTGTGGGAGTCGCTGTGGGAGGAGAGCGCCTGATCCAATCCGAGGTTCTCTACGAAATCGCCCGGATGATCAGTCCGACGGCGCCGAGGAGCGAGAGCACGAGGATGGCATTGCGAACGATCGGCTGTGAGACCCGATTCTTGAAGCGGTAGCTCGCCACGTAGCCGGCTGCGAGCGCCGGAAACAGGACCGCTGCGACACGAATATCAGACAGCGTGATGTTCCCCGTCAATGCCCGCGCCGAGATTGTGATCACGAGGCCGATCGTGAAGATCATCGCAAGATTGGACCGCACGGTCGGGCCGTCGTCTCTCGTGTAGAGGAGCGCCAAGGGAGGGCCGCCAATCGAGGCGACGAGACCGGAGACCCCGGAGGCCAACCCGGCACCGAACTCCGAGAACGGCGTTCGCTTCACGTGGAAGCCCGACGCGATGATGGCAACCGCTCCGAGCACGATCAACGCAATCGCGATATCGAGGGTCTGCTGGGTCGCAACAGCGAGGAGCCCAACACCGATGGCCGCCCCCGGAATCCGTCCACCGATGATCCACCCGACACCGGACAGTTGGATGTGACGACGTTCGCGCCATGCCATCGAGACCGTCAGCGGGAGCGTGATCAACAGCTGCGGGACGGGTGCCAGGGACGGGTCGATGAGCGCGAGAATCGGCACCGACACCATCGCGAAACCCATACCCACCACACCCTGGATCGCTGCGGCGACGAAGGTCACGACCAGAGCGGTGATCAGTGCAGCGGCTGACATGTCCTTGAACGATAGGTGTGGTTGACGATCCCGTGGACTCCCGGTGCGATAGCCCCTCAATGGCCGGGATGTTGTTGGAAGATCGGTGCGAGTGGATATCCGGTGGATCAGAGATAGCAGAGCCGCAGGATGAGAAGCGCAGGAATAGCAAACCGATGCCTCAAGCGGCTTGGCCGAGAGCGGGGTAATGAGACCCGATGAGGCGCCACCTAGGATTGCTTCACAGCATCCTCTGGGGATCGTGGCGAGCACCGGTCTCGACGGCACGTTGCGACCCATCCGGTGGCACGCGGGGCTACCGAACCCCGAACCGGCGAGCCGGTTGATTTATCGCGCTTCGTCGAAAGACCATTGAAGTGGGCGCCAGGGTCGTTTACTATCCCGCCCACTTCGTTCGTCTTCCTGGGGAACCGCGTGAATCAGTCCATTGCAAACGACGGCGCCCGTCGCCGTCGATCGATGCTCCGCATCGCCATCCCGATCCTCGTGTTCGGCGCGCTGTTTGCGGCGTCCTGCTCGAGCGACCTCCCTCAGTCGTCGTTGAATCCGAGATCGGTCGAGGCTGGGCAGATCGATCAACTGTGGTCTCTCGTGCTGTGGATCTCCGTCGCCGTCTTCGTTGTCGTTGAGACAGCATTGGTCTACGCGATCGTTCGCTTCAGGAAGAGGCCGGGCGACGAAGATGAACCGAAGCAGGTCCACGGGAACACGCGCCTCGAGATCGCGTGGACGATCGTCCCTGCGCTGATACTCGCCTTCGTCGCGGTCCCGACGATGGTGACACTCTCCGAGTTGCGGAGTCCTGCTGAGGGCGACTTCCTCCGGGTCGAGGTCATCGGCCACCAGTGGTGGTGGGAGTTCCGCTATCCCGACATCATCGACAGTGAGGGACGACCGCTCACGACCGCGAACGAGATGCACATCCCGGCCGGCATGACGACCGAGCTCCAGATGACTTCGGTCGATGTGATTCATAGCTTCTGGGTTCCCAGCCTCTCCGGGAAGAGAGATGTTGTCCCCGGCCGCGAGACATACTTGAAGATCACGCCGGATGCCGACGTGGCAGGGCAGATGATTCCCGGCCAGTGTGCCGAGTACTGCGGACTCGCCCACGCCGACATGCGCTTCCGCGTGTATGTCGATTCGGACGACACCTTCGACACATGGACCGCTGCACAGCTCGAACCGTCACCGATACCGTCGAGCGACCCGGCCGCTGCGGGCTACGAGACGTTCACCCAATTGTGCACGACTTGCCATCAGGCGAACGTCGTGGGTCCCGGCGGCAGCTCTGAGGTCATCGGAGCGGCACTGGGTCCGGACCTGACACACTTCGGTAGCCGCTCGACCATCGGCGCCGGGATCGAAGAGAACACAGCCGAGCACCTGGCGGAATGGATCGCGGATCCGGCCTCGGTGAAGCCGATGACGCCGGAGTTCAACGACATCGGCGCCGGCCGAATTCTCGGCATGCCCGACTATGGCCTCGATGAGCGGCAGATCGCCGAGCTTGTCTCACTGTTGGAGGGATGGAAGTGACCGAACACAGCATCAGGGGAGACGGCTCGTGACGATGACCGCATCGAACGAGGATCTCGGCTACACACCCTCGACCAAGGGCCTGTGGAGTTGGATCACGACGATCGACCACAAGCGCATCGGGATCCTTTACGCGGTCTCGTCCCTCGTGTTCTTCATCGTCGGTGGCCTCGAGGCGCTCTTGATCCGCACCCAACTGGCGACACCCAACGGGACCGTATTGTCGGCCGACGCTTACAACCAGCTCTTCACGATGCACGGGCTCACGATGGTGTTCGCCGTCATCATGCCGATCGCCGCCGCCTTCCAGAACTACTTCATTCCGCTGATGATCGGCGCCCGCGATGTCGCTTTTCCGCGGCTGAACGTGTTCGCCTACTGGCTCTTCCTCTTCAGCGTGCTCCTGCTGACTTCGTCGTTCTTCCTCGGCGGGTCGCCGGACGGCGCCTGGGTCGGGTATGCCCCGTTGTCGACGCAGATTCAGGAGTACGTCCGGATGGACTACTACTCGATCGGGGCCCAGCTCCTCGGATTTGCGTCGCTCGCCGGATCGATCAACTTCGTTGCCACCATCTTCACGATGCGGGCCCCCGGGATGACCCTGATGCGGATGCCGGTCTTTGTCTGGATGACCGTCGTCTCCTCGTTCCTGCTCATCTTCAGCCTCCCGGTGATCGGCGTCGGCCTCTGGCAGATCTTCATCGACCGCAACCTCGGCGGACTCTTCTACGAGGCGCAGGCGGCCGGTGATCCGCTGCTGTGGCAGCACCTGTTCTGGATCTTCGGACACCCCGAGGTCTACGTGCTGATCCTGCCCGCGTTCGGCATCGTCTCTGAGATCCTGCCCGTGTTCTCGCGCAAGCCCCTGTTCGGGTACTCGTTCGTCGTGTTCTCGGGGATCGCGATCGGTTTCCTCGGCTTCGGCGTGTGGGCACACCACATGTTCACTGCCGGTATGGGGCCGGTGGCCGAAGCTGGATTCGGACTCGCGACCATGCTGATTGCGATCCCAACGGGTGTGAAGATCTTCAACTGGATCGGCACCATGTGGGGGGGACGTCTCACATTCTCGGCCCCGATGCTGTTCACGATCGGTTTCATCGCGATGTTCCTCATTGGAGGAATCTCCGGTGTCACCCACGCGATCGTCCCCGCCAACACCCAGCAGCACGACAGCTACTACGTCGTGGCGCACTTTCACTACGTGCTCTTCGGTGGCGCCGTGTTCGGCTACGTCGCGGGCGCCTACTACTGGTTCCCCAAGTGGACCGGGCGGATGATGAGCGAGACGATCGGGAAGTGGAACTTCTGGATCATGTTCATCGGGTTCAACCTCACGTTCGCGCCGCAGCACATCCTCGGACTCGACGGCATGCCGCGGCGGACCTATCGCTACGCCGATGGGATGGGATGGGACGTCTGGAATCTCATGTCGACGGTCGGCGCCTTCCTGATCGCCCTGTCATTCCTGTTCTTCATCTACAACCTGATCGCCAGCTACCGCAACGGCAAGGTGGCAGGCAACGACCCGTGGGACGGTCGGACCCTCGAGTGGTCGACCACGTCGCCTCCGCCGGTCCACAACTTCGATGAGATCCCGGTGGTACACCACCTGGATGACTTCTGGTACCGCAAGTACGGCGTCGACGAGGAGGGCCGTTCGGTCAAGCTCACTGCGGAACAGGCCGGCAAGCCGGACGTGGTGGTGGAAGAGCACGGAATCCACATGCCGTCGCCGTCGTTCTACCCGATCGTTGCCTCCGCCGGAATCGCGACCCTGGGTGCCGGGCTCGTGTTCGTCTCGTCGGGTCCAATTGGCTTCGGAGTCCTCGGAGTCGGCGCTGTCGTGACGCTGTGGGGCGTCGTCGGCTGGGCTGCTGAACCGGCTACCAGGGAGGCGCACTGATGGCAACGGCCACTGACGGCATCTTCGAGGTTGACGGTCAGACCGACTTCGAGGCAGACGGCGATCCGATCCATCGCACTCGCAAGACCGCGATGTGGGTGTTCCTCGGGTCCGAGGTCTTCTTCTTTGGAGCGATGATCGCCACGTTCCTCCTCTACCGGCACACCACCAATGGAGGACCGGGCGCCGAGATCTTCAACATCCCGTTCACCTCGGCCACGTCGTTCGTCCTGCTGATGAGTTCGTTGACGATGGTGCTTGCGGACAATGCGTTCCAGAAGTCCGATCAGCGGCAGGGGCGAATCTGGCTCGTCGGGACGGCGCTCCTCGGTCTCTCGTTCCTTGCCGGCCAGATCTTCGAGTTCACCGAGTTCGTGCATGAGGGGCTGACGATCAGTACCAGCCCGTTCGGGTCGTCGTTCTATATGCTCACCGGTTTCCACGGCATTCACGTTGCCGGTGGCGTGCTGATGATCGCCATGCTGGTCGCCTTCTCGCTCCGCAGCCGGCTGTCACCCGATCACGGGATGAACGTCGAATTGGTTGCGCTCTACTGGCACTTCGTGGACATCGTCTGGATCGTCATCTTCACCATCGTCTATCTGCTGCAGATCTGACCATGACAACCGCATCGCACGCTCATCCGACACCGAAGACGTACTGGCTGATCGCGCTCGCGCTCGCCGTCGCGACCGCGATCGAGATTGCGATTCCGTATATCGAGCTCCTCGATCCGGTGCGTGCCCCGCTGCTGATTGCGTTCGGCGCGGCGAAGTTTGTCACGGTCGTCGCGGTGTTCATGCACCTCAAGTACGACCTCAAGGGATACCGCTACGTGTTCGGGGTTGCCGTGGTCATAGCGATCCTCCTATTCATCGTCATGCTCTCGGTGTTCCGGGCCCTCTGACCAATGGACATCACGTTCCACCCGCACCTCGACGTCTACGGGGTCGCCATTGCTCTGATCCTCATCTACGAGTTTGGGATCCGCAGGCTCGCCGGGCGATACGCCCCGCCAGGGAAGCCGCCGGTCACCACTGTTCAGCGGGTGATGTACTACGCGGGGGTCATCTTCCTTCTCATCAGTTCGACGTGGCCCCTGCACGACATCGGTGAGCAGAGCCTCTACATGTTCCACATGACCGAGCACATGCTGATCACCCTGGTCGTACCGCCGCTGTTGCTCGGGGGCATGCCAGGTTGGTTGATGCACGCACTCGTCGAGCCATTTATCCCGCTGTTGAAGGTGATCACTCGACCGATGTTCACGCTGGTGTTCTTCAACGCCTGGCTCGCGTTCATTCACGTCCCATCGATCGTCGAGTTGATGCTGACCAGCGACATCTTCCACTTCTTCGCGCACCTCGTGCTGTTCATCTCGGCGGTCTTGATGTGGTGGCCGGTGATGGATCCGATCCCGGAGACGAAGACGCTCGCCCCCTTCGGCAAGATGGGGTATCTGTTCCTCCAGTCGTTGGTCCCGACCATCCCGGCCTCCTTCATGACGCTCGGCGAGAGTCCGCTCTACCCGATCTACGCGACCTTCCCGAGGCTCTGGGGCATCGACGTGATGACCGACCAGATCATCGCCGGCCTGATCATGAAGATCGGAGGTGGGCTGATCCTGTGGGTGGCGATCGGGTGGGTCTTCTTCTCGTGGTACGCCGAAGAGCAGAAGACGGAGATGGGACCGGTCGTTGTGAGGAGCGGAGTAGCGGAGTAGCGGAGCAGGAGCAGCCAACTTCCAGCTACCGGCTTGCCAGGAATGGGCGATGAGCCCGAATGCGGGCTACTTGTTGTCCCAGGGTCGGAGGGCCAGAAGCGCCGTTCCTCCCAGGATCAATGCCCCTGCGGCGGCGAACACACCGACCGTTGCGACCGTCGATTCGACGTTGAGAAGAATCTGGGCGAGACCAATCGCCAGCAAGGCACCGACGGCGATTGCGAGCGCCGGGACACCGACGGCTCGTCCGAGGTCAAGCCAGAATGCGGTTGCTGACGGAGGCGTTGCCTCGTTGGCGTCTCCGATGGCGGAGTGCCGAGCCAACCCATCGACGATCGGCACCGTGACCGTCCCGGCAATGAGGCCGGCGATCGCTGCGACCACGACGAACGATACGACCGGCACCACGACCACGCCGTCCATCGATGTGCCAAAGAGCGTGACTCCGAGACTCACGACAGCGAAGGAGAGCACGGCCGGCAGGAGAACTCCAACAGGAGCGATCACCGCGAACGACAGACGCGGAGTGTCCGGATCCTGTGTCCGACCCATGGCGTAGGTCACGGCGCTGACGAGGAACCCTCCGAGAGCGCCGGCGAGAAAGACCACAAGACCCAACAGCGATCCAGTCGCCGTCAACTCGGATGCGGAGTGGCTCGCTGATGCAGAGTCGATCGTGACCGTTGTGATCGATGTTCCGCCCGCAACAGCAGCCAACATCGCCACCGCGACCGAGAGTCCTGCGAAGGAGCCGGAGAGATATGGAGCAGCCGGATTGCGGTTCGTCACGTCGACGAGACTAGTGCCTGGTCGGCGTCAAGACCGGAGGATCAGCCGCGATCGCACACGTCCGGGGCGAAGATCCCCACGACAAGAGAATCCGGATCCGTACCGCGGACCGGACCCCACAGCAGGAGCGTGCCCGTGTCTGAGCCGCGGAGCTCAAAGATCTCACCGACCGTCGGATGCATCGCAAACGTGACGTCCTCGGTCGCGTAGATGGTCTGCAGCCGTTCAACGGTGTCTCCAGCCTTCAACCCGCTCAGTGTCGTCAACTGGGTGGCGTCGGAGTCGAGGTCGCCAAAACTGAGGTCCTGGCGATAGCCGTTGAACGCTTCGGTCGTACCGTCTGTCGTGACGACCGCAGCGAACGGCCCGAACCGGATGACTCGTTCCAGCTCGCCGGTGCAGACACCCCATTGGCCGGTTGAGACCTGCCAGCCGGTGTCCTGATCTGGATCGCCGAAGCTTGACGCCAGTCGACCGATCGAGATATCTGCCGGATCACCGAACTTCAGGTCCGGAACGTCGTTGATCTGGATGCCGACACGATCGCTCTTGAGTTTCATGTTGTCGACAGCGATCGGCGTGCCGACCGGCGGATACGGCTCGGATGGGGGTGTTGACGTGCCGACGGTCGACGACGTGGTCGAGGTATCTCCAGGCACCGTGGTCTCTGAGCCGTCGGCTGGAGCCGTTGTGGTGGTGCCTCCGGCTTCGACGCTGTCATCGCTCTTGAGCAGTTGGAATACAGCGACCGAGAGCGCAACCAGCAGGAGACCGACGACTAGGCCGGTCAACAGGGGGGAGCCGGGTGGTGTCGCAGTAGGCGTGCGCGGACCTTCGAGTGGCGGAATCGGGTCGTTCCCGGAGATGTTGGTCAGGTCCGAGTACGGATCCGTCCATCCCGGTGGATTGCCGTATGGGTCTTTCGGGTCGCTCACGCTATTTCGGTCCTCCCGGCGGTTGCCTACATCTTACGGGCAACCGAGCGGTGCGTCGTATCAGAACTGACTGGGGGAGACCGGAGCCGACGCTTCACCGGCCGGATTCGGTTCCTCGAGCAGCGATGGATAGAACTCGGAAAGCAATTCTTCGAAGGGTTGCGTTGCCCGGAGGATCGATTGCCCGGTTGTGGTTCTCCCGAGCTTCACCGGTATTGCGAGGCGCTGGATGGCGGTGACGTCGATGTCGCGGATACTCCATGCCAGTCTGAGTGCATCGGAGATCCCCAACCTCTCGTCTACGGTGAACGCCTTCGAGAGTTCTTCGATCTTGGACGAGAGATTGGTCGGAGATTCGAAGGTCCTGAGCTTCCTCGCCAGCTCGACGATCACATCTTGCTGGTGCTCGTTTCGCATGAGATCGCCGGCGCCCGGTACGGAGCGCCATTGTCCGTCGACGAACTCCTCCGTGTGCCGGGAGCGGACCCAACCGAGTGTCATCGCCCCGTCTGCGTTGACACATCCACCGGGGAAGTCGAGCTCAGCCCTCCAGTCCCGCATCGGGTAGTCGGCGCAGATCTCAACGCCGCCGACACCGTCGATGACTTCTGCGAATCCATCGAAGTCGAAGACGGCGAAGTTGTTGACCTTGATCCCGGTGAAATCCTCGACCGTAAGGGCAAGCATTGTGGGTGCGTTGACGTCACCACACTCCCGGAGCGTGGCATTGATGCGGCTGTAGCTGTTCGTGCACCGGTTCGGCACGTAGAGATCCCGGGGGAGGGAGACCATGAACGGATCGAGTTCCTTGTCGGCAGGGAGGACGGTGAGAAGAATGACGTCTGCGAGATCGGCGGCCTCATCGCTGCCGATCAAGAGGAGTGACCGATAGGAGCCTTCGATCGTCGGTGCGCCGATGACGATCTCTTCGAGAGACGGTGCTTCGGGATCGTCCTCAACGACGTCGGCCATCGGCGGGACACTGGTAGACGGGAGCAGAACCTCGGCTTCGGATGTATCGAGGGCTTGTCGGTCAACGCCAGACCACGAGTCGTAGATCTGAATCCCGGTGTAACCGGTATAGACCAGAGCGATCGCGACGAACGCCCCCGCGGATCTCTTGAGCATGCGGACGGCGGGGAGGCGCCAGAACGACGGCGGCTTCGTCCGATTCTCGACGTAGCCGATCACCGGCGCGCCCGTGGCAGCAAGACGGTCGCGAGTATCCACTACGGTTGAGTCGGTGGCAGTATCGGTCACGACGAGAATGGTTCCGTCGGCGTGTGCGGCGAGTGGGGCGGTCGCTCCGTCCCACGCGATGGGAGGCGCATCGATGAGCACCGCATCGGCACGCTCCGCGATCCGGTCGATCGATGCCGCAAGACCCGGTCCGGCGAGTGCGACTTCGGACGCGGCACCCGGCGACCCAGACGGCACAATCGGCAGTGCGGAGTCCGGGCCGATCTCCCACATCCTGGCGGTCTCGGCGAGGGTCGACGAGCCGTCGGCAAGATCAGTCAGCCCCGGTTCCGATCCCGTGGATAGAAAGCGAGAGACACCGTGACCGGCGGTGTCGCCGTCGATCAAGGCAATCCGACGCCCTTGCTGCGTCGCCGCGACGGCGAGGTTGAGAGCAACGGTCGACGCTCCTTGTCCCGGTCCGGGGGAGGAGACGAGAAGGACTTGTCCGCTTGTGTGTCCCTCGATCTCAGCGAGGAGGTCCTCATAGGCGGCCCTTGTAGCGGAGGGGCCATCGGCGAGCATCGGTGCCGGGCTCGAATCGTCGTTGGGTATAGAACCGAGAAGCGGGACACCGAGAATTCGAGCGAAGTCCGGAGGACCGGATACCGACCACCAGATCAGCCATACGATCCCGGTGACGAGGGCGGCGACGATTGCAGAGACGAGAACGCCTCGGTGGGTATCCCATGCGGCGAGTCCGAGGATGAAGACGACGACGCCGGCAACGACGGACAAGACGTTCGCCGGCGAGAAGAGGCGGCGCCACCAGGGCATGTGTGCGGAACTCAACGGTCCCCCTGAGATCGGATGCGGGTCATGAGGATGCTAGTTCGTGAGGCAGGTACTGGCCCTACGAGGAACAGACGTCGGGGGCATAGATGCCCTCCACCCGGCCCGAGTCCTCGATCGACGACACGGGTCCCCACAGGAGCAGGCCGTCGGCATCCGATAGCCGGAACAGATCGGTGCCCTCCGACGACACGTAGTCGATCTGATACGAGGCGTAGAGTCGGTTGAGCATCGAGACCGGATCGCCGACGCGGAGTCCTGAGGGTGTGGCGAGATCGAGATGCATCGTCGGCACCGTCTCGTCTTCGTAGCGATAGCCGGCGATGGTCCCGTCTGCAAACGTCCCGGAGACAACGACGGTCAGGCCGACCCAGCGAACGAAACGCCCGTCGTCGCCGGCGCAGAGGCCCAGATCCTCTCCTGCGGCACCGGTCTCCTCCGGGTGCCCGAGGCTGGCGACCAGGCGCCCGATGGCATCCGGGGCGGCGGCGTCGAAGGCGATGGGCCCGATACCGCTCGCCTTGAGTGTGAGTGAGGCCATGGGAATCGCCTCGCCCACGGCCGGGAACGAAGACGGCTCGGGGATCGTGGTGGTGGTGGTAGTAGTGCTGGTCGTGGTGGGAGCGACCGTGGTGGTGGGCACCGGGGGAACGGTCGTCGGGACGGCGGTGGTGGGAACCGCAGGAACCGTCGTTGCCGGAGCTGCGGTCTCGTCAGTCTCGTCGTTCGGACCGTCGAGGACGCCGAACGCGAAGAGAGTGATCACGACGATGGCGACGGCGGCGATGAGCGCAGGGATGAGCCACATGAATCGTCTGCTCGAGTCAGTGTGAGTCTCCTCTTCGTCGGGAGGGAGATCGGTATCGCCGGACTCGGGCGCCGGCGACACTGAGACCGGTACCGGCTTCGCGTCGGCGGCCGCTTGCCCACCGATAGCGGGCAGACCGGCCATGGCCGGGACACGGTCCTGGCCATGAGCGCCAACCCGGACGTCGATCCACGGGCGACCGCACTGCGGGCACCTGGTCTGGTCCGCAGGTCGAGCGGTTCCGCAATACACACACAGTGGGAGGTGGGTCGAGGTGGACATCAACGATGAGGATACGAACGGACCCGGGGAATCCATGGATTTCGGACGCACCCGCGTTCCATTCGCCGGGGTTGCCTCGCGATGGGCGGTTTCGTGACCGATTCCCGCCTCAGCGCTTCCCGGTGCCCGAGACGGCCGCGGCCGTTCCGAGAGCGAGATAGATGACCGCCGCTCCGTGGCGGGATCCGGCTTCCACCGTGACTTCGTTGAGAGCTGGTCGCCCAACATGCCGGCGACGATGGCGTAGATGCCGTCCGAGATGACCCCTGCCGCTAGGAAAACCATGCCGAGAGCCCATCAGACGACGCGGCGATGACTGCCGGCAGACCGACTGCGACGGCGATCACATGCACGATGCTGCCGACATGGATACCGGCCACCGTGACGAGGCCTGCCGTGCGACCCTGGGTCAGCGAGCGTGTCGTGATGATGGAGAGCGCAGCCGGTTTCAGCAAGATGAACAGGAGCATCGCAGTGGCTGCGAAGGTGGCGAGAGTGATCAACCCGGGCGTCGGCGTACCCTAACGACCGAGTCTGAGGTAGCTTCGATGGGCCGTAGCTGTCCGACCGAAGGGAGCCGACATGAGCGAACGCCGAACAATCCCGGCAGATTGGGCGGTCCCAGCGATCCTTGCGGGGGTTGGTGTCGTCTTCTTCCTCGTGATCGGACTGGTCATCGCACTGACTGCGGACGATCAGGCCGAGGCTCCGGGACTGGCCCAAGAACTCGAGGTCTACACGTCATGTCTGGCCGACCACGGCGCAAATGTCCCGCTCGTCGAGACCCTCCGTGATGGGGGATTCTCTGTGACGGTGCCCGGTTCCCTGGTCGACGGCGAAATTGACACTACGGCGTGGCGTGAGGCGCACGATCAATGCAGCGACGTGGCCCCGGACCTCTTCGGCGGGCTTCTCGGTGGCCTCTCCGGTGGTCTCCTTGGTGGGTTGTTCCCCGGTGGTCTGTTGGATGGCCTCCCTGAAGGAATCCTCCACGGCGTCTGATTCTCTGGCGACGACGCCGATCGTCTCTCCGCTCCCAATGCATCCCACAAGGCGTGCGCCTAGGAGTCCCCAAATGCTGGCGTCGCGCTATCCGCCACTGCTCCGTACGCTTCAAGGGTGGAGGCGCCGGGCGAGCCCTCGAAGATTCGGGGTTCACAAATCGGCCCAGATGTGTGATATTGAACTGTTCCCCGCCCTGTGGTGTGTTGGACGGGGTCGGGACGGGTGTACTGGATGACGTTGGTGGAGGATCACGCGATGACAAACGGCTCGAACATGAGCAAGTCCGTCCTGAACCGAGCGGCGCAGGAGCGCGAGGAAGCGAAGGAGCGCGTCGACCGAGACACGCTCACACGCACACGTCGCGATCGCGATCGTTCCAAACTCACCGACGAGCGCGGACGGCTGACGACGGATCTCGTGAGTCAGTACCTGACGGCAATCGGCGAGTACGAGTTGCTCACGGCCGAGCGGGAAGTTGACTACGCCCAGAAGATCGAGAGCGGTCAGACGGCGCAGGATCGGCTTGACGCGGGCGCCTACACGGGAAGGGCCGAGCAGATCACGCTCCGGCGTCAGGCCCGGCGCGGACAGGAGGCCAAGGACGCGTTCCTCACGGCCAATCTCCGGCTCGTTGTCGCCAACGCCCGTCGCTACGCCAATACGTCCGGCATCGACTTCCTCGACCTCATCCAGGAAGGAAACCTCGGGCTGATCCGCGCCGTCGAGAAGTTCGACTGGCGCAAGGGATTCAAGTTCTCCACCTACGCAACGTGGTGGATCCGACAGGCGATCACGCGAGCCATCGCCGACAAGTCCAGAACGGTGCGGATTCCCGTCCATCTCCACGACACGCTGGCAGCGGTGCGCGCTGCACAGGCGAGCCTCAAGGCGGAGCTTGGTCGCGATCCGAAACCTGAAGAGATTGCAGAAGAGGCCGGCGTTGACGTCGCCAAAGTCGAATTGGCCCTCAGCGTCGCCGACACGGTCTCGCTCGAGCAACCGATCGGTGAGGATGGCGCCCAACTCGGAGACTTCATCGAAGACGAAGAGGCCGTCGACCCGGTCCGGGTGACCGAGGAGATGGATATCGCGAACAGTCTTCGGAAGTCGATCGAACGTCTCCCAATGCGCGAGGGGCGCATCCTGGCACTCCGATACGGCTTCTACGACGGCGTGCCTCGCACCCTCGAGGAGATCGGTGACGAGTTCAATCTGACCCGTGAGCGGATCCGCCAGCTCGAGAAGCTTCGCGCTCTGCCGGCTGCGCCATCCGAGCTTCGGGATTCGCGAACAGGATCTCGTCTAGGACATTGAGGACGGGCCGTTCGACATCGACCCTGTCGGGATGGCTAGCCTCTGTGTAAGAGCCGTCGGAGGGATTACTCATGCGTGTCGAAGCACTCGTCAGCGGTGAGTCCGACGTGGTCGGTCCCGAAACCACGCTTGGTGATGCCGCCGAAGTGTTGATTGCCCGGTCGATCGGTGCGCTCGCCGTCGTCGACGGTCGTCGATTCGTCGGAATCATTACCGACCGGGACCTCGTGCGAGCGGTCTCGGAGGGTGCCGACGTCGAGGCTCCCGTCTCCGAATGGATGACCGATGGCCCCGATACGGTCTCTCCCGACGTGAGCGTTTTGGAAGCGGCAGACTGGCTCCTCGAGACCGGCTACCGGCACCTCCCCGTGGCGGTGGGCGAGGAGCTGCTGGGAATCGTCGACATTCGCGACGTTCTCTGGGCTCTTCGCCAAAGCTAGAGCCGCGTACCCAGGGTTTGTGTCCCCGCCTGAGGCGCTGTGGGCCCGCGGAACGACGGCCAGTCGCGCGTCTAGATTCCTGACGACAGATCTGGCATGTTGATCGCATGAACCCGGACCGAGCTCTCGCTGACGTCGCCGCAAGCCAGGGAGGAGCGGTTCGGCGAGAACAAGCGCTCCGCAGTGGTCTCTCCAAGGGCCAGATCGATCGTCGTGTACGTGATCAGCGGTGGACGCAGCTTGGACGGTTTGGCTACCGGATCATCGATATGCCGGGTCCCATGAACCTTGTCCGTGCAGCGGTAGCGACTCTGCCCGACGCTGTCGTCTCACATGATTCGGCTGCGGAGCTGCACGACCTGCCGAAGCTCCGCCGGGGTGTGGCAAGCGTGCTTGTTCACTCACGAACAACCCACGTCTTCCCTGGAGTTACCGTTCACCGGTGCCACGACCTCCAAGTGGAGCACGTCGTGGAGATCAACGGCCTCCCCGTCACTTCAGTGCCGCGGACGGTTGTCGACTTGTCGAGGTTCCTCACGGTCAGGCACCTCACCGCCGTCCTGGACTCGGTCGTTGCCGACCGACGAGCGGGTGTCGATGAGGTGCAGGCGGTCGTCGACCGAGTCGCTCGGAAGGGCAAGCCTGGAATCACGAAGATCAGATGGATTCTCGAGGAGCGTGAATTGGGTCCCCGGCATGGAACACCACTTGAACGTCTCGGTGCTGACGTCCTTCGCAATGGCGGCCTTCCCGACGCGCGATTCGAGTTCCCGATCCCCTGGAGCCCGGAGCGGCGCTTCGACGCGGCCTATCCCGATGCGAGATTGGCGATCGAATGGGACTCGAGACGGTGGCATGAGTTGACCGAGGCCTTCGCCCGGGATCGCGAGCGAGATCGACAGGCGCTTCTGCACGGCTGGCGTGTCGTGCGGTTCACGTGGGTGGACGTAGTCAGGACTCCGGCGGACGTCGTCCAGACAGTGCAGCGGCTCCTGCAAGCGGGCTCGGCTTCAGTGGGCGTCTGTTCCGTGGGTTGACAGCGCCTCAGACGGGACGCGAACCCTGGATGGTTTCAGGCGCGGGGGATCCAGACAAGGGCAGTGTGGGAAACGACGACGTCGTTCTTCTCAAGCCGCACGGTGACCGGTTCGATCGCCGCTGCATGCTCGTCCCACAGCTCGACGATGCCGGCGACCTCCGCTTCGAACTCTGCCTGGAGATCCTCATACTCCGCGACCTTCTGTTGGAGACGCCCCTCGGCGGTTTCGATCCGTCGCTGTGTGGACCTGCGGGTCGTCATTCTCGATGAGATGCTCCGGGAACCGCGTCGCCCCGAGAACACGTCGAAGATGGCTCCCGCCATCATGTCGATGTCTCCGGCCGACGCGTCGGCGGCGGCACGTTCCGCCTGCGCCCCATACTTTTCGATCTCGCGTTGGATCCGGCGGAGCTGTTTCTCGTACTTGGCCCCGAGCTTCGAGGTCGCAGCGTCCGCGCCATCCTCCGCGGCGACGGCGCAGCGCCCGGCGAAGTCCTCCGCTGATTCTCCGACTCGTGAATAGGCCTTCAACGGTGCGTTCTTGTGCACGGTGATTTCGCCGACGCGGTACAAGTGCTCCTTGAACGCCCTGGTGAGCGACGACCAGAATGCCGACGCGTCGATAGGCTCCGAGGGCAGCCGGTACTCCGCACCTTCGATGCCGTCGGCCCGGAAGTCCCGTTCGTCATAGTCGACTTCGATTGCTGTAGCGACGTCCCCGGAGAGGGGGAAGAGGACGGCTTCCCATTCCACGGTGTGGTCGACTCCTGCGTGTATGTCGTCGTATCGGGCAGTGAGCCGAACCGCAACCGCCGCTTCGTACGCCGTGCCCGCAGCGTCGCATCCGATCTTGGTCGCCCACGGTGCCGCAGGGTCGAGATGCGAGACCGAGATTCCGTTGGCGACGATCGGCATGGCCGACGCGTGCGTGGTATCTGCCCGAGGAGCGTCTTCGATTGGCGCTGGTGAAGTAGATCGCCGCGGACGTTCGGGCGTGAGAGTGGAAATCTGCGTCGGGGTCAGCGGACCCCGGAGATAGGACATTGCCCAACGAGTCGTGAACAGTTTCGGCTCGTCGCGGGTGGAATGGAGGAGGAACACTCGCTTGTCGAGTCCCGAGATGCGGCGATCGAGTTCTCCGATGTCCGTCTCTCCTCCCGCCGAAGAGAGTGCCTCGAGGATTCGCTTCTTGTCACGTTCAGTCTGGAGCCGTCCGATACACCACGTCCCCGCATTCGACATGGCTTTGTAGTCGAGATCGACAGGATTCTGTGTCGAGAGAAGGAGTCCCACTCCGTACGCCCTCGCTTGCTTGAGGAGCGTCAGGATTGGCTTCTTCGCTGGGGGCTGTGAGGTCGGCGGAGCGAAACCGTAGACCTCATCCATGTACACAAGGATTCGGAGTTCTCCGCTGCCGGGCTGGCTCCGCATCCAGGTGATGAGTTTCGACAGGACGAGGGTGACGACGAACTGTCGCTCGTCTTCCGACAGATGAGCGAGGTAGATGACGGCTGCTTGGGGCGTGCCGTCCTGATCCCAGAGCAGCGAATCGATGTCGAGCGGTGAACCATCCATCCACGTGGCGAAACCCGGGGAGGCGAGGAGTCCGTTGAGCTTCATCGCGAGGTCGAGTCGATCCTTCGGGGGGAAGAAGTCATCGACATCGAAGATTCCGAGCTTTCTGATTGGTGGCCGCTGGATCCAGTCGAGCAGTGTCGCAATGTTGAGGGATTGGTTGTGTCGCCACGCATGCTCGATGAGGTTGGTGATCAGGATGGTCTCTCTCGACGAGATGGGATCGGAATCGATGCCGACCATCCCGAGGAGGCCTGATGTGAATCCCAGGATCTCGTCGCGGAGTGCCTCCGTGTTGTCGTCGAAAGATACGGGAGGGCCATTGAGGGAGCCGACGATGTCGAGGGGTGTCCCGGTCGTTGAGCCCGGTGTGTAGATGGTGAATCCCGCGCGCTCCCGGAGGCTTCTGATATCAGTTCCGTCGAGGTCCCAGTCGGCAAGTCCCTCGGTCCATCTGCTCGCCGTCTTGGCTGCCGCATCGCCGATCGTCTCGTCGTCCCCGACGGTTGCAGGATCGATCCAGGGTTCGAAGTCGGCTGGGGCGAGATCAGGGAACGTAAGGAGCAGATTCGTCATGTCGCCCTTGGGATCGAGGACCAGCGTCGGTATTCCCGCGCTCAGAGCTTCCTCCAGATAGATGATGCCGAGGCCCGTCTTGCCGGATCCGGTCATGCCGACAATGACCCCATGGGTTGTGAGGTCGGAGGCGTCGTAGAGGGTGCGCTGGCCGGCGGCGCGGTCGCCCGTTGCCGACTCGATAGGGCCGCCAAGGAAGAAGTCGCTCATGGGAGAACCGTAGTTGGTGACGGCCGGCCACGCATCGTTCCGCGGGCTGTCAGCGCCTCGGGCGGGGACACAAACCCTGGGTACGCGGCTTAGAGGCCGAAGCGGGCTCGGATCACGGCGAAGGCGTCGTCCGACTCCTCCTCGATCAGGAACGAGAAACCCTTCTGACCCGTCAGCCGTCGGATCAGCTCCACCGAAGCCGTGGTGTTGGTGGCGATCCCGGCGACGACGTCGGGTTCGTACCCAAAACCGGCAATGACCCCGGACACAGCGTAGGGATCGGAGGCGCACAGAACCGTGCAGCGAACCCATTCACCGATCTCTTCGAGGACGACCTCACCATTGTACGGTTCGAGCGGCGATGCTCCCGCCTCCGCTACGACGATGTCGGGCGAACGCGCTGCAATCAGAGAGAGCAGCTGCCGGAGTCTCACGCGATATTCCTCAGGATCGACGGTTGTTGTCGGTAGACCGACGTCGACGAAGTCGTAGATGTCGTCGGCTCCGGCGTCCCACATGGAAAGCACATCCCGGTAACGGCCCGCTCCGGTGAGTTTGGTTGCGACGATGTTGAGTCCCAGAACCTTGAGATGACGGATGATGCGTTTCGCCGCCGTTGTTTTGCCCGCCGACATGGATGTGCCGATGATCAGAAGGGTCGGCACGTTGTAGTCGAGGTCGGGGATCGGCGGAATGAAGTCGCTCATCGTCATCTTGGCTCCGTCGCGCGTGACGTGTCCGATGTAGCGCAGCCTCATGAGCGGCGGCATGAGGGGCGCCAGGGAAGTGACCCGTCCGAACAACCCGGCGGAAGTCAGGGCATTGAACATGCCGTCTTCGCCGATGTCTACCCAGTCGCCGACCGCCTCCAGGGTCGCTCGCCGGCTTCCCCATGCCCCAACAATGAGGTCACCCTCGACGACTTCGATCATCCGGCCGCTGCGCAACTCAACTCGAGAAAACTCGCCGGCCCGACCGACCACTTGTCCGACGACGTAGTCGCCGGTGCCCCACTCGTCCCGTTCCCGGGGTTCGACGGTGAAGCCCTCTTCCGCCAGATCGGAGATGCGTGTGAGCGAGGAGAAGAAGTACTTGCTCACATCGGGTCCCCATCGTCATCGATGGGTTCGATGAGCAGTGCCGCGAGCAAGGCTGTTCGGGGAGCGAGGTTGCGGACGTCTATGCGTTCACTTGGGGCGTGGGCCCCGTCCCCGATGATGCCGAGGCCGTCGAGGGTCGCGGTGTGCTGGCTCGTTGTGTTGCCATCCGAACCGCCACCGGCGGTGACCTCGCGGATCTCCATGCCGAGGGTCTCGCCGATCCTCTTTGCTCGCTCGAAGAGTGCGGCATTGCGGACCGTTCGCACCATCGGTGGCCGTCCGAATCCGCCCGACACCGTGATAGAGGTGCCCTCCGTGACGGGTTCGATAGCCCGGATTGCGCCGTCGATGTACTGGGCGTCATGGCGATCGAGCACCCGGACGTCGACGACCGCCTGGCTCCTGGGTGCGATGACGTTGGCCTGAATTCCGCCTTCGATCGTTCCGACATTGACGGTGATATCGCGTTCCCTGTCGTTGAGTGCGAACAGTCGCTGGATCACCGATGACAGCTCGAGGATGGCACTGGCGCCGTTCTCCGGATCGAGTCCTGCGTGCGCTGCTCGGCCGTGCACGGTAAGGGTGTACTTCCCGAGCCCCTTTCGCGCCGTCTTGAGCGCGCCACCGGGTCCGAGTCCCGGTTCGCACACGAAGGCTCGCACGGCGATCCGACTCAATCGACTGATTGCCACCCGGGATTCCCTGCTGCCGATCTCCTCATCACTGTTGAAGAGGACGAGAGGAGTGGCCGGCGGGTCGATGTCGAGATCGCGGAGCGTTCGGAGGGCGAAGAGGATCTGAACGATCCCGGCTTTCATGTCGAACACCCCAGGACCGTGAAGAGCCGCTCCGTCGACCGTCCACGGTCGTGCGGCCAGTGTCCCGATCGGCCAGACCGTATCGACATGGCCCAAGATCAACTGCAGCGGTTCCCGTCGGCGATGGTGGCGGGGCCGTGCGTACAGATAACCGCCCGACCGATCCGGGGGAGAGAGTCGGTACCGGTAATCGAGTTTGGTGAACTCGTCGCTGAGGTGTTCGAGAATCACCCGGGTCGCCACGGGATCATTCGACGGACTCTCGATCGATACGAGTTCATCGCACATCTCGATGAGGTCGGCCTCGTTCGCCTCCAGATGATCGAGGAGCAGACCGGGATGAACGGGGGCTTGCACGATCTACCTCGACCACCCGGCGTAGAAGGGGAAGCTCTTGCTCTCCTCGATGACGCAGAAACGATTCGGTTGCAGGTAGGCCAGAATCGGAGCATCAGCGACGACGTGCTCGTCCTCGCGGTCCAGGACGCGAAGGGCTCGCTCGTCGATCGCGGCAGCGACGACACGGCCGATGATGAGATTGTTGGCGCCGATCCCATCGACGGTTCTCTCGAGTTCGCACTCGAGGTGGATCCTTGCGTCACGTACGAGGGCGCCATCGACCATGGTGGCCGGGACCTTCGGCACCGCGACGAGGCTGGGCTTCTTGTCGTCCGCGGTGCGTGGTGCTGCGGTGAGGCTCGTCTCGATGATCTGATCCGGCGTTGGGTACGAGACCGTGAAGGCACCCGTTCGCACCGCGTTCTTGTAGGTGGCGTGGTCGCTGCAACACACGAAACTGTAGAAGTTCTGCCACGACGCGGGGCCGGCCATGTGCTTCGGAGCGAAGTCGATGCTGCCGTCGGGTTCGACGGTTCCGATGATGACGAGTGGTCGTACGAGATAGAAGCGATCCCAGATCGGGACCGTGCAATCGAGAGCGACCATCTCCTGGCTCACAGCTCCTCCGCTCTGATCATATCGATTGGGACCCCAGCCGGCCAGGGGTGCTTCGCGGTTTCGATTGCCAGATGACGGCGCCGACGGCGAGGAGTCGTCGGAGGATCAGGGTGGCGACCCTGTCGAATTCGCGACCGTCGCCAAGTTCGAAGCCGCTACAACTAGCCGGGCGCGGTCGATTGTTGTGCGGGGAGAACGTCTTTCACCACGCTGTAG
The DNA here is from genome assembly GCA_963715255.1 of uncultured Actinomycetota bacterium. Classification (GTDB taxonomy): domain Bacteria; phylum Actinomycetota; class Acidimicrobiia; order Spongiisociales; family UBA5794; genus JAHEEL01. Next base: position 142,796 of record CAVQRN010000006.1, on the reverse strand, counting down.
ACCGCCGACGCTCGCAGCAGATCAACGTCACCAAGCGCATCTTCGAGGTCCTGGTCATACGGCACCGAACCCAGGAACGGAACGCCGGCAGTATCCGCAAGTGACTCAACCGCCTGTTCGTTCCCCCTCCGCATGTTCTCCAAGAGTCCGATCATGGGGACGTCGAGTTCCGTGAACAGTTGTAGTGCGCGGCGGACGCTGTCGATCACAACTCTCGATCCATTGCCGACCAGCAGGAACTCCAATCTCGGCAGCAGTTGGATGACGTCGAGGTTGGTGTCCCCCAGGCCGGGCGGCATGTCGAGAACGAGTATGTCGAGATCACCCCATCGGGTGATAGCGAGCAGTTCGAGTAGGGCACTGGTCGTAGCATCTCCACGCAGCGGCACGGCCGCATCACCCGTGAAGAAGGCAACGGAAACCATGTGAATTCCGTGGGCGAGGTGAGGCTCGATCCCGAACTCTTCCTCCGGGAAACCCCGCTCGACACCCAGCACCACGTGATCGCTCGGAGATGTGAAGTCAAGGTCGAACAGGCCTACTCGCTTGCCCCGATCGGCAAGTGCGAGCGCCAGAGTCGAGGCGATGACGCTCCTGCCTACGCCGCCCTTGCTGCCGGTCACCCCGATCACGCGTGAGACGCCGGCGAGTCTGTCACCGATTGCGAAGGCACGCGGATCGATGGACTCACCCGGGATCATCTTCGCTACTTCCCTCTATTCGTTCGAGCGTGATTCCGCGGCCGGACCGAATCTCAAAGTCTGGACTTCCGCACGAAGGGCACCGCGCGAATGCATGGGAGAGTTCGGGAATGAAGTGAATGGCTTCGCCCTGGTCGCCGTCACTGTCGATGCCTGCCTCATCCCGGCCGTAGTCGGTTCCACAGGAGCGGCACTGAAAGCGAACGAGTTCGTCTGAGACCTCGAATTTCACGCCGGCCAAGCGAGAGTCCATGGCCGGCAGCACGTTCGTCAAGGAAAACTCGAAGAGTTCCCTCTTGATCTGCTGCAACTCACCGACCTTGACGACGATGCGTTCGATCCGATCCATGCCGGCATCGTCGGCAGCGCTCAAGGCTGCTTTCACCACCGAATCCGCAAGCGCCAACTCATGCATGTGTGTGATCCTCTTCTCAGGCCAGGATACAAGACGGCCAATTCCAAGAGTCAGCGGTCCGGGCGAATCCCGGTGCTCAACGAGAGAGGGCCTTCAAGACGAGTGGTGTTGAGTACCGTTGATCCCGGCGAACCGATGTGAACGCCGACCTGGAGACGCTCTTCGGTCCACCGCTTGCGGATATCGACGGCGCCTTGGTCGGCTTGTCCCCAGTGGATTCCGACCGGCCAATCCTTTGTCGCCTGCGACCATGGCGCCCTGGAACTCATCATCGAGAGGAGCGAGGCAAGAGGTGGAGAAGGCCGCAGACGACGGGCTACCGGTTGCTCAGCAAGGGGCGGTCCAGGTCTTGGTGGTCTCCGGTTCTCAGATGACACGATGCCTCGTGACCCCCGGAGTTGATCGGTCGGAGGTACGGCGCCGACACGTCGCAGATCCCCTGCTGGGCGATCGGACACCGGGTGTGGAACGTGCAGCCGGTCGGCGGGTTCAGCGGGCTTGGAAGGTCTCCCTCCAGGATGATTCGCTGCCGGTGGACCGTGGGATCGGGAACCGGTATGGCTGAGAGCAGGGCTTCGGTGTAGGGATGCGTCGGTGCGGCGAACAGATCGTCGCGGTCGGCAATCTCGACAATACGGCCCAGGTACATCACCGCAATACGATCACACAGATGTTCGACGACGCTGAGATCGTGAGCGATGAACAGAAGCGTGAGGTCGAGTTCGCGCTGGAGCTGCTTCAACAAGTTCAGGATCTGCGACTGGATGGACACGTCGAGGGCGGAGACCGGTTCGTCGAGAATGAGGAAACGGGGCTCAACAGCGAGCGCCCGGGCGATTCCGATGCGTTGCCGCTGTCCGCCGGAGAACTCGTGCGGGTATCGGTTGGCGTGGTATGGCTCGAGGCCAACGAGTTCGAGCACATCGGCGACGCGCCGACCCCGCATCTTCCTTGACAAACCTTGAACTCTCAGGCCTTCAGCGATTGAGTCACCAACGCTCGTGCGAGGATCGAGCGAGCCGAAGGGATCCTGGAACACGACCTGGGCATCCCTGCGGTAATGCTTCAACTCCTTACGAGAGAGCTGGAGCACATCCACTCCATCGAATTCCACGGAGCCGGCATCGGGCTCCTCGAGACGGAGGATCGCTCGGCCGAGCGTCGACTTCCCGCAGCCGGATTCCCCGACGAGGCCGATGGCTGCTCCCTGGCGGATGTCGAGGTCGACGCCGTCGACGGCTTTGACGGTTCCGAGCACCTTCTGGAACGCTCCACCCTTGACCGGGTAGGTCTTGACGAGGCCTTTGATTCGGACGAGGGGGTCGCTCATTGTGCGCCCTCGTGGTAGAGGAAGCAGCGAACGGTGTGCTCGCCTTCGATGACCGTGAGTTCGGGTCGCTGCTCGGTGCAGATCTTGAGACCGGCCTGTTCTCGCGCCCGACACCGGGGGGCGAAACGGCAGCCAACGGGGAGGTCGATGAGGTTCGGGACGCGGCCCGGGATCACTTCGAGCCATTCCCGGCGCGAGCCGGCGACCGGAATCGAACCGATCAATCCCTGCGTGTATGGATGTTTGGGATCGGCGAAGAGCGTCTTGGTGTCCGCTTCTTCGACAATCTCGCCCGCGTACATCACCGCGACGCGGTCTGCCATCTCGGCGACGATGCCGAGGTCATGCGTGATCAGGATGATCGACGTCCCGAGGTCATCCCTGATCTCGCTCAGAATGTCGATGATCTGCGCCTGGATGGTGACATCGAGGGCCGTGGTGGGCTCGTCGGCGATCAGCAGCTCCGGCCCGGCTGCGAGCGCCATCGCAATCATGATCCGTTGGGCCATGCCGCCGGAGAGCTCATGTGGATAGGACTTGATCCTACGTTCTGGATCCGGGATGCCGACCTTCCGGAGCATCTCGACTGCCCTTGCACTGCCCTCCTTCGCGTTCACACCTTGGTGAATCTCGTACACTTCTGAGATCTGGGAACCGGCGGTGAAGACCGGATTGAGGGATCCGACGGGTTGTTGGAAGATCATCGAGATGCGATCGCCGCGAATCGATCGCATCTGCTTCTCCGACAAGTCGAGCAGGTTCTCCCCTTGGAAACGGATGGCGCCACCGACGATTTCCCCGGGGTTCTGGATCAGGCGGAGCACCGACATCGACGTGACCGACTTGCCGCACCCCGACTCGCCGACCAGCCCAAGGATCTCGCCCTTGCCGACGGTCAGGTCGACGCCGTCAACGGCCTTCACCACGCCATCTCTCGTGAAGAAGTGGGTCTCGAGTCCGCTGATCTCGAGGATCGGATCGTCGATTGATGCAGTCGTCATCGGCCGAGCCTCGGATCGATAGCATCGCGGAGACCGTCGCCGAGCAGATTGAAACCAAGGACGTTCCACATGATCATCAGGCCGGCGAAGAACACGAGGTGAGGGGCGGTGAAGACCTGATTCCGCTCGGCCGCGAGCATCGAACCCCACTCCGGCGTCGGAGGTTGGACGCCGAGACCGAGGAATGACAGCGACGCGATTTCGAGGACGGCGGTGGCGATGCCGAGCGTGGCGATCACGATGAGCGGTGTCAGCGTGTTCGGGAAGATACGGTGGGCGAGGAGACGCCATCGCGTGACACCGAGGGCCAGATCCGCCGAGACATACTCCTGCCCTCGGATGCTCAAGACGGACGAGCGAACGATTCGCGCGTACTGCGGGATCGTCACGATTGCGATCGCGAGGATCGCGTTGATCAGGCCGGGGCCGAGAACGGTCACGACAGCGATTGCGAGCAGCAGAGACGGGAACGAGAGGAGCACGTCCATCATCCGCATCAGGACATTGTCCGCCCAGCCTCCGAAGAAGCCCGAAATGAGTCCGATGATCGTCCCCCAGAACATGGCGAACAACACGGCCACGAACGCGGCGAGCAGCGACACTCGCGCGCCGTAGACGATGCGGGAGAAGTAGTCGCGCCCGTTCCCGTCGATGCCGAGAATGTGCTGGGATTGGTCTTCGGCGCACCCGAACAGGTGGATACACGGCGGGTCCCTGGGGCTGACACCCTCGTCGAAGAGCACCCTGCCCGGGTCGTAGGGGGCGATGATCGGGGCGAATGCGGCGAGGATCAGCAAGACCGACAGGAGCGCCATTCCGATGACTGCCGACTTCTTGCGGATGATCTCCCTTCCGGCCGTTCTCCACAGTCCACCGGCCGTGGTCGCGGACACGTCGCCGCCACTGAGATCCATGCGGATCTCGTCACGGATGGCATCTGAGGCCTCCATGTCGTCGAGCGGTCGGTCGTCGGGATACGTGGCTCATGAGACGCGCACCCGCGGATCGAGGTAGGTGTAGAGGAGATCGACGACCAGGTTCACGATCACGAAGCTGATTGCCACGACAAGCGTGAAGCCTTGTACGACGGTGTAGTCACGGGAAGTGATCGCGTCGAAGAGGGTCTTGCCGACTCCCGAAAGGTTGAAGATCGTCTCGGTGAGAATCGCTCCGCCGAGGAGGAGGCCGAACGAAAGGCCGATGATCGTGACCACCGGCAGCATCGCGTTTCGGAGTGCATGCTTGAGGACGACACTTCGCTCACGCAAGCCCTTCGCTCGAGCCGTACGCACGTAGTCGAGACCGAGTACGTCGAGAAGTGACGAGCGCGTCATCCTCGCGATGATGGCCATGGGAATCGTCGCGAGCGCGACAGCCGGCAGGATGAGGTGGAGGACGGCGCTCTGGAAGATCTCCCACTGCAAAGTGACGAGTGAGTTCATCACCGTGAACTCCGAGAGGAATTCCATGAACCCGTTCTGGGGGAGACCCCACGCCTCGTAGAACGGAATCGGGATGAGGCCGGCGTCGAGTTTGCCGGACGGGGGTAACGCGAGGGGAGTGTCGCGTAGGAAGACGGCGAAAACGTACTGCAGCATCAGCCCCAGCCAGAAGACCGGCATCGCGACGCCGATGTTGGCCCCAATCATCGTGGCGACGTCGGTCTTCGAGTTGTGCCGATACGCGGAGACGATTCCAAGGGGAACGCCGACAATGATGGCGATGAACAGGGCGGCGGCAGCGAGCTCGATCGTGGTCGGAAGTCGCTGGATGAGGAGGTCGGTCACCGGGACGCCGAACCGGAACGACTCGCCGAGATCACCGGTCGCGACGTCGCCTGATGTAGATCCCGAACTGAACGACGATCGGCTCGTTGAGGCCGTAGCGCTCGTTGTAGGCATCGCAGATCTCGTCCGTTGCCCGCTCACCGAGAGCAGCCCGGCATGGGTCGCCCGGGATCATCCGTGCCAGGGCGAACACAAGGGCAAGGATCCCGATGATCACCGGGATCGAAGACACGAAACGACGCAGTAGGAAACGACCCATGGATCAGAAGGTTACAGAAGTGGCCGGGGGGGTGCGTTCACACCCCACCGGCCACTTCTCGTTCATCAATCGATCAGCCGGCGTTGTTCTTGAAGCCGAACAGCGCATCCCAGTACGTGAAGTTGCCGTCACGACCGGTGTGATTCGGGCTGTTGAGGTCCCATTGTGCGTCGTAGCTCGCCACGACGTCGTTGGCGTCCAACGTGCTGCCGTCGTGGAAGGTCACACCCTGACGAAGGTGGAAGGTCCACAAGGTGCCGTCGGCGTTGGGCTCGTACGTTTCGGCGAGCGACGGAATCACGGCGGTGCCGTTGATCTCGTAGGCGAGGAGCTGTTCCGTGATCTGTTCGCAGGCACGGAGGCTCTCACCGTCGGTCTCGTCGGCGCAGTACAACCCGATGGGTTCGGCGTTCTGCATCCACACGAAGGTGTCGCGTCCTCCGGATCCATCACCGCGAAGTACTCGTTGCCGAGTGGGCTCGCTTGCGCATTCGTCACGTCGGCCAGGTACCCAACACCGGAACCGCCATGGGCGATTGGCACCATCGGGACGTGCTCCTTGATCAGCTCGGTTGCCTGCTCATAGATGACGAGACGCGCGTCCGAGTCGGGCGTTGATGCAGCCTCATCGAGCAGCGCCCAGATGTCCTCGAAGCCGGCACCGAACTGGTCGGAGGCGTTCTTCCCAAAGTGGAAGTCGAGGAAATTGATGGCATCAGGGAAGTCGGCGCCCCAACCGAGCATGTACATCGTCAAGTCACCGGCGTCGCTGGCGTCGAGGAAGGCCCCGGACTCCATGACCTCGATGGTGACGTTGACGCCGATCTCGGCGAGCTGGGCCTGGATGTCCTGGCCGACGGTTGACGGCGAGGGCAGGTAGCTGCGCACGACATCGCGGTAGTTCAAGGTCACATCGAAGCCGTCGGGGTAGCCCGCCTCGGCGAGCAATGCCTTGGCTGCCTCGATGTCCTGGTCATACCACGTGGGCTGCGGGGTGTACCCGAAGATGGGTGGTGGCAGGAACTGGTCGGCAACCAACGAACCCGGTGGGTAGAAGTTGTCGACAATGCGTCCACGGTCGAGGGCCATGGCCATCGCCTGGCGAACCTTCTCGTCGCCGAACGGCTCCTTGTCCCGGTTCAGACCGAGATAGAAGATGTTGGTCCCTGCGCGTTCTTCGAGCAACAGGTCCGGGGAGTCCTGGATCGTCGCGAAATCGTCACGGCCTGGGTTGTCGATTCCGTCGACAGTACCGGCCTGGAGTTCGAGGAAGCGCTGTGCAGCCTCGGAACTCCACTTGAAGACGAGTGTGTCGGTCTCGGCCGGCGTACCCCAGTAGTTCGGATTGATCTCCATGACCATCTGGTTGCCCTTGTCCCACTGCTGGAGCATGTAGGGGCCGGTGCCGATCGGTGCGTCGACGAGTGCGCCGCCACCACTATTTGCGTCCATGTACTCCTGTGGAACGATGCCGAACGCGGAGAACGCAATCTTCGAGGGGAATGCCACGTCTACCTGGCACAACTGAATCTCCACGGTGTACTCATCCACCGCCTTGATGTAGTTGATCTCGCTCGTGTTCGTCTCGTCGTCACAGGCCGCCTCGACCATCAGGCCGGTGAAATCACTTGCTGCGACGGTGGTCGTTGTTGTCTCGTCCGTACCGCTTGCTGCGGTGGTCGTTGTTGTCTCGTCCGTGCCGCTTGCTGCGGTGGTCGTGGTCGTGTCGTCCGATGACGACCCACAAGCCGCCGCGATGAGGGCCATCACGAAGACGAGGACAATCAATTTGCTGAATCGTTTCAAGGGTGCCTCCTTCCCCTGTAGGGACCGATCCGGTAGATCGGCAGCCTCAACGCTAGTCACATTCGTGAACGCACGAGGTCGACGGATACGACCGGCGTTGTCTGCGTCGGTCGGTAGGGTTCGCGCCGATTTCGAGGAGTGTCCCATCCGCACCGTCGTCACGGTGTTCGCCATCCCAGCGCTGATCTCGGTCTTGACGTTCACGTCGGCCGTTGCGTTCTGGATGGATCGATCCGTTGCGAGCGAAGAGGCGTTTCGGGAGCAGGCCGTCGAAGTGCTTGCAATGGACTCGTCGCAGAAGGCAATCGCGGCCCGGCTGATGGATGAGGCGGTCGATGCAGTTCCGCTCCTTGCCCTCGTTCGCGGTGCAGGAGAGCGTGCCACGGTCGTGCTGCTCGACTCCGGCGCGTTCGACAGCGTCTTCGATCGCCTGATCGTTGAGGGTCACCGACACATCGTCTCACCGTCTTCTGATGGTCCGTTCATGGCGGACCTGACCGACGTGCGTGCAGTGCTGGTAGCTCCGATCGCGCAGATCGCACCCGAATTGGCCGAGTTGGTGCCGGTCGATGCGTTCGAAGCCGTCGTGATCCTCGACGCTGATGCGTTGCCCTTCGTGGGCAGGGTGGCAGGCTGGCTTTCCGCTCGTCTCCGTCTTCGCTGCAGCAGCCGGGGTGTTCCTTGCGGTTGCCCTGGTGATGCTCTCTCGCCGCCGATCGATCGCTCTGATCACCGTCGGTTTGGCAGCGTTGATCGCGGGGATCGGTGTGTACGCATGGGCGACGTTCGGTGGGTCGCTTGCTATCGCTCGGATTGGAGATGGACTTACCCGCGTCCTCGTGACCAACGGCTACGCCGTCTTCACCCGCTCGCTGCGGACCGAGGGTCTCGTTCTCGCGAGTGCCGGCTCTGTTATCGCGGTGGCCGGACTCATTGGTGTGGTCGTGGGGGTAGCGAGGAGCGAGGCATAGGACGAGGGCCAAAGAAAGCTGGCGGCGGGAACTCCCGCCGCCAGCTACTCGGCTACTCGGTTACTCAGCTACTCGGCTACTCGGTCTACTCGGCTACCCAGTCTACTCAGCTACTCGGCTACTCGGCTACTCGGCTACTCGGCTACCCAGTAACCCCAATCGCCTTCAACCAGTCGGTCGCTACCTGCTCCGGGTCTTGGCCGTCGATCCCGACGAGCTTGTTCATGGCCGTCAATTCTGCTGTTGTCAGCTTCGACGAGACCTTCTTGAGCGTCTCCGCGAACTTGTCTCCGTAGGCCTCGATGATCTCGGAACGGACCGCCGGTGCGAGGTTCTCGGCCGGCTGGAGACCCTTGTCGTCCTCCAGCAGCACGAAGTCCTTCGCCACGATCGTCCCGTCGCTCGTGAACATGAGTCCGACCTGGATCTCATTGCCCTCGAGCGCTGCCACGGTGATCGGGCCTCCGACGTCGAGCGGGCGGAACTCCGCGAAGCTGAGGCCGTAGACGCTCTCGAGTCCCTGCAAGCAGAACTCACGCTCCGGGCACTCTGGTGGTCCACCGAGGACGAGCGTTCCATTGTGCGCCGCGAGATCGGAGACCGTCCGCCAGAGCGAGGGCCTCGGCGGTCGCCCTCGTGACGACGAAGCCGTTCTTGTCCTGGGCAGGCGCGAAATCGAGTACCTCGATGCCCTTCGATTCCCAGGCCTCCTGGAGGGCGGCGTGTGTCTCAGCGGAGTCCGGCGAAGGCGTACCTCCGAGGTATGTCAGCATCGTCCCGATGTACTCGGGGATGAGATCCAGCTCGCCCGCTTCGAGCGCCGGCGCGTAGATCTCGCGACTTCCGATATTGAGTTTGCGTTCGACCTGGTAGCCCTCAGATTCGAGTGCTTGTGCGTATATCTCGGCGACCAGCGCGTTCTCGCTGAAGTTCGCCGATCCGATAGTGATTGTGGGGCCTTCGATAGTTCCGCCATCGTCACCCGACCCGCACGCGGCCGCGATGAGCCGCGAACGCGACGATGGTCGCCCCGGCGATGGTCCTGCGGGCATGTGTCCGCATGGGTTCCTCCCGTTCCTTGATTGTCGGTCAACCTAGCGGGAGCAACCCCACAATTGAGCGAGTTCTTCCCACCTCATGCGACGACGGATTCAACCCCTTCGGAACGCGACCGGAGTGTCGCCGGCACGACACGCCGCTCAACCGAACTGAGGACGACGTCGGTGACGATGGCGAGCGCTGCGACGAGGAGTGCACCAGCGAAGACGACAACGTTGTTGCGAACAGCGAAGCCGTCGACGATGAAGCGTCCAAGACCGCCCCAGCCCACGAGGGCTCCGAGTGTGGCGGTCGCGACGACCTGAACGGCAGCGACGCGAACTGCTGCGAGGATCACGGGCGACGCCATCGGGCTCTCCACCTTCATCAGCACCTCATGGTCCGTCATGCCCATCCCGAGAGACGCCTCGACGAGGTCGGGATCGACCCCGGCAACCCCGGTGTAGGAGTTGGTGAACATCGGCGGAACGGCGAGGAACAGCAATGCGAGGAACGTCGGCCAGAACCCGATGCCAAGACCGAGCCGGATACTGATCGGAAGGAAGAGCACAACGATCGCGAACGATGGAATCGCCCGGCCGATGTTCACGGCGGCGACGACGAAGGACCCACCAATCCGCCGGTGAGCGAGCCAAACGGCGGGGGGGATTGCGACGACCGTGGAGACGGCCGTCGCGGCCACCGTGATCTGAACGTGTTCTCGGAGTCGATTGAGAATTCCGGCTGGTCCAAACCAGTTCGCCGGGTCCCCGAACCAGGCGATCACCTCACCGAGGAACTCGATCACGCCGCCGCCCTCCTTGTCGACCACGGTGTCGCCAGCCGTTGAACGCCGACGAGGGTGAGATCGACGGCCACTGCCAGGGCCACGGAGACGACGGTGCCAACCACGATCTGGGTCGTCCCTATCGGCGAGTAGAAGAGGTTCAGCCCCCTGAGAATGAAGAACCCGAGACCGCCCTGGCCGATCAGGGCGGTGATGGTGACGAGTCCGATCGTTGTGACTGATGCGATCCGGATCCCAGCGATGATCACCGGAAGAGCGAGCGGAAGCTCAACAGCGAAGAAGAGCCCTCGGCTCGTGTAGCCCATGCCGCGAGCCGACTCCACCGTGGCGGGCGGCACGCCGTCGATACCGGCGACCGTGTTCCTGATCAGGATCAGCAGCGTATATGACACCAGGCCGATCTCGGCGGTGAGGACGGAGAGGCCCGTGACCGGGACCAGGAAGGCGAACAGAGCGAGACTCGGGATCGTGTAGAGGACGCCAGTGAACCACGTGATCGGCGTGTAGGTCCATCGGTACCGCAACGCCACGATGGACAGAGCGAGGCTGATCGCCATGCCGACAGTGACGGCGATGGCGGTGAGCATGAGGTGCTCAACGGTGCGGTCCCAGATGTCGTCGAGATGGTTGACAACCCACTCCCACGAGAAGAAACCGCCGGCGGCCTGTACGAAGACGATCACCGGAGAATCTCGCGGCTGACGGCGTCGGCGGTGATCATGCCGAGAAGTTCGGGGCCATCGAACACGGCGGCCACCGACGTATGCGACGAGACGATCGCATCGAGCGCTTCCTTGAGGGTGGAGTCTTCCGTGAGTCGGGTCTGAAATGGTTCGGCATCGACCAGTCCCGGCCCGTCGCCCGGGATGTCGGCGATCCGAATCCAGCCGTCGATCCTGATCCCGTCTCGTACAGCAATCCAGTCGGTGCCGTACTCCAGAGCGGTAGCCACCGCCTCGGCGTACGTCGCCGAACGATCGACTACGGGGCCGGTCTCGAGATCGAGATCGGAGATCGGGATCAGCGAGAGCCGCTTGATCCCACGGTCGGTGCCGAGGAAGTCTGCGACGAAAGGATTCGCCGGGTCGCGCAGGATGTCGGCGGGTGGCCCGTACTGCTCGAGATGGCCACCCTCACTCAGGATCGCGACGCGGTCACCCAGCTTGATTGCCTCGTCGATGTCATGTGTTACGAGAGCGATGGTCTTGCGAAGCCGCCGCTGGAGATCGAGGAGCTCATCCTGGAGGTGGGCCCGCACGATGGGGTCCACGGCGCCGAACGGCTCGTCCATCAGGAGGACCGGGGGATCGGCCGCCAACGCGCGGGCAACGCCGACGCGCTGGCGCTGACCACCGGAGAGTTCGGCAGGGTACCGGTCGAGCATGTCCGGATCGAGGGCGACGAGATCGGCGAGCTCGTCGACCCGCTCGGCGATTCGCTTCTTGTCCCAATTCAGGAGCCCGGGGACGGTGGCCATGTTCTGGCGGATCGTCCGGTGCGGGAAGAGGCCGATCTGCTGGATGACGTAGCCGATGCCGCGTCTGAGTTCATGCACGGGAACGGCGTCGGCAGAACGGCCTTCGATTCGAATCGTGCCGGAAGTTGGCTCGACCAGACGATTGATCATCTTCAGCGTCGTCGTCTTGCCGCATCCCGATGGCCCAACGAAGACGGCAATCTCCCCGCGCTCGATATGAAGGGTGAGTCGATCGACGGCAGGCGCGACGGTGCCGGGGAAGATCTTCGTCAGATCCTGCAGGTCGATCATTGGCAGCGAGCGGTTGCAGAGACGCTCTGTACGGCTTCGTCAACGGTGTCGACCAACGTTACGAGCGATCCATCGGTCAGGAGTTCCTCGGTGAGGAGCGGGACAAGGCGCCGCCACTGTTCTCCAACAGCAATGACCGGCTTCGGCGTTGCACCGTTGAACCGAGCCACATAGGCGAGGTTCCATGCCACGAGGAGTTCCGTTGCCGTTCCAAGAGAGCCGGGCATAGCGATCGAGGCAACCGAGAGATCAACCATTTCGTGGATGCGTTCGAGCAAGGATGCGGTCCGTGTCTCTTCGGTGAGGTGGGCGTTGCCACCAGGACGATCCGGGAACACGTCGGGGACGGTGACCCCGATGGCTCGGCCCCCGGCTTCAGCCGCGCCGAGCGAGACGGCTTCCATCAAGCCTGCGTAGCCGCCGGTCGCGACGGCGAATCCTGCCTCTGCGAGGAGTCGCCCGCAGCGGATTCCGTCCGCGTAGACGGGTTCACCAGGGACCGGGGAGGATGCACCGAAGACCGCAACGACATTCATAGCCGTCGAGGCTAGCGGTCGTCTGTGCCGCGAGTCCCGGGATCGAGGGGACGCTCCCCTTCCGCGGGCTGGGGGCGCCGCATGCGGGGACACAAACCCTGGGTACGGGGGCGCTCCCGTTCCGCGGGTTGGGGGCGCCGCATGCGGGGACACAAACCCTGGGTACGGGGACCCGCAGCCTGCCGTTCTTGCTCTGCTACTCGGCCACGCACTCGAACATGACGTCGGCTTCCTTCGCTGCCGACGGCTCTACACCGTCCGAGACGACAAATCGACCTTCGCCCTCGCTGCAGGCTTCGCGGTCGCGCTTCCAGACTTTGAGCAGAACCACCGGGTCGATTCCTTCGGCTCCCGGGAGTTCGGCGATGCCGGTCTCACGGACCTCTTCGTTCACGAGGTCGAGAATGTCGAGGACTCGGAGGGCTTCCTTCTCGCGTTGAAGGTCGGCGATGGCTTCCTTCTTGCGCTGGCTCCCGGTGCGCGAGAGCATGACCATGCCGCCGACGACGACGATGACCACGACGATGATGATCAGGGGACCGGTCATCCTTCATCCTCTCCGTTTTGGGTGCCGAAACTGACTTCGATCATCTCGAGAGCTTCCGCTCCAGACACGTTCTCGAACTGGTGGGTCTCGCCGCCGGGTATGAGCACGGATTCGTGTTCGGGAACGAGGCGTGCCGTGCCGCCGAGGTGAACTCGTGCGGTACCGCGGGTGACGATCCAGTGTTCCAAACGATCCTCGTGTGTTTGGACCGGCATCGCGGCGCCAGGTTCGATGTGCAGCCGACGGACCCGGTATCCCTGCCCGCGGTCGAGTGTGGTGAACGCGCCCCACGACCGAAGCTCGGAACCATCGGTGTCCACTTCGGACCGTCCTTGTTCCTTGAGACGATCGACGATTGCCTTCACGTCTTGGGAGCGGTCGCGTCGACTTACGAGGGTGGCATCCGGCGTATCGACGATCACTACGTTGTCGAGGCCGATCGCCGCCACGAGTCGCCCGCTGCTCCTCACGTAGCTGTCCCCTACGTCGATGATCTCCACGTCCCCGACAACCACATTGCCGTTCTCGTCATGCTGCGCGAGTTCCCACAACGCCGCCCACGATCCGACATCGCTCCATCCCGTGTGGATCGGCACCACGGCCGCTGATGAGGTGTGCTCCATGACGGCGTAGTCGATCGAGATCGACGGCGCCGCAGCGAACGCGGTCTCGTCGAGACGCGTCACGGGTCCGTCGCGTTCGGCGCCGGCGAGGGCGGCTCGTGCGGCATCGAGTACGCCGGGTGCATGTGTTTCGAGTTCGACGAGGAATCGTGAAGCCAGGAACATGAAGATGCCGCTGTTCCACAGGTAGCGGCCGCTCGCGAGGTACTCGTCCGCGGTGGCGCGGTCCGGCTTCTCTCGAAACTCCTCAACGATGTGCACGCCCTCGGCAAGTGGATCACCAAACCGGATGTAGCCGTACCCGGTCTCAGGGCCGGTCGGGTCGATCCCGAACGTCAAGAGGTACCCCTTTTCGGCGAACCCGGCGGCGAGATCCACGGCCTCGCTGAACGCCCGCTCGTTCCTGATCACGTGATCGGCGGGCATCACGAACAAGATCGGATCGGCGCCGTCTGCGGTGAGTTGGAGCGCGGCGACTGCGGTCGCCGGAGCCGTATTCCTCCCGATTGGCTCGAGGATGAGGGCGGCGTCGGAATGTCCGGATTTCGCGAGTTCGCGCTCGATTCCTGACCGTTGGTCCTCGTTGCACACGATGAGCGGCGCACCTGCGGCGGATACCGCATCAGTGCGCTGGATGGTCATCAAGAGCATCGTCCGGTCTTCCACCAGTGAGAGCAGTTGCTTCGGTTGTCGGCTCCGTGACGCGGGCCACAGGCGGCTGCCGGCCCCTCCTGAGAGGATGACGGGAACGATGGATCGATCGGTCATGGCGGTAATGTATCGGTTCCTCCGAACAGCGCCAATCTCTTGGGGCTATCGCTTGACTCTCCAGTCGTCCGTCACCTCCGCCGTTGGCTCCATCAGATGACCAACGTCAACGCGGGCCGCACCCGTCCCGAAGAAGGTCAGTTTGTCGCCCGGCTCAATACGCGTATTTCCGTGGGGTATCAGCACACTCGTGTCGCGGCGGATCGAGACGAGAATGGCTCCATCCGGCCACGGGATGTCTCTGACGATCTGGGTCGCAAGAGGGGAGGCTCGCACGATGGAGATCTCAAAGAACGTGGTGCCGGGTTGGGATCGGAGGCGCACCCGCTCTCGATACAGCTCGCGGCCGGTCGCGGTTCCGAGTGCGTGGTGGTAGGCACGAACGACCGATTCCCGCCGGAACATGCCCACGACCAGGGTTGGATTGGCATCATCCACGACGGGGAGTCGGCCGAGTCCGAACGATGCCATCCGCGCGAGCGCTGCCGAGACCGGCAGCTCCGGCGTGGCAGTGATCGGATTGCGCGTCATCACATCGGCCACCGTGAGTCCCGTGCCGTCGTCGAGGTTCTCGACGTCGCTGAGGCTGACAACGCCGATCAGCTGATCACGTTCGATGACCGGGAGGCCATGGTGGTGGTGGCGATTGAACATCTCTCGGACCTCGTCAACGGTCGTCGATGGCGTCGCGGCTTCGTCGACGACGGCCATGACGTCGGCGACGCTGACCGTGTCGAGGAGGTCGATGTCTTGCATCGTGGGGAGGTGGATGCCGGACCTGGTCAAAGCGATCGTGTAGGCGGAGTCGGTGTGGAGCCGTTCGCCGAGGTAGGTCGCGAGGGCGGCGCCGAGCATCAGTGGAAGGACGAGGCCGTAGTCACCGGTGATCTCGAACACGATGATGACCGACGTGAGCGGAGCTCTGGCTACCGCGGCGAACGTCGCCGCCATGCCGACCACGGCGAATGCCCCGGGGTCGATCTCGGACAGCGACCAGATCGGATCGACGAGCGTGGCGAATCCCGCTCCGATCGAACCGCCGATGAACAGGGCGGCCATGAACGTGCCGACGGATCCCCCGCCGGCACGGGTGAGCGAGGTTGCGATGATCTTGAGTGCGGCGAGGATGAACAGCGACCACCAGACGAGTTCTGTGTCAGATGTGGCTGAGAGGAGGCCGGAGAGGTAGTTCTGGCCGGTGCCGAGCACGAGAGGCTGGGTGAGGCCGATGGCGGCCACGGCGAGACCCGCGCCGACCGGGATGAGCCATCCAGGGAGATTCCCCGGCAACCGGTAGCCACTCGTGATCGATAGAACCCGCAGGAACAGCACCCCGAAGAGGACGGCGACGAGAGCAAGGGCGACGTACAGGATGAGTTGGCGTGGGTCGGCGAGTTCGTGTGGTGGCGAAGTGAGGAGTTGCTCTTCTCCGACGAGCACGTGTGTCGTAACGGCCGCGATGACCGACGTGATCACGATCGCATTGAGATGGCGGACCGAGAACGAACGGAGGATGACCTCCATTGCAAACAGCATCCCGGCGATCGGGGCATTGAACGATGCGCCGATACCGGCTCCTGCGCCGGCCGCGACCAGACTCTTGACGTGATCCTGACCGAATCCCGTGTACCGGGAGAACGATGAGCCGATGGCCGCGCCGATGAGTGCGATCGGCCCCTCTCGTCCGCCCGAGCCTCCGGCTCCCAGTGTTGCCGCGGTGGCGATGATCTTCGTTGGGATCAACCTGGTCGGGAGATATCCGCCGTGGAGCCCTACGCCCACCATCGCTTCGGTCACGCCACCACTGGCGACCCCGGGTCCGAATCTGCGATCGAGCCCCCAGGCGATCAGAAACGCTATCGGAATCGCGAGGAGGATGAACCACTTCCCCCAACCGAGAGCGCTGTCGAGAGCACCAAATGCGTCGCGCGAGAACTCGATCGCCCAGACGAGTACGGCACCCCCGAGGCCCACCAGCACGCCGAGGATCAGAGCGGCCAAGAGGAACGCCGTTGTGCCGCGCCGGGCGAGCAGGTCGGAGAGCCATCTCCTGAAGTGGGACATCGGCTGAACGGTAACCGATGCCGGTCCACTCCTCTCGAAGCGCGAACCGGCCGAACGGCCCTTAGTAGATCGATTCACAACGAATATGCTGCCGGGAGATGTGACGCCGATCCGGTGCGTCGATTCAGGAGGAACTCATGAACGCTCGGCCCCTCGTAGATCACGAGACCGGTGAACGCTATCTGCCCGTGACCAAACGCGGTTATGCCCTTCTGCACGACGCCTTCCTGAACAAGGGCGCCGCGTTCACCCGGGACGAGCGAAGGGCGTTCGGTTTGCGAGGCCTCCTCCCGGATCACATCCCATCGCTTCAAGAGCAACTCGTCCGGGTACGAACCCAAATGGACGCGAAGGCGACAGATCTCGACAAGAACATCTACCTGAACAGTCTGATGGACCGCAACGAGGTTCTGTTCTATCGGTTCATCATGGACAACCTCGAGGAGACCGTTCCAATCATCTATACGCCGACCGTCGCGGCGACGTGCAAGTACTGGAGTCAGCTGTACCGGGCCGCCCATGGTATCTACATCACCCCGCGCGACCGGGGGCGTGTCGCCGACTTGCTTCTGGCCTGTACCGCGGAGCAGCCGCCGGTGATCGTGGTCACCGACAACGAACGCATCCTCGGCCTCGGGGACCAGGGGGCGGGCGGTCTCGGCATCCCGATCGGGAAGCTTGCCTTGTATACCGCCGCAGCCGGGATCAAGCCGACGCGCTGCATCCCGATCTCGATCGACGTTGGCACCAACAACGCGGAGCTCCTCGAGGATCCCCTCTACCTCGGATATCGAGAAACCCGGTTGCGTGGCGAGGCATACGACGAGTTGATCAGGGAGTTCGTGCATGCGGTGAAGGAGGTCTTTCCCGATGCCCTGCTCCAATGGGAGGACTTCGCGAACGTCACTTCGTTCCACAATCTCGAGATGTATCGGCGCTTTCTCCCGTCGTTCAACGACGACATCCAAGGAACGGCCGCGATGGTGGTCAGTGGACTCATCTCGGCCACTCGCAAGACGGGAGGCTCTCTCGCCGATCATCGGGTCGTGATCGCCGGCGCGGGCTCGGCCGGATACGGGATTCGCGAGCAGCTCGCACATGCGATGGCAGACGCGGGACTCGATCTCGACGAGGCCAGGGGACGCCACTACGTTCTCGACAGTCGGGGACTCGTTGTTGACGACCGTCGCAATCTGACCGAGGTGAAGCGACGGCTCGCGACACCGGTCGGCGAGATCGCGAGTTGGGTCACCGAGGCCGGTCTTCCGTCTCTCGCCGAGGTGATCCGCCACGTCAAGCCGACCGTTCTCATCGGGGTCTCCGGGACGGCCGGCTTGTTCGACGAGGAGTGCATCCGGGAGATGGCAGCCTATGTAGATGAGCCAATCATCCTGCCATTGTCGAACCCGACCGCCAACTCTGAGATCACGCCTAAGGCAGCCCTCAATTGGACCGACGGGCGGGCCATCGTCGCGACTGGGAGCCCATTTGCACCCGTCGAGTATGAGGGAGTCATGCACCGGATAGGGCAGGCGAACAACGTATTCATCTTCCCGGGCCTGGGCCTCGGGGTGGTGACGGTGAAGGCGAAGGAAGTCACCGATCGAATGTTCCTTGCGGCTGCGTACGCTCTGGCCGACCAGACGGGTGATGATCTGATCGCGAAAGGTCAGTTGTATCCGGATATCAATGACGTGCGAGCGGTGTCGCGTGCGGTTGCGATCGCTGTCGGCAGGGAAGCGATTGAAGAAGGTGTCGCCGAACCCGTCGACGATCTCGAGGAAGCCATCGACGCCGAGATGTGGGAGCCGGAGTACTTGCCGTACCGCTCGGCCGCAGACTGAGGCGAACCTACGCCACGGTCACGGATTGGGTGACACTGGCGAGCGTGAGGGAGAAGACGGTCTCGTCGCCGTCGTGGTCATAGACAAGATCACCGCCCATGTGACGGGCGAGACGGCGCGAGACTGTCAGCCCGAGGCCGACCGAAGCGGTCACCCCGGTGCGCTGTTGGGATCTCGTGTACGGCTCGAAGATCTCTGATCTGCTCGAGGGGGAGAGCGGTTCGCCATCGTCGCGGACCTCGAGGATGCCACGACGGCCTTGGTCTCCCACGACGACGCGGATCGTCGGACCTCCATATCGCTGCGCGTTGGTGATCAGATTGCGGGCAATCTGCCGTACCCGCTGCGGATCAGCATTGACGATCACAGGCGATCCAGTTGTTTCGACCGTGATAGATGGATCGATGGCTTGTGCGGCCCTTGTGGCTTCGGCGCAGAGGTCAACGGGCCGCGAGGCAACGACGAGGTTCCCCGCATCGGATCGGGCGACGATCAGGAGGTCATCGACGATGCGCGACACTTCGAGACCCTGTTCGGCAACGATACCGATGAGTTCGAGTCGCTCTGCTTCGTCGATGGAACCATTCGCGTCTCGCAACTCCTCGGCGATACCCACGACCGCGGTGAGTGGTGTCCGGAGTTCGTGTGAGATCGTTGCGACGAATTGGTCCTTAGATCGGATGAGGTCCTGGAGTTTGCGATCGGCTTCCCTCTGTCGAGTGACGTCGACCATCGCAACGGTGACATTGGAGAGGTCGAGTGCGCCGCCGACTCGTGGAGCACTCCAAACGAGGAGGGCCTCGATGGGATGCCCGGTGAACGTGAGTCCGCCCTTGAGTTCGGAGGTCACCTTCTCGATGTCGTTCGCTATTGCCAGGAACTGCGCGATGAACGAGTCGAGAGCTCCGCGCGAGAATGTGTCCATGCGGAAGTTGCCGAGGAGGAGTTCCCGGTCCGGCGCTTCGGTCAGGAGTACTGTGGCCTCGTTGACGTCGGTGATCCGAACAAGCGCCGCCAGGCGACGGACTTCTTCCGGATTCGACGTGAGGTACTCCTCGACGTCGCTGATACCGCTGTCGGCAAGTGCCCTCAGTTCGATGCCCACTCCGGAGAAGTCCTCGCTCCAGAGCGAAACAGGAGCGTGCTGGAAGAGGCTGTGGTGTCGCTCTTCACGTCGCTCGAATTCCTGCCTCATCCACGACAGCAGGATCGCGCCGAACACAACCGAACCGGCAGCGATCGTTGCTTGGAGGTAGTGGGCCTCACCTTCGGACAAGTGGAGTCGGGAGAAGAACACTGCGACGGAGAACGCGCCGACATACGGAACGACGAAGCGCCTCGGCACGAAGAAGGCCCCGGTGATTCCGATGATCGTGAGCGGGACGATGGCAGCATTCGCCACGTCCTCGATGCCAAGAAGTCGGTCTTCGACGACGATGACCACGGCAGTGATGATGAGCAGCGTCAGGATGCGGTCGTACGCCAATCGAAGGAAGACGATGGCGACTCCCGAGACGAGACCGGGTCCGATCGCCCCCACGATCAATGTCGGTTCGTCGGTGTACCAACCGATGAGGAGGTATGCAACGGCAGCGAAACCGGAGAGCAAGGCAATGAGGCCGATCAGGGATTTCTCGACGTTCTTCGGCATACGAATGACCGCTGGCTGCATGAGAACCTATCGGCGTATCAGGGCGACAAGTGAAGGGCAGAGGCGCCTTTCTGGCGCAGGAAGCTCAGGAACTGCGTTCCACGACGTGCAGGTCGGGACTCGAACCCTCGCTGACGGTTGTGTACGACCCGTCGGCGAGGAACGCGATCGACTCACCCTGCACCTCGTCCGGAGACGGGGCGGTGCAAGGCTCGGTTGCGAGTGCGTCGACGACTTGCACCCCTGGAGGGCGGTGCCACATCCACACGGTCTGGTACCCGCGGAATGCGATCGTGGATCCGTCCCATGACACGTCTGCGCCGCTGACTTCAGCGCCAAGGTTGAGAATCGTCACGAGTTCCATGATCTCGATCGTGGAACCGTCTCCGGTCGCGTCCGCCCGGTAGACACGAGCCTCGTCACGGTCCTTGGTAACGATGAAGACGGATCCGTCGGCGACGAAGAGGGCTTCCGCGTTGTAGATCCCATCCGGGTACTGGTACTCCAGTGGAACGGCCCCTGCCATTGATCCGTCGATGGCGTCGGGGTCGGGCTCGGGAACGCGATACACGGTGATCCTGCCGCCCCGGATGGAGAAGTTGTCGCCGATGTCGCCGAAGTAGAGCATCGATTGAGCCGGATCAGACCCAGGGCCGGCGGCCATGTCTTCCCAGTCGAAGGCGAGGGCGCCGTCGATGTCGAATCCGCCGAGGTCGGCGCCATCAGAACCCACGGCATAGACCCGTGCACCGTCACGGGAGTCGTTGTGGGTCCAAAGCACTCCCCGACGCGTCCGGCTCGCCGCCATACCCGAGGCCTCGACGAGATCAGGCGATTCGATTGTGCCGGCCACGCCGACCGTTTCGTACGGGTCGCATGCCGTACTCCCCGGCGGGAGGGTCGCCCCCGGCGCCGTTGAGGTCGTGGTATCGGGAGCCGCTGTGGATACGGTTGTCTCCGGGTTCGTTGAGTCCGGTGTAGTGGTCGCGGAGTCGTGTGTGACCTCGGCGGTAGTGGGGGCAGCTTCAATACCTCCGTCGTCGCTGGTCACGACCAGCGCGAGTGCGGTTACCAGGGCAACTGTGGCGATGACGATGAGGGTGACCAGCGAACGACGATCCATGCGGGGAGGGTACGACGCTCGCGACGATCAGTTGGCAAGCATGCGCAGGGCAATCGCCTCTCCGACGGTGCCGCGTTCGAGATCGACGAGGCTCAGGCTCTCGTTCGGACCGTGAATGCGGCTCCCGGGATCCATGACACCGGTCAGGAGAATGGATGCCTCCGGGTACGCCTCCTCGAACGCGGCGACGAACGGGATCGAACCACCAATACCGATCTCGACCGTGTCGTTGCCGTAGGCGATCCGGAATGCCTCCTTGAACGCCGTGGACGCCGGGTTGGTTGTGTCGAGGTCGAACGCGGCGCCGAGTGCTCCAGGTGTGATGGTGATCTCTGCCCCCCACGGCACGGCCGCCTCGAGATGTGCGATGAGTGCCTCGCGTGCTGCTTGTGGATCCTGTCCGGGTGAGACCCGCATTGAGACCTTGGCTCGAGCAACCGGCACCAGTTGGTTGATCGCGTGACTGATCGGTGGGGCATCGACGGCGAGCACGGCGATCGCCGGCTTCCGCCAGAGTCGGGTCGTGAGACCGCCGTCACCGAGGAGGCGGAGACCGTCGACCGTTCCAGCTTGCTCTCGAAGCTCGTCTTCGGTGAGGTCGAGGTCATCGCTCTCACCGGTGACGAGACCCCGAATCGCCACGTTGCCTTCGTCGTCGTGGAGCGAGGCGATCACCCGGGACATGGCAGTGATTGCGTCCGGGATCGCCCCCCCGAACATGCCGGAGTGGACGGCATGCTTCAGGGTCCGCACTTCGATGGTGCAGTCGACGAGCCCGCGAAGCGAGGTCGTGAGCGCCGGTGTGCCCTCGCGCCAATTGCTCGCGTCGGCGATCACGATCACATCGGACGAGAGGAGGTCTTTGTGCCGCTCGAGGAAGGCTCCGAGGTTGGCCGAACCGATCTCTTCCTCTCCTTCCATGAAGATCTTCACGCCTACGGGGAGGTTGCCTCCGAAGGCGCGGACAGCACCGAGGTGCATGACGACGCCGCACTTGTCGTCTGCGGTCCCTCTTCCGAGGAGGCGGCCATCCCGCTCGATGGGGTCGAATGGTGTCGACTCCCACTCCTCGTCGGGTCCGGGGGGCTGCACGTCGTGGTGGGCGTAGAGCAGCACCGTCGGAGCACCGTCCGGTGCAGGAATCTCGCCGTAGACCGCCGGATGCGCCCCCTCGATTTCGAGGAGGCGGATCTCGGAGAAACCGGATTCTTCGAGGAGCAAGGCGATCTTCTCAGCGGATTGACGGACCTGCCCGGGATCGAACCCTGGAGCGGAAATGGACGGGATGCGGACGAGTTGCTCGAGTTCGGCACGGATCCGAGGGAAGTCGTCATGGACTGCGGTGGTGAGATCGGTGTACATGGGAGGAAGTATCAAGTGAGAAGTGGCAAGTAGCAAGTCCCGACGACGAGATGTGACATACGAGCTGCCTGCTACCCGCACGACGGGGACGTGCTGATTGCCGAGTGTCGACCGCCGAGACCTGACTATCCGCCTTCTGGTTCTTGGCACCGGTTGGGGCGGGCGGTACGGTTGTGGTGCCGGCTGAGGCGGACGGACCATCTGGAGGATGACTGGATGGAAACCGAACTAGAAGTGATTCTGCGAAGACTCGCTGAGGTTCCCCTGGTGAAGGGGAACGTTCGCACGGCGACGACCGGACCGGTGGAGGAACTGGGTGTTTCGCGGTACCAGCGGAAATCGGCTCACCTTCGTGATCGGGACTGTTCCGTCGAGTTGCGCGACTCTGACGAACTCGGCGTCGACCTGACCAAAGACTGACTCTTCTCTTCCCGTACACTCCCATCATGGATGTGCAGCGACAGGAGCGACGGTTCCCTCGCGACGAAGTGGGAGAGATCATCGATCTTGCCGCCGCGCCTCGATGACCTGGTCGAGGATCCGGCCGACCGAGGTCTCACGCTGGAGCAACTCGTTCATGTCGCCGACGAGGTTGGCATCTCCCGTCGGGCTGTTGAGCGTGCTGTTGCAGAGGAGCGGAGACGTCGGTCTACGGACGGCGGCAGCCCGCAAACGCGTCCCGCCGGCGGATGCGGTTCATCCGCCATGCGATGGTGTATGCACTCGTCGTCTCGGCGCTTCTCCTCATCGACGTGTTGAACGGGGGCGGGTGGTGGTTCTTCTATGTGGCGGCACTCTGGGGTGCGCTGCTCGCGATCCAGGCGATGCGGTTCATGACACGAAGGAAGGGTCCGCTCGAACAGGCGATGCTCGAACGCGAAGCCTGATCAGATGGTGCGTGAGGCATCGAAGGTGACGCCCATCCCGGTCGAGGAAGAGAGCTGTGCCGGGGTCGCGATCGGGAGCCGGATGATGGTGCTGCTCCATCCAAGCGTGCAAGCCGTACTCGTCGTACCTCCCTGGCTCTCGACGAGTGCCGGAATGATGCCTCCGGACAGGGTGTCGCCCGTACCCAGCAGATTGCTCGGTGTGTTGTCCGACAAGTGACCTCTGTCCCTGTCGTCGGTGATTGAGAGGATTCCGAGTCCGTTGCGCTCGTCGACGTCGATTCTGACCGTACCCGCACCGCCGTCCGCTGCAGCATGGAGGACGTTGAGGAGGATCAGCCGAATCGCAGCCGGATCGCACCAGACGGCCGCTTCCCGGGCGTCGACTGAGATCTCGATCGGGGTGCGACCGATCGTCTCGATGATTCGTGTGACGTGGTGTTCGAGTTCGACGACCACCGGTCTGGGACGGTGAGGTACCCGCGTCGATCTGGGCTGCCACAGCGGTGTTCTCGATCGTCCGGACGATCTCGGTCGCGTCGTGGGAGATGATTGCGATGAGTTCCTCTGCCTCGGCACCGTCTTTGATCCCGGCACTCTCGAGGTGTCGAGAGAGTCCGTATACGGCGGTGAGTGGTGCCCGAAGCTCGTCGGTGAAGCGCGCGAAGAGTCGATGATGCCGCTCCGCGGCCTCCCGCTCACTCTGGATCTCCGTTTCGAGGAGGGAGATCCGATGCCCGACCCTGTGGCGTTCGGTGGCGCCGGCGACGATCGCGACGGTTGGGACGAGCAACCCGAGCACGACGATGGAGGCGATGCGGACCGTGCCCGACGCAGCCAGAGCGAGCGCGACGAGAGTCGCCGTAGTCGCCAGCAGGGCGAGTCCTGCGGCGAACGGCCGATCCAGATCCTGGGAACTGGCGTCGCGGTGCATAGTCACTCCGTTCTCTAATGATGGGATCGGCAGGAGTGGGGTGGGAACTTGAAGGCAGTTGTGGAATGAGTCGGAAGGACTAGTCACCTTCGCCATTCCGCGGGCTCACAGCGCCGCCCACGGGGACACAAACCCTGGGTATGCACATTGGCTAGCCTCGGAGGGTATGGAAGCCCCATTTACGGTCGCCGTCGAGATCCCGCTCGTTGGAGATGAGCGTCGGAAGAACTGGGCGAAGACGGTCACCAATGTCGACGACTCCCTCGCCACCGGGTGGGCGTTCGACGGGGATTTCATTGCGACCGGAGGTATCCAGGATGTGGAACCCGGATCCGTCGTGCTCGTCTACGGAGAGAAGGGAAGCCGCGCCAATCCGGCAATCGAGGCTCGCGTCTACACCGTCAACTCCGACGCGACCCTGAGCCTGCGGGCGAGCGCGAGGGGAAGAGCCTGGGCGAGAACGCTGCGTGACACGATCGAAGAACTCCTCGCTGAGGTCGGTGAGGCTCCGATCGAGCGCCTCGGATGGAGCCCCGATCTGATGCGCTATTCGGACGAGGCGATCGCCGAGGAAGCGAATCGCCGGAAGCTGCTCTGACGGCTCAGCGTCCCGCCGTCCGTATCGAAGCCGACCGCGACGCCGACCACATCGACAAAGCCGATCGCACCCACCAATGACCAGAACCGTCGCCGCGAACCGGCGTTGCTGACCTTCCGTTCCTCCTGCTGATGATGCTGGATCAACCGACGACTAGATGCCATCGGCACGCGTATCCACTGCTGTGACTGACCGTCGTCCTGGTTCCGAACCACTTCAGATGTGGGTGCGATCGACCGATCCACGTGGGATGAAGAGATCCCTTGCGGCGGTCCTCGTCGCCGTGATGTTCATGGTCGGCGCCCCCGCAGCGTCGGCAACCGAGGAGCCCCCGCCGGAGAGCGTCGTAGCCACGACGACCACAACGATCCCGCCGGACGCAACGGCGACCACGACACCCCCTCCAGCCACTACGGCGATCACGACACCCCCTCGAGCCACCACGGCCACGGTGGCTCCGCCGCCGGAACAACCGGCGGTTCCGAGGAATCAAGTGCGTCGTGTCAAGGTCACACGCGACCTCGTGTTCCCTGTCGTCGGGATCAACCACTACTACGCCGGCTTCGGTGCCTGCCGCGACAACTGCGTTCGGGAGCACCACGGCATCGACATCATGACGTACGGGTGGAAGGGTGTTCCGGTCGTTGCCGCGCACTCCGGCACGATCCGAACGGTCCGACGACCGCGAGTGGTGCACCGTCGAGGTGGAGGCCGCCGACCGGTGGTACACCCGCTACGTTCACCTCAACAATGACTCCCCGGGTTATGACGACAAGGCGTACGAGTGCCTCTCTGCCTGGAATCGAGCCCGGTGCGTGGGTCGAGGCTGGTCAGATCATCGGATGGGTCGGAGATTCGGGGAACGCCGAGTTCACCCCACCACACCTGCACTTCGAAATCCGGATGCCGAACGGCCTTCCGGTCGATCCGTACAAGTCGTTGAAGGCTGCAGAGCGAATCAAGTTCAATCGGGTCGGCGTCGACGGTGATCCGGTCGCCACCGCAGCACGGATAGCCGCCTACGCCTACGGCAACGGCTCCGGGGTGGTGAACGTGATGGCGACGACCGATCACGCGACACTGCGGGGCGGTGGATTCTCGGCCCTCGATCTCTCCGGACCGCTCCTGCTCTCCGAACCTGGATATCTCCCCGACGCAACCATCGAGATGTTCGACCAGCTCAATCCGAGTCGCGTGATCGTGGTTGGCGACGGCTTGGAGCAGGCAGTAATCGATCAGCTTGAGCTCCGCTTCCCGATCGTGGGCCGAACGTCGATGCCCTCGGTCACCGAAGGGTCGTACTTCGAGCCGGACACGGGCGCGGTCATCGAGATTCCCGAGGCCGAGCTGTCTCCGCTTTCGCTCGTTGTGGTCGGCGACCGGTCGGAGCTGCCGGAGAACGCGGCCGTCGATCTCGGTCGGATGGCGTGGCGCATGCAAACGACCGTATTCGAAGCGACCGAAACCGCTGGTCGAATCGGCCGCGACACGTATCAAGGTCCTGGTCGATCCGGGAGCAGGAACGTTCTCTACTTCCAAACGGGCGACGGGTATACCAAGATCCGAGCCAAGGAAGCGCCGGAAACGTCGCCGGACTACGGCGTGATCGTGATCGATTTTGAACGAGCCTCTGCGGCAGCCCTCGCCTTCCTCGCGAGCCTGTCCGATCTTCCGGTCATGCCGCTCTGGCGTTGAGCGCCTTGGTCAGAGAGCTCCTAGAGGCTCAGGTAGCGTGCGATCTTGTCCTGGGCGGCCTCCATGACCTTCATCTGAAGCCCGTTGAGGGCTCGGGCAAGGGCGAGTTCTTCTCCAACCACCGGCATCGGCCGATCGATCGGGTTCCGTCTGGCGCGACCCTTCGCGTCGAAGTGATCTCCCATCAGGTCGAGCACGGTTGCGACGGTCGTGGTGGTCTCGTCCTCTTCGATGCGGACTTCGATCGTGATGGTCTTCTTCACGGCGCACCTCCACGTTGCCTGACCCAATAGTGCCCGCGAAGACGCTCCTTGGCTAGGGCCGTTTGTGAGAACTGCCGGAGGTCGGGAGGAGCGGAGTACGGGAGTGGCGGGGTGAGTAGATCAGTGGATCAGTGGATCAGTAGATCAGTAGATCAGTAGATCAGTAGATCAGTGGCAAGACATGAGCTACTCGGCTACTCGGCTACTCGGCTACTCCGCTACTCAGCTACCCCGCTACCCAGCTACTCATTCGGGCGCTGTCACTATTCCGAACGTGGGGCCTTGAGGATCGCTGATCACGGCCATGCGTCCGAACTGCGAATCCCACGGCGAGCGCTGGATGGTTCCTCCCAGCGAGCGTGCCCGCTCGGCAGCCTCGTCGGTTTCGCCGACGGCAAACCAGACGAACCAGTGTGCCGGAATCCCGTCGGGCAGCATCCCCGTCATGTCATACATGCCGCCGATGCGACGCTCGTTGATGGTGACGACCGTGTAGGTGAAGTCGTCATGCTGCTGGATGTCGATACCCCAGCCGAGCAGCTTGGTGTAGAACGTCTTGGCCGTCTCGACGTCACGGCACGCGAGTTCGTTCCACGACATGGCTCCCGGTACGTTGAATACCCCGGCACCGCGGTGTTGCCCCGGCTGCCAGAAACCGATCGCGGCACCAACCGGGTCGATGGCAGAGAACATCATTCCTGCGTCGGGAATCTCCATCGGCTCCACCGTGAGCGTCGCACCCAGATCCTTCGCTCTCGCAGCGACGTCGTCGGCATCGTCAACGAGGATGTATGACGACCACACCGGTGGCCGCCCTGCCTCGATGTCCTCCTGTCGGAGCTGTCCCATACCCGCAACCATCTGGCCATCCAGAGCGAACATCGTGTAGGGCATCGAGTCGCCTGCAGGCGACTCGAGCGCCTCCCAACCGAACAACCCGGTGTAGAAGTCTCTTCCGTGGTCCGTGTCCGGGACCGCTACCTCGGCCCATCCGAACAGTCCGTTGGGATGATCCATCGGTGACTCCTTCTTCCTGTGACCTCGCAGCAATCTCACTCACAACCCTACGAGCCGGCCGTGCCATGGGCCAGAGGTTCCGTGGACTTCTCTTGATCCGGCAGTACCGTGCGTGAATCTATGGGTGCTCGATCTGTGGTTCGCTTCCCGATCCTCGGTCTCGCCGCGATGGCGATGCTCGGTTCTGCGTTGTTCTCCGACGCCTCAACAGCGGATGCAGCGGCGGCCGGCGCTATCGGCGCGTGTCGGTTGTTTCCGACCTATTCCGAGGTGGTTCATGGCGTACTCATTCCCGGTTCCATGCCGGCCGCGGATCCAGCCATCGTTGTCGGCGACCCGGATGCTGAGACCAACCCCATGGCTGCCGTTCGGTACCCCGACGAAACAGGGCTCTGGGCTTCGTCCGGAACTCGGGGAACGAATCTCGCAACGGCCGTGACGACTGTGAACACATCCGCCGGAGCTCTCGCCGGGTTTGGGCCGGAGCGCTACGACCATGCCGTCTCGGACTCGATTGTGCGGCTCTACTGCGGGTTGCTTGGACGAGAGCCCGATGCCCTCGAGGTCGAGTACTGGGCCCGCCGGTACTGGAACGGCCTCCCGTTGGTCTCGATCGCCGAGGCGTTCACCACAAGTAGTGAGTTCGTGGATCGCTTCGGGGACCCGACCGACGAGGCCCTCGTGGCCATCTTGTATCACTCCGTGCTGGGCCGTGATCCCGGAACAAGTGGCATCGAGTCTTTCGTCGAGGAGCTTCTCACCGGCGAACTGACTCGTGGGAGCCTCGTCATTGCGTTCACCGACTCGCCCGAGTTCGTAGCAATGACCGGGACCGCCTCGCCCGAGAAACCAACACTTCCGTACCCCGCCGTGGGCTCCGGTCGACGTGTGATCTACGCGAACAGGGAAGCCCGGGTCTGGTTCGTCGAGGCAACCGGCGAACTGGCGAAGACCCACCAGGTGTCCGGTCGCAGAGGGGTCCCCACTCCCGGCCGCTACAACGTCTACTCGAAGTCACGATACGCATGGGCTCCACACGACAACGTCACGATGGAGTACATGGTCCGATTCGCCAGGGAGGAGTGGCCGTATGGGTTCCACTCGATCCCGATCCATGAGGACAAGTCTCCGTTCCAGACGAAGGAGCAGCTTGGGACGCTGCGGTCGGGAGGGTGTGTTCGCCAGGACTTCGACGACGCCGAGTGGACGTTCGGATGGACCGATGTCGGCACCCGAGTGATCATGATCCCGTAGGCCGCCTGCGGCGGCGTTGTGCGTGGCGAGTACGCGGCACAGATCCCCCTCCTGCTGGTGGCGGGCAGCTGGTAGCTCATGTTCGTCGTCCCGTGTCTTGCCCGGTGTCAAACCACTGCGACGTTCTGGAATCCTGCTGCGCGTACCAAGTCTCCGATGTGCTCCGTGGCCTCGCGGCCCGCTTCTACCAGATACTCCAGCCCTGGCCTGACCCCGTGGTTCCGGAACCCGATGACGACGATCCGCATGTCGGGATCGATTGAACGCAGCCATGACACGGTGTCGTTGATGGAAGCATCATCGTCGTTGTATCCGGGCACGATCAGCAGCCTGACCTCGGAGAGGCGATCGATCGATGCGAGGTGCCGAATCGATTCGAGAACCGGTCCGTTCGGGGCGCCCGTCAGTTGGATGTGGGTCGTCTCGTCGAGCGCCTTCAGGTCGACCATGGCGCCGTCCATCACGGGTGCGAGTCGATCCCAGAGCGCGGTCGGCGCCGATCCGTTGGTGTCGACGAGCGTAGTGAGGTGGGCGAGATCAGGATCTCCCTTCACCGCGGAGAACAGGTCGAAGAGGAAGTCGGGCTGCAGCGTTGCCTCGCCTCCGGAGACGGTGATGCCGGAGATGTACTTGGCGGTCTCGCGAATCTGGCTGATGATCTCGTCGACTGAAACGTCGTAGGCCAGCGGAGTTGCATCGAACGGGCAAACCTCGATGCACACATCGCAGTTCGTGCATGCGACCCGATCGACGACGACCGTCGGGCCGGGCTGAAGAAAGAGAGCGTGCTCCGGGCAGGGATCGACGCAGAGTCCGCAGTGGTTGCAGTCGGCGATCGTGTAGGGGTTGTGGCAGTTGACGCAGTTGAAGTTGCAGCCCTGCACGAAGACGACGAACCGATTGCCGGGTCCGTCGACCGTCGAGAAGCGGAGGACCTTATTGAGGCGGCCGTGTGTGGTGTTCACGGACCAGGACGCGTTTCGTTCGCGCGGTTCAGAACGTGCGAATTCTCGACCGAGCCGGCGGCGAACACCGTTGACGAATGCCTTCCACCCTCATCGGAGAAAGCCTCGATGTCGGACTTCCGAACGAGGTAGCCGGTGATCCGGATGAAGCCGTTGGTGTCTAGGTTGAAGGTGAAATCTCGCATGCCTTCCTCGAAAGCGCCGCGGATGATGTCGACGACGGCCTGGGGGTTTCGCCGTGCAGTGTCTTCGACGTGGAAGATGTCGCTGACACCCGCCATGAAGGCGTCGTGGAGCGGGGCAACGCAGGCGATGTGCTCATACATGGACGGCTCGGTGCCGATCGGGATGCGGGTTCCCGCCGTCACCTCCAGGTCGACGTCGATCCCCGACTGGGAGTGCAGCATGCAGCGGCCGTCGTTGCCCTCGCAGTACGGCATCGGACGTTCTGCTACTTGATCGGCGATGGCGCGAACGACGCGGTAGGAAAGTGCGTTCGCTTCGTCGTCGCGCCCGTAGCGGCCCTCTCTGCCTGCGTTCGCCATCAGGATGTCGACGCACTCTGCGAGTCCGAAGACTCCGTACATCGCCGAGAATCGATCGAGGGAGATCAGTCCCTCCTTCGCGAGGAAGTCGTGGTCATAGAATCGGGCCTCTTCGACGAGGTACCGGATTCGAGCCTCGATCAGTTGCGCGTTCAGTTCGACGTAGCGAGGGAGCGTCTCCGAGAAGAACGCCTCGGTGTCCCCATCGTGGACGAGTGCGACTTCCTTCAGGTTGATGCGGTTGAGGGTGTGCGAACCGCCGCCGATGCGCAACGAGTTGTAGCAACTGACCGCTGCGTATTCCTCGTCCCCGAAGTCCCTGATCATGAGCGGGTGATTCACGAAGTGGGGTTTGGCCGTCTCGAAGACGGTCTCGACAGCGTCTCGGATGAGATCGTCCGGTGTGACTTCTGGGTCGACTTTGAAGGTCAGGTTCGGAACGACCTGGAGCACCTCACGTTCGATCCGGAAGATCGTCCTGATGATCCGGCCGTCACGAGGGCCGAGATCCATGTGGGCGAACGCATCGGGGAGGATTCGGTCGATCGCGATCCAGAAGCGCTTCAGAGATCGGTAGAGGTGGTCGTCGGAGATCCCGTCGACGTACGGAACGAGAATCTTGTCGAGGTCTCCGAGGTAGACCGGGTAGCCGGTGATCGACGGCACCTGCGTGTACATGATCAGGAGGAAATTGAGGGCGTCGTCGAGCGTGTCCGGCGGTTCGAGTTCGAGGAATGCCGAACCGTTGTGAAGCGCCTTGGCATAGTCGGGGAGGAGGTAACGCGCCCGGTAGGGGGCGTGTCCCTCGTACATGTCGCAGATGATCCGCTTGTTGAGTGCCTCGGCGGCTTCTTCTGAGAGTTCCGGATAGTCGAGGGCTTCCTCGGCGAGTCCCGCGAGGTAGTGCCGGCGCTGATGGAACGTCAAATGAGGATCGTTGACCACCGCTCGCGCCCGAACCTGAAATTCTTCGCTCTTCACACCGCCTCCTGCGTCCCGCTCATGATATGCGACTGATTCCCCATCCGCAGTCCTTAATCGGTTGACGGTTGCCGGCGAAGAGTTGCACCGCTACTTCCTCTCCTACCATTCCTCCCATGCGCGCTACCACCCGACACGATGCGTCGCCGCCCCGCATCGGGGAGGTGTTTGGCGGTGGAATGCGGCTGATTCGGCAGTTCGTTCGGTGGCATCCGTGGTCGTTCACGCTCGCCGTTCTCGGCGCCGGATTGTTCGTATCCGCGATCCTGGCCTCTGCCGTCGTGGTTGGTCGGGTCACGGACCTCGTGATCATCCCCGTTCTCGACGGCGGCGAGGAGATCGGGAACAAGGTCGGCCTCGCGGTCCTCGCTGTCATGGCAGTTGCACTCTGGAAGGCGTTCGGGATCACACTCCGGCGGACCGCTGCGAGCGCACTCCAGTTCCGGACCCGTGCAGATGCCCGCGAGAAGCTCATCGAGCACCAACTCCGGCTTCAGCTGGCGTGGCACGATCGCCGTTCGACCGGTGACCTGCTGTCGGTCAGCGAAGTCGACACCCAGACCGGAACCTTCGTGCTCGCACCGCTGCCGTATGCGACGGGCGCATCGTTGCTGCTGATCGGGACCATCGTCCTCGTTGTCGCGACGCATTGGATCCTCGGCATCATCGCGCTTGTCGGCCTCTCGGTCCTTGTGGCGATCGACGTCAGGGGGGCCTTCTCGCTGTTCGTCGATTTCGAAGAGGCTCAGTACGAGCGTGGCGCAGTCAGCGAGATCGCCCACGAGAGCATCGACGGTGCGCTCACCGTCAAGGCGCTCGGGAGAGAGGCTGAAGAGACTGAACGGTTCCGACGCGCAGCCGAAATTCTTCAGACCCGGCTCGTCGACATCGGTGTTCGATTTGCGAACTTCCGAGCGATCGTTGAGTCACTCCCGGCCGCGATCAACATTGTGATCCTCGTCGCGGGGGCAATCCTGGTGGGCGAAGGCTCGATGACGGCAGGTGAGCTCGTAACGGTCGCGTACCTGATCACGCTTATGGCGTTCCCGCTTCAGCTCATCGGCTTTGTCATCTTCGAGATGGCACACAGTCAGGCGGCGTGGACCCGCGTTCAGGAGATCCTCGATGCCGACGAGACCATTGATCATGGGTCGCTCGATGCGCGCCCTGTGGCAGACGGTGCCGGCCTCGAGTCGCGAGCTGTGCAGTTCTCGTACACCGATGGGGAGCCGGTCCTGAGCGATGTGCAGTTCGAGATTCCGGCCGGCCGCACCGTGGCGGTCGTCGGACCAACAGCGTCGGGCAAGTCAACGCTCACGATGCTCCTCGCCCGTCTCTGGGATCCGACCGACGGGGCGATCCACATCGATGGGGCTGATCTCCGGGAATTCGCCCGCTCCGAACTCGCCCTCGAAGTGGCGTATGTTGCCCAGGAGTCCTTCCTCTTCGACGACACGGTGTGGGGCAACGTGACGCTCGGTTCCGACGTCCCAGAAGAGGACGTCCATCGAGCCATGCGGCTCGCCGGCGTCGAGCGGTTCATCACCGAGCTCCCGGCGGGCTATGACACACAGATCGGAGAGCGCGGCACGGCACTCAGCGGCGGGCAGCGACAGCGCGTCGCCCTTGCCCGAGCGCTCCTGCGCAGGCCACGGGTGCTGGTGCTCGATGACGCAACGTCTGCGGTCGACCCATCGGTCGAGACCGAGATTCTCCGGGGGCTGCAGGGGGCAGAGCTGCCATCGACGGTTGTCATCGTTGCCTACCGCCGATCGTCGATCATGTTGACCGACGAGGTCGTCTTCATGGACGAAGGACGGGTTGTCGCTCACGGCAGTCACGAGGACCTCCTCGCCACCCAGCCCGGATACGAGCGCCTCCTTCGCGCCTACGAAGAAGATGCCGCGCGGCGCGACGAAGAGGAGGTGGAGTCGTGAGCGAATCGACCGGCCACGTCCTCCGGCGCGCATTCCGGATCGCTCCTGCGCTGTCCAAGGGGCTCGGAGTGACGCTCGCTCTCGCCGTGTTCGGAACGGGGTTGCAGCTTGTGGTGCCGATCACGGTGCAGCGCATCATCGACAGCGTGCTTCTCGGAACCGACCAGGCGGACACGTCCTCGGTGATCACATCAGGCCTCATAGCCCTGGCCGCAGTGGCGTTCGCCATGTGGGCGCGACGCGCGTCGCTTGCTCGCCTCGCCCGCTCGTCGATCACCGGACTCACCGACCTCCGGGTCACCACGTTCGAATACCTCCACAAACTCTCGATGCTTCACGTCCAGGCCGAGCGTCGCGGGGCACTCGTCAGCCGCGTCACGTCCGACATCGAGACGATGCAGCAGTTCATGGAGTGGGGCGGCGTAGGGATGATCCTGGGAGCCGCGCAGATCCTGCTCGCCGTGATTGTGATGCTCGTGTACGAGTGGCGCCTCGCTTTGATGATCACGGTCGGCGTCATCATCTACTCGGTGATGCTTCTCTGGTTCCAGGGGATCCTGCGCCGCGCTCACGACAGGGTTCGAGAGCGGGTGGCGGACTCGCTCTCCGTCGTTGGCGAGGCCACAGCGGGTCTGCCGACGGTCCGAGCATTCGGCATGGAATCGGCGGTCATGGGAAAGGTCAGCACGGCCCTCGACCGTCAGTACCGGGCTGAGTACGGGGCGGGCGCCCTCGCCGCGGTGTTGTTCTCGTCAGCTGAGCTTTTCGCGGGCGTCATCACGGCGTCGGTCATCGCCGTCGGTGTCACCTTTGGGGTGTCGTGGGGACTCAGCGCAGGGACTCTCGTCGCGTTCCTTTTCCTGGTCACGCTTCTCGTCGAACCCGTGCAGATGCTTGTGGAGACGATCAACCAGGCGCAGTCGGCCGGTGCGGGTCTGCGCAAGGTGCTGAAGCTCCTTGATTCACCGATCGATGTCGCTGATCCGATTGACGGCGTCTCGTTGCCCGATTGCCCTCTCGATCTGCAGTTCGAGGGTGTCCGTTTTCGGTATCCGACGGGTGATGACGTGTTGAGAGACGTCACCGTCTCGATCTCCGCTGGAGCACGGGTTGCCGTCGTGGGGGAGACCGGGTCGGGGAAGACGACGTTCGCGAAGCTGGCAACCCGCCTGCTGGACCCGGCCGATGGGGCGATCATCATCGCGGGTGTGCCGATCGAACAAGTCCGGTTCGATTCCCTGCGTTCTCGAGTGGCGTATGTACCTCAAGAAGGATTCCTGTTCGACGGCACGATCGCCGACAACGTCCGGTATGGAAAGCCGGGTGCCACCGATGAAGGAGTCCGAGCGGCGATCGCCGACCTCGGTCTTCTCGAGTGGGTTGATTCCCTCACCGACGGCATCGGCACCAGGGTGGGAGAGCGAGGCAGCAATCTGTCGGCAGGGGAGCGGCAGCTCGTCGCCATCGTCCGAGCCTGGATCGCCAATCCTGATCTTCTCGTACTCGACGAGGCGACGTCCGCGGTCGATCCAGCGCTCGAGGTTCAGATCCGGCGGGCCATCGATCGTCTGACCGCCGGCCGCACGTCGGTCACGGTCGCCCATCGGCTCTCGACGGCGGAAGCATCCGACACCGTTCTCGTCTTCGACGCCGGCCGCCTCGTCGAGCGCGGCCCACACCGGGAACTGGTGCTCGCGGGTGGCGTCTACGCAGATCTCCACAGAGACTGGGCAGGGTCAGTAGCCGAGTAGCCGAGTATCGGTTCAGACTCGGCCGCTTCGCCCATTCCGCTCCTCAACCCATGTTGCCAATGTGCTCATGCTGCGCGTCGTACCGGCCACGAACGATCAGACGTGCTCGAGGGTGAGCAAGCTGCGAACGTTTGGCCAGCGACGCGTTGTGTCGACTCGAACTCGGTCTCACCGGCGTGATCGCATCGCCGAGGGACCGAATCCGCCGCGTCGTCTGGCATCCTCGGCTGGACGTCGGCTTCTGCCGAGCTACGTCGTAGTTGCGGCTACCCGGCCAGGACGAGTTCGCAGCTGACCGTCCTTGCTGCTCGGTGCAAGACCTCCGGTGGAGCCGGCCTGAGTTGCCGTCAACACCCACTGGAGGTCTTTCATGGGTCACCGATGATGCCCCGTCTCATCGGTTCACCGGGCGTCGTTCGCTGGTTCGCAGGGCGCTCCGCAGGTCGAGCGTTTCCGAGAGCCGAGTTCGCTCAGTCGCTGCCGGCGTCATGGCGGTTTCGACCGTCGTGTCGGTCTCGACGGCGCTGGGTCACCCGCTTCGTTGGAGCGAGAACGCCGGAGGGCTACGCCGGCTGTTCGGTCGGATCGAGATCGTCGCGGCCTCGCACCGCGCATCTCGACGCGTCGCTCGGCGCTGCGCGTCGAGCAACGTCGGTTCGTTGGCTCTCCGCCTGGGTCGCGGGTGGGGCCTGGATCCGCGCTTGCGGATGCAGGTCGGTGTGCCGGCACCGGGACAAGATCCGCCGTTGATCCTGCGCCCGTCGGGATCAGATACCGTATCTATCCGAGTGTGACCCGCTCACGGGTGACGTGATCCGCACCTCGAAACAGACAGCTGTGCGATACGTACGCCGACGATGTCTACACCTGGCGGACGCTGATCCATGTTGCCATGTCAAGAAGATCGGCAGGATCCCTAACGGTGGGGGTTGGAAGGCGTGGGGACGCCCAGATCGGCAAGACCTCTGCCAACAACGAAGCGCCCGCATCGGCTACGACTACATCCACTCAGCGGTCGATGATCACACCCGGCTCGCCTACTCAGAGACTCCACAACGACGAACAAGGCGCAACCGCGGCCGGGTTCCTGATGCCGTGCCGCCGAGTTCTTCGCATCGTGCGGCGTCGCCCGGCATCGAGGCGGTGATGACCGACAACCACTGGTCCTACACGAAAAGCCAAGCATTCGCCGACGCGCGCTCAACACGATCGAGGCCCATCACATCACCATCCGCCCCCACTGTCCCTGGCAGAACGGCAAGGTCGAACGATTCAACCGCACCCTCCAAACCGAATGGGCCTACAAACAGATCTTCGTCAGCAACAACGAACGCACCGACGCCCTGCCATCACGGCTCGAGTACTACAACCACCAACGACCAGTCACTCCTGCCCCGGACGTCAAGACCGACCCATCACCCCGAGTGACACCAACCTGATCGCCGAGTACATCTAGTCGTCTTCCTCTTCGCCGCTCTCACTGATTGACGGCTCATACTTCCGATCTTCGAACTTGCCGGAGAACTTCGATCTGTGCTCGTCGTTGTGGAACTCGATCTCGACCTTCTCGGGACCCGAACTCTCCACTTCCATCGTGAACCCGGGTCGCGGAGACGCCCCGGCAAGACGGACGGTTCCGTCACCGATCTCAACCGAGACCAAGCCGCCAACGAGTTCGTAGGACCGGATCTCCGTCGTGGAAGGAACGGTCGAGGTTGTCGTCGTCGTTGGCAAGGGGGAGGGCGTGGGAGCGGACGGGACGGTCGTGGATGGGACCGTCGTTGTGGGCTGGAGCGGGGCGCTTGTGGTCGGCGTCGGAGCGGTGGTCGTGGGACCGTTCGATCCGTCGATGCGCGTGGGCGATTCGGGTTGGGTGGGATCGGGAGTCTGCTGCTCCGGACGGTCGGGCGCGATCGTCGTCGGGGGGAACATGGCTGTCGGCGTGTCGGTGACCTGATCCCGCACGCTGCTCACTGCAGCGGACGCGATGAAGACGGCGGTCAGGGTCACCGCGAGCCAGATGAGTAGATAGGCGATGCGTCGCACCCTCCAATGATGCCGCGAAATCGGTGGTGCAGGGCTAATGGTCGGTTAACCACACGTGAAATCGAGCGTCGGCGGCGGCCGACGGACGAGGTTCATGGGTATCGTGACCCTGTGTCGAGCATTCTGATCATCGAAGACGACCAGCGAATTCGCCAGTCTCTATCGAATCGTCTCGCCGAGCGCGGGCACGAGGTGGAAGCAGTCGGAACCGCCATGTCGGGAGTGGAGTCGGCGGTATCGGGGCGCTTTGACGTGGTCGTTCTCGATCTGGGCCTGCCGGATCTGGACGGTGCAGAGGCTCTTCGCATGATTCGTGCGATCAGTGAAGTACCGGTGGTTGTTGCCACCGCCCGAGACGACGAGGTCGAGATCGTTCGACTGCTCAATGCAGGCGCCGATGACTACGTGGTCAAGCCGTATTCCGCCGAGCACCTCGAGGCAAGGCTTCGCGCCGTGCTGCGTCGCTCCGGTTCAGAACCGGAGCAGCGGGTGATCACGGTCGGACAGATCGTGATCGATCTCGATGCACAAGAGGCCCGCTTCGAAGACCGGCCGCTCGATCTCACGGCTCGTGAATTCGAGCTCCTGGCCTACCTCGCCGAGCGTTCGGGAACCATGGTGAGCAAACGCCAGATCCTTGCTGAAGTGTGGCATCAGCCATACGGAGGGGCGGACAAGACCATCGACGTGCATCTGTCGTGGCTTCGGAAGAAGCTC
Organism: uncultured Actinomycetota bacterium; assembly: GCA_963715255.1. GTDB lineage: Bacteria > Actinomycetota > Acidimicrobiia > Spongiisociales > UBA5794 > JAHEEL01. The sequence continues at coordinate 104,804 of CAVQRN010000006.1, read as the reverse complement.
GGCGAGTCCGCTGCCGACCCGAAGTACATCCTCACTCGTCGCGGTGTGGGGGTTCGTCTTGTTGATCCGGACTCGTGAGGCGAAGCCTCATCCTTGTTACGGCCGGGGTTACGTCGATGGTTGTGATCGCGTTTCTCGTGCCTCTCGCGATCCTCGTTGGTGCACTCGCGTTCGATCGGGCGGTAACACGCGCCGAGCGAGAAGCCGAGACCATCGCTCGTGTGGTCGCGGTCCTCTCCCCGTCGTCGGGCACGACCGGCGCTGCGTTGACGATCGGAGAGGCTCGCCTCGTCGACCTGGGCGCGTCCATGATTCTTCCGGATGGGAGTGTCTACGGCATTGACGTCCCCGCGGGGGAGGACCTCTCGGTGCCGCTCGGTGGTAGCGCTTACCGGGCATCGGTGGAAGCCGGTGAGGCTATCTACCTGCCCGTCGCCCAGTCCGATGGGGGGATCACCGTCGTGCGGGTGGTCGCTCCACATGATGAGTTGACGAGTGGCGTGCGAAGGTCGTGGTTGATTCTGTCCGGCCTCGGTGCCGTTCTCGTCGGCCTTGCGGTCTTGGCAGCGGACCGTTTCAGTCAGTCGATCGTTCGACCGGTGCGCGAGCTCTCCGACACGGCCGCGCGCCTGAAAGGTGGCGACTTTGCCGCTCGCGTGTCTCCCGCCGGACCGCCGGAGATCAAGGAGGTCGGCGCCGAGTTCAATCAGCTGGCCGAGCAGGTTGAGCACCTGCTCCAGGCCGAGCGGGAGAGCGCAGCTGATCTGGCCCATCGTCTCAGGACGCCGCTTACCGCAGCGAAGCTGGATGCTGAGGCGCTCTCCGACGGCAGGGTCCGTGATCGGCTCGTGGAGGATCTCGATGAACTCGAGCGTACGGTCGACTTCATCATCGGAGAGGGCCGACGACCCGTTCGAACGGAGATCGACCCGGGCTGCGATCTCGCCGCGGTGGTCGCCGAGCGGGCAGCGTTTTGGTCGCCGCTGAGTGAAGAACAGGGTCGTTCCTTCACTACGAAGATCGGTGTTGCACATGCCCATGTTGCGGTTCCCGAGGTGGACGCGGGTGTCATGATCGACGCACTCCTCGAAAACGTCTTCGCCCACACCGAGGACCGCGTACCGATGGCAATCCGTCTTTCAATCAGCGGCGTCGACCGGGCGCTCCTAGAGGTCGAAGACGGTGGGGGCGGCGTTGTTCATCCTCGGGCGGTCGAGAGGGGCGCTTCGACGGTTGATTCGACGGGACTCGGACTCGACATCGTTCGTCGCACGGCCGAGGCATCCGGCGGATCGTTCGAGCTCGCCGAGCCGGGCTCGCTCGGGGGCGCTCGTGTTGTTGTGCACCTTCCGCTCGTCGGTAGTCGAGCCGAATAGGAGCCGTCCCGTTGATGGAGATGTGACCTCGGAGAGATCGCCAGAGACAACAGAGGCCCCGGAGGTGATCCTCCGGGGCCTCTGTCCGTGATCGACGCGTACTGCGAGATCAGCTGGTATTGGAGTCGTCGTCGTCGTGGTCTTCGTCTTCGTCGTCGGCGCTGTCGGAGGATTTGTCGTCGAAGTGTGAGTCGTCGTCGCGGTCGTCGACGCTGTCCGATGAGTCGTCGTCGAAGTGTGAGTCGTCGTCCGTGTCGTCGATGCTGTCGGAGGATTTGTCGTCGAAGTGTGAGTCGTCGTCGCGGTCGTCGGCCCTGTCGGAGGAGTTGTCGTCGAAGTGTGAGTCGTCGTCTTCGTCGTCGACGTGTGAGTCGTCGTCCGTGTCGTCGATGCTGTCGGATGATTTGTCGTCGAAGTGTGAGTCGTCGTCGCGGTCGTCGACGCTGTCCGACGATTTGTCGTCCGTGTGATCGATGCTGTCGGATGATTTGTCGTCGAAGTGTGAGTCGTCGTCGCGGTCGTCGACGCTGTCCGATGAGTCGTCGTCCGTGTCGTCGAAGCTCGAGTCGTCATCAGCTGTCGTGATGTCTTCCATCGTTGAAGCGTCATCTGGCTGAGTATCAGTCTGGCCAACAACGGCTGATGCGATCCCGGCGAGTGCCAGGGTGAGCAGGACGGTTCCCAGAACCACCAGTAGTCTCTTCGTCATTCTTGTTTCTCCTCGTCGAGTTGGACTGAGAGGATTAGATCAGATCGTGTGATAGCCGAACCTCCGGTGTTCCCTAACGGTTCGGTAAATCGGCGAGATTCCGGCCCGGATCGCGCCGAGCGCTCGGCATGGACGGACCGGTCGCGTGACGTGCTGCTTGCGACACGAAGAAGCCCCCACATTCGTGAGGGCTCCCGTGAACCTTGTGAGGTTGACCGATGCGGTCTATTTGGATCATCCCGCATTGGGTACTACTTACCCCGCCGGCCGTCCCACCGGTTCTTGATCATTATCGGCACCTACGTCGCAGACTATTGAGGATTTCCTGTCCCCTCGGGCGATTTGGTGCGCCCGACCTATGGCGCCACAATGTACGGCCCGGAGGCCTTTCTGATGTTGGAACTCGTCAATGTGAGCAAGCGATTCGGTGACGTCGTCGCTCTTGACGGGGCCGGATTTGTTGTTGAGAGCGGTCGCATCCTCGGCTTCCTCGGTCCAAACGGGGCCGGGAAGACAACGGCGATGCGGGTCGTATTCGGACTCATCCGACCCGAGAGCGGGACCGTGACATGGAACGGCGGCCCGGTCGGTCCTGCGGAGCGGTTGCGCTTCGGTTACATGCCGGAAGAGCGTGGTCTCTATCCGAAGATGAAGGTCCACGACCAACTCGTCCACTTCTCCCGGCTCTCCGGCCTCTCAAGAGCAGAAGCGAACGACGCTGTCGACCACTGGCTCGGTGTCCTCGGCCTCGCCGACCGGGGTGGCGGGAAGCTCGACGACCTGTCACACGGCAATCAACAGCGGGCCCAGCTGGCGGCGGCGCTCGCTCCCAATCCCGATCTGCTGATCCTCGATGAACCGTTTGCCGGTCTCGACCCGATCGGTGTCGAGTCGCTTGCAGAGACGCTGCGGGAACTGGCTGCCGGAGGCGTAACCATCGTCTTCTCGAGCCACCAGCTCGACCTCGTCGAAGACGTGTGCCAGGACGTCGCAATCATCAACGAGGGACGTATCGTGCTGTCGGGGCGGCTCGGCGACATCAAGAACCATTCGAGGAAGCGGCGTCTCACGATCGACGTCGATGGAGAGCCGTGGATACCGGAGGTGCCAGGGGTCGAAGTCGTTGTGGGACCGGGATTATCCCATTGCATCGTGGACGATGATGCTCCGGTCGCCGATCTCCTCGCTGCAGCGAACGCGGCTGGAACAGTGAATCGGTTCGTGTTCGAACCGCCTCGTCTCACCGACCTGTTCCGAGAGGCGGTGGGGTCATGACGCCGTGGAGGCAAGTTGCGTTGTTGGCAAAGAGGGAGTTCCTCGAGCGGGTGCGGAGCAAACCGTTCATCATCACAATGACACTTCTGGCCGTCGCGATTCTTGCGATCGGACCGGCCGTCAACCTGTTGTCGGGTGGTGAAGGCAAGGCGACGAAGATCGGTCTGAGCGGAATGGAACCTCCAGGGATCGAGCGAGAGCTTCACGCTCAGGCGGTCCTGTTCGACATGGTGATCGAAGTTGACCGATTTCCCACTCGAGCAGGGGCGGAGACCGCCCTTACCGAAGGGGAGGTCGCTGTTGTTCTCGTCGATGGCAGCGAGATTGTCTTCCACACCGAGAGCTCGTCGCGGTTGACGGCGCTCGTTCACGGTGCCGTCGATACAACGGTGAAGACCGAGGCGCTCTCCGAATTGGGGCTGTCGGAAGGCGAGATCGCGGGCGTAGTGGAGCCGATCCCGATGAAGGTCACAGCGCTCGAAGAGCAGAACGTCCAGGATGAGGCGAAGCGGGGGGCGGCGTTTGCCGGAGCAATCCTCTTGTACATATCGATCATTATGTTCGGCCAGTTCGTGGCGATGGGCACGGTTGAGGAGAAACAGAACCGTGTCGTCGAGGTCATCCTCTCTCGGGTCCGGCCGTGGCAGATCCTCGTCGGGAAGGTGGTTGGGATCGGGGTGCTGGGCCTGCTGCAACTCGCGATCTTCGCGGGCGCCGCGTACGTCTCGGCCCAACTCGCCGACCTTCCCGACATCGACGTGGCGGCGATCGGTCTACCGATCATCGCTTCGGTGTTCTTCTGGTTCATCCTCGGCTACACGTTCTACGCGTTCCTGTACGCGGCCGTCGGGTCGACAGTGTCACGGCAAGAGGACCTGCAGGGGGCGATCATGATTCCGATCGTGCTGATTATGCCGGGATACCTCCTCGCGATCTTCGCGGCCGAGAATCCTGAAGCGGTGCTTCCGACCGTCGCTTCCTGGCTGCCTCCTTGGGCGCCGTTCGTCATGCCCGTGCGGATGGCCGCCGGCGTGGCCCAGCCGTGGGAGATCGCAGTGGCGATCGTCGGAACGGTGCTCGGGGCGATCGCTCTCGTCTGGATCGGAGCCCGTGTCTACTCGGGGGCGCTGCTCCGCACCGGCGGGAAGGTCAAGCTGCGCGAGGCGTGGCGGGCAGCCGCGGAGTAGCGGGGTAGCGGGGTAGCGGAGTAGGTGCCGCCAGCTACCGATTGCCGACTACCCGAGCGGCGGCTCGGAGGTACGCCTCTCGGCTGTGCGAACCGCGTGTCACCGACGTCCTGGCCAGGTACACCTAGGTGATGATCCACTGGAGGGCTCGGGTGATCGGACCCGGCTTCTCGAGCGTCGGTGTATGCACGAGTAGCGCCGGACAGTCGACCGACTCGGCAATCCGGTCGGCGAGATCCGTCACAAGGTGGAACCGGTGGGTCGGGGCGCCGAGAATGACCAGGTTGGCGCCCCGTGAGAGTTCGATCAGTGTCTCGACAAGGTCTTCTGTCGGACCGACCCGGTCGTCCCATGGAACGCTGAGCGTTCCACCAAGTTGCTCGTGATACTTGTGGATCGACGTGCTCTGAGCGGGCGGTGCGTCGACCGGGGTGAGGTGAACGAACCGGATTGTTGCGTCCTCGTAGCGGGCGATGTGATCGGCCATCTCGATCTTCACCGAATCGTATGGGCTTCCCGTTCCGAGAACTGCGATGCGATCGATACGGTCGACCTCCCGGTTGCGCAGGAACACCGAGTCGCATATCAAGTGCTCCTGGAGCCAGCGCAGGTCGCGAATAACGTGGCGAGTTGCTCTCAGTTCTTGTGGCAAGTCCGCGATGAACAGGTCGACCCCCTCGCGTTCGACGAACGCATGGACCATGCCGCGCCGGTCCTCGTCCGTGTAGTGCTCGGTTGTGACCTCGATGCCGAGAGACCGTGCCCGTGCGAGATCCTGGTCGGTGGGGATCATGCGGCGTGTCCGAGCATCGAAGTTGATCACATGAATACGTCCGCCCGGCGCGACCGCGAGGCGCATGGCGAGTCGGAACAGCGTGTGCTGCCGGCTCGGTCGCGTCGGCCGTCGGATCAGAACGAGGACGTGTTTCCGACCCCTGGTCGCAACCGCGGAAGCACTGCTCTGAACGAGACGGGCGTCCTCGCGCAATCGAAGCGCATCGCGAGCAGCCGATTCCTTGACGGCTCGGGACTGCCCGAATACGCGGTACCAGATGATCCCCGCAACGACGAAGAGGACGGCGCCGAGGATTGGGACGGTCCCCATCTGGGTTAGGAGGAGGAGGGAGCTGATGATGCCGAAGATCTGGACCACGGGGTAGAGGGGCGAACGGAACGTGGGTTCGTACCAGTCGAGGTGGCCCTCGCGAAAGGCAATGGCCGCCAGATTCACCAGAGCGAAGACGAGGAGCTGGAAAGCCGAGGCCAGCTTGGCGAGTTCGATGAGCGGGACGAACAGGACAAGGAGGAGCAGCACTACTCCGGTCACGGCGATCCCGGCGACGGGGGCTCCCGATCGTTTTCCAATCTGCGCAAGGAACGGGGGAGCGAGCGAGTTTCTCGCCATGGCGAACGGATAGCGAGCCGACGCGATGACTCCGGCGTTTGCCATCGACACGAGGGCGATGACCGCGGTGCCCGCAACGACCGCTACTCCGAAGTCGCCGAGGAACTGGCCGGCGGCAAGCGTCATGGGAGTCTTGGTCTGCGCAAGATCCCCGGCCGGTGAGACGCCCACGATAACGGCGACGATCGCCGGATAGAGCAGCATCATGAAGCCGATCGACATCAACATCCCTGTTGGAATGGTGCGACCCGGCCGTCGGACTTCCTCAGCGATGGATGCCACCTTCGTGACACCGGCGTAGGAAATGAACACAACCGCGGTTGCCGAGAACAGGCCCTTCATCCCATGAGAGAAGAACGGTTCGAAGGCGGTCGGATTGGTGTTCGGCATCCCGCTGGCGACGAACCCCACGAGGACGAGGACGACGCCGGTGACGAGTGCCATCTGGAACTTGGCGGTCTGCCTGATCCCGATCAGGTTCACCGCGATTAGTGCGAGTGCAAGGACTGCAGCCACCGGGCGCGCCGGATGCGGGATGAAGTACTCGAGGTATGCCGAGAGGCCCACAAGGGCGAATGCTGCCTTGAACACGAGCGCGAACCAGACCCCGAAACCGGCGATCGTTCCCATGAGCGGACCCATCGCTCGATCGATGTACAGGTACGTTCCGCCGGCTTGCGGCATGGCGGTTGCCATCTCCGACTTCGAGAGCGCGGCAGGGAGCACCACGACGCCGGCGAGGAAGAACGCCAACACCACCGAAGGACCGGCGATCTTGAATGCAAGCCCTGGGAGCACGAAGATCCCGGATCCGATCATGGCTCCGATCGAGATCGTCAGCACCGCGTAGAGGCCGAGCGACCGGTGCAGTGTTCGGCTCGGCTGTGGTGCGTCGTTGGGGACTGGTGTCGTCAAGGTGACCGCAAACTAGTTCCACAGGAGACCGTCCGGTAGGGGCTGCGCCAATCCGGAGGGTGGCCCGTCAATCGAGAACCCACTCGGTTCGAGAGGTTCGCGCCCGGTCGACATCAACCGCAGCAAGGAGCGCTCCTCCGATCAGGAAGAAGACGGTCAGGAAGAGAATCGAGAGCCGCGTCGATCCGGTGATGATGTCGACACCGGCGAAGATCAGCGGTCCGAAGATGGCGCTGAATCTCGAGAAGACGGAGTAGAAGCCAAAGAACTCGGCGGAGGCATCTTCGGGAATCATCGATCCGTAGAGCGATCGCGAGAGTGCCTGGACCCCGCCGAGGACGAGTCCCGCGAGTGCGCCGACCGCCAGAAACGCACCGGCCTGGCCCACCGGCAGGAAGTACCCGCCGACGGTGACGAACGCCCATCCGCCGATCGAAACGAGAATCGCGTTCCGCGCCCCGACGCTCTCCGCCAGCCATCCGAAGGCGAGGGCGCCGAAGAAGGCGACGAGTTGGATCACGACGAACACGGCCGCGATCGTGGTCGTCGAAAGCTCGAGCGTCTCGGATGCGAAGACCGGCGTGATCTTGATGACCGTCAGCACGCCGTCGTTGTAGAACAGGAATGCGACGATGAAGAGCAGCAACTGCGGGAAGCCGACCAACTGGCGGGTCGTGCGCCAGATGCGGCTGATGCCCAGGCGTGTGTAGGCGATCGAACGAGGTGTGGTCTGGTACGCCGCTGGAAGTTTCCGGCGACCTCCGAAGTCGCGCAGCCGGGAGAACGAGAACGTCGCAAACACTGCCCACCAGATTCCTGCCGACGCGATGACGATCCGTTGGGCGGCGAGTTCGTCGAGGCCGACCGGTTCGGCGAAGTACAACAGGGCGAGAGACAGCACGAGGTGAATCCCGCCGCCCGCGTATCCCAGGGCGAATCCTCTTGCCGATACGCGATCGATCGTGTCCGGCGTTGTCAGTTCAGGCAGGAATCCTTCGTACATGACGTTTGCCGCCACGAAGCCGATCTGTGCAATGAGAGCGACGACGATGCCGAGTACCAGATCGCCTTCTCCCGGCAAGGCGGTGAGAACGGCGAAGACGGCGCCGGTGTATGCGAAGGTGCGGAGGAGGCGCCTCTTCGAATTCGAGTAGTCGGCGATGGCGCCGAGGATCGGCATGGCGAGGAAGAGGAGGAACGCTCCTATGCCGACGAGGATCCCGAAGAACGCCTCCGCTCCGATGGTCCGACCGAAGATCGCAAGTCCATCAACAGGGAAGATCGTGTCTCCGAAGTAGATGGCGAAGACGAGGCTCCCGGCGGTGATGTACGCCGAGTTGGCCCAGTCATACATCGCCCACCCGAAGATGGTGCGTTCATCGTTGCGGGGTTGGGCCGGTGTCAGCATCGATTGGACCCTACCGGCACGCCGGCGCCGGTGGTTGGCGAGCATCGTGCGAGTCGACGCATCTGTGATCGTCGCCGACAAATGGCCGAGTTGACCCAAAGGGGGCTATTGTTCTGGTGCACAGAGGGATGTCCGCTGCCGCCGTGGCACTTGTTGGTTCGAGGCAGGCCGACAGAGCCCGCCCGTGTGCGAACCACAGTGGTTCGCGAATCGACGCCCATTGGAGGCAACAGCAAATGAACATCTTCGTAGGGAACCTTTCGTTCCGCGCGACAAACGGAGACCTCGAGCAGCTCTTCGGCGAGTACGGGACCGTTGACTCGGCCGCCATCATCAACGACCGCGACTCCGGCCGCTCACGCGGCTTCGGCTTCGTCGAAATGCCCGATGCCGAAGAGGGCAAGAAGGCGATCGAAGAACTCAACGGATACGAGCACGAAGGCCGGGCCCTCACTGTCAACGAGGCCCGTCCCCGTCGGTAGTAACCGATATGGCACGAGGCGACGACACCTTCCGCACGCAAGGTGTGATCGTCGAGACGCTCCGGAACGCTGAGTTCAGGGTGCGGCTCGACTCCGGTCTCGAAATCGTTGCGCGCGCATCTGGAAAGATGCGGCGCGGCAGAGGGATCCGGATCATTGCGGGCGACAAGGTCGAGGTCGAGGTTTCGGCCTACGATCCGACAAAGGGTCGCATCGTGTGGAGACATCGATAGCAAAGTAGAACAGAGTTCCGGGTTGGAACTGGAGCGTTCAGGAAGCAGCCGGGGTCTTTGATCCCGGCTGCTTCGCGTCTCGGTTGATCGTTCAGCGCTGGGACACCCAGAAGAGGGTGGCAGAGCCGGTCACCATGAGGCCGATCAGCAGCCAGGCGACGATGATTCCCAATGTTTCCACGGTGGGCGGACTCTAAATCACACGCGTGCAATTCATCGGGATTTCCTGAACTTCTCCCCCTGCTACGCTCCGCTTCCACGCATCCGGGAGGAACCGTGGCCGACGAGCAACCGAGCAACGTTCACAAGGGCAACGACAGGATCGGATTCGGGATCATCGTCACGGCGGTGATTCTCGTCGTACTGGGAATCTTCGTCGGCCAGAACCTGGACCAGACCGAGGTTCAGTTCCTCTTCTTCTCGTTCACGTTCCCCCTGTGGATCGTGGCCGTCATCTTCCTTGCGCTCGGCATCGTGCTCGGCTGGATCTGGCGGTGGGTTTCCCGTCGTCGGAACAGGGAGTAGTTCGCCAGATTCGGTGACACCGTGGCTCGTTAGGCTGTGGATCTCATCGACCTGGAGGTCTCATGCGCAGACTGTTCTCATTCAAGACCCTGATCCTCGTTCTGCTCGCTGCCGGAATCGGCGCGGTGGTGGCACTCGTCGTCAACCAGAAGCAGAAACTCGTCGGTATGTCCGAAGAGGAGATCCGGGCGTATCTCGACCAGAAGCTCGCGAGCAAGATGTCCGAAGACCAGGTTGCGAAGATTCAGGACGCGGTCGTCTCCGCCGTCAAGGGTGCCGCTCAGGCCGTCGACGACGCTGAAGAAGCTCTCGCTGTCGACGAAGCGGTGACGGAAGCCGACGAAGAAGCCCTGGAATCTGCGGAAGAGGCTGAGGAAGCTGTCGACGAGGTCGCCGAGGAAATCGCTGAGGAGATCGAAGAGTCCTGACACCGGAGGAGTAGCCGGACAACCCTTCTCTTCCTCCCCGTCGGGCGGACGTCGCGGCGCCAGAACCCGCGACGCCGCGTACCCAGGGTTGCTGTCCCCGTATGCGGCGCTGCCAGCCCGCAGAACGGGGGAAGACCGTGCTCGAGCGAGATGATCAGTAGGCCGTCGTGCGGAAGATCGGCTGGAAGAGATCGGTCTCGCGGCCGCATGACGTCACAACCGGGCACTCTTCACACTTCGGCTCCTCGGTCTCGAGACAGAGGCTACGACCGAGCGTGAAGAGGAAGCCGTCGACTTCCCCCACGTTGAGTCCCGATGCATCGCAGAGCGCCACGATCGCCCCGTATGCCGCCGATCGCACCGAAGCCTCACCAATGGCATCGGTCCAGGAGCGCTCCTCGAGCGTTCGACGCAGGTCTGGATCGACGATGCTGACGCATCCGGTGCGCAGGAGTGTCCGAATGTTGTGGTAGTCGGCGATGGGTGCGATCGAACCCGGATCATCGAGGTGGAGGAAATGCTCCGGGCGGTTCGTCAAGATCAGACCGAGCAGATTGGCCTTCTTTGCGAGTGGATCTTCGCCGTACCCGGGAATCGTCGACAGCATTTCAAGGAGGGCCGCCAGTGGGTCCCCTGAGGTGTTCGCCCGGTCGAGTACCGATCGGACTCCGCCACAGCGCCCGATAGCCAGGCCGTACGCCTGCTGTAGCGCGCGATGAGATCCGACGTCTGGGATAGGGCATGCTCCGTCATCGTCGACGCATATCTCGTCGAAGAGCAGGGGCTCTGCGGCGAGGCGGTTCGCGTCGAGAATGGTGGGGTCGGCCGTCGCCGCCTTGGTGAAGGCGTGCCAGACGAAGTCGGAACCCTTCCGGCGAACTCCGTCGATCGTGGCCCACATCGGTCCGCCATAGCCATGGTCCGTGCCGGTCCAGAATCCGTATTGGTGTGCCGTCGCGAGCGCGAGCACTTCGAGGGCGAGGGGGTCGCCGAGTTCGGGAAAAGGGGATCCGCAGAATGACAGCGAAGAGCGCTTGGCTGCGACCCGAAGGGACGAGCCAACCGCTAGGACGCGCTCGTGGTCGATCCCGGCTTTGCGGGCATCGGGAAGATTGGCGTCTCTCTGTAGATCGGCGCTGTGTGGGAGTTGGTCGAGGAGCGGTGCAGCTCCGGGACCCTGAATGACCTCGGATGCGATACGCAATCCCTCGGCGACAGGGTCGGGATCTTCCTTGAGCATTGCCCCCAAGTAGGCGCCGGCGAACGCATCACCTGCACCGGTCGGATCGAACGCCTGCACCGCTGAGGTTGCGTGGGTGGTCCACGTCGAACCGTCCCACCGGCGAGCGCCCGATCTGCCGGCGGTGACACAGACGACAGTGTGGGCCGGCATGGATGCGGGATAGATCAGCGTTGCCTCATCCTGATTCATGAACGCGATGTCGACCGCGTCGAACAGCTCGCGGACCGTCTTCGGATCAGAGATCGCCAAGCCGATGAAGGTGCCTGCGGAGAGTCCTCCCTCGTAGCCGCGTTCGATGAGATCCTCGATGAACCGCAATTGGACGCGTGCAGATGCGCCGAGAGGTCCGACATGAATCCAGTCTGCGGTCAGCCACCGCCGGGGAACGTCTGCTCCTCGGATGCGGGGTTCCTCGCCTAATTGGACGTCGACGTACGTCGCCGACTCGCTGTTGTCATAGGCGATGTGAAAGGCGGGCAGCGCCCCGCCGACCGGGACGAGGCCACCCGGATCAAGTCCGCCCGGCCTGAACGCTGCTGCAATCTGGTCTGGCAGGGTGTGCGGAACTCGGGCAATGAGTCCGACCGAGACCCCCGTCAGTCGACCCGCGAGCGCCGTGATGAACCCCGAACCGCCGATCGTCGAGTGCGAGTCACCGCGGATCTCGATCCGGTCAGTCGATGGAGTACCGACCACGATGAGCTGTGGAGTATCCATCGCCGCACCGTACTACACGGATTCTGAGACTCGACCAGGGGTGTTTCCAATGTATTGCGTGGGGCTGCTGCTCCGCGTGCAGGACGACAGCGCCGAGCTTGCGACCTACGGAAGTCGAATCGCGAACGTGGCGCCGGTTCCCGGACCGGCGGACGTTGCGGTGATTTCACCACCGTGAGCATCGACGATGTCGCGGGCGATCGCCAGCCCGATTCCGGTGCCCGCTCGGCTCGTCGTGGTCCCGCGGTAGAAGCGGTCGAAGACATGTGGCAGGTCTTCTTCGGATATGCCGTCACCGTCGTCGGTGATGGTCACGGCGACCCCGCCGGATTCTTCCTTCACAGTCATCGCAACCACCCCATTTGCCCTGGTGTGCCCGAGCGCATTCCCGAGCAGATTGGTGAGGACCTGCCCGATGCGAGCCTGATCAACTGATGCAACGGTGGGAACGCTGGATACTGCGACAGTGACACCGGCCGCTTCGAACTGTGGCCGGAGCCGCTCTGCGGTCTCGTTCGCGAGTCGGGAGATGTCGGTGTCGCTCCGTTCCAGTACGAGCGATCCTTCCTGCGCCCGCGACAGCAGCGAGAGATCATCGATGAGCTTCCGCATTCGCCGTGTCTCCTCCGTGACGGACCCCAGCATCTCATCGTTGGTGAACACACCGTCGGCCGCTCCCTCCACGTATCCGTCAATCGAAGTCAAAGGAGTACGGAGTTCGTGCGTCACATCAGAGATCAACTGTGCTCGACTCACCTCGGTCGACTCGAGCCCGTCGGCCAATGCATTGACGTCTCGCGCAAGGTCGGCGAGTTCGTCGATCGAAGGCTCGGTGACTCGTCTGGAGTAGTTCCCGGCTGCCAGGGAGTGAGTTGTTGAACGGATCTCCTTGACGGGCCGGGCCAGCAGTCGCGTCATGAACCAGGCAACGAGGGCCGCGGCGATCGCTCCTGCGAAGATCGAAACGAAGATCGCCGTGTCGACGGAACTCTCGAACGTTTCGATGACTTGTTGACCCCAACCGGCCGAACCGGAAGGCCCCCCCGGACCCTGGGAGCCTTGGATCCGTCGCCCGAACACCTCAGGTGCGAGGAGGCGGAACGTGATGATGAAGGTTCCTGTTGCGGTGCCGATCGCGAGGAGGTGGGAGAGGAAGAGACGAGGTCCGAGTCCGCGAAAAGCCTTCACGATGGATCCACGAATCGATAGCCGACCCCTCGCACGGTCGCGACGAATCGGGGATTGGCCGGGTCGTCACCGATCTTCTGGCGGATCTTGCGAACATGGACGTCGACGATTCGCTCGTCCCCGAAGAAGTCCCAACCCCAGACTTTCTCGATGAGTTGCCCCCGGCTGTATACCCGGCCCGGCGCCGCCGCGAGCGCTCCGAGCAGGTCGAATTCGAGTGCCGTTAGATCCACCGGTATTCCGTCCACCTTGACGATGCGGGTCGCGTTGTCGAGCGTGAGCGACCCAACGGTGATCTCGTCGGACGTGTGACCGTTGCCCTGTCGGGTCCGGCGAAGCACCGCCTTGACGCGTGCGACGAGTTCTCGCGCGCTGAACGGCTTGGTCACGTAGTCGTCGGCACCCACGGAGAGCCCGACGAGCTTGTCCGTCTCCTCGCTGCGCGCGGTGAGCATGATCACATACACATCGGACTTGGTCCTGATCTGCCGCAGCGCCTCGATGCCGTCGAATCCGGGCAGCATCACGTCGAGGATGACCACGTCGGGATCGAGTCGCGCTGGCCATCTCGACCGCAGATGAACCGTCTTCGGCCTCGAACACGTCGAAACCCTCCTGCTTCAGGTAGGAGGTGACGATCTTTCGGATCTTCGGTTCGTCGTCGACGACGAGGATGCGTGACATGGTGGAATCGTAGGAGGGAGAGATCCGCGAGTTGCGCAGGTCTCTCCCTCCCGCTGAGGTGGTCAGGACTTCGGGCAGTCGCCGTTGTTCGGGCACTCGCCGTCGTTGGGGCAGTCGGCCGATGGTTGGGCTCCGGCGTTCCTACGGGTGGCGTCTTCGGTCTGTCCGAAGCGGTTGCCTTCGCCGTTGGCAGCCGGTTCGGCTAGAGATTCGCCGCCTCCGGCCTGGGCCCGTGCCTGATTGCTGGTCACTGCCTGCGTGCTGATCTGTGCCTGTTCCTGAGTGCGAACCCGGTCTTGGACCGGCACCTCGTCTTCAGGAACTCCGGTCGCGATGTGTTCTTGGACACGCTGTTGAGTCTGAGCCTGAATCGCGGCCTGAACGGCATCTGCTTGGGGCGTGCCGAGCTGCTCCTGGACTTCGAGCTCCATCTGTACCTGTTCGGCTGTGACCGTCGGGGTCTGATCGACGTCGAGGCTCTGAGAGAAACCCAGGGCGGCGACGGGAAGTCCGGCGATGAGGAGCGCCGTTGCGGCTCCGAGGGCAATTCTGCGGATCATGATCTTCCTTTCTGAAGAAGTCCATATGAAACCGCGGCCGTATGAAGGCTCCCCGATCGCGGATGTGAAGGTTCGATGAAGTCGCAAAGTGCACGCCGTCGACCGTTCCGCGGGCCGTGGGCGCCGCATACGGGGACCCGTACCCAGGGTTCACGTCCCCGCATGAGCGGACCCCGGCCCACAGAATATTGAGAACTCGGTTCCGTGGGCCCACAGCGCCGCATACGGGGACACAAACCCTGGGTACGCGGTTCTAGGTGTGGATCTCGAGGATGTCGCCGTCTTCGACCACGTGGTCCTTGCCAACCTGTTGACCGTCGTACGAGCCGCGACCCCAGATGCGGGCATGGCGGAACGAGGCGGCAAGATCCCGATGCACGAGCCGGGCGACTTCGTCGACCGTGGCCCCGCGACGGACCGTATACGGGCGGTCCTTGTCCGGGTCCTTCCCCGGCACCTTCGTGTAGACGCGAACGATGTCGAGGTTCCGGAACAGCCATGGACCGATCTCGTCGACGCCGACACCAGTGGCTGCCGACACCACGATGTTGGGGAAGTGCAGGTCGCCGAGCTCCCGGCACACGGCAAGGTCGTCCTCGATGTCCGGAATAGCGTCTGCCTTGTTCGCGATGAGCAGGGTCGGCAGGCGGATCGCGAACGGATCGTCGTCCGGAGCGTGGGTTGCGTTCCATGCCCCGATGAGTGTGACCCGCCGTTCCTCGAGAATCTCCCGCACCTCAAGAATCTGCTCGACGCATCCCGGTTGACCGAGATCCACGACGAGGAGTGCGCCGTCGGCCGACTGGAGCGTGTTCCCGATCCAGGGAATCGGGTGGAGATTCGAGATCGGCGGGAGGTCGACGAGCTGGATGGCGGCGTCTTCGACGTTCAACATCCCCGGCTCCGGGTATTGGGTGGTGAACGGATATGAACCGACGCCCGTGTGTGATCCGGTGAGCGTCGCGTGCAGGGTCGACTTGCCCGTGTTGGGCGGTCCGAGGATCGCCACCTGCGCCGCACCAACCGGATGGATGAACGTCGCCGGTCCGGTCCGCACGCCGCCCTTCGATGGCCCCGTGAGCTCAGCCTTCAAGTCCTTGATCTTCGTCTTGATCTCAGCTCGGAGGTGCTCAGTCCCTTTGTGCTTCGGGATCGTCCGGTGCATCACTTCGAGCAACTCGAGGCGTTCCTGCGGATCCTTTGCCCGCCGATAGGCGGCTTCGGCCTTCTTGTAGTCGGGCGTCAGATTTGCCGGCATGCACCCATTGTGCATGATCAGCCCAGGGGATGTCACGGGTCGGATGACCCTTCGTGTCTATTGGCGAGAAAGCGGGCTCAAGAATCGGGGAAAGACCCTATCGCCGCTGGGGAGGAGTGCGGTACGTTACGTGTGGTGTGAGGAGGCATGATGAGGATCGCCCTCGTTGCTATGTCGGGTGTTCGTGCCCACAACCCGGAATTGACCGCCCTCGGTCTGAGCCTTCCCGGGTTCGTCGAGCGCGGCAAGACGATCGCTTCGCTGCCGAGCCTCGGGCTTCTGACGCTCGTGGCGCTCACTGATGACCGCCATGACGTCGACTACTACGAGGTAGACGACATCGCAGAGATGGATCCGCTACCCGAGTGCGACGTCGTGGCCTTCTCCACGTACACCGCCCAGGTGAAGGAGTGTTACGCCCTCTCTGATCGCTTCCGTGCTGCGGGTGTCACGACGGTGATCGGTGGCCTCCACGTCACGGCGATGCCGGACGAGGCGCTCGAGCATTGCGACGTCGTTGTCGTGGGAGAGGGCGAGCCCGTATGGCGAAAGGTCGTCGCCGACGTCGAATCCGGCGCCACTGCTGATAGCTACCGATCGGACACTCCGTTCGATCTCGCCGACGCTCCGATCCCTCGCTACGACCTGCTTGATCCCGGCCACTACAACCGCCTCACCGTTCAGACACAGCGAGGATGCCCGTGGCGGTGCGAGTTCTGCGCCTCTTCGATACTGCTCAGCCCTCAGCGGTACAAGACGAAGCCGGTCGAGAAGGTCTCGGCGGAGATCGAGGCGATGAAGGAGATATGGGCGGATCCGTTCGTCGAGCTCTCCGACGACAACTCGTTCGTCAACAAACACCACTCGCGTGACCTTGTTGCCGCCATCGGGACCCAAGGCGTGAAGTGGTTCACGGAAACCGACGTCTCGATTGCCGACGACCCGGGCCTGTTGGCGATGATGAGCGACGCCGGTTGTCGGGAGATCCTGGTCGGGTTTGAGAGTCCGAACGCGGTGGCGTTGGACGGGATCGAGACGAACAAGAACTGGAAGCGCCGCCAGGTCGACCGGTATCGGGCAGCAGTGGCGGCTATCCAGGAACACGGAGTCGCCCTCAACGCATGTTTCGTCCTCGGACTGGACGGGGACGGACCGGGCGTGTTCGAAGACGTCGCTCGCTTTGTCGACGAAACCGATCCGTTCGACGTGCAGATCACCGTGTTGACCCCATTCCCGGGGACACCCTTGTACGAACGGCTGCTCGGAGCGGGTCGGATCATCGAACCCGGGGCATGGGAGATGTGCACGCTGTTCGACGTCAACTACCTCCCCGCGAACATGAGCGTCCAACAGCTCGAGACCGGTTTGGTCGAACTCGGGAGACACCTCTACTCGCAGGAGAGCACCGACCATCGCCGAACCGGGTTCAGACGACAAGTGGCGATTGGGATTGAGCACCGCATCGATCAGATGGCAGCCTCATGAGCATGCTCCGTGCCGGGTCCGGCATCGAGTTGACGGGGGATCGCCTATTCACAAGTCGAGTGCGACGCCTCGTTGCTATCAGCGCCGTGGCGCTCGGCGTGATTTGGGGCCTGGCGTTGGCCGAAGAAGCGTCGACGTGGATCCTGGCGTTGCTTGCCGTCGGGTGGATTGCGATGCCGACGATCCTCGCCGCAAGTCTGAGTCGGCCGGCCCTGCGCTACGCCCTGGTCGTGCCCGCCGGCGCCGTCTCGATCGGATTGACCGGCATGGTGATGACCGCTCCACAAGAGACCGCGGCGGGCTGGCTGCTCATCACTGCGGGAATCCTCCTCGGCGGGTTCCTGGGCGTGTGGTTCTGGTTCCGGTGGCTCCCCGTGCCGCGTAATCCTCGACGACCCCTTCGGCTGGCCCCGAGTGGCACTCGTGGGCCTGCATCTGGCGCTCGTCCTGGTGGGTGCGACGTTCGTCGCGGCCGGTATCTGATCAGGCCGAAGAGGCGACCTCCTCGACGCGGCCGATGTGCCACCAGCACTCCACCATCGCGATGAGGAACGCAAGGTCGGCGAGGCCGAACACGACGAAGAAGACGATGTGCGGGTACACGCCTCCGATCAGGTACCAGAGCGCCACTGAGAAGTACGCAAACTTGTAGAGGGCACCGACTGCGATGAGGTCCCGGTTTCGGACAAGGTCACCACGGGCGATCAACACGTAGGCCACGCCGATGACGAACAGGAACGCGGCGATGAGAGACAGGAAACTGGTGTATTCCGGCAGTGCGTCTTCGATTCCGAGTGCCGAGAAGGCCGGGCGGTAGAAGAACAGGAAGACGATGCCGAGGACCAGGTCGTAGACCGCTGCGACCCAGAACAGGATGCGGTACCACCGCTCACGGACAGGAGACATGAGACACGTCCTTTCTGCGTTCAACGGTCGTCCGACTGGGTCGTCCGTGGTAGAGGACAACGGCAGCTCGCGAAGAACTGCCTTCCAAGGCCCTATGAAGGGGCGGTTCCGGTCCGTATGGTGTCGCCATGTGGGGAATGTCTTTCCGGCTAGCGGCTCTGATGCTGGTCATCGCCGGGTGCAGCGCGAGCGGAACCCCCGCCACGGTGCCTCCCTCGACCCCTGCTACCGCGTCGACGGTCGCCGCCATGACCGCGGCGCCGCCGACCACGACGACGACGCATGCCACGACCACCACCGTCGACCGTCTCGCCGAGATCGAAGCGATCTTCCAGGACCTCGAAGAGAGAAGGCTCCAAGCCCTCTACGACGGTGACGAGGAGACCTTCACGTCCCTCTTCGCCAACAAGGAGTACATGCAAAGAAGCCTCGGCGCCTTCGACGTAGTCGAGTTCGCAGACGCTCCCGAACCGCCTTCGGTGGCAGTTGTCGAAGTGATATGGGATTCGGCGGAGTGTGTTGCTGCGGAAGTCCAGTTCGACGCAGTGACTGGAGTTGTCGGATCGGATGAGCGGACGTGTGTTGTCGTTCTCCAGCGGCGCGATGGCGCATGGGGCTACTCATACTCAGGGGAGGGGTGGGCGTGCGACGGACCACATCCGTTCTCACCCTGATCGCCGTTCTGGCCGTCACCTGTTGCCTGTTCGCCTGTCGCCCAGGCCGACGACTGCTACTACGACCCGGAGGGATATCTCATCTGCAACCCCTCCGGCACTCTCCCCGGCAATCCGGGCGATCCTCCCCGCGTCCGCCCACCCCTTCGCTACCTCTACACGTCGACTGACCCCGTCGTCGGCGCCTGCTACTACTTCTCGCGCACCCTGGTGGCCTCGACATTTGGGATCCGGCGAACGACCCCGCCGTGATCGGCATCACCACTTCGCTGCCGGTGTGCCCCGTGGCGAGCGATCCACCGGAGACGGTGGCGTGGCGTATCTTCCGATCATTCCCGCTTGCGCTGCCGACGCCATCTCTCGAGCCGCCCGGATCGGGGATCACGGGACTCCCCACCTACCTCGCAACTCCGGACCCGCCGGACGTCACACACTCCGAGGTTCTCCCCGACGGCCGTACGTTGGACGTTCGGGCGAGCGTCGCCGTGCTCGTCGTCGACTGGGGTGACGGGGCGAGGGCGACCTTCGAATCATCCGAGGCCCGCGGATACCCATCGGGGAGCGTCATCCACACCTACGCGACGAAGACATGCGATGCGACCTACCGACGGGAACACCCATCGGGCGGCAATTGCCATCCCACCCTCGACGTGTATCCGATCGCGGCAACCTTCACATGGGCGGGCCGCTACCGGGTCGGTGGAGGCTGGATCGATCTCGGAACCCTGAATCGAACGACCACCGTCACCTACGACGTAGACGAAGTCCAAGGAGTCCTCCAGCCGTAGCCCGCAGTCCGTACTCGGCTACTCGGCCACTCCGTCACCTACAAACCCTTTGTCACCGTGACCTGCGTCTTGATGCCCCGCTCCTCCAACTCCCGGAGGAACGGCTCGGGATCGAAGGCGAGCTCCGGCGGGTGGACGCCCGGGGCAACCTTGCCGGCGGCCATCCATGCGGCTGCTCGGGCGGGAAGGACGCCGGTCGGGAGTGCGCCCTTGAGGGTGAGTACTCCCATTCGATATCTGACGGGTTCCCCTGCGATCGTGCCGGTGACATCGGAGACGATCTCCTTGGCCCAGTCACCTGGCTCGTTCGCGGGAGCGGTGAGCATGTCGAAGGCGGACGGGACGAAGTCGCCCATCATCTCGATCATGAAGTCTCGCGGAGCCACTTGGCCTCCGCGGACGGAGATCGGATCGGTGCGGTCGAAACCGAATTCGGCAAGGACGCGCACCTTCTCGACGATCCCCGGGTCCATGCCCCAGTAGTTGATCTTGAAGAAACACTCCTGGACTCCCTTGTCGGCGAAGCTGACCGGGAGCGTCGCGACCTCCGAATGGAGGGACAGGTGCATGGGGAGATGGCCCATCGAACCGGCGAACTGGTAGTCCTCGAATTCGGTGAGCGGCTCACAGGCGATGAATTCGCCGTCGCGGAACACCATCGGCTGCTGTGTCAACTCGTCGATGATGGTCGGCGCGGCGTACGTGAACTTCATCGTGCCGGGCGGCGGCGGCTTCACACCGTCGTAGATCTTGATCGCGTCGATGGTGTCGAGGCGGTCGGCGGCGTAGCGGGCGAGGATGTTCGGAGCACCGGGGCAGAGCCCATCCCGAGGACGGCGCTGATCCCCGCTTCGGCGTACCGGTCGTTGAGCTCCAGCTGCTTGAGCGTGCCGTGGAAGAGACCGCCCATGTCGACGTAGTGCGTGCCTGCCTCGAGGCAAGCCTCCATCACCTTCATGTTGGTGTAGTAGACGGTGGCGTTGACACACGCGTCGGCGGAATCGAGAAGAGCAACGAGCGCATCGTGATCGTTGAGGTCTGACTCGGTGATTGTGAGTTTCGGGCTGTCGAGATAGTCGGCGATTGCCGCAGCGCCTTCCATGTCCCGGTCGGCGAGAATCACCTCGTCCACGCGTGGATTGACGACCAGGTCTTCAACCGAGATGGCACCCATTTTCCCTGCTCCGCCCAATACGACGATTCTCATCGCAGGCTCCTTGATCGTTGGTGCTGATGAATCGCCAGGATGCTACCGGTCGAACACTGGAGTCGAATCCGCCGCTGATCGCTCCATTGGCGGGAAGAGGGAGTGGTCTCGCCGAGACCGGTGTGGCATCATGCCTGCCAATGCAGAGAAGCCAAGGATGTTGATCGGGAGCGTCGCAGCGACACTGTTGATCCTGCTCGTCATCATCGTATTCGGGCCCATCGTCGCTGAACGGTTCCGGTTTCCCGGGATCGTCGGCCTCATCTTCGGCGGCATGCTCGCGGGTCCATTCGTGCTCGGTTGGATCGGGACGGGTGGGCTCGTCGCCGATCTCGGAGCCATCGGCATCCTCTTTCTCATGTTCCTCGCCGGTTTGAGTTTCAACTTCAAGGCGTTCAAGGAGAATCGAAGAGCGGCCGTCGTGTACGGACTGCTCGGATTCGCCATCCCGTTCGGTCTGAGCATGTGGATCGGGATGTCTGCACTTGGATACGGCGTGCTCGCGGCGGCGCTCATAGGGGCGATGTGGGCTTCCAACACGCTCGTGGCATATCCGGAAGTCTCGGTTGCGGGACTGCAGAACAACCGCCTGCCGTCAGCACGGCCGTGGCTGCCGGTGTCGAGTTCGACCTGATGTCTCTCACGGTCCTGGCCGTCGCGACATCGACGGCGATGCTCAACTACGAGCCGCAACCGGGCGCGATGGCAACGGTTTCGGATCCTTTCCTGCCGCTGTGGGCGGCTGATTCCCCTCCTGGCGGCATTCACCTTGTGGTTCCTGCCGAAGATCACGAACTGGTTCTTCGTCGAGATCGGTCGCACGAGGATGCAGCGTTTCGTCTTCGCGCTGATCGGGATGTCTGCCGGGGCCACGATTGCCGTCCTCGGCGGTATCGAGGGGTTGATCGGTGCATTTCTTGCCGGCCTCGGCGTGAACAGCATGATCCCGATACGGGGATCGCTGATGGAGCGCCTCGATTTCGTCGGGAGCGCGATCTTTGTTCCCGCGTTCCTCGTGTCCATTGGATTGAACATCGACCCGACACTGTTGTTCGACGTGGACACATTGCTCCTCGCCCTCTTGTTCACCGGCATCGTCGTTGTCGGCAAGGCGGTTTCCGCACTGATAACCGGACGGATCTTCGAGTTCTCGCTGGACGAATCCGCACTGATGGCGTCGTTGAGTTTCGGTCAAGCTGCGTCGACCCTCGCGATCGCACAGGTCGGCGTCTCCCTCGGGTTGCTCACTGACCAGGTTGTGAACGCTGCCGTGCTCACCATCGTCAGCACCGCGCTGCTCACCTCGTTCGGCACCCGGTTCTTCGTCCGACGCCTGCCCCGACCCGCTCCGCCCCGGACGTCGATCGGTGAACACGTGCTGGTCGATGTGCGGGCCAACGGATCCGACATGGAGGCGTTGATGGCCCTCGCTGCGAGCATTGCCCAACCCGACAACGGTCTGGTCGTTCCATACGCGGTGCCAGGACCGGGTGAGATCGACCTTGCGAGGAACAAGGTCGATGAGGCGACACAGGTAGCGACGTCACTCGGATTGGATTCAGACGGACTCGTCCGAGTCGACGAGTCCTTCAGATCCGGCACACTGAATCTGATTGAGCAGGACGAGGTCTCGCTCGTCCTGCTCTCCTGGCAGGGTGTCCGGTTCCCCTCCGACCTCGTCTTTGGCAACGACATCGACGAGGTGGGCGAGGCATCACCGGTGCCGACGATGGCCGCCCATGTGCTGCGTCCGTGGGATCGGATCATCGCCGTGATCGGTGACACGAAGACCGACTGGCGGAAGGAGGACGCCCTTCTCCGCGTTGGCTGCGGTGCGGCGGATCCGTCGCTCCAAGAAGACCCCGTTGCTCGTGTTCACTAGCGACCGTGAGTTCGTTGAGGGGAACCTTGGAGAGATGGAGAATGTCGAGTTCGAGATCATCGGCAACTCGCGAAGGTTGGTCCTCGACGAGATCGGGCCGACCGACCTCGTCATCGCCCCGGCCACTGTTCTGCGCGACGCGTCGGTTGCCACGAAGTGGCGAATGGCCCAGGCCCTCACCGGTATGAATCTCGTCGCTATCGCCGGTCCCCGCCGGATGTCGATCTCGAAGGGTGTCACGCGTCGGGGGATCCAGTCGGTGGTACAAGCCGGCATGTGAAGGCGTTGTCGAGCCGAGAAATCTTGCACGCTTCGGGGCGGCGTGTCCGGGTTACGGCGGTGGAGCGGCGACGGGGTCGAGGAACACCACGGGGATCTCCCTCTCGGTGCGTGACTCGTACACCGCGTATCCGTCATAGGTGGCCAGAATTCGGGGCCACCAAACCACCCGATCGTCCGCAGTGGCGGTTCTGGCCTCGACCGCCCATCGGTCACCGAGGACTTGGACGGTCCCCGCCGGAATAGCGAGAAGATTCAGGTACCACTCGGGATGCCGGTCCCTTCCACCCCACGAAGCGATCACGACGAGACGTCTGCCGTCCCGGAGATAGAGGAGAGGCACGGTGTGTTGCTTCCCGGATCGGCGCCCAGTCGTAGTGAGCAGGCACACGTCGTTGTCGACGAGGCGCCGACCGACGATTCCGCGGGTGCTGCGATACAGCACCCGATGAATCGACGACAGGTACCTTGCGGTTCGTTCTCTCACCGATTCGGATCCCCTCGTTTCGCCTCCAGCCGATCGGACCCACCGTACCGCGTGAAGCAGTGCAAGCCCCTTTGCAGTTCGTATAAGATGAACGAGTTCGTTGCATGGCGCAATCCGGCGCCGTGCAGATCGATCTAGTACGCGGCGCTCGTGCCGCTTTGCCAATAGGGAAGGACGGCTCGTGAAGAGTCTATTTAGATACTCTTGCGCTCCTGGCCGTGGTGATGCTTGTCGCCGCTGCATGTTCGAGCGATGACTCTGATTCTGGGACTGAGACGACGGCTGCGACCGAGACGACGGCTGCGACCGAGACGACGATGGCGGCCGAGCCGACGACGACGGCTGCGACGGTGACGACAGCGCCGCCCACAGACAAGATCGACATCGACTTCTGGGTCGCGTTCTCCGATGAGGCCCGCCTCGGCTTCGCACAGGACAGGGCCGCAGAGTTCAACGCACTGCACCCTGAGTACAACGTCCAGGTGACGTCGTTCGCGTCGTACAACGATGCGTTCGACGCAGCCGTGCTCGCGGTGGACAGTGGAGAGCCCCCGGGACTCATTCACTTCTTCGAGGCTGCCACCCGGCAGGCCCTCGACGCAGTGGACGATGGCGGCAACCCGATCTTCAAGTCGGTCACCGAGGCCATCGGCGGCCGGACCGAGATCCTCGGTGAGCCGGTCGTGCTCGACGACGTCGTCGACGCGGCACGCAACTACTACACGGTGGACGGCTCGTTCTACTCGATGCCGTGGAACACGTCGATCACCGTGATGTTCAACAACATGGACATCCTCAACGCAGCCGGAATCACCGAGCCGCCCGCGACGTGGGCGGAAGTCGACGCTGCCTGTGACGCGATCGTGGCGCTTGCCCGATGGACCGAGCGGGTGCATCACCTGGCCGAACCACTCGTGGTTCGTCGAGCAGAGCCTTGGTCAGGAGGGCGAACTGCTCGGCAACGCCGACAACGGCCGTACCGGCCGGGCGACCGAGGTGTACCTCGAGTCCGACGGCATGCTGCAACTACCTCAACTGGTGGAAGAGCCTCGGACGACAGGGCTACTACACCTACACCGGTCTCCAGCGTGACTGGGACGGCACGTCGAACGCATACCTTGCCGGAGAGGTCGCGATGCTCGTCTACTCGAGCTCGGACACGACGTTCTTCGATGAGAACGCCGCCTTCACGAACCAGGCCAGCTTCATGCCGTACAACGGGGACGTACCGATACGTCGGCAACCTCATCGGCGGCGCGACGATCTGGATGCTCGATGGCATGGATGCGGCAACGGAAGACGGAGCGCTTGCGTTCATGAACTTCTTCTCGAATCCTGAGAACGCAGCGGCCTGGCACCAGCTGACCGGATACATCCCGATCACGGAGGACGCCGTCGACCTTCTCGAGGCGAGGGTTGGTACGACGAGAGCCCGAACAGCAAGGTTGCTTCCGACCAGCTGGCGGCAGCTCAGAACACACCGGCATCGCTCGGTGCGCTGCTCGGCAACTTCGTCGGCATCCGCGACATCATCACGATCGCGATCGAGGACATCCTCGTGAACGACCTCGACGTCGCGACCCGTATGGCCCAGGCCAACGAGGAAGCGAACAAGTCGCTGACCGAGTACGAATTCCTCTTCGGAGGCTGATCGACACCGTAAGGGATTGGGGGCGGAGCGTATGCTCCGCCCCCAGATCCGACCTTCCATGCGGAGTCCTGAATGAACGCTGAATCCATGCTGATCATCGGACTTGTCGTCGCTGCCTTGCTGGGCGTTCTCTACGTACGAGTGAACGTTGACGAGACGATCGCTGCAGCGGTACGGCATCGGCTCGGTAGCTGCCGTGGCCGGTGCCGCGATCACGCCTCTCCTCGATGGGCAGTGTGGTTTCGCCGAAGGAACCGACCGGTGTCGACCACCTTCTCGCCTACGGCCTCATGTGGGGTGCGCTGGCTCGCACTCATTGCGCTCCGGTCCTTCTTCGACCGGGCGGACGGCAAGGCCAAGGAGAGCGCCGCGATGGCCGGCGAGATCCGCACCGGCGGATACCGCATGGGATGGTGGGTGCCGTGGGTCCTGCTCTCACCCACGCTGATCATCCTGGTCGTTTTCCTGTACACCCGGCGATCCGAACCTTCACCCTTTCGACCAAGCTGACGAAGCTTGGGCGCACCCAGATCGGTCGACGTCTGCTTCGGCAACTTCACCGAACTCCTCATCACCGACCCGATCAAGCTGGTCGCCTACCCGCTGCTCGCCGTCGCCGCCGTCTACGGTGCGAGGTTCTGGGTGACGCAACTCCAGCCCGGCACGTGGAGCCGCAGGGGGGCCGACCTCGCGTCCGTGATCGCAATGCTGTCGGTCTTCGTGGCGCTGTATGCCATGTTCTCGCCGGGCGGTGGCGGCCAGGTCGCCTACCGTCCGGTGTACGTCAACACCGTCATCATCACCCTGGGCATCGTCGCCGCGGGATGATCGGCGGCCTGGCGATCGCCTACCTTGGCATTCCGCAAGATCCGCGGCGGCGAGCGTCTATCGGACCCTGCTGATCTGGCCGTACGCGATCTCACCGGCCGTCGCCGGTGTTCTCTTCTTCATGATCTTCGATCCAACCGCCGGCATCTTCACGCACGCGATGGACGTCGTGTTCGGGATCGACGTGCCCAACTACCGCGAGAGTGCGCGTGCTGGCACAGGCCTCGATCATCCTCGCGAGCGGATGGAAGATCCTCGGGTACAACATCCTCTTCTACCTCGCCGGACTCCAGACCGTGTCGCATCGATCAGGTCGAGGCTGCTGTCATCGACGGCGCCTCGATCCTGGCAGCGGTTCTACAAGATCGTGATGCCGGCCCTGTCGCCGATCACGTTCTTCCTGCTCGTCACCAACCTCACCTACGCCTTCTTCGAGGTCTACGCAACGATCGACTTCATGACCAAGGGTGCACCTGCCGGCAAGACGTCGGTCGCGATCTACGAGATCATCCGCGTCGGTGTCAACAACGGTGACCTCGGCCGAGGCGCCGCCCAATCGGTCCTGCTTGTTCGTCGCCGTCATCGCCGTCACGCTGTGGCAGTTCCGAACGACCGGCAGCAAAGTCAGCTACGGGGGTGCTTGATGGCTGGACTGACACCGGGAGTGAAGCGCAAGACCTACTTCAGAGGTCGTCAGTGGCCGTTCCACCTCGGACTGACGGTGACGGCGTTCGTGATCGCGTTCCCGCTGCTGTATGCGGCGCTGATCGCCACCCAGAACAACACAGAGATCTTTGCCTTCCAAATGACGCCCGGCAGCGCCCTGAGGTCGAACTTCGATGCAGTCTGGTTCGGAAGGGACTTCGCCGGCGCCATGTGGAACTCAACGGTGCAGAGCGATCCTGGTCACGACCGGCAAGACCATGCTGTCGCTCCTGGCCGGCCTGGCGTTCGTCTACTTCAAGTTCCGGGGCAAAGTGGCTCGTGTTCTTCCTCGTCCTCGTCACGCTGATGATGCCGACCGAGGTCATGATCCTGGCGATGTTCCGGTTGGTCTCGGGACTCGGTTGGCAGGACTCGATGGCGGCGATCACCGTGCCATTCCTGGCTTCGGCCACCGGAGCGTTCCTGTTCCGTCAGCACTTCGCGAACCTGCCTGCCGAACTGCTCGAGGCATCTCAGATCGACGGAGCTTCGCCGATCCAGTTCCTCACCAAGGTGTTGATCCCGCTGTCGTGGAACGTCATCGCGGCGCTCTTCGTGATCCAGTTCGTGTACACGTGGAACATGTTCCTGTGGCCGAGTCTGATCATCAGAGATGAGATCGAAGCAGGTCGTTCAGGTTGCGCTGCAGACGCTCACGAACATCGACGGTGCCCTGACGTATGGACCGCTCATGCTCGCGGCGATCATCGCGTCGATCCCGCCGGCGATCGTCTTCGTGCTCATGCAGAAGCCGTTCATGAGCGGTTTCGCGATCGGCCAGCAGAAGTAGGGCTTTCGACTCCGGTCCGACTCCGAATAGACAGGTACCCTCGCAATCATGGCTCTTCGCAACACCACGGCTCGCGAAACTCAATGGTGGCTCGTTCGATGTTCTGATCATCGGAGGGGGGATCAACGGTGCTGTCTCTGCCGCAGTTCTCGCCGGGCGGGGAGCAAACGTGGCGCTCGTCGATCGCGGCGACTTTGGGAGTTTCACGAGCCAGGAGTCGTCGAACCTCGTGTGGGGCGGCTTCAAGTATCTCGAGGGCTACGAGATTCTGCTCGTCCGCAAGCTCTGCGTCTCGCGGAACCGACTCATCAAGTCCTACCCGGACAACATCAAGCCGATTCCATTCCTCGCGACCCTTGACGAGTCTTCGCCGCACCCCACGTGGCTCGCGGCTCTGGGTGCAACCGGCTACTGGGGGATAGGGAGCTTCCGGACACACCGCCCGCGATACCTCAGCCCCGAGAAGATCGAGCAACTCGAACCGATGGTGAACACCGACCGAGCTGTCGGGGGGATCGAGTATTACGACGCCTACCTGCCGGACAACGACTCGCGTTTCGTATTCAGCTTCGTGCGGTCCGCTCTCGACGTCGGAGCGACGGCTGCGAACTACGTCGAGGTGGGGGGAGCCGAGCGCAGGGACGGACGGTGGCAGGTCACACTCAAAGACGTCGACTCCGGTGGCGAGCCCTTCACGTGCACGGCTCGCGTCGTGGTCAACGCCGCCGGCCCATTCATCGACGACCTGAGCAGCGAACTCGGTGTCCGAACCGCCCATCGGATCGTCTACTCGAAGGGCATCCACCTCGTGGTCCCCCAGATCACTCCCAACCAGCGTGTGCTGGCGTTCTACGACGACACGGGTCGACTCTTCTACGTCATCCCCATGGGCCGGAGGTCGGTGATCGGGACCACCGACACCCGGGTCGACACCCCGTTCACCGAGGTCACGGACGAGGATCGGGACTTCCTGCTCGACCAGATCAACCGTCGCCTCGATCTGCCGGAGCCGTTGACGGCGGCAGACATCATCGCCGACCGCAGCGGAGTCCGTCCGCTCGTTGTCGCAGCAGGAGGGGGCGATCAGAAGGACGTTGACTGGACGAAGCTGTCTCGCAAGCACGAGATCGAAACCGACAACGTCGCAAGCGTGATCTCGATCTTCGGCGGCAAGCTGACCGATTGTCTCAACGTCGGGGAGGAAGTCGCCGACGAAGTCGAACGACTCGGCATCCCGCTGGAGAAGGACACGCACAATTGGTACGGGGAACCGGCGAAGGCGACTCGCGAAGAGTTCTACCGCCAGGCCAGGCTGATGCGCCTTGACGATCTGCGCCACAAGCCGGAGGTGGAACCGCTTTCGGATCGTCTCTGGCGCCGATACGGACGGAGAGCGTTCGAGATGCTCGACGAGATCCGACAGGATCCGTCGATGGGGGACGACATCATCAAGAGCGCCGACTACCTCCGGGTAGAACTGCACTTGGCAGCCGAAACGGAGATGGTGACGAAACTCGAGGACTTCCTCCGCCGTCGGTCGAAGATCACCCAAGTGATCCGGGAAGACGACGTGCGAGTATCGCCGGGTCTGCACGAAGCCGCAGAGATCCTGTTCGGCGAGCAAGCCGACCAACGGCTGGTCGAGTACTTCGGTCCGGCTATGCCGGGTGTACCGAGTGCACAGGGCTAAGGCGCTCACTGGATAGGGCCGCGAAGTACTTGCCACCTCCCGTTCCCCCATCCTGCGGCCGAGGGGATGGGACGGACGTCGCGGGGTCTTCCGCCAACTCCTGGCGGCGTCCGGCATGTAACGAATCGGGCCACCGAATGCTCTAACCTCTCGCAAGCCAACAAGAGGGAGTATCGATGGAAAACATCGACTGGAAGGATCTTCTGTTCAGCTTCGACGGACGCGTGAACCGCGGCAAGTTCTGGCTTGGAGTGGTCGTCATATCAATCGTGCCGTTGCTCTTCTTCTTGATTGCAGTGGTGGTCAACTCTGCGTTCCTCTGGGTGGTCGCTTCGCTCGTCTACCTGCTCATCATCTGGCCGGCGTTGGCCATTTCGATCAAGCGGTGGCACGATCGGGGCAAGTCCGGATGGTGGATCTTCATCGGACTCGTGCCCTTCATCGGTGGTCTGTGGGCCCTGATCGAGACCGGCTTCCTGCCGGGAACGCCCGGATCGAACGAGTACGGACCCGACCCGCTCGCCAGCGCTTAGAACCGAGAACCGCTACAACACAACAACACCGCCGGACCGATGCCAGTGGCAGACGTCCGGCGGTGTCGTTTGTGCCTGGGACCACACCGCAACGAGCCGGAGGGACAGACGACGGCCCGGCTCTGTGGCCCGTGGGTGGGCCCTTCGGCGTCACGTTTCACCCTGTGGCAGACTGGTCGGCGTGACCCATACACATGAGTGGCCGGGGGAGTACACCTACTGCCCCCACTGCACTGCAGAATTCGAGACGATCGAGATCCATGACCAGCTGAGGCGGCGGTGTCCGTCGTGCGGTTTCGTCCATTG
This sequence comes from uncultured Actinomycetota bacterium, assembly GCA_963715255.1. GTDB lineage: Bacteria > Actinomycetota > Acidimicrobiia > Spongiisociales > UBA5794 > JAHEEL01. Next base: position 75,000 of record CAVQRN010000006.1, on the reverse strand, counting down.
GCGGAACCCGGGCGTGGGTGCAGCCGTGGTGGTGTTCAACGACGATGGTGAACTCCTGATGGTCAGGCGCGGACGGGGGGCGAGCCGCCCAGGGCTGTGGTCCATCCCTGCCGGGTTTGTCGACTACGGCGAGGAGATTCGCGCCGCGGCGGCGAGGGAGCTTCTCGAGGAGACCGGCCTCATTGCAGAAGTCGGCGATGTGATGTTCGTGGCCTCGAACTTCCACGACCCTGCCAAGTTGACGGTGGGAATCTGGTTCGCCGGCGTGGTGACCGGGGGGACGCTCGAAGCCGGTGATGATGCCGACGCCGTCGGTTGGTTCGACCTCGATGACCTGCCGCCGCTGGCGTTCGATACCGACAAAGCGTTCGTCGCGGGGCTGCGCTGAACGGTCTGACTCGATCCGGAGCCCCGTGGCGGAGCCGAGGCGACGCCTGGAATCACTGACCTGCCGATGCTACAGCTCGCACGTACAAGCCTTCATACGATCTTGCCACGATCTCACACACTTCTTTGAGTTCTGGCGTGGTCAGCGGGTGGGCGGAACGCGCACGCCAGTGCTCGATTCGATCTCGTGCCGTGTCTCTTGCGGTCGACACCGAGGCGTCGGCTCTGATGTCCAGTCGGTCAGTCAGGCTACCTTCGGCGGTGACCCGATTGATCTCTTGCAGATCTCCGTCATCGAGCTCGACTGCTCCCGAGATCGCCAGGTGCCACAAGCGGAGCTCGGCGAGTTCGTGGGTGGTGGACTCGAATTCCTCGACTGCGGCGAGGAGAGCTCCACCAGCCTCCTGGTCGTCACGGGCGAGGCGGCGAGCGACGTCCTTGAGGCCGGCGAGTACCGAACGAGCCTTGAGTGCTCGGGCTCTCCTGGCGAAGTGCACGGTCAGGAGCTCGCCGAGTTGCTCCACACCGGACGCGGCGATCAAGGATCGTGAGAGATCGGCGGCGGTCTCGGCTCTGCGCGCTCGGATCTCCGCCACACTGAAGCGGATACCGAAGATCCCGAGGCGGGTGAGCAGGTCCCGTCGCGTCTGCGGAAGGAGCGGGCTCCTGGCGGGATCGCTGAAGCGATCCACGGAGAGCAGCATCGAGTCCAATTCGGAGGCAGGTATGGCGACGAGCGCAAGCAGAGCAGCCATCTCCTCCTCGCGCAGCGTTGTGCCGGTTTCTGCGATGAGTCCAGCCACCGGGATGACCGCAGAGCAGAGGGCCTGAACCCGCCGATCGGTCGCATAGCGCTGAGCGATCGATCGAGCCGACCTGAGGGCGTCGAGTCGTCCGGCCCCGATCTCGTCCGCTCGTGACAGCACCGCGACGGCGTTCACCGGTGACGGGTGAGAGAGGGACCGGTCCGTGAAGGCTTCGAGGAAATCGGCATCTCGGCGGTGCATGTGACGCATCAGGTAGATCACCGCGTCCACGTCGCCAGCGCCTTCGTCATCGACTCCGAGGAATCGGAGCGTTCGAGCGGAACTGCGATCATCCAGGCCTTCGAGTCCGGGCGTATCGACAAGGATCATCTCCTCCAGACGTGAGGATGGCCAGCCCACTTCGAGACGATCTACCTCGGAAGGCGCAATGTCGTCCAGCGAGATGTCGAGTGCCCGTTCGCCGCGATGGAAGCGCAGGGATCGCTCGGATCCATCTCGAAGGTGTGCGGTCGCTTCATAGCCGACGGCATTTCGATACCAGGTCACGATCCGGGTGCACTCGCCCGCGTCGGTGGGCGCGAGACGTTCGCCGACGAGGGCATTGAGGAGTGTGGACTTGCCGGCCTTGACCCGACCGGCGATGGCGATCCTGAGGGGTTCGTGGAGCCGTGTGCGGAGATCGGTCACGGCAGCGCTCACTGCGTGATCGGGCGCAAGGCGAAGGGCCGTGTCGCAGAGCCGGTTCAGGCGATCGAAAAGAGCGTCCCTCATCGAACGTGGCCTCTAATGCGGTCTCCCTGGGCGTCGGTCTGCTCGATCAGTCGCTCGAGCTGCTCGATCTGCTGTGACAGAAGTGGGAGGCGCTGGTTTCTCTCGTGGTCGGTCTTTGCCAGGGTCCCCTCGATCGTGCGGATGGAGTTCGATAGAGCACCATTCAGCTCCGTGATCTCATCCGAGAACGAGTCGCGCAAGAGTCGGTGAACCTCCTGAACGGCTCTGCGGGATTCGAGGCCCAGCTCCGCCTGCGCCTGATTCGCGTACTCTCGAAGAATGGTCCGGGTCTGCCGTCGACGTTGCTCGATCAGGCGCTTCCTCTCATCGATCACGTGTTTGGCTCCGAAGAGAACCCCGACGCTGATGGCGACCGGGGTCGCAATCGCGATGCCGGCGAGGTTGGCCATGACACCGAGCAATATGACCCCGCTTGACGTACCCCTGAGCGCACCGAGTCCAGCTCCGATGGGCCCCCTCTTCTCAGACGCCAGCGAGCGGTCGGACGAGTCCCAGAGGTCGCCGAGATCGACACCGTTGGGTGTCACGATCGTGGGTGTTCGCAGACCGGCCGAGCGCAGCAAGTCGGTCACCCGGCCGACGAGTTCGTCGGCACCGGACTGGACCTGATCGAAAACGTCCCGTGCCAGCGCCGTCACAGACGCCCGGAGCTCTTCGGTGACCGGCTCCCATTGAGCGGTCGGGTCGCCCTCACCAAGGCGGTCGTCGAACTGCTTGAGCAGATCTCTGAACGACGACTTCAAGTGACGATCGATCTCCTGGTTGAGGTCGGCGATGCCGTCGCCGAGGACTGTCGACCATCGGGCGCCGGACCGACGCAGGGCGGCGAGACGGTGCTCGGCGTTGCTGAGCTCCTTGACGAGTTCCTCTGCCGAAAGGGGGTCGGTGAGCGCCTGGTGTTCGGTCCGGAGCGATGTGAGCAGGAGTGAGAGCGCTCGGGAGGTTTCATCCAGCGCTCTCGACGCAGTTCTCATTCGGGAATCGCTCAGGACGCCCTTCCGCAGCGCGGCGAGAAACACCGGGAATCCGCTCTCCTCGTTCATCTGGGGATCGGACCGCTGGAGTGCCTCGAATCGGAGAACCGAAGACAGGGGGAGGATGACGCCGGGTAGTCCGAACTCGAGGAGATGTGTGCGGTCGAGTTCGGCAATGTGCTCCCACTCCGGGTAGAGGTCGATCTTGGTGAGGGCGATCAGAACGGCCGGGCATACTTCGATTGCCTCTCGCAGGAAGCGGATTTCAGGGGCGGAGAGTTCAGCCGATGCGTCGGTGACGAAGATGAGGGCATCCGCGTACGGGAGAAATGAGAGCGTCGCTTCGGCGGTTCCTCCATGGAGAGCGCCGGCTCCCGGCGAGTCGACGAGGGCGAGTCCAGCGGCGAGAACCCGACTCGGCAATCCGACATGCACGACGTCCACCTGGAGACAATTGGCCGGGTTCCCTCGCTCCGAAGCGTATCTCCAGATTTCCTCCAGCGGTATCTCCTCGACGACCGCGATGCCGGCACTATGCCGACGGATCCTGGCGATTGCGGGGTCGTGATGGTGGAGCCACGTGATGGTGGATGTTGAGAGATCGTCGTCGACGGGACAAACGGCGCTACCGACGAGGGCGTTCACCAGCATGCTCTTGCCCTGTTTGTACTCGCCCGCCACATAGAGGACGGTCGATGGTTCGTCGAGGCGGGCACGAGCGTGGCGAAGACGCCTCGCCAGGTCATCGCGCTGAAGGGCCACGCAGCTGTCCATCCCGGCGTTGACGAACCGGCGTGCAACCACGACCGGGGACTCCTCCGCAGCGGTCACGGGAACCGACGCATCCATCTCACCGAACTCCGGTCGTGGCGGCCTTGTCGCTGATGTTCTTCGCAGTCTACGCCCGGCATCCGCAGGTCCGGGCTTTCGACCCTTTGGAGGCTGGCCCGAAACGAGGCACAATGTCGACCACGACGAATCGGACGCATCGACCGGTGTCCGCATGTGCGCGGCACGGTCGGGAGGTGTCGTGTCATATCAGCTGGGAATCGACCTGGGGACGACGTACTCGGCCGCCGCGGTGGCGGAGTCGGACAAGGTCGAGATCTTCCAGTTGGGCACGTCGATGGCTTCAGTTCCCTCGGTTGTTCTGCTGCGAGAGGATGGGACGGTACTGACCGGCGAGGCGGCCCAGCGACGCTCTCTCTTCGAATCCGGCCGCACCGCCCGCGAGTTCAAGCGCCGGCTCGGTGACCCAACTCCGTATTTGCTCGGCGGGACCCCCTACGGTGTCGATGCGCTGACCGGTCACTTGATGGCGTCGATCGTGGACCGAGTGGCGACCGAACGCGGCCACAGCCCCAGCACTGTGGTCCTCGCACACCCCGCTGTCTATGGGCCATACAAGCTCGGGTTCCTGGCTGAGGCCGCCCGACTCGCGGGGCTTGGCGCGGTCGAGTTTGTGCCGGAACCGGTCGCGGCGGCGGCGTACTACGCCTACACCGAGCACGTGGCCACGGGTGAGATGATCGCCGTGTACGACTTTGGGGGAGGAACGCTCGACCTGGCTGTTGTCACGAGGACCGCGGACGGGTTCGCAGTCGTCGGCGCTCCAGAGGGGATGGAGCGATTCGGAGGAGTCGATCTGGACGAGGTCGTGTTCGGTCACGTCGACCGCACACTCGGCGGGATTGTTGGACGCTCCGATCCCGATGACGCCACAACGCTGGCGGCCATCGGAGCGCTACGAGTTTCGTGTCGCGAGGCGAAGGAAGCTCTATCGGCGGACTCCGACGTGACGATCCCGGTGATGCTTCCGAACCTCCACACCGAGGTTCGTCTGACGAGGGGCGAGTTGGAGGACATGATCCGTCCTCGCTTGCGCGAGACGATGAGTGCGCTCGATCGAACGGTCCGTTCGGTCGGGGTCTCGTTCGATGACCTCTCTCGCGTGCTGCTGGTCGGCGGTGCATCACGGATGCCGCTCGTTGCTGAGATGGTTGGCGACACAACGGGTCGTCCCGTGGCCGTTGACGCTCACCCCAAGCATGCGGTCGCGCTGGGCGCAGCGCTCTTCGACCCAGAGACCGACAAGTCGGCCAGAGCGTCGGCCGGGGTTCATCCAGTGGCGGCGGCAGGACTCTGGACCGGGGCTTCGGGGGCCATCGATGAGTCGCACCCCATCGAGAAGCCTGCGTCACCGTCACCCGAGGAATCGGCCGCATCGGACGGGTCGGCACTTCCGCCATCGGAGGAACCTGCAGCGGCTGCGACCGACTCTGCTCACGATCGAGCTCCGATCGGTCTCGGTCCCGAGGCAACTTCGACGCCGGACCGTGAACCAGGCAAGCCACGCTCGCGCCGGTCCCTTGCTATCGGGGCAATCCTTGCGATCGCGGCGATCGCGATCGTTGCAGGATTCCTCTGGACTCGTGGCGCCGATGACTCGCCGGTGGTCGCGCAACCCGGCACGACTGTCGTCGAAGAACCCGCGACCACGGCGATCGTTGCGTCGACCGGTCGCGTTGCTGCCGTGTACCACGTGGGCTATCGCACTCCAGACCAGGGCGAGACATGGGGAGACTGGGTAGCGGAGGGACGGAATCCACCGGACGACATCGCATCGGACTTCTTCCCGAGCCTCGGCCCGTACAGCTCGATCGAACCCCCGGTCGTGCAAGCGCACTTCGAGATGATGTCCACCTCGTCGGTTGGCGTCGCAGCCGTCTTGTGGCGAGGCCCCGACTCGCTCGATCAACCGGTGATGCTCATGGTGCTCGAAGAAGCTGCTCGCCAGGACCGATCCGTCGCCTTCGTCCTCGAGATGCCCGAAGGGAGTCCACCGGATGTGCTCCGGGGCCAGGTCCAGTTCCTCCGCGAATCGTACGGCGAACACCCGGCGCTCCTTCGCCCAACCGATCCGAGTCCGTGGACGGATGGTTCCGGGATGCTCGTCATGGTGGTGGGACTGGAGGTGCTCGAGGCGACCGGCGCGGCCGAGATCGACGTCTGGAGAGAAACGCTCGACGCCATTCACCAGACCGACGGTGGCGCTACGGTGTTGGCCGTGAGCCGGGATCCGATGTGGGTTGCCGACGCCCATTTTGACGGACTCGTCAACGGCCCTTCCGAGCATGCCGACGGGGTCGACTACTCGTGGGCAGCGGACATTCCGGAAGGGGCGTGGTTCGTTCCGCTCGTCAGCCCCGGCTGGTCCTCGGACTGGAGCGGGGAACCGGAGCCGGCAATTCCGAGGGATGAGGGCGGCCGCTATCTCGACCAATGGTCGGCGGCGACGACGGCACCACGCACACCGAATCTTGTGACGATCCTGTCCTTCAACGCATGGGGCTCGGGAACACAGATCGAACCTGCAGAGCCTGGTATCAGCCGTCCGGACGGGTCCCCCTACCGCGACTACGCGCCGCTCGAACCGCACGGCTACCTGGACCTCACTACCGAAGCGGTCGGTCGGTGGACCCAGCCTTGAGACGTCGCGCGGCCATGTGCCTCTAGACAAGTCAGTGCTGCGCGAGTATTCCAGGAGTGAGCGCCTGACGCCGACAACAGAAGGGGGAGTCATGGTTGCCTGGACCCCACCAAGTTTCCGCTACTACCGCGAGTCCGACGGAACCTTCACAATCCTCGATGAGAAAGGGAACACCGTTCCGTCACCGCCAACGATGAAGTATGTGCCGGCGAACGGCGACTCGAAGATGCTCGATCCCTGGGGGAACGAAGTCCCCGAGTACGTGCCCAAGTATCCCAGCGAGTTCTTTGTCCATCAGGCGGCCGATGGCACGCTGACCGCCGTGGATGAGCACGGGGCGCTCCTGCCGTTCCAACCGGATATCCGACGAATCGTCAACGGCGGCGAGCAGATCCTCGTGGTGTTGCCGGATGGGACGGTGTATGAGGCGCCGGCGTATGTGTTCCCGGAGGAGTTCTTCATTCATACGGCTGCGGATGGGTCGATGACGGCGGTTGATTCGTCGGGGGTTCCGTTGCCGTTCCAACCGGATATCCGACGAATCGTCAACGGCGGCGAGCAGATCCTCGTGGTGTTGCCGGATGGGACGGTGTATGAGGCGCCGGCGTATGTGTTCCCGGAGGAGTTCTTCATTCATACGGCTGCGGATGGGTCGATGACGGCGGTTGATTCGTCGGGGGTTCCGTTGCCGATCCAGCCGACGATGGGTCACGGCGGGCCGGAGATGGTGGCCGAATCTGACTATGTGGTGTTGCCGGATGGGACGGTGTATGAGGCGCCGGCGTATGTGTTCCCGGAGGAGTTCTTCATTCATACGGCTGCGGATGGGTCGATGACGGCGGTTGATTCGTCGGGGGTTCCGTTGCCGATCCAGCCGACGATGGGTCACGGCGGGCCGGAGATGGTGGCCGAATCTGACTATGTGGTGTTGCCGGATGGGACGGTGTATGAGGCGCCGGCGTATGTGTTCCCGGAGGAGTTCTTCATTCATACGGCTGCGGATGGGTCGATGACGGCGGTTGATTCGTCGGGGGTTCCGTTGCCGATCCAGCCGACGATGGGTCACTCGGTGGGCGGAGACGGACCGGACTTCGCGGTGCTTCCCGATGGCACCAAGTACATAGCGCCGCCGCTGTATCCACCGGCCGGCGAACCGCCCGAGGTATGGCCACCCGCCGATTGGGAGACCGGGGCCGACGGTGCTCCGACGAGCACCGAGGTCGAGAGTGACGATTCGAACGGAATCGAGGTCGTGGCCGACCAAGGTCCCGACAGCGGAGCGCGGACCCGATCGACGTGAGCGATGGAGCAGCCGAGGACCCGCGGACTCCAATCGATGTGGAGCGGCAGAGTGATGTCGCCGCCGAGGAGGCCACGGCGCCGACCGATGACGCTCGCCCAGGGATAGAGGCGGCGGACGAGGGCTCTCTTGACCGCTATACGTCCGACCTACTGACTGTCGGCCTCGTGGAAACCCCAACAGCAGCGGACGTGTCCGTGTTCCTCGATGTATCAGCCCCGGGTGACGACCTGGCCTCCGAGACTCGGGAGCCCATTCCTGCCGTGGTTGATCCGGTTGGGGATGGTGTGGTGTCGGCTACGCCGATTCCGTTGCCGGGTGGGGAGATGCCGGTTGGGGATGACGTGGTGTCGGCGACGCCGATTCCGTTGCCGGGTGGGGAGATGCCGGTTGGGGATGATGTGGTGTCTGTCCTGCCGGTTCCGATCCCGGGTGGGGAGATGCCGGTTGCGGTCGATGTGGTGTCGGCGACGCCGATTCCGTTGCCGGGTGGGGAGATGCCGGTTGGGGATGATGTGGTGTCTGTCCTGCCGGTTCCGATCCCGGGTGGGGAGATGCCGGTTGGTGGCCGTCAACCCGAACTGGACCGCACGGGCGACGACGAGATCGCGCTCGATCGCAAGGGAGGCGATATACCGCTGGACATCCAGTCCGATGTCGCTCAGTCGTGGGATGCCACGGAATTCCACGTCGAGGTCATCGAGGAGGTGCAGATCGAAGAAGTGCGCCTGGAGGATGTTGAGTTAGAGAGCGGCGGGTGGGACGAGCCGATCGCCGAACATGAGGACCTGGCACTCGAGGACGACGACATCGACGCTCTCGACGGCTAGTGCGCCGGCCACCGTTCGTGTGCACTCCCGTCGGCAGGGAACGCCACTCGTGACAGCCTTGTCCCTGACACGCCTACGACTCAGCATGTGTCCTACCTTCACGCTGCCGACGCACCTGGCTCGACAGTGCCGCCGGAACCGCTGATGGCCGGAGAACCAGCCGGTGGCGTGAGCACAGAGGACATATCCATGAGCTCCGTACGGGTGACCATGACTTCTTCCACCGGCACGTTCGCGACGGTCGTGGTCGTACCGTCGAATCCGGTTGAGTCTGTGGACGTGATTCCAGCGCTCCACGCGCTCGACGACTGGTTGGTCTCGGAAGCGGTAGCAGCAATCAACCGAGAAGGTCGGGGAATCACGTGCCGATTCGGGTGCACGGCCTGCTGCTATCAAATGGTGCCCGTCACAGAGACGGAAGCACGGTTCCTCAACCAGATTGTTGACAGCCTCCCTGCCGACCAACGCGAGATCGTGCACGCTGGTGTGGCAGAGGCGGTGCGCCGTCTTGAGGTCGGGACTCTTCTCCCCGCTCTGGGCCGGATCGATCGGCTGTCTCGGTCCGAACTCGGGATCCTGGCCATCCGCTACTTCCGCATGCAGATACCGTGCCCGTTTCTCGACGGCGAGTCATGCTCGATTTATGGACAGCGCCCGCTTGCGTGTCGCGAGTATCTCGTGACATCGCCGCGCGAGCGCTGTGGGCACTTCGGCGACGTAGACCGTGGAACGGGTGCCTCTTCCCGCGTCGCTCTTCTCTCACCTGACTCGGAACGGTCGCACCAAGCGAGAACCGCTTGTGCTCTCTCTCGACCGTGCTGACCACTACCCGGGATCCGATCGGCCGCTCCCCGGATCCGTACATCTCGCACGCTTGCTGGACAGTGGCTAGCCGGTGATGATGCCGATGCCGTCGGTTGGTTCGACCTCGATGAACTGCCGCCGCTGGCGTTCGACACCGACAAAACGTTCATCGAGGGACTGCGCTAGGAGCCTGCCGAGCCATCGGACAGCGATTCGCTCGGAGCGATTGTCAGGCGTCTCGGAGTTGCTCCGTCTGCTCGGTCAGCTCCAACCAGGAGGTCTCGGCGTCGTCGATTTCGGCGATGGTCGCCTCGAGGCGGTGTGCCAGGTCGGTGGCGGCGACGTAGTCGTCGGCTGCGGCATCGAGTTGAGCCGCGAGATCCGCCCGCCGCTTCTCCAGGCGGGGGATCCGTTTCGTCAGCTCCTCCAGTTCCCGCCGTTCCTTCCACGTCGGTGTGGTGCGTGCCGCCGTCGATCGCTGGGATTTCTCCCCCCGGGTGCGGGCTGATCCGGCGGGTGGGGTCTGTCGATCGGTCCAGTAGGCGGGCCAGCCACCCGGATGGTGTTGGATCGAACCGTCGGGTTCGATTGAGAAGATGTCGTCACACACCCGGTCCAGGAAGTAGCGGTCGTGGCTGGCGATGGCCAGGGCCCCGGGCCAGGCATCAAGGTACTCCTCGAGTACTTCGAGGGTGTCGAGATCGAGATCGTTGGTCGGCTCGTCGAGGAGCAGCAGATTCGGGGCTTCCATGAGGGTCAGGAGCAGTTCGAGGCGCCGCCGCTCCCCGCCGGAGAGGTCTCCGATGGTCGCACGCTGGACTTCGGTGGCGAACTGAAACCGTTCGAGCAGCTTCGCCGCGGACACGGGGATACCAGACTCGAGCAGTGTGGTCTCGGCCCGTTCGCGGACCGCGGCGATCACTCGGGTGTCGGGCGGTATTGGTTCCGGGTCTTGGCCGTACCAGCCGGGGACAATGGTCGATCCCGTCGTCACTGTTCCCTCATCCGGTGCGAGTCGTCCGGCGATGAGGCGCAGCAACGTGGTCTTCCCGGAACCGTTGTTACCCACGACGCCGATCCGGGCGTCCGGGAGGAGATTGAGGGTGAGGTTGCGCAGCACCCAATGGCTCTCGTAGCGCTTCCCGACGTCGGCCAGGTTCACGACCTTGGATCCAATGCGTCGCGATGGGAGTTCGATCGAGAGTTCCGGATCGATCGGGGGGCGTTGCGCCGCCATGAGTTCGTGTACGGCGCTGACACGGGCTTTCGACTTCGATGTGCGGGCCTTGGGGGAGCGGCGAAGCCAGACCAGTTCGGTGCGGAGGCGCTGGCGACGCCGATGTTCGACGGTTGCTTCGTGCTCTTCTCTGGCGGCTCGTGCCTCGAGGTACTGCTCGTAGGTGCCCTGGTGGGTGTGAAGCGATCCGTCGTGCACTTCGACCACCCGGTTGGCGACACGGTCGAGTAGGTACCGGTCGTGGGTAACCAGGATCAACACCGAGGTTCGGGAGAGGAGGTGTTCCTCGAGCCAGTCGATCGTGTCAACGTCGAGATGATTGGTCGGCTCGTCGAGGATCAGCAGGTCGCACTCGGCGGCAAGTGCCAGCGCCAGCGCGAGCCGCTTGCGTTGGCCCCCCGACAGTTCGGAGACGCCGACGGATGGGTCGGCGAGACCGAGGCGGTCGGCCATGGCGATCGTCTTGCGGTCGTCACCGATCACGTCGCCGACGGTACGGCCTTCGGGGAAGGACGGATCCTGAGAGAGGGAGGCAACCCGGAGGCCCGCACTTCGTACGATCCTGCCCGCATCGGGTTCTTCGGTACCCGCGATGATGCGCAGGAGTGTCGATTTGCCTGATCCGTTCCGGCCGATGACACCGATTCGCTGTCGTCGGCCGATCCCAAGCGACACTTCTGAGAGCACCGGCGTCTCCGGATACGACTTGGAAATGGATTCGAGGCTGATCAGATGCATCGGTTGCAGTATGCCTTTGTATTGGAGTTCGGAGCCGTTGCCGCTCTCCCGGGCCGCCGGCTGTCTCTTCCTCGCCCTCAGGGGGCGGTGCCGACGAAGGAGGCGGAGGAGGTCGAGCCCGGCCGGTGACCGTCGCAGTGGACGACCTTCGGGACAGACTAGAAGTCGATGTGATCCGGGTGCGCCCCAACCCGATCGTCGCGGTCCATGGCGTTGATCACGGCAATCTCATCGGAGGAGAGTTCGAACCCGTAGAGATCGGCATTCGCTGCGATCCGGGACGGGGTCACGCTCTTCGGGATAGCGACGACGCCGCGCTGGAGCATCCACCGCAACACGACCTGCGGCACGGTCACTCCGTGGGTGGCAGCAATAGCCGCCAACTCCGGGTCGTCGATGATTTGTCCCTGCTTCAGGGGACCCCACGCTTCGATGACGATGCTTCGATCGGCGCAGTAGTCGACGAGATCCGGACTCTGGAGATGCGGATGGAACTGGATCTGGTTGATCGACGGAAGGACGTTGGCGTTCTCGAGAAGCTGATCGAGGTGATGCGTGAGGTAGTTCGACACGCCGATCGCCCGAGCCTTTCCGGACTCCTGGATCTCCTCCATCGCCCGCCACGTCTCCAACGTGTGTGCCGGCTTCGGCCAGTGCACGAGGTAGAGGTCGACGTAGTCCATGCCGAGGCGTTCGAGGCTGGCGTCGATCGCTCGGAGGGTCGGTTCGTGGCCCTGGTCGCTGTTCCACACCTTGGTCGTGACGAAGATCTCAGAGCGGTCGATTCCGGAAGCGGCAACGGCGCGTCCGACCCCCTCCTCGTTGCGATAGATCACTGCGGTATCGATGTGCCGGTAGCCGAGGTCGAGGGCGGTAGCGACGGCCTCCTCGACGTCCTGCCCGTCCCTAACTCTGAAGGTGCCGAAGCCAAGGAGGGGGATCTGGACGGTGCCGTGGAGGGCAACGGTGGTGTCGAGGGAGATGCTCATGGAGAGAGCCTTCCACACCGGGGGCACAACCTGCAGTCTCGCGCGGGGTCTGCGTGCGTCAAATAGGGTCGAAGGGCTCTCACCAAGCATCGTAGTTTCAGGTATAACTGAAAGTTATGACACAACGTGAACGTCGGATGGGATTCGCCGAGGACGTCAGTCTGGTGTTTGAGGCAATGGGCATGTCCCCGATGGCGGGCCGGGTCTGGGCTGCGTTGCTCGTGACCGATCGACCGCACCTGTCGGCGACGGACCTTCAGGAGCAGATCGGCGCCAGCGCCGGGTCGATCTCGACCGCTGTCTCCGCCCTGACCCGGATGGGAATTGTCGACCGTGTGTGGGTCCCCGGTGATCGGCGGAGCTACTACACCGCGTCCATGGGTGCTCTCGAGCGACTCCTCGAGCGAAGCGCCGACGTACTCACGCAGATGGTTGCGCTCTCCGAGCGCGGCATGGATGCCCTGGAGAACATCGACCCAGCCAGGAAGCGCCTCGAACAGATGCGAGATTTCTACACCTGGTTCGATCGGGAGTTCGACCTCCTCATCGAACGGTGGCGGCAACAACAGAGAACCGCGACAGGCAGAACAGAGGAATCATGATCGGAGACAACACACTGATCCGTCTCGACGGCGTATCGCGCCGATACGAGCTGGGTGGGGCCACCGTGACCGCGCTCGACACGGTTGACCTGACCGTACGCGATGGCGAATTTGTCGTTGTGCTCGGTCCGTCCGGGAGCGGTAAGACAACCCTGATCAATCTCATTGGTGCTCTCGACACCGCCACCGATGGCTCCATCTCCGTCGCGGGCGTTGACATCTCCGACGCCAAACGAAAGGAGCTGTTCGACTTCCGGCGACGTTCCGTCAGCTTCATCTTCCAGAGCTTCAACATCTTCCCCGGGCTCACGGCGAGGGAGAACGTGCAGTTCGGTATCGACGCGGCAGGTCGTGACGACGCCCCGGACGCCGACGACGTGCTCGAACGGGTTGGCCTCGGCGGAAGGGCGGATCACTTCCCCCACGAACTCTCCGGCGGGGAGCAGCAGCGTGTCGCTATCGCCCGTGCGCTCGCAACCGGCAACCCGATCTTGCTTGCCGACGAACCGACCGGTGAACTCGACTTCACCACCGGAGTCCAGATTCTTGAACTGCTCCGGGAACAGGCCGGTCCGGGCACTGCCGTCCTTGCGGTCACGCACAATCGCGAGATATCCCGCGTTGCCGATCGGGTCGTGGAGCTCTCGAGTGGTCGGATCGCCTCTGACGGACCTCCACTTGGAGGCCGTGCGCAGCTCGCCGACCTCCGCTGGTAGGGGTGATCATGGGTTCACTGTCCATGTGGCTCAAATGGTCATGGCGGGATCTCCGTTCCCGGTGGGTCCAGGTCGTTGTGATCGCGCTCATCATCGCGGTCGGCGTCGGGGCCTACTCCGGGCTGACGTCGACGACGAAGTGGCGCAAGGCCACCGCGGACCACGGCTACGAGGTTCTGAACATGTACGACCTGCGGGTGGAGCTCGCCGACGGCTCAGCCGTCGATTCCGGGTCCATGCTTGCAGCGGTTGCCGACGCCGATACCGAGGGAATCGTTGCGGTCGCAGAAGAACGCCTGCAAGTCCCCATTCAGGTGTCGACCCGCACCTCGGACGGCGACGTGGTGGTTCGAGGCCTTGTCATCGGCGTTCCGCTCGAGCACGACGGTCCAAACGTCAGCTCGATCCACGTCAACGAGGGTCGGTCGCTCGACGAAGCCGATCGAGGGCAGCCGACAGCGTTGATCGAACGAAACTTCGCTCTCTACTACGACCTCGACGGCGAAGGCACGCTGAATCTCAGCGGTGGACGGGAGCTCGCGTATGTGGGGCATGCGTTGACTCCCGAGTACTTCCTCGTCACATCCGAAGGGGGCGGGTTCTTCGCCCAGGCAAGCTTCGCCGCCGTGTTCACCTCGCTCGAGACGGCCGGTGAGATCGCCGGGCTGCCTGGCTCGGTCAACGACCTCGTCCTCACCCTGAACCCCGGTGCCGACCGGGACGCCTTTGCTGCTGCGCTCGCCCAGGCGTTCTCCTCCGAGATGCCCGACATCGGCGTTGTCGTTACCGACACCAGCGACGACACGGCCTACACGCTGACGTACCAGGACATCGAAGGTGATCAGCAGTTCTTCAGAATCCTCGCCATCGTGATCCTCGCAGGATCAGCGGCCGCGGCGGCAAACTTGACGGCCCGCATGGTCGAGCAGACCCGCCGTGAGATCGGTGTCGCGATGGCGCTCGGCGTGCCCCGCCGCTGGATCGCAGTGCGACCCATGCTGGTAGGGGTGCAGATCGCTGTTCTTGGCGTGATTCTCGGACTCGCCGTCGGATGGTTGATTGCATTCGCGATGGGTGGGCTCCTCGATTCGTATCTGCCGATGCCGGAGTGGCTCACGCCGACGCAATGGGATGCCTTCCTCACCGCCGCGGCCATCGGTTTCGCCATTCCACTCATCGCGGTGGGGATTCCCGTGTGGCGTGCGATCCGGGTCGCTCCCATCGATGCGATTCGCACGGGTCACCTCGCCTCCCGCGGCGGTGGTCTGGCACCCCTCATCAAACGGATCAAGCTGCCGGGCGACACGCTCGCCCAGATGCCGATCCGCAACGTGCTCCGCGCTCCCCGTCGTGGCCTGCTGACGGCGCTGGGTATCGGTGCGTCGATCGCCGTGCTCGTGATGCTTGTCGCCGCAATCGATTCGTTCATGGGGGCCATCGTCAAAGGTGGAGAAGAAGCTTCAGGCGGGGTCGCCGACCGGGTCATCGTTGAGATGGACACGGTCTATCCCACAGGAAACGGACCCGTGGGAGGCGTATTGGCTTCGCCATCGATCGCTGAAGGCGAGGCCGTTCTGCGGGTGGGTGGCGAACTCGGTACTGGAGTGGACGCCTTCGCAGCGATCGTCGAGTTCATCGACTGGGACGACGGCCTGTTCAGGCCCACCGTCGAAGAGGGTGCCGTGCCGGCTGACGAGCCCGCGATCGTCATCTCACCGAAGGCTGCGGCCGATCTCGATCTCGGCGTCGGGGACCTCGTGGCGATCCGCCTGCCGCGACGAACGGGACCGCTCTCATATTCGCTCGAGACGATGGAACTGCCGGTCGCCGGCATCCACGGTCATCCCTTCCGGGCCGTCATCTATATGGCTACCGACCACGCGGCGCTGCTTGGGCTCGATGGTCTGGCGAACGTCGTGTCGGTGGTGCCGGAACCGGGTGTCGAGGTCGGCGAGCTTCAGGCTGAGTTCCTCGAGATCGGAGCCGTGACATCGGTACAGCGGGCCGACGCAACGGCTCGTCTCATGGAGGACCTGATGACACAATTCATTGGGATCTTCCAACTCTTCCAGGGCATCGTGTTGCTCCTTGCCGTCCTGATCGCCTTCAACGCCGCATCGATCGCCGTCGACGAGCGTCGACGCGAGCATGCGACGATGTTCTCGTACGGTGTGCGACCCAGGAAGGTCGTGCGGATGCTGATCGTGGAGAGCGCAACGGTCGGAGTCGTTGCCACGATCATCGGGATCGGCGGCGGGCTGCTCCTGCTGCAGTACTTCATGGCGGCATCCGCTCAAACGATGCCAGACATCGCGCTGCCGATCATTGTCACGCCGGGAGCGATCCTGTGGGCCGCGTTCGTCGGCGTGGTCGCCGTCGGCCTCGCCCCGCTGCTGACGGCTCCCAGGAAGCTTCGCAAGATGGACCTCCCGTCAACGCTGCGCGTGATGGAGTAACCCCCCGGGCGTCTGGCGTTGATACAGACGAGATACCGTCCGTATCAACGCCAGACGCCATCAGTCGGTCCAGATGGCGGTGATGATGTCACGAACCGACTGTGGGTCATCTATGAGTTGCCGCCACGTGAAGCGGTAGACGGTCCAGCCAAGCGAGTGAGCCTGATTCTGCTTCTCTCTATCGCGCTGGAAGGATGTCGGGTCCATGTGCCATTCCTCGCTGTCCGTCTCGATCAGTGCCATTCGCTGTGGATAGGCGAAGTCGAACCGCCCCAGGAACACGCCGGACACGTGGAATATCGCATGCTGAACCTCAGGTGTCGGGAATGGAAGTGGTGCGATGACAGACCGAAACAAGTCCTCGAGGTCGCTCTCGGTGATGGTGCCCCAGACCAGTCGCTCTTCGACGAGCGGACGGATCGTACCCACACCGGTGCGACCCGGTCGTGCGACTCTCGCGATGAAGCACCGGACCTGCCACGCCGTGAAGAGATTCTTGCGCAAGCCGGAATCGAGGCACCGTTCGACCATCCACGGAGGCGCCGACGCTCCGAGATCGACGACGGTGCGGGTCGCGCTCGTTGTCGGTACGCCGTCGACCAAGACGATGTCGGATGGGGTGAGATCCTTCGATTCGTGCACCGTGAAGTTCTGCCGGGCAAGTCGACGATGTCGGACCGTTACGATCTCGATGCTCTCCGGCCGGTGGGAAGTCATGCCCCATAGATAGGCTGCGGTGCGGTGCGAAGCCCCCGAAGGCGTGACGGTCGATAGGACGGCAGCGAGTGAACCCCGGTGCCACGAGTCTTCGGATCCGGCCATGCCGTAGACCCCGGGATAGATCGTCTCATACATCCCTTGACTCGCCCTGGTGGTGATCGTCGTGCGCGGGAAGCCGCATGCGAGGCCCTGGGCCATGGTGAAGACTCCCCGCTGGTTTCGCGCTATCGCCGCCAATAGTCGTTCTCTCTCATCCATGTGTGCACCGTGCCACGGCGAGGCACCGGTTTGAAGACGCGTGATCGTCGGCGCTGCCATTCCGTCGCCGATCACGGTGTCTGGCGCTGATACGGACGAAATACCGTCCGTATCAACGCCAGACGCCTGGGAGGTCGGTCGACGATGGGTGCGACTACCCTGCCGGAGTGGCACCGATCGATCGAGGGGCCAGATGACGACGTTCGAACTGCGAGACGGCGGCGCCTCGACCAAGCGGCCCCGCGGATGGCGCTTTCTGCGTTGTGCCGCCTCGTTTGACCGTGCTCTCACTTGGGGTCTCGAGCCGTTGGTGCGTGATGAGATCCTGCGCGAGCGCGAGGCGGATCGGTTCGAGCATTCCTCCGACCCGGAAGCGTTGATGGCGTCGGTCGTGGCACGGTCCGTTCGGAGTGCACTGGCGGACATCTGGCACCGATTGGTCGGGACGGAGACGTCTGCACTCCCGCTCGCAATCGTGGTCGGCGTCGTTGGTGTCGGTGCGCTCGCCGATGCGTTCACCGACGGCATCACGCCCACCCTTGCCGGTCTCAACGTCGTGACCGGCATCGGATACCTCGCAATGGCCGCGGCCGGACTTCGCCAGCCACGCAAGCTCGAGCGAACCTGGCTCTTGCCCGGTCTTGTACTCGCATCGATCGGGACGATGGGCGGTGCACTCGCGCTGCCGCCTACTTCGGAAGCAGGGATCTTTGGCTGGTTTGCGAAAGCAGCGCTCGCGGGTGTGGCGGCGGGACTTGCCGTCGTCGCGGTGACCCTCATTCGTCCTCAGTTCAGTCGAGCCTGGATCATCCGGGGCGGAGTGATCATCTGGGGATCGGCTCTATTCATGGCCGTAGGTGCGGTGGGGTGGACGATCGCCGACGCACCGATCTATTCGAGTCGGTGGTCGAGTCTGATGGTTGCACTCGCGTGTATCGTCGGGGCGGCGGTTATCGCCCGCCTTCGCGATATCGAGGTAGCCTGACAGGACGCCGGGGGACAAAGACGTATCCTGTGGTACAGGCAGGGGGGAGGAACATCATGAGACGACGAGGGGACACCGAACTGGTCATGAACGAGGTGAAGCTGTTGATGACAGCCATCTCGATGACGACCTCGGGAGACTCGGAGTTTCACGGTTACGCGCTCGCCAAGGAGTTGGCGCGTCTCGAAGGCACGCACACTCCGATGTCGCAGTCGACCCTGTACCGGGCACTACGGAGGCTCGACGACCGCGGGGCCCTGCAGAGCCGGTGGGAGTCGATCGAGGAAGTCGAAGCTGATGGCCACGACGGACCGCCGCGTCGGTACTACACGATCACCGCGACGGGGGTTGCAGCGGCCAGGGAAGCCGTTGCGAGATCGGAACAGACCAGACACGCGAGCGCCTGGCAGACCTGGGTGCCGAGCTTCGAAAGCCGCTAGCTTCCACAGCGAAGGAAACGGTTCGGTCCGATTTGTGACGTGGGAGAAGCCACGCTTCTCCTGTCCCCCCGACGGAACGGCGGGGACGCGAGAGCTTGCGACGAGCGGGGTTCTCGACGAGCAAGGGGGCGTTTGCGACGAGCAGGGGGGTGTTTGCGACGAGCAGGGGGGTGTTTGCGACGAGCAGGGGGGTGTTTGCGACGAGCAGGGGGGGCCACCGGCGAGTTCGCACAAGCGCATCCCCATCCGAGAGCGATGAGGCCACAACGGCCCCCTCTGGCCTGCCGGCCATCTCCCCGACTGCGTGGGGGAGAGTGTCAGCGAGCCCCGCCTGCACCTTCGCCCGGATCGTGATCGTCGGCAACATCTCGAATGCCGGTCCCACCATGAGATCCCGCCAGTGAACCCGACGACCAATCGCGGATCGAGACTGCGTGGGGGAGAGTGTCAGCGAGCCCCGCTTGCACCTTCGCCCGGATCGTGATCGTCGGCAACATCTCGAATGCCGGTCCCACCATGAGATCCCGCCAGTGAACCCGACGACCAATGGCGGATCCAGCCTCAGAGGAGGGAAGAAGTCGCGACGCCCGATCCAGGCCCCAACAACGACGGTCAACCGCTGCGCGTCGACTCCGTTGCCGTCTTCTGTTCGATGAGGGCGAAGAGGTCGTCGGGACGTATTGGTTTCATCAGCATGGCATCCATGCCGGCGTCGCTGCCGCGCTCCACGCTGGTCTGGTCTGTGAACGCCGATACGCCGACGATGAGAGGACGTTGAGTCGATCCGGTATCCATCGAACGGATCAATCGGGTTGCCTCAAGTCCGTCGATCCCGGGCATCATGACGTCCATGAGGACGACGTCGAACGTGTCACGCTGGAACGCCTCGATGGCCTCGCTTCCATCGCAGGCCGATGCTGTGGAGTGGCCTCGTTGTTCGAGCATGCGGGTCATCAGGAAGAGACTTGTGGGGCTGTCATCGACAACGAGTACGTGGAGACTCCGACGTCCGTCGCGCAACCAATGGCGGGTGACGAATGTCGACGTGTCTCCCGACTCCGTGAGCGCAGTTGTCGCCTTGATGACATCGACGAGATCCCCCGGGTCCATGGGCTTCGCCAGATAGCCCCTCACTCCGTGTTCGCGGCATAGGGCGGCATCACCTCTCTGACCGAACGGGGCGACGACGACGACCGGGACGGAGGAGGCGAGTTCACGGAAGCGGTCGCACGCGGTGAACGAATCCTGAGTAGGGGCGATGACCGCCAGCGCCGGTTCAATGGCCTTCTCCCCGTTGGATTGTCTCGTAGCAGCCCATTCGTCGGCACTGGAGGCGACGACATAGGGGAGGCTTGATTCGCTGAGGGTCTTCACGATCGAGCGCCGGTCGTCGAGAGCCTCGGCGATGATGAGAATCGGCCGCTCCAGCGGAGGGTGACTGTCGACGGTCGGGCGGGGCTGTTGTTCGTTCTCGCTGATCCCGAGTCTGATGGTGAACTGGATGCTTGCGGGCTGACCCGCTTCATCTTCGACGGTGACGTGGCCGCCCATCCGCGAAACCGTCTCCAACGCGACAGGTATCCCGAGCACGCCATGGTTGTGGAGAGCCAGCGGGTCCTCGTCGACTCCTGCGGCATCGCCACCAACGGCGGGTGCCTCGCTCGGTGTGGAGCCGTGACCACTGGCTTCGATCTCGAACCGCAACGTGACGGTCTCAGAAGCGCGTTCATCCACGTCGACCTTCAACAGGACGCGATCGGAGGTGCTTCGCGCCATCACATTGTCGACGAATCTGACGATGACAAGGCGCAGGCGACCCGGATCGCCGATGACGGAGTCCGGCACCTCAGTGGAGACTTCGTCAATGATCTCAACGCCGCGCGAGGTTGAAGAGGGACCGGCTATCCGCTTCACGCTCGAGACGAGACCCCTCAGGCTGAACGGTGCAGAATCGAAGTGGAGGCGCCCGGATTCGAGCATCGACAGATCGTTGAGGTCATGCGCCAGTGTGAGGAGCGTGGCGACTTCGTCTTCGATCGCGACAAGCACCTCGGCGACATGTGCGGGGAGTTCGCGGTCCAACGTGGTGCGGGCTGCATCCCGGATCGCAGCCGCGGGCTCACCCAAACGTTCGGCGATGTGAGCGAAGATTTGGGTCTTCGTCGGTGTGCCACCGTCGACCGCGATCCCGGCGTTGATCAAACGCGAAAGAGTCCTTCGCTGTTCCACGGCTTGGCGTAGACATTGATCCAGGTGCTCCGACCCAATGCTGTCTTCGACGATGTAGCACGAAGCGCCGGCTCCGACTGCAGTCACACCCGTGCCGTGATCACCGGGTTCGGTGACGAACACGATCGGAACGTGCAGACCTTCGGCGGTGACCCGGGCCAGCAGGTCGAAGCCGGTCCGAGCGCCGATGTGATGATCGACGACACAGACGTCGTGCTCACCGGCGACGATTGCACCGAATCCGTCGGCGAGCGTGGCCGCTCGGTCGACGACGTACCTGCCGCTCTGGATCCCGTCGGACAGTTGTCGGAGGACGCCCGGCATGGCGGCTCCGTCGTCGACGATGAGCACTCGCAGCGGGTGCAGACCATGTGAATCAGATCCGACCGACGACCCTCGAGCCCCACGGCCGGCCCGATTCGATGCAGCATCGTTGACGTGTGTGGGCACAATTCTCCAGTGAACGCTTTGTATCCTGTCGAGTGTCTATCGGTCGGCATCACGTGGTTCTTCAGTCGTTCTGCTGAGCACCGCGTGGGACCGTCGGCAAGCGTCGTTCCATTGACGGCGACGGCGGAGTGACCAACCGCCGCTCGTCCTAGTCACTATCAGCGCACACCGGCGTGGTGGGGACCCGGCCACGGCCCCGGGGGCTCCCACCACGTCACGTCCTCCACTCAGGGGGTCAAGGAGACCGCCTCACATGGCCATGAGTGAAACGCTCGCTTCGGTCATCCACGCTCGTGCGATGTGGGCGGCATCGTGGCGTTCGACAACCGTTCCTTCACCTCCGGCGATCTCGAGTAGCACTGCCGCGTTGTCGAGATAGCCGATCACTGCGGTGACTTCCTCTCCAGCGGCTTCGGCCCATCCAGCGATCTTGGTGAGGTGCTCGAGTCGCAGCGAGAATCGCTCGACATCGCCGGTGATGTGGCGTTCGTAGTCGACGGCCTCGCCGTTTCGTGCGGCACGCCAGTCGATCCGCTGCAGCTGACGGCGCGAGACGACCGTGCCGATGATCTCTGCCGGCTCGTCGAGGTCGACGATGGCTTCGAGGGTGTCGGCGATATTGGCGAGCGCGGCCGCCTTCTGTTCATCCGTGAGCCGGTCCAAGTGCGTGATCCGCTCCTCGAGCAACTCCGCCCGCTCTTCAGCCCGTTCGACCAACTCGTCTGCGGTCTGATCGACCCACTTGGGTGGGAACGTTCGTTCCGGCCGGGGCCGCTCCGCCGGCAGATCGGTGTCGATGGCGAGTGCGGGGATGACTCCGATCGCCAGCGTCGCAGCGATCAACGCCGCAAGGACGGTGATCCGTCGCTTCATCGTGTTCTCCTTCGGTCGGGGTTTCCATCGGATTCAACGATGCACGAGCGATGTGAGACAGGTGCGAGGAGGATGTCAGCATTCTGTGAAATCTCGGCGCACGCGGAGGATTCCGTGGCTCGACAGGATTCGATACCCTCCCTTCGACATGAATCTGAGAATGTTGTTGGCGGCTGTGCTCGTGGTGGTCGGGGCTCTTCTGCTCGCGTCCTGTTCGGGCGTGGATGACGACGGCCCCGCGCCGACCGACACCGCTAGCGCCGAATCCTCGACCACGGTCGATCCCAGCGATTCGCGCCTCCCTGCTGGATTCGATGTGCAGGGGCACCGGGGCGCGCGGGGACTCAAGCCCGAGAACACGCTCCCATCGTTCGAGACCGCCCTCGACCTCGGTGTCTCGACACTCGAACTCGACCTGCACTACTCGGCAGACGGGGATGTCGTTGTCTGGCACGATCCGGTGATCGACCCCGACAAATGCGGGCTGAAGCCGGGTGCTCCATCCCACATTCCGGACCCGGACGATCCCGGAACACCCGAAGAGGCGCTCGCGGTGCGTTCCCTGACGTCCGCCGACCTGCGTTGGTTCGATTGCAGCCGCAACCCCGACCCGGTGGCGTTCTCTGACCAGAACTCCGAGCCGACCGTGCTTGCCGAAGACGAGTTCGGCATCGTCACGCTGGACGATCTGATCGACTTCGTCGAGCGGTACGCATCGTCGGTGTCGAAGACCGACCTGCAGCGGCGCGGTGCACGACGTGTCGGGTACAACGTGGAGACGAAGAGGGGCTTCGGGAATCCGTCCCCGATCGGCGACGGCTTCGACGGGACGAACGCCGGTCCGTTCGAACTCCGCCTGCTGGAGGTCATACATGATCGCCAGATTCGCGACCGTGTCGTTGTACAGAGTTTCAGCCGGCAGTCCCTGGAGGCGATTCACCGTGTTGATCCCGGAATCCGGTTGGCGGCGCTCACTGCCGACGGCGATGCCGATCCCGGTGGTTATGCGACGATGGGCGCCTCGGTATGGTCGCCGAAGGCGTCGACGATCAGCGAGCGCCGTCTTGCTGAAGCGCACGACGCCGGCCTTACGGTGATCGCGTGGACCGTGAACAGTCTCGAGGAGGTCCAGATGCTGATCGCCGCCGGTGTTGATGGGGTGATCACGGATCGTCCGGACCTCGTCGTCGGCCCGTAGCCACCTGGGGCCACCGCCGATCGGAACACCTATCAACTACTTTACGCGCGCTTATCGCGCCGTTATCCCTCCATATCGTTGAATACGACCACTGTCCGTGTTCGTGTTGAAGAAACCGATGGAGGAACCATGACCAGTCGCTCACCGAGAACCAGTCAATCCAGATCGAGTATGTTCACGATTTCACTGTTCCTGGGATTGCTTCTGATCCCGCTCAGTGCCGTCGCCGCCACCGCTCTCATGGCGAACGGTGGGGCGACCGGGACCGACGGAGATGAGGCAAGCCTGGCCGTCGTCGACGTACCGGAGACCACGGTCACGACGACCGAGTCCGCTACGTCCGAGACGGTGTTCGTCACCGAGCCGCCAACCGCCACAAGAGCGGATCTCGAAACCGCATGCGGAGCCGAGGGCCTCGAACTCGTCGAGCGGGAAGCGGCAGCGACGATCACCGACCTCGAGCAGGCGGCCCTCGATTCCCTCCGCCAGATCTGTGCCGAGGAAGGCCTCGAGATTGCAGGTCCGCCGGCCCCGCCGCCCGTCGTTCGCACCGTGTCGGTCGTGGACTCCTCGGCAGGGGCAACAACCGCCGACACCGTCTCGGACGACGGCGCCGTGTCCGACGCTGACACCGTGTCGAACGACGACGATCGGTATGAAGACGACGACGATCGTATGAAGACGACCACGATCGGTATGAAGACGATCACGACGAAGAGGACGAGGGGCATGAAGAGGGCGGCGACTGATGCGGTCGTCCCTCACCTCCACGGCCGCGGGGGTTACCGTCGCCGTGATCGGTTTGGTGCCGTTGCTCTGGTTGATGGGATCCGCTCCTGCCGAGCAGCTGCCCCCGGCCCCGGCAGCTGAGTCCTTCGCTCCCGAGGTCCCGATGATGACGACCCCTCCGCCCGAGCCCACTGTCGTCACCATCGACTCCCCGACACCGGCTCTTGCCGGTGTCGGGGAGGCCGCTACACGGGTGCTCTACGCCAACGGATACGCCCAAAACGTGGCGCCCGAAGACGTTGGCGAAGGACTGCCGCCCGCAGTGCTTCAACTCCTCATCGAGAGGAACGCCACGCTGACGGTCGCCATCGACGACTCCGGCGAGGACGCGCCGTGATCCTGAAGAGGCTCTTCCCGACGCGCTGGGCCAAGATTCTGGCGTGGACGGGCGCTTCGCTTGCGTGGGGAACGACGTTGATCGCGATGGGAACCAACGCCGCCGCAACCGATGTCGTGGAACAGCCACAACCAGCGTTGGCGATCGATCCTCCGACCACAACGATCGTTTCCACGACGGCAACCGCTCCGATGCCGGATATGCCGGACCGCGGTCTCGTCGTGGTGCGGTACACACCGGTCGCACCTCCACCGCCCCAGGTCGTGACGCGCACCGTTGTGGTCGCAGGCTCTTCGGGCGGCGGCGGCGGTGGGAGCGCAGCGGCGGCATCCCCGGCACCCGCCGTGTCCGCACCCGTGAAGAGCTCAGGGTCATGAAGCGAGTCGTGTTCTCCGCGATGGGCACGAGCGTCGACGTGACGGCACCAACCGACGGTGGCATCGCTGCGACCCGGCAACTCTTCGAAGACGTCGAACATTCATGCAGCAGGTTTCTGCCGGAGAGCGAACTGACCCGGATCAACGATGGTGCAGCGACCCGAGTGCCCGTCTCTCCCAACATGGCACGAGTCCTTCAGGTCGCCGCGCACGCCCGTTCGATCACGGGCGGGCTGGTCGACGCAGGCGTCGGCGGCGCCGTCAATGCCTGGGGCTACGACCGAACCTTCACCGCCGTTGCCGATCGTGACCACGATGCCGTGACAGAGCACGTTCCCGAGCCCGTGTGGTCGGTACAGGGCGCCGTGCTCACACGGTCTCCCGGCACGAGGATCGACCTTGGAGGGATCGCCAAAGGGTGGACGTGCGACCTCGCCGTCGAGCGCGGTCGACGCGACCGTCGTATCGGCCGGAGGCGACGTCCGGTCCTCGGATCCCGAAACGACCGTCGAGATCGTCGACCCGTGGGACGAAACCGCTACCACGATCCGCCTCGGGATCGGTGCGCTCGCCACCAGTTCGGTGTCCCGCAGGCGCTGGCGTATCGGCGGAAGGGAAGCGAACCACCTGATCGATCCCCGCACCATGCGCCCAACGAGCAGCCCGGTGCTGTCTGCCACCGCGATGACGGCAACGGCAGCCGAAGCAGAAGCTGCAGCCAAGGCCATCCTGCTGCGGGGCGCTGATGGGCTCGCCTGGGCTGATCGTCAGCCTTGGATCAGCGGAGCGCTCGTTGTGTGGCATGACGGAAACGTGTTTGGCACGGCTGGCTTGGAGATTGCAGCATGAACGTCGAGTGGATGGTCATTCGGGGTTCCGGCATCGTGGCATTCGCCCTGCTCTCCGCGTCGAGTATCTGGGGTCTCCTTGTTTCGACCAAGGTGCTCGGACGCGCCGTCAAGGCGAAGCCGGTCACCTGGTTTCACGAGTCGCTCGGCCTGGGGGCTCTCATCGCCACCGGGGTGCACCTGGTGGCGCTCACGATGGATGACTTCATCGAGTTCGGCTGGGCCGACGTGCTCATTCCCGGAGTGGCTTCGTGGAACTCGATGGCCGTGTCGTTCGGCGTCATGGCGTTCTACGGGTTGGCCATCGTGGCTCTCAGCTTCTACGTGAAAGGCATCATCGGCCAGAAGGCCTGGCGAATGATCCACTTCCTTGCCTTCGGTACGTTCCTTGCGGCACTGGTTCACGGGATCATGGCCGGAACGGACTCCGGTCACCCCGCCGTTGTCGGTCTCTACTTCGGATCGGCGCTGCTCATCGTTGCGCTCGTTGCGATACGGGTGATCCAGCAGCGTGCGGAACCAAACCGACCCCCCGGTGCGACCGGCGGTGGCACCCCCGAATACCGGACGAGCCCTCCGGGCCGGGTGCGTGTCGGAGCGAACAACTGACTACGGCCCGACCACTCCTTCGTCCGGTTCGATTCCCGCCGCCGAAACCGGCGGCGCAGCGACTATTCGCTGTGGGCGGGTCGTGATGAAGATGCCGGCGAACACGACGGAGAGTCCGATCGCCGCTATCGGGTCGAGCGCCTCGCCGAGAATGAGCGCACCGAGGATCACTGCGACTGCAGGGATGAGGTAGGCGACGAGCGACACGGTGACTGCCTTCGTGTGCGCCAGCATCCGGAAGTAGATCCAGATTGGGATCGCGCTTGCCCAAATCGCAAGACCGATGATGGCTGCCACAGCGATGGGAGAGGGCTCAACATCCCAGGGTCGCTCTAGGGCAAACGCAACGAGAAGAGCGACGGATCCGGCGACGAACTGCTGACGCATCGCGAGCCGGGGGGCGTTCTGCGGACCGATCTTGCGTGCGTAGACAGTCCCGGTTCGCGTAGCTGAGCGAGACGGCGACCATGGCGAGTTGCCCGGCGAGATCCGCCTCACCGAGAGAGGCGGGCGTGATGCCGATGATGAGCGCGACACCGAAGAGACCGATCACGATTCCGACTCCTTGGGCGCCATGGATCCGTTCGCTGGTGAGGAAGAAATGGGCCAGGATGACCACGAAGATCGGTGCTGCCGCACTGAGCATCCCTGCGACCGAGCTGTCGAGGCGCAGCAGTGCCCACACGGTGAGGACGTTCGGCAGCCAGCCGCTCACCGTCCCGAGGACCAGTGCCGGCACCCATCGGCCCCGAGATCCCTTCGTGTCCCGACGGACGAGACGGATCACGATCCAGAGGAGCGCCGCCGCAATCAGTCCCCGAGCCGCCGTCATCGTGAACGCAGGAACGGTGGGGACCGCGACCTTCATGAAGAGGAAGGCGCTGCCCCACATGAGCGACATCAGACCGAGCTCGACCCAGACCGCGCGTGTCAACGCCGGCGTGTGAGCGGTTCGGCGTGGTGGTATTGGGCATCGGTCCTCGGTCCTCGGTTCGTCGGAGGTCCGCCGACCCTACTGGTTTGGGGAGGGTTCACTCTCCCGATGCGAGGTCGATTCGATGCGACGACCTCACCGCATTGACCCGCGGACTTGAACCCAGACGGGAGAGCGCCTTCTCGGTCGCCCACGACGAACCAACGACGCTTCTCGCGAATACGCCCGCCGTCCGGAATCTTGGGTAGTCGGCTACCGCCGCTCGACCGGTCGGATGATGCCGGCCGCACGCGACCCGACTTGAATCAGTTCGTGACAACTCCGATGAGCGACATTCGCCGCACCGTCTTCGGTTCGATGCTGTTCATCGCGATGGGGGCCGCGACGTTCACGGCAGCATCGCTCGGGATCCTCGCGACGTTCATCATCGACGACCTGTCGATCAGTCGGGCAGAACTCGGTGTTGTTCTCGGGATCGTGAACGTTGCAGCGGCCGTGCTGTCTCCGGTTGCGGGTCGGATCACCGACCGGATCGGCGGAAAGAAGGCCCTCATTGTTCTCTTCGTGACCGCCGGGGCGACGTTTCTGATCCTCGGCACCGCCGTCGCCTACGCCATGTTGCTCGTTGGGGCCCTCGCCGGCGCGTTCTCTCAGGCAGCGGCGAATCCTGCAACGAACAAGCTGATCGCCGAGGAAGTTCCCGCCGGAAGGCGCGGCGTGATCACCGGGGTGAAGCAATCAGGTGTTCAGGCAGGGATCTTCCTCGGCGGGTTGACCGTGCCGACATTGGCAGTTGCGCTGGGTTGGCGCGGCGCCTACCTGACGGTCGCCGTGGCCCCGTTGATCTTCGCCGCCATAGCGGTATGGGTGGTCCCTGTCGCACCGAGACCATCGGTCGAGCATCGAACGCGGAGTCGCGACCCGCTGCCTGCCGCGATCTGGTGGCTTGCCGGCTTCGGGTTCCTGATGGGCTTCTCGGGAGCGGTCACCTATCTGGTCCCGCTCTTTGTCGAAGAGACGCTGGGTCTCTCGCCGGTCGCAGGCGGGATCGCGGCCGCCGTGATCGCGTTCGTGGCGGTGATGGGGCGGATATTGTGGAGCCGCTTCGCTGAGCGATCTGGAGCGTTCCGCGGCTCGCTGGGGGCGATGGCCGTCCTTTCGATCGCTGCCGCTGGTCTGTTCTACGCATCGGGGTCGGCCGCGGTGTGGCTGCTGTGGCCCGCCGCCGTGGTGATCGCTGTCGGGTCGAGTTCGTGGAACTCGGTCGGGATGCTCGCCGTGATGGTGGAAGCCGGTGTCGCTTCGACCGGTCGTGCCTCGGGAGTGGTGCTGTTCGGGTTCCTCACGGGTCTGGGGGTCGCGCCACCGATCTTCGGTGCGATCATCGACCAGACCGGCTCCTACGACCTCATGTGGCTGTTGTCGGCGGTCGCCGCCGCGGCCGCAGCCGGGGTGATCGCCGCATGGCAGCGTTCGGTTTCGCGAATCTGTCGCTCGCGCGTGACCTCTCTGATGCCGTGTCCGTCACTGACAACGGATCGCTGAGATACACCCGGATCCTCTTGTGTCCATCCTCGATCCGAATCCGTCCGAGACTCGCTAGAAATCCCTCTCGTGTTCGTGTGAACGGTGAACTTGCAGGAAATCGGATGCATTCGCAGGCGGCGCGGTGAGGCGTGAGACGTGAGCTGCCAGCTACCGGCAAGAAGCGCGACACTCCGCCGGTTGCCGTCGGCGCCCGCCGAAGGCGGGTCAGGCCAGAAGGTCGTTTGGGGCGAAGGTGACGGTCATTGGTCCGACGTCGAGGGTGGTTTCGGTATCGCCGCGATGACGACCGGTCTCGACGAAGACTCCGTCCCGCAACTCATAGGTGACGACCTCGGGACCGGCCTCATCGAGATCGACGATCCAGTATCTCGGGAGACCCGCCTCGGCGTACTTGCGGAACTTGCGGATCAGGTCCGCTCCCCGGTCGGTGGACAGAACCTCGACCGCGAGATGCGGGATGGATGTCAGACGAGCGTTCTCTTCGGTTGTGTCGAACACGATCACATCCGGGATGAACTCGTCGGCCCCCGTCTTCCACGCCCAAGCGAGGGCGACTTCCACATCGGGCAGCGCAGATTCCTTCAAAGCCCGACCGAGATTGAACCCGACCTGTTGATGCTCGCGAGTGGGCGACGGACTCATGATGAGCGTTCCGTCGATGTACTCGCCGCGCACGTCGTCGTCGAGGGCTTCGTATTGCTCCCACGACATGGGGGTGCGGTCGAGTTGTTCGGTGGTTGCCATCGTGACATTCACGGTACCCCCTCCAGACAGGATGTGATACCGACAACCTATGGGGTGGGTGTGACAGGAACCCGGGGGTCGTTGCGGTCAGCGGAGATCGGCGGGCCGAAGATCTCCGTCGAGCATGCGCCCGAGCCTCACCGTCTCGGAGACGAGTTCATCCATGGTGTCCGCTTCGGTGCGGAAGTTCACGACGCAGGACCGCAGAGCGAACCGACCGTTGACATTGGCGTTCGAAGGAAAGACCTTGCCACCGAGTTGCAGATCGAACATCACGCGCTCGTTGAGCGTGTCGAGGTACTGGTCGGCATCGGATCGGCCGCCGAGACCCTCGGGCACGAAGCGGAAGCAGGTGATCGACAGGCCGGGCTCGGTCATCGGCTCGAGTTCGGGGTGCTCGATGACGAGTCGGTGCAGGTAGTGGGCGAGAGCGACATCGTGGGAGATCCGCCGCTCGTAGGCATCCCATCCGTGAGCGAGAAGTGAGACCCAGATCTTCAACGCCATGAACGATCGGGAATAGTGGGGACCCAACGCGTAGATGTCGACTCCCCACCCGGTGTATTCGTCATCGGTCACGATGTATGAGGCGTCCACCGTGAACGCCTCCGCGAGGTGTGCCGGATCGCGAACGAGGATGCATGCACCGGCGAGCGGCGTATAGAGCCACTTGTGCGGATCGAATCCGATGGAATCTGCACGTTCGATGCCCGTGAAGAGGTGTCGGAGGGGTTCCGTGAGAGCGGCGGCGCCCCCATAGGCGGCGTCGACATGGAACCAGAGGTTGTGTTCGGCGCACACGTCGGCGATCGCGTCGAGCGGATCGATGGCACCGGTTCCGGTTGTGCCCGCCGATCCGACGACCGCGATGGGACGCATTCCTGCTTCGATGTCGGCGTCGATTGCCTCTCGGAGAGCGGCGACGTTCATCCTGAAGTCGCCGTCGGCGTCGATATGCCGGATGCCGGCATCGCCGATTCCGAGTATCTGAGCTGCACGGTCGACCGTGTCGTGGACCTCGGATGACAGATACACGACGAGTTGCGGCCCGGCACGCATGCCGTCGGTTCGCACATCCCAGCCGGCACGGTTCGTTCGCGCAACGGCCAATGCAATCAGATTCATCATGGCGCCACCCGAGGTGACGAAGCCGGTCGACCCTTCCGGCATGCCGAGTCGCGATGCGAACCAGCGCATCAAGTGTTGCTCGATCTCGGACGCTGCCGGTGAGAGGCGCCATCCTCCGGTGTTCTGGTTCAGGCCGGCGGCGATCAGGTCGGCGGCAGCTCCCGGCACCGTTCCTGCACCGCTGATGTAGGCAACGAATCCGGGGTGGCCGGGATACATGGACTCGTCGAAGACCATGGTGCGGAGATGTGCGATGAGGTCATCGGTCGGCATCGGGCCCGTCGGGATCTCCAGGGTGACGGCGTGCCGCACCTCTGCGGCGGATCGGTTTCGAGCGACGGGCAGGTCTTCGTGAAGCCGGTCGAGCAGTTCAGTCCATATGTCGACCGCCGCCTCGCCGAGTACTCGCGCATCGGCGGACGACCAATCAAGCGCGCGCTCAGGCGCTGGTCGTTCGCTGTTCGTCATCGAGTCCCTCCCTCGGACAGAAGAAGCTACACGGGCTGAGGTTGCAGTGCGGCGAGAACCGGGTCTCATCGTAGTGATGCTGGCCTCGGAGCCTCCATCTGCTCGTCGAAGGCCTGTGGCGGCGAGGTGACGGGAATCTGGCGGCCGATTCGTGGCCCGTCGGCGAATCCTCGGACTACCGACTACTTCTTCACGCCAGCGTGGCGACCATTACGGCTTTGATCGTGTGGAGACGGTTCTCTGCCTGGTCGAACACGATGCTCGCCGGAGACTCGAAGACGGCGTTCGTTACCTCGAGGCCGTTCGGCATGTTGGTGTGCTCCATCATGTCTTTGCCAACCACGGTGTTGGTGTCGTGGAAGCCGGGCAGGCAATGCATGAAGTAGGTGTCTTTGCTGCCGGTTGCGGCCATGAGGTCGGTGTTGACCTGGTACGGCTTGAGGAGGTCAACCCGGCTGGTCCAGACGTCCTTCGGTTCACCCATTGAGACCCACACGTCGGTGTGGATGAAGTCGACGCCCTGCACCGCTTCATCCGGGTCCTCGGTGACCATGATCGTTGCGCCCGTGCGCTCTGCGATCTCGTTCGCCGCTTCGAGCACGTCTGCGGGTGGTGCGAGTTCGGCCGGCCCGCTGAGGCGGAGGTCGCTGCCCATGAGGGCGGCCATCACGATGTGTGACCGTGCCATGTTGAAGCGCAGGTCACCCATGAAGGCGTAGGAGATTGTGTTGTACGGCTTCTTGCTTGCCTCGTGCATGGTGAGGAAATCGGCGAGCATCTGCGTGGGATGCCACTCGGCGGTGAGGCCGTTGTACACAGGGACACCGGCGGTCGCGGCGAGCTCCTCGACATCTTTCTGCCATGAGCCGCGGTACTCCGAGCGCGTCATACATACGCCCCAATACCCGGCCGGTGTCCGCAATGGACTCCTTGTGACCCATCTGAGACCCGGAAGGATCGAAGTAGGTGACGTGTGCGCCCTGGTCGAACGCGGCGACCTCGAATGCGGCCCTGGTGCGAGTCGACGTCTTCTCGAAGAGGAGGGCGATGTTCTTGCCGGACAGTTGCGGCTGCTCGGTCCCGGCATATTTCGCCGTCTTGAGAGCAGTGGAGAGATCGAGCAGGAACTCCATCTCCTTTGGCTCGAAATCGAGCTCCTTGACGAAGCTTCGGTTCTTCAGGTTGTAGGCCATGGCCGTGTCCTCTCTCCTCACCGAGCCGTTCCTATCAAGTGATAGGGTAGCGATTGGTGTGGGATCGTGCTGATGCGTGATGTGATGACGATCGTACCGGTGGCCCGGTCATCTTCGGAGATCCGTTGACCACTGCGACTCCGGGCCGGTGTGCAGGACGACGCCGGCGTCAACCTGCCCACGTGGCGAGGAATCGCTCGAGCCTTGGGAACGCGATGTCGTAGTAGTCGGACGGGTCGTCGAGGAGGTTCGCCACGTAGTTGACGAAGCTGATGGTGCGTGCCGCCATGAAGTGCTCGAGTTCTCCATCGTAGGTGACGGGCCACGGGGCGATGGACCGATACCCGGTTTCGAACGCTGCCCGCAGGTCCGCGTACTCGGGACGGTTTCGTTCGTAGAACAGCGTGATGGCGACGTCCTGGACGCGATGTCCCCAGGTGACGTCCTCGAAATCGAAGGCGATGAGGCGAGACCGGTAGGTGTGGACGTTGTCAGGATGCAGGTCGCCGTGGATGACCTGGGCCTCGGCCGGATCGAGGCGGGCGAACGCACTTTCGACGGCTGCGATCGACCCGTCGAGTATCTGTTTGCGGCCTCCGGTGAAGTAATGCGCCATCTCCGGGTTGAAGATCACGACCGGGTCGACGTCTTCGGCCCAGTAGAAGACCCGGTCCCAGGCCATCGGCGGGTGCGGCGGTGTGAAGCCGGCTCCGTGGACGTGCAGGGCGGCGGAGAGTTCACCGAGTCGGCGGTACCCGATCTCGGTTGGGCCGTTGCCGAGGGGCTTCCCGGGCACCCATTCGAAGAGCGCACATCGGCGGTTCCCCGGCACGTCGGGCGCCGACGAGTGCACGTACCGGCGGCCGTCGCGAGAAGGAACGAAACGCACAATGTCGAGATCCGTCTCGCGTGACAGGGCGTCGAGCCAGGCCATCTCGATGTCGACGTGTTCGTCGGTGTGGTCCTGATGGAGGTCGATCCGCAGCGCATATGGACCTTCCGATGTGTCGACCCGGAAGATGACGTTCGTGAAGCCACCGACGAGCCGCACCCGCAACGGTTCGATCGGATACTCGGCAAGGGCACTGGTTGTCAGAGCCCTGAGCCGGCGGATCCGACCGGCCTCGGTGAGAGAGTCCCACGAACGCATGCCGGAACGGTACCGACTTGTATGCGATGTTCGGGGGAAGCGGACCGGGCTCCTCCTACCATCCGAACGAGACACCACGGGGAGGTCATGTGCCGGCCGATATCGCCAACGCGTTCCAGATCACGATCGACTGCGCCGACCCGGACCGGATGGCCCGGTTCTGGGCGCTTGCGCTCGGCTACCGGCTGCAAGAACCACCGGCTCCGCACGCGACATGGAGGCAGTATTGGGTCAGCGTCGGCGTTCCCGAAGACGAAGCCGAAGACGGCTACGACTCCATTGTTGACCCGGGCGACGACGGTCCGCGAATCTGGTTTCAACAGGTTCCTGAGGCCAAGACGACGAAGAACCGTCTGCACTTCGATCTACTCGTCGGTGGTGGGCGGAGCGTGCCGCTTGAGGAGCGGAAGCGGCGTGTCCTGGTCGAGGGCGCTCGACTGGTCGGGATCGGGGCGATTGAGCGTCACACGATGGACGAACCCGGGTCAAACCACTTCGCGCTTGCGATGGCTGACCCGGAAGGCAACGAGTTCGACATCGTGTAGACGAGCCGTCAGCCTTGGTGAGATGCCAGACTGCGGTGATGGGAACACGGATCGCTTTCTTCATCTTCGACGGCGCCGAGGAACTCGACTGGGTGGGGCCGTGGGAGGTCCTCGCTTCGTGGGCACAGGGCTGGCCCGACGACGACGTGGCGACGTTCACGGTGGCCCGCACCGACGGCATCGTGACCTGTGCGAAGGGCCTGCGGGTGCTGCCCGACTATGCCTGGGACACGGTGCCGGCCTTCGACGTTCTCATCTACCCCGGCGGTCAAGGGACACGGCCCCAGATCGGCGATGAAGCGATCCGGACCTGGGTACGCGAACGCGCCGCTGAAGGAACGCTCATGGCTTCGGTGTGCACCGGTTCGCTCGTCTTTGCCGACAGCGGTGTTCTCGACGGTCTGCCTGCCACGACCCACTGGGGCAGCCTCGATCGCCTCGGTGCCCTCGGCGCCGGCATCGAAGTTCGCCCCGATGACCGCTTCATCGACAATGGACAGATCGTGACCGCCGCGGGTGTGTCGGCAGGGATCGACATGGCGCTGCATCTCGTTGTCCGTCTGCATTCCGTCGAGCGAGCCCGCGGGGTTCGCCGGTACATTCAATACGACCCCGAGCCGCCGGTCTAGCCCCCCACACTCCAGGCGTCTGGCGTTGAAATGAACGGGATATCGTCTGTATCAACGCCAGACGCCTGGGGTGGGGTGGGGTCATCCCTCCATCGTCGGGACGGGCATCATCTCGTAGAGGTCGATGGCGAAGTCTCCCTTGCCTTCGCTCAGGAACGGATGGCCCTTCGCTAGGGCCCGCGCGGCGCCCATGTCGGCCGCCTCGACGATTGAGTAGCCGGTGAGCGACACCGCCGTCCCGACGCTGCCGTCATCGACGATCGACGTGCTTGGGCCGAACGGCGTGCCCAGGTCGGTGAGGGCTGATCCCACTCCCTGCATCCACTCGGCCCACTTGGCCATGACGGCGTGGACCTCCTCCTCGGTCATCTCTGACATGTCGGTAGCGTCACCTTTGTACACCATCATGAACTGGGCCATTGCGCCTACCTCCCCGGTAGCTCGAGTCGATCCGACTCTACGCGGGAGAGCTCGGTGATGGCGGAGAACATTCCGAGCGGCACGGTGCGAAGCATCCGGGCAGATCGTCGACCGAAGCCCGCAATCAGGCGCCGCGCACCAGCGGCGCAACTTCAGTGCCCAGCAATTCGATGGTCCGGAGCACCCGGTCATGGGGGAGCGTGCCGACGCTGATGTGGAGCATGTATCGCGAGATCCCGAGCACGTCACGCAGATGGAGGATCTTCTTGGCCACCGTCTCGGGGCTACCGAGGGTCAGCGAGCCGAAGGGTCCCCACATGGCGTCGTACTGCGTCCGGGTCATCGGTGGCCAGCCTCGTTCGGCGCCGATGCGGCTCATGGCCATGGCGTAGGAGGGGTAGAACTCCTCGGCCGCTTGTTCGTCGGTGTCGGCGATATAGCCGTGGGTGTGCACCGCCAAGGGGACGTCGGCCGGGTCGAATCCGGACGCCAACAGGGACCTGCGGTGCGATTCGCCCAGCACGGCGAAGCGGTTGGGGTCCCCTCCAATGATGGCGAGGGCAACGGGCAGGCCCTTGGTCCCGGCTCGCACGACCGATTGAGGTGTTCCGCCGACCGCGATCCAGATCGGCAGCGGATCCTGTTCGGGCCGGGGGTAGATGGCCTGGTTCGTGAGCGGAGCCCGGAACGTGCCCGACCAGGTGACGACCTCGTTGTCCCGGATGGCGAGCAGCAGGTCGAGCTTCTCGGCGAACAACTCGTCGTAGTCCGACAGGTCGTAGCCGAAGAGGGGAAACGACTCGATGAAGGAACCCCTGCCTGCCATGATCTCTGCCCGACCCGACGACACGAGATCCAGTGTTGCGAACTCCTGGAACACCCGGACGGGATCGTCGGAGCTGAGGACGCTCACCGCCGTCGTGAGCCGGATTGTGCTCGTTCTCCCGGCCGCTGCTGCGAGCACGGTCACCGGAGACGACGCGGCGAAGTCGGCTCGGTGGTGTTCTCCGATCCCGTAGACGTCGAGTCCGACGGCTTCAGCGACTTCGACCTCCTCGAGGACCTGGCGGAGGCGGTCACCGTGGCTGATCAACTCACCCGAGTCGGGGTCTGGGAAGGTCTCGGCGAAGGTGGTGATGCCCAATTCCATGATCGTCCCATCCTGGTCGGGTTGCTCCTCCTACTCCAGCCGTTTGAGCGCCGCAGCTATTCCCCTGCAACCAGGCCGTCGCGCGACGGCTTGGTATGGCCGGTGCGATACATACCATCGACCGATGAGACCCATGAGCCGACGCAGAGGGTTCGCCGCCGACGCGGGAGAACGTTCCGACTTGCCGTGGCGCGACCAGGTGGGGCAACTCGCCGGCCTGTTCCGACTGGTCAAGCCCAACACCGGCTGGCTGGTGGCTGGAATCCTCGGGGTCGGGATCGCTTCGTCACTCGGGCTGGTGTTCCCCCTGGTGATGGGACGGCTCGTGGACGTCGCCATCGGGGACGAGGGGACCATCGAGGGCCTCAATCGGATCGCCCTCCTCCTGCTCGGCGTCTTCTTCGTCCAAGCCGTCTTCAGCTACGTCCGGGTCTACGCCCTCGGTGTCGTGGGTGAAAGCGCCGTCGCCGACTTGCGGAAGACGGTCTACACGCGGATCGTCCGGCTCCCCATCTCCTTCTTCGACAAGACCCGCACCGGCGAGGTCACCAGCCGACTCACGTCCGACGCATCGGTGATCCAGGCCACCGTCTCCACGTCGGTCGCCCAGGCGCTTTCCCAAACGATCACGCTCATCGGTGGTGTCACCCTGATGATCGTGCTGAGTCCGCGCCTCTCGTTGACCGTGCTCGCCTTCCTGCCGATCGTGGTCATCGCCGCGGCGTTCTTCGGTCGGCGCCTCAGCAGGGTTTCTGCCGGCTTCCAGGATCAGATCGCCCAGGCGAACGCCTACGCAGAGGAGTCCATCTCAGGCATCAGGGTCGTCAAGTGGTTCACGGCCGAAGCGGACGCGTCGAAGCGCTACGACAACGCCATTCAGCGTTCGTACGAGGTGGCGCTCCGCAGGATTCGACTTCGTGCCCTCTTCATTCCGGGCGTGACCTTCGTGGCCTTCGGAACCCTGGCCCTGGTGCTCTGGGTGGGCGGCAGGCTCGTCCTCTCCGGGTCGATGACTGCTGGGAACCTCGTGTCGTTCCTCCTCTACACCCTCACCGTCGCAGGTGCCATCGGTGCGTTCACCGGGCTCTACTCGCAGCTTCAGGAGGCCCTCGGAGCGTCCCGGCGCATCTTCGAGTTGCTCGGAGAACCGATCGAGGTTCACGACCCCGCCGATCCAGTCGTGCCGGAGCAGCAGGAGGGATCGGTGCGCTTCGAATCGGTGGACTTCGACTACGCGGGCCGCGAGGTGGAAGTGCTGCGCGATATCGACCTCACCGTCCAACCCGGCGAGGTGGTGGCGCTGGTCGGGCCGTCGGGGTCGGGGAAATCGACCATGACACAGCTCATCGTCCGGTTCTACGACCCGATCGCCGGCCGGGTGCTGATCGACGATGTCGACGTTCGTCTGCAGAACCTCGATGCTCTCCGCTCCCGGATGGCCGCCGTGCCCCAGGAGGTACAGCTGTTCTCAGGGACGATCAGCGAGAACTTGCGAGTCGCCAAGGCCGACGCCACCGATGGAGAACTCGTCGAGGCCGCGACCGCCGCCAACGCCCACGACTTCATCACGGCGTTCCCCGACGCGTATGACACGATCATCGGTGAGCGGGGGATCCAGTTGTCGGGCGGTCAGCGCCAGCGGGTGGCGATCGCCAGGGCGCTGCTCGCCGATCCTCGCATCCTCATCCTCGACGAAGCTACGAGTTCCCTCGACGCCGAGACCGAAGCGCTGGTGCAAGAGGCCCTCCAGCGTCTGATGGTCGGTCGCACCACGCTGGTCATCGCCCATCGGCTCAGCACGGTGAGGGAGGCCGACCGCATCATCGTTCTTGTGGAAGGGCGAATTGTGGAGGAGGGGGCCCACGACGAGCTCATGGACGCAGGCGGCGTCTACGCCCAACTGTCTTCCCGTCAACTGATCGGCTGAGACGACGCCACCGGTGCACCTTTCGCAGCGGTCGGGAGCAAGGAACGTTGGACCCGACGTAGCGGAGCGTCGCGTTGTTCCTGTGCTGCGCGGCCCCGCAATCCGGTACCCGACCCAGCTTGAGTCTCAGTAGGGGAGATCGCTGTGTCCCATCAGAGACTCGTCGACGGCTCGGGCACAGTGTCGGCCTTCGCGGATGGCCCACACGACCAATGACTGGCCGCGGCGCATATCGCCGGCCGCGAAGACGCCCGGGATGCCCGTTGTGTAGTCATCCACGCTCGCGGCAACGTTCCCGCGTGGGTCGAAGCCGACGCCGAGCTGCTCCAGCAAACCCTCGTGGACGGGGCTGACGAATCCCATCGCCAACAGGACGAGGTCGGCTTGCAGATCGAACTCGCTTCCGGCGACTTCGGTCATCTCCCACGAAGCGTCGACGGTTCGCCAGTCGACGCCAACACCCCGAAGGCTCTCGACGTGTCCGGCCGAGCCCTCGAACGAAGCGGTCGAGACCGACCACAGCCGTTCGCATCCCTCGTCGTGCGAGGTGGACGTCCGCAGCTTCGTCGGCCAGTCGGGCCAGATGAGGGACTTGTCCGGATGCTCCGGCGGCCGCGGAAGTAGTTCGAGCTGAGTAACCGAGGCGGCTCCCTGCCGGTTCGACGTACCGACGCAGTCAGCGCCGGTGTCGCCGCCACCAATGACCACGACGTGTTTGCCCTCGGCGGTGATCGTCTTCTCGCCACCGAGTGACTCGCCGCCGATCCTCCGGTTCTGCTGGGTCAGGAATGGCATCGCGAAGTGAATCCCTTCGAGGTCCCGTCCGGGGACCGCCAGGTCCCGTGGCTGCTCACATCCGGCGGCAAGCACGACCGCGTCGTACTCGTTGATGAGGCGTTCGACGGGCCAGTTCACACCGATGTGGCGGTTGACCCGGAACTCGACACCTTCGGCCTGCATCTGCGCCATGCGGCGATCGATGGCGCTCTTGTCGAGTTTGAAGTCTGGAATCCCGTAGCGGAGCAGACCCCCGATCTTGGCGTTCTTCTCGAACACCTCGACCTGGTGGCCGGCTCGGGCGAGTTGCTGGGCCGCGGCCAATCCCGACGGCCCCGAACCGACGACGGCCACCCGCTTGTCGGTGCGTCGACTTGGGATCTTCGGCTCGATCCATCGGTTCTCCCACGCCTTCTCGATGATCGAGTACTCGATGGCCTTGATCGAGACCGGGGCGTCGTGGAGGTTGAGGGTGCACGCCTCCTCACATGGCGCAGGACAAACCCGTCCGGTGAACTCCGGGAAGTTGTTCGTCGAATGCAGCGTGTCGATGGCCTCACGCCAGTTGCCCCGGTAGACCAGGTCGTTCCAGTCGGGGATGAGATTGTCAACGGGGCAGCCGGAGTGGCAGTAGGGAACCCCGCAGTCGATGCAACGGGCCCCTTGCTGTGACACCGACTCGTCGGTCAGAGGAATCGAGAACTCGGCAAAATTCTTGCGCCGTTCCTCGACCGGAAGGATCGCGTGTTGGCGTCGGTCGATGTCTCTGAATCCGGTCGGCGAGCCCATCACACGCTCCCGACCGCGACGGTGCGTTGATCCAGTGCACGCCGGTACTCCACCGGAACGACCTTGTAGAACCGGGGGAGGTACTCGTCGAAGTTGTCGAGGATCTCCTCGGCGCGGGAGCTGTTGGTGAGACGGGCATGGCGGGCGACGAGCGTCCTCAGCCGCCACGTGTCATGGCTGAGGGGATCGGCGAGCAGTTCCGTCCGAGTGGGATTGTCGGGTCCCCGGATCGAGTCGCCATCGTCGGTCCCAAGTCGCTCGATCTCGACCATCTCGTGGTTGACCCGCTGCTCGAAGTCGCCGCCTTCGTCGATCACGTAGGCGATCCCGCCGCTCATCCCGGCTCCGAAGTTCCTGCCGGCCTTGCCGATCACGACGACACAACCACCGGTCATGTACTCGCATCCGTGGTCACCGACCCGCTCGACGACCGCGATGGCGCCGGAGTTTCGGACGGCGAATCGCTCCCCGGCCCCGCCGTTGAAGTAGCAGTCGCCTGAGATGGCTCCGTAGAGCACCGTGTTGCCGATGATGACGTTCTCACGCGGGACGATCGGACCGACCGGCTCGGCCTCGATGATGATGCGACCGCCGGACAGTCCCTTGCCGACGTAGTCGTTGGCGTCGCCTTCGAGGTGGAGCGTCACGCCGTGGGCGAGCCATGCGCCGAAGCTCTGTCCCGCGGTCCCCGTCAGTTTGATGTGAATCGTGTCGTCGGGGAGTCCCGCGTGGCCGTAGCGGCGGGCGACTTCGCCAGAGAGCATCGAGCCCACGGCGAGGTTCGCGTTGGTGACCGATGTCTCGATTGACACCGGCTCCTTGTGATCGAGTGACGCCATGGCCTGCTCGATGAGGTCGTTATCGAGCGCCCGGTGCAGCCCGTGCTGTTGCTCCTCGGTGTTGCTGATGGCAACGCCGGAAGGGGGCTGCGGTTTGAAGAGAACCCTCGAGAAGTCGAGGCCCTCGGCCTTCCAGTGCTTGATGGCCTCGTTCACACGGATCCGATCGCTCTGGCCAATCATCTCGGCGTAGGTGCGGAAACCCAGTTCTGCCATGATTTCGCGGGTCTCTTCGGCAACGAACATGAAGAAGTTGACGACGTGCTCCGGCTCGCCGGGAAAGAGCTTGCGAAGCTCGGGGTCCTGGGTGGCGACCCCGACCGGGCACGTGTTGAGGTGGCACTTGCGCATCATGATGCAGCCCTCGGAGATGAGTGCCCCGGTGCCGAATCCGACCTCGTCGGCACCGAGCAGGGCCGCGATCACGACGTCGCGGCCGGTGCGGATGCCCCCATCGGTTTGCACGGCGATTCGGCCACGGAGCTCGTTGGCGATGAGGGTCTGGTGCGTTTCTGCAAGGCCGATCTCCCAATGCGAGCCGGCCTGCATCACCGACGTGAGCGGGCTCGCACCGGTGCCGCCCTCCGTGCCGGAGATGAGGACGTGGTCGGCATGTGCCTTCGCAACACCGGCGGCGATCGTGCCCACGCCGATCTCGGATACGAGCTTGACGCTGATGCGTGCTGCGGGGTTGACGTTCTTCAGGTCGAAGATGAGCTGCTTGAGATCCTCGATCGAGTAGATGTCGTGGTGGGGTGGAGGTGAGATCAGACCGACACCCGGTGTTGAGTGACGTACCTCGGCGATCCACGCGTTGACCTTGTGGCCGGGGAGTTGACCGCCCTCACCTGGCTTGGCGCCCTGCGCCATCTTGATCTGGATGTCGGAGGCATTGACGAGGTACTCGGTGGTCACACCGAAGCGGCCCGAGGCGACCTGCTTCACCGCGGAGCGCATGGAGTCACCGTTCTCGAGGGGAACGTACCGGCTCGACTCCTCGCCGCCTTCGCCGGTATTCGACTTGGCGCCGATGCGGTTCATCGCAATGGCGAGATTGGTATGAGCCTCCCACGAGAGCGAGCCGAACGACATGGCTCCGGTCGCGAAGCGCCTGACGATCTCCGATGCCGGTTCGACTTGCTCGAGCGGAATGGGTTCGTTGAGGATGTCGAGTTCGAACAGACCACGCAGATTCTTCAGCTTGCG
The DNA here is from genome assembly GCA_963715255.1 of uncultured Actinomycetota bacterium. Lineage (GTDB taxonomy): Bacteria > Actinomycetota > Acidimicrobiia > Spongiisociales > UBA5794 > JAHEEL01. Next base: position 33,358 of record CAVQRN010000006.1, on the reverse strand, counting down.
GGTCTGGTCGTTGACCATGCCGGTGTACTTCTGGAAGAGGGCGTAGTCGCCGGACCGGACTGCATGCTGCAGGGTGGAGATGGTTTCGGGGGTCCAGACGTGTTCCTCGCCCCGAATCCGGTAGGCGTAGTCGCCGCCGACGTCGAGCTCCGACGTCTGATAGGTCTTCGTGCCGAACGCAGCCTCGTGACGGCGCAGCGTTTCTGCGGCAATCTCTTCGATGCCGATGCCCCCGATAGCAGAAGGTGTGCCGGTGAAGTAGCCGTCGATGAAGTCGCTGTTCAGGCCGACGGCGTCGAAGATCTGGGCGCCGCAGTAGGACTGGAAGGTCGAGATACCCATCTTCGACATCACCTTCAACATGCCGTTCTTGATGGCGTTGATGTAGGTAGCCTCGGCCTCCTCCGGCGTCGGGCTTCCCGGCAATTCGTCGGCGATGGCGTGGATGGTGTCGATGGCGAGGTACGGGTTGATGGCTTCGGCGCCGTATCCGCCGAGCAGGCAGAAATCGTGGACCTGTCTGGCTTCGCCGGTCTCGACGACGAGCCCGACTTCGGTTCGGAGACCTTCGCGGATCAGATGGTGATGGACGGCGGCGGTGGCCAGCAGGGCGGGGATGGCGACCTGATCCACGGCCTGGCATCGGTCGGACAGGATGAGGATGTTGCGGCCGTCGCGCACTGTTTGCGTGGCTCGCTCACACAGCCGTTTCAACGCTCCCCGGATACCGGCGATGCCCTCATCGGCCGGGTAGCACATGCTCAGTTTCCGGGTCCGAAAGGCGTCGTCGACGTGATTCTCGATGCGTCGGACGCGTTCGAGGCCGACGTTGGTGAGGATCGGGTGATAGACCTCGAGTCGCTTGTGCGTGCCGCCGGTGTTGAGATCGAGCAGATTGGGCCGCGGACCGATCAGAGACACGAGCGACATCACCGTCTTCTCCCGGATCGGATCGATCGGGGGATTCGTGACCTGTGCGAAGCGCTCCTTGAAGTAGTCGGAGAGCATCTTGGGCCGGTCGGAGAGCACCGCAGGCGGCGTGTCCCGTCCCATCGACCCGATCGGGTCCTGTCCTTGGGTGGCCATCGGCTTCAGGAAGAACTCGATGTCCTCCTTGGTGTATCCGAAGGCCTTCTGAGCGGCACGCAGCGTCTCGGGGTCGGGGCCCATGGCGGCGACCTCGGGTGGAAGGTCGGCAATCCTGATCTGGGTCTCGTCGAGCCACTTCCGATACGGCTTAGCCCCGGAGAGTGAGTTCTTGAGTTCCTCGTCACCGATGATGCGGCCCTGTTCGAGGTCGATGAGCAGCATCTTGCCGGGTTGGAGGCGCCACTTCTGAACGATCTTCTCCTCGGGGATGTCGAGGACCCCCATCTCGGATGCCATCACGATCAGATCGTCGTCGGTAACGAAGTAGCGAGCCGGGCGGAGGCCGTTGCGATCGAGGGTGGCGCCGATTTGCCGGCCGTCGGTGAACGCAACGGCGGCGGGACCGTCCCAGGGCTCCATGACGGCAGCGTGGTATTCGTAGAAGGCCTTGCGCCCTTCGTCCATCAGCGGGTTGTCCGCCCAGGCCTCGGGGATCAGCAGCATCATGGCGTGGCCGAGCGAATACCCGCCGGCAAGGAGTAACTCGAGGGCGTTGTCAAAGGTCGCCGAGTCGGACGCCCCATCCCCGATGAGGGGCCACAATTTCTCGAGATCGTCACCGATGATCTCGGACGACATGCTGCGGCGGCGGGCCATCATCCAGTTGATATTGCCCTGGATCGTGTTGATCTCGCCGTTGTGGCACAGGTAGCGGAACGGCTGCGCCAGACGCCACGAGGGGGACGTGTTGGTGGAGAACCGCTGGTGGATGAGCGCCAACGCCGATTCGATGCGTTCGTCGGCGAGGTCTCGGTAGTACACGGCGAGATTCTTGGCCAGCATCATGCCCTTGTAGGTGATGGTCCGCGCCGACATCGAGGTCACGTAGAACTCGCCCCGTCTTGTGAGTTCGGGGGCACGCCGTACCAGTTGGATGTGGGCCTGCTTGCGAATCACGTAGAGCTTGCGCTCGAATTCGTCGGCGTCCGAGATGGTGTCGCCCCGACCGACGAATAGCTGGCGAATTGTCGGCTCGATGGGTCGGACACTCTCTCCGAGGCACGAAGAGTCGACGGGAACATCTCGCCATCCAAGGACCTTCTGTCCCTCACGGATCACCGACTCGACGAGGAGGTTCTCACACACGATCCGGTCGATGGGATCCCTGGGCAGGAACACCATCCCGACCCCGTAGTGGCCGCGCTCCGGGAGAGCGATTCCCTGTTCCGCCATCTCCGGCCGGAAGAATTCATCGGGGATCTGAAGCAGCATCCCGGCGCCGTCACCGGCGAGGGGATCGGCCCCAACGGCGCCACGATGGGTGAGGTTTGCGAGCACCGTGAGCCCCTGATCGATGATCTCGTGGCTCTTGCGGCCCTTGATATTGGCGACGAACCCGATACCGCACGCGTCGTGATCCCTGGCGGGATCGTACAGTCCTTCAAGTGGCGCCGGATGGAAGTCCATGGGGCACTACCGTACCCTGCTCGATGCAGTGAGCGGCAGCGGCGATGGCCGGGGCCACCGCAGCAGAGGCGATCCTCGGGATCCGACTCGTCAGCCGTCTGCGCCGGTCCGGGCCTCCTCGAACGCGGCAACGCCCAGGCGGGCAAGTTCCATGTCTTCGGTTTCTGGGAGGCCCGACACGCCGACGGCGCCGACAACCCTTCCGTCAGAGGAAATGGGGACACCCCCGCCCCACGACACGTAGCGGAGTTCGCCGAAGTTCGTCATGGGGAAACCCTCGGCCCGGGAGGCTTCGCCGACGGATTTGGATTCGGTCTGTTCCCTGGCGGCGGTGTAGGCCTTGTTGATGGCGATGGTGATCGAGGAAAGGCGGCACCCGTCGGTTCGGATGAACGCGAGGAGCTCGCCGTGATCGTCGACGACGGCGACCGCCGCACCCCGTCCGGTTCGTTCGAGTTGGCCCCGAATCGCATCGAGGACCACGAGTGCGTCGGTGTGGCTCAGTCTGGTGATGTTGTGCACGTCAGCCTCCTTCGGTCCCGTAACCCTACCCGCACTTCGCACCCCGTCCCCAGGGCTCTGGCGTTGATGCGGACGATATCCCGTCCGCATCAACGCCAGAGCCCTGGGGGGAGGCGGATCTCGCTCATGGGCGTGGTCGCCGCTACCTTGGTACCCGACGGGTCGGATCCCAAGGCGAGGCGGAACCGGAATGGCGAACGGCGAGCAGTCGAACGATGACCGGGAGAACGAGGAACGCGATTCCTCGCGAGCCCGCAATGAAGAGGAACGCGATCCTCGCGAGCCCGCAATGAAGAGGAACGCGACTCCTCAGCCGACCGGTACGACGAGGAGCGACAGGCCGAAGGTGCCCGGTACGAGGAGGAGCGGCTCGCAGAGAGCGCTCGCTACGAAGAAGAGCTGCTCGTCGAACGCAAGCGGGCCGACCAGAAACGCAGCGACGAACTCGATCTGGTCAAGCAGCAGCGGCGCGACGATCGGGAGCAGAGAGCCCGCGACCGCAACCGCTGAACCCGGTACGGTCTTGTTCACGCATACCGGCGTGTCGAGCTCGATGTCGTGTGGGCAGCGATCGCCCAAGATCTTCAGCGGCTTCGAACGGACATCGAACGTGCACCACATCTCGAGGTGCCTGGGACGCGAGGGAGTGAGTGTGTCCGGCGGTAGCCGGGACGATGCCTTCTCTCCGGTTCCGGGGACGTCTTCGAGAACACGGATCGGAAGTCTTCCATCGCGGTCCGGAACCCCATACGTTGTCTCCATGACCCATGTGTCTGATGGGGAGCGTCAACGGCTCATCCTCGACATCAGCCGCGAACTCGATGCCATCCGCGAACGCGTTCCTGGTGGGAGACCCGGAATGGGATCCGCTCCACGATGTGCTCCCCATGAAGCACTGCAACGGGTTCGTGTGGATGTACCGCTCAACCTGCAGCGAGGAGACCGTCGAGGTCTACAAACACGGGATTTCGCGGCGGTATCTCCATCTCGATCACAACGGCAGAGCATACGAGTACTGCTCCGACCGCTCCGTCGAGATACCGGTTGGCGACGCCGTTGACCACGTCTTCGAGAACATTGAGGAGATGGGGGCGACCCGCGTGACGCGTCACAGCGAGGAGTACGTTCGCGAGAAGCACCGCAGGGCACGAGAACTGAGCTGGACCATCACCTCGTGACGGATCCCGTCGGCCGGCGTCTCACTCCAAACGACCGTCGCGCACGTCGACGTCCGAACGGGTAGTAAGAGCATCCGACTCTTGGTAGTATCGAAGTATGAAAGTGAGTGTGAGTCTTCCAGCCGATGATGTCGAGTTCCTGGACGAGTACGCCCGTTCCCAGGGGTACCGGTCGCGCTCGGCCGTGGTGCATGCGGCCGTTCGTATGCTGCGTTCCGCCGGACTCGGTGATTCCTATGCCGATGCCTGGCAGGAGTGGTCGGATTCGGGTCGTGCCGACGAGTGGGATGTCACCACCGGCGACGGATTGGCGGCAGTCTGATGCTGCGCGGCGAGATCCGGGTCGTCGATCTCGATCCTGCACGATCGGGGGAGGCCGGCAAGCTTCGCCCCGCCGTCATCGTGTCGAACGACGCGGCGAACGCCGCTGCGGCGAAACTCGGTCGGGGCGTCGTGACCGTTGCGCCCGTTTCGTCCAACGTCGACCGCGTGTACCCCTTCCAGGTGCTGCTGCCGGCAGGCGAGTCGAGGCTCTCAAGCGATTCGAAGGTCCAAGCCGAGCAGGTGCGTTCGGTGTCCGTTGAACGGGTCGCCGAACACATCGGGTTCGTGCCCGCTGAGCTGATGCTCGAGGTCGACGAAGCCCTCCGGCTCCACCTGGCGCTGTAACAGAACCACTGCTGCTTGCCGGCTGTTCGTCTCCGGGGGTCGCGCGATACCCGGCGGGCGTCCGGTGCGACTACGTGCGGGTGCCTCGTCGGGGCGTCGGGTTGGGGTGGATCGGGTGCATTGGGGTGTGGGCACCATGTTCGATGTCGCGATCGATGCGAGCCAGTTGGGCGAGGTTCGTGGTGTCCAGGGATTCTGCAAAGGCCTTCTGGGCAAGACACCAGGGGTCGTGGATGGGGCAGGCGTCGGCCCAGTCGCACGGCCCTCCCCGAAGGATGCATTGACCGGGGGAGAGAAGCTGCTCGGCCGGTTCGACGACGTCGAGCAGCGTGATGTCTTCGGGGGGTCGGGTGAGGAGGTAGCCGCCGTTTGGCCCGGCGGTTGAGTTCAACAGTCCCTGGGACACGAGCTCGGCGAGGATTCTCTTCAAGAAGTCGGGGGGGATGTCCATCGAAGCCGCTACCTCGCGGGCCTTGCGTGGTCCGTTTTCGTAGTGGCGAGCCAGATCGAGCGCGGCACGAACCGCATAGTCTCCGTGTTTACCGAGTGTCACAGGCATAGAACCCTCCCACCGAGACTGTACGCGTCGGAAACCGACTTTGTACAAAAAGTTCATCGAAACACGTCGGTGACGTTCGGCCGAGCTTCGCCGGATCGCAGCTAGACCCCGGAGACGAGCAGGCTGCAATCCGAGACCCTGACTAGTTAGGTCAACGTTGCGTCAACTGACCGTTGTTCTTCCGCCGTCGAGTGATACGTTCAGGGAGTGACATCAGGGACATGCCCACAAGGCACGGGTGTCACCGTTTGTGGAACTCCACAAATGGAGGGGCGACGCATCCGTCGGCTTGCGGCGGTTCGGCAGAGGGATATAGACCCGGGGAGGGCATCGTGTATCCAATCGATCAGACCGACTACATCAAGGCCCATATCGGCGCCATCTCGGAAGAGATGCGAGATTCCCGGATGGGTTGGCAGAAGCAGAATGACGGTTCAGGATCTCTCCATCGCCTCTACGGCGCCATTGACAGGCTGCTGGCCAGAGGATCGAAGGCGACCCAGTCGTTGCCGAAACCCTATCTCGCGAACTGATCGAGAGACGGCGAGAGGTGATGTGATCGACCTCAGTCTCTCACGCTGCACTCCGAGCTCCGGCGAGCGCTGATTCCCGGTCTCGGAGTGGCCGCTCCTCAGGTCCTTGCGACCAGCGAGGGGGTCTCTTCGAAGTTGCCGACCCGGTACGTCGTCTCTGAAGAGGCTGTCTCCGGTGCGCCCGGTGCCTACCAGCAGGTGTCGATGCCGTAGCCGATGCGGCCGGCGGTGCTTTCGCCGAACGCGTCGCGAGTTCCCGGTCGTAGCCGCCGAAACCGGGCCTCAGTTCGTATGACGGGCGCGCTCGGCGATAGCGTGCAGTTCGGAATGCTGCAAGAACTGGACATCCCGGCAACAGCCGCCATGCTCATCTGCGGCGCGGGCACGGCATGAGTGACATCACCAGCCGGGTCCTGCCGATCCTCCTGCTGATCGCTCTCGGGTTCTGGCTCCACCGATCCAGTTTCATCTCGGAGGGCACTGTCGGGGATCTCCGCAAGCTGGTTGTGAACCTTGCGCTGCCTGCCGTGCTGTTCACGTCGTTCCTCGAGATCGAGTTCGACCCGAGCGATGCCGCCATCGTGATCGGGGTCCTCCTGCTGTGCGTCGCCCTCTATGGCATCGGACGCGCTCTCCAGTCTCGATTCGGTGCCGGCCACGAGTACTTCCCGTTCCTGATGACGGGATTCGAGTCCGGCATGCTCGGCATCAGCCTCTTCGGAAGCGCCTACGGCCTGAGCAAGATCGGCTATTTCGCCGTTGTTGATCTCGGCCACGAGCTGTTCATCTGGTTCGTCTTCCTCGCCCTCTTGCTGGCCAAGCGGGACGGCATCCAGAGTCCGGGGAAGTTGTTCGGGGCGTTCATCCGCTCCCCGGTGATCATCGCGATTCTGGCCGGCGTCGGTGCCAGTCTGCTCGGTCTACGCGATGCCCTCTACGACGGTCCGGTTGTCGGCGGGGTGATGAACACGCTCGTCTTCCTCGCCGCGTTGACGGTCCCGCTGATCCTGCTGATCGTCGGATACGGAATCCGACTCGATCGCTCTGGAGTGCGGGAGGCGATCACTCCGGTCGCTCTCCGATTGGTGATCCTGCTGCCGCTCGCGATTGTTCTCCCAGTCCTGCTGTTGAACTCACTCCTGGGTGGGAACGAGTACTCCCAAGCGGCGCTCTTCACCCTGCTCATCCTGCCGCCGCCCTTCATCATTCCGCTCTACATGAAGCCGGGGATGCCGGATGAGCGGCGCTACGTGAACAACGTGCTCAGCCTCTACACGATCGTCTCGATCGTCATCTTCGTCGTGTACGTGGTCGCGAACCCTCTCTAGGAGCCCTCTGATTCGTTGGGGTTGGGGCGTTCGCGTTCGGGAGTGCGGTGTTCGGGCCGCGCGTCATGCGGGGCAGCAGTGATCGGAATCTCGAGCTGTCGGGACCTGGGATCCTGGTAGGGAATCTCGTTCCGGGCGGTTCGGTATATGCATTTCTGACGCGGTATCGGTGTCGTCTGTTCCCGGAATTGTCCCCGTCGTCTCGTCTCGGAGTGGCCGCTCCTCAGGTCCCTGCAACCACCGAGGGGATCTCTTCGAAGCTGCCGACCCGGTACGTCGCCTCCGAAGAGGCCGTCCCCGGTGCGCCTGGTGCGTACCAGCAGGTGTCGATGCCGTAGTTGATGCCGCCGGCGATGTCCGAAGTGAGGCTGTCGCCGATCATCAGTGTCGTCGCCTTGTCGGGGTTGCCGAGTTGGTCGAAGACGATGTCGAAGATGCCGGCGTCGGGTTTGGCGGTGCCGACCTCGCCGGAGACAACGATGGCCTCGAAGTAGCGGTCGAGATCGAGACGGGCGACCTTTGCCCGTGCGACCGCACCGATGCCGTTCGAGACGAGCGCGAGTGTGGCGTACGGCGCCAGCTCCTCGAGCAGGTCCCGGGCGCCGGGGAACAGGTCACCGTTGGCTCCGAGTCCTCTGACGTAGTCGTCGGCCATCGCCTGTGGGTCGGCGTCGATGCCGAGCCGTTCGATGAGTTGTTCGAACCGCATGGTGCCGACCCGCTTCGGGGTGAGCTCACCACGTTCGACCCGAAGCCACAGCGCCGCGTTGATCTCGCCGAAGACTTCCCGATGCCCGTTGGGATTGACGATTCCTGCCCGGGCAAACGTGTCCGCAAACGCGGCATCTTCCGACGTGTCGAAGTCGAACAGCGTGTGGTCGAGATCGAAGAGGAGGGTTGTGTAGCGCATGCGGTCCGGCTCGGGAGGAGAACGGAGGATACGGCGATGTTGGGTCCCGGCGGCGACCGATCTGCAACGATGGGGTCTATGGCGGATCAGAAAGCGATCACGGCGAAGATCACCGGCCGGGTGCAGGGCGTCGGCTATCGCTATACGACGGTGCAGATGGCCAATGAACTCGGTCTGGTGGGCTGGGTCCGCAACAACGCGGACGGATCGGTCGAGACGAGGGCGCAGGGCGACGAACGGGTTCTCGAGCAGTTCGTGGCCTTGCTCGAGCACGGCCCGCGATCGGCGCGAGTCCGCTCGGTCGACGTCTTCCCGGTGGCACCCGATCCGTCGCTCAGTCGGTTCACCGTCCGGTCCTGACCGACAACGATGGCGCGGGCATACAACGCTTCGGGAACTTCACAGGCCCGGGTCGGCGTCGGAACAACATGAAATGGATCTCGATCGGTGTGCTCGGCCTCGTGATCTCGTCGTGCTCCCCGTCGGCGTCGGGTGGCGGCGAGACCACGATGTTGCAGCCGGCCCCTACGACGACTACCACCGCCGCCGAACCGAACGGCCCGGTCGTGACCATCGTCGATGAAGGCGGATGTTTCATGATGGGGCCGAACTGCGCCACGTACATCGTGTACGCCGACGGCACCGTCGAGGTCGCCCGGACCGGAGAGTCCGGAGCGATCGAAGCGACTGCGACCATCGACACCGATCCGATCGGCACGATCGACGATCTCATCGCGAGCACAGATCTCGAAGCGTTGCGATCCGATCTCCCCGAAGGTGAGATGACGGCCGCCTACGACGGCACCGACACCACCTTCATCTACGTCACTTCGCAGGGCGACGTCGCGTTCTCGAGTGCCGCGGTCGAACTCGTCGCATCGGAACCGCTGTTCGCCGCTACGTGGAAGATCCGGGACCTGGCGGCCGGGGCCGTTGAGCTACCCGTGAAGACGAGGCCCTGACCACCGCGGGCTGCGTCAGCCGGGGGGCCGTCCGGCTACGCTCATGGCCGTCGACTGAAGGGTGGCTAGGGTTCCGCCCGCCTTCCGGCGGGGTCTGGTCCGAGCGCCACAGAAAGCCCGAGAAGGGCCCAGCACCTCACCGGACAAAAGCCTCGAGGGGATAGGTCGGCACGCTCAGACGTGCCGATTGGGAGGATCGAGTCTTGTCCGACGAACGCACACCGTCCCATCCAGGGGCCATCGGCATCGCCCTGTTCGTCACGGTTCTGTGGAGTTCCTCGTGGGTGTTGATCCGGTGGGGTCTCGACGGTGAAGGGCTCCAGCCGATCTCCTTCGCGGCGCTCCGCTACGGCCTTGCAGCTCTGCTCGTGATCGGATGGATGCTGGTTCGCGAGCCGGGGGTGGGGGCCACCATTCGTCGCATGAGTCGGCCGATGATCCTGCGGATCGTGGCACTCGGTGTTCTCATGTATGCGCTCACCCAGGGTGCCCAGTTCGTCGCCATCGCCAACCAGCCGGCGGCCACGACCAGCCTCGTTCTGTCGTGGACCCCGCTCCTCGTCGCCGGTCTTGCCGCCGTATCCCTGTCGGAGATCCCCGCTCGCCGTCAGATCGCCGGCGCCGTGCTCGTCGTGGTCGGCGTGTGGGCGTACTTCGCCGGCGACCTCGGTTTCACGAGGGTGGGGATGGCCGCCGCATTCGTCGGGCTCGGGGCGGGCGTGGCAGCGTCGTTGCTCGGTCGTGGCATCAACCGGACCAGGCAGCTGTCACCCGTGATCGTCACCGCCCTCAGCATGACGATCGGCTCGGCGATCCTCGTTGTCGTCGGCTTCGCCGCCGAGGGAATTCCCGAGGTTTCGGCGAAAGCGTGGCTCATCATCGTGTGGCTCGCCGTGGTGAACGGTGCGTTCGCCTTCACGTTGTGGAACCGGTCGCTCCAGCGTCTGTCGGCCGTCGAATCGGCAGGTATCAACAACACGATGTTGATTCAGATCGCCGCGCTCGCGTGGCTGTTCCTCGACGAGACCCCTGGGATAGCCGAAGTCGCCGGCATCGCGCTCGTGTCGATCGGCGTGTTCTTGACGCAGCTGTCGGGAGCGGGGGTCGGGCGGCGGACGACCGGCCTCCCGTGACGGACGGTGATCAGAGCGCTGCGTAGAGATCGACGTGGTTGCCGTCGGGGTCGGCGACGGTGGCATACCGCTGGCCCCAGAACGCGTCGAAGGGTCCCCGCACCGCGGCGTGCCCGGCCCCGGTGATCTCGGAGAAGGCGGTGTCGACGGAGCCGGGGTCCGCGCATTCGACGGCGAAGCTGACGCGGTCGTTGCCGGTCGGGGGCGTGTAGCCGTCGGTGAACGACGCCATGACTGCTTCGGAGTCGAGCATGAGCCGTATTCCGTCGCCGAGATCCGCCTCGTAGTGGCCCGTGTCGGAGTCGAAGTAGGGCAGATCGACTCCGAGCATCCGGTAGAACTCGAGGGAAGCTGCGATGTCGGTGCAGACGATGCCGATCGCGTTGAATTGCATGCGCCGATCCTACCGGGAGGGCACACCGGTTCCGGCGATGTGGTCACCGACCGCAGCGACGCATCAGCCTGGTGGGCTGGGTGCGCAACGCCCCTCGGACTGTCCTTTGATCACCGGAGGGCCGATGTCATGCGGCGTGCTCACGATGCGGGCTTTGCTACTGTCGCCTCCATGGATGTCACGATTACCAAACTCGTTCACGCATGTTTGCTCGTGGAGGTCGGAGGCAAGCGGATCCTCCTGGATCCCGGCGGCTGGTCCTGGCAGGACGAACGATTCGACCCGTCGATGGTCGAGGGTGTTGACCGGATCCTGATCACGCACGAGCACGGCGATCATGTGTCGTTGGAATTCGTTCAGGCAGCTCTTGAGCGGTCGAACGATGCCGAGGTGGAGACAACCCCTGCGCTTCAGGCGATCCTCCTCGAACAGGGAATCGAAGCAGTGACGCAAGGAACACCGCAGTTCGTGTCACCACACGAGCGAATCCCGATGGGTCCCGGACCGCAGAACACCGGCTTCCATATCGACAATGTGTTGTCTCATCCCGGCGACAGTCACAGCTTCAATGAAACGATGCCCATCCTTGCGATGCCATTCGCTGCACCATGGGGGTCGCTCACCTCCGGTGCCGACCGAGCGCGTCCGTGAAACCCAGGTACGTGATCCCGATCCACGACTGGTTCCTGTCCGAAGGCGGCAAGACCTTCATGTACCGTCTTGCGGAAATGGCACTCTCAGCGGACGGCATCGAGCTCGTCCAGATCGAAGACTTCACGACTACGACCCTGTCGGTCTGATCTGAGCCGTCTGACTCCAGCTGTCACACTTCGATCGTCACGGTGCCCGAACCCGTGCCGACGGTGACGGGCCACGACTTCTCCGTTCGTGTCCCGTCCGCGCTGAACGGCGATCCGGCCTCTGAGAGTTCTGAAGACGGCGGGCGGGGTTGCGGGGCTCGTCGGTTCCACGTCTCCGAGTCCGGTTCCTATTGAAGGCGTGGAGCGAGGCCAACCACCCCCACATGCGTCGTCACGGGCGGGCAGCGCAAGCCGTTGTGCTGGTGGGCTCGTTGCGGCAGAGGGGGAGGTACGGAGTGTGCGACAATCACATATGGCGATCGCTTCCGGTTGCCGGTCTGGAGGCACTGATGGCTACCAAGGACAAGGGCAGCACGAACACCACGAAGGTGGCTGCCCAGGGCCTCGTGGAGAAGCGCCTCGAAGAGAATATGAAGCGGTCTGCCGCCGAGCGTATGGCGAACCAGTCGGTAGGCCGGCCTTCTGACGCTGAGCGCAGCGAAGCAATTGCCTGATCAACTCGACCCTGGCTCCGATCGGCTTCGCGTCGCGGTCCTCGCCCCGATCTCGTGGCGGGTACCTCCCCGGCACTACGGGCCGTGGGAGCAGTTTGCCTCGCTCCTCACCGAAGGATTGGTCGCCCGGGGCGTCGACGTGACCCTGTTCGCCACCGCTGATTCAGTCACCGCGGCCCGGCTGGTGGGCGTTGCACCCACCGGGTACTCGGAAGACCCGACGCTCGACGCAAAGACATGGGAGGCGCTGCACATTGCCGCCCTGTTCGAACGTGCAGCAGAATTCGATCTGATCCACAACAGTTTCGATTTCCTCCCGCTCACCTACACCCGGCTCGTCGACACGCCGGTGATCACGACCATCCATGGATTCGCCAACGATGACACCTTGCCGGCGTATCTCGAATACGCCGATCGTGTCCACTACGTGGCGATCAGCGACGCCGACCGCCATCCGGCACTTCCCTACGCGGCCACGATTCACCACGGTATCGATATCGGGTCCTTCGAGGTCGGTCCGGGCGGGGATACGTTGGTCTTCTTTGGTCGGATCCACCCCGACAAGGGGACCGCTGCCGCCATCGAAGTGGCCAAGCGGGCCGGGATCCCGTTGGTGATCGCCGGGATCGTCCAGGATCACGAGTACTTCGAAACCGCGGTCGAGCCGCATCTCGATGGGGACCGCGTCGTCTACCTGGGACCCGTCGGTCCGGATCGCCGTCAAGACGTCCTTGGCAACGCCAGGGCGCTGCTGCACTTGATCGACTTCGACGAGCCGTTCGGCTTCAGTGTGGTAGAAGCGATGGCCTGTGGGACGCCCGTCATCGCATATGAGCGAGGTTCGATGCCGGAGATCATCCGACCGGGCATCAACGGGTACCTGGTGTCGACCACTGATGAGGCGGTCGATGCTGTTCGTGACGCCGGCCACCTCGACCGGCTCGATGTTCGCCGTTCGATCGAGCGACGGTTCGACGCGGCACGAATGGTGGACGACTACTTGACGCTCTACCACCGGATCCTCGCCGGGGGCTGAGAGGTCCGGTCGGACTCAGGTCATCTCAGCCAGCAGCGCATCAACCGGGACCGTGGCGAAGTTGGACGATGTGTCGGAGGCCCCGAAGGCGATCACCAGACGGATGTTGTGAATGATCGATCCGCACGAGGCTATCGGACGAGCGGTGTCGCTACTTCTCCGTAAGCCGGGTAAGGAGATCGTCGAGTGGCACCGTGGCTATGCCGGCTCCGACGTCCGAGAAGCCGTACGGAAGAACGAGGCGGTTCCCGTGGATCATGCTGCCGCACGAATACACGACGTTGGGCACATACCCATCGCGCTCGTCTTCGTTTGGTTCAAGCAGTGGCTCTTTCAGGCTGCCGAGGACGCGGCGGGGATCCTGGGTGTCGAGAAGGATGGCTCCCAAGGTGTAGCGGCGAAACGGTCCCACTCCATGGGTGATCACCAACCACCCGGCCTCGGTCTCCAGCGGTGACCCGCAGTTGCCGAGTTGCACGAGTTCCCAGGGGCGCTCGGGTCCCTGGATCTTCTCGGTTTCGTGCCAGAACCGCACGTTGTCTGAGAGCATGAGGTAGTTGTTCTCGTTGTCGTGGCGGGCTAGGGCCGCAAAGCGGCCGTCGATCTTGCGCGGGAAAAGGGCAACACCCTTGTTGTGGGCGGCGCTCCCGTTCAGGGTGGCGATACGGAAAGTCACGAAATCCGTAGTTTCTATGAGTTGCGGAAGGATTTGGATTCCGTCGAACGCGGTGTAGGTGGCGTAGTAGACCACGGTTCCGTCGTCATGAGTGAAACGCACGAAGCGGGCGTCTTCCATCCCGCGGCTCTCGGTAGGTCCTGCCGGGAATATCACTCGTTCCGAGATCTCGGAATCCGTTGGGAAGGTGCTCGCGTAGTTCGAAGACGCGAGCCAGTGGATGACCTTGATTGTCTGGATGGCGATGGCACGATCCACGCCCTGCCGGTCGACCTCCTCGATCGCGGCTTCGAGCTGCTCGAAAGTGAAATGAGAAGGCAGTGGATCGAGACACATGCGCGTGATGTCATTGAACACCCCCAGCTCCTCCAGCTTGCTCGACAAGACGTGTTTGTCGTAGATAGGGGATCTACGACGGGCGGTCATCACGTACCGGCTCGGCTTGTCCATCATGATCTTCCCGCGGGCGTCGATCACGCCCGAACGGAACTCGATGGACGAGATGTGCCCCTCGCCGATTGCCCGCAGACTCATGACGAATCGTTGTTCCCCTGGATCCAGACCAGACTGATCGGGAGCCGGAACAATCGACGGATTGCTGAGGGAAGCCGCCTCGATCGAATACTCGTGAGTGAAGTAGGCCCCGATGAGCAGCCGTCGTTCCGGGGAGAGATCATTGGCGTTGTCAACGTGGCCGGCAACCACCGCGAAGTTGCCCTCGAGAATGCTGGTGAGATCTTTGTGCCGGTCCGCGAAACGGTCCTGGGTGCCCGCCAGAGTCGAGGCTACCTCCTCTTCCGGCATGGCCAGGATTCGCTTGATGATGAGCTCGACTCGTGATTGCCCGTCCGGGAAGACCTGCTTCCCCGGCAAGAACGGCTTGGTGACCACGCGATGCGGGTCGGGGGCGAAGCGCACCGCGGTTCGCGTGACCGGTAGTGGGTTCATATCGTGGGTCGCTTGCCTCTGACTGTCAGCGTCGTTTGTTGAGCGCTGGAACGCGAAAGTAGAGCGTAGGCGACCGGCGCGCTCAGGCCTCGGACCTTGCGGTCCGTCGCGCCTCGGTCCGATCAACCATTTCTGCCTGCTGCAGCACGGAGAGGGCGGCCAGCGTCGACTCGGCTCCCTGGTTCAGGTTGGTGTAGTCGGGACCCAGGCCATCCCCGCATCCCCCGGTTTGTGGATCGTAGAGAACCGCCCCGGTGTCGTTGGCACCCACGAGCCAACGAGCCACTGCCTCGACCCCATCCTTCCACCGACGGTCGCCGGTCAGTGACCAGGCCCGGCCGCATGCATCGGCCATCGCAGCTGCCTCCACCGGTTGCTGGTCAAAGCCCGGTCGGGGTTCACCCGGCGCCCACCCACCTACGGGGGTGAAGCTGAAGTGGCCGTCGTGCGTCTCCATTGTCACCAACCACTCGAGCAGGCGGAGGCCTGCAGCGAAGAGGCCGTCGTTGGGCAGGAGCGCCCCAGCAGCCAGAAGGGCTTCCGGGATGCGAGCGTTGTCGTAGGCGAGCCGATCCTCCGGCCACGGCCAGAGCGCATCATCTCGCACATGGAGGTTGCCGACGCACCGCTCCAGAATTTGCCGAGCGCCGCGATGGTCTGGGCGAGAAGTGGAGCACCTCGCTTGCACCCAACACTGCGAAAGCATTCGCTCGTGGAGAGGGTGAACGGAAGCCCTCTTGCTTGTCGAACATGTCGAGCCCAACTTCGCGCATCCAGGAAGCCGGACCTCGGCGGGCTACCGACCCCAATGCCCAAAGCGTCCGTCCTTGGGAGTCGTCCGATCCCACCTCATCGGCCCAGGACCCGTCGGAGTTGCGCCGGTTGTGGAAGCCGCCATCCGGCAGTTGAGCGTCTTGAAGGAAGGTCAGATAGACCCCGGCCAGTTCGACGAGGCCAGGAGACCGATCCGGCTGACGGCCCACGACGATGAGTGCCCGAGCGTTGTCGTCGGTGCAATAGCCGTGCTCGGTGCGCGGGGTCGTGAAGCGAGCGTGTTCCCAAAGGCCCCGATGGTCGGTCATCCGTCCCAGGTGATCGAATCGAGTCCTCGGGAGAGGACCAGCGAGGCTCCTGCCGGCCGACAGGTCCAACCGCACCGGTTCCTCCCTCAATGCGCGGCGGCCGAATCGGACGTCAACTGACCCTTGCGAAGGCATCAAAGACTTTCTGGGGACGCTTGGCGGTGGTGGTGAGAGGGCGGGCCGCATGGTGCTGGATTGCCAGCTTGGTCGCAAGGTGATCGTATCGGCGGGCGATGGCAGGCCAGTACAGGGTCGATCCGATCAGGTTTGCTTCCACGGCCATCCTGGCCGCCAGCGAGGGATGGGTGAACACTCTCCGGAGGGCGGTCGTCATTGCGATCGCATCGCCGTGCGGGGCAACGATCCCGGCACCGGTACCCAGGAGTTCGACGGCGTGGGGAAAGGCGGTAGCGATGACCGGCTTGCCTGCTGCGAGAGCTTCGACCAGCACTCCTGACGTGACCTGTTCGGTGGATTCGTAGGGAAGCAAGACCAGATCGGCCCGGCGGACCGCGACAGCAAGCGCATCGGTGTCGAGATACCGGTCGTCGAATTCAACGACATCATCCAGTTCGAGATCATGGACCCGGGCGACGAGGCCCTCGAGGTAGGCATCGCCCTGGGAAGCATGGACCTTGGGATGCGTCTTGCCCAGAATGACGTAGCGGGGAAGGGGACGAAGGTCCCGAAGGCCTGCGAAAGCGTCGATCGCCATCTCCAAACCCTTGCCCGGCCCGATGAGGCCCCACGTAAGCACGACAGGGCGGGTTCCGCCCGCCAAGGACGGGCCACCCAGACTGACTCTCGCACCGTGCGGAATCACTCGAACCTTGGCCGGGTCGATCCGGTAGCCGCTGACGAGCCGCCGCCTGGCTGTGTCGCTCATGACGATGGTCCGCTCCGCAAGGGCGACCACCTCTTCCAGAATCGACCGTTGGCTTGGGCTGGGTTGGCTGAGCACCGTGTGTAGCGTGACGATCGCCGGGATTTCGAGGCCCGACAACAGATCGAGAACCTCGCTGCCATCAGGTCCGCCGTAGATCCCATACTCGTGCTGGACAAACACCGCGTCGAAAGCATTGAGCGCTTCGATCGCACCCACGAGGGAAGCACGGTCGCCGTTGAGATGTTCGTGCACGACTTCCGGTTTGCGCTCGCCAAGGCGGCCGTCCACCAAGCTCACGACGCCCAGGCCCTCGTCTGAGCCCCGCACCTCGGCAACGGCTCCGCGCAAGGCGGCCGCGAACGTTGCCAACCCGCACGACGTGGGCGGGTAGGTACTCAAGAACGCGATCGATGGTTGCGCTCTGCCATGCCTCATGAATTGTCCATCCTCTCAAACGGTCGCCAATGGCGCCGGTTGGTTGATGCGACAGCGAATACCGATGCGGGCGGAGAGGGTTGACTCTGGGGAAGTCCGCGGACAAAGGGAAGCTGAGACGGGGGCCGCCTTGAAGAACGAAGTCTACAGGAAGCCCTGGGCAACTGATCGGCTTTCTCGCGCTCCGCACGATCGGTCTTCTCGCGTTCCGCACGATTCTTGGAGTGCTTCCGGCCCCCCTCGGCTTGTCGCTCCCTCTCGTGCCGGGCGTGTTCGATCAGGCGCTCCCGTTCGGGCCGGGAGTGCCCGATCTTGCGGTCCTGACGCTCTCGGGCAGCGCCCTGGCTGCTCACAGTCCATGATTCCGGTACCGCCTCACCTTGGCATCCGCCTTCGCTTGCAGCAAAACCGGCGATCAAAGAGAAGGGTCGGGCGACATCGACCTCCTCGCATGGAGCTGAGGGAGAACGTGATCGACGATCGACCAAAACGGGCTTGATTGTCCCTTCTCAAACAGACCAGGGCGTGCTGTAATTGAAACAGGGGATCGTGGAGACTGTCGTGAGGTTCTTCATCCCATTTCTGGGAGACGACCCTGAAGCTGCTGAAGCCGAATGGCAGCGGTACCTTCGAGACGTGTCCGCACCAGCCGATAGCAGGCGGGCGTACTCCGTCGTGTACCACCACGAAGGGTCCAAAGTCGTCGCCACCGTTGGTGAAAAGCGACTCGTGTACACCCCCGAGCGTGGACCTCGAGGCGGGCACACAAAACACGTTGACCTCAAACCGGTCGAAGGGCGAACGGGAACGGAGGTCTCCGCAATCATCGACGCCGGACACGACCTCATATACCTCGTCTACGTTTGGATCTATGGGACGTCGTTCGACGAGTGGGCGAGTCCAAGCCTCATCGGGAGATCCGAGGTCGAGGACATCGAGTACTTCGAGACACCCCAATTGGCGGACCTCATATCCGTCTGGATCTGCGGGTGTTCGACCACGACTCTTCCGTTCGCTTCCCGTTCTCGGTGAACGGCAAGCGCTGAGTCGAGCACGGCCATCTCGCCCACCCACATGTGCTGCAGTCTCCCCTTGAAGCTGCGGGAATATGGGGGATCCCATCCGACGCTCTGCAGCCGCCCACATATGCCGTTCCCAGACACCATGAGAATTGTGCGTTGTTGCACGAGATCCGGGTGTTCTGGGGGTCTCGATTCAAGGACGCGATTGCTCGGCTGAGAAGTCGCGACGGTGCTTCCTTGCTAGGTGCGTCGGCGCCGTCGTGAGGAACAGCCAACCGCCGGCGACCAGCAGCAGGGTCACGGCTCCCGCGAACGACAGCCACTCGATTGCCTCGCCACCTCCAGTTGAATCCTCGGCCGCTTGGGGTTCGGGGCCACCATCGGGAGGCTCCGGTACTGGGGTCGGTGCGTAGACGCCGTCGGGGTAGCGCGGGATGATGTCTGCGATGAATTGCACCTCAGCGGCTTCTTCGGTCGGTGAGGTCCAGGTGATGGCAAGGTAGACCTCTCCCTGGGTGGATGGCGGAATCTCGCCTTCCCCCGAGAAGGCCATCGAGGCGCCCACACGGGGACTGGACGACTCGTCATCGATCGAGGCTTGCATGGTCGAGCGGTACTCGCCTCCGATGGGATCGAGGTCCTCGTCGTAGATCTGGACGGAGAATTCACCTTCGTTGGAATACTGCACGTCGTCTTCTCCGCTATCGACGAGCAGTTGGGAGGCGACAGCCCTCTGCAGGGTGGCCTCCACCGCCAGCGCTTCGTCCACTTCCACTGGTTGGCGATACCAGCGGGTCTCGCCACTGTTGATC
This sequence comes from uncultured Actinomycetota bacterium, assembly GCA_963715255.1. Classification (GTDB taxonomy): domain Bacteria; phylum Actinomycetota; class Acidimicrobiia; order Spongiisociales; family UBA5794; genus JAHEEL01. Next base: position 14,402 of record CAVQRN010000006.1, on the reverse strand, counting down.
TCGCCCACGTAGAACATCCTTTGTAAGGGGTAGTCGCCGGGGGGAAGGCCATAGGCGTCCCACGACATGTCGGCCGGATCGGTCAACGCACCGGCGGTGCTTGCCTCGAGTCCACCGTCTACGTGTTCATAGACCTGACCGTAGAGATCGGCTGGCTGGCGTGTAACGAAAGCGCCGAAACCGACACTCACCTGGGCGGCGGGTCGGTCGCTGTCCAAGCTGAGTCCGATGTAGTAGGTGCCGCCCTCGATCGGAGCCTCGATCGGAGCCAGCCAGCGAGCCAGCGCCTCGCTGTTGTAGGTGGCCTCGTCGTAGCCCTGCCGCTCGATCGTTACCAATTGCTCGGGTTCTTGCACCAGGTCGGAGTACGGTTGGAAATCGGTGTGATTTCCGGCTGCGACCACTATGAACTCCCCAAGACCGGACTCGCGGACGTACTGATTGAGGTCGACAATCTGTGGGCCGCGTCGTGGCGCCGGCCGGCGCGCATCGTCGAGCGAGCTGTCGAGAATGAGTACTTCGAATGTCTCACCGGGCGCCGGGGCCTCCTGTAGGTAGACATCCGCTGCCACATCGAGGCCGAGTCCCTCCGCGACCTCGAGAGCGAACCATCGGATCTCACCAGCTCCGACGCGCGTGTCGAAGCCGCCTTGGCTGCCGATGTACTCGTGCCAACCCACATCTGATCCAAACGGCGGTCCCATCGGCAGCAACGTTGCCGTGGCGATCTCGAGAGAGCCGGTGATCGGGAGGGTGATGTGGCCGACACCAGGCAGGACGTTGCGGACAATGGACCCCAACTCGGCGGCCAGCGTGTCGACGCCGCTCACCTCTCGGTAGCTGCCGCCGGTCTCGTCGGCTATGCACTGCAGCTGGGCTCGAGCGGCGACATCATCACCCAGGAAGAATCCGACCGTCTGTACCTCGATGTTGATCCCCGAAGCGATGAGGTCGCGGGCAACCTGGCACGGGTCGGGGGGTGCGCAGGTGTCCTCCCCGTCGCTCACCAGTACCACCGTGCCGCGACCGCCCGGAAGGTCGGAAGCCGCCTCTTGCAGGGACAGGCCAATCGGTGTGAACCCCTTGGCCCCGAAGCTGTTGATGGCCTCGGTCATGGCCGCGCGGTCGAGAGGGCTGACGGGCACGATCAGCTCGGTGTCTTGACATCCGTTGGCCTTGTCATCGTTGGGAACCCGGTGGCCGTACACACGCAAGCCAACCGCAGCCCCCTCCGGCAGTACCTCCACCAGGCCGGTCAGCGCCTGCTGCGCTCCCTCGATCAGTACCACCCCGTTGTCGTCGACGCGATTCATAGAACCGGAAGCGTCCAGAATCAACAAGACGGCCCCATCGGGCTGCTCCTGGGCAGCGGTCGGCGCCACCACAAGGACACTCACTACCACTGCCATGCCACCCAGCAGGCGCCATGACTTCATGCGACCATTGTGGAACCAGACCGACCCTCCCGATAGAGGACTACTGCCCGTCATCCGAATACGCCGCGTCCGATAGGCACACAACGTGGAGCGTCGGCACACCAACCACGCCGGACAGACCGGTTGAGGTGCACCGCATCAAACGCAGGAATCCGGCTGGGGCCCCACGATCAACAGGGCTCGGAATTGCCCCGCGACGTCACGCAGGACGGCCGGCTGCGCCGGGGGCGTTCGTTTGGCTGTCTGCCGTCCTCACGGACTTTCACGAACGCCTTGTCTGGATAGCGTGCTGGTTTCGAGCTGTTTCGCTGCGTTCGCTCTCGTTGCGGGCCGAGGCCCGGTGACCACTGGCGTTGCCATCGTGGGTCCGGGTCTGGTCGAGCCGGGCCAGTCCTCGCAGCTTCCTCGGAAGCACACCTCGGATGGTTGGAGATTGGCGCCGGGGATGGACGCGGGACATCCCCGGTTCAGGCCACGTCCGCTTGACACGGTTCACTCTGTCGTGAGCGGAACGCCTAGTGTCGCGACGGCAATGCACCACGACCAAGGGGTCCCGTCCATGGAAGTTGCGCTCATCGGTCTGGGAAACATGGGTTCGCGTATTGCCCAGTGCATTCTTGACGGCGGATTCGACCTGACGATGTGGAATCGCACTGCGTCAAAGATGGAGCCGCTGGTCGCGAAAGGCGCGAAACCAAGCGCATCGGCCAAGGCAGCGGTCACCGGCGCCGATGTCATCGTGACGAGTCTCATGGATGACAAATCCATCGGGGACACCCTGCGGGCGACCGACGGCATTCTGGCCGGCATGAAGCAAGGCGCAGTGCACGTCTGTGTGACGACCATCTCACCGGACTACGCCGACGAACTCGCCCAGATGCATCTCGACCACGGCAGCTCCTACGTGTCCGGGCCGGTGATCGGCCGCCCCCATGCTGCGGCGAGGTGTGAACTGACGTCCGTCCTGGCGGGCGACCCCGAGGCGCTGGCGATCGCCACTCCGGTGCGTCACGCGGTATCGAAAGCGGTTCTCGCTGTCTCTGAGTCTCAGCGGATCGCCAATTCCATGAAGCTGTGCGTCAACTACAGCGTGATCTCCATCGATCGAGACTCTAGATCTCAGCGAGACCTATGTGTTGGCGGAGAAGTCCGGCGTTCCGGTTGAACACATCCGAGACTTCTTTCAGGAGGAGCTCTTCGCCCACCCTGCGCTCAAGGAATACTCCGAGAAGTTGCGAAGTCGAGATTTCGCCGGGCGTGGCGGTTTCGTCATGACGGGTGGCCTCAAAGACGTTCAGCTGATGCTTGCCAGTGCGGAGAGCGCGGGTGTGAGCCTGGACATCGGGGAGGTCGTGGAGCGCAAACTTCAGGCGGGAATAGCGGCGGGAATGGGCGAGGCCGACTGGAGCGCCATCTATGAGATCACCCGCCGCGAAGCCGGACTACCGTAGAGCGGTGGGTGATCGTGGGGCTCATCACGCGTTCGCCCGTTGTGGGATGTCGGTGGCGGCGCCGGTGTGCTCGAGGCGGAGAGGAGTCTGGTCGGGTCCACTGGAGAGCGTCGAGAGGAGCAGTGGATCGTGTCGCTGACAAGCTTCATTCCTACCCCAGAATTCGAGGAATACAAGGAACGGTTCAAGGAGCACTACGAGCTTGAGCGCCGTCCCGACGGCGTCATCCTGGCCCGGGCGACACACCCGGGGAGGGTCCATTCAGCTCAGCGTGGAGAACCATCGGTCGGTCGGTCAACTGTTCAAGACCATCGGAGCTGACCCCGAGAACGAAGTCATGATCTTCACGGGCTCCGGGGAGGACTTCATGATGGATGTAGATCCTGAAGGCTTCGAACTCGAACAGGAAGACCTCCAGCATTGGGCATACGAGTACGCCTACAAAGACGGCAGGATCAACGTCAGCTCTCTGATCAATGACCTGGAAATCCCGACCATCGGCATACTCAATGGGTCGCGGTTTCCACAGCGAGATTCCCCTGATGGCCGATATCACGTTCATGGCCGATGACGCCGTCCTCTACGACCTGCACTACGACATCGGTTCGGTCCCCGGCGATGGTATCCACAGCTGTTTCGAAGAACTGCTCGGTGTCAAACGCGCCGCCTATGCCCTGTTGACCGGAGAGGCAATCGACGCCAAACCGCGGTCGAATACGGCATGGTCAACGAGGTACTGCCCAAAGACGAACTCATCGACCGCGCGTATCAGATCGCAGACCACATCATGACGCAGCCTCGTACAACGCGCCGCCTGACGACGCAGATCATCAGGCGGCCCTGGCGCCAGAGGATCACCAATGATCTCGACGGGGGCTTCGGCATCCAGATGTTCGGGCATCTCGCCAAGCAGAAGGCGATGCACACACGGAATCATGTCGGCGCTCAGGGTGCCTACGTGAAGCAGGGGAAGAAGAACAACTTCGACTGAGCGCAACCCGGCAGACCCTCGCGGGCGTGGTTGTCCTTGATCCGTCCCGGATCGGTCAGGATTCGTGCCGACCGAGAGGAGCCAAACAGTGGTTGATCTCACCGTGATTCTCACGGCAAAGGACCTCGCCGACCTACCGGAACTGCGCGAGTTGTTGACGACGCAGGTGGTGATGTCGCGAGCGGAACCCGGATGCGTGCGATTCGAAGCATTCGAATCTCAGACGGTCCCGGGTACGTTCATCGTGGTGGAACGATGGGAATCTGAAGCGGCGCTGGATGTCCATCGCCAGGCTGAAGCCATCACCACGGTGTACTTGCCGCGCATCATGCCCCTCGTCGATCGAGTCCTCCACGTGTGTTCGGTGCTACCGGGCACGTGAAGCTCTGAGCACCTGACGGCGTCCGCGGCACCCCCTGTGTCGCCATTGAGTGAAGCGGACTTGAGCGGCCCGTCGACGGACGGTGACATCGAGCGTCGACCGTCGTGTCGCAATTGACGAAAAGCGTCGCGATCGCTTGAAACCCTTGTACCTGTAAGGATTTCTGCGCACCTGTTGCGCACGTGTTGCACCAGATCGGGCGGGTTCGAATCCGAAAGCGCTCCGACCGGGGAGAACACGATCTTTCCCAGAACGACGCTTTGTCGCGAACGACGCGATCGCTTGAAACCCTTGGTACGTAACGGTTTCTACGCACGTGTTGCGCACGCGTTGCTCGTGAGGGTTCGCCACGGTGTGATTTCGAAATCGCTCTGACCGGGTGTCAACGACGGTTGAAAACTGCGCGGTTTGCGTCGGTTGAATTCTGCGCGTTCTAGTGGTTGTCATTGGTGGTTTCTAGTTGGTCGTGTTTGTCTTTCAGCCGGTAGGAGTCGCCTTTGAGGGTGAGGATGTGGGAGTGGTGGACGAGCCGGTCGACCATGGCTTCGACGGCGACGGCGTCGCCGAAGATCTCGGCCCATGCGGAGAACGTCTTGTTCGATGACACGATCAGGCTGGATTGTTCGTAGCGGGACGAGACGAGTTGGTAGAACAGCGACGCGGCGTCGGGGTCGAATGGGATGTAGCCGACTTCGTCGACGATGATCAGCGGGATGCGTCCGAGGCGTTCGAGCTCTTCGCCGAGTCGGCCGGCGTGTTGGGCGTCGGCGAGTCGGGTGACCCATTCGGTTGCGGAGGCGAACGCGACGCGGTAGCCGCGCCGCGCGGCTTGGACGCCGAATGCGATGGACAGGTGTGTCTTGCCGGTGCCTGGTGGGCCCAAGAAGATCACGTTGTGGGCTTCGCGGAGGAAGTCGAGTTGGTGGAGATGCGCGATCTGCTGGCGGGACACGGATCTCTGGTGGGTGAAATCGAAATCGTCGAGGGTCTTGGTTTGGGGGAACCGGGCCGCTCTGACCCGGTTCTCGCCGCCGTGGGTCTCACGAGACGCGACCTCTTCTGAGAGCACTTTGGCCAAGAACTCGGTGTAGTCCCAACCCTCGTCACGTGCGGTGTCGGCAAGCGACGACGCTACTCTGACGGGCCCGGGGCATCTTCAACGCCCGGGTGAGATACGCCACATCGGCAGTCACTGCTGCTCATCGCATCGCCTCGGCAAGGGTGTCGTAGCGGGCCAGATCGACCGCCGGCATGTCCGGGTCACGACGGTTGAGCCGCCGGTGTGCTTCACGAGCTTGTCGCAGCTGGCGGGCATGTTTCGGGTCCAACACGACATCGGCAGGAACGAAGCTGCGGACGTGGCGGGCGATCTGGCGTCCCTCACAGAACACGATCACCTCGGTCGGTGAAACCCTGGCCTGAACACGACGGCCGGACAGGCCCGGCGGCACCGAATAGTCGACGTCGCCGATCCGGCAGAACCCGTCCTTGGTGACCCGCACCTCGGTATGTCGATGCGTGTCGGGCAACGGGTTCGGGATCGGTGCCAGGAACCCTTGTTCGACTCTCCACGCGTCGCCGACCTTGGCGCCGACACGCCGGTGATGTCGCCGATACGCCTTCGTTGCGGCCCAGTCGTCGTGTTGGGCCTGGAGATCAGCCAGATCCGTCGAACGTCCGGAGTGGCAGGAACGACGTCTCGAGATACCGGATCGTGCGTTCGACCTGCCCTTTGGTTCCGGACTCCTCGGCGCCAGTATCACCGGCCGGATCCGGAACGCCCCAAACACCGCCGCCACTTCCGTGTGGAGCCGGGCCGGACGGGAATGCGGCACCACGATCGACGCATCCCGATCCACCGCCATCTTCTCCGGCGCGCCACCCAACCGCACCATCGTCCCTGTGAACGCCGGAGTGAAATCAGCCACGGTCTTCGCGAAGGTGAACACCGCGGCATGCGCCGCCGAGTGCGGCAGCGTCGTCACCACACCATGCGCCGGCCGCGACGTGCCCCTACCGACCGGGACGGTGATCGGGAGATCCCACCAATCGGTCTGGCCGATCTCACCAGGCAGATAGCTGGTGCGCTGATACGACCTCGCCCGAAGAAACACCGGCCGCACCTCAGCGCAGATAGTCCTTCAAGATCGTGATCCCACCCCCATAGCCCTCACGACGCAGCCGCTCGATGATCACCGTCGCCGGCAGCTGTCGCATCCGTATCAAGCATCATCAGGATCGACGCCCTGAACGGATCCAGCTTCGAACCCGCCGACCGCCGCTCATACCGAGGCGGCTCCGACAGACTCCAGCAGCCGATCCACCGTGTTCCGGCGACATCCCCAACGACCCGGCGATCTTCGTCTTCGACCAACCCTCCCGCTCAAACAAACGATGAACCTCAGCCCAATCCCGCACCCGATACATCCTCTCCTCCTCAAATCCGCATCGGATCCAAGGATCGCCGCCAACCACACACACCGCGCAGTATTCGACCGGCGCCAAATGCTCAGTATTCACCCGCCGTCGACACCCCCAACTGCGATTGTGCAACAGATGCGCTGGGAGCGTGCGTTGTGTCGGCTCCGGAGCAGCCCCCTGCGGACTCGCGACGAATCCGCGTCCCCCAACTGCGCCCCAATCCACGGTCTCCCGGTGGAGAATCGGTGGATTTCCTCGTCATCCGACGGACTTCGCCACCCCCAGTGCAGCCATGATCTCGGTGTTGCCGCGGAACCACGGGAAACCTTCTCTACCAAGGGCTCCGGGCAGATTCGGATCCACGACTCCACGGATTGAGGCTGCGTGGGGGACGGAGAGCACACGGTCAGTCGATGAAGCCGAGGGCTCTGGCGTTCGCCACGGCTTCGCTGCGTTTGCTGACTCCGAGTTTGCGGTAGATGCTCTTGAGATAGGCCTTGATCGTATTCGGGGAGACGAAGAGCGTGTCGGCCATGCCCTTGTACGTGAGGTGACTCGACAGGAGGCGGAGCGTCTCGAGTTCACGCTGGTGAGTGGCTCGACCGAGCGCGGCGGCAGAGTCACCGGCGGCGACCGACAGGCGGCAATAGCGACATCTGCTCGCAACCGATGTCCACTGAGAGCTGCGGCGTTGGCCAGGAGCGCTCCGAAGACCGGGGCGTCGAAAGTGTTGAACGTGACCGGTGTAAGCGGCGATCCGCATTGCCGCAGATGAGCTCGTCAAGAGCCACCGCGTCGGCACCCTCACGGACCGCCAAGTGGGCTTGAAGCTTGTGGAGTTCGAGGCGGTGTGCGGTGGTGATCTCGAATCTCTCATCGGGAGCAACAAGCGCTCGCCTCGGCCTCCTCCCCGGCTGCGATCGCCATTCGAGCAAGGATGAGATGCTCGGTCATGGTGGTCGCTCCTTCCTCCATCCGCTCCCTCCAGTTCGGGAGCACGACCTCGGCGCCGACAACATCACCCGTGAGCAGCGAGAGGCGTGCCCGTTCACCGCAATCCGATCGGCGAAGTAGCCGACGACAACCGATCCGGCGGATGACAGACTTGCTCGGTTGAGCACTTGTTTGGCCTCCTCCATCTTCCCGCGGTACGCCAGCGCACCGGCCAGCACAACACGACCAAGCACACCCGGGGGGACTTCCCCGAGCCGATCGAGGAGATCGATGGCTTCGATGATATGGGCCTCCGCCGTGTCGACATCACCACGTTCCCATGCGGCCCACGCACGGGGTACTGCTGCGACGGCCGACTGTAAGGCATCGGCGAACCCGCTGTCCCTCATCAAGTCGCCGGCGCGTGTGGACAGCGCCTCGGCCGCGGCGAGGTCGCCGCTGCCGAGACTGGCAAATGCCTGCGTGGCGAGTGCATAGGCCTGGTTGCCGAGGACCGGATTGAGCGGCGAGAAGCAGTAGTTGTGCCATTGTTCTGCCAGCTTCAATCCGTCTGAGTACTGCTCGTGGAATATCAGCATCTCGCCGGCTGCACCTTGACCCAGCCGCTCTCGCTCGGCTCAGGTCCCTGCGCTGCCAACGTCTCCACGGCGAGGTCGAAGTCGCCGGTGCGGTGGGCGATCGTTGCGTCGATGCCGCGGATGAGTTCGTCGGGATACCTCGCGAACAAGTACGGAACAAGGCCCCAGAGGTGGGCGTCAGCGGCTTCTTCCTCCTCGGTCATCGATGCAAGGGCGCCTCGGCCAAGGTTGAGGAGACGATCGATCTCATCACCGCCGACATCGCCGAAGAGGGTTGGGAACATCCACGCTGCCGCAACCGCCGGTCGTAGCTTGGGTGACGCCGCATCAACTTGCTCGAACAAGGTCCGGAGTGTTGAGTTCTGGTAGCTCGCTGAGAGTGGACGGCTGGACTCGACGAGCCAGCTGCCCGGCAAGATCCGTCTCGCCGACCTCGAGTGCGTGGCCGACCGCCGCCACCGGGTCGTTGTTGTCGTGGAACCACAACGCTGCCCGCCGATGCATTTCTGCTTCGTGGAGCGGTGCCGTTCGGCGGAGCAAAGTAACCGGCGCGTCACGAAAGAGATCGTGGTATCGGTACCAGGCGTCGGCACCACCGAGACGAGCTCGTAAACAATCCGGAGCGGACAAAGCCTTCGAGCAGCTCGCCGCTGTCGGTCCTCCCCGACACCACGTTGCAGACGGGGGCGTTCAGGTCGTGCAGGATGGAGGTGTCGAGCAGGAACTTGCGATCCGACTCGTCCAGGTCGCCGAGCACTTCCTCAACGAGGTAGTCGCCGAGAGCGTCGTACGCCCCATCGAGCGTTTAGCGACTGCCGGCATCTGACCGACGCTGCGACTCATATCCCTGTTCCGGGCGGTCGCCAGCGCAGCCATCCGCAGACCAGCGATCCACCCCATGGTTTTAGCATGCAATCTCACGACGACGCCGGGTGTGCAGCGCAAGTCCCAGGGTGTCGGTGACCAAATGTCCGGTCTCCTCAAGGGTGCAGCGGAGATCGGCCGTTCGGACCTCGAGGAGATCCCCCCGACAGCCGCCACTTCGCGAGCGGTAACTCAGGGTCGAACCGACCGACAAGGATGGCGTGGGTATTCCCGGGGAGTTGGGCGAGGAACTCCGCGACGGAGAAGCAGGGATTCACCTCCGGCGAGGTGATGAATATCGTCGAGAACGACGACCATTCGAGTTCATCGCGGAGGGCGAGGTCGGCCACCAGGGTGTCGACGACCAGGGAAAGTGAGCTCGTCCGGCGGCCGTCGTTCGCGTGCCGCATTGGCGGTGTGAGGCGAGCTCGATTGTTGGAATGATTCGATGATGTGGAGCCAGAGGCGGATCGGATCGCTGTCGTATGGGTCGATGTTGAGCCAACTCTGGTGCCAGTCGGAGTGCCAATCGAGCCAGTCCGAGACGACCCAGCTCTTGCCGAACCCGGCGGGCCCGGTGACGAGGGTGACCCGGTGATCGGGGGCCCGGCCGAGTAGATCGGTCGGCCTGGACAGCGCACGATCGCGTTCAATCCGACGACGGGTCGTTGAATCTTCGCCGACACGAGTTTTCGATCGACCACGGCTGTTGCTCCATCTCGATTGCGAGCCCGTTGCCCATGAAACACGGGGGCGATCTGGCCACTCCAATGTCCTCAGACTAACGCTGTCGGGTGTCGCAGGTCTCGAACAGCGGCGTGCCCCTCTGCGGATTCGCGGGGGCGAATCCGCGTCCCCCCACTGCGATCGTGCGACAGATGCGCTGGGAACATGCGGTGTGTCAGCTAGAACGCCCCTGCGACTTCGCGAGCGTTCCGCGTCCCCACTGCGATCGTGCGACAGATGCGCTGGGAACGTGCAGTGTGTCGGCTCCGGAGCAGCCCCCTGCGGACTCGCGGGAGCGAAGTCCGCCGTCCCCCACTGCGTCAGAGCGTGGAGAGCGCCTAGTCGATGAGGTCGAAAGCTCTGGCATTCTCCACCGCTTCGCTGCGTTTCGTGGCGCCGACCTTGCGGTAGATACTCTTCAGATAGGCCTTGACGGTGTTCGGCGAGATGATCATGGCTTCCGCCACGCCGTCATTTGTCAGGTGGCTTGGCAAGAGCTGAACGACTGCGAATCCGCCCCTCAAGAGATGCGAGGAGTAACGGTCGTCCTCGTGCCTTGAGAGTACCCGTTTTGGGTGATGATGGGTCGTTCAGAGTGGTGCAGTATGACCGCGTATACAACCAGTTTGAGATTCGCTCGTGGAAGATGGGAGCAAGATGGTGGACCAGACAGATAGCACATCGGTCAAGGGCGACTCGCAGAGCCAAGCGGCGCCGGCGGCGGTCGTCCCGGGTCGCGACGGGCTGACCCGATTCGGGCTCCCCACGTGGGCGATCGTCGGGATCGTCGCACGTCCGGTCATCATCTATGTGGGCCTAGCGGCCCTGTCCGGTCTGCGTGATTCCGCTGACTGTGGCTGCGGTCATTGGCACGCTGTTCGTCCCTCTCGTCGACAAGCTTGCCAACCACATGTCACGCAAGCTCGCCGCGGGCATCGTGCCGTCGGCCTCATTGTGGTTGGCGTCGGTGCCGTCGCCGTCGCCGTCACGGGCATCGATCGATCAGGCACCCCAGATCAGGAGCGAGCTATCCGCAGGGCTCGAACCGCCCGGGACTGGATCTGCAACTCGCATCGACATCGGCTCGGGACAGAGCCTGGCCGACGGGGCTGAGGATGCCGCCGGCGGCGGCAACCGTCTCGGCTCGGCCCTTGGCAGCGTGTTCTCGAGCGTCGGTGCGTTCACCGCAGGAGACCTGCGTGGCGCTCCTCCTCCTCGTACTACCACTACTCGCCGACTGGAGCCAGTTTTCGACATGGCTCGGCTCGCACCTCGGGGCACCGGCGGATCTCGGCGCAGGCGTCGTGGACGATGCCACGTGGTCGATCCGTCGCTATTTCTACGCTCTGACGGCGACCAGCGCCGTGACCGCTGTCATCATCGGAGGCACGGCGCTCGTGATCGGCGTTCCATTGGCGTTCACGATCGCCTTGGTGACGTTGTGTGACGTCGTATGTCCCCTACATCGGGTGCGTACATCTCGGGAACATCGCCGTGCTGATCGCGCTCGGAGCCGGCGGCACGACGGACGCCGTCATCATCCTGGCGGTCATTCTGTTTGTGCAGATGGTGGTTCAGCCGCTGCTGCCGAACCAGATGACGGCATCGGAACTCGATCTCAATCCAGTCGTGAGCTTCGGTTCAACGATCGTCGGCGGTGCCTTCGCCGGCGTACTGGGGGCGATGCTCTCGGCTCCGGTCGTGGCGATGTTCATCAAGATCTACGGCCGAGTCCATGACTACAAGACCAACAGAGAACGGTGCGAGTTCAGGGTGATGGCGATCCGGGCAGACCAGGTTAGACGAGGATGAGTAGAACGGCGGACGGCGTGGGCGGGATGGCGATCGAGGGGAGGCGTCCTTGTTGACGTGGGCACAGCGGTTCGATCTTCGGCGCACGGCACGCGCCAGCATGTGGATCATCCCGATGGTCTTCGCCATCCTTGCGATCATCTTGTCTGGTCTTCATGCCGTGGGTGGATCGTCAGGTGACGAGCGATCCGATCTTCGTCTACAGCGCAAGCTCGGCTCAGGCGACGCTCTCGGCTATCGCCTCCGGGATGCTCGTGTTCACCGGATTCGTGTTCTCGATCCTCACGTTCGCGATCCAGTTCGGTTCGAGCACCTACACGCCGCGACTTCTCCAGGTCGGTGACGCCACGGACCCCACAACGAAGGTCGCTCTCGGCGTGTTCATTGCAACGTTCATCTATGCACTGCTGATCTTGGCCGAGGTCGCACCGGGCGACAGCGACTACGTCCCCCAGTATTCGGTTCTGTTGTCCGTGGTCTCGGTCGGGATCTCGATCCTGCTCTTCCTCGGATTGATCGTCAGCGTCACCCGTTCCATTCGGTCGGGGAGGGTCACCGGAGATGTCGGGCGGCTCGGACGCAAGGTCATCAATGCGGATGTTCCCCGACGAGGCCCATCCCGACCCCCAGCGGACCAGTGATTCACACCTCCCCGATGAGCCCTCGCAGCGTGTCGGGAACCCCACGGACGGCGGAGGAGTCGCCCAGGCGGTCCATGTCGACGGCATCGTGACCCTGGCAACCGACGCCGGGATCGCAGTGGAGATGGCCCCGGCAGTGGGCGAATTTGTTGCCACCGGAGCGACGATGTTCCGGGTCTATGGAAACGCCGATCTCGGTCGACGCCGCGACTCTTCGATTGGGTCGCGATCGGTGATGAACGCACCTTCCGCCAGGACCCGACCTATGCCCTGCGAATCCTCGTGGATATCGCACTGAAGGCGCTGTCGCCGGCTATCAACGATCCGACGACGGCGGTCGAAGCACTCGGCCGGATTGGAGACTTGCTCCAGCTTCTGGGCACGCGGCAACTGCCGGACGGTGTCCACCATGGTGCCGACGGCGCGGTCCGCTTCGTCTACAGCACACCGACATGGGCGGAGTATCTTTTCGCTTGGCGTTCGCGGGAATCCGGGAGGTCCAGGTGCCGGTACCGATCAGATCGTGGTCGAGATGCGATCGCAACTCGACCGATTCCGCGAAGTGGTGCCCTGCGTGGCGTTGCGGCGACGTTGACGTGCAATCGTGGCTCCTCGAAGAGGCCGTGGCCCGGGCGAACTGCCTGAGCGGAAGAGCGTGCCGACCGGTTTGTCGCGGGAGGGGGCGCCGAGGCCTTTCCCCCCACTCCGGGTGCGGAAGGTCCCAGCGTGATCATACCCGATTCGGGTATTGCCCAACCGGCGTTCGGGGCGCATATGAGTAAGTCCCAACACCGCCCGCGGCGTGAGCAGAATCTGCGACTCGCGCTCGAGAGGAGATATCCATGTCCGACAAGGTTCCTAGCTTCAAGATGACAGACGCCGATCCCGGAATGGATCACGACTCCAGACCCGGATTCCAGAGACATCTGGAGAATCAAAATCACGCTCATTCTTCGATGGTGTTCTGCGGAAATCAAACAAAACAACGTCACCACCGTGTACCGACTATCTCGACCTACCGCGCTGTCGAGGTGTTCATCGACTCATCCCGCTCATGTCCATGGCCGACTACAAAGCCAGGCTGAACGCGGAGCGAAGAGCGAGCAACCAGGTCTGCATCTGGGACACGCTCATGGATTCCACGTCGCTCGTGCTCACCGGCAACACGTCGACAATGTATGCCGTCGGCTTCCTTGCTCTCGACACCGACGGCCCGACGGTCGTCGACCTGCCGACCGGCATGCTCGGCATTCTCAACGACATGGCGTTCCTCTATATGCAGGACCTCGGTGTCGCCGGCCCGGACAAGGGCAAGGGCGGCAAGTACGTCATCCTGCCTCCCGACTACAAGGGTGAAGTGCCAGACGGCTACTACGTCGTCAAGTCGAAGTCGTACGGCGTGTGGCTGTTCATGCCGGATATCTGACGAACGGCATCAAGGCCGCATCCGAAACATCAGAGATCACCTCAAGGTCTATCCGCTCTCGAAGGCGGAAGACAACCCACCCACGATGGAGTTCGTGAACGTCTCCGGCGACGACCTGAACACGGTGGTCCCGAACGACGACACCTACTTCGAAAAACTGAACGAACTCATCCCGGGCGAAGCCGTCGGCTTCCTCGATCCGGAGCGCGCCGGCCGCATGGCGGCGATCGGCATCGTCAAGGGCCAACCCTTCAAGCCGGACGAGCGGATGAAGAAGATTCTCGCCGACGCTGCGCGATCGGAAACGTGCGGCTGGTGCAATCACGTTCTACCGCCGGGTACTCGGCCAGCGCACGTACCAGGACAGCACGGCCGACTGGCTAAACGTCTATGCAGACAACAACTGTCTCTTCGAGAACGAGGCGCACGGGTGCTCGACGCCCGGGCGCTGGTACCACTACAACTGCATCTGCGTGTCGCCGGCCATGGGTGTGCCGAAGCCAGGACCGGGTCGTCGTACACGATCGGCACGCTCACTCGAAGCACAAGGCTGTCGACGGGTCGAAGACCTACAAGCTGCACCTGCCGAAGGACGTGCCGGTCAAGGACTTCTGGGCGGTCACGATCTACGACGCCCAGACCCGTCACAATCGCAGACTGATCAGCAATTCCCGACGGTCGGTAGCCAGGACAAGGGCATGAAGGCGAACCCGGACGGTT
>CAVQRN010000005.1:0-228971 GCA_963715255.1 uncultured Actinomycetota bacterium | reverse complement strand
AGGGTAGAAACGACGGAAACCCCTACTGTGTAAGGGTTTCCGGGTGGGCGCTACCGGGATTGAACCACCGACCTCTGCCGTGTCGAGGCAGCGCTCTGCCGCTGAGCTAAGCGCCCGTAGTGGGCATTGTATCCCGACGAGGCGACGCCGGGACTCGAACCCGGGTACAGGGTTTTGCAGACCCTTGCCTAACCACTCGGCCACGTCGCCGAGACCTTCGTCAGCAGAGGGCGGCCGAAACCGCCCTCCGAGCGGATGACCGGATTCGAACCGGCGACCTCAACCTTGGCAAGGTTGCGCTCTACCAACTGAGCTACATCCGCGGAGACGCGGCAGGGTACCACGGGGTTGCCCGAACAGCTCACGCGCCGGTTGACCCGAATCCTCCCGATCCGCGAAGAGATCCGGGGAGTTCCTCGACTGGAACAAACTCCTGAACCGTGACCGGTATGACGACGAACTGGGCGATTCGGTCGCCGCGATCGATCGCGAACGCCTCGCTCGACAGGTTGACCAACACGACCTTGATCTCGCCCCGGTAGCCGGCATCGACAAGCCCCGGGCCGTTCACCACCGAAATGCCGTTGCGGGCCGCGAGGCCGCTCCGAGGTGTCACCAATCCTGCGAATCCGTCGGGAATCGCCACAGCGATCCCGGTTGGAACGACGGCACGTTGTCCGGCCTCCAGCCTCACCGACTCTCGCGCATAGAGGTCGACACCGCCGTCTCCTGGATGTGCGTGTGCCGGAATCGGCAGTCCATCGTCGAGCCGCTGCAGCGGGATCTCCATATGCGTGAACCTCGATCGCTTGGCCGGGATGGTATCGCCATCGGAACCACCTCGGTGCTCATACTGTCGACACATCGGCGGTATCGTCCCTGCAACCGACCAAACGGATCTATGGCCAGGAAAGAACCGCAAATCCCGCTCCCCGGCAACGACGGCCGGTGGTTCCTTGAACTCGCAGGGGTGATCGAACCCGCTCCGAGGCTTGCCGAGACCTATACGGAGCTGGAAGCACTGGAACCGCCGCCGGCATTCGTCGCATCCGAGAGTGTTGCAGTGACGGCGGGCGCCGCAGCAGTGAGCGGTTCGCTATCCGGCGACACCAACGGAGGGACCGCAGGAGACGACGAGACCTTCGTGCCCGTTGCTCCGCGACCCGACGATGGCCTCAAGGACTGGCGACCTGATGATGTCTCACCCCGGCTGGGTCGGCACGGGTTCGGACGGTGGCTGGCCGGCGCACTCTTCGTACTCGCTATCGCTTCCGTTGCACTCGCCGTGTTTCTGCTCCCACGCGCCGTCCAGAGCGAGGCCGATGCGCTCGCAACCGGCTACTCCCAATCGCTCACCGATCTGCGCAATGAACTCCCCAACTCCCAGGGCGCCCTCGCGAGCCTCACCGATCCAGCGAGCACTCCGGAAGCCGTGTCAGCTTCGGTGCCCGCGATCGGGGATCTCAACACGCGAGGAACCGTCGTTATCAGTCTTGCCACCACCCCCCTGCCATCCACGCTCGTCTTGATTCCGCGGGGTCCACTCGAGGCGCTCGATCCGACGCGGACCACAATGCTCATCCTCGGTGCCGAAGCGGAAGGGATCTCCGGCCGCCTTGCAACGACATTCACCTATCGCTCCACCGTGCCGGCGCTCTTCGCCACCCCTGATCTGCCGGTTGAGGCCGATTCTGCAACCACCGACGCTCTGAGCGTCGCTCTGGCCGAATCGCTCGCCGAGACAGCGCGCCTCGTCGCCGACCTCCCGCCGGATCCGACGTTCACAGAGACCCGCGATCTCGCAACCAAGGCATCCGAGCGATATGCCACCTGGCAGTTGGAATACCTCGACGCATTGAGAGAAGGCCATACCGACCGAGCGGCTGATCTCATCGTCGAACTCGACGCAGCAGTCGATGACATCGATGCTGCGCTCAGCGTTGCCCTTGGAGTCGTCCGAGTCGAGGTTGACCCACGGATCGTTGCACTCGCGATCGAGACCGAGACCGCGATCGACGACATTCCGTAGGCCTACGAGACGGTCGCGTCGTCGGCCCTCTGCTCGAGAGCTGCGGCCTCACGCTCGAAGTCGCCTGCCCCCTGGAACTCCTTGTACACCGAGGCAAACCGCAGGTAGCCGACATCGTCGAGATCACGGAGTTCCGCGAGAACGGCCTTGCCGAGTTCGTCACTCGTCACGAGCGCAGAACCTCCTCGTGCCGAGGCCTCGATCCTCGCGACGATGTCCTCGATGGTCCCTTCCGGCACCGGCCGATCAGCAAGTGCCGACTCGAGGCCACGACGCACCTTCTCCCGATCGAACCCCTCGCGCCGACCGCTGCGTTTGACAACGGTTGCCCCGATCACCGGGCGTTCGAACGTGGTGAATCGCTCGCCGCACACCAAACACCCACGACGGCGTCGAATCGCTCCGCCGGACTCTGCCGGCCGCGAATCGATCACCCGGGTGTCTTCGGTGGCACACAGCGGACATCTCATCGTGCCCGAGAGCGTACTCCCCAGCGGGGTCGAACCACCCGGAGACATGCGAATCGCTCTCGTATGCCCGGTCGATCAGGCCCCGTCGGGAGATGGAATCTGAAGAACCTCACCGACTCGGATCACCGACGTCGGCAGATCGTTCAGCTCCTGAATCGTCGAGATCATGCCGCGCACGTCTTCACCCGGAGAGATCGTATCGGCAGCGATCGACCAGAGCGTGTCGCCTGCGTGGATCCGGTACTCGACCGTCGCGAGCGGGTCGCCGCCCGTCATTGCATGAACGGCAGTGGCGAGGAGGAGCACGAACGCTACAACCGTCGTGGAGATGACGACCAACGCTCGGGCGCTGGTGCTTCGTTGCGAAATCATCCGTGTCTCCTCCTCGTTCGCCAATCTGCCATTCGCCGACTCTCGCCGGCCCTGTGCGGTGGGCTTGGCCCACGATGCGAACGTACCGCCCGGGTGTGACAGAAAACGGAGATCCCTACCACCAGCCGAACGTCTGTTCGTATCGTCACGAACACTACCGAACATATGTTCGGTCGTCAAGTCGAACATATGTTTGGTCTCGGTGTCGAATTCCGCTAGCGTGGCCCCAAGCGAGCGAGGGGCACACCGTGGATCGAAGGCACGATCTCACCGACCGGCGGCGTCAGATCCTTGATCTGATCAGCGAGACCGTTCAGAACCGCGGCTATCCGCCGTCGGTTCGCGAAATCGGCGAGTCCGTCGGGCTCTCCTCGCCTTCGACCGTACACAGCCACCTCTCCGAACTCGAGCGAGCCGGCTACCTCCGCCGCGACCCAAGCAAACCCCGGGCGATCGAAGTGATCGACGACGGCTCATCCGAGGCCTCGCTCCATCGGGCGCCAACCCGTGACGTACCGCTCGTCGGACGAATCGCCGCTGGTACGCCGATCCTCGCTGAAGAGGACATCCAGGAGATCTACCCCCTCCCGACCGAACTTGTCGGCAACGACCCCGTCTTCATGCTCGTTGTTCGAGGCGACTCAATGATCGACGCGGGAATCTTCGATGGTGACTACGTGGTCGTCAGGCGTCAGCCGACCGCGAGCGACGGCCAGATTGTCGCTGCGCTCGTTGGTGAAGACGAAGCCACTGTGAAACGTCTCAAACGCAAAGGCGGACGAGTCATTCTCGAAGCAGAAAACCCGGCATACGCCCCGATGGTCTTCACCGAGGGTGTCGAGATTCTGGGCATCGTCGTCGCCGTGTTGCGACGAGTCGAGTAGGTCAATCAACCGTTCCGCGGTAGACGATCGATGCTGGGCCGGTCATCCAGGCGCCGGCACTGTCGAATTCGATCAGCAGTTCGCCGCCGGGCAACACGACCGTGACGACATCGTCAAGCTGATGAACGGCCCGAGCGGCGAACGCGGCAGCCACGGAACCGGTTCCGGAGGCCCGCGTCTCCCCGACGCCGCGCTCCCACACTCGCACCTTGATCCGATTTCCCTCGTCGAATTGGACGAACTCGACGTTTGAGCCGTCCGGGAACATGGCGTCCCGTTCGATCCTCGGACCAACGCCGCCGACATCCGCGTTGTCAACACTGTCGACAAAGAGCACAGCATGAGGGTTTCCCACACCCACCGGACGCACGGTGTGGCCCGCCACGATCAGTTCCTCGGTCCGATAGGCGTGTGGCACGCCAACGAACGCTCGAACGATCCCATCCGCAAGAACCGTCGCAGGATGATCGCCGACCGCAGATCTGATGGTAAGCGTGGGACCCTGCACGATGCCCTGTTCAACGGCGATGAGAGCGACACAACGCAAACCGTTGCCACACATCTCCGCCTCGCCTCCGTCGGCGTTCCAGTAGCGCATCGCAACGGTGGTCGCGTCGATAGCGGTGATCTCCAAGACTCCGTCGGCACCGATCCCTGTCTTTCGCTCACACATTTCGGCGATACGCTCGGGTGACACCGCGAGCGGTTCCGATACGACGATGAAGTCGTTCCCGAGCCCTTCCGCTTTCACGAAGTCCATGGCGTGTCCTTTTCGAGTTGGTCGAGAGCGGAACGAAGCACCTGTTCAGGTTCATGGTGCCACGGAATCCACCGAATGCGGGGATCCCGACGGAAGTATGTTCGTTGGCGTTTCACAAGCGATGCGGTTGCCGTGATCGCATCTTCGTGGGCCTGACCAAGATCGCGATCCTCCTCGATCACCGGGAGCAACTGGCGGTAGCCGACCGCCTGTCTCGCGGTCCGTCCCAGTGTGGGAGCGAGAGCGGCAACCTCGTCGACCAACCCATCGTCGAGCATGGCGTCGAAGCGCTCCTCGATCCGCTGGCGTATCACCGGTCCCGGATCGATGCCGATCGCTGTGAACGTCCGCAGCGGCCGGTACGTCCGAACCGCCTGCGCTTGGTCTGAAGCTGCTCGGGACGTCGGCGTTGCACCGGTAAGTCGCATGATCTCGACGGCGCGAAGAACGCGAACGCGGATTCGCCATGTCGACGACCTCCTCCGCCATCGGATCGGCGCCGACGAGTTCCTCTCTCAGATCATCTGCGGTTGCCGACTCGAGTTGTGTGCGAAGCCCTGCATCCGTCGCCGGAAACTCCAGAGGATCTATCAGGGATCGGAAGTGCAGGCCGGAACCGCCTGCGATCACGACCGTCCCACCCGACGACTCGATCCGGTCGAGGGCCTTCCTCCCGGCAGCCTGGAACTCGGCAACGGTGTACTCATCGGAGGGTTCAGCGATGTCCACGAGGTGGTATGCGAACCGGCGGCGGGTGTCCGGGTCCGGTTTTGCTGTGCCGATATCCATACCCCGGAAGACCTGCATCGAGTCGACCGACAGAATCTCCGCACCGACCCGGGCGGCGATTGCCTCGGCGACGTCGGACTTCCCGGCGGCGGTAGGACCTAGTACGGCGATGATGCTCAGACCAATGCCCCCTCGAGATAGTGCGGAGCGGCGCGTGTAACGCGGAGGTCGAGGAATCGGCCCGACTCGAAGATCCCTTCAACGTGGGCGATCCGATTGCCCTCGGTTCGGGTCGTGGCCACGCTCGGATTCCTACGTGAGGGACCTTCGGTGAGGACTCGCTCGATCATCCCGACCCGCGCCTGATTCCGTTCGTACGTGATGGCGTTCTGCATCTCGACGAGGCGGTTGAAGCGTTCCTGGACGGCATCGGCCGGCACACGGTTCGACATAGTGGCTGCCGGGGTACCCGGTCGGGGCGAGAACTGGAACATGAAGGCGCTGTCGAAACGGGACTCCTCCACAACGGCAAGCGTCGCTGCGAAATCCTCCTCGGTCTCACCTGGGAACCCGACGATGATGTCCGTCGAGACGCTGAGATCAGGGACCAGCCGCCGCGCCATTGCGAGCTTGTCGAGGAAACGCCTTCCGGTGTAGCCGCGGTGCATCGCGGCGAGAATCCGGTTACTCCCCGACTGGAGCGGGAGGTGGAGTTGCGCAGCGACCGATGGTGTCTCCGCCATCGCCCGAGCGACGTCTTCCTGGATGTCCTTCGGATGTGGACTTGTGTATCGGATGCGACCGATCCCGTCAACCTCACCGGCCCGTCGAAGAAGATCGGCGAAGAGGGGTTGGCGCCCGTTGAGGTCGAGATCCCGCCCGTAGGAGTTGACGTTCTGTCCGAGGAGGGTGACCTCGACAACCCCCTCTTCCGCCAGGCGTTGAATCTCCCTGATGACGTCGCCCGGTCGTCGACTGACTTCGGGTCCACGCACGATGGGCACGATGCAGAACGTGCAACTGTTGTTGCATCCCGTTGTGATCGTCACCCAAGCCGAATGTTCCGACTCGCGACGCGTGGGAAGGAATGACGGTGCGTCATCAGGGCTGCTGGACTCCTCCCAGATCTCGGTCACTGGACCCCATTCATCGACCCGGTCGAGAAGATCCAGCACCCGGTGGATGTTGTGGGTTCCGAAGACGACGTCGACCCACGGCGCCTTCTTCCTCACGATCTCTTTGTCCTTCTGGGCAGTGCAGCCACCGATTGCGATACGCATGCCGGGGTTCTTCTGCTTGTCGGCCTTCAGGGATCCGAGGTAGCCGTAGAGGCGTTGATCTGCGTTCTCGCGGATCGTGCATGTGTTCAAGACCACGACATCGGCCGCGGCCGCGTCGTCAGTGCGAGTCATCCCGTCCGATTCAAGGAGCCCTGCGATCCTCTCCGAGTCGTGTTCGTTCATCTGGCACCCGAACGTGCGGATGAAGTACGAACCGCCCGTCCGCCGTGGCGGGCGCGACTCGCGAACGGCAGGTATTCCAAGGATCGTTGCTTCGCTCACGCTCGTCCCGAACCTCGCCTGATCAACGGGCGTAGTCGCGTGCCCGGAACTCCCGGATCACGGTGACTTCGATCTGCCCGGGATACTGCAGGTCCTCTTCGAGCTTGCGGGCAATGCGCCGCGCCAGGTCGCTTGCCTGCAGGTCGTCCACGTTGCCGGGGTCGACCACGACCCGGATTTCACGGCCGGCCTGAAGAGCGAACACCCTTGCCACGCCGGAGAAGGCCCCGGCGATCTCCTCGAGACGCTCCAGCCGACGAACATACGACTCGAGGGCTTCGCGCCTTGCGCCCGGTCGGGCAGCGGAGACCGAATCTGCAGCCTGCACGAGTATCGCCGTCAGTGTCCGGGGTTCGACCTCGTTGTGATGCGACTCGATCGTGTGGACGATCGCAGGATCCTCGCCGAACCGCCGGGCGATCTCGGCGCCGAGAAGCGCATGTGACCCGCCGACCTCGTGGGACACGGCTTTGCCGATGTCGTGGAGGAACGCGGCTCGCTTCGCTTCCTTCTCGTCGATGCCTAGCTCCGCAGCGAGCATTCCTGCGATGTGCGCCGACTCCACGAGGTGATTCAGCACGTTCTGACCGTAGCTCGTGCGGTAATGCAGCCGACCGAGAAGCGTGATGAGCTCAGGGTGCATCTTCGTCAGTCCTACTTCGAGGAGCGCCCACTCCCCGGCGTCGCGAATCGACTGGTCGACCTCCTGGCGCGACTTCTCGTACGCCTCCTCGATCGATGACGGATGGATACGACCGCCCTCAACGAGCCTCTCGAGCGCCCGTCTTGCGACTTCGCGCCGGACCGGGTCAAACGTTGACACCGACACAGCTTCGGGCGTGTCATCGACGATCAGGTTCACGCCTGCGACGGCTTCGAACGTGCGGATGTTGCGGCCATCACGACCGATGATCCGCCCCTTCATGTCGTCCGAAGGCAGCGGTACGACCGACACGGTGGTCTCCGAGACCACGTCGGCCGCGAGTCGCTGGATCACCGTTCCGAGGATCCGGCGTGCTCTTCGCTCTGACTCCTCACGAGCCTTCACCTCGAGGTCGCGAATGAGCACCATCGCATCGCGGCGCGCCTCCGTCTCGACCTTCTCGAGCAGCTCTGCTTTCGCTGCCTTCGAGTCGAAACCGGCAATCCTCTCGAGGGTCCCGCGAGCCTCTTCCTTGACGGCTTCCGCCTCACCCACGGCGCTTTCTGCTGCCCGCTCGCGCGCGATCATGAGTTCTTCGCGCTGAGCGAGGTTTCCAGCCCGTTGCTCGAGTGTCGCTTCACGCTGCGAGAGCCGGGAGTCTTGCGACCCCATCTCCACGCGCCGGTGCTCAAGAGTCGCGTCCTCGCGATCGCGGTACGCCTCGGCCTTCGACCGTGCCTCCTCTTCCGCTCGAGCGAGAATCCGCTGAGCCTCGAGTCGGGCCTCGGCCAGAGTCTCGTCGGGGGTCGGCTGGCGATTACCCCTCCGGGACAGGACGTAGCCTGCGACGAATGCGAGCCCGACGACAGCGATCACCAGGGCTGCTACGAGCCACTGCATCATCATGTCCCCGTTCCGCGGATCTGAACGCAGCATGCCGAGCCCGGGGGCTCGGCACACACCGGTGACAGCGTCGAATATCGGGAACTAGTCCCGTCTGGTCACATCGCCCGCTTGTCTCCGTGTCGACATCTGCGTTCTGGTCCGCTTTCGTATCAGTGTTCTGTGTGTGTCTGAGCTGATGCTACCGCACTTCGACCCCACGCGGAACGCGAAATCTCAGATACCTAGTCGGTGGAGTCTTCCCTGACGTCGTTCTCCTCGACGACCTTCTCCTCGGCGGCGACGCTGGCCTCATCTTCGATCAGACCGACCGCACGAAGCACCTCATCCTGAAGCTGAACTGCCAGTTGAGGGTTCTCCCGGAGGAACTGTTTGACCTTCTCGCGTCCCTGGCCGAGTTGATCCCCGTCGTACGTGTACCAGGCACCGGCCTTCTGAACGATGCCCTCTTCGACGGCGACGTCGAGCAGGCTTCCTTCACGCGAGATGCCTTCACCGAACATGATGTCGAATTCGGCGAGTCGGAACGGCGGTGCGACCTTGTTCTTCGCGATCTTGGCCCGAACCCGGTTGCCGACGTTGTCGGTCCCCACCTTGATCGCTTCGATCCGCCGGACGTCGATCCGAACACTGGCATAGAACTTGAGGGCCCGCCCACCGGGGGTCGTTTCCGGGCTCCCGAACATCACGCCTATCTTCTCGCGAAGCTGGTTGATGAAGATCACGGTCGTTTGGGATCGGTTGATCGTTCCGGCAAGTTTGCGCAGCGCCTGAGACATCAACCTGGCCTGGAGGCCGACGTGCGTGTCTCCCATGTCGCCCTCGAGTTCGGCACGAGGCACCAAGGCGGCGACCGAGTCGATCACGACCACATCGAGCGCCCCCGATCGGATCAGCATGTCGGTGATCTCGAGGGCCTGCTCCCCCGTGTCGGGCTGCGAGATCAGCATCTCGTCAACGTCGACACCGATCGCTCGGCAGTAGACGGGATCGAGCGCATGCTCGGCATCGATGAAGGCAGCCAAACCGCCGTTGCGCTGCGCTTCGGCCACGATGTGCAAAGCGAGGGTCGTCTTCCCTGAACTCTCCGGACCGTAGATCTCGACGATCCTGCCGCGCGGTACACCGCCGATACCGAGCGCGAGATCGAGAGAGAGCGCCCCCGTCGGGATCGCGGCGATGTTGTGGATCTCTTCGTCGCCCATTCTCATGATGGCACCCTTGCCGAACTGGCGCTCGATCTGGGACATAGCCATCTCGATGTTCTTGCCCCGGTCGCCCTGATTGTCAGCCACGTTGTCTCCTTCTTAGACGTTCCCGTAACGTACCGGGCGCCTGTGACAGATTCTGCTCAGCGAATGACATTGATGCTATTCGGAGAGTGTTCGGTACATTAGGCGAACATCTGTTCGATGTCGAGGAAATGGACACAACACGGTTGAGCCACCGTCTTGAGAAGCTGCCGATCAGAACGTCAGCACGGTCTCGAGCTCGCCGCCGTCCTCTTGTCCGGTATCGACGAAACCGAGACGGTGGTAGAACTCCCCCGGTCCCCCGGCCAACGGAACGTAGCTGGTAGCCAGGCCGACCGCCCCAGGCTGCCTTCGAACATGCTCGATGATCAGTTCCATCGCGGCCTCGCCGAAGCCCATCCCCTGATACGTCCGGTCGATCATGAATCTCCACAGGAAGTACCGATATGCCTCGCCTTCCTCGTCGGCGAGGAGCACGTACCCGACCGGTGTGTCGTCGGCATAGACCGCCCTTGTCCATGCACTCGCCGCGAATGCGTACTGAGCAAGAGAGATGGCGTTCGGGGCGACAAAGGCTCTCTGGTGAGGAGCGACGGCAAGCCTCGTGATCGCCCGGACATTGTCTGCGTCGATTTCACGAAGGGTGACGGTTGCTCCTGCAGCAACTCCAAGCGACTCCGGCGTCTTCCCCGAAATCTGCTTGTGGAAGTGCACGACCGCACGCTTCTCCACGAACCCGGCGGCGGTGTGGGCCAGCCTTGAAGCTTCGTTGTCCGCGTGGGTGTCGGATGCGAACTCTGTGGCCCCGCGCTCGCGGGACCACACATCGGACGCATCCAACAGGGCGGTTCCGATTCCCTTGCGGCGATGATTCGGATCTACCCACCAGCCTTCGAGGTACCCGACGGGTGACGTCGTGCAGCCCGGCGCCCGGTCGTGCATGGCCACCTCGGCGAAACCGACGAGACCATCCCCGGCCTCGGCGACGAAGACGCCGAGCTTGCCGTGGATCCAGTCCAGGGTCTCTCCCACGAGTTCCTCCCGCTCGTGGTGCGGCCAGAGCCGGTGACGCATGTCGACCCAAGCTTCGACGTCGGCCTTGTTGAGTGGTCGAATCTCCATGACCATCGAGACTACGCGATCTTCTGTGTCTACGACGCCGCTAGCCGTGGCTCCAGACACGAAGGCCATCTTCCCCGGTCACGTTTCCCGTCGTATGTGTCTACGGCATTGATCGTCGCGGTCCGAGAGACAAACGAGGGTCAGAGGAGGACTTCGTCGAGGGTCTCGTAGCCTGCACCCTCGCGGCCGAGGTGGCTTCGGTAGAGCGTCACGCGGTCGACGTTCATCTTCAAGGGAAATGTCTCTACCTGCTCGATAAGGCGTTCGACGCTCACCGGCGGTCGGATGCGCGACAGCGTGAGATGCGGATGGAACGGCCGGTCCTCCGGGTCGAAGCCCACTGAGATTGCCGCCTGCTCGCACACGTCGGCTGCGGCCGTCAGATCATCGCTCCCCCTGCCGACACCGAGCCAGAGCACGGTTGCCCGCGACGGCTTCGGGAAGGCCCCCGGACGGGTGAAGCCGAGCGTAAACGGCTCAACGATCAGGTGCTCATCCAGGAACTCCAGGATACGATCTCGCTGAAGGGCATCGGTCGAGCCGAGGAATCGGAGCGTCAGATGCCAATTGTCCGGCGGCGTGGGTCGTCCCGGCAACCGGATCACCCGCTCGCCCAGGAACGCGGCAAGGCCGTGCCGGACCTCGTCGTTCAGGGCGACAGCCAGGAACAGCCGATCGGTCACCGACTCCACCACTCGACCCCCTGGAGCGACATGCGCAACAGGTGAAGAGCGGCCGTCGATGCGAATGTTCGGACGCGCTCCCGATCCCCGGGGAGGGTGAGAGTGCGGACCTGCGCCCCATCCGGTGTCGCCACCGAGACCACCACCGTCCCAACGGGCCGGTCCTGCGGGTCGGGACCCGCGGATCCGGTGACCGCCACAACGACGTCTGCACCCAATTGTCCACGGGCTCCGCTCGCCATCGCCATCGCGACCGGTTCGCTCACCACACCATGCTCAGCGATCACGTCCGCAGGAACGCCCAGAAGCGACTCCTTCACCTCCGTCGCGTAGGACACGATCGAGCCGCGAAACACCCGGCTCGCTCCGGGAACGGAGGTGATGCGGCCCGCGATCAGACCTCCCGTCGCCGACTCGGCAGTGCCGAGCGTCCACTTGCGCTCTTCGAGCATGCGGAGGATCACCACCTCGACGGTGTCGTCATCGACACCGAAGATCCTGTTGCCGAGTCGCTCGCGAACCGTCGCCTCCATCGGAGCGATCATCGCCCATGCCCCGTCGCGGGTAGCGGCCTTCGCCGTGATTCGGATCTTGATCTCACCACCCGACGCGAGGAACGCGATCGTCGGGTTCATCGATGCGTCGTAGAGATCGCCGAGCAGTTCGCCGATCGCAGATTCCGACTCTCCCCAGGTTCGCAACAGACGGCTGACGACCGCCGAATCGCCGCCGCCAAGGAACGGGATGACGGAGTCTTCGAGCATCGGAATCATCTCTGCCGGGACGCCGGGCAGAGCGAACACCCACGTGTCGGCGATACGCAGGCGGATACCGGGAGCGGTACCCTTTGGATTGGCGATCAGCGTCGAGCCGTCGGGACGCTCGGCTTGCCGGAGGTTCGACTCGGGCATGACCCGTCCACGGACGGCCCACCGTTCGCGAAGCCGGTCTGCCTGGTCCGGGTCGAAGATCAGTTCGACGCCGGCTGCTCGGGCGATCGCCTCTCGTGTCAGGTCGTCCTTCGTGGGCCCGAGGCCCCCGGTGATGATCAACGCTTCGGCCCGGGAACAGGCCGCACCGATCGCAGCCGCAATGCGGGCTTCGTTGTCGCCGACCACCGTTTGCTGGAAGTGATCGAGTCCTGCATCGGCAAGCCGCTCGCCTATTCGCGTCCGCGTTGGAGTTCACAATCTGACCGAGCAACAGCTCCGTACCGACGGCGAGGATCTCGACGATCATGCAGGACCTCTCACGATCGCGTCGAGGTCCGTCCCGTAGCCCCCGGTGATCTCGACGGTGAGCCATTCCCCCGGCTCTCCTTCGTCGAGGAGGATCACGCCGTCGATCTCCGGCGCCTCCCGGTACGAGCGTGCCACGGGTCGGTCATCCTCGACCTGGTCCACCACGACTGTGAGTGTTCGACCGATCTGATCGATGGAGCGGGCCGTCGTGATGTCATCCTGAACGCCCTGGAGATGGCGCAATCGAGTGTGTTTCTCCGAATCCGAGATCTGATGGTCCATGACGGCAGCCTCGGTTCCCTCCTCCGGCGAGTAGGGGAAGAAGCCGGCCCAGTCGAGCCGGACGTCGTCAAGGAAGGCGGCAAGGTCATCGACATCGTCGTCGGTCTCTCCTGGAAAACCGACGATGAACGACGATCTCATCGCCGCGTCCGGAGCCAGAGACCGAATGCGATCGATGAGATCCCGATGCTGGTCCCCCGATCCAGGGCGCTTCATCGCCCGGAGCAGGCGACTGGAGGCGTGCTGGAGCGAGAGGTCGAAGTAGTCCGCGATGATCGGATTGCCAGTCATCTCCTCGATCAGCGTCGGTCGGATCTCGCGGGTACAAGTAGTAGAGCCGCAGACGACGGAGTCCGTCGACGTCGGAGACGTGCCGGATCAACTCAACGATGTCGGGGGCGTCGGTGTCCCGACCGTAGGCGGCGAGGTCCTGAGCAACCAGGCCGATCTCCGCGACCCCCGCCGCGGCGAGTTCGGCGATCTCGTCCCGGATGTTTTCGGGACTCCGTGACCGTTGCTTGCCCCGGAACTGCGGGATCGCACAGAACGTGCAGAGCTTGTCGCATCCTTCCGCCACCTTCACATACGCGTATGGCGTCGTCGGCGTGGGGCGCCGGGTCTCGTACAGGATGTCCATGTGAGACCGACGGGCAGAACCGATGGTGAGAGGTGTCCATCGTCGCAGTGCGTCCAGACGATCGACGAGTTCGGAGTAACGATCGAGCCCCAATACGGCGTCTGCCTCGGGGAGCGCCTCGGTGAGTTCGGCCTCGTATCGCTGAGCCATGCAACCGACCACGACGAGGCTTGCGTCCCCCCGCTTCGCCCCGGCAAGGTCGAGAATCGTGTCAACCGACTCCCGGCGCGCGGGTTCGATGAAGCCGCAGGTGTTCACCATCACGACGTCGGCGGATTCGGGGGACGAAGCCTCTGCGTATCCGGCGGCCGTCAGCATTCCGGTGATCTTGTCCGAGTCGACCTGGTTCTTGGCGCATCCGAGCGTCGTCAGCCAGATCGTGGGGGCGGTAGGGGTCATCGACGGCAAGCGTACCGTGGAGGCGAGCCGAGGCTGCAGCGCGCGGTGATGCTCGGTCCTCGAAATGGGCGACATGCGCCGCTCAACTCACTCCTACGCCAATCCTCGATAGCTGCCGCGGTGGTAGACGAGCGGGTCCAAGAGATCCGTGATCTCGACCCGGTCGATGCCGGCCGAAACCAGAAGCGAGTATCCCTGCTCGATCACCGAGAGGCCGCTGCAGTAGGCACGGTCCGCGACGTCGTCGAGGGTCGGACCCCAATCGCTCGAGCTCACGGCAAGTCCGGAGAACAGGCCACCGGGACTCGGCCGTCGTCCCGCGAACACGTCGGAGAGGCCGCGATCGGATTGCGCGAGCACGTGCACGACGAACCGGTCGGTTCGCTCGATGATCTCGTAGACGTCGGCCGTTGGGCCGAGGAGGAAGTGCACACTCCCCGGTTCGCCCTCGGCGAGCATGATCGAGGAGACCGTCAACCCAGACCTCCCGGTGTCGTCTCCCGCGGTGACGATGGTCACCGGTGCTGCGAGCCGCCCGCGGAATCGCCGGATCGGGTCGCGTTCAGACTCCGGCGCGGCGAACGGGTCCTCGCCCTCGTGAATCTCTCCGGACATGGTTCCTCCTCGGTTTCGTCCTGACCCGACCCACCGTCGTGTTCAAGCGGAACGACGACGATCCGGAAATCTCAACGCCTCGATCCGTCAACATTCCTTTGACGCGACCGAAGCCCCGCCGGCTCGGACAGTCCTCGAAGCGTCTGCTCGAGATCTGTCACGGCCATGCTCTCACCCTATCCGAAAGCAAGCCGCGCAGCCGCAACCACGGCTGCGGCGACAAGAACCCACCGGATCCATGCGGCACCCCTCAGAACGGCAAGACGTGATCCCACCCATGCTCCCGACATCTGGCCCCCGGCGAGGACCACACCAACCGCGATGTCGACCTGCGAGGCATGGGCGAAGAGCAGGATCGCTATCGGCGAGTAGGCGGCGATCAGCACGACCTTCGCTGCGTTGCCGTTGACGAGATTCATTCCTGCGCCTAGGACAAGACCGGCGAGGAGCAAGAATCCAACCCCTGCCTGAACGAAGCCGCCGTAGAACCCGATGCCCAGGAATACGAGCGAACGCCAAGGTTCATGGAGCGCTACTTCGCGCTCCTCGAGCCAGCGCGATGGGCGCAACACCACGGAGGCGGCCACAAGGAGCAGAACACCGGCGAAGACCATCCGAAGAACATCGGGTGGTGTCACGGTCGAGAGCCATGCCCCGGCTGCGGCCCCGATCACCGTCGGGATCAGAAGAACGCTGAGGCGGCGCCAGGGAACCGCCTCGCCCTTCTGGTAGCCGGCGATCGCGGTCAGGTTGGCGAGGAAGATGGCGATGCGGTTCGTCCCATTCGCCGTATTGATGCCGACCATCTCGGTGAGGATGGGAATCGTGATGGCGGATCCGCCGCCGGCAAGCGCGTTGATGAAGCCGGCAGCGGCGCCTGCGGCGACGAGAACCAGAGCCTCAAGGAGAGTCACGGAGTAGACGAGATCCACATTCGACCGGAGGCTACTGCCGGACGAGCCGAGCGGATTTCCAGCCGCGTACGGAACTCAGCAGGCCAAGTCCATCTGCGCCGTCGAGATCATCGACCATGATGACCTCTTCGAGCAGCGCACCCTCGTCGATCAGTACCTGTCGGAGGATCCCGGGGAGACACCCCGAAGCGAGCGGAGGAGTGATCCAGGTGCCGGCGCACTGCACCGCGACATTGTGCATCGTCGCCTCGGTCAATTCGCCCCGCTCGTTCACCATCAGCACATCCTCGACATCGGCGTGGGGCTCGCTGCGATCCGTGTACGCGCGCCTCGCGGTCGTCTTGTGGAATCGGTAGATGCTCCCGGACGAGATGGCCGTCGTATCAAGCGCACACGCCACCGGGTCGTGTTCGGGAGTCGGCCACCATCGTGCCGGTGGCAGCTCGTCGGGGTCAACCACAACGACGGTCTGGCCGATCCGGTCGACCTCGAGTCGGACGGCGTGTGCACCGCTCATCCCGGCCACCCTCTCTTCCAGGATGTCATGCGCGGATGCCTCGTCGAACCGGAACCCGAAGTACGCAGAGGAGTCGCCGATGCGTTGAAGGTGCCGGTCGAGCCACCAATAGCCGTGTTCCTCTTCCCACCGGATAGTCTCAAAGAGCGAAATCTCCGGTCGCCGCTGAACCAGGACCCGCGTCTTCGCCTGCGCTTCTTCATACTCACCCATCGGCACGGATGTCTCCGTGATCCCGGCTCCGACACCGTACTCTCCGACACCTTCATCAGCATCGACGGTGACCGTTCGAATGGCGACACTGAAGCTGGCGTCCGGCCGTCCCCCGTCGGTCGGCGTCATGAACCCGACCGCACCCGCGTAGACGCCGCGAGCCCGACACTCGAGCGTCGCGATGGCTTCCATGGCACGAGCCTTCGGTTCGCCGGTGACGGCCGCTGAAGGGAACAGCGAACGGAAGACGTCAACGATCCCGACCGTCGGCTTGAGTTCCGCCGCCATGGCCGACGCGAGTTGCCACACCGTCTCGAGTCGTTCGAGCCCCATCAGCTCATAGATCTGAATGGTGTCGGGGACGGTGATGCCGACCAGCTCCTTCTTCACCTGATCGACGATCCGCTGGTGCTCATCGCGGTCCTTTTCCGACGCTGAGAGCTTGGCGGCGTTGTCCTCGTCCTCCGCCGACCACCGCCCGCGGGGCGGTGCCCTTCGTCGGCCGAACATCGATCTTCGACCCCTGGATGGCGAAGAACCGCTCCGGTGAAGCGCTCAGAATCCGGTATCGCCCCAGGTCGATGAAGGCGCCGTTGCCGCCGCGTTGGGAGAGCACGAGGTCACGGTAGAGCTCTCTCAGGTCTCCGCTGATGGCAGCGTCAAGACGGAGGGCGTAGTTGATCTGGGCGAGGTCTCCGGAGGTGATGAGACGACGAACACGCTGCACGTTCTCCTCGTATTGGCCCTCGTCCATGGTCGGGATCCAGGGCGACACGGTGTACGGGGATGTGTCAACGCGGGTCGCACCGATGAACGGGTCAACATCAGCCCGATCGCGAAAGAGGCCGAACCATGCGAGCGGCAGGTCGGCGAGCAACTCTCCCTGCTCGCGGGTCCGTACCGGAAGTGCCGAGTCGAACGCGGGGGCCGCCTCGTACGCGACGAAACCGACCGACCAGAGTCCATCCCGGGCGGCAGCTTCGGCCTGCCCGACGACATCGAGGACGTCATCGATGCGGTAGGCCTCCACGACGCGTTCCGGATTGGAGAATTCCATGGAGCGCCCGCCGGTCGGAGTGAACTGATCGAGGCGTGCGTTGATCATCGATCTCAGGCTACGCGACGAAATGGACCCGTGACGGGACTCGCTAGACGATCAGAGACCCGAGTTCCTCTTCGGTAACGAGGACGGACCGGGCCTTCGATCCCTCGGAGGGCCCAACGATGCCCTTGTTCTCCAAGATGTCCATCACTCGCCCGGCCCTCGCGAATCCGATCCTGAGCTTGCGTTGCAGCATCGAAGTGGAGCCGAGCTGGCTCCTGACGACAAGCTCAATGGCCTGTCGCATGATCTCCGGATCCTCACCTTCGAACTCTTCGTCCACCTTTGTTGCATTGTCGGCAGCCTCGAACACCTCGGCATCTTGGTACTTGGCGTTCTGTTGTCCCCGCACGAACTCGACGACGCGATTGACTTCGGCTTCGGAGACCCATGCCCCTTGGATCCGCTCCGGTTTCGGCTCCCTCGCCGTGACGACCAGCATGTCGCCAAGACCGACAAGCTTCTCGGCGCCAACCTGGTCGATGATGACGCGGGAGTCCGTCTGAGAGGCAACCGAGAACGCCAAGCGGGATGGAACGTTCGCCTTGATGACACCGGTGATGACATTCACCGATGGCCGCTGCGTGGCCAGCACCAGGTGGATCCCAACGGCTCGTGCCATCTGGGCGATGCGCACGATCGAATCCTCAACCGTTCGCCCTGCGACCATCATCAAGTCGTTCAGCTCATCGACGACGAGCACGATGTAGGGAAATCGGTCGAATAGCTCCTCGTCGACTCCGCCCGCGTCGTACTTCTCGTAGTACGACTCAACGTCGCGAACGCCCGAATCGGCCAGGAGGTCGTATCGACGATCCATCTCGGCGACGGCCCATTGAAGGGCATCGGCGGCCTTCTTCGGACTGGCAATGACCCGGGTGAGAAGGTGGGGAACGTTGTTGTACTGGCCGAGTTCGACCCGCTTCGGATCGACGAGGATCAGCCGCACCTGGTCCGGCCGTGCGCGCATGAGAATCGATGTGAGCAAAGCATTGATGCACGATGACTTCCCTGCTCCGGTGGCGCCCGCGATGAGCAGGTGTGGGAGTTCGGTGAGACGGAGCATGCGGGCACTGCCGCTGACGTCCTTGCCGAGTGCGACGAGCATCGGATCGGTGTCATGTGCAGCCGTGTTGCTGGCAAGGATGTCGCCGAGTGTCACTATCTGCCGATTCCGGTTCGGGACTTCGATGCCGATGGCGCTCTTGCCGGGGATGGGAGCGAGGATCCGAACGTCCGCCGAAGCGAGGGCGTAGGCGATATCGTGAGACAGCGTCGTGACCCGAGACACCTTCACCCCAGGTGCGAGTTCGATCTCGTATCGAGTCACGGTTGGGCCGGGGACGATTCGTGTGAGCCGGGCATCGACCCCGTGCTGGCTCAGCGCGTCCTGGAGCTCGGCAGCGGTCTGTTCGAGGCCGCCGCGGTTCGGTCCCTCGGACGCCGACGCCTCGAGAAGGGCGAGAGGCGGCAGTTGGTACCCGTCGACCGAGACTCCTTGCGGAGCGGGGATGCGCTTCGGCTTCGCCTGCTTCGGGGCATTGGCAGAATTCTTGGGTCCGTTCTCGGGCCGGGTCGTCGACAGATCCGGAGTCGACTCGTGGATTTCGAACGGCCCATCGGTCCGCACCGACGACGTCGACGGTCCGTCGTCAAATCCGAACCCGGCCCACGAACGGAGACTTCGCGTAAACGAGCCGATCGTTCCTGCGACATCCTTGATCGAAGCCCTGGTGATGATGAGGGTGCCCAGTCCGAGTGCCGCGAACAGAACGAGGAACGCACCCCAGAATCCGATCGTGCGACGAAGCGGGAACGCGACGAGGGCTCCGATGGCCCCGCCACTCTCCTTGACCCGATCCACGTTGCCGGCCAGCGCAACCGATCCGGTCAACAGGTGGAACATCGCGAGCGAAGCCACGAAGACTGCAGCAAGACCGGCCACCAGTCGAGCGCGATCCTCGCTGCAGCAAACACCGACAAGAGAGAGTCCAACGACGGCGAGCACCGCCGGCACACCAAACGCCCACATGCCGAAAAGGAATCGCAGTGAGCCGGAGAGACCGGCGCCGATCGGTCCGGAGAGGCCGAAGAACGACAGGCTGACAAGAGCGGCCAGCACAATGAGCACAACGCCCCACACGTCATCACTCTGACGTGCGAACCGTTCCCTGATGCGGTCCCGACCCGTCCGTAGCGCTTGGACGGTTCTGGCCCGAAGGGAGATCCGTTTGGTTGTCTTGGGGGCCGCTTTGCTCCGCCCCGTTGCCCCGCGGCTCTTCGTCCGCGTTGCCATCTGCCCGTAACGATACCCGAGAAAGTCCCAGAGGTGAACAACCCACCACGCGAACGGTCACGCAAAGAGTTACAGGAGTGTAATTCGCGCTCGTATCTCCATGGCAAAGAGAAACCGATCCCAACGCTCTTCACTGAAGTTGGAGGAGCGGAAACGAGCCGCGAACAACGGTATCCTCTCCCCATGAGCGATTCCACCTCACCGCTTCGTGCTCTGCTCGCTGCCGGCGAATGGGAGGCGGCTGATCGCGAGACGCGGCGTCTCCTGATCAGCGAGGCCGACGTCGGTGGGTACGTCGGCCTCGATCCCGACGAGGCAGCCACCGTGGACTGCGACCTCCTCCGGTCAATCGACGTCGCTTGGAGAGATGCGTCCGATGGTCACTTCGGCTTCACCGCACAGGCCAACGCCTTGAAGGTCGCTCGTGACAGCGGCCTGCCGCGAGCCGACACGTGGCGAGCGTTCGGGCGGTCGGTCGGATGGGTCGATGGCAGAGAGTGGCTCGAGGAAGACAACATCCGATACGAAGCGGATGCACCGGCCGGCCACCTCCCCTGGCTCCCGGGAACGACCACGGCCGTGAATACCGGCCGCATCTACGAGGGCTACTTCCTCTTCTACCGCCGGTTCGCCAACTGCCCCGACTGACGACGACTCCTACGAATCGTCGCCGGAGGAGAGCGCCTCAACATCGAACTCGATTGCCGTTGCGGACTCGGATATCTTCCACAGCGTCTGCATGGTGTCGGGTCGATTCCGCAGTCCGGTAATCGGGCGGCGCACCGGAGACCCCGAATTGACCCACCGCGGCGTGTACAAGTCACCGCCGCGCGCCTCCGGATCGGTGGCGGCACGGAGTTGCGGGAGTGCGCCGTTCGACGGTGACATCCCCACCCACTGCACCGTCGCCGCAAAGAATCGCTGGCTGGCTCCTCCATGTGCACGTGCGCTGCGAGCCTGCAGGTCGGTCTTCGAGTACCCGGGATGAGCGGCGAGGCTCACCGCCGCCGCCCCGGCGCGCTCGAGGCGATGATTCAGCTCGAGTGCAAAGTCCATGTTCGCGATCTTGGATCGACCGTACGCGCCCCACGGCGAGTACTTCCTCTCCAGATTCAGATCCTCGGGATCCAGCTTCGTCGCGGCGTGACGGGAGGTGCTGGTCACGGTCACGATCCTGGCACCGGCCGTATGCACGAGCGCAGGCATGAGTTGCGCCGTCAAGGCGAAGTGGCCGAGATGGTTCGTCCCGAACTGCATCTCG
Organism: uncultured Actinomycetota bacterium; assembly: GCA_963715255.1. GTDB lineage: Bacteria > Actinomycetota > Acidimicrobiia > Spongiisociales > UBA5794 > JAHEEL01. The sequence continues at coordinate 208,084 of CAVQRN010000005.1, read as the reverse complement.
AATCCGTCGGCGGTTGAGCCCCGAGGTATCCCCATCACTCCGGCATTGTTGATCAGCAGATCGACCGCTGCATGCTCTCCGATCACCCGCTCGGCGAACGCGGACACCGATGCGAGCGAGGCGAGATCAAGCGCCCGGACCTCGAGGCGAGCGTCGGGAATCTCCGCCCGCACCTCGGCAACCGCCCGCTCAGCCTTCTCCCGGTTGCGCACCCCCATTACGACGAGCGCTCCCTTTCGAGCAAGCTCACGAGTCGTCTCGAGTCCAAGGCCTCCGTTCGCCCCCGTCACCACGGCAACGCGGCCCGTCTGATCGGGGATATCGTCTGCAGTCCAACCCATGCCGTGACTCCTCCACCGTGGTCATCAATCCTTACCTACCGCGTGATCTCGTGATTCATCTGAGACCGTTGCCTGGGATCAGGCGAATCAGTGTCAGACCTTGATGACCACCGGGAACACGACCGGGCGCCGCTTGATGTGGGCCTGGACCGCCTTGCGAGCCGCATTCCGGATCCGGCTACGGAGCGCATCGGGGTCGATCGGAGGTTCCAGCGTCTCGATCCCTTGCAGGACGCGTGCCTGAACGGCATCGTGAAGCACCTTTGAATCTCCGGTGACGCCATGGCTATCGACGTCGGGGCCGAACACGATGTCACCCTTCTTCGCGTCGAGACCAACCGTGACGAGGATGACACCGTCGTCGGCGAGATGCCGACGGTCGCGAAGCACGGCTTCGTCCTCTCCGACTTCGAGACCATCCACGTAGATGTAGCTCGAAGACACGGCGCCTCGTTCGACCCTCAGATCCCCATTCTCGAGAACGACGACATCTCCGTCCTCGCACACCTCGACCTCGGGAATCCCCACGGATCGGGCGAGCAAAGAGTTCGCAAGCATGTGCCGATGCTCACCGTGCACCGGCACCATGGCCTGCGGCTTCACGATGTTGTAGAGCACCTTCAGCTCCTCTGCCGCCGCGTGCCCCGACACGTGAACGTTCGTATTGAGACCATGATGGACCGTGACCCCGATCCGGGACAGGTTGTTGATCACGCGCGAAACCCGCTTCTCATTGCCGGGGATCGGTGTTGCCGAGATGATCACCGTATCGGTCGGGTCGAGAGCGATCGATCGGTGTTCCCCCGCGGCCATGAGCGACAACGCGGCGAACGGCTCCCCCTGGCTCCCGGTCGAGATGACCGCCGCCTGCTCCGGCGGGAGGGTAAGTAGTTCTCTGAGTTCGACAAGGCTGCCGTCGGGAATATCGAGCTTCCCGATCTCGGTCGCGATCTCACTGTTGCGCAGCATCGATCTGCCGATGAACGCGACCTTCCGTTCGTCGGCTACCGCAGCATTGATCGACTGTTGGACGCGATGGAGGTGGCTCGCGAAGCAGGCAATGAGGACTCGCCCCTCGGCTTCGTGGACAAGTTCTGCGATCCGAACACCGACCGTCTTCTCCGAGACCACAACACCGGGCCGTTCGGCGTTCGTCGAATCGGCGAGGAGGAGTCGCACGCCGCGACGACCGAATCCGGCGAAGCTCTGGAGATCAGTCGTGACACCATCGATCGGTGTCGGATCGAGTTTGAAGTCACCAGTGTGGAGGACGATCCCCTCTGGAGTCTCGAACGCGATACCGGTGGCGTCGGGCACCGAGTGGGTCACCGGGATGAACGCGAAGCGAAAGTTCCCGTGCTCAATCCACGTGCCGGTTTCGACCACCCTCATGTCCGACTCCACACCGAGTTCCGAGACGCGGGACTTCGCGAGCGCAATCGTCAGGGGCGTGCCGTAGACCGGGACGTTTCGCTCTCGCAACAGATAGCCGAGCGATCCAATGTGATCTTCATGACCGTGGGTCAACGCGACGAACGAAAACGCGTCACCGCGCTCGACGACGGAGGCAAAGTCGGGGAGGACGAGATCGACACCGAGCATGTCCTCTTCAGGGAACATGAGGCCGGCATCGACCATCGCGATCTGTCCGTCGATCTCGATCGTCGCGCAGTTCCTCCCGATCTCTCCGAGGCCGCCGTGGAAGGCGACTCGGACGCTCATTCTTCGCCCAGTGCAGCGAGTGCACGTCCAACGGCGTCCCTCGTGTCGTCCGATGCCGGGATCAACGGGAGCCTCGGCTCGCCGACCGGATCCCAGGCGAGATTGAGACCGGCCTTGAGCGGCATGGGGTTCGGCTCGAGGAACAGCGCTTCGTTCAGAGGCGCCAGAGCGGCGTCGAGCCGGTCGGCCTCCTCGTCATCTCCGGCGATTGCCGCCTCGACCATGGCCTTGATCCTGTCCCCTGCGAGGTGTGCGGCGACGGAGACAACACCAACACCGCCCGCACGGATGATCTCTCTCGTGTGAACGTCCGATCCGGAATACACGGCGAAGCCCTCCGGCAGTGCTTCAATCTGACGCCTCGTGAAGTCGAGGTCGTCGACGGCATCCTTCACCGCAACGATCCTCTCATGTTCAGCGAGACGGACGAGTGTCTCAATCTCGATGATTCGACAGGTTCGGCCGGGGATGTTGTAGAGCAGGACGGGGAGGTCCGTTGCGTCGGCGATCGCGGAGAAGTGCCGGGCGATCCCTTCCTGAGGCGGCTTCGAGTAGTACGGGGTCACGGCCATCACGCCATGTACCCCTGACTCGGCGGCCCGCCGGGTGAGTTCGACGGACTCACGGGTGTCGTAGGTGCCGGTTCCGGCAATCACTGTGATGCGATCACCGACGGCGTCGACCGCGGCCTTGAACAGTGCTACTTTCTCGACCTTCGACAGGGTCGGCGACTCGCCCGTCGTACCACCGACGACGATCCCGTCGGAGCCGTGTTTGGCGAGGTATCGAGTCAGCCTCCAGAAGGTGCCGTAGTCGATGGATCCGTCATCGCCGAACGGGGTGATAACGGCGGTCAGGACCTGGCCAAAGGGTGCGTTGGGTCTGATCTCCATGGCCGCGACGGTAGCAGGAGAGCCCCCGGTAACCTCGTCTCTATGACCACTCCCAGCGACTTTGTGAAGGATGTCGATGCGGCCAATTTCCCGCAGGAAGTGTTGCGGCGCAGCCGTGAGGTGCCGGTCGTCGTGGACTTCTGGGCCGCATGGTGTCAACCGTGCCTGATCCTCGGACCGATCCTCGAGAAGGTCGCGTCGGAAGCCGGGGGCGCCTTCGAACTCGTCAAGGTCGACGTCGACTCCAACCAGGAGCTTGCCGCCCAGTACGGCGTGCAAGGCATCCCGATGGTCATCGCTTTTCGGGACGGCAAGATCGCCGACGTGTTCACGGGTGCACTCCCCGAACCGGCGGTTCGCCAGTGGATCGAGGGAGTTCTCCCCACCGAACTCGACCTCATGGTGGATCAGGCACGGACTGCCCTCCTCGCGGACGACGACGTCACCGCAGAGCACATCCTCCGCCAGGTCCTCGATCGGCAGACCGACCACTCCGAAGCCGGCGCGATTCTTGCCTCCATGCTGATCGACCGTGGCGAGACCGATGAGGCGATGATCGTCCTCGGTCGTCTCGCCCCCGACACCGAAGTCGACCGTCTCCAGTCGGCCGCCCGGCTGAAGGCTTCCAGCGGTCTGGATCTGTCCGAACTCGAGGCGAGACTGGCGATCGACGATTCGGACGAAGACGCACGCATCGATCTTGCCAAAGCGCTCGCCGCCCAGAGCGAGTTCGAGCCTGCGCTCGACCACCTTCTCGTCGTCGTTCGGGCGAGAGGACCGAAGAAAGAGGAAGCAAGGATCGCGATCCTCGACATCTTCGGCGTCCTCAGCGACGAACACCCCCTGACGCAGACCTACCGAAGGCAGCTCGCGACCGCACTGTTCTAGGAGCAAAGCCGACAGCCGGCAAGCTCGAGCGGTGAGCGCTGGGTCCTTGGACGGTCCCCTCGGCTGAAACACGATGGGACGTGGAGTGCTGCCGACGCACGGGGGGCGCTCTCCTCACCCTCAGGGGGAGGTTCGGACATTGGGAGGCGGAGAGGGGGTCAGACCGGTCGCGAGACTCCAAATTCCGACTTCGAAGGTCCACCTGATCTACTGATCTCCGATCTACTCGATCCCAAGGATCGACCCAAGACCAACCGTCACCGGTTCGTCGAGATCCCATACCGCGCGAATCGCTGCCACAACGCCCGGCATGAACGCCGTCCTGTCGGTGGTGTCGTGGCGGATCGTGAGCGTTTCTCCCGTGCCGCCGAACAACACCTGCTGATGTGCTACCAGTCCCGGGAGACGGACGGCATGCACCGGAACACCCAGGACATCGGCGCCTCGCGCCCGGGAAGCAGCTCGTTCGATTCGACGGCGCGGTTCTGCGGGGCAGCGCCGGCGATCCGCTCGGCGGTCGCGATCGCCGTTCCGGATGGGGCATCGATCTTGCGATCGTGGTGCAGTTCGATGATCTCCGCTGCGGCGAAGTGAGGAGCGGACAGTTCGGCGAGGCGCATCATCACGACGGCCCCGATCGAGAAATTGGGCACAACGAGGCAATTGGGGGGGCCGCTCCCCCACTGCTCGCACAGCTTCGCGCACACGGCCGGCGTCAAATCCCGAGGTCCCAACGACGGCGCTCAGACCGAGCGATCGCCAGGTTGCGAGGTTCTCCATCACGACATCGGGTTCGGTGAACTCAACGACGACGTCGGAATCTGCCAACGCCGCTGGATCGTCACCGACCGTGTGTCCGGCAATCGTTGTCCCGGCGTGGTGCGGGTCGTAGAGCGGTCCGAGTTCCAGATCGGCACTCGCCGCCACGGTCTCCGCAACGAGGCTCCCCATCCGACCGCCTGCTCCCGAAACGCTGACGATCATCGAACATACTCCTCGAGATCGGATTCTTCGAACGGACCGGTCGCTCCGATGACGTACGGCCCTCCGTAGGCCGCCCGGGATACGTCGATCACCTCAGCGAGCGTGACGGCATCGACCTTGGCGACGATCTCATCGACCGACCGATGTTCAAGGCCGGTGACCTCGTTGCTACCGAGTCGATTCATGCGACCATCCGCGTCCTCGAGGGAGATTGCGAGGGCCCCCTGCACATGGCCCTTCGCCCGCGTGAGTTCCTCTTCCGTGATGCCGTGCTCCATCATCCTGTCGAGTTCTCCGCGAACGAGCTTCAGCACTTCTGCGGTCTGCGACGGCGTCGTCCCGACGTAGACGGCGTTCGAACCGGCATCGGCGAACGGCAGCCTGAATGCGTGGACCGCATAGGCGAGTCCTCGCATCTCCCGGATTTCGTGGAACAGTCGGCTCGACATACCGCCGCCGAGAACATGGTCGGCGACGATCAACGCGTAGCGACGGTCGTCGTCACGCGTGAGGCTCGGGCCACCAAGAATGAGGTGTGCCTGCTCGGTGTCCCGATGGCGAACCCCGACGTTGCCGGAAGGTGACGGGGTCACCAGATCCCTGCCGATCTCGTCACCTTGCCAGCCTCCGAACTCATTCCCGACGAGTTCGACGAGGTGACCGTGATCGATCCGCCCGGCCACGGCGATCACCGTCGACTTCGGGGAGTAGCGACGCGCCCAGTAGCCGTGGATCGTGTCGCGACTCATGTCCCCGATCGATTCGGGCGTGCCGAGGATCGGTGGAGCGAGTGGATGGCCACCCCACAACGCGGTGATGAACTGTTCGTGAGCGACGTCGGTCGGATCGTCCTCATTCATGTTGATCTCTTCGAGGACGACCCCGCGCTCGTTGTCGATCTCGGCTTGTCGGAATGCGGGGCGCTGGAGCATCTCGCCGAGGATCTCAACACCGAGTTCGAGGTCGACGTCGCGCATCCGAGCCCAGTAGCAGGTGTATTCCTTGGAGGTGAAGGCGTTGTGTCGGGCACCGATTGCGTCGAATGCCTCACTGATCCGCCGAGCAGGCCATTCCTCGGAGCCTTTGAAGAGAAGATGCTCGAGGAAGTGACTGGCACCTGCCTCGATGGGGTCTTCGTCGCGGCTCCCGGTCCCGACCCACGCCCCTATAGCGAGGGAGCGGAGTGGGGGCATGTCTTGGGAGATGATGCGCAGCCCGTTCGGCAGCGTTGTGAGGTCGTAGTGCATATCGAACGATGATAGGGAACCACGCGGCGAACCCAGGGTTGATGTCCCCGCATGCGGCGCTGTGAGCCCGCGGAATAGAGTGCTCAGTATTCTGCGGGCCGGGGTCCGCTCATACGGGGACAGCTACCCTGGGTACGGATCCCCGTATGCGGCGCTGTGAGCCCGCGGAACGGGGAGATCAGCTGAGCTTCGCGCTCGATCGTTCAACCCCGAGGAGTTGTCCGCGGAATTGACCGGAATTGCGGACGAACAGGACGGTCCGTAGCCCCGACATGAGTTGAAGCAGTCGGTCGACATAGTCGTCCGCTTCGCCGGGGCCGACCTCCTTGAGACCGAGGAACACCACATCGGCATCCTTCGAGCGGCCCTGGATGATCTCCTGGATCGTCTCGCCCTCCGGCTTGCGAATCACCTCGAACTGCGCACCGATCCTCGCGGCCCGGATCATCTCGTCGAGGGAGCGAACGGTACGTTCCGCCATCATCTCGGTCGTTGCGATCGACTTGATGTTGATCGTCGCGTCGCGCCACCCCGGATCGAGAGACAGAAGGTGGGCGAACAGCACGAGCAAGTCACCGTTCTGCTGAAGCCCGCCCCACCACACGTCAATCGTCCTGCCGGTCGGAGCGAGACGTTGGGAAACGGGACGGCAGATGACGCTCGACTTGTGCAGGAGCGAGAGTTCCTCGATCGCCTCGAGCACCGTCGCCATCTCTTCTCTGCTCTCCCTCCACCCGAACAGCACGGTGTTCGATTCGATACCCGCGATCCCGTTCGCTTGGGCTACCGACACGATGCCCCGGCCGAGATCGGAGACGATCTCTACCTCCCCGAAGCCGGTGAGTCCGGCCTTCTCGAGTGACCGGTTGAGATCTTCGATGGTGTCCGGCAAATCGCCGGCGTGATCGGCGATCGGGCCTTCAATCAGTTGACTCACCGTGAGGATGCCCCGGTCCTGGACGAGCCAGTTCGCAAACCGAGCGGTCACCTCGTCCCGGTCGGGGTCGGTTGTGAACATGAGGATATTCGGCCGCCAGTTCCTCGGTTCCTCAGGCAAGCGCCTCAGCTGCAGGACCGTGGATCGCACGAGTGAGACAAGGGCGCTGCGGCGCGCATCGCCCCAGCGGGCAGTGAGCGCACGCCTCCGGATGAGGATATAGATCCCGAGCTCGATCAGCAGTGCGGCCGCTGAGGCGAACGGATTGATCAGGAACATCGCCCAGAAGCACGCGACGGCGCCACCGAGCGACACGATCCAGTGCACCTTCATCGTGGGCCGGAACGACGGATCCCCACTCAATCGTTCGAGACCGGCGACGAGATTGACCATCCCATACGTTGTGAGGAAGAACATCGTCAGGATCGGAGCAACGGCGTTCAAACCACCCAATCCGACCGCGGCGAAGGCAATCGCCGTGGTGATCAGGAGGGGCACACCGGGGCCCTCAATCCTGCCGATCTTCGCCGCGAACGGGCCGGGGAGGATCCGATCGTGGACGAGAGCTTCCAGCGTTCTCGGTGCACCGAGCACGCTCCCGACGGCAGACGAGAAGATCGCTCCCCACAACCCTGGGAAGATCAGGAAGGCGATCCCTCCTGCGACCGTGAACCAGATCAGCGGGTCTGCGACAAGCTCCCTGGGAGAGACAGCGAGCGCAAGTGCGATGGCGACCGCGATGTAGACGATGAATCCAACGACGACGGCGTAGAGCGTGCCCCTGGGGATCGATCGGGTCGGATTCTTCAGATCGCCCGACAACGAGATGCCGGCCATGATCCCGGTCACCGCGGGGAAGAACACCGCGAACACCGTCCAGAAGCTCTCCGGGTTCGAGATGCTGTCGAACAGATCGACGCTCTGTGGCATCGCTCGGGCCACACCCAAGAAGAGCACGATCAGCGAGACGACGATCGCACCCATGATCGGTAGTTGGAGTTTCAGAGCGACCCCGGCCCCCCGGGCGGCAAGGAGAGCGACCAGCAATACCGTCACCGCCGCGATGGGCATCTGGGGAAGGTCGGGCCAGACGTACTGGAGCGATTCGGCGAGACCGTATGCGTACAGGGTAATCGAGAACGCTTGGGCGAGGAACAGCGGCAGCCCGATCGCTGCCCCTATTTCGACGCCGAGGCTGCGTGAGATGATGTAGTAGGCGCCCCCAGGGCCGACCTCCATGTTCGTAGCAACGGACGACACGGAGAGGGCCGTTGCGAGCGTGATGAGATTCGCGAGGATGATGATTGCCAGTGCCCCGACGAGACCCACGTTCCCGACAACCCACCCGATCCGGAGGTAGAGGATCACACCGAGGATCGTCAGGATCGAGGGCGTGAAGACTCCGATGAACGTCCCAAGACCGCCCTTGCGGTCGCGCCTGCGAGCGGCGCGGAATCGCGCCAGAAGCGCCGTCATCCAGGACGACCGATCGGCCGGTTGCTGTTAGTCCGAATCATCGAGGCGTGAGCCTACCGGTCGCAACGCCGCCACCAAGGTTCCATCCGCAGGAACAAACCTTTAGGGATCGGGACCGTTCCCTATAGACAGCCGGGGGGAGCTGAAGGACGATATCGGTATGAACATTGATCGACACAGCGGGATCGCTCTCATCGTGATCGGCGGGGTTGCGGCTGTCCTGGTAGCGGTCGCCATCGTGATTGCCGTCCAGCCACCCCACGAATTCGACCCGGGGACTCCCGAGGGGACCGCACAGGCCTACTTCCGGGCGGTTCTCGATGAGGACGACGAACTCGCATTCTCGTACCTCGATGAGTACCTCGGCACGACGTGCAGCGTTCGCGAGTTCGGATACGTTGCTCCTTCCGATGCTCGCGTCGTGATCGCGCGGACCGAGATCGAGGGCACCGGCGCCAGGGTTGACGTCGTGATCACCGAGACCTGGGGTGGAGGTCCGTTTGGTGGAGGCTCGAACACATTCGACGAGACGTTGGTCATGACCCGGCACGGTGATCGCTGGCTGATCTCGCGTGCCCCGTGGCCCCTCAACGTCATTTGCCCGTAGGAGGTGCACAGCATGGAAATAGCGTTCGGAATCCTCATCTCCGTCGTCCAACTGGCGGTCTTCATCGGACTCATCGTGTTCGTCGTCAAACTCGTCACCAAGCGGGGGGCATCGTCAGCCGAGGGTTCCGGAGTATCGATCCGACGCTTCTTCCAATACTCGATCATGTTGGTGATGCTGACGGTCGTTGCCTTCGGCGTGATCGGACTCGTCGACGCGATCGCATCGGCTGATACGCAGTTGACTCGAGATACGTCTGCGATTGCCCGCTCGATCGCGTTCGTCGTCGTCGGTCTTCCCGTCTACGCAGGGCTCGTGGTCTACACCCGGCGCCGCCTCACGGCGGATCCCGTCGAGGCCCGAGCAATCGGGTGGATCTTCTACCTCACCGTCGCGCTCATCGGCTCGCTCATCGCCGCCATGTCGTTCCTGGTCGCATTCGCAGGTGACCTCCTCGGCGACGGAGAGGTCAACCGCACAGTGCTCATCTCATCGTTGGTTTGGGGTGGCGTGTGGGCCGTTCACTGGTGGGTCGCCGCACGCAGCGCCGACTCCGATCGGATGCAGGTGCATCTCCTCCTCGGATCGGCGACCGGATTGGTGACCCTCTCCCTGGGGGCGGGAGCCGCGATGACGGCGGCACTCAGCGAACTGTACGACGCTCTGCTCTCCGTGACCAGTGTCGACACGGGTGTTGAGAACCTGGTGCGTGGAATCGTGCTCTTCGGGATCGGGGCCCTGGTGTGGGCCTTCTACTGGATCGGACATGCGCGCGGCACCGCGCGTACACCGACGTGGCTCACGTATGTCCTGCTCGTCGGCGTGCTCGGCGGTGTTGTCACGGCCGTCGTGGGCGCGGCGGCACTACTCTTTGGCACCCTCGATTGGATCATTGGAGATGTCGACGCGGCGACGGCTACCGCCCACTTCGACTTCATGCCCGGCGCGGTCGTAGCCCTCGCGGTGGGCACCTCCCTGTGGGCCTACCACCGCTCCGTGCTCGGCGATCGCCGTGGAAGGCCTCGCACCGAGATCGACCGCGTCTACGACTATCTCCTCGCAGGCGCAGGACTGCTCGTCGCCGCCGGTGGTCTTGCGACGCTCATCTCAGTGGCATTGGAGGCACTAGGAAGCCCGGATATCGCGACGTCGGGCGGAAGCCCCAGCGCCGTCGCAATCACGCTGCTGGTGATCGGGGTCCCGCTCTGGTGGCGGCACTGGTCGACCATACGCCGCTTCCGCGCTGCCGACCCGCAAGAGGAGGTGAGATCCGTCACCCGGCGCGCCTACCTGTTCCTGTTGTTCGGGGCGGCCGGCATCGTCGCCGTCATCGATCTCCTCATCCTGGTGTTCCTCATCGTCGAGGATCTCCTGGAGGGAACGTTGAGCGCCGCGACCGTGAACGCCGTCGCGATTCCCGTGTCGCTGTTGATCACCGCCGGGGCGGTGTCCTGGTACCACTTCGCGGTGTTCCGCGACGATCGGTCGATCACGCCGCAGGTGAAGGCCCCGGTAGTGCGAGAGATCATCGTCGTCGGCAGCGACGAGGTCGGCGCGGCGATCACTTCCGGCACGGGAGCACGCGTGGTGCAATTCCGGGCAGTTGATCAGTCGACGGAGGTGGCGACGATTGATGACGTCCTGGGCCTGCTTGATATCGAAACGCACGAACGGATCGTGGTCGTGGCCGAGGACGGGGGATTCAGGGTGCTGCCCATCGCGAACTGATGCGATGCCGGGCAACGCCGCGGCCGGCCTTGACATACCCTCCCCGTTGACCAATCGATGACCCTGCCGAGGCGTTGAGACAACCGGAGTCTTGTCAGCGCTGCCGGGGTGCATCACCCATCGTTCGGGTGTCCGGTCCGGAGCAGGAACGCCACACTTCCTCAGCAAGGTCCCCGGCTCCGGGCGGTGAACAAGCCGACCCGGTACGTCAGTCGGGTCGGCGGCGTTCGTCCGATGTCCCCGAAGTAGAACGTCAGCAGCCGGAGTGCGTCTTCTGTCGTTTCGAACGCGAACTCGGTTTCGATCATCTCGAGGGAGAACCCCTGCTTCGCCCAGAAGGCGACATCCGCGGTGATGTCGGAGGGCGCGAGGGCGCAGAATTCGTCTCCGCCGAGATTCTCGGCGATCACGAGCGGTCCCCCGCCACGCACGACTCGATGTAGTTCTGCGATGCCTGGCGTCGGATCGAACCCGCGGGAGAAGAAGTACGCCCACGTGGCATAGGCACCGTCAAGGGCGCCGTCGCCAAATGGGAGCGCCTCGGCGTCCGCCTGCACCCACGTGAGCGGACGAGTTCGGTTGATCATTCGGCTTGCCGGCTCGACAGCGATCACCCTCCGGCCCCGTCTCGCCAGACGCTCGGCGGTGAACCCGTCGCCGGCGCCGATGTCGAGGACGGTCCCGCGAGGCAGAAGGTCGTTCAGTCGATCGATGACCAAACCCGGGTGGTCCATCGCTGCCCGCTCAATCGCGAAGAGGTCGGGGTGCTCAGCGCCGTAGAACGGGATGACGGACATCGAATCAATCCTCCGAAGCGGGTCGCCTGCGGAGCGACTTCGTGCGCGACCTTGCCCTTTTCTCATCGATCCGCCGCCGGCGAGCTGCCCGACTCGGCCGCGTTCTGCGACGCCGCGGCGGGTCAGGCTCTAGGGCGCTTTCGATCCGATCGGCGAGCCGTTGCCGGGCAATTTGGCGATTCCGCCACTGAGATCTCGTCTCGTCGACGATGATCGTGACCACACCCTCGGTAGCGAGACGTGTGAGCACCCGCTGCCTGGTCTCGTCATCGAAGGCCCGGGAGGCACCCACATCGAAGCGTAGTTCGGCGCGCGTCGACGACCGATTGGCATGCTGGCCACCCGGACCGCCGGTCGGTGAGAACGTCCAGACCAGCTCACCTGCCGGGATCGTGATCGCGTCGGAGATCTTCAGGTCATCCACGAACCCACCGTACCGCGAACTGCGGCGAGAACGTTCCCCGGTACAGGGTTGACGGGCATCGTATGCTCATAGGTTCATGCGCGCGCGCACAACGAAACGTTCCTGGAGGAGATTCTTCCACCCGAAGACCGTGTGATCGAAGCCGTCGTCGCCCGCTACCAGCGGGTCGCCCCGGCGGTCACCCGTTTCGCCCGCAGCATCGCAGGGAACGACGAACTGCGGGTCCGTCTCGGATCCAAGGCGTCCGCGTCGAAGGATGAGATCGTGATCAACCCGGGCGTTTTCCAAGCCGCGTACGCACGGAGTGCTCCGGTTACCCCGACGGAGGTCGCCCTGACGTCGGCGCTGCACGAAGCCATCCACCTCATCGCCACCGATTTCGACGAAGAACGTCCGATCCCGGAATCGTGGTTGGCCCACCGGCGCACCCTCGACGACGACGGCGCTGAAGCCCCACCGCTCGCCGAACTCACCTCATACGACTGGATCGAGCCGGAAGCCGAATTCGGTGACGACACCACCCCCCACCCTCTCGACGATCTGTTCGAACCCGACCATCTGCCGACAAGTGGGCCCGTCACGCTCCTCGACGCGCTCCACACGGTCGCGGGCCCTGCCGCTGAAGCGATGTTCCTATCGCTCGAAGATGCGCGACAGGAACAGCGCCACCTCGCACCGTACCCCGGCGCTCGCTCCGTGCTCTCCGACCTCTACCGCGCCGCCGTGCCGGGAGCGGCGGCCAATGCCAGGCCCCTCGGCCAGTTCGCGCTCGCGTGTTTCCTCATCGTCGGCGGCTACTTCGACCGCGACGACCTCCAACGCCGCGTGGCGCCGCACGTCGCGCTCGCCCTCGACGATGCCGTGCCGTTCCTCGATGCCGTCACTGAGTTGGACGACCCTTGGTCCGTGGGGGGTGTCGCCCTGCAACTCATCGAGGTCGCACGAATGCACGGTCTCCTCACAGAAGGGGCCGCCGCCGACTCGTCCGTCGGCCGCAGAACGGAGATGGCTGCAGATGAGATGGCGATCGCCGAGAGCGTCGACGCCGTGCGGATCGTCACCCCTCCCCTCGCTGATCGCGACGGGTACGAGGAGACCCGGAACGCGGCGCAGACGGTCTCGGCCGAGCATGGGCGGCACGGTGAGGCCGACCAGGCCGGCGATCCGGCAACCGATCAGCTGATGAAAGTGTCGACGGCTCCAACCGTCTATCTGCCGACCGGGCAGGCAGGCAAACTCATCGTCAGCGATTTTCCGGTCGAGTTCCGCCGGTTCGCCCACCAGGGCCGTGATCTGCTCGAGATCGCAACCCGGGAGTGGGGCGTTGCTCAGCGTCGTGTCTCCGGCGAGCTCTACCCGCTCTTCCTGGCGAATCAGCGGCGTGGATTGCGCAGCGGTTTCGACGCCGGAGACCTCTCCCCGTACACGCCGCTCCTCCTCGGAGCAGGGCTGTACGAGCGTATGTTCGAACGACGGGACCTTCCGAATCGCCGATCGTACGGTGTGAGCCTGCTCGTGGACGGATCCGCGTCGATGCTCCAACCCCGAGAGGTTCGGGGGGGACGGAAACGGCCGTGGGCGCTGGCCGCTGCGACCCTCGGCGCCTGGACACTCGCCCGCCTGGCCGACGAACTCCAGATCGAATTCGAAGTGGCCATCTTCAATCGCGGGTTCGTTGCCGCCGCGGGAGACACGGAGCGATCGTTCACCGAGCGGAGAGCCCGCGCCACCGGAGCGCTTCGGCGCGCACAAGGCGGCTCAGCCGAGAGGCTCACCCGCACCGTGAACCACTACGTCGTCAAGTCCTTCGCCTCACGCTGGCGAGCCGCGGAGGATGCGCTCGCAGGACTCTTCTGGATGGCCGCGGCGCCGCAAGAGGCTGCCAAAGAAGCGAGGAAGGACCCGGATGCGGCACCCCCGTTGTCGATGTTCGACAAAGCCGCCAACGTTGACGAGTTCAATCTGGCTCACGCCGCCGAGCGACTCTCAGCCCGCAACGTCTCGCACCGCATCATCGTCGTCCTCGCCGACGGGATGACCCGCGGGTCGGTGGAGGCGCTCGCCGAGACCGCGGCGTCGATCGAGCGCGGCGGGACGATGGTCCTCGGTATCGGTATCGGCGACGAGACCGTTAAAGCCGCGTACGCCCGCAACCAGGTCGTCGAACGGCCCGAGACACTCGCACCTGCGATGGTCGACGGCGTTCGGTCGGCGCTCTTGCGTTCGATCGCCGGCGGGGGCGGGGATACGTGGTGGGCCCACACGACCGAGAAGATCACACAACACACGAGCTGAGGAGCAGCATGTCAGACACCGTCACCTTCGAAGACCCGCTGGGGATCGGCGTACCGATCACCCTCACGAGGGCATCGATCCCGGAAGATCTCCCCGACGCGGAGATCCGCAGCGATCACATCCCGGAACCCGACCCGTACTACGTCGATCTCGGCATGCTCTACCGCCTCGCCGCCCTCGAACAGGTCAGGAAACGACGGTTCACGGGCATCCCGCTCCACCTTGCCCTGCGCGGTCACATGGGAACAGGGAAAGACCATGACCTCGAGCAGTTCGCCGCCATCCTCGGCCTCCCCTACTACCGGATCCCCCTCACCGGTGAGGTTCGTGACATCACCCTCATCGGTTCGGTCAAGCTCCACGGCGACGGAAAAGGTGGGACCGAGAGCCGATGGGAGGACGGCGACATCACCCGGGCGCTTCGCGGTCCATCGCTCGTGAATCTCTCCGAACTGAACGCGGCCGGTGCCGAAACCCTCTTCGCTCTCCACGGCCTCCTCGATCGACACCAGGCGTTGGAACTGCCGACGGGCGAGATGGTGCGGCTCCGCACCGATGTCCGGATCTTCGGGACGCTGAATCCCACCGATCTCCGCGACTACGCCGGGACACAGACACTCAACAAGGCGTTCTCCGACCGTTGGATCATCTGGGAGAAGCAGTTTCCGTCCGAGGACGAACTGCGCTTGATGATCGAACGTCGCCACCCGACGTTGCGGAGCGAACTGGTCGAATTCGTTTCGAAACTCGCGGTCGAGATCAACGAGTCGTTCGTCGCCGGCGACGCCAGGACGCGCGTTGAAACGCCGATGAGTCTTCGCACCGTGCTCGACCGAATCCCTGCCGGTCTTGACATGTACGGTGCAGCCGAGGATCCGTTGCGCCGGGCGTGGGAGGAGTTCGTACTTCCACACATCGACCCGTACGATCGGGACCACTATGAAACCGTCTGGTCGGCCGTCGTGCGCCGCGGGCCGTCGGGCGATCCGTTCTCGGGATAGGAGAAAACCGTGCCGTCTTTTGACATCGTCTCACAGGTCGACATGCAGGAAGTCCGCAACGCCGTCGATCAGTCGATGAGAGAGGTCGTCAATCGTTACGACTTCAAGGGCACCGAAACGCGAATCGAGTTGACCGATGAAGGCATCACCGTCGAGTCGGCGTCAGACCACCGGGTTGAGGCTGCCATCGACGTCCTCAAGACCAAGCTCGTCAAACGCAAGGTATCGCTCAAATCGATCGCCGGTGGCGAGATCAAGCCGGTCGGCGGCAGCCGCTCCCGTGCCGATTTCACGCTGAACCAGGGCATCGCTCAGGACGACGCGAGGGCGCTCTCGAAGCAGATCCGGGACATGAAGCTCAAGGCTCAGGCCCAGATCCAGGGGGATCAGCTGCGGGTTCAGGCCAAGAAGCGCGACGACCTACAGACGGTCATCGCTGAGATCAAGGCCCTCGACTTTCATGTCCCTCTCCAGTTCGTCAACTATCGCGACTGACGCGAATCGTCGCGCATGTCGGCGGAAACCAGAGCGGCTATGAGGACGACACGGGCCGGCGGAGACGGCCAATCGCCCGGGAGTTCCCCACTTGGATTGGTGTTCCCGCGTCGTCCGGCCAACTCGCTATCGGGAGGCCTATCCAACGGCCCTCGACGGCATCCCGTCACTCCGGTTCAGTCACGTGTTCATAGGTGCCATCTTCCGAGCACCCTCCCTCCGTCGTCGCTGACGCTCCTCCGCGTCCATTCGTCCTACGACCGAGACGAGAGGAACGGACTGGACATTGCCTACTCCAGGACGAAGATGTTCCGCTCGGCGCACATGTCTTTGAGGATCTGGGGCCACACCGTCACCGACACCTCACCGATGTGAGCCTTGCGCAGCAGGTACATGTAGGTCCTCGACTGGCCGATGCCTCCGCCGATCGACAGGGGAATCTCGTCGTTCAGGATCGCCTGGTGATAGGGCAGATCGAGGAAGTCCAATTGGCCGGTCATCTCGAGCTGCTGTTGAAGCGTCTCCTTCGTGACCCGAACGCCCATCGATGTGAGCTCATGGCGCCGCTTGGTGACCGGGTTCCACACGAGAATGTCCCCGTTGAGCCCGTGCATCGGTCGCCCATCGACTGAGACCGTCTCGGTGACCCAGTCGTCGTAGTCCGCGGCTCGCATCTCGTGCGGGTAGCCGTCTTCGAGCGTCCATCCGATGCCGTAGACGAAGACCGCCGGATGCTCCTGGAGGATCGCCGTTTCCCTCTCCTTGCGCGGCAGATCCGGGTATCGGGCAAGCAGATCCTCGGCGTGGATGAAATACAACTCCTCGGGGATCGCGGGATACCGCGGGTCGTAGAGTTGCGGGAACAGCTCCAGTGCATGGCGGGAAGCTCCGAAGAGCACCCTCCAGATCCGCTGTACCGTCTCGGTGAGGTACTCGAGCGTTCGGTCGTCGGCGCGGATCACCTTCTCCCAGTCCCACTGGTCAACGTAGGACGAGTGGTCATGGTCGAGGAAGTAGTCCTTACGAACCGCCTTCATGTCGGTGCAGATGCCCTCGCCCGGCCGCATCCCGAATTGTTCCAGGGCCACGCGTTTCCACTTCGTGGCTGCTTGGACCACCTGGGCGTCGATCGGGTGGACGTCATGGTCGTTGCTGATGTGAAATTCGACCGGTCCCCTCGACCCGTCCCGATCGAGGTTGTCGTTGACACCGCTGAGCGAGTCGACGATGAGCGGGACCTGCACCATCATCAAACCGAGTTCGCGGCACAGGTGCTCCTCGATGTAGGCCTTGACCGCGAAGACCGCCTCCATCGTCTCGCGACTGCTCAACGCCGATACGTAGTCATTGGGAAGTGCATGAACCAGGTCGTCGTAGCTCCCGATGCCGGGTCCTGCGAGGTCGGCGGTCTTGTCTGCCATGGCTTGCGCCTCCTGCGGTATCAGCTCCGATCCTCATGCACCGTATCCCCGCGAGCGGAGTCGTCATAGGGGCCGGAGGCTCTACGGGCAGGGGCTTTCGGCGGTAAAGGCCTCACGCTGGGATCGGCTTGGTGTACCCGTCGAGGAGGTACCAGGGCGTGAATCCGACGCTTCCGTAGAGAGCGCGGGATGCGTCGTTCGACCCCTCGTTGACCACGGTGGCGTACTCCATTCCGCCGGCCGCCATCGCTCTCATGGCAAAGAGGAGGAGCGCCTTGCCGAGACCCCTGCGTCGATAGTCGCTGTGGGTCCCGACTGGTTCGAAGAGGCCTGTGCGGTTCAGGTGGTCGTGCCACGTGACGGTGAATGCGACGAGTACCCCGTTGGAGGCCTCGGCGACGAACTCTCGCTCGGCGGCGTAGCCCGGCAGTTGCATGACCTTCGCATACATCTCAGGCGTCCAGGTCGATCCGAACGATCCCGCATGCACCTCGGCAAGGGCACCTGCCTCCTCGATCCCGCGCACCGCTCGGATCGTGTAGCCGTCTGGTATCTCAGGGTCGGCCAATTCCGAGAGCCGAACCCGGTTGAGCACCCACGGCGGCTCGCCATCAGCCATCCATCCCATTTCGATGAGCAGTGCCACTCGGGCGGCGTCACGCCGGTATGCCTCGCCATCGAATCGATCACCCTCGATCCCATGGCGGCGCATCACGTTTCGCGTTTGACGCTCGGCGTACTCCAACACCTCGCGGTCGAATGCCGGAGACCGAAGATCGGGACGAACCTGGGCGTCGTAGCCCGCGTGGCGCGGAGACATCAGGACCCACGCATCAACTCGCTCGTTGGTCTCCCAGATGGTGAGCACCTCGGCAGGGTCGAACAGCTTGTTCCCGTTGAAGAGCCGATGTGCGACATCCCCGGGGTGGATGAATCCACAGCCGCCGGTCTCGGCGATCGCTGCGGCGTTGAACGACTGAAGCAACGCCACGTCTTCCGCGTCCCGGTACCGCCGCCTATGCATGCTCGAATTGTGAGGCAACCACCACCGCCGCCGCGAGTGTGTCGGCGAGGGGTACGCCGGCGGCTTCGAGGCGGATGCGGTGATGCGAGCCTCCGTCGTACAACACGCAGGCGGTCCCTGCGACACGTGCGGCGGCAGCATCATCGAGAGAATCGCCGATCATGACCACGGATGCCGCTGTCCACATCGAGTTCCGAGAGGTGACGGAGCAGGTGTGCCGCCTTCTCTCCTCCAGCGTCGTCGCGGTTCCCTTGGACCAGGGTCATCCGCGGTCGACCGCGGCGCTCCACACAGGCCGTCAGGTCCTCCTCCCACCACATGGACAGGATCGACTGGCTCCATCCGCGCGCTTCCACGGCATCGATCGCATCGAGCGCATCACCGGCGAGAGGAACGCGATCCAGCGCTGCACCGTATCGCTCATGGAACACGCGGTCGAGGGTGGACCACTCTTCGTTCGAGATCGATCTCTTGAGGAGTCCAACGTAGAACTGATCCACCGGCCGGGTGTAGTGCTCGCGGTAGTCGTCCTCGTCGATCGGCGACTCTCTGATCGCATCGAGCGCGGCATTCACCGATTCCACGACGATTGGCAGATCGTCGACAAGTGTGCCGTTCCAGTCCCAAACCACGTGGATCACGATCCAGCAGGTTAGGTTGACCCCCGATGCGATCGTATGAACTCGGCGATGAAGAGCTTGACGCGGCCGTGGATGCCCTCGTCGACGGAGCAACGGCTCAAGGTGGCGGCGACAACGCTGACCTCGTCCGAGAGTTGATCGTGACCTCGCTGAAGCTGCTCCGCGATGGTACCGACCGTGGCGACGTGAAGCTCATGAACCACACGCTCAAGGAGCTCCGATACTCCTTCCTCATCTTCCGGCGCTACCGGGAGGTTCGCAAGGTCACGATGTACGGATCGGCGCGAGTCGAATCCCATGATCCCAACTACGAACTGGCGGCCGAATTCGCCAGACGTATGGTCGACCGGCACCGCTGGATGGTCGTTACGGGCGCCGGACCGGGGATCATGGAGGCCGGCAACCGCGGCGCAGGCAGCGACTACTCGTTCGGCGTCAACGTACGGCTCCCGTTCGAAGCCAGTGCGAATCCGTGGGTCCACGAGAGCCGCCTCATCAACTACAAGTACTTCTTCACCCGCAAGCTCACCTTCGTCAAGGAGTCCGATGCTTTCGTTCTGTTCCCCGGCGGGTTCGGCACCCTCGACGAGGCATTCGAACTCCTGACTCTGATCCAGACCGGCAAGTCCGATGTACACCCCGTCGTCATGTTGGAGGCACCGGGGACCGGATACTGGGATCCGTGGGTCCGTCTCGTCGACACACTCGTCGAACAGGGGTTGATCGCATCCGACGACCTGAACCTGTTCACCGTGACCAGCGACCTCGACGAGGCGATCGACGAGATCCGCTCGTTCTACGCCGTGTACCACTCGCAGCGGTACGTCGACGGCGACCTCATTCTGCGGCTCAGTATTGAGCCAAGCGATGCGCTGGTCGAAGAGCTCAACGATCAGTTCGCCGACATCGTCCGAACCGGCCGAATCGTGAAGGTCGGAGCCACGCAGGCCGAGATCGCGACGGATGATCTGGTCGATCTTCCGAGACTTCGGTTCCGGTTCGACCGGCGGCATCTCGGGCGCCTTCGATGCCTGATAGACCATCTCAATGGGATGGATCGGCCGGTTCTGCGAGAACCGAAGGAACCGCAACAGTTGTAGAATCTTTCGTCATGAGGGAAATCCTTTCAGACCTCGTCGCGGAAGAGCAGCAACTGGACCAGTTCCTCCAGAGCCTGTCGACACGCGAGTGGAAGTGGAACACGCCGGCCGTCGGATGGACGATCCAGGACCAGGTGAGTCATCTCGCCCATGTGGAGGGGTTCGCCGCCGAAGTCATCGCCGAGGGCCAGGCGCGCATCGATGCGGAGAAGATCACGGACCTCGATGAGTGGACCGCCAAGGGTCCCGCCGAAGGGGTAGGCCAACGGCACCAGGAAGTCATCGAGTGGTGGCGCCACGGACGCGCCGATGTCGTCGACGCCCTCTCTCGTATGGTCGCGACGGACCGCATTCCATGGATCTATGGCGACATGAGCGCGAAGAGCTTCGCCACGATGCGCCTCATGGAGACCTGGGCACATGGTCTCGACATCAAGGTAGCCATCCTTGAGCGGATCACGCCGCTCCCAGAAGACGAACTCGAAGAGGACGAAGAGGATGCGTTGGCCGACACACCACGGCTCCGCCACATCGCGTGGCTCGGGCACAAGAGCCTCCCATTTTCGTTCAAAGAAGCCGGAGAGACGTTCCCCAAGCAGGGGATCCGCGTCGAACTGATGGGTCCGAAGTACACCGCATGGCGCTTCGGCCCTGAGGACACCGACCAGGTCATCCGGGGGATGGCCGGCGATTGGTGTCGGGTCGTCGTGCAGCGTCAGAACGCATCCGATACGGGGCTGAAGGCTGTCGGCGAATCGGCCGAGCGCGCCCTCGAGATCGCCCGGGTCTACTAGCCAGTGCCGCTCCCCCGCCTCGTCGGCATGGTCCACCTCGATCCCCTCCCGGGCGCACCCGGCTACGGCGGTTCGATGGATGCCGTCCTCGACCGTGCCCGCTCCGATGCACTGGCAATCGCAGCCGCCGGATTCGATGGGATCATGGTCGAGAACTTCGGCGACGCGCCGTTCTTCACCGACGATGTCCCAAAGGTGACGATCGCAGCGATGACACGCGCCGTCGCTGAAGTCGCGACCGCCGGGCTACCCACCGGGGTCAACGTTCTGCGGAATGACGGCCTCGGCGCACTCGCCGTCGCCGCTGCCACCGGAGCGCAGTTCATCCGGATCAATGTCCTGTCGGGCACGATGTACACCGACCAGGGTCCCATCGTGGGCGCAGCAGCGCTGATCGCCCGGGCGAGACGGGAGCTGTGTCCCGAAACGGCCATCATGGCCGACGTGTTTGTGAAGCACGCGACGCCTCCCGCCGGGTTGACACTCATTGACGCGACCAACGACCTCGTCGAGCGTGCCGGGGCCGATGCCGTGATCGTATCGGGCGCCGGCACCGGAGCAGCGACGAGCCTCGACGATCTCGCGACCGTGGCCAACCGATCCCACCTCCCGGTCTTCGTCGGATCGGGAGCCACCGCTGCGACAATCCGCGACATCCTCGCCATCGGCTACGGCGCGATCGTCGGTTCGGATACGAAAATCGGCGGGGTTGCCACGAATCCGGTCGACCCGGAACGGGCAGCAGCAGTGGTCCGAGCAGCCTCGGAGTAGATCTCGGGTGGCCGGGAATCGCCGGATCGACGTCCTCGGGTAGGGGCGTCCACGTCGACGATCACTTCCCCCGTCTACCGTCGTCGCAGACTCGGGCGACCCCGCTTCAAGCGGGCGCGACCGGTCGTGGAACCCGTATCACTCGATGTGAAGCAGGTGACGCGCGGTGGAAGAGCGCGGATCAACTACTCCCATCACCGTCCTCGGCGACCTCCACCCACACACCATCGCGAATCCGCCGCAGGGTCATCTCCCTGCCGCCGAGACACTCTGGCTCCTGCCACCACTTGGCCTTTGCAAGTTCGATCCAGTGGGGCCAAAGCGAGCCGTGTTCGCAGGGCTGGCTGTGATCTCGCACACTGATCGTGTCACTCATCGCCTTCCTCCTCGACCTTCATCGATCGCACCCTCCCTGGGCGACCTTGAACCCGGCCGCCAATTCGTCGTCGCCGGTCGCAAAGGAACGGCTGCCGCAGCCCTCCGCCTGTGGAGCAGCGGGCCTCGTCGCGCGAGGAAAGGCTTCAATTGGACCGACCTCCTCCCGGGTCGTCACCCGTCCCCCAGTGGTCGCGATGCTTTCGTCCGAACGTCAGCACACCTCCATCCATCCGCAACTCCTGCGTCCCTCGGCTCATTTGGACAAGAGTTTCACAACGATGTTCGTCGTGAGTGCCAGGACGCAGCCGATGAGGACGAGCAGCGCGGGGACGAACCACACCGTGGTCATCCGCTCGCTCGGGAGGACGTCCCCCCACGCGCCGACCGACTCGAAGGCCGATCGCCCCAGGGGCACGCAACCGTCCGTCGGAGCGAATCTCACGGCATCCGTGGCGAGACCACCACCCGTCCGCAGTCCGTAGCACGTGCCGTCTGCGGTCGGCTGAGGGTGGGTCAAGACCGATATCGTTCGATCCTCAACCGGGAACTCGTACACGCGTAGGCCGTCCGCGATAGCGGCAGCCTCGAGTGAGGCATCGCCCTGCCACACGGACTGGTACGCAGCATTCAGGCGATCTGCCAGCGCCCGCGCCTCCGGGTACTCTGCCGTTGCCACGTCTGCGAACGGCACCAGCAGCAGCATCACTCCGATGATGCCTCCAATGAGGACGAGGTCCCGAGCGAAGTGACGTTTGGGCGGCGGAGGTTTCGGAGGAGCGCTACGGGCGCCGAGGCGACGGACGCGATGCTCGAACGAGAACTGACCCAAGTCGTCATCGCGGGATGAATCGTCCATGTCTCCAATACCGGGCAGCCTATGCCCCAGTCCTCACGGCGTGAATCGGTTCTCTTCGATTCGATCATGGGTCCACATCTGGAACCCGAATTCAGTCTGCTTCATGGAAACCGGTATCGGCATGAAGTACTCCTGCCGACGACGGTCCCCTACGACCTCAGGGGCACCTCCACACCCTCGCTCTGTGGCCACACCAACTCTACGCCCCGGATTCGACCTCCACCAGCAGGGCGTCGACCCGCAGGGCGAAAGGGCACAGCGCGAACGGCGCCGAGAGACGAGAGCGTGCGAAGACTCGGTCGGTGTGCCGCGCATTGGTGAGGATATCGGCGAGGTTGGCCACGCGATCGACATCGCGTCGCGCCTCCGAAACAGCCACCTTGTCATGACGTCCAGGGACAGCGATCAAACATCAACTCCTCGAATCGGTTTCGTGATCTCCGGGGTATCATCGTCTATCAACGATTTAGGAGCATTATGACCCTACCGGGTCGGAGGCTGTCCCCTCTACGGTTGCGGCGGAGGTAGCCGAATGTCTATGCATAGCAACCGACCGTTGGTGCTCGCCGCCCCGGCAGCACCCGAGATGTGGGGGATTGTATGAGGATCCGGACCGGAACCGGTCTCGCCCTGCTGCTGGTCCTCCTTGCGATCGGCAGCGGCTGCAGCGGACTCCAGTCGTCACCCCCGCGATCTGCTCCGGCCCCCGGTGACCTCGTGGGACTCCGCATCGAGGTCCACGAAGCGCCCGGCTGAGGATGCTGTTCACAGTGGGTCGGGTACCTGCAGGAGAACGGAGCGGAAGTCGACCAGTTGGAGGAGCCGAACCTCGCGGCATTCAAGGCAGAAGTTGGTGTCCCGGTTGAAGCAAGCTCGTGTCACACGGCACTCGTCGACGGCTACGTTGTCGAAGGTCACGTCCCCGTGCGTGCCTTGGTTGCCTTGCTCGACGAGCAACCAGCAGCAGTGGGCATCGCACTTGCGGGGATGCCAGCCGACGCTCCCGGCATGGGTGGCAACGAGGAGACGTGGAATACCCAACCCGTCGTGCTCATCAACCACGACGGATCGATCGAACCGTTCGACTACTGAGAAGGCACACTCGGCGTAGATGTGGAGGGAGATCGGGCGAAGGGATCTGAGCCACCCGACGCGGTGCGCGCAGCCGACCCGCTCCCTCAACCGACAACAACCATCATGTTCCCCGTCCACCGCCGCGCCCGAACCCCGGTTCTACCCCTCCGCTGAAGTAATGGCGTCGCCCGACTTCTTACACACCAGGGCGTGCGTAAGACGATTTTGTAGTTCACCAACCCCTCAACTCAACATTGAAGGTTCGGCCGCCAACCCCATCCGTTGAAGGATTCCGCGAAGTCTCAACTTGCCCATGAGGGTTGCCACTCCGGCCCGTTTCGCGACAAGGGACCGCGGTGGGTCCGTCGAATGGAACACCGATATACCGCGTGTGCGCGTGCTCCCCGACCCCGCGAGCGAACGCCGAGTACACCGCCGTGAGACGGCCACGGCCTAGGCATCCCCCAGTTGGCGGAGGGTCCAATACGGATAGAGTCCATCGGCGTGTCCGTCGGCGAACGTGAAGCGCACGGCGTAACCGCCGATCAGGTGCGCATCGACGATCGACGAGTGGTTGCCGATCTGGATCATCGACGGTGCCTTCGCTGCATGCTCCCGGCACTCGGCACACGGACACGATGCACGCAGCCGATCGCTCGGAATCATCGTTGAGATGCCATCCGTCCACGTGATCGTCACCGAGTTTGCGTCGACACTGACCCGTTCCGGTTCGTGATCCATGGTCGAAACCGTAGTAGCCCTCTATCGTGACCGACATGTCCATACCGCAACTCCACATCCGCCCCGGGAATCCAGACTTTCTCGATCTCCCGTGGGATCTACCAATCTCGGATTGGCACGACCCGCATCTCGTCGATATGCCGACCGGGATTCACCGCCACCCGGTCGTGTTCGTCGCATTCGATGAGGGTGTCTACGCCATCAAGGAACTCCCGGTGCGCTTGGCCACTCATGAATTCGAGACACTACGAACCCTGTCCGAGCGCACAACTCGATCCGGACGTCCCGCTGGACTCGTCATTCGTCCGTGGGCTGACCCACACGAGGAGTACTCCGGTGCCGTCATCACGCGCTTCGTCGACTACGCGTTCCCCTATCGCGAGCTGGTCTCCGGTCGTGGTTTCGGAGCCCGACGCACGCAGATGCTCGATGCCTTCGCCGGTTTGCTCGTTGAACTCCACCTCGCCGGTTGTTTTTGGGGCGACTGCTCTCTTTCCAACGTTCTCTACCGGTATGACGCAGGCTTGATCGAAGCCGTCATGGTCGATGCCGAGACGTCCCGGTTGTACGACATACTGAGTGATGGCCAGCGCCGTGAGGACATCGAGATCATGCAGATCAATCTCGCCGGGGACATGGCCGATGTCGCAGCTTCTCAAGGCTACGACCTCGATTCGGCGGACCTGGAACTCGGCTTCGACATCACGGAACGCTACGTCGCTCTCTGGCGGGAACTGACGACCGATCTCGTCATCGCTCCACATGAGCGATACCGTATACGCGAGCGAGTCGGTCGCTTGAACGACCTCGGCTTCGCCGTCGACGACGTCGACGTGATCCCGATCGGATCGTCGAGTCGGATCCGAATCTCGGTGAGCGTCGGGGGGCGCACGTTCCACTCGCAACGGCTCCGTGAGTTGACCGGTATCGACGCCGCTGAGAATCAGGCACAGCAGGTTCTCAGCGACGTCCGATACCACGACGCGAAGCATGGCGAGAAGGGCGAAAAGGGATCCGTCACCGGTAAGGCGGTAGCCACGATGCACTGGAGAATCAACCGATTCGAACCCTTCACGCGACGGATCGCCGAGATCAAGCCGGAAATCGACCCGATCCAGGGCTTCTGCGATTTCCTGAACTTCCGATACTCCGTCGCATCGGCTCGCGGGAAAGACATCGAAAGCGAAGTTGCGTTCGAGGAGTGGCTCGAAGCCGGCCTGCCCGGATTCGAGCCTGCGATCACATCCCAGGAACCGGACTCGCTCCCGTAACACCACCGTCCACGGGCAACACGACGCCGGTGATCCATGACGCCGCCTCGGATGCCAGAAACGCTACGGCGACTGCCACGTCGGCCGGTTCGCCGATCCGCTTGAGCGGATGAAGCGAGGCGGTGTGTTCCTCCATCCCGTCCCAGAGCATGGATGACAGCCTCGTGCGCACCACCGAAGGGGCCACTGCGTTGACGCGAACGTGCGGGGCCATCTCGAACGCCAACTGACGGGTGAGATGGATGAGCGCGGCTTTCGAGACGTTGTAGGCCCCGAGGGCGGTACCGGGTTGCATCCCCCCGACCGACGAAACGTTCACGATCGAACCGCCCGACTTCTGCATCGCCTGATGCCACACCTCGCGGGACCAGACCAGGGGCCCTCGCTGATTCACCGCCCAGGTCTTGTCGATCGCACCAAGATCCACGTCGGCAAGTGGCCCGGCAGCGGGATTCGTCCCTGCGTTGTTGACGAGAATGTCACAAGCGCCGAAGCGACCGATCACCGCCGTGATGGCGGAAGCCGCGGCATCCGGATCATCGACGCGAGCCTCGATCGGGAGAAGTCGATCCGGTTCTCCGAGGCGCTCGACGGTGGCCACAAGACTCTCGGCCCTGCGCGACGTGATGGCGACTCCGCGAGCCCCCGATGCGAGGAACTCGGCGGCGAGTGCTTCACCAATCCCTCGACTCCCGCCGGTCACAAGGACTACCTGCTCGTCGAAACGAATCTCCATGCGTCCTCCGTTCAGTGTCCACCACGGCGAACGCCACCGTACTTCATCCGCGTGTCCTCCATCCGTGCAACCGGAACGTTTCGACCTCCGGCGCGAAAGCCGGCGTCAACGACTTCGCCGAGGAAGAGATCGTGCGTCTTGAATTCCACCGTCTGCCACAAGCGACACTCGAGCCATGCGACCGCCTCCTCGAAGATCGGCACGCCG
Organism: uncultured Actinomycetota bacterium; assembly: GCA_963715255.1. Classification (GTDB taxonomy): domain Bacteria; phylum Actinomycetota; class Acidimicrobiia; order Spongiisociales; family UBA5794; genus JAHEEL01. The sequence goes on along the minus strand of CAVQRN010000005.1, from coordinate 181,235 downwards.
GTGGCACCTTCGCGAACCGGGCGTCCATTGAGCATCGAGCCCTCGCGCACCGCAGGCTTGGAGAACGAGCGGAAGACGCGGGTGTCCTCACGGTCCCAGAGGTTCACGGAGAACGCTTCACCGGCTCTCACGAGCCTGTTGGTGACGGCTTTGCGATCAACAGCGATCCCGATCAGGACGGGTTCCATCGAGACCTGGGTCACCCAGGATTGGGTCATCCCGTTCCATTCGTCACCGGAGCGCGAGCCGACGAGGCAGAGCACGTTCGGGATCGTCCAGGTGACTGCATTGAGGGTCTCTGCTTCCACGGTTGCTCTCCGAGTCTTCGCTGGTGCGCCCACCCTAGGATGACTCCATGCACATGCTCATCGCAACATCGGGCGTTCTGAGTCCCGATCCGGTCATTGACTTCACTCGCCACCTCCTCGGTCAGAACGGGCGCGTCACGCTCATCACCGTTATCGAAGTACCGCGGGCGTTCCTCGAGGATCTCCATGTCTCCGAGGGTCGAGGCACCGCTTCGGGCGATGAGCAGGAGGAGGCCGTGGCCGCCTACCTCGAGGAACGGGGCCGCAAGATCGTCGAGCCGATGCGAGTAGCTCTCGAATTGGCGCGTATCCCGTCAGAGGTCCGTCTCGTCGAAGGCAACGATGCCGCCGCGGCAATCTCGGCCGCGGCCAATTCCCTTGATGCCGACATCGTCGTGTTGGGGGCGACCCGCTCAATCTTCAACCGCGAGGCCTGGGAGAGCGTCTCCGCTCGGGTCATGCTCGAATCCAACCGGCCGGTTCTCGTCGTTCCGGCCCCGCAGAGAGACGATGCAAGCGCCGAGCCGCGATATGACGTCGAGGAAGACCGGGGCATCGACACCCCATAACCCGCGTTTCGCCCTTCTTGCACGTGGTTCCCTGCTCGTGTCTCAGCGTCCCGGAACCGGGACACTCACGGTTTCGCCGCAGAATCCCGCGACCAGATCGCGTGCGGCAATCTCCACGTCCGTCACCTCTGCGGGGATGTCGACGTCATCGAGGGACCGGGTAAAGGGTTGCTCATCGACGTGGGGATGAGCGAGGATTCGCGTACCGAGGACCGTTCCGTCGGGAGTGCGCACCTCCCACGCGTCGGCGTACTTCTCCCATCCGGTGTCGGAGCTGAGGATCGTCGCCGATACTCGGTATGTATCTCCTGAGGAGTCGACTGCTGCCTCAATCACATTCGCGCAGCCGGCAACGATCGACGTTGTGGTGCCAAACGTCGACGCGGTCTGTTCGGACTCGCCGGACGACGCACAAGACGTCAGCACGAACACCCCGATGAGGGCGACGAGCGCCGTGCGCCGGCGTCGTCTCGCTTTGGACGTGGGTTCCGGATGCCTGAGCCTGACTTCACCCGACTTCCCGCGTGGTGGCGTGCTTGCCCATCATCGTGTGGCCTCGCATCTGAGATCTACCTCCGGACCCTGCGACTCGATGGCACGCTCGAGGCCATGACATGCCGCCTCGACGCGCTGCTGCGCGTCGGCGAATCCTGATCCGGCGATCATCCGGTCGATCTCTTCGAACGACGTTGCGCCCGGGAGATCTTCGAGGACCGGCGCAAGTCCCATCCGGGACGTATCCAACGCCTGGATGTATTCACGGTGATCATCAGAGACGGCGGTGGGTGTGTCCATGGCATCGAGGTCCCGGACGTACCGATCGAGGGCGTCCGAAATCCCGGCGAACAGCTTCGTGGACTCCTGCGCCGTCTCACCGATCGCTGCCTTGACGAGCGCGTCGCCGTCCAACTCGCGCTGGAGTCGGGTGACGGTGTCCTCGAGTATCGCCAGGTGCTCCTCTCTCAGGGCGTCGGAGTCGGCCCCGTAGGTTGCCGCCCGCTCCTCCACCGCCGTCGCGTAATCGGCGATCGATACGCCGGCGGTCGAGCATGCGGTCAGGAACACTCCTGCGCCGAACAGAAGGCACGACAACCGCTTCACGTCGAAAGGAGTCCGTTGAGCGGAACGAATGAGTCGACGATTGCGTAGCAGACCAGCTCGGGGATCGTGGCCCGGCAGAACAGCTCGTAGCGGAGGCCCGCCTCGGTCCATCCGAGACTCAGTCCGTCCGGTACGATGATCGGGACGACGTCGCTCTTCGCTGCACCGATCCCCTCGGGAGCCGAACCGACCCGGAGCACGGCGAGTCGCCCGTTCTCCACCGTGTACGGCTCCACGGTCCAGAAGCCGAACGCTGCTGAGGTGTCGACGTCAAGGAGCCCGGAAGCTGGATCGAAGACCAGTTGGCTGGTCATCCAGCGAACATCCTCCGGCACTGTTCCTGGGAACCGGATCGTCGGTAGGGCAGCGGCGATTTCGGCTCTGCTCGCTTGGATGAATCGACTTCCGATCTGTCGATCCCAAACGGCGACGATTGCGGAACGAGGGTCACTGCTCGGAGAAACCGGTCCGACGTCATCGTTGACCCACAGCACGTCACCAGCCCCAACGAGCCCTTCATTGCCGATCTCGATGACCACCGGCGGGGTCGTGGTCGTCGGAAAGGTCACTGCGGTGACCCATCCGCTCGACGCCTCGCCGACGCGTTCGAACGGGCCAGATTCGCCGCACGCGACGGCGATCACGGCAAGGACCAGGACGATGATCATCAGGCGGGCCTTTGACACGTTCCAAGTGTGCCACCGTTGGGCGAATATCGTCGGTCATCGCTCTACGCTCGTCCGATGCCCGAACGCACCGTCGCCATCGTCCGTCAGGGATACGACGATACCGAAGGGCTCGATACCGGAGTTTCGCACGCCCTGCTCCGACGCGTCGCCGATGGCGCCATCCCCGAGACGTTCCGGATCTCCACTCCCGGTCGCGTGGTGGCGTTTGGCAAACAAGACCGAATCGCACCGGGGTTCGACCGCGCAGCAACCCTTGCCCGGATGCTCGGCTTCGCGCCGATCGTACGCTTGCCGGGAGGTCGCGCTGCCGTGTTCCACGAACAGACCATCTCCTTCTCCTGGACGGTCCCCGAACCGGATCCGATTCGCGGCATTCGCAAGCGCTTCACGGAGACCGTCGCGGTCCTGTGCGCAGCGCTGGCCGGCATTGGAATCGAGACGTCGGTTGGTGAGATTCCAGGCGAGTATTGCCCCGGTGAGTTCAGTGTGAATCACGCCGGGACGATCAAGCTCGCGGGTATTGGACAACGCCTGGGAAGAGGCGCGGCTCATGTGGGCGGGGTGCTCGTTGTCGGCGACGCCCGCGGAATACGCGACGTGCTCGTGCCCGTCTACAGCGCCCTCGGCATCGACTGGTCACCATCGACGGTCGGGGCTCTCGACGATGTCGTCCCGACGCTCGACCCCTCCGCGGTTGCCGATGCGCTCATCGAAGCGCTCGCAACAGCCGTATCCGTCACGGACTCAGCGCTCGATGAGGAGACGCTGGATCTGGCGCGCTCGCTGGCCCCGCTGCACCTGCCGTGACCAGGGTCCACCACACACGCAGCGTCTCCGCTTCTGACGTCACGGCGGTGACCGTCTGATCCGCCGGAGCCGACGCTGGACGCGGTCCTGGGTCCCGGGTGACGGATGCGAGTGAGGATGCAACGATGGCCCCGAGATTGCCAGGATTGCTCTGGTAGGGTCGAAACCCATGGTCATGAATCTGGGAACACCGGAACGGGGCTGTCTGCTGCTGGCCGACATCACCGGCTACACGCGGTACATGGGCGACACCGAACTCTCTCATGCACAGGACGTGGTCGCCGATCTTCTCGAAACGATTGTGGGCGCCATCGAACCCGCATTTCAGCTCTCCAAACTCGAGGGCGACGCAGCATTCGCCTACGCGAGCACTGACTCGGTCAACCCGTCGATGATGATGGACACCGTCGAGTCGGCATACTTTGCGTTCCAGAAACGGCTCAGGGACGTGGCTCACTCGACCACGTGTGAGTGCAACGCATGCATCCGGATCCCGAGCCTGGATCTGAAGTTCTTCGTCCACGATGGAGAGTACGTCCTACGACCGATAGCCCGTTCCGAGGAGCTAACCGGGCCCGACGTCATCCTGATCCATCGTCTGTCGAAGGGCACGGCAGGAGCAAAGATCAACAAGCCCGCGTACGCCGTGTATACGGCGGCGACCCTTGAATCCATGGCAATGGATCCAGCCATTCTTGGTTTCCTGCCGCACAAGGAGGTGTTCGGCGATATCGGTGAGGTCGAGGTCTTCATCCAGGATCTTGCCGTTCGCTGGACGTTCGAACAGGAGCGGAATCGCGACTACGTCACGAGTGCCGATTCCGTCCATGAGGCGTCGTTCGAGACGTCTGCATCGCCGCAAACGGTGTGGGACCATCTGACCGACCCGACCAAGAGACCGCAATGGCAGCACCTCGTTGACGAAGTGTTGACGATGACCGAAGGGCGCAGAGGGATTGGCACGGTCAATCACTGCATGCACGGCCCGGAGGTCATCGTTGAACACGTCGCCGACTGGAGGCCATTCACCTACATCACCCTTCGCTACGACGTCGCGGGTGTGGAGAACTGGGCTTGGACGTATGAGTTGGACCGCCTCGAGAACGGGACTCGCCTTACGATGCGCCTCTCCGATCCCGGAGGCGACGCGTGGACCCGATTCGGATCGGACTTCTCATCCAGCGTTGACGATCAGGCCACCCAACTTGCGGCACTCCTCGACAAGAGCCAACCGACCGGAACCTCCGACTGACCCGGCCCACATCGGCGCCTGTGCGCAGTGCGAGGACGTGCCACCACGCCTCGTCGAACCTCGCGAGACGGCGCCGGAGGCCGGCCGCTCCGTCATCGATGATCAACACGTCCTCGGGAGCGATGCCGTAGCGGACCGTGTGCACTGCGCCCACGCGTGCTTCGCTGTTGGCCGGATTGGTGGGCCGTGGTAGGCCGGGGGGCGCTTGAGTTTGCATCAGCTGATCACCCGGCCGAAACTACCGGGCATGCGGATCGTCATCATCAACGGACCCAATCTGAATCTGATCGGGACGCGCTCACCCGAGATCTACGGCTCGACAAGTCTCGACGAACTCAACGGTGCGTGCCGATCTTGGGCCGCCGACGCGGGGGCTTCCGTCGACACCTACCAATCGAACCACGAAGGTGACCTGATCGACCGCCTCCACGCGGCCCGCGATGCCGACGGTGTGGTCATCAATCCCGGTGCCTTCACCCACTACTCGTATGCGATCCGTGATGCGATCGAAGCAATCCGCATCCCCACCGTCGAAGTCCACATCTCGAACATTCGGGATCGCGAGTCGTGGAGGCGGATCTCGGTGGTCTCCGACGTGTGCGTGGCCACCATCTTCGGGCGCGGTGTTTCCGGGTACCGGGATGCCATCCGCCACCTCGCCGCACGCGCGGCCTGGCCCGTCGAGACCGTCACCTATGGGCCCGACCCGGACAACGTGGGAGACCTCAGGATACCCGAAGGACCGGGACCGCACCCGGTCGCCGTGCTTCTTCACGGCGGCTTCTGGCGTAGCACCGCCGCTCGGGATCTGCTCGACGCAGCAGCCGTCGATCTGACCGAACGCGGGTGGGCGACGTGGAACGTTGAATTCGCCAGAGTAGGAGGCGGCGGAGGGTGGAGAGCAACAACGGCGGATGTTGCGGCTGCGGTCGGATCGCTGGCCGAATTCGCCGAAGGCCACCAACTCGATCTCGACCGCGTCGTTGCGGTGGGCCACGGTTCCGGCGGTCAACTCGCCCTGCAGGCCGCGGCAGGAGCCAAAGAGCCTCCGATCTCCGCCGTCGTGGCACTCGCGCCGATCGGTGATCTCGAGGCTGCTCATCGCGCGGGTATCGGCTCCGATGCTGTGAACGCATTCACGAGACGAACCCCCGAACAATCACCCGAGCGCTACGCCGCCGCTTCGCCGATCAGGAACCTACCGATCGGTGTGCCGCTGCTCGTCGTCCACGGCGACGGGGACGACCAGGTTCCGGCGGCGATCAGCCGTGCGTTCGCCGGCCGAGCCGCCGATGAGGGCGACACCGTGGTCTACCACGAACTCGAGGGTGTCGGCCACGACGAACTCATCGATCCGGCAACCAGGGCGTGGGCAAAGGTCGTTGAAGAGATCGACCGACTCAGGTAGCCAATCGGATCAGTCTCGTCAACCCCTCTTCGAGATCCTCATCCCCGAGGGCGAACGAAAGCCGCGCATACCCCGGGGCACCGAACGCTTCGCCGGGAACCACCGCGATCTTGATCTCGTCGAGAAGAAGTGCCGCAAGATCCATCGTCGTCTCTGCCGTCCTGCCCCCAAGATCTCGTCCGAGGAGACCCGTCAGATTCGGGAACGTGTAGAACGCGCCGCCCGGATCACTGCACTGGACGCCGGGAACCTCGTTGAGGAGACGAACCATCGTCCGTCGCCTTCGGTCGAACGCAACGCGCATCTCCTCGGCAGCATCCATCGGACCCGTGACGGCCGCGAGTGCGGCGCGCTGCGAGACGTTCGCCACGTTCGAAGAGATGTGACTCTGGAGACGGATCGCCGCAGCCGTCACATCCGGGGGCCCGATCAGCCAGCCGACTCGCCATCCGGTCATGGCGAAGGTCTTCGCCACGCCGTTGACGACGATCGTTCGATCGGCAATCTCCGGTGCGACGGCCGGCATCGAGTGGAATCGTGCGTCGCCGTAGATGAGATGCTCGTAGATCTCGTCGGTGACGATCCAAATCCCGCGATCGGCCGCCCATCGCCCGATCTCGGCGATCCGTTCCCTGGTGTAGACGGCACCGGTCGGATTTGACGGCGACACGAACATGAGAGCCTTGGTGCGGCGAGAGGTTGCTGCCTCGAGTTGTTCGACGGTCACCTGGAAGCCCGCCTCGTCCGAGGTCGGTACCGCTACCGGCACACCGGCAGCGAGGTGGATCGCCTCGGGAAAGGTCACCCAGTACGGGGCCGGGAGCAGTACCTCGTCGCCGGGATCGAGCAGCGTCTGAAACGCGAGGTAGACGGCTTGCTTGCCGCCGTTCGTGATCATCACCTGAGATGGCTTGACGGGGAAACCCGAGTCTCGGAGGGTCTTCGCTGCTACCGCTTCGCGCAGCGGGGGAAGTCCCGCGGCAGGGCTGTATCGGTGGGTCGCGGGATCGTCAACTGCCTCCCGTGCCGCGTCGACGATGTAGGCAGGCGTTGGGAAATTGGGCTCCCCCGCCCCGAAGCCGATCACCGGCTCGCCGGCGGCGGCCAGCGCCTTGGCTTTTGCGTCGATCGCCAGCGTTGCCGACTCGCTGACGTTGAGCGCGCGCCTTGAGATTGCTGATCGTGAGGTTGCCATGTCCGACCTTTCAGAGGGAACGCCACACGATAGACATGCCACTGCGCTGCAGCGATTCCGGCACGTCCTTCGGTGCGCATGCGATAGATTGCGCCCATGGAACCATTCAAGGAGTACGCATCCTTCGACGCTGTCGGCCTCGCACAGCTCGTGCAACAAGGCGCCGTGCGTCCCCTCGAACTCGTCGAAGCCGCCGCGTCCCGCATCGATGAGATCAACCCTGCAATCAACGCCGTGATCTGGGATCGGCTGGACGCTGCGCGAGTGGAAGCCGACGCCGCCGATCAGACGGGTCCATTCGCCGGTGTCCCCATCCTCATCAAGGACCTCGTGGTCGAAAAGGGGATACCGGTCACGTTCGGATCGGTCTTCTTCCGGGACTACGTCGGCGACACGACCTCCGAATTCCGGCACCGCATCAACGGAGCAGGGTTCATTGATCTCGGTCGAACCAACACACCGGAGTTCGGACTGCTGCCGACGACGGAGCCGGTGCTTCACGGCCCGACGAGGAATCCGTGGGATCTCAACCGATCAGCAGGAGGCTCCAGCGGTGGCGCAGCCGCGGCCGTTGCTGCTGGGATCGTGCCACTCGCCCAGGGCAGCGACGGGGGCGGTTCGATCCGGATTCCTGCGTCGGCCACGGGCTTGTTCGGTCTCAAGCCGTCGCGCGGACGGAACCCGCGGCGCCCCGGATCATCGATCGACTACCTGTCGGTGGAACACGCCCTAACTCGCACGGTGCGGGACAGCGCCGCATTTCTGGATGCCGTCCATGGCCCCGTACCGGGCGATCGATACTGGTCGCCACCTCCTTCGGGGCCGTTCGCCGAAGCGGTCACCCGCGATCCCGAACGCCTCAGGATCGCATTCAGCACGAGAGACTTCCGAGGTGACCGAGTCCATCCAGAGTGTGAAGCTGCCGTTCTCGATACGGCGACGCTCCTCGACGGACTCGGACACGACATCGTCGAGGCCGAGCCGGATGTCGACGGCGCCTTGCTTGCCGACGCATTCTTCGAGATCTGGGCGGCGCTCGCTGCGACTGCATTCGGCCTCGTGCTCGAAGGGGTGTCAGAGCTCAAGCCGGCCGTTGGCCGTATCCGTCGTTATGCCGGTGATCGCAGGACGATGCGACTGATCAGCCGCTTCGACCAGCGCGAGTCGGGGAAGCCCGCATTCGAACCATTCACGTTCGGACTCGCCGACCGTTCGAGATCCAGATCACAAGTGGATCTCCTTGGTGCGGAGGCTGCGCTGCAATCCATCGCACACCAGACCGGAGCGTTCCTGGTCGACTACGACCTGTTCCTCACCCCGGTACTCGGATCACCGCCGGTGCCGCTGGGTCGAATCGACCAGAACCTGCCATGGAACGAGTTCGTCGAGATGATCTTCCGCTACGTCGCCTTCACGCCGCTCGGGAATTTCGCGGGACTGCCGGCGATGTCCGTCCCGATCCATTGGACGAGCGACGGGCTCCCGGTGGGCTCACACTTCCTGGGTCGATTCGGTGCCGAGGAGACGTTGTTCTCCCTCGCGGGACAACTGGAGCGTGCACAGCCGTGGGCGAACCTCCGACCCGACATCAAGGAGCAAGCTTCAAGCTTCAAGATGCAAGCTTCAAGTAGGAAGTAGAGAGTAGAGAGTAGAGAGAAGGAAGTAGGAAGTAGCAGGCAGATGGAAGGGGACCCGAGAACGGTCTCCGAGTCTCTCTACTCTCTACTCTCTACTCTCTACTCTCTACTCTCTACTCTCTACTCTCTACTTCCTGCTTGTTGCTCCGCACTTCCGCGGGAGCCGAGTTCCCGGTCGAGGAACAGCATCGCCTGAGCACCCCCACCCGACAGTGCCAGATCGTCGAGAATCTGCGAGAAGGTCGCCTCTTCCTCGATCTGCTCGGTGACGAACCAGTCGAGGAGCGGGAGGGACGCAAAGTCTTTCTCCTCCATGGCAAGCGCGTAGAGGTTGTTGATCGATGCGGAGACATCCCGTTCCTGGGCGAGTCCTCCTTCGAACACCGAAGCGACACTGCCGAATTCGGCCGCCGGTGCTGCGAGGGAGCCGAGCACGACGCGTCCGTCGCGATCGAGAACGAACTGGTAGAACTTCAAGGCGTGTGTGGTCTCTTCGGCCGACTGTGCGCGCATCCATGCCGCCATCCCCGAGAAGCCGGCGGACTCGAGCCATGCCCCCATCGCCAGGTAGTTGTGTGCCGCCTGGAGCTCCATCGTGATCTGGTCGTTGAACGCTGCGTTCATGGTCTCGTTGATCTGCATGCACGGTCCCCTCGGCTGGATGTAGGTGCTGTCAATTCAGACGATAGGCTCGTCGGGGATGACCACAATCGCCGTTCTCTTCACCGCTGCGTTCACCGCTGCACTCGTGTGGGCAGAGGTCACGAACTCGCCGACGCTCCGGTGGTTCAAGATGCTTGCCTCGACCGGATTCCTCGCGGTCGCGCTGTCGGTCGGTGCGCTCCCCACGTCCTATGGGAGGATCGTACTCGTCGCACTGGTGCTGTCGTGGATCGGGGATCTGCTCCTCACGTTCGCGTCACGGCGAGCATTTCTCGGCGGCCTCGTCGCATTCCTGCTCGGACACGTTGCCTACTCGATCGCGTTCGGCACGCTTGGCCTGAACCCGCCTGTGGTTGCGATCTCCGCGGTCGTGGTCGCGACCATCGCCGCTTTCGTCTGGCGCTGGCTCGCGCCCCACGTCGGCGAGATGACGGCGCCGGTCGTTGCCTACGTTGTGGTCATCTCAGTGATGGTTGTCCTCGCATTCGGAACGTTCGGCGACGGCGCCACGTGGTTGATCCCGGTAGGAGCGACCCTCTTCTTCGTGTCGGACCTGTTCGTGGCCAGGAACCAGTTCGTTGTGCGCGGCACCGTGAACCGCGTCTGGGGCCTCCCCCTCTACTACCTCGCCCAGGTGCTGCTCGCTCTTTCGGCCGCGAACTGAACCTGAGAACTATCCTCGCCTCATGCTTCGTCTCATGCTCTTCCGCCACGGCAAGTCCGACTGGAATACCACCACTCGTGGTGACCGCGACCGACCCCTCAGTTCCCGCGGAGAACGATCCGCCGAAACCATGGGCCTCGTGCTCAGGAAGATGGGGGAGATTCCCGACCTCGTCGTCTCGTCGCCCGCAGTGCGGGCCGAGGCCACGGCAGCACTGGCCCGGATCTCCGGAGGGTGGGGCAGTCGGCTCGAGATCGCCGACGAGCTCTACGGCGCCGGTCCCGAAACGGCGCTGGCGGTGGCAGCCCGTTGCGGAAAGACCACCGAACGCCTCATGCTCGTCGGTCACGAACCGACGTGGTCGCTCCTGGCGGAGCGGATTACCGGCGGTCGAATCGCGGTGAAGACCGGCAGCGTCCTTGCGTTCGATCTCAACGCTGCAACGTGGACGAACGTCGGGCGGGCGGGCGGATCACTCGCCTTTGCCGTCCATCCCCGCATGTTCGGCGGCAGCGAATGGGGCCTCCTGTGATCGATCTCCGCTCGGACACCGTCACCCGCCCGACCGAGGCGATGAGAGCGGCGATGGCCTCGGCTCCCGTCGGAGACGACGTGCTCGGCGACGACCCAACGGTCATCCTCCTCGAAGAGCGAGTCGCCGAACTCCTCGGCAAGGAAGATGCCGTCTACGTCCCATCCGGCACCATGGCGAACCAGATCGCCCTCCGGGTTCACACACGTTCCGGGGACCGGGTCGTGATGGACCGCGAGTCGCACATCCGGGTGCACGAGAGCGGCGCTCCCGCCGCCCTTGCGGGCGTAACGATCGTTCCCCTCGAAAGCGACCACGGCATCTTCACACCAGATCAGGTCATCGAGGCGGCTCCAGGGCGGTCATCAGACTTTCCACCGGGACTCTTCGATCCGACGACGCTCGTCACGATGGAGAACACCCACAACGAAGCGGGAGGGACGATCTGGCCTCTCGAGGCGATGCGTTCGGTGCGTGATGCCGCCAGAGATCTCGGGCTCGCCATTCACCTCGACGGGGCGCGACTGTGGAACGCGACGGCCGCGACCGGCGTCGATCTCGACCAGTACGCCGCTGCGGCAGACACAGTGAACGTGTGTTTCTCGAAGGGCCTCGGCGCCCCGATCGGGTCGGCGCTCGCCGGGCCACGCGATGTCATCGATCGTGGCCGCTGGTTCAAGAAGATGTACGGCGGCGGGTTCCGACAGGCGGGGATCATCGCCGCCGGTGCCCTCTACGCCCTCGAGCACAACCGCGATCGTCTCGTCGACGACCACACGAATGCCCGCCGATTCGCCGAGGCCGCCGCGGAACTCGCTGGTGTCACCGTCGACCTCGCGTCGGTCCAGACGAACATCGTCTTCTTCGACGTAGCGGATGCTCCCCTGTTCGCCGAGCGACTCCGCGCCGCCGGTGTTGACACGCTTGCGCTCGCTCCAACGCGAATTCGCGCGGTGTTCCACCTCGACGTATCAGATGCCGACACGACTCAGGCGATTGAGGCCCTGCGAACCCTGGGCTCGTAGATGCGTAGAGGTGTCTCTTCAGCCCACAACTCGCCGACGCTTCGGCTAGGCGACCGCGGTAGGGGTCAGACGAGGGCGGCGGTGACGACCGCTGCGACGGAGATCACAGCGGCCAGAAGCACCATCACCACAACGAACACGTTGGAGATGCCCCCATCGTCGAGTGGGTTCCGGATCGGTTTGACATTGGCGACGAGTTCGTCGAGATAGTCGTCATCATCCTTCACCAGGGGTCGGATCGGTTGGGCGCGAGACGAGACCGTCTCGGCAAACGGGACCGCAGCTGCGCCGGCGAACTCCGAGGGTGAATCAGGACGGAAGAGGACCGATTCACCGCCGAGCGTCAGGTTGAACGACCCGTTCTGCTCCGGGGTAATCAGGTAGTCGCTCCGATGCCAAGAACCCAACTGATTGTCACCGGAGGTCAGCGTCACGCGTTCCGGATCAAGGCACAATGTTGCAGCAAGCCCACCACCTGCGTCGCCCGGAAGCAGCACATCGCCGGTGAATGTCTTGGTCATCGATCCTCCAAATTGGGGTACCTATTCTGCATCGGCAGGCCACCACGGCAAAGTGAAGCCGATTATCGAAAATCCCGCGACCGAATACCGTCGACCGACCATAGGGCGAATCGGTGGGCAACGAAGTTCGTGACCCCGTCGACGTGTTCGACAACTCCGTCGATCACAACTCCAACGGCCTTTCGTGCAACCTCGTAGTGCGCCTCCCATACCTGTGGGAGAACGACCACGTTGAGCAGACCCGTCTCGTCTTCGAGATTCAGGAACCGAACGCCACGAGCCGTCGACGGCCGCTGACGGTGGGTAACGATTCCGCCGACGCGAGCTCGGGTGCCGTGACGGTGGTCCTCGAGGATCGTGACGATCGGGAGGCATCCCCGGCCGTTCAACATGTCGCGTACGAGGGAGACGGGATGCGTCGTTGAGATGCCGGTCGACCAGAGGTCAGCCTGCACGCGCTCGGCACCGTTCATCTCGGGGAGCGACGGAACCTCACCACCGGGTGGGAGCGAGAGTCGATCCGGGCCAAGCTCGATCAGCGTCCCCGCCGTCCATATCCCTTCCCGTCGACCGAGACCGACCGGCGCAAGCGCCCCGGATGCAGCGAGACTCTCGTAGGCGTCGAGCGGAAGACCGGTTCGCTGTGCGAGGTCCTCCGGGGTGGTGAATGCACCTCCCGTGATGCGGGCGGCTTCGATTCGTACGATCTCGGCCTCGCCCAGGTTCCTGACGTATCGAAGACCGATCCTCAGTGCGACCGCGGGACGGACGGGATCATCCACCGGCCCTCTCCCCCGCCGCCATGCACCATCGAGATATCGGGCGACGTCGTCGCGATCGGTCTCGATCGGTTCGATCGTGCAATCGAACACCGAAGCGTTCACGTCCGGGACAAGGACGACGACGCCATGGTGCTGGGCATCTTGTACGAGGGAGTTCGGCGTGTAGAAACCCATCGGTTGAGCGTTGAGCAGACCGGCGAAGAACTCCGTCGGCCAGTGGTACTTCAACCATGCGGCCGCGTAGACGATGTAGGCGAACGAGACGGAGTGGCTCTCCGGGAACCCGAACGACGCGAACCCCTGGAGCTTCTCCCAGATCTCATCCGCAGGAGCGCCGGTGATGCCGTTTGCGGCCATGCCGGAGAACACTTCAACGTGGAGTCGATCCATCGCCTCCGATGCCCGCTTGTGTGTCATCGCTTGACGCAGTCGGTCGGACTGGCCGGGGGTGAAGCCGGCACAGACCCTCGCGAGTTCCATCAATTGCTCCTGGAAAATCGGGACACCGAGGGTCTTCTTCAAAATCGGTTCGGCCGACGGGTGCGGATAACGAACGGCCTCTTCCCCGTTCCTACGTCGAAGAAACGGATGTACGGACTGCCCTTGGATCGGCCCGGGCCGAATGAGCGCCACCTCGATCGCCAGGTCGTAGAAGGTCCTTGGCTTCAGCTTCGGGAGGGTCGCCATCTGTGCCCGGGACTCGATCTGGAAGATACCGACGGTGTCCGCCCGGGTCATCAGGTCGTAGACAACGGGTTCCTGTGGGACGGTGGCGAGGTCGATGTCGATGCCGTGTGTTGCTGCGATGAGATCGACGGTCAGGTGCATGCCGTTCAACGCACCGAGTGCGAGCAGATCGAACTTGACGATCCCCATCGTTGCGCAGTCCTCTTTGTCCCACTGGAGAACGGAGCGATCCTCCATCCTCCCCCACTCCATCGGCACCGTCTCCCAGAGTGGTCGCCGGGCGATGACCATGCCGCCCGAGTGGATACCGAGGTGACGCGGGAATCCGTCGAGGCGGCGGCACACGTCGACGATCAGATCACTGGTAAGTCCCTCCGGGAGATCGACGGCGTCACCGATCGCCCCGGGATCGCGGGTATCGAGATAGCGGGTGAGACCGTTGACCTGGGCCTGGGTGAGGGCGAACGCCTTGCCGACGTCCTGGAGCACCGATCGGGCACGATAGGTGATGACGTTGGCGACCATCGCGGCCCGCTCCCGCCCGTACCGTCGGTAGCAGTACTGGATGACCTCCTCGCGACGCTCGGCTTCGAAGTCGATGTCGATGTCCGGTGGCCGACCGCGCTCGGAGGAAAGGAACCGTTCGAACGGGAGGTTCAGGCGAATCGGGTCGACGCGGGTCAGACCAAGACACCGGCAGACCGCTGAGTCCGCTCCCGACCCGCGAATCTGGCAGTAGATGTCCCGTGACCGTGCGAACGTGACGATGTCCCACGCAACGAGGAAGAACCCTGCAAAACCGAGTTCGGAGATCACCGACAATTCGTGATCCATCCTGCGGAGGGCGGCCGGATCCATTCCTCCCGCATTGCCGGGGTACACGATGCGAGCACCCTCGTCGACGAGGTGCCTCAAGTACTCGTCTTCGGTCGTGAATGCACCCGGCATCGGGAAGTCGGGCAACTCTGGAGCGAGGAGATCAAGGTCGAAGGCCAGGGACGCCGCGAGATCTGCGGCCCGCTCGACCGCACCGGGATAGCGGAGGAAGATGGCCGACATCTCATCGGGGGACCGGAGGTGCCGGAGATCGGTCGCCGGCCGGAACCCATCGGCGGTCTCGAGATCGCGTCGTCCTGCGATGGCGGCGAGGACCTCCGCGAGATCCGCGTCACTGCGATGGGCATAGTGGGTGTTGTTCGTCGCGACGTACGGGATCTGAAGCCTGCGGGCAACCTCAAAGAGGAGGTCGTTGCGGGCGTCATCGTCCGGCATGCCGTGGTGGGTGAGTTCGATGAAGAGACGACCGGGGAAGACCTCGCGCAGTCTCGCCGCGGCAGCCATCGCCCCCGCAAGGTCGCCGGCTTGTGCGGCGCCGGGAACGGCTCCGTCGCGGCATCCGGTCAGGGCGACGAGACTCCCGTCGCGCGATGCGGCGGCAAGGTCGTCGTACGAGTAGACCGGCCGATCCTTCTCTCCACGGAACTGGCCCTTCGTCACGAACCTGCTCAAGGCCGCGTACCCCGCCGGATCGGGAGCAAGGAGGACCAGGTGATCCGATGGGGGGAGCCCAATCGGCTTGCTCCCATGCATCCGCTTCCTGGGCCGCCCCCCTGCGTCGTCGCTGCGCTCCTCCGCGTCCCCCCGCCCTTCGGCCGGTGGGACAGGATCAACGTCTGTTGCGTAGAGACCAGCACCGTCCCCCTGCGAAGCGGGGGACGCGAGGGAGCAAAGCGACCGAGCAGGGGGGCTTCCTCTCTCGGCATCCCCACCTCGGTTCCGTAGACGATCGGGAGACCGATCTCGCGTGCGGCGACGTGGACTTTCGGCGCACCTCGAAAGCCATCGTGATCGGTGACGGCGAGGGCCGTGTAGCCGAGTTCGGCGGCGCGGGAGACGAGATCATCGGGGTGGGAAGCCCCGTCGAGGAAGCTGTAGTTCGTGTGTGCGTGGAGCTCCGCGTATCGTGTCACGGACTCATCGTAATCGAACATATGTTCGATGTTTTCAGAGTCGCACAAACGCGCCAGAATCAGGGCGTGGACGATGAACTCACACCAGCCGAACTCGAACAGATCCGGCGCCGACGCCTCGTTCGCGCCGTGATCGTGGTCGCCGTCGTCCTGGCCATGGTCGCGACCCTCCTCTTCCCCGTGATCGTCCGCATCGTCCAGGCACCTCGCGAGCCCGACACCGTGATAGCTACAGCTATCCGCGCGGAGGTCCCATGTCGTACAATGGATTCATGAAAGAGTTCTCCGTCACCCTCGCGAACCAGCCGGGTCAGTTGGCCACCCTCGCGCGTCGCCTCTCGGACGCCGGCGTCCACATTGAATCCCTCGCGGCGATCGGGTCGGATGGAGAGAGCCTCGTCCGGGTCATGACCGACAATTCGGATGCGACCCGAAGGGTCATGAGAGAAGCGGGACTCCACTTCGAAGAGCGTCCGGTACTCGACACCTTCCTCCCGGACGAACCGGGAGCGCTTGCCGAGGTCGCTCAGCGTCTGGCCGACGCGGGTGTGAATATCGACTCGATCTACCTCCTCCACTCGAACGCCGAAGGACTCCATTTCGCCGTAACCGTGGACGACCCCGAAGCGGCTCGCGCCAGCCTGCCCTGATTGCCCGCTCCGCTAGACCGTCGCCGGAACCGGCGAGAAGGATTCGACTTCGCTCAATCGACCGAGATGCACAGTCGGCCGATTACACCCCGCACTCGCTTTCGCCGCTCGAACTCTGTTCGGCGACGCCTCCTTCGAGGACCTGATCCACCTTCCACCTGATACGACTCACGTTCGGAATCGGATACCCCCCCGGTGCTCGTCCGTCGTTATACGTCGGGGGCACAAATCCGACGGTGGCGATTCGGTCGAGGTCGATCCGTCCCACGATGTCGACGAGGTCGGGCAGCAGGATCAGGGGTATGTCCGTGATGACCGATCGTTCCACGACGTCGGCCAGGGTGTGGAAAGAGCGGATGAGGGTGAACGGGTCGGCCTGGTCGGTTGCGGCTCGGATGAGACACCGCTGCCGCTGCATCCGTGCGTAGTCCGATGAGCCGATTCTCCACCGCGAATAGGCGAGAGCTTCGAGACCGTTCAGGCGATTCATGCCCGGCTCGACATCGACTCGGGCCTTCGGGGAATCCTCCGAAGGCGCGGAGACGGCCACGTGGAATGGCTCCTTCACCATCACGTCGACGCCGCCGATCGTGTCGATGATGTCGACGAATCCGGCCATGTTGACCATGAAGTAGTAGTCGATCGGCAGGTCGATGAGATATTCGATCGTGTCGCTGAGCGCGGCCAACCCGGGATCCGGCGTGTCGGGGTAGCTGCGGGTCCAATCCTGCGTGTACTGGTGGACGCGATTCAACATCTCTGGAAAGCACCCGCACGGGACGAACTCGGGTTCGTCCGGGATACCGTCGGCGTCTTCGTCGACCCAATCGTCCGGGAAACCATCTTCGTCTTCATCGACCGCCTCTCTCTCGATGGCCTTCTTCTGGAGTTCGACGAACGAATCCCGGAATCGCTGCGGCAGCGGCACCCGCTTGAAGTTCCGTGGCAGACCGAAGAGGGCCGCTTCACCAGACGCGACGTCGACGGTTGCCACGATCATCGAGTCGGTCCGGAGGCCCTCTCGACCGGGCCCTTCGTCGGCTCCGACGAGCAGAATCGTGAGACGATCGGCGCCGACTCGCTCATCGAAGGAAAGGAACGGAGCGTCGAGACTCGGTGGTGCAATGATGTCGGCCCAGGCAGCGATCGCATCGGGATCGCCGACGCCCTCACGGAACACCAGGTTGCGCGTTGACCGCTCAAACTCGAGCGCAACGGGATCATCCCAGATCGACGCAGGATCGGGGACCAGCGGCTCACGCTCCGGAGCTTGAACGGTGACTCTGGATGGAACCGACTCCTCCTCAGCCACGAAGACTTCTTCAAGCAGGGAGATACCGCGAATCGCGTAGGCGCCGGCGACGACCTGTGGAGCCGCGACCAACAGCAGCAACGCTGCGATGACTGCGGCGGCAAGCCGTGGGCCGGTTCTCCGACCGTCGGTGACCAGATATGCATCGACAACCGCAGCGATTCGCCAGGCCAGGATCGCGAGATTGACGACGAGCGAGACACGGAGGAGAGAGGGTTGGACGGCCCATGTCAGAATGGAGCGGGGACCGATCGCTCCCGTGAGTGCTCCGACCGTCAACAGTGTGAGCCATGCCGCGAGGGGGGCGGCGAAGGCGGCGCCACGGAGCCGACGGCCCGCGTACCACTGCCCGGCGCCGGGGAGTAGGGCGGAGAAGACGGCGGCGAGAATCGGCGATCGCTCCCCGGCACTCCCCCGTGTGCGTTGCCCCGTCATACCCGTACGCTACGCCGCCCATCGTCGATCGCGAACGACGTATCCACGGTCACGCCATATCGATCGCGCTGATGGCCCACGCCATCCCGTCCTGTGGGTCCTCGATGGCAAGATTCAATGCCCATCCCCCGACGGCGTCACCCGGATCCCACAGCACCCACCGCAGCTCGGCTGCTTCCTCGAGCGCCGATGGGTCGTCCGGCATCTCGTCGTACCCGAGGAGGGTCGCGAGGACCCACCAGGCCAAGGACCGTCCGATCGGTGTGCCGCGCCGGCTGCCGTACGCCCCGCCGCTCGATCCGGTCCATGCCATCGCCGACAGGGCTTCGCCGAGTGTCACGTCGGCGAGTCGGGCCCGGTGTGGCCCCATCGTCCGGATAGCTGTGAGCGCGTCCCCTTCGACCTGGACCGCGTCGGCATGACCGCTGGATTCGTCCCACCATGGCCGGACAAGTGCGAGCAGGGCCTCCCCAGGTCCGTCGTCGTCGAGCGGCGTCCCGGCCTCAGGAAGATCAGCCCATTCGAGCGCCACACGGTCGCCCTCGGGGAAGTCGACTCCGTCTTCTCGGTAGACGGCCACCGGATAGATCGGTTCCCACGGTTGCAGCACCGGAGGGATCTCGACGATGTTCGAGTCGATCGAGCGCGGATCGACCGTGTCGCCCCGAATGGCCCGCTCGTGGCCGATCATCGCTCGGAGGGTCGGGAGCGAAACGAGGGGCTCCATCTCGCTCCAACTGTGACGCGACGCCGCCACCTCCCACAGCGGACCCGGTCCGTACCGACCCTTGCCGTCGCTCAGCACAGCCGCCGCTCGGTCGGCGGGAGCATCGAGGGCGAGCCGGTACTCGGCATACTCGGCGGGACCCCACACCTGTTTCCCTCTCTCGACGGCCTCGCGACACCGACGCCGCGTCTCCTCGACGCCATCCCAGTCACGTCTCGTGACGAGGCCGTCGACGAACCGAACAAGACCGTCGAGATCACTCGACTCGATCAGAGCGACGAGAGCAACGGTGTTCATGACAAGGACGTTAGGCCATCGGGTGACGGCGACCGCAACCGACGAACCAACGGCTGATGCACGCCGCGCTGCCCTAACCTCATGGTTCCTCCTTTGGAAAGGTCCTCGTGGGTATTCGCTGCGCCATCGTCGGTCTCCCGAACGTCGGCAAATCGACGCTTTTCAACGTGCTCACGCGCGGTGAGATTCAGGCGGAGAACTACCCGTTCTGCACGATCGAACCGAACGTGGGCGTCGCGTTGGTGCCCGACGTGCGACTCGCGAAGATCGCAGGCATCGTCCACCCGGAGGAGATCGTCCCGACGGTCATGGAATTCGTCGACATCGCCGGACTCGTCGAAGGTGCTTCCCAGGGCGAGGGTCTGGGCAACAAGTTCCTCCACCACATTCGCGAGACCGATGCGATCGCGCAGGTCGTGCGTTGCTTTGACGACCCCAACGTGGTGCACGTCGCAGGCAAGATCGACCCGGTATCGGATCTCGAGACGATCGACACGGAACTCGCACTCGCCGACCTCGACGGAATCGACCGTGCGATCGAGAAGGCTGGGCGCAAGGCCAAGGCCGGCGAGAAGGATGCCGCGGCCAAGGTGGCGGTCTATGAGCGGATTCAGGCCCACCTCTCTGAGGGTCGACCGGTTCGATCGATGAGCCTCTCTGACAGCGAGCGCCCAATTGTCCGCGACCTGTTCCTCCTGACGGCGAAACCGGCGATGTACCTCGCGAACGTCTCCGAAGACGGCCTCGAAGGTAACCCGTACGTCGATGCAGTTCGCGAGTACGCCGCCCATGAAGGGGCCGACGTCGTCGTGATCTCCGGCAATCTCGAGGCCGAACTCGCGCTCCTCGAGGATGAAGATCGCAGTGAGATGCTCGCCGAGTACGGTCTCGAGGAACCCGGGCTCAACAAGGTGATCCGGGCGGCATATCACCTGCTCGGTCTCCGAACGTTCTTCACCGCAGGCCCGAAGGAAGCGAGGGCATGGACGGTGAAACAAGGGGCAACCGCTCCCAAGGCGGCGGGTGAGATCCATACCGACTTCGAGAAGGGTTTCATCCGCGCCGAGGTGGTGTCGTGCAGCGATTTTGTCGAGTACGGCGGGGAACTTGGAGCAAAAGAGGTCGGGAAGTGGCGCCTCGAGGGCCGCGACTACGTTGTCCGGGAGGGTGACGTGATCTTCTTCCGCTTCAACGTGTAGGTGCCTGGGAACCCCGGGCTCGCAGATGTGTGGAGATGGCCTGTGGTGGGCCCACCGTTCGAAAGCGTGACGACACGCGGTACCCTGATGGACATGGCAGGGAGACTCTGGAGTGTGGTGAAGCGACCGCTGGCGGTCGGCGGCGTGCTCACCGCGCAGATGGCCCAATCGATTCAGCGCCCGGATCTCGAGAGCTTCACCGATCAAGACCCGTCGGGGATCTTCGGCGACTCCAATCTGGCGCCGCTCCGCATGATCGTCCTCGGCGACAGCACCGTTACCGCTCCCGGGGTGGAACCCCTCGACGCCTGTTGGGCGCGACGAACAGCCCTGTTCTTCTCGGACCGGTACCGCGTCGAACTCATCTCCTTCGCCGTCGGGGGATCGAAGGTCGCAGACGTGCGCAACGAGCAGATGCATCGAGCGATCGTCGCCGGCGGTGACGTTGTGATCGTTTGCGTCGGGGGCAACGACGCTCTTCGAGCAACGCCGATCAATCGATTTGAGACCGCCTACGACGAGATGCTCGGGTCCCTCGTCGCAGCGTTCCCGGTCGTCGCCGTGTGCGGCGTCGGCGACCTTGGGACGATCCCTCGACTCCCAGCGATGGCCAGGGGTATCGCCCGGGTTCGCGCTCGCGCCGTCGACCATGCCATTGGTCGCGTTGCCCGTCGCCATGACGTCCCGAAATCCAGAGCGTGGGGTGCCGAATTCGAGCCATTCGAGTCCGATCCCGCCGTCTGGGCCGGGGATCTCTTCCACGCGTCGGCCGTCGGACACGCGATGTACGCGGATGCAGCGATTCCCCTCGTCGAAGAGGCCCTCAGACGGTCGGGCTCCGTTCTGCCAGGAAGTCGCGAATCATCGCCGTGACGGTGCCGATCACACCCGGGTTATAGCCCTCCGGCACGATGATGTCGGCGTAGCGTTTCGACGGTTCAACGAACTGCAGGTGCATCGGTCGCACGGTCGCCTCATACTGGCGAAGCACCGAGTCGACCGTTCTTCCCCGCTCGACGATGTCACGCTGGAGACGACGCATCAACCGGAGATCGGCATCGGTGTCAATGTAGATACGAAGATCCATCTGCTCACGGATCTCCGGCTCGGCCAGTACGAGAATCCCCTCCACGAGCACGACCCGTTCAGGCTCGACGTGCACCGTCTCCGCTGCCCGCGTGTGGTTGGAGAAGTCGTACACCGGACGCTCGATAGCCCGACCTGAGCGAAGAGCGCGGATGTGTTCGACCAACAGTTCGGTCTCAAGAGAGTCCGGATGGTCGTAGTTGATCTTCGTTCGCTCTTCGTAGGAAAGGTGCGTTTGGCGTCGGTAGTAGGCGTCGTGCGGGAGTCGGGCAACAACCTTTGCGCCGACGATGTCCACGACGCTCTGAGCGATCGTCGACTTCCCGGAGCCCGAGCCGCCGGCGATCGCGATGATCAGCGGATGCTCCGGATCCTCGCCGTGTGGCCAGGCTGCGGCATGGCCGAACTGGTTTTCGAGGTCGAACGCCATGGATCTCAATCCTAGTGCCCCATCGAGTGACGTTCGAGGGGTCGATGTCGCGACAAGTGCACAGACGGAAAGGACGCAGAAAGGAGGTGCACTCGTCACGCTGTTCCACGCCAGCCACCGGACTTCCCCTGTGAGCCGGTCGCGCCGACAACCAGAGGACCAGACGATGGATGGAGGAGATTGTCCAATACGAGTGCGGCTCACCCGACGTCCTAGAACGCCAAGAGATAGACAAGCCGGTGATCGAGGATGACGAGGTGCTGGTGCGCGTTCATTGGCACGCAGCGGACTACAGAAGCGGCGACTGTGCTCAATGGCAAGGAAGCGGCCGGTCACGAGGCTGCAGGTCTCGCAACCGAGCGTTCTGGCAACGCGGAGGATGATCTCGGCGCGAGTGAGCGGGCGATGCTCTAGGACGCGCCGGTCTTCGACCACACCGGGACGTCGGATGTATAACCCCGGCGCAGGAGCTCCCCCATGACCGCCGAGTTGCGGCGGATCGTCACATCGTCCGAGCGAGGAGCGAATCCGTTGTGCGGTCGCTGAGCACCTGCCGTCACAAACGTCCGGCCGTATTCTCCGATCAGCTCGTCGTCCGTCAGAATAGGAACAGGCAACTCGTGAACGCTGCGGGATCCCATCGGTCCTCCATTGCTTGGCGTACGCTCAAAATCGGCATCGACGGCCCTGAGCTTAAGTCGGAGTTCCCCGACTGTGAGGTATCCAACACCCAACGACTCGACCATCTTCGAGGGGGTTCTTCGAGGAACCTGAAGCCCCGCTGCTTCAGCGGAGCGTCACGTCACCGGACATCGTCTTGAGCCGCATCGTTGCGCTGATCGACGGCTCGTTCTTCCCGGACGACGAGGAGGAGAGATTCCTGAACCGCCCCGACCGTGTCTGGATGTCCGCTTCGATCGACATCCCCGGCACGAGGCCGATATCGAAGTCGCCCGACATCGCCGCCCCTTCGAACATCACACCCGAGAACCGTCGGACCGTGACGTCCCCGCTCGCCGTCCTCACTTCGACCGAGCCATGGGTTGTCCCCAACTTGATGTCACCCGATGCGGTATTGATCGAGGCGTCGCCGCCGAGTTGATCGATCCGCACGTCACCCGACGCGGTCGAGATTCGGATCCCGCCCGCGATGTCGCCGATAGTGATGTCCCCGCTCGCGGTCTTGATCCTGCCACGCCCACTCAGCGATGCCAGGTGGACGTCACCGGATGCCACGTTGATCTCCGCATCCGAGATCGGGACGGAGAACCTGAGATCCCCGGAGGCCGTCCTTGCGGTAACCGACGTCGATGCCGGAACGGTCAGTCGGATGGAGATTCCTCGCCCGACCCGCCGACGCACCCCCTTGCGCGACCGAATCGTCACGATGTCCCCGGTATGGACGATCTCGAAAAGCTCGAGTTCTTGTTTGGGCCCGTCGATCTCAACCCCGATCGACCCGTCGCCACCCTCGACGACATCAACGTCGGTCGAGAACACTGCGACAACGATCTCCGGGCGGTCCCCGACGGCGAACTCCCTCATGACGCCGCTCATGTTTCGATCGTTCCGGTGTAACGCCGTCCTGCGCCGCTCTCCCTCGCCTTGCTGGCCAGCGCCTTGACCACGAACGCGTTCATCGAGTCCCCCGATTCGTCGGCGGCGTCCTCGAGCACAGCCTTGAGCTTCTCCGACAGGCGGAGGGTGATCCTCGCTTCGAGGTCGTCGGTGTCGATCGCTACCGAGGTGTCCGCCTCCCGAACCACGAGCACGGGTACACCTTCGCGCAACTCGACGCCGACGCTCCTTCCGGGAAGTTGTGCTTCGGCTTCACCGGCTGCCTGCTCGGCCAGTCGCATGACGGCACGCTCGATAGCCGGTTCCAGGCCGATCAAGATCGCCTCTGCGGCTTCTGCGACCGCCGAATCCTCGCCGGCGAATCGCAGCTGTACATTCAAAGCCCGTTCAATCTCGGTCGTCACGATGCTTGCGTCCACGTTCGTCTTCTCCCTCAGTGTCCGTGGATGCGGCCGATGAGGCGCAGCCGCGATCGGCGAATCACTTCTTCGTCCCGTCCGAATGATGTCTCTCTCATGACCTTGACGGCCTCTGGACTGTTGTACCACAACATCGGTACTCCTCTCGATATCTTCCTGTGGTCGTACTGACATCATTATGATGTCACACTACTGTCACTTTGTCAACCCCTTTTCGGCCAGGCCTCGAGCACCGGCTATCATGGGACTGACCACTCCGGGGAGTTCGGGTACGCCGAACTGAGAGGGCGGCCGGTGTAGCACTGCTGCGAATGTCGCTGACCCGCGGAACCTGATCTGGATCATGCCAGCGGAGGGAGCGCGTGGAACCGCCCACAAATCAGGCGATCATCCTCTCGGGAGGAGAACCGCTCGAAGCCGATCGAGCGATCGTTCTCCCCGACGACGCCTACGTCATCGCTGCCGATAGCGGCCTCCATCACGCCGCGGCGCTCGGCCTCGTGGTTGATCTCGTCGTCGGAGATATGGATTCCGTCAACCCGGGGACCCTCGCCGCTGCCGTCAGCCGAGGATCCCAGACGGAGCGTCATCCAGCGGATAAGGATCGCACGGATCTCGAACTCGCGATCGACGCGGCCCTCGGCCTTGGGGCTAGGAAGCTGTTGATCGTCGGGGCCCACACCGGCCGCCTCGATCATCTCCTCGGCGCCATGGGGCTGTTCGCGGCCACCGCAGCGCAGGTCGACGAGATCGTCTGGACCGACGGATTGACAGACGTCTACGGTTGCGTGCCCGGTCATCCCGCGAGCGTCAACGGTCGGGTTGGCGACGGGATCTCCCTCATCCCCGCCTCGATGGACGTGACGGGGATCAACACCGACGGTCTGAGATGGAGACTCGTCGATGAGGTGCTGCCCGCAGGTTCGACCCGGGGTGTCAGCAATGTGATCGAAACGACGCCGTCATCCGTCTCGGTCGGAACGGGGACACTGCTGGTCGTTCACGAGAGGAATCCATCGTGAACCGATCCTTGGCCGGACTCCTCATCGCAGTGATCGCTCTGGTGGCGACAGGGTGCAGCGCCGGAGACACGGAGACCGAGGAGATCGTGTTGATGACGCACGGATCCTTCGTAGTTTCCGATGGGGTTCTCGAGGTCTTCGCAGAAGAGACGGGCATCACCGTGAGCGTGATCCAATCTGCCGACGCCGGAACGATGGTGAGTCAGGCCATTCTCACGAAGGACAACCCCGTTGCCGACGTCCTCTACGGGATCGATAACACCTTCCTCTCACGAGCGATCGACGAGGACCTGTTCCTCCCCCATCGGGCCGCTGCGATCGACACCGTGCCGGAGTCGCTGCGGGTACAAGGCGATCTCGTCACGCCCATCGACTTCGGCGATGTCTGTCTCAACCTCGACCCCGACAGGCTCGAAAGCCTTGGGCTTGAATCCCCGGATCGGCTCGTCGATCTGGCCGATGGGGCATACCGGGGCACACTCGTTGTCGAAGATCCGTCGACGTCGTCACCGGGTCTGGCATTCCTCCTCGCCACGATCGCCACGTTCGGCGAGGACGGCACCTACCCCTGGCAGGCGTACTGGCGAGATCTCGTCACCAACGACGTCCGGATCGTCCCTGGATGGGACCAGGCCTACTACGGGGAGTTCTCAGGAGGTTCAGGGAGCGGGGATCGCCCAATTGTCGTCTCCTACGCCACCTCGCCGGTGGCGGAGGTCTATTTCGGGGATCTCGACGCCGCACCCACCACGATCGTCGAGGACGGCTGCTTCCGTCAGGTCGAATATGCCGGGATCCTCAACGGCACGAAGGCAGAAGCCACTGCGGGGCGCCTCGTCGATTTCCTCCTCGAGCACACCTTCCAAGAGGACGTGCCGTTGAGCATGTTCGTGTTCCCCGCGAATAGCGACACGTCTCTCCCCGGCGTGTTCGTCGATCACGCCGTCATTCCGGCGGGGTCGATCCTGATGGACCCCGCGCGACATCGACGAGAACCGGGAACAGTGGCTCGCCGAGTGGGCGACCGTGGTGCGATGAGAACGAGGCCGTGGGTCCTGCTTCTTGCGCTGGTTCCCGCGGCGTTCCTTGGGTACTTCTTCGTGTACCCGTTGGTGACGATCCTGTATACCGGCCTTGTACCAAATGGTCAGTTCGCAACTTCCGCATTCGCCGAGATCGTGACGGATCCGACCATGCGATCTATCGCGTGGTTCACGCTCTGGCAGGCACTCCTGTCGACGGTGCTCACCGTCATCCTCGGCCTTCCCGCGGCCTACATCTTCGCCCGCTACCGGTTCCCCGGCCGGTCGCTGTTCCGTTCCTTGACCCTGATCCCCTTCGTCCTTCCGACGCTCGTCGTCGGCGTCGCCTTCCTCGCCGTCCTCGGCCCGGGGAGTCCGTTCGGCGTCGACCTACGGGGCACGATCTGGGCAATTCTCATCGCTCACGTCTTCTACAACCTCGCCATCGTGATCCGCGGCGTTGGCGTGCTCTGGGAACAGATCGATCCTCACATCGAGGACGCAGCCCGGTCGCTGGGCGCCGGCCGGTGGCGCGTCTTCCGCGAGGTCACTCTCCCGTTGCTCCGACCCGCGATCCCTATCGAGCGCCGCTCTGGTGTTCCTGTTCTCGTTCACGTCGTTCGGCGTGATCCTCGTCCTCGGAGATCTCCACCATACGACACTCGAAGTCGAGATTTGGCGACAGGCAACCGCATTCCTACGCCTCGACCTCGCGTCGGCCCTCGCCGTGCTCCAACTCGTCGGCGTCACGGTGATCCTCCTGATCTACGGGAAGACCAGCAGAAGGACTGCCGGCGAACTCCCGCTCCGTCCGCCCACCGAGGTCGCCCGGCGCCCGCAGACCGTCGGTGAACGCCTGTTCATCACCGCCACCCTCGGCATGCTCGGCCTCATCGTCGTCACGCCCATCGTCGTACTGGTCGCCCGATCCCTGAGCACCCCAACCGGCCTGTCGCTGACGCACTACGCGAATCTCTTCGATCCGCCCCGGGCCTCCGCCATATTCGTTTCACCGCTCGATGCGATCGGAAACACCCTCCGATTCGCAATCCCTGCGGTCGTCATCGCCGCCGGGATTGGACTCATGGCCGGCGTGGTCATCGTGTCCACTCGGGGGCGCGGCGGCCGGATCTTCGACACGGTGCTCATGCTTCCTCCGGAACCTCGGCGGTGACCATCGGCTTCGGGTTCCTTGTAGCTCTCGACCAGCCGATCGACCTGCGGGCCTCTCTCATCCTGATCCCCATTGCTCACGCGCTCGTAGCGATTCCGTTCGTCATCAGGAGCACGGTCCCGGTGATGGAGTCGGTGCAGCGCCGTCTTCGGGAGGCAGCGGCCGTGCTGGGTGCATCACCACGACAGGTGTGGCGAGAGGTCGATCTCCCACTCGTCTCACGCGCACTGGCCGTGGGGGCATTGTTCGCCTTCGCGATATCCATTGGCGAGTTCGGCGCGAACATCCTTCATCGCGCGCCCTGCAACCGCCACGATCCCCGTCGCGATCTTCCGTCTGCTCGGCCGACCGGGTACCTTCGGCGAGGCGATGGCTATGGCGGTCTTGCTGATGGCGATCACCGGGATCGCCGCGATGGGAATCGAGTCGATGCGCGGATCCCGTTCGGGTGGTGTGTGATGCTCGAGGTCTCCCAATTGACGATCCGATTCGACGGCACACCGGCACTCGACGGTGCAGACCTCACCGTTGAGGATCGGTCGATCCATGTCTTGATGGGCCCATCCGGGTCGGGGAAGTCCACGATGCTTCGGTCGATCGCCGGTCTCGAGAATCCGGAAATCGGCGAGATCGCGTGGAACGGCCGCTCCGTATTGGGTGTTCCCGTCCACAAGCGTGGGTTCGGTCTGATGTTCCAGGACTACGCGCTGTTCCCCCATCGGAACGTCGCCGGGAACGTGGCATTCGGCCTCCGAATGCAGGGATTGGATCCAGCGATCATCCACGATCGGGTGGACGAAGTCCTCGAACTCGTCGGCCTTCCCGGGTATGGAGACCGCAGTGTCGGCACGCTCTCGGGAGGTGAGCGGCAACGGATCGCCCTGGCCCGAACACTCGCACCGCGCCCGCGTCTCGTGCTCCTCGATGAACCGCTCGGGGCGCTCGACCGGTCACTCCGCGAACACCTCCTTGTCGAGATGCGATCGATCTTCACGCAAGTCGAGGCGACCGTCCTCTACGTGACTCACGACCGCGAGGAGGCCTTCACGATTGCCGACCGTGTAGCCATCATCCGCGACGGACGCATTGTCGCCGATGACACGCCGGAGGGCCTCTGGCACCGCCCGCCGGACGGGTGGATCGCTCGATTCATCGGACTCGAGAACCTCTGCGCGGCGTCCACGCTCGCCGAACTTGCCGTTCCGTCCCCGTCCGTCGCAACAACGACGGGTGTCATTCCACCCGAGGCGATCTTGCTCTCCCCCACCGGCTCTCAAACGGCGACCGTGACCGGGTCCTTCTTCCGCGGCGGCCTCTACCGAATCGAACTCGACCTCGACGCAGGATTGTCCCTCATCACCTGGTCGCCGGTCGGCATTGAGCCGGGAACGTTTGCCCGTTTCGACGTCGACACGACCCGGATCAGCTGGTTCGAGGGGTAGCCCCTCGTCCGTCAGTCGACGAGTTCGATCGTCGATACGACCTGCCCAAAGTCTGCGGCGAGGTTCAATGCCGTGTATCGGGCGATCTCGCGTGCGCGGTAGACGTGACGGTTCGGTCCCACGATGTCGAACGTGTGAGTGGCGTCGAGCACGAACATCAACTCGAATCCGAGGTCACTCCCGATTCGCGCCGTCGTTTCACAGCACATGTTCGTCTGGATACCGCAGACGGCGATCCCCGTGATGCCGTGCTCCGTCAGCCAGGCTCCCAGATCGGGAGATCCATGGAACGCCGAGTGCACGGACTTGGTAACCAAAAGGTCCGGTTTCCCGGTGATGACATCCTTGAACTCGTTGCCCGGCGTGCCGCGCGAGGGGTGAGCCGATGCTCGCCGAATCGTGACGAACGAAGACCACAGGCCATCCATGACTACGCCAGGCGGCGATCAACCGCCCGACATTTCTCTCGCAATCAGGATTGTTCCGCTCTCCCCATCGGGCGTCGTCGAAGCCCTTCTGGACGTCAACGACGACGAGTGCAGTGCTGTCTTTCCAATCCTTCATGAGAAGAGCATCGGGCCGAGTTTCGCGAACTCGTCACGAGATGAGAAGGGCACGATGTAGTCATCTTCGATGCGCACCTCGTCGGCGTGCTCGGCAACGTCTTCGATCGTGAGGGGGCCCTCGTGATCCGGGTGCTTGAAGTAGCCCTCGCAGAGTCCTGTGAACACACGACTGACCGACCCACCGCCGACCGACCAGAGCTCACCGGTTCGCCGATTCTCCGCCGAGGCAAGATACGCAACTGCCGGGGCAACCGACTCGGGGTCGAACTTGTCTGCCATCTCTCCCAGAATCTCCTCCGTCATCCTCGTCTGGGCAATCGGGGCGACCGTGTTGACGAGGACGTTGTACTTGGCTCCCTCGAGTTTCAACGCGTTCATGAAGCCGACAAGGCCGGCCTTCGCCGCGGCATAGTTGGTTTGACCGAAGTTTCCGAAGATCCCGGAACCCGAGGAGGTGAAGACGATGCGGCCGTACTGCTGTTCTTTCATCACCCGGAAGGCGGGCTTGGTGACGTAGAACGCTCCTTCCAGGTGGACGGAGAGCACCGACCGGAGATCGTCGACGTCCATGTTGAGGAGGGTTCGATCACGCAGAATCCCGGCGTTCGAAACAAGGACGTCGATCCGCCCGAAGGCCTCGACGGCGTGTTCGATGACCGCCGTGCCGCCGTCCGGCTCCGCTACCGAGTTGTAGTCGGCCGACTGCAACGCCACCGCTGTTCTTGATCTCCTCGACGACGCCGTCCGCTGCGTTGGTGCTGGATCCATCGCCGTGCACTGATCCGCCGAGATCATTCACGACGACGGATGCGCCTCTCGATGCCAGTAGGAGTGCGTAGACACGCCCGAGGCCACCACCGGCCCCGGTGACGACCGCGACCCGGTCCTGGAAATCGATCATGCTGACTGCTCCTTGCCGATGGTATGTCTGCAACGATAGCGACCCCCGACGTCGTGATTCGCACGAGCGAGAGCACTAGCCTGAGGACGTGCCACGACGGGACCAACCATCACGCGTCCGTCCGTTGACGCCGGACAACAATCGTGAACCCGGCACGCCGCTTCGGCGGCCACCGGGCATCTCATTCGCGATCGGAGCAGGAGCGGTCGTCCTGACGTTGCTGTCCGTCGTATTCGGGGCGGGCGGAGGCGATGAGCCCGCCGGCTCGGATTCAGATCAGAGCATGATTGCCGCGGATGCTTCCAATATTGAAGTCACCACCACCACGCTCCCGGTGCGCTTCTCGGAGATGGTTCCGATCGAGACGGACCGACTCTCGGCAATCTCCCGATCTGGTGACCCCCGAACGGTGCTGTGGCTCCCATCCGAGCGATTCGCTCGGTCGTATCGGTTGCAGAACGAGCCTCGCTTGGCATGGTTCGACGCGACCGGGGGCGTCGATCGCCTTCATCGACGCACAGTCGACCCTGTTCGCGGGACCCGTGCCCGGTGACGCTGCCGCTCAGGTCGAGGCGATGGTTTCGTCAGCACGATTTCATCCGACCGAGGCCGCCGAACTCGCCTACACCGCACCCGTCGCGGCGTCCGGAGCGACCGGCGTCTACCGAGTTCACGTCACCCCGGGAATTCTCGGCGGGCTCGAATCTACTTTGGTCGCAACGCTCCCCCAGCATGCACACCTCCTGACGTGGGGCGACTGGGGATACGCCGTGTCGATCGATGATCGCGAATCGCCGGCAGTTGTCATCCTTGATCCGCAAGGTCAGGCCGAACGCTTCATGCCGGGAGTCGCGTATTCGGCGGGTGGGGATGCCATCCTCGTCGATGCAACGGGAGAGGGTTTCGACGAATTCGAGACAGCATCTGCGCTTGCCCCGGTAGCTGTGGTTCCGGAATCTGAGGTCGGGATCTTCGACCGGATGTTCGAGCCGATCTTCCTCTTCCCCGGCGCCGATGCGCGCAGCCTGAACGTGACTATCTCGCCCGACGGGCTCCAGATCGCAGTCACGACATTCACGAGTACCGGCGGCACGTCGGTAACGATTCGCGACCGCTCGGTGGACACGCTCCGGACGGTGCGGATCGATTCGGTAGCTCACCCGATCGGGTTCGTCGCCGACGGCACCCATCTCGCGATGCAAGACGCGGAATCGAGTGAGTTGCTGTTCGTCAATTGGCGCACCGGAGCTCACTACCGCCTCTCCGGCCTGACCGGTGATTTCGTCGCCGTCGATCTCTGATTGAATCGCGCCGGTTTGCACCTCGCCTACTGCTCGCTTCTCCGATGATGCCCCCGACACGGCGAAGAGAAGGCGGATCATGACGACCGCATTGGATGCAGCGGCGTTGCCCCGGTTTCGTTCTGTTGCTCTGAGAAAGGAAGCCATCAGAGGTGGGTGCGAAGCGATCGGGCCAGATCGCCGCGGTCGGCGACGACGATCTTGTCCAGCCCCAGCCACGATGCCATCGCCTGGAGTTCGGCCGCCAACGGCGGGACAACTCGTGAATCGTCGTTGCCGGGTTCGAGATGGGCTGCCTGGACCAGGAGCCGCCGTGTCTTTCGGTCGGATTTCAGGTCGACTCTCGCCACGAGTTCGCCGTCGAGAAGGAACGGCAGCACGTAGTACCCGTACTGCCGTCGCTCCTTTGGCACGTAGATCTCTATCCGGTAGCGGAATCCGAACACTCTCTCGACCCGATCGCGATTCCAGATCAGTGAATCGAACGGGCTCAGGAGAGTGCTGCTTGTGGGCCGGCGAGGAGTCGCTGCCTCGGGATGGAGATAGGCAGGATGTTGCCACCCCTCCACATCCACCGGGACCACAGCGCCTTCGACAGCGAGGTCCTCGAGGACGGGGCGAGCAGTGGGCTTGTGAAGTCGGTGGTAGTCGGCGAGGTCGGCCACCGTACCGATGCCATGGTGCCGCGCGGCGTCGACCAGCAGCGTGCGGTACGCCTCAGCCCGGTCCGGCGGCGATTCCTCGAGGATCGACGCCGGGACCACACGATCCGGAAGGTCGTACCGACGGCCGAACGATGAAGATCGGTAGGCGGTGACTCGGCCGGAGGCGAAGAGCCACTCGAGGGCGTGCTTACCCGGCGCGTATCCCCACCACGGCCCACCGCGCTCACCGGCATCCTCGAGATCTGCCACCGTCAGTGGTCCCCGCTCCGCGACCTGTCCCAGCACGTCTTCGATGTAGCCCGGGCGCTCGTCGAGGAGTCTCCGAACACTCCCCCACGGCTTCATCTCGCCCATTCGGAACCGGAACGTCGGGTACCGGTCGACCGGAATCAGCGACGCCTCGTGGCCCCAGTACTCGAAGAGCTCACCGGATGAGGCGGTCCATCGATCGAAGGCGGTGCGGTCATACGGGCCGAGTCGGGAGAACATGGGGAGATAGTGCGATCGCTCCAGGACATTCACCGAGTCGAGTTGCAGCAACCCGATTCGCCCAAACACCCCACGGAAGTGACGAACGTCGATGCGCCCGGTGGGGCGAGGTGTGGCGAAACCCTGAGCGCCGAGCGCGATGCGGCGTGCCTGATCTTTCGTCAACCTACGAATCTTCACCGTGAGCGCTCCTCCGCGAGCGCTACGCTACCCTGCCATGGTCCGAATACTCCGCGCTGCAATCCGCACGTTCGTGCTCGTCCCGTTGTTCTTCGTGTACACGATCGTCAAGGCCGGATACGTGGCTTGGATCGGGAGGCGGAATCGGGAGTCCCCGAGGATCGAACAGACGATCCAGAGATGGTCACGGCGGTTTCTTCGTATCCCGCCCGTCGAAATCGAGGTGGAAGGCCGCGAACACGTTGACCCGGGCAAGCGGTACGTCATCGTGTCGAACCACACGTCCAATTTCGACATCCCTGTGCTCTTTCTCGCGATTCCAACGCCAATCCGGTTCCTTGCCAAGAAGGAGTTATACAAGATCCCGTTGATGGGTCCCGGCATGGACGCTGCAGGCATCGTGAAGGTCGACCGTGGCGGCGCCCGGTCGACTCGAGAGGCCATCAACGCGGCGGCACGCGAGTCATACCGGCTCGGGTACTCACTGATGGTCTTCGCCGAGGGGACCAGGAGTCGGACCGGGGAGATGGCCGACTTCCGCACCGGCGCCGTGAGAATCGCTCGCGATAACGAAGCAGACCTGCTGCCGGTGGTCATCTCCGGATCGTTCGATATCAACCCGCCCGGATCACCGCTGATCTACCCCGGTCGCGTGCGAGTCAGGATCCTCCCCCCCGTCCCGAGCGCCAACATCGAGCCAAACCAGATTCGGCCCGTGACGAACCAATTGCGAGCAGACATGGGCGCCGTCTATGAAGAGCTCCGCTCCGCGAAGTAGCTGCGAACTGCAAGCCACAAGCTGCAAGGTCTCGCGTGAAGCGTGAAGATTGAAGCTCAGTCATAGATCCCAACCAGCCACGTCTGCCCTTCCCTGATCTCGCAGAGGAACGCTCCGGCTGATGTGACGATCTGATACTGGTCTCCCGGCTCCTCCCCCTTCCACCAGCGTCCGACCCGACGCCACGGTCCGGCCCAGGACCGGACCGTCACCCATCGGCTCCCGAGCCGAACCCGCACCGGCATCCCTCCGTCCCACTCGATATGGAACGGTTGCGGATCCGGCGGTACGAGTGCCGGAGAGGGTCCGGGTACCCTCCCGGGCCACGGCGCCTCGGGATCCCGGAGCCGTACCGGTGTCTCACCCCACCGGTGCCACGCGACCCGCTCGCCAGGTTCACGCCCTCCTTGCGGATGAGCCTGGAGTAGCCCGTCCAGACCTACGATCGCCTGGGTCTCGGCGAGCGCCCGATGAGCCTCAGACGCTGCTCTTGCGTCCTCTCCGAGAGAGAGCTGCCTTCCCACCCCAGAAAGATCGGCTGGTTCGATCCTCAGCGCCGCAAGCCCACCCCGGATACCGGCTCCGACGCCGTCGATCCAGGCACGGAGCTGCCATCTCACCCGCTCGGCGATCGCCCGGTCGTCGAGCGGATCTGCGCTTCTCCACGTTCGCGACCGGATCGTGCCGTCCGCGGCCTCTGCTTCGACCACGATCCGGAACGGCGCCGCTCCGACAGACCGCGAGAGCATCGACCAGCCGACTCGCCATCGCACGCGCAACGAACGCTGCCTGCTCGAGGTCTTCGAGTGGAGGCGAGAACCGCTCCACAACCGTCAGATCGACGGGGAGATCTCGAGGATTCGGGAGGCGATCCCGACCAGAAGCCAGACGATGTGCATCAAGACCCACCACCCCGAAACGGGAAGCGATGGCGCTGACGGGGAGGCGAGCGAGCTCACCGAGCGTCGTGATCCCGAGCCAGCGGAACGTCGCTACCACCTCCTCACGGCCGATCGTCGAGATATCGAGCGATGCGAGAAACGACGCATCGTCCTTGACGATGTGGATCGGAGCATCACCGGAGGCTCCGGCAGCGGCATGTTTCGCGGCGAACGGGCCGTCGGCGAGCCCAATCCGGTACCCGTCACCGGCCACCCGATCGATCTCCTTCACGACCCGCTCGACAAGCGGACCCTCACCGCCGTAGTAACCGACCGCTCCGGCCACCGGGACGAAAACCAATCCTGGTTCGACGACTTCGACCTTTGGAACAAGAGCCTCGATTTCGGCGACGACCCGTTCGACGCGACCATCTCCGCCGAATAGTCTCGTTCAACCGTCATGACCAGGGGACAGATCCCCTCCGCCTCACCCCTTCGCATCCCGCGGCGAATCCCGGCAGCGTACGCCACAGCGTTCATCGCCTCGACTCGACCGTCGGCGCCTACCGCCTGGCCGGGCTCATCCTGCGGCGCTCCTGGTCTCCGTAGCGGCCACTCCGGATACCACACGCAGAGTGTTCGAGCCATCGTCCTCCATCTCGATCGTCCGGGTCATCCCTTTCATGGCCTTTCCAGAAGCGATGATCCGGGTCTTCCTCTGCTCGATTCGACCGTGCCCATTCACAGCGCCCCTCCACGCGGTCTCGCGAGCTTCGAGCACAAGATGAGCGACACCAATGGGCGCCGCACGGCCGATGGGGCGAAGCAGCAGAGTGGTCCCCCGATTCCTGGCAAGTGCAGCGAGCTTCCGAATCGACGCATCCTTCACCCCGGCGGGAACTTCGGCCAGCACGGCCGTCGCACCGTCGAGGAGCGCAGCGGCGGCTCGCCCCCACCGAACGACCTCATGACAGCGTGCAATCACCAACCGATCGGGTTCGATCCCGACTTCCCATGCCGCGACCGGACTCAACCATCCGCGCACGTCGAGATAGGCGACCGTCCCCCCGGTGTATCCGGAGAGCATGACGAGCCCCAGCCGTGTCATACCGAGCCCCGGCTCCCCGGCGAGTACTGCCACCTGACCCGGACCGACGGTGGGGACCTGTGATCTCTGGTCGGCACCAGGCTCTGAGTTTCCAGCTTCCAGCTGCCAGATACCAGCCGGAGATGCAACACCCCGAGCTATCAGCTGCGAGCTCTGCTCTGGAAGCTGGAAGCTCATATCTCAGATCTCACGTTTCGGGTCTCTCTTCTCGGGCAAAATACTCTATCGAACATATGTTCGATTCGCAAGTGCGGTAGACTACCGGAAGGCAGCAACGAGAGGAGCAGGTACGTGTCGATTGCGAAGGTGATTGAGATCACCTCCACATCCCCCGGGAGCTTCGAAGACGCTATTCGGAAAGGGATCGCCAAGGCGCAGAAGACCATCGACAATATCCAGGGAGCCTGGATCTCTGAACACAAGGTCGAACTCGCCGAAGACGGAACCATCAAACACTTCCGCGTCGACATGAAGCTCACCTTCCTCCTCGACGACTGAGCGTGTGCTTCTAACCCCCCGTCCCGCAACGAGAGAAGGCCCCGAGCGCATCCGCCCGGGGCCTTCTCTTCGTTTGTAGATGGTGCTTCCTAGGAGGCGCCGTCCTCGAAGTCGTCTTCGAATGACACAACGGTCCGACCGGGTTTGGCCTCGCCAACGCCGTCGCTTCCACGGTCGCTCCCGCGATCGTCTCGACGGCTGCGTCCACCGCGATCGCGTCCGCCACGATCACGATTTCGGTCGCTATTGCCATCGCGGCGTCCCTCGCTGCGGTCAGAAGGACGGTCGTCGCCTTTCGGCTCCGAGCCTCCGTCGTCGGACGGTGCCGGGGCATTCGCGAGATCAAGACTGACCTTGCCACGATCGTCGATCTCACGGACCACGACATCGACCTTGTCACCGAGGGCGAACACGTCCTCGACCTTGTCGATGCGCTTTCCGCCGCCGATCTTCGAGATATGCAACAGACCGTCGCGTCCGGGCAGGATGTTGACGAATGCGCCGAACTTCGTGATGTTCACGACTTCGCCCACATACGTCTCACCGACGTTCGCCTCCGGCGGGTAGCCGATGGCCAGGATCCGCTCCTTTGCGAGTTCGAGTGACATTGCATCGGGAGCGCCGACGCGGATGGTTCCGTCGTCTTCGATCTCGATCTTGGCACCGGTCTCTTCTTCGAGCTCCCTGATCGTCTTGCCCTTCGGCCCGATCACCTCGCCGATCTTGTCCTTCGGAATGGTGATCGATTCGATCTTCGGTGCCGTCGGCGCAAGCTCATCGCGAGGTGCGGGGAGAACGTCGGTCATCTTGCCGAGGATGAACAGCCTGGCGTCCCTTGCCTGGTTCATCGCATCGATGAGCACCTGAGCGGGGAGCGATTCGATCTTGGTGTCGAGCTGCATCGCCGTGATCATGTCCTCGGTCCCTGCGACCTTGAAGTCCATGTCCCCGAGCGCATCCTCTGCACCGAGGATGTCGGTCAGCGTCACAAACTGGCCGTCGTGGTTGATGAGACCCATGGCGATTCCAGCGACCGGGGCCGCGATCGGAACGCCGGCGTCCATCAGCGAGAGCGACGATCCGCAGACCGAAGCCATCGACGATGAACCGTTCGACATCAGAACCTCGGAGACGAGCCGGAACGCATAGGGGAACTCTTCGTCGTTCGGGATGACGGGCAGGAGCGCCTTCTCAGCGAGCGCCCCGTGGCCGATTTCGCGACGCTTCGGACCGCGCATGAAGCCGGCTTCGCCGGTCGCGAATGGCGGCATGTTGTAGTGGTGCATGTACCGCTTCGAGTCTTCGATGGAGATCGTGTCGAGCATTTGCTCCATCTTCAGCATGCCGAGTGTGGTGACGTTCAACACCTGGGTCTCGCCACGACGGAACAACCCGGACCCGTGGGCCTGGGGAATCATTCCGACCTTGACGTCGATCTCACGGACGTCGGTGAGGCCGCGACCGTCGAGACGGACACCCTCGGCGACGACACGCGAGCGCATGACCTGCTTCTGGACGCTCCGGAACGCATTCTTGGCGGCCTGCATGCCGTCAGCGTCGTCCTCTTCGAGTCCAAGCTCCGCCAACGCAGCTTCCTTCGTCGCTGTCTCGGCTTCGAGCCGCTCCTTCTTGTCGGCGATCGTGCCGAGAGCTTCGAGCTTCGGCTTGGCGATCGCTTCGACGCGCCCATACATCTCGGTCGAGTAGGGCTCGTTGATGGGCCACTCGACGGCATCGGCCGGACCGACCGCCTCGAGCAGTTCGAGCTGCATGTCGATCAATGTCGCGATGTAGCCCTTCGCCTCTTCGAGGCCGCGGGCGACGGTTGCTTCGTCACTGGCTTGCTGGCCGTCCTTGACGAGTCGGTACCCGTTCTCGGTAGCTCCGGCTTCGACCATGGCGATGTCCACATCACCGGTGTCGTTGCGCTTCCCAGCGACGACGAGGTCGAAGACGGCGTCGTCGAGTTGTTCGTACGTCGGGAATGCAATCCATGCACCATCGATGAGGGCCAGTCGGACGGCGCCGATCGGTCCATCGAATGGAAGCGAGCTCAGCGTCAACGCACTTGATGCGCCGTTGAGCGCAGGTAGGTCGTACGCGTTGATGAGGTCGGCCGACAGCACGGTCGCAACGACGTGGGTGTCATTGCGGTAGCCGTCGGGGAAGTTGGGACGGAGTGGACGGTCGATGAGCCGGCACGTCAGGATGGCCTTCTCCGTTGCACGTCCTTCACGGCGGAAGAACGAGCCGGGGATCTTGCCGACGGCGTACATACGCTCTTCGACATCCACGGTCAGGGGGAAGAAGTCAGCGCCTTCGCGCAATCGCGTCGATGCGGTTGCGGTGACGAGGACTTCTGTTTCTCCGACGCGCACCGTAACGGCGCCGTCGGCAAGTTGGGCTAGTTCACCGGAGCGGAATTCGACTTCCACGTCTCCGACGAGCCCACGAATGGCAGTCTCAGCCAATTGGATCTCTCCTTCGTTGATGCGGAGACCAATTGGCAGTGGGCGGGTCTCGACGGAGCCGAGGCCCATCCACTGACAACTGGAACATCCGCGCTTACATGCGGGGGAACGCCGACTACATCGAAGGCGGCCCGAAAGCCGCCTTCGCCTGCGCTATCGGCGCAATCCCAGTTTCGCGATGAGCGACCGGTAGCGCTCCACATCTTGGTTGTGGAGGTACCGGAGGAGTCGCCTGCGCTTTCCGACCATCATCAACAACCCTCTACGGCTGTGGTTGTCCTTCTTGTGGACCTTCAGATGCTCGGTGAGATGGTTGATGCGTTCGGTGAGCAGCGCCACTTGGACTTCCGGCGAACCGGTGTCCGTAGCGTGCGTGCCGAAATCATCGACGACGGTTTGAGTGTCGTTCACGAGGATTCTTTCCTTCGCGACAAAGTACGCGGGCGATTGCCCGAAACGGGATGATAGCAACGCTGTGGCGTAACGAGCGTAGCCCGTCGAATCATGTGGGCGCCGCCGGCCCGTGGTGCCTCCCGGGCCGACGGGCTCCTACCGAAGGAGCGGCCCGGTACCGGATCTCCCCCTTCCCCACAGGCCGCCGATGCCTTGCGGCTCCGGCCAGCGACAGGAACCGACGATCTGAGCTTCCGACGCGATGCAGTCGGCGACCGTGTCGTTGTGCAGCACCGAGTTGTGTGCCTCGCCCATACGCTGCCACATGCCGACCAGGTCGGGGAAACGCCCGAACATGCTTCCACCGCCGTCGTCCAGGTCGTAGATCCGCAGATCGTCGGGGCGGCCCCAGAAGTTCGTGAATCCGGCATCCGGATTCCGGACGACGACTACCTCCACACCCGAACGCTCTCCGAGTCCGTCCCTGATATCCCGGCAACCGGTCCATCCGCATCGCACGGGGTCGAAGAGACCGTCATCCGCCGTATCACCGTGGAGCCAGCCGATGCTCTGGAGCAGTCCGAGCGGGCCTGCGGCGATTGGCGGATCGAGAATCGCCGCGCCGACCACCGCATCAACTCCAATCTCCGGACGGGCGTCCCAGCGACCGACCACCTCGGTGATCACCGCTCCTCCCTTGCTGTGCCCGACGAGATAGATCGCTCTCCCTTCGGAGCCGAGCGTCGCAAGGTACGCACCGAGGGCGTCGGCAGCGTCTCCGGTCGGTGCCCAGCGGGATGCCTCGACCGGGTCGCTCGATGCCCACGCCCACCGATAGTCGAAGACGCGCACGTCGCGCGGCTCCACACCGATCCGCCGAGCCAGATCGTCGAAGCCATCTGGATCACCCCCGTGTCCTGGAACGTACACGAAGAGCGGACCCGTGTTTCGGCGAGAACCTCCACCGCGGCGACGGAAGAGGACCGAGCCGGCAAGCACCACTCCGCCGAGGCCCGCACCGCCGATCGGCACGAACGGAGACC
The DNA here is from genome assembly GCA_963715255.1 of uncultured Actinomycetota bacterium. Taxonomy (GTDB): domain Bacteria; phylum Actinomycetota; class Acidimicrobiia; order Spongiisociales; family UBA5794; genus JAHEEL01. Next base: position 141,358 of record CAVQRN010000005.1, on the reverse strand, counting down.
GTCCAGGAGCTCTTCCCGATCGCGAGGCCGGAGACGGGGCCAGTCCGAGTCCGTCGCCGGGCGCGAGGGATTCACCGATCGCGCCGGCGGCGGTAGGCACGGGCAACGCCCAAACGACGGTGTGCGTTGGAACAACGGAGAGAAACGATGCGATAGCGAAACCGGCGGCAACGAGGACACCCGGCACCATGGGATCCGATCCCGGGGAGTGCGGGCGACGCCACCACGATGCACGGGCAGCGACCGGCCGTCAAGAGGTGTGATTGGCCAATGTCTCGGTCGCAGACGCGATGTCATCGTGGATCTGGGCAAGCAGATCATCGACCGTATCGAACCGGATCTCGTCGTGGATCCGTGCGACGAATTCGATGCTGAGGTGCTTGCCGTAGAGATCTCTGTCGAACTCGAGGACGTGGACCTCGAGGACTTCATCTTCCCCTCCGAAGGTGGGGCGGATCCCGAGGTTGGCGACTGCCGGATGGTCGACACCGTCGATGACCGCGATTGCGGCATACACGCCGTGTCGCGGAACCGTGAGCATCGCAGGGAACGACACGTTCGCCGTGGGGATCCCGATCTGTTTTCCACGTCCATCGCCCGGAACGACGATTCCTTCGAGGTCGTACGATCGCCCGAGCATGGTCGCCGCACGCTCGACGTCACCAACGCTCAGAGCCTCTCTGATGGTGGTCGACCGAATCTCCGTACCGTCGTCGCACGCGATGTCGATTACCTCGACCTGGAATCCGTACCGCCGCCCAAGCTCGGCGAGTGTCTCGGTGCTCCCGGCGGCGCCTCGACCAAATCGGAATCCGACGCCGACAACGACGAATCGCGCGTTCAGGCCTTCGACCAGGAACCGGCGAACGAAATCCTCCGACGACATGATTCGCATCTCTTCGTTGAAGCCCAACACGGCAATCCGATCGATGCCGGCGTCTTCGAAGAGATCGAAGCGACGCTTGAGTGTGCTCAGGCGCGAGGGGGCACCGTCCGGCGACAGCAGACTCGCGGGATGGGTGCCGAAGGTCATCGCCACCCTGGTGAGCTTCGTGTCGGCGTCGTCGAGCGATTCGAGAACGCGTCGGTGCCCGAGGTGCACCCCGTCGAACACGCCGATCGCGATCGCCGAGCCGTCCGACGGCGCATCCCACCCGGATGGGTCGCCCTGATAGATGATCATGCGATGACGACCTCCGGCTTCACTGACGGCCCATCGATCCGGTAGACACCGAGCAGCACACCGTCGGCGAGCAGACGAACAAATCCTTGAATCGTTCCGTCACCGCCGTTCAGGAGCATGGCCGTCGGGATGGCCACACCGTTCCGGATCCCAGAGATGTAGGAGGATTCGACCTCGATGCCGGGGATTTCGGAGAGCGCGGTAGCGGGATCGATGACAAGGGACCCGACTGCTCCGTCGGCCACGGCCTCTTCGATCTGGTCGACGCTCACCGCATCGGCGACGCCCAGGGTTCCGTTTCGCACTCTCCGAAGCTTCGTCAGGTGGGCCCGGCCACCGAGTGCCCGTGCGAGATCGTCGGCGAGCGTCCGTACGTAGGTGCCGGTACTGCAGACCACGTCGAACGAGACTTCCGGGTAGTCGGACGGTGCCAGATCGGTGAAGACGAGAGAGTAGATCTCGACCTGCCGGGCCTCGCGTTCGACGACCTGACCGGCTCGCGCCAGTTCGTAGAGGCGCTTCCCTTCGACCTTCCTCGCCGACACCATGGGAGGGATCTGAAGTATCGAACCCCGGAACCGTTCGGCCACCGATTCCAACTCCGCCGTGTCCACCGGAAGCGGGGAGCGGTCGATGATGGCCCCATCTGCGTCGAGCGAGTCGGTGGCAACCCCGAACAGGGCTGTCGCCTGGTACTCCTTCTCGAATCCCTGAACGAAGCGCAGCAGCCGGGTGCTTCGACCGAGGCCGAGGACGAGAAGACCGGTGGCCATCGGATCGAGCGTTCCGGCATGGCCGACTTTCCCCCCGACGAGGTGACGGACCTTCGCCACGACGTCATGACTGGTCCAACCCTGTTCCTTGTCGACGAGCAGGAACCCGTCGCCGATGCCGGGCCGCTTCACGTCAGAAGCCCGACGATCCGGGCGATCGTGTCATCGACTCCCAGTTCGGAGGTGAATCCCGCAGCGTTTCGATGTCCTCCGCCCCCGAATGCGGACGCAATCGCTGCGACGTCGACGTCGCCGCGAGAGCGGAGGCTCCCCTTCAGGACCCCGGGCTTCGTCTCCTTCAGGAGACAGGCAACACCTGCTTCCGTGGCGAGACGGACCAAGTCGATCAACCCCTCGGCCGCCTCCCAGGGGATCCCGGCCGCTTGGAGGTCCTCGCGGAGAAGCGTCGTCCAGACGAGGCCTGCTCCCTCCTCGAGACGTGCCCGGCCCAGGACTCGGGATACGACCGTGAAATAGCCGAACGGCGCTTCTTCATACAACTGCCGGCCGATCGGTGCCGGTTCAACTCCGGCAGCGAGGAGATCCGCAGCCATGCGGTGTACCTCGGGACTTGTGGATGAGTACTGGAAGCGGCCGGTATCGGTGACAAGACCGACATAGAGCGCCTCGGCGATCGGTCGAGTGATCTCCCAACCGAGACGTTGCAGCAACTCGAACACGAGTTGCGTCGTGGCTGCAGCGTGAGGGTCGACAACGTGGACGTCGCCGATCGTCCCTGGCGTGACGTGGTGATCGATGACGAGGACTCGATCGGCTCCCTCGATGGCGGAACCCACGGAGCCCACACGATCCAGGACTCCGGTGTCGCAGACGATTGCAAGATTCAGATCATCGGGGAATTCGGACGGCGGAACGAGCACGGTCTGATCGAGGAACCGGAACTCCTCCCCCAGCACGAAGGGTTCCCCGAACGACGCGACGGCTTCCTTCCCTGCGCTGCGTGCGGCGAGGGCCAGGGCAATCATGGAACCGAGTGCATCGCCGTCGGGTCGAACGTGGCCCACGATGCCGATCCGTTGTGCCCGACCGATCTCCTCGACCGCCTGTTGCCACACCAGCTCAGTCGGAGGCATCGGGATCCCCGTTCGCCGTCTCGAAGTCATGCAGCAATCGATCGATCTTGATCCCCTCGCCGATCGACGGATCGATCCGGAACGTCAGCTTTGGCGTGTACTTCATGTGGATTTGACTGCCGACGATACCTTGGATGTGCGGAGCAGCCCTGGTGAGAGCTTCCGCGGTCGCCGCGACCTCCTCGTCGGAACCGAGCACCGAGTAGTACACGAACGCGTTCCGGAGGTCGGGGGACGCGTTGACCCCGGTGATCGTCAGGAACCCGACACCCGGGTCCTTGAGGTCTCTGACTGCATCCGCGATGACTTCTCTGAGTAGTTCGTTGACCTTGCGCATCCGCGGGCTGTCGGGACGGCTCATCGTTCCTCCTCCTCGAGATACGAGCGGGTGGCACCAAGGACTTCGATCTCGGCGCGACGGTCGAGATCGGTCCGAACAGCGGTCAGCATCCGGTCGACCTGGCCCGGCGAGCCGGATACCACAGCAACCCCGAGGTCGGCACGCTGCCAGAGATCCTGGTGATCGACCTCGGCGACGGCAACCGGGTACGCCCGCCCGATGTCGGAGATGATGCCCTTCACCACCTTGCGCTTCTCCTTGAGCGACCGCACGTCTCGAATCCGCAGCTCGATTCGCAGAGCTCCGACGTGCATCCTGAGCCTCCTCGATCGGTGACGGCGAGATCAGGTTCTGGCAATCTCCTTGACCACGTAGGACTCGATCGTGTCGCCGTCCTTCACGTCCCGGAAGTTCGCAATCCCGATACCGCACTCATAGCCGGTCTGGACCTGCTGAAGGTCTTCCTTGAACCGTCGCAGCGAAGAGATCTTCCCGTCGTGGACCACAACACCATCGCGCACGACACGGGCGCGGGCGTTGCGGTTGATGGATCCTTCCGTGACGTAGCAACCGGCGATCAACCCGAAACGCGGGGAACGGAAGGTCGCCCGAACCTCAGCAACACCGAGGAATGTCTCGACCTCGTCCGGTGCGAGCTCGCCGACCATCATCAATTCGATGTCGTCGAGGAGCTCATAGATGATCGCGAAGGTCCTGACTTCGATCCCGGCCACTTTCGCTGCGGCTCGCGCTGACGCGTCCGGCCGGGCGTTGAACCCGTAGATCACCGCTTCCGACGCCTCGGCCAACATGACATCGTTCGCTGTGATACCACCGACGGCGCCGTGGACGAAGGACACCGAAGCGTCCTCGCGAGCGATCTTCCCGACGGACTCTCGAATGGCTTCGAGCGATCCGTGGGTGTCGGCCTTCACGATGATCCGCAATTCGGCATGGTCGGCGGTTCGCAGAGTCTCGAGGAGCTGAGTGAGTCGCTCCGTCGCGCTCGGTACCGTCAACTCCTCCGAACGCTTCCTGGCGACCTCTCCCTCTGCCATCTTGCGCGCCGTGCGCTCATCCTTGACAACCTGGAACATGTCACCGGCGAGCGGAATCTCGCCCCATCCGGATACGAGTACCGGTGTACTCGGACCGGCACTCTTCAATTGATTGCCCTGCTCATCGAACATGGCCCGCACACGCCCGGACACGGTGCCGCAGGCGATAGCGTCGCCCTTCTTCAGGGTTCCACGCTGCACGATGACCGTGGCCACCGGTCCCCGCCCGACTTCGAGTTGTGCTTCGATAACGGTCCCCACGGCAGGAGCTTTCGGGTTGGCGGTGAGTTCTTCCACCTCCGCGACGAGTGCAACAATCTCGAGCAGGTCCGCAACGCCGGTGCCTTTCAGCGCCGACACCTCGACGGCCGGTACGTCACCGCCGAGATCCTCGACGACAATGCCGTGCTGCGTGAGCGCACCCCGCACGGCATACGGGTCTGCGGTCTCGAGATCCATCTTGTTGATGGCGACGACGATCGGAACATCCGCTGCCCTGGCGTGGTCGATGGCCTCGACCGTCTGAGGCATGACACCGTCGTTTGCGGCTACGACCAGGATGACAATGTCGGTGACGTTCGCCCCCCGTGCCCGAAGCGCCGTAAATGCCTCGTGACCGGGGGTGTCGATGAAGGTGATCGAGTTGCCCCCGCTTGTCGCCTGATATGCACCGATGTGCTGAGTGATCCGACCGGCCTCACCTTCGACGACGTTTGCGCTCCGGATCGTGTCGAGCAGTTGGGTCTTCCCGTGATCGACGTGGCCCATGACCGTAACGATCGCGGGGCGCGGCTTCATGCTCGCCGGATCGTCCTCGTACTCAACGATGTGATGGGTGGGCCCCAGATCTTCTTCGACCAACTCCTCGTCGCTCTCGGCCACGAGGAGGTCGTATCCGAACTTGCGGCCGAGTGCTTCGATCGCGTCGGTTGGAATCGTCCCGTCCGCCGGGATCATCTCCCCCATCTCCATGAGTGCCTGGACGATGAGGACCGTCCGGGTCTGGGTCATACGCGCGAGTTCGTGCGTCGTGAGGCCCGCCTCGACGAGAAGCACCTTCTCCTCGCTCGGCTCAACCTCGGTATCTATCCCACCCTCTTCTTCTGGTTCGGAGCCGGCATCGGGTGGCTGGTCGCTGGAAGTCTGCTCTTCCGGCTCCGGCTCCGGCTGCGGCTCAGGCTCAGGACTGGAGACTTCCTCCACCGCGCGCTTCTCATAGGACCTTCGGATGAGCGCGACCGAGTCTTCGTCCAGTCCGGACGAGGCGGTCTTCACCTCGACTCCGAGTTCCTGGGCGCGCTCCAGCACGTCCTTGGAATCCAAGCCAAGGTCTCGTGCGAGTTCGTAGACCCGTTGCTTCGCCACTCAGTTCTCCTCGTTTTCGTCCTCGTCGGCGGCATCGGGCACGGTCTCGTCCGTCTCGGCCGGCGCGGGTACTTCGTCGGTATCGGCGTCGGGGTCGACGTCGTCCGGAGCTTCGCTTGTTGGCTCTACATCCTCCGCACCGCTCGCATCCACGACGGTCTCTTCAGCGGGGGTGTCAGCCGCAACAGCGCCTAACTCTTCGTCCTCGTCGAGGTCGAGGCCGAGATCCTGACTCTCGGATCGGATGTCGATTCGGTAGCCGGAGAGCCGTGCAGCGAGGCGGGCGTTCTGCCCCTCTTTGCCAATGGCCAGCGACAACTGATGATCGGGTACCACGACCTCCGCGGTCCTCTCGTCCTCGTCGAGACGCACTTCCTTGACGCGTGCGGGGCTCAAGGCTTCAGCGATGAAACTCGCCGTGTCGTCGCGCCACTCAACGATGTCGACCTTCTCGCCGCGGAGTTCATTCACGACCTGCCGAACGCGAGAACCCCTTGCTCCAACGCATGCCCCGACGGGATCCACGTTCGGGTCGTTCGACGTGACCGCGATCTTCGTGCGGTGGCCCGGCTCCCGGGCGATGACGCGAATCTCCACGTCGCCGTCGACCAGTTCCGGCACCTCGAGTTCGAACAGAGATCTGATGAACTCCGGATGGCTCCGTGACACGACGATTTGCGGGCCCTTGCCCTCGCCTCGCACCTCGAGAATGTATGCCTTGACACGATTCCCTCGCTCGAGCCGCTCGTACGGAATCCTCTCAGACGACGGCATGATCGCCTCTGCGTCGCCAAGATCGAGGATGGCGTATCGATGATCGGACTGCTGAACAATTCCGGTGATGAGATCGCCTTCACGGCCTTCGTAGATGTCGAAAACTTGCTCGCGCTTCGCGTCGCGAAGGCGCTGCATGATGACTTGTTTGGCCGTTTGGGCAGCGATTCGGCCAAAGTCGTCAGGCGTATCAGCCCATTCCTCGACGACGTTTCCGTCCTCGTCGAGTTCCTGGCCGTACACGAGGATCTCTCCGGTATCCGGGTCGATCGTAACGCGTGCTTCCTCCGCCGCACCTGGAGTGCGCTTGTAGGCCGAGACGAGTGCATTCGCGAGCGCGTCGAGGATCGTTTCCGCAGGGACACCTCTTTTCCCGCTCCAAGAGTTCCAACGCGTCTAACAGGTTGTAGTCCATCGCTGCCTCTTCCTACGACTTCTTGCCGGGCTTCGCACCCTTTTCCCAAATGAACACGGTGCGCGCCGATGCGATCTCCGCCGTTTCGATGCGACGATCGTCGCCATCGACAGACACCACGATCGCATCATCTTCTACCGCCGCGAGCAGACCCCGGTGATGCTTCTCGTCCGCGACCTTTGTGAATGTCTTGATGTGAACGTCGCTGCCAACAGCTTTGCGGAACTGCGCAGGTCTCCGGAGCTTCCGCTCGAGTCCGGGCGATGTCACCTCGAGCGTGTAGGCACCAGGGAACGGATCATCACTCTCGATCAGCCGGGCGATACCGCGTGACAGATCGGCGATTCGGTCGACCTCGAGCGGCCCGTCGCCCTCCACGACGACGCGCAGAAGTCTGCCGCCACCGAGGATCTCGACGTCGTCGAGTTCAATACCCTCTGCGGCAACGTACGGGCCCACAAGACCCCAGATCTGTTCGGCGACATCGACCACGCTCGGTGCTCCTCAATACGCACATCACACAACGAGGCGGGCCAGGCCCACCTCGACGCGTAAATCCGGTTGCAGGACCGAGTATAGGCAAGGGCCGACCATGACGCGAAGGGACAGCGAAGAAGTAGAGAGTAGAGAGACCAAACGCTGTCTCTCTACTCTCTACTCTCTACTTTCTACCTGCTACTCGCTTCACCATCAACTCGACGGCTTCTTCCACCGGCAGCTCCGATCGCTCACCCGAACGACGCTCCGACAACTCCACCACGCCGTTCGCCAGGCCTCGTGGACCGACGGTGATGCGATACGGGACGCCAATCAGCTCGGCGTCGTTGAACTTGACACCGGGCCGCTCCGCCCGGTCATCGATGAGGACGTCAATACCGGCGTCGCTCAGATCGTCGTAGAGCTGATTGGCGACGACCATCGAGGCCTCATCGTCGATCTTCACGGCAGTGATAACCACTTCGTAGGGGGCGATCGAGACGGGCCAGATGATCCCGGCGTCGTCGTGGTTCATCTCGACGACCGCAGCCATGTTCCGCTCGACCCCGATACCGTACGATCCCATCACCAGCGGAACCGGCACTCCTTCGGCATTCAGAACAGTTGCACCGAGGGCCTCGGAGAACTTCGTTCCGAGTTTGAAGATGTGTCCGGCTTCGATGCCGCGGAACACCTCGAGGGGCTCGCCACACTCGGGACAGCCCTCACCCGCGACCACGGTTCGTAGGTCCAGCCAGTCGGCAACGGCGATGTCCCGACGCGCGTCGACACCGCGAAGGTGATGATCGTTGAGGTTGGCTCCTGTGACCATGTTCGATCGATCGGCCAGCTGTAGATCGGCGAGAATCCGAGAACCCGTCACCCCAACGGCCCCGAGGCTTCCCGCGTCGGCCCCGAGCAACGCCCGAATCTCGTCGGGTTGACCGGGCCGGATGTCGATCGCTCCGGTCCCATCCTGGAGTTTCTGTTCGTGAAGTTCGTGGTCGCCACGAAGCAGCACAAGCGCCGGCTCGCCGTCGAGTACGTAGACCAGCGTCTTGATCTGACGCTCAGCAGACGCGCCACCTTCGAACTCAACGAGATCGACGATGGTCCGCACACCCGGGGTCGGGAACCGTACGGGCCGGTCGGGGCCCGGCTCGTCGTGAACCGGCGGGATCGTGGAGGAGGCTCGCTCGACGTTGGCGGCGTAGCCACACGCGGGGCAATGGGCGATGTCGTCCTCGCCGGCCGGAGACGGGACGATGAACTCGATCGAATCGGAGCCTCCCATGGCTCCCGACGACGCTTCAACTGCGATGGCGGTGACCCCAAGCCTCTCGAAGATGCGCGTGTAGGCCGCAAAGTGTCGGTCGAACTGCTGATCGAGACCGACGGTGTCGGTGTCGAAGCTGTAGGAGTCTTTCATGGTGAACTCACGCACACGAAGCAGGCCCGATTTGGGTCGCGCCTCGTCGCGGAATTTCGTCTGGATCTGATACCACAGCTGGGGAAGCTGCTTGTAGGAGGTGAGCTCTGCGGCCACAGTGGCGAAGATCTCTTCGTGCGTCGGTCCGAGGATCGCGTCACCGCCCCTGAGATCGCTCAGCGTGAACAGGATGTCGGCCATCGCTTCGGTCCGGCCGGTCTTCTCCCAGATCTCGCGAGGGTGCAGGGCGGGAAGAAGAAGTTCCTGCCCCCCGATGGCGTTCAGTTCTTCGCGGATGATCGCGATGATCTTGCTCCTGACCCGATAGCCGAGCGGCAACAACGAGTACACGCCGGACATCAGCTGCCGTATGTAGCCGCCCCTGATGAGCAAACGATGGCTTGCCGCCTCGGCATCGGTCGGGTCGTCTCGAAGAGTGGGGATGAACGCCTGTGACCAACGCACAGTCTGACTCCAGTGGTATTGGGAACGGCGAGGATACCGCGAGCGGCGGAGCATGAGCTGCAAGCTGCAAGCTTCAAGCTGCAAGCCACAAGCTGCAAGCCACAAGCTGCAAGCCACAAGCTGCAAGCCACAAGTAGCAGAGCTGCTCTACTGCTCTACTGCTCTACTGCTCTACTGCTCTAACGACTAGTCAACCGTGAGCCGGTAGGCGCCCGGTCCGGTTGAACCGCTGTCTGCAACGACGATGATGAACGCGCCGGTCTCGCGGGCCGTGAAGACGATTCTGGGATTGGTGCCGAACAATCCCCCTCCCGCGTCGTCGTCGACCGCGAGTACGTAGCCGAGTGCCTCGGGCCCGTCCACCATGAGTACAGGGTCGAAGGCGATCGAGTCCACATCGATCGTGATGGCCTGGCCCTTGCCGAGTTCGACCACGTACCAGTCGAAATCGCCCGGGTAGTCGGCGTTGCCCATGATCGTCGTTTCCCGCGTCAGTAGCCGCCCATCGTCGGGATCGGACCACTCCGCCAGGTCGACACTCGATCGGAGCTGCGCATCTCCGACTCCAGAGAAGCTCTCGATCCGAAGCAGGTGGGGTCCCCGGTAGGTGATCAGCTCTTCAATCGTTTCCTCGCCGTCGACCGTTTCGTCGGCAGAGGCGATTTCGAGCCCGTCGATCGTGGAGAACGTGAGGGACACGTCGGCGTCACTCGATGCTTCGAACCGGACCTCCGAGTACAGGGGAGTTTCGAAGACGAAAACGTGGTCCTGCCAGGCGTTCTCGAAAGAGACGCTCAACACGTCCGTGCCGCTGCCCCACGACGGCAGTCGGTCACCGAGACCACCGAGGTCTTCCCCGGACCGCATCCGTTCGACTTTGCCCGCAGCGTCTGCGAGGGAGCCGGAGAGCCCGAATTCCTCGAGGAAACTGAAGTTCGTAATGCCGATGACCGTTCCGTGTTCGTCGACGAGCGCCCCGCCACTCTGGCCACCGACGACGGTTGTGTCGGACTGCAGGAATGTCCACTCCTCGCTCTCCCACTCGCGAGTGCGAGAGAGGATTCCCTCGGTGATCGTCGGCTGCGGGTACTCCTCCGACTCGCCCGGGTACCCGACGAGGAAGACGGGTCGACCGAGAGGAATGTCCTCCCCGTCGCCGATCTCCGCCGGTGAAGGAAGGTTCGCGGCTCCCGATACGTCGATGATCGCCAAGTCTCCGAACGGGTCCCAGCCGATGACCGGAGCATCCTGGACCTCCCCGCCGTTCGGAAACACGACGCGAACAGACCGGTACGGCCAGACCACATGGGCTGCCGTGAGAACGGTTCCGCTGTCGATGAGGACGCCGCTGCCGCCGGCGATGTCCGTGCTGATCGAGGCGATCGACGGAGCAACCAACTCATAGACTTGTTCGGCCGTAGTGAGCTGAGGCTGACTCAACGTCGTCGTGTCACCGGATACTGCGGCAACCGTCGTTTCGGGTGGCGGTGAGGCGGATGACGTGCATGCGGCCGCGACCACAGTGAGTCCCACCAGTGCAGTTCCGACCCGGGTCGAGATCATCCGTCGTTCCCGGAGACAATGTCCGCCACGGCGGCACGGCGCTCTGCCGCACGGTTCGCATCGCCCTGGAGTCCGATGAGTTCGATCCGCTCCTCGCTCGCCAGATCCGCTGCTGAGACATCCGCAGCGGCGAGCCTCGCCTCAACCCCCTCTTCAAGGAGCCGGCGCGCCTCGTCGAGCAAGGCATCGACCATCTCCTCCTCGGGCACGACACGCACGACCTGGCCCTTGATGAACAGGTGCCCTTTGCCGCGACCGGCGGCGATCCCGATGTCCGCCTCCCGGGCTTCACCCGGCCCGTTCACGATGCATCCCATGATCGCGACCTGAATCGGCAGATTCGCAGCCTCAAGCGCCGCGGTCGCCTCCGCGGCGACCTTGATGACGTCGACCTCGGCAGGCGTCCGCACGATGGACATGCGATCAGATCGAGTCCGGTGCGTTCCCGGAGGCCGAGGTACTCGAGGAGTTGTCGACCGGCCTTCGCCTCTTCGACCGGGTCTGCGGTGAGCGAGAACCGAATCGTGTCGCCGATCCCTTCGAGGAGCAGTGTGGCGATCCCGGCGACCGACTTGATCAAGCCACCGGGTGGCGGTCCGGCCTCGGTGACGCCGAGATGGAGGGGATACTCGACCCGCTCTGCGAGCAGACGATACGACTCGACCATCCGCGGAACGTTCGAGTGTTTGACGGAGATCTTGATGTCGTGGAATCCAACGTCCTCGAGGTATCGGATCTCAGCCAGGGCCGACCGGACAAGCGCCTCCGGGACCGGTGCGCCGAACTCCTCGAGAAGATCCTTGTCGAGCGAGCCGGCGTTGACCCCGACCCGGATCGACACTCCCGCGTCTGCTGCGGCTCGAGCGACGGTCTTGATGTGCTCTTCTTTTCGGATGTTCCCAGGGTTGAGTCTCAGCCCTGCCACGCCCGCTTCGAGAGCCGCCAACGCCAGCCGGTACTGATAGTGGATGTCTGCGATGATCGGAACCGGCGACCGCGGGACAATCTCTGCCAGCCCCTGTGCGGCTTCGACGTCATTGCACGTGATCCGAACGATGTCCGCTCCGGCACCGCTCAGGGCATACACCTGGGCCAGGGTGCCGTCGACGTCGGCAGTCTTGGTCGTGGTCATCGATTGGACACTGACGGGAGCGCCACCGCCCACAGGGACGGCACCGACCATCAACTGTCGAGAGTCACGGCGCGGAATGGTCACGGCGGGCATGGTAGGAAGAAGTAGCCGAGTAGCGGAGTAGCCGAGTAGCGGAGAGCTGCCAGCTGCCAGCAAGGCCTTGTCCCGAATTCGGAGAACACCGGCGAAGCCGGTTAGAGCTCCAGGGGTTTGAAGATGTCCAGGTAGACGCCCATGAGGCCGATCGTGATCAGGAAGACGATCACGACGGCGGCGACCGGCATCAGCTTGTTGATATCGGGGGCGCGTCCGCGAATCTTCTCGTACAAGGCGACGGCGAAGTGTCCACCGTCGAGGGGATAGAGGGGAATGAAGTTCAAGACCCCGACGAAGACGTTGACGAGAGCCAGCATCATCAACGTGCTCTCCATCGGTCCGGCCAATCGGGCGAGTCCGATCGGACTGATCGGGCGAACCTCATCGAGGACTTCTTCGTTTCCTCCGAAGATCGACATGACGAGCTTCGGGAACCCGACGATCAACTGTCCGAGTCCCTTGATGCTCTGGGTGATAGCTTCACCGACGCCGCGAAATGCGGCACCCACGACACCGAACACTCCCACTTGGTCTCGTGCGATCTCGGGTGCGGCTCCGAAATAGCCGACCTCTTCGTACACGACGTCGCCGTTCTCATCCTTGACGACCGCATCATCGACGATGACGGGCACCTCGGCGAACGCAAGGGTCGTTGCAGCTTCGGCGGGAACACCTCTTCGGTCGAACCCGATACGAACCGTCTCCCCGCCATCGGCCCGCACCCGTTCGACGAAGTCGTCCCACGACACGATCGCGGTTCCCTCGTAGGTGCGAAGGACGTCATCGGCTGCGAATCCGGCCATCGTCGCCGGCGAAACGTCGCCGGTTGGGGTGGTCGGCGCGACCACCGAAAGCGACAAGGTTGGGATCGGATCACCGGCGTCATCCGTCGCCACGGCACCCCAGATCGAGAAGACCGTGATCAAGAGAAGCGTCGCCATGACGAAGTGGCTGAAGATCCCGGCGAGCACGACGATGGACTTCTTCCAGAAGACCGCGGTCCGGTAGGTCCGGCTCTCGTCGTCGGGATCGATCTCCTCGAGTGGATTCATCCCGATGATTCGCACGTATCCACCGAGCGGGATGGCCTTGATGCCGTACTCGGTCTCGCCTCGAGTGGTCGACCAGATGCGGGGGCCGAAGCCGAAGAACGCCTCGGTTGCCTTCATGCCGAATGCCTTCGCCGCGACGAAGTGGGAACCCTCGTGGATGACGATCATCAGCACGATGCCGATCAGCATTACGGCGGTGCCCATCAACTGGTGCCTACGGTCGATCTCATGCGATCAACGGTACCGGACCGTCCCGACTACCGGGAGATCCGCCGGGCGATCGATTCCGTCGCCGCGGCCCGCCCGGCTGCGTCGGCGGCAAGTGCGTCGGCCAACGTCGAAATCGGTGCCGGCGGCACAGCCTCCAGGGCGCCTGCTGCCACGGCGACGATGTCCGTGAATCGGATGCGACGATCCAAGAATGCAGCGACGGCCACCTCATCGGCGGCGTTGAGAACCGCGGGTCCGTTTCCGCCTCGCCGTCCGGCTTTGTAGCCGAGATCGAGGGCGGGGAAACGCGTTCGATCAGGAGCAGAGAAGGTCAGAACGTTTCCCACGAGGTCGATCGGCACGACGGGTGCTTGTGCTCGCTCCGGCCAGGTCAACGCACGCTGGATCGGCTTGCGCATGTCGGGCGGGCCGAGTTCGGCCTTGACAACACCGTCGATGAACTCCACAAGCGAATGCACGAAGCTCCCGGGGTGGATAACGACATCGATCTGGTCGTAGGCGAGCGTGAACAGGAAGTGCGCTTCGATGACTTCGAAGGCCTTGTTCATCAGTGTCGCCGAATCGATCGAAATCCGCTGACCCATGTTCCACGTCGGGTGTGCGAGGGCATCCGCAACGGAGACTCGTTCGAGATCGACATCGGGACGAGCATGGAATGGCCCGCCCGACGCGGTGAGGATCACCCGACGAATCTCTTCCACGGACTCGCCTTCGATGCACTGCCAGATGGCCGAGTGTTCGCTATCGACGGGAACGAGCTCACCGCCACCCGATGCGAGCGCCGAGAGAACGAGGGGTCCGCCCGTCAGGAGGCTCTCCTTGTTGGCGAGAGCCAGCCGGTTTCCGCTCTCGAGGGCCGCAAGTGACGGCTCGAGACCGGCCGCTCCGACGATGCCGTTGACCACCGTGGTCTCCGGCAGTCGGGCGAGCGCGGCGACCGCCTCCGGCCCGAAGTCGATCCGACGCCCGAGCGCCGCATCAATCGGTCGTTCGGGTATGTGGGCCACGGCGACGCGTGCTCCCGGGTACCGGTCGGCCAGATTGACGATCTCGTCCGACAACGATCCCGCTGCAAGCCCAAGAACGGAACGATTGAGACGATCGGCTACGTCGAGTGTCTGGCGTCCGATCGACCCGGTGGCCCCCAGGACAACGATCGGGGTCAGAGCAAACCCATCCACACGAATGCTGCCCAGGCCGCAGGGACGACCGCGATGATGGCATCGATCCGATCGAGGAGACCGCCGTGCCCCGGCAGGATCGAACCCATGTCCTTGATGTTCAGCGATCTCTTGGCCACCGATACGGAGAGATCACCGAGCGGTGCGAAGACGGCGACGACGACACCGAGGATGAGACCAGCGGGGAGATCGATCGCCTCGACGAAGAAGCTGGCGACGGCTCCGGCTAGGAGAGCCATGAGCGTGCCGCCGACGAACCCTTCGATCGTCTTCTTCGGGGAGATCACCGGAGCGAAGGAGCGGCGGCCGATCGTTCTGCCAACGAAGTATGCAGCGATGTCGACGAGAGCGACCATCCCCACAACGGTCAGAACGAGCGCCTGGTAGTTGTCGGCTGCGATGATCGGGAAAGCAAATGCTCCGAATCCGCCGATCCAGACCGCGAGCAAGGATGGTGAGTGAGAATCCGGTGACGGCGCCATGGCGACGCTGGCTGACGGCATCGAAGAGCAGGATGACGGTGATCATCAGAGCAAACGCGATCGGGATCGCGACGATCCCCCACACGACCGTTCCGAGGCCTGCGCCGACGATTCCCAGGAATCCGAAGATCGACAGCGGCTTGTACCGGCGGTGCATCAAGACGCTGTAGAACTCCCCCGCCGCGACGACGAACACTGCCAGGGCCAGCACGATGATCGCGGGGCGCCAGAGCAGCGAGAGCAGGAAAGCGGCAACCAGCGCCACTCCGGTACCGACACGAAGGACGAGATCCGACGACTTCGGCGGAGCGACCCGCGTCGAGGAACCATCTGTGCGGGGATTGACAACGTCGTCGAATCCCAAGACACCGGATTCAAGTCCGGGGATAGCCGCAGAGAGGGCCACCTGCTCGGTGTCTTCGAATTCCGCGGCACTGATCGCCGCCGCGAGGTCATGGTGCTCGCGCGTGGCCGCGTCGAGATAGTGCTCTTCCGTGAAGTCCTCCATGTCGAAGACGGTCGATCCGCCCTCGGAATCGATGTCCGGCTCCGCGAATCCGACGATCGGCACCTCACCCGTGTCATCGTCGGCATCGGCTGCCTCACCGCTGATCGTCTCGGGTACCCGATCACTTCCCGCCGCTGCCGCCCCGATTGACACTATCGGCAATACCGTCAACCTCTGCGGGTCGGCTTGACCGGCTTCATCGAATGGCACACCAAGAGCAGCGGCCTCTTCGACGTGTTCGAACGCAGCATCCCGCTCATCCGAGTCTGCGCCTATCAGGTCATCCACGACCGCGCCCTCCGGCTCATCGTCCTGTTCGCCCACCGCGTCTCCGAGGAAGAGTTCGACGGTGTCCTCATGAGGATCATCACCTTCCGGATCGGAGATCCGGACGAAGGGAGGGTCTCCGGCATCCGAGCCTTCCTCGATCGAATCTGTGGGCTCGCCTTCGAGTGTCCCCTCTTCGGAAACGACCGTGTCGGTGACGTCGATAACGACCTCGACTTCGTCGGAGACGGATGGCTCGTCCGCTGCCGCGCTCGTAAACGCCATCCAGTCGGCGATCTCCGCGGCGGGGTCGTCGCCCTCTTCGGGTTTGGTCAACGCGGCGAACGGATCTTCGCTCTGCGCCGAGGTCGCGTTGTCATCGAGCCATCCATCGAAGCCCGGGTCGGCTTCGGCTGGATGAGGAGCGAGGTTCTCGCTCTCTGCCGGTAGGTCGAGTTCACCGGTTGCTTCGGGGTCGTGTCGGTCCATAGCTCCTGAGAGTACTTCGCCGAACGGCTCGAGCGGCGCATCTGTCGATTCGAAGCCGGCCACGGCAGCATGGCTCTCGGATGACGTGACGGTGTCGTCGGGCGACGGTTCATCTTCCGGCGGGTGATCGTTATCTGTCGGCATTGCTCAGAGCACCCCTATACCTCGAGGAGCTCTTCCTCTTTCGTCGCAAGGATCCCATCGAGCCGCTCGATGTGTTCGTCCGTCTTTGTCTGGAGCACTCTCTCAGCTCGGCGGATGTCATCCTCGGACGTGTCCTCCGACTCGATGAGGTCCTTGTAATGACGCCGCACGTTCCTGATCGAGATGCGTCCCTCTTCGGCAAGGTGCCGCACAACGCGGATGAGTTCCCTGCGCCGTTCCTCGGTGAGGGATGGAAAGGAGAGACGGATGACATTGCCGTCGTTTGATGGGTTGAGGCCCAGATCTGCCTCTTGAATCGCCCGTTCAATAGCGGGGATCGCGGTTCTGTCGTAGGGCTGGATGACGAGCAGCCGGCGCTTCCGGGACCGTGAATCCGGCTATCTGTTGGAGAGGCGTCTGGGTGCCGTAGTAGTCGACGTTGATGCGACTCAAGAGCCCGGGATTCGCACGCCCGGTCCGGATCCCGCCAAATTCCTGCTTCGCGTGCACAACCGCCTGATCCATCTTGTGCTCGGCATCTCTCAGCAGATCGTTGATCACGGCGCCTCCTCAGTGAACCAGGGTTCCAACGTCCTCTCCGCGGACGGCCCCTGCTATCTCACCGGGTCGGTTCATATTGAACACGCGGATCGGAAGGTGATTCTCCATGCACATCGTAATGGCAGTCGCATCCATCACCCCAAGTTGCCGCTGGATTGCCTCCATGTAGGTGACGTCGCCGAGGAGGTGGGCCTCCGGTGTTGTCGTTGGGTCGGCGTCGTAGACGCCATCGACCTTCGTGCCCTTGAGGATGGCGGCGGCCCCGATCTCGGCCCCGCGCAGCGCGGCCGTCGTGTCGGTTGTGAAGAACGGGTTGCCGGTGCCCCCCGCGAATACGACGATCCGACCCTTCTCGAGGTGTCGGATCGCTCTGAGACGAATGTAGGGCTCGGCGACCTGCTGAATCGAGATCGCCGTCTGTACGCGGGTTGGCGAACCGGCGTGCTCGAGTGCGTCACGCAGGGCGAGCGCGTTGATGACGGTGGCGAGCATGCCCATGTAGTCCGCGCTCGCACGATCCATGGTTCCCGCCGCCGCAGATACACCGCGGAAGATGTTGCCGCCGCCGACGACAATCCCGATCTCGTACCCCTCACGGTGTACGCCCGAAATCTCCTCGGCGACGCGGTGAAACGATCGTCGGATCGATCCCATACTGCATCTCCGGATCGGCAAAGGCCTCTCCCGAGAGCTTGAGAACGACCCGGCGCATCAGCTCTCCTCGCCGACGGCCAGCCTGGCCATCTTCGAGACGCTGATGTTCTCGCCCATCTTCGACGCGAGTTGCTTGACCAGCTCACCCACGGTGCCGTCGAAGGTCTCGCTCTTCACGAACACCTGGTCGTAGAGCACGTTGTCGGCGAAGAAGCTGTTGAGGCGCCCTTCGACGATCTTCTCAACGATGTGCTCCGGTTTCCCCTCGTTGACCGCCTGAGCGGCGATGAGTCGCTTCTCGTCGGCGATGGCATCTTCGGGGACATCGTCACGACTGATCCAACTCGGTCGAGCCGCGGCCACATGCATGGCAATGTCGTTCGCGATCTCCTGAAATTCGGCGCTCTTGGCGACGAAATCCGTCTCAGACGCGAGTTCCATCAGCACCCCTATGACGGGGCGATCGGCCTGGCGATGCAGGTACGAGCCGATGGCTCCTTCGGTCTGGCTGCGACCGGCACGCTTGGCTGCATCTGCAAGTCCCTGCTCGCGAAGCAGGTCCTTTGCACGACCCATGTCCCCGCCGGTCTCGGCGAGGGCTCGCTTTGCGTCCATCATCCCTGCGCCGGTCGATTGCCGAAGGGCTTGAACATCCTTGGCGGTGAAATCGCTCACGCCAACTCCTCCATGGTCTCTGCCGGTTCGGTGCTGCTGCCTTCGGCCGCCGCACTCTCTGCCTGAATCTCGTCCAGCACCACGACCTCATTCGGTGGCGGTGTCGGCGGGGCTTTCTTCTTGGCGGGAGCATCCTTGACCGGAGCATCCTTGGCGGGAACGTCCTTCCGGCTCGCTTCCCTGGTCTCGCGTCCCTCCTTCGCTGCTTCTGCAATGACGTCGCTGATGAGGAGGATCGTGCGAATGGCGTCGTCATTGCCGGGAATCACGATGTCGACGGAATCCGGATCGCAGTTCGTGTCGACGATCGCAATCAGCGGAATTGCGAGACGCTTGGCTTCGAGAACGGCGATGTGCTCGGTGAGCACGTCGATCACGAACACTGCGTCCGGGGGGCGCTTCATGTCGCGCACGCCGCCGAGCACGGTGTGGAGCTTCTCGAGTTCGCGACGGAGGCGGAGGCGTTCCTTCTTCGGAAGTGACTCCATCTCTCCGGAACTCTCCATCTGCTCGAGTTCGAGCATGTAGAGAATCCGCTTGTGAATCGTCTGGAAGTTCGTGAGCATGCCGCCGAGCCAGCGGTTGTTGACGTACGGCATACCGGCCTTGTTGGCCGCTTCTTCGACTGCGCCTTGGGCCTGCTTCTTGGTTCCGACGAACAGCACGGTTCCACCGTCTGCCACGGCGTCACGAACGAGGGCGTACGCCTTCTCGACCTGCTCGAGGGTCTGTCGAAGATCGATGATGTGGATGCCGTTGCGCTCCGTGAAGATGTACGGACGCATCTTCGGGTTCCAACGACGGGTCTGGTGGCCGAAGTGCATTCCGGCCTCGAGCAGCTGTCGCATACTCACCACGGACATGTGGTTCCTCCTGTGTTCGGGTTCACGCCTCCGCCCACCCGGAACACCCCACAGACCGCGTCTGCGATCCGACCTCAGGGGTTTGTAGTGAACGTGCGAATTTGCCTGGATTCTAGGGGCACGGCTTTCGTAGCTTGAGCCGGCACGCGACGCCCACAGGCTGCCAGCTACAAGCCGCAAGAGCCAAGCTTCGATCTTGACGCTTGCAGCTTGAAGCTTGAAGCCTCAGAACCGACAACCGTGAGCGCAGCGAGCACTCACGGCTCGATGAAACGGTTCCTGAGACTCAGCACTGCCTTCGTATGGATCTGGCACACGCGCGACTCGGTGACGTTGAGCACCGAACCGATCTCGGCCAGAGTGAGGCCCTCGAAGTAGTAGAGCGTCACGACGAGCCGATCTCGCTCGGGGAGCCGGTTGATCGAATCGGCGAGGAGGTACCGGGTCTCTTCCCGCTCAAACGATCCGCTCGGATCGAGAGCCCCCGAGTCCGGGACAACATCGCGCACTGACGACGAGTCACGCTCGTCCGGATTGAGGAGTTCGTCGAGAGCCACGAAGCCCAAGGTCGACAGCTCACCGAGTTGATCACGCAGAGAATCGACGGGGATATCCATGTGGTCGGCCAACTCGTCTTCAGTGGCTGTGCGCTGGAGACTGTGTTCGAGTTCTGCCATCGAGCGCTGAATCTCGCGGGCTCTCGCTCGAACAGATCGGGGAACCCAGTCGAGCGCGGTGGAGTTCGTCGAGGATCGCTCCCTTGATGCGATTCACCGCGTACGTCTCGAACTTGTACCCGCGCTCGGGCTCAAACTTGTCGATGGCATCGATGAGCCCGAATGTTCCATAGGACACGAGATCCGACGGATCGACGTTGCGGGGCAGACCGGAGCCGAGCCGGCCCGCAACGAACTTGACGAGCGGCGAGAAGTGGAGAATCAGACCTTCCCTGGCACGCTGATCGCCAGTGCTCTTGAACGTCTCCCAGAGTCCAGCGAGTTCATCGTCTCGGCGTTCATGCACGTGGGTGGCTCCGCTCATACGTCTTCTTGAGATGCTCTCGGGTGATGGCAGTGTATATCTGCGTGGTTGCCAGTTCAGAGTGTCCGAGAAGATCCTGGACGCTTCGCAGATCGGCGCCCCCTTCGAGGAGATGCGTGGCGTACGAATGACGGAGTGCATGGGGGAATGTTCCGAGGCGATTCTTGACGACGCGGCGGATGCCTCTCGGGTCGAGCGGCCCGCCCCGAACGCCGACCCAGAGAGCGTCTCCGCTGGTGGGCCCGGCGAGCACAGGACGTCCTCTCTGGAGATAGGTCGCGGTCGCTCGCCTCGCTTGGTCACCGACCGGTACCGCCCGCTCCTTGTTGCCCTTCCCGTGCACCGTGATGAACGGTCCCTCGCCGATGTCGTGCGTGGTCATCGCTGCGAGCTCGGAGACCCGCACTCCGGTTCCGTAGAGGACTTCGAGAAGTGCGCGGTCGCGAAGATCGACGGGATCGGAACCATCGAGATCGTCGAGGAACCGTTTGAGTGTTGGGGCCGGGATGGACTTCGGAAGTGTCCCGGGACGTTTCGGCTGCGGGACACCGGAAGCCGGATTCGCGGGGATCGTTCCTCGACGTGCGGCATCTTCGAGGAATGTCCGAACAGCTGAGGCTTTCCTCGCCACCGACCTTCGCGAATAGTGCAGCGTTGTGAGTTGGGAGAGGAATCGACGAACGGTGCGGCGTTCGACACCGTCGAGGCGCTCGATACCGAGCCGATGACACATCGTCGTGAACTGACTGAGATCACGACGATATGCATCGACCGTGTGCCCGGACAGCCCCCGCTCTGCGGAGAGCCGCTCCAGGTAGTCGTCGACGGCCGCATCGATACCCCCATTGCGCATCCCGTCATGGTCGTGGCATCGTCGATGAAGGTCAACGACCCAATCGGGAGCGGCCAGAGCAAGACACGCCTTTCGGCAACCTCCCATTCGGCCGGACTCTCCTTTCGCCGGCGGTGGGTCAGGCCGCCTCCACGACGACGACGGCAGCGGAGAGACCGGCAATGATGGGTTCCTCGGCGGGAACCCCCAACGGCGAATCCTGCATGCGCCGAGCGGCGCCATCGACTGAGCACAATTCGCTGCATCCCGATGAATGCAGCCACGGCGATCGTGGCCACCCGACAACACCCGGCTAACGTGCCTTCATGACCTCGGGGCGGCCGGCCATCAGCGTATCGGGCCTGGTGAAGCGGTTCGGACCGACGGTTGCTCTCGACGGCATCGACCTGCACGTTCCGCACGGGATCGTGTACGGATTCATTGGCCCCAACGGCGCCGGCAAGACCACCGCTCTCCGTATCCTCGCCGGTCTCCTCAACGCCACCGCCGGTTCCGCGAGCGTGTTTGGTATGGACGTGCGCCGGCGACGTAGAGCGGTGCAGTCCGAGATCGGGTTTCTGCCCGGTGAGGTCCGCCTCTATGGGGAGGCATCCGGCCGCGAGAACCTCCGTCTTCTCGCCGCCCTGCACAGTCTGCCCCCGCGCCGCCAGGCTGAGCTGCTCGAACGGTTCGAGCTGTCCGCGCAGGTACTGGACCGCAAGGTGCGGACCTATTCGCGGTGGATGGGCAGAAGCTGGGGATCGTCTCGGCGCTGCAGCACGATCCTCCCCTCCTGATCCTCGACGAGCCCACCGAAGGGCTAGATCCCCTCATGCAAGCGACGTTCGTGGAGCTGATCGAAGAGGAGGCGAGGGACGGGAAGACGGTTCTGCTCTCCAGTCACGCGCTGTCCGAGGTGGAGCGCACCTGCGACCGTATGGCGATGGTGAGAGGAGGGAAGATCATCTTCGAAGGAACCCTCGCCGATGTGCGGAGCCGGGCGCTACGGCGGCTGGAGGTCGTCTTCAGCGATCCGATCGAATTGCCTTGGCGGGAGCTGGAGAACGTCGTCGACGTGGAGGGAACGACCCGTCACCATGTGGTGACCTTCACCGGCAACCCCAATGCTCTGCTCCGGCTGGTTGTGGATCTCCCCGTCGAGGATCTGACGCTGGCAACAGCGTCACTCGAGGAGAGATTCCTCGCCTACTACCGGGAAGAACACTCCTGATGTTCGGGATGTTGCTGTGGACTGCGTGGCGCCGCCATCGCACCTTGCGGTGGAGTCTGGCGGTCGGCTTGTTCCTGATGGGTCTGCTGCTGGCCGGTACGTTCCAGGCATTCGGTACCGGTCTCTTGCCCGACAACCTCTTCGAGGACAGCTCGCTGATGAATGTCTTCGACGTGTTCACCGGGAGCTCGGTCAACATCCTGACTCCGCAAGGATGGCTTGGCTTCGGCTACGTCCATCCCTTCACCCTGATGCTGCTCGTCGTATGGATCGTGGCCAGCGCCGCCATGGCGATTGCGCGGGAAGTCGAAGATGGCACCATCGAGTTTCTGGCCTCCCGCCCGGTCGATCGCCGGGTCATACTGGCAGCCCGGGTGACGGCCTGGGGCCTGGGGGTGGTCGTGCTCCTGGCCGCCTCCTATCTGGGGACGGTGGCCGGCATCGTGTTCTTCGACGCCCTGGCCGATTTCTCGCCGGTGACGGCACTCCTCTTGCCGCTCAGCCTGGTGCCGATGCTGGTACTCATCGGTGGTGTGGCCTTCCTCACTTCGGCGGCCTCATCGACGCGCAGTCGCGTCTATTCGATTGCCGTCGGATTCACCGTTGGGTCGTACTTCCTCAACTTCGCCTCCAGCCTCTGGAGCCCGCTGGAACCCATCGCCCCAATCTCGCTGTTCCACTACGTATCTCCCGGGAAATGGGCCCTCGATGGAATCCAATGGCGACCGGCCGTCATCATGGTGGTGCTGGGTCTGATCCTGCTGTGCTTCGCCATGGTGGTCGTCGACCGCCGTGACATCACCGCCTGAGGCGGAGGAACCCGCGCGAAGGCTTCCGCTCCCGCTCACCGAGAAGTGCCGTTCCCGGACAGTCGGCGAAATGGTGATACGGCGACGTATTTGGTGGTCCGAGTGGTGGTTGGCGCCTCACACGGTGATGGCCAGCGTCCCGGCTTCGATGAGCTCCTCGAGAGCAACCAGGTCCTCTTGGCTCCTCGTTTGAATCAACGGGCGCAGCTTCCGGCGAATGAACAGTGACAACACGAGCGCTCCGAGCCTGGGACACGACGGTGCGATAGAGGTAGGCGCGCTGGTTCTCGACCTGGCCCTAGCCCTCGGACCACAGTGCTGCGACAAGCGCATCAGACACAACGTCTTGTGCGTCGGCGGGTCCGACCAGCGAAGTTGCGAAACGAGTCAACTCAACCCCATACCGTTGGAACACTTCACCCTTGACGAGCGTCGTCATACCCATAGGATGCGGCCGCTCCCACCAAACCGGACAGAGAAATTTGACTCTTCCTACCCCCGCATGCGAAACCGCCCACCCGTGCCGCTATAGGCGGGGTGGTCTGCCAGGCTCTCGGGTTCGCGGTTTCGTCCAGCCGGCGGCGAGTCGCCGCGATATCGTCGCCATATGGACATGTATGTCGTGTGTGAGAGCCGACGAGGCAAGGTCCACCAGGCAGCGGATGCCCTCTCCGAGGCCGCTGCCGCCCACGGTGTTGCCACACTCGTTCGCTCAATCGACGAAGCTGTCCTCGATGACCTGCTGGCGACCGATGTCGTAGTGGCTGGGTGCAAGCTCCACAGCGACACGCCGTTCGGCGGCGAGCCGACAAGGCGGATGTCGGAGTGGATCGATGCCCTCCCGGCTCTCGACGGACTCCGGGTTGGCGTGTTCTGCACGTACTCGTTCTTCCCGCACACGTTTGCCGACGTGACTGCACGGGTCTCCGAGGCCCTTGCAGGTCTGAGTTCGGCGTTCGAAGCCAAGGGTGGGAGGGTCGTGGCGGCCCAGGGTCTCCATCAAGGAGATTTCAACGCCGCTGCGGTCTCGTTCGTGTCGAAGGTCCTCGGGGACAACAAGAGGTAGAGAACCGGCACAGACTCGCCGCATCTCTCCTCGGGATCGTCTTTGCCGCCCATGGGTGCCTGATATCGTCAGCGCCGATACCCCGTTGTTCATCCCGCGGTGGTTGTGGCGTCACGCGCGAAGGTCAAGAACCTCGAGCTCCCTCGGCTCACACTCCTTCCTGGCCGAAGCTAGATCATGGACAAGACCGAGCTCCTCGATCAAGTCATCCGGGTCAAAGACGGGGAATGCCCCGTCGCGGATCAGTCGGTTCGTTCCCTCCGACGTTCGCCGGTCGACGTCTCCCGGCATCGCAAACACCGGGATGCCGTACTCGGCGGCTTTGACCGCGGTGATCAACGCCCCGCCGGTCTTGGCGGCCTCGACCACGACGACGGCCGCGGAGAGGCCGGCAATGATGCGGTTCCTCGGCGGGAACCTCCACGCGTCGGGGCGGCTCCCGGGCGGATACTCCGACACGATTGCTCCTCCTGCCTCGAGAACCTGTTCACCGAGGCGTCGGTGCTCTCTCGGGTATGTCACGTCGATGCCGCATCCCAGCACCGCTACCCCTGGTCCGTTGACCGACACCATGCCGCGGTGCGCGGCCCCATCGATACCCCTGGCGAGGCCGGAGACGACAAGCCACCCGGTCTCTGCAACCGCCCTTCCATATGCCTCAGCGAGCTCCAGCCCGTATGCGGTGCATCTGCGCGTTCCGACGATCCCAACTCCGCGATGTTGCGGCAGCGCGCCGCGAACGAACAGGACGTCGGGTGCGTCCTCGAACACGTCGAGATGATCCGGGTAGGCCGGGCTTCCGCGGAACACCGCCTCGATCCCAAGCGAGGCCAGCTCGCAGCGTCGCTGAATCGCTGGAGTCGCGAGATTGGTGCGGATCGACCCGGATGCCTTGACACGACCACGCTCGATCGCCATGGTCGCCTCCGCCGCTCCGCCGAACTGATCGTGGAGCTCTCGCGCTCGGATCGGGTGCAACCCGGAGAACGCCATGCGGAGACGAGCATCATCGCTCACAGCGTCACCCGCATCCTGAGCGCTGTTTCGATGTGAACCCCGTGAACCGCATCCGATCCAGCGAGGTCGGCCGCGGTGCGAGCGACGCGCCGGATCCGATCCCAGCCTCGTGCCGTGAGTCGATCCCCGGCCGCGGCCTCGCCCAGCCGGGCGACGGCACCACCGGTCCACTCCAGAGCATCGAGATCGCGACGACCCAGCTCGCGGTTGAGCCGTCCGCGTTCGTCGAACTGGCGCCTTCGTGCCGCAGCAACTCTGACACGGACGTCTCTCGAACACTCTCCCTCCGGCCCCGCGAGCTCTGCCACCCTCAGTCGCGGTACTTCGACCTGTAGATCGAATCGGTCCAAGAGCGGACCGGAGAAGCGGCGTTTGTACCGTGCCTTCATGGACTCTGTGCACTCGCACGCGTGTATTCGGTCCCCTTCGAAACCGCACGGGCACGGATTCGTCGCTGCAACGACCTGCGTCCGACACGGGAATTCGACGGTTGCTGCCTTCCGCGCCACCACAACGGAACCGTCCTCGATCGGCGCCCGAAGCGCGTCGAGTAGCTGCGGGGGGAACTCCCCCAGCTCGTCCAAGAATAGGACCCCACGGTGCGCCATCACCGCCTCGCCGGGCGTCGGGACACCCGACCCGCCGCCGATGAACGCTGCCATCGAAGCCGAGTGATGCGGGGACCGGAAGGGCGGCAACGCAGGATCGGGACGCGACAGGCCCGCCGCGGCCCAAACGAGCGCAACTTCGTGGGACTCCCGGTCGTCGAGCGGCGGGAGCAGCCCGGGGAGGGTCCGGGCAAGCATCGTCTTCCCCGAACCGGGGGGTCCACGGAACAGCAAGTGGTGGCCGCCTGCGGCCGCCACTTCGAGCGCCGCGCGCGCCGGCGCTTGGCCGCGCACGTCGCTGATATCGGGGATCTCAACCGAGCGGCCCGGCAACGCCTCGATCTCGTCTCCCGGGTGGACTCCGGCAGCGACCTCCATCGCGTGCGACAACGACCTGACCGCGCAAACCCCCAAATCCTCGCGACCCGCCGTCTCCGCAGCCGACTGCAGCGGCAGGAGGCACCGCGTGCCGAGATCCCGCGCCACGAGAGCGGCGCTGAGGCCGCCCCGGGCGGGGCGAACGGTGCCGTCGAGGGCAAGCTCGCCGAGTGCCACGACATTCGTCGCTCCGTGAGGGAGCTTGCCGTTGGCTGCGAGCACGCCGAGTGCAATGGGGAGGTCGTAGGCCGAGCCGACCTTCGGAAGGTCTGCGGGCGAGAGGTTGACCACGACTCGTTTCGCTGGGAACTTGTACCCGCTCGACGCCATCGCCGCACGCACGCGTTCCTTCGCCTCCCTCACGGCCGCATCGGGAAGACCGACGATGATGAAGATTGGCTTGCTCCCACCCCCGACGTGGGCCTCGATCAGGACCGGGTGCGGCTCGACACCGATGATGGCGCTTGAGGTGATTGTTGCGTTCATCCGTGCACCGTATGACTCGCGTGTGACAAGAAACAGAGGGTTGGACGGAGTGGTGGAGTAGCCGACTAGCTGGGTAGCTGAGTGCGGGATACTGCGGCCGAAGGCCGGCTATCGGCCTTTGAACTCAGGCGGGCGCTTCTGGAAGAAGGCTGCTGCGCCTTCGAAGAGATCCTCTGAGCCGAGCAAGACTGCTTGGGCTTGTTCCTCGTATGCGAGGGACTGCTCGAACGTCATCGACGACGACCGATCGAGGGCGACCTTGATCAATCGTTGGGCGAGTGGAGCACCCTCGGCCAATGCTCCTGCAATCTCGACGGCCGTGTCTTCAAGCGACGAGGCCGGTACGACGAGCGTTGCCAATCCGATGGAGAGGGCCTCTTCGGCCTCGACGATCCGGCCGGTGAGCGCGATCTCGCGGGCACGGGCGAGCCCCACCAAACGAGGCAGCAGCCACGTCCCACCGAAGTCGAGGGTCAACCCGCGCTTGACGAAGATCTCAGCGAACCGTGCGCGTTCCGTGGCAATCACGACGTCGCATCCGAGAGCAAGGTTCATTCCCGCACCGACCGCTACACCATCGACGGCGGCCACCGTCGGCTTCGAGATCCGATGCAGCGCAAGCGCCGCCCGGTTGGGAAGTTTCATGTACTCGGCATTCGCTGCTGCCGTCCCGAATCCTGAGAAGTCGGCACCGAGGTCGGCTCCAGCCGAGAAGTCCCCATCGGCGCCGATCACCACCAGCGCTCGCTGATCCGAGGCTTCGAACCCTTCGAACGCTTCCGCCAATTCGCCCCATCCGACCTTCGGGATCGCGTTCTTCGCACCGGGAGACGACATGGTGACCCACCGAACCAACCCCCGGTCATCGACAGATACGAAGCTCATGGGGCGAAGGTAGCACTCCCAGGTGCTCGGTCGTCGGCGAAGGGCGCGCGCCACACCGCTACTCCGCTGCACCGCTACGTTGTCCCTATGCAGACCGACCCGTTCCGCGACACTGGAAGCCTCGGAGACGAGGTTGTCAACCCTGTCCAGGCGTATCAGGCGCGCAAGGCATACGTGTGCCCCGGGTGTGATTCGTGGATCGAGCCCGGGGTCGGACATCTCGTTGTTGTCCCAGCACATGCACCAGACCTGCGCCGCCACTGGCATCGGGGGTGCTGGTTCAAGGAACAGCGTCGCAAGTACGGGTCAGCCAACTCCGGGTAGCCAGCGGATGGTCACCCCGTAGCCGGTGAGTTCGACGGCAACGAGATCGATACGCCGGATCGACAGAGCCCGTGCAGCGCGCCGAATCCGTGCGCTCTTGTCAGCGTCGAAGTTCTCCCACGGACGGGTCCCGGAACCGAGCCCGGTCTTCACTTCGATGGCGACCACGTGTCCATCGATCCGAGCGATGAGATCGATCTCGTCGCGACCGACGCGAACGTTCCGGTCCAGGATGACGGCACCGTGGCGCTCAATGAATCGGGACGCAACGACTTCCCCGGCGGCTCCAACGGATGCGCGGCGCGTGGTCATCTCCGCATCGTCTCACTCGGCGGTGACGGGAACGCGAGCAGGCTCCTAGAAATCCGAGGGGATGTCGGTCTCTTCGATGTTGACGTCACGGAAGGTCATGACCCGCACTCGCTTCACAAACCGTGCGGGCCGGAACATGTCCCACACCCAGGCATCTTCGAGTTCGAGTTCGAAGTAGATCGAACCTTCGGCCGAGCGGGTGTTCATCTCGACCTTGTTGGCAAGGTAGAAGCGCCGCTCCGTCTCAACGACGTATCGGAACATCGGGAGCACATCGCGGTACTCGCGATAGATCTGCAACTCGACATCAGTTTCGAATCGCTCGAGATCCTCTTCGCCCACTCGTGCTCCTCCCGTCCGTGGTCGGCGTGTCGATGCTACCGGGGGTCCGCAGGTAACCCGTCGATGGTCGGTCGTGCGTGGTCACAACGTTGTCCAGCGTGCCACCGGCCACATGATCACGAAGGCCCTCCCGACGATCGTGTCGGTCGGCACCGCCCCGAAGTAGCGACTGTCCTGGCTCGCGTTGCGGTTGTCGCCCATGACGAACATCTCACCGGGCGGCACGATGATCGGCCCGAAATCCGGCATCACCGACCCCGTCTTCAGATACGGCTCGTCGATCGGTGCGCCATCGATGAGCACCTGGTTGTCGATGATCTCGACGTGCTCGCCCGGCAGCCCGATCACCCGTTTGATGAACTCGGTCCGTGGGACGGAGATGCCGATTGCCTCCGTGACGTTGCGCCGTGCCGCCTCGAAGATCGTCTCTTGCGGCGCTTCGTCGCCGCGCGGATCGTCGAACACAACAACATGACCCCTCTGCAGGTCTCCGATCCGGTACGCGAGTTTGTTCACCATCACTCGATCGTTGATCTGAAGCGTGTCCTCCATCGATGACGACGGAATCCAGAATGCCTGGAAGAAGAACGTCTTGATAACAACGGCGATGACGAGCGCCGCGAAGGATGAGGAGCGGCAGTTCGAGCCAGAAAGGGAGCGCCGGCTTCTTCTTCTCGATGCCGGCGCTTTCGATCCCCACTGGTTCGGGCGCAACGGGTTCGAAATCGGAGGACGACACAAACGGCACCCTACCTGTCGCGCCGGTCAAAGGGTCTCTCACGCTGGCCCTCCCAAGTACTCGAACCAGAGGATCCTGGCGGCTATCGATCGGAGCGGTCGCCAAGCGGTTGCGCGAACACCCGACGTGTCGTCGTCTGGAACATCGGAGAGGGCGTAGACCCGGCCCATCGAGACCTGGAGTGCTCGGTCGCCCGGCGGCCAGACGTCGGGGCGGCGGAGTGCGAACAGCAGGTAGCAGGCCGCCGTCCACGGACCGATGCCCCGGATGTCGAGGAGTCGGTCCGTTGCCGTCGCATCGTCGAGCCCGCCGACGGCTTCCAGATCGACCGAGCCGTCCATCATGCCGGCGGCAAGGCCCCGTACATAGCCACTCTTCTGCCGAGAGAATCCGATGGTCCGCAGCTCAGAGTCGCCCAGGACAACGAAGGCCTCGGGTTCGACGCGACCGATCGCTCGTTCGAGCTTCCCGTAGGCCGCGTCTGCGGAGGCGAGGGAGACCTGTTGCTCCAGGATGAGCCGGACCATCGTGGAGAAGCCGGGGTCGTGTGGCCACAGCGGCGGAACGCCGTTGCGCTCCGCGAGCCTCGCGAGGATTGGATCCATCTCTGACAGCGTCGCTGACACCGGCCGACAGTGCCGCATCGTCGAGCGGCGCGACAACGACCCGCCGATTGGACGGGTCGTGTTCGATGGCGAGGTCCGGGTCGAGACCGGTCAGTCGCGCTTCTCCTTGATCCGGGTGGCCTTGCCGACCCGGCCACGAAGGTAATAGAGCTTGGCCCTTCGCACGTCACCTCGACGGAGAACTTCGATCTTCTGGATGATCGGAGCATGGACCGGGAATATCCGCTCGACACCAACGCCGAAGCTGATCTTGCGGACCGTGAATGTCTCGCGAATGCCTCCGCCCTTGCGGGCAATGACAACACCTTCGAAACCCTGGGTGCGTTCCCGTCCACCCTCGATGACGCGCACGTCCACGCGGACGGTATCCCCGGGACCGAAGTTCGGGATGTCATCGCGCAACTGTGCGCTCTCGATCTGATCGAGCGTATTCACGGGATCCTCCAGAAGAAAGGGGGGAAGGCGGGTCTTGATAATAGCAAGCGGAGAAGCTAAACGGGCTTGAGTAGCTGAGTAGCCGAGTAGCTGAGTACGGGTAGACGGGTGGCCTCGCGCCCTGCTATTCCGCTACTCCGCTACTCGGCTACTCAGCTACTCGTCCAGTAGATCCGGTCTTCGCTCCCTCGTCCGTTGCTCGCGCTGCTCTCTCCGCCACTCCCCGACCTTTGCGTGGTCGCCGGAGCGCAGGACGTTCGGGACGGTCCATCCACGGAACTCGGCGGGCCGGGTGTACTGCGGCTCTTCGAGGAGGCCATCGCGGAAACTCTCCGTCTCAACGGACGTGGGATTTCCGACCACGCCGTCGATCAAGCGTGTCACCCCTTCGATGACTGCAAGAGCGGCAACCTCACCGCCAAGCAGTACGTAGTCCCCGATAGAGATCTCCTCGTCGATGAAGTGCTCTGCGACGCGCTCGTCGACGCCTTCGTACCTCCCGCACACGACGGTGATCTCATCGAGCGCGGCCCATCGATCAAGGGTCGCCTGATCCAGCGGGCGGCCGCCGGGTGTGAACAGGATGCGGTGCGTGTGAGCGAGAGGGTCGAGCGCCGCGGCGAGCGGTTCGACCATCATCACCATCCCGGCGCCACCGCCGAAGGGAGCATCGTCGATCTGCCGGTGAACCCCTTTGCCGTGGCTGCGCAGGTCGTGAAGCACCACGTCGAGCGTGCCGTCCTGCCGGGCTTTGCCGACCAGGCTTGCCTCGAGGGGCGAAGTGAAGAACTCGGGGAAGATCGTGATGACATTGATCCGCATGAGGATGACGCTACTTGCAGAGGCCGTTCACCAGAAACGCTGCAGTTGCCTCCGCAATCTCGTGAAGGCGCTGTTTCGGTTCCGGTTGGTCCATCACGACACGCCCGCCGGCCATCATCACGTCCTGGATGAGGCGCCCGACGAGTGGCCCGGGAAGCTCGGCGAACACCCCGGCTGCCACACCGGAGCGGTAGATGTCCATCACCTCGTTCGACAGTGCCCGATGCGAGTCCGCGATCTCACGTTGAGCGTCAACCGACAATCGGGGAACTTCGGTGTGGAGAATGAATCCCAGGTGGTCCATGCCGACGAACTCCACGAACCGAACCGTCAATTCGCGGAGCCGCAGGTCGGGTGAGACCTTCGGATCGACCTCAGCAAGCATCTCATCGATGAGCACCGGGAGGTCTCGCTGTACGAGTTGCACCAACAGATCCTCCTTCGAAGCGAAGTGCTCGTAGAACGTGGTACGTCCGATGTCCGCCTCAGCAGAGATGTCGGCGTGAGAGGTGGCCTCGTACCCGAGTTCTCGGAACAACTGGGCCGCGGCGTCGAACAGCTGATTCCTGGTCTCGTCGCCCGCGCGCTTCATTGGATTCCTCCGACAACTCGAATCGTCGGCGCAGGACGGTACAGGGTCGTGCGGCGCTGCGGCACTCGTCCGATCGACTCGATCGCCGTGGTGAAGTCTTCGGCACCCATCATGGAACCGTGGGAGGCCCCGGCAGCGGCCGAAATGTACTCATCCATCAGCGTGCCTCCTAGGTCGTTTGCTCCGGCATTGAGGAGTGTCAGGCCCGCCTCGAGCCCCAACTTCACCCACGAAGCCTGGATGTTGTCGATGAGGCCGTCGAACGCGATCCGCGCCACCGCGTGGACGAGCACCACCTCATCCCAGGTCGGACCAGGGCGAGCCCCGCCCCGAAGATAGATCGGCGCGCCCATGTGCACGAACGGAAGCGGCACGAACTCGGTGAACCCGCCGGTGCGGTGTTGGATGACGCGAAGCGTCTCGATGTGGTTGGCCCATGAGGCCGGATCGTCGATATGTCCGAACATCATCGTCGCCGTCGACCGGAGGCCGAGGTCGTGAGCGGTCAGCATCACCTCGGCCCACTGCGCGGTTCTGATCTTGTCGGGACAGAGATGCTCTCGAATGCGATCGTCGAGAATCTCGGCCGCCGTACCCGGCAGCGTTCCGAGTCCTGAGTCGCGCAACATGGTGAGGAACTCCCGAACCGGGATCCCCAGCGTCTCAGCACCTTGCCACACCTCGAGGGGGGTGAACCCGTGCACGTGTATGGCGGGGACTGCTTCTTTGATCGCTTCGAGGACGGTGACGTAGAAACTCCCCGTGAATTCTGGGTGGATACCCCCCTGGAGACAGACTTCGGTCGCACCGCGATTCCAGGCATCGACGGAGCGTTCGACGATGTTCGGAATGGTCAGCAGATAGGGGTCTTCGCGCAGATTCAGCGACCGCGGTCCCTTCGAGAACGCACAGAAGCCGCACTTGTAGGTGCACTGGTTCGTGTAGCTGATGTTCCGGTTCACGACGAAGGACACCTTCTCGCCGTTGGCGCGCTCGCGGAGAATGTCGGCGACCGACGCGATCGCATCGACCTCAGATCCTCGCGCCTCGAACAGGCGCTGGACCTCGTCCCGACTCGGGCGATGTCCCTCGAGCGATCGATCGAGGATGTGCTGCAACACACCGCGAACGGCGTCTCCCCCGCCGGGGTGCGTTCCCCCGGCCCACGCCTCATCACTCCACTGGGCGGACAGCCGACCCGGTGCATGGGGTGCGGGAAGATCTTTGCCCGGGGCCCAGTCCGTACGGGGACGCGCGACCCCGGACGCATCGACAAGATCGAGATAGACCTTGAAGGCATCGCTTTCGAGATGACGTCGCGCCTCGTCAACCGTCACTTCGACGGGGAGAGCGGTTCGTTCCAGGAGTGGGAACGGAAGAACGTCGCGGAGCCTGCCGATCGTGTCCGTGTCCCACCCTCGCAAGAGAAGGTCGGTCGCTCCGACCTCGACTGCGGCCAGGGCTTCTTCGACGGTGTCGACGAAAACGGAGACTCTCGGGTTCACCCCGGGGAGGGCGGCAATCCGAGCCCCGTCGGCCACCTGGCTCCGCCCGACTCGAAGAAACGCCGCCTGTGTTCGAGCGAGAGCGTCGATCGTGGCCGCTCGATCGCCACCCGCGACGATCGTCAACTGCCAACCACAGATTCCTTCTTTCGAGAGCGCCAGGATTCCAGCCGGACCGGCGACGTAGGCCGGTGCAACAGCAGTCGCGTGCTCACCTGCCAACGGTAGGAGACCTCCCGAGAACGCGGCGGCCCGATCCGTCTCCGTAAGGGCGTCCACCTCAACAGTGGTCGAACCCTCCCGGCGTCTCGTCTCCGCCCATCGCTCCCCTACCGTATCGGCGGGTCGCGAACGGACGAACGTGATGGTCGTCATGATCGTCATGTGGTCGCCTTCTCCTCGACGACAGGATACCCGTCATCGTCCGCTCGACTCACCAGAATCGGCAGCAGCCCAGGGTCGATCCACCGGTCGTTGAGGTACTCCGGATACACGGGGAATCGGTGCCGAAGACCGAAGCCGGCGGCCTCGGTGACCGACCGCAGGCGATCGAGGTGCGGCCACGGTGCCTCGGGATTCACCCAATCGATCGTGAGCGGCGAGACACCACCCCAATCGTTGATGCCGGCATCGAGGTAGACGCCGTAGTCGTCGGTCAGGTTCGGCGGAACCTGCACGTTCATCTCTGCACCGAAGACCCAGCGAGTCAGTGCCACAACGGTGGAGAAGAACTCGGTCGGCGGAGGATCGACGTCGCGCATCCTGGTGTCGGCCTTCGGTTGGAAATTCTGCACGATGATTTCCTGGAGATGGCCCCGGCGCCCGTGCATCTCGGCCAGAGCAAAGAGGCTCTCAACGATCTCGACCGGCGTCTCTCCGATCCCCACCAGTATGCCGGTCGTGAACGGGATGCTCAGACGACCGGCTGTCTCGATCGTCTCCATCCGCGCTGTCGGGTCCTTGTCCGGGCAGTCGTGATGTGGCATCCCGGGCTCCATCAAGCGGGGTGAGATGTTCTCGAGCATGAGGCCGAGCGACGGGTTCGATCTCCGAAGCGCTCGCTGAGTCGCCTCATCCATGAGACCAGGATTCGCGTGAGGGAAGAGCGAGGTCTCGCCTACGACGCGTTCGGTCATGTGCTGGACGTAGGCGACCGTCGATTCGTAGCCGTTCCTGGCCAAGAATTCCTGTGCCGCGGGCCATCGGTCCTCCGGTCGGTCCCCGAGGGTGAACAGGGCTTCAGTGCACCCGCGCGTCTCACCGGCGCGGACGACGGCCATTACCTCGTCGGGTGTCATGTAGACGCCCCCTGCGCCCGGTGGTTTCGCGAACGTGCAGTAGGTACACCGATCGCGACACATCGTGGTCAGCGGGATGAAGACCTTCCTGCTGAAGGTCACCGTTCTGCCTTTTCCCTCATCACGAAGCCGTCGAGCCTCAGAGAACAACGCTCCCGTTGAAGAAGCGCCGGTGAGGAATCGGTATGCAAGGTCGGGGTCGGGCGCCGGGAACGGCATCGAGCGAACCTATCACACCCCCGGAACCTCCGTGGACGTCGTCTCCGACTTCTGCGACTCCACTTCCTGCACAACGTCGGGGATGTCTCGCTCGAGGTGGCGCAGCGGCGGGTACATCCATGCCGCGACGGACGCCACGACAACGAACAGACCAATCACGATGAAGAACAACCCGTACCCGCGGCCGAATCCCGATCCGATGATCTCCCCGACCGAGCCGGCCAACGCACCATCTTCAGCCATGAGCGGCTCAAAGACGCGGTCCGAGAGCGGGCCGACCAGCACGTAGGCGATCGGAACCGCACCCTGGGCAATGAACCGCCGCACGGCGGATACGCGCCCCTGAAGATCAGCTTCCACCTTTGCCAACCAGATCGCCTGGCTCGTCGCATTGACAGTGGGGATCCAGAGCATGCCGAGGAACATGACTCCTGTGATCCAGAAGACCGACGCTTTGAGTCCAACCGTGGCGAACACCACGCCGAGGAAAGCACCTCCCAGGACGAGGCCGAGGACCCGCTTCTTCGGGCCTCCCCAGGTGCTGGCCACGATCGAGCCGACCAACATGCCCAACGATGCCACCGTGAACGCCATCCCGAGCCCTGCCTCCGATGTGAGAGAGAGCCCCAGCGGGATGAAGAGAGGACCGACGAATCCAAACGCGAACGTTGATGACCGCGAAATACAGCAGGAGAGCGAGCAGTCCGTGACGAGCGATCAAGTACTTGAAACCGTACTTCGTCTCGTGCCAGAGGCTCCCGGCGCCTTCGGTGCCGGCTTCGCTCGCCTTCGGTCTGGGGAATCTCACGACGAGGAGGGTCATGATCGCGACCGAGAACGTGAGAACGTCGATGGCGAAGACGGCACCGATCCCCGAAAACGCGAGAGCGAATCCAGCGAGAATCGGCCCCCCAAGCTGCCCGAGCGCCTCGGCCATCTGAACGAGTCCGGATGCTCGCCCGAAGTGCTCCTTCGGCACGAGTACGGCCATTGCCGCCGAGTAGGCAGGCCACTGGAATGCTTGGAACATGCCGGAGATTGCCACGGCGATTGCGATGTTCCACAGAGCGAGGGAGCCGGTCAAGTAGAGCAGCACCAGAACAATCGTCCCCGCCCCGGCGCCGGCGTCGGCGAGGATCATCGCCTTTCTCCGGTCCCACCGGTCGACGAGGGCCCCAGCGAAGGGTGTGATCAGGATCTGAGGTAGCTGTGAGGCGAGCATCACCGTGGCAAGCTGTGTCACCGATCCGGTCTCCTGGAACACGTAGATGCTCAGGCCGAAGCCGGTCAGATTGGTGCCGATGAGCGAGACGAGCTGTCCGGCCCAGACGATGAAGAAGGTCCTCATCGTGGGCTGAGATTTGGAGTCCGTCACGAGGTCGGATCGTTCATGGGACGACATCTACCGTATTGTCGGTACTTCTCGACCTTTAGTCAAATGAGACGAACTCCCCGGCACCGGTATTCTCGCCGGATGCGGGTCACGCCACTACTCATCGCGGTCATGGTGGTCATGACCGCATGCGCCCCCACCGAGTCGGCCGAGGAGTCGACGACGACCGCGCCGACCACGACGACCACACGTCCGACCGATGCGCCGTTGTGTCTCTCCGGAGAGCTGCCGTTCGTCGAACAAGGCACCGTCGCAGCCCTGGACAGCCAGGGCCGTGATGCCCGTGCGATCGCCGGTATCCGCTGGTACGCACTCGACGGGTGCGAACGGATCGAGGTCGAATTCCTCTCGGTCGGCGGATCGCCGGCTTCTCGCATCGGTCCCGTCGGGGTCTCGATTCTCTCCGACACCGGAATTGTGCGTGTGACGTTGTCGGACGCGATCGTGGACTCGGCAGTGGCCGACACGACACTCAACGGGGACCTCGTCGACGGGTGGTTCGTCATCGAGGGGGTCGATGATGGCCTCGATGTGGATCTCCACCTCGGTCGACGGGCAGCGGCTCGAGCCTTCACCACCACGTCCCCCGCCAGACTTGTCATCGATCTGATCCCGGCCCAAGAGGATCTCCCGATCGCACGACCATTCTCCGGAGGTGAGATCGTGCTCATGAGTCCCCAGACCGGTGTCGGCCTGTATCCGCTCCAGATCTCCGGCTACGCGGCTCCCGGTGTCGATGCGGTGCGGATCCGTCTCTCCGACTCGACGGGAGTCTCCATCGACCGATCGGTCTCGACCCTCTCACCGGTCCACGTTTGGCACGCCTTCGAAGTGGGTCTGGCCGACGGCCCATCAGGATCCGTCGACCTCTTCGTAGGAATCATGACGGAAGAGGGAGAACCGGTGTCCGGGGTAGAAGTCCCCCTTGATCTTCCGTGACGGGGAGCCGAGGAGCCGAGTAGCCGAGTAGCTCAGCACTCCTCTACTGCTCACTGCAAAGGTCCGGTGCTGATTCGAGCGGGGGCATGGCAATTCCCCAGAGGTCGCGAGCCAGATCGATCGCCTGGATCGCCATCGGCGCTACCGATGGACCGACCGGTGTGCGGTCGGCGTCGAGTTGCAGGATGATGATCGATCCCACGGCCGACGGTCCGATCTCCATGACTCCGTCCTTCTCTCCGTCGGGATCGACGGCAATTGCCCTGGATCCGTTGAACCGAATGCCCGTCTTCGCAGCATCGTGTGGCTCGGTCAACGACAAGAGCATGCCACCCTTGCGTCGTGTCGTGGCTGCGGAGATGATCGTCTCCTCCAGATCTTGGGCAGCGATGTCGATATCGCCCTCGATCAGCATGCCCTCGATGCTGTCGAGAGGAATCTCTGCGGCACGGGATTGCAGCCCGTGACCGATACTGCGGCGTGGATTGAGTTCGGTTGGGAGAAACCCGTTCCACGTGCACACGCCGTCGACTCCGAACCCACCAAGGTAACCGTGCCTCTCTGCGAGGAGTGTGCCGACTCGGCGACCCGCACCGCGCATCTCGTCCCGCACTTCCACCGGGGGGTTCCAGAAGTTCGCCGCTTGTGCGTAGATGAACGCAGGCTGCTCCGCGTGCCGAAGCATGATCATCTCCATCGGGAGAAACACCGCGACGCCGTCGCCGGTGACGAATCCGTGGATCGAGCACGGAATACCGTCCAAGAAGGGCATGACGCGAACGGTTGCCGCATGTTCCGAGAACCATTCCACGGCCGGCACCACATCCTCAGCGCTCCGGACCCACCGGGCATACTCTCCTCCCCCGTGCCAGCCTTCCCTGTTGTCGGCGACCCAGACCGTACCGAGATCCGACGTCAGGTTCGCCGCGGCGACGGACGCATCTGCGACTGGCACAACGGCAGAAGGCGCCCGACGGACGGCGGCGTCGTCCCAGAGTTGGTCGACAGTCGTCTTGTCCTCGAGCGATCCCCAGACGGCGGGCTTCGCGCCGTACACCGGTCGGCCAACAAGGGTGCTGTGTCTGCTGAAACCTGCGCCGAGCACCATCGCATCGTGGCCCGGGTCGAACCGGTCGACTGCTGCAAGGAGCGCAGCGGAAGGATGCTCAACCGAGTCGAGGTAGGCCCGTACGCCGCCCATGATCGTCGCTCCGGTTGTTCGGGTGTAGTGGAACCGGTCGGCGTTCGGGAGTTCACCCACGCCTTCGATTGCTGCCACGATCATGATGCCGTCGGCGCCCCACTCCCTGAGCCTTTCGACGACCGGCGTCGCTACGGCCGCTGCGTCCGGGAGGAGAATCCACTTCTTGCCGCGATGAAACTCGGCGATCCGGGACTTGACTGCGTCGACATCCACGCCGCGATCATCCGCGCCGGAATCGGCGCGAGAAGGTTCGGGAATTGGGCACCGTAGAGGCGTTTTCTGTCGTACCTGCTTGATACGTTGTCTCCATGTTCTGGTCAACCCGTTCCGTGCCTGAGATGGAAGAAGAACTCCGTTCGCTCGAGGCGCGGGCCTCGGGCATTCGAAACCGGCAGGCCGTGTTGATCAACGAATTGGACAAGATCAACATCGCAGCGTCGACGGGATCGCGGTCGACCACTGAGTGGGTGACCTCGCGGTTCGACGTGTCGCACACTGCGGCGTCGGATCTCGTGTTCGCGGCCCGTCAGTTGAAGCGGCATCGCCGGATCGAGCATCGGCTCGTCAACGGTGATCTCACGTTCGATCGGACCGTCGCGATGCTCCGCCTCGCGGTGGCGGGTGCGGACGAAACAACGTTGGAGCACTCCGAGTCGTTGGACCTCGCCGGCGTCGGGCGGTTGACGGCCCGGCAGCGGCGTATCACTCGCGTCGATGAGCACGACGTGTTCGCCGAGCGGTTCGTGGCTATCCAGCCGACGTTGGATGAGTCGTCATGGCGCCTGTGGGGCCTCTTGCCCGGTGTGGAGGGAAGGATCGTCGAAACGGCGCTTCACGCACGTGCCGACGAGTTCCGGACCCTGACCGGCGGTGACATGTCTACCAGGGGGCAGCGTCAGGCCGACGGTCTGGTTGCGATGGCACACGACTCTCTCGACCGTACGAGCGACGGTGAAGCCTCGTCCGGGTCGTCGGTGTCGGTGTTTGTGGATCTCGACCGGGCACAGGGGACCGGCGGCGAGACCGGCGCAGAGATCGAATACGGTCCGAGGGTCGGACCGAACACACTCGAAGAACTGCTGTGCACGGGCAGTGTGCAGATCATCGGCCTCCACCATGGCGAACCGATGGTCACCTCTCGGGCCGCTCGGACGATCCCGCCCGCGCTCCGCAGGCTGGTGGCGCATCGTGACGGCGGGTGCACGATCGCGGGTTGTAGGAGTCGGTATCGGCTCGAGCCGCATCACATCGTCCATTGGTCTGTGGGCGGTTCCCACGATCCCGAGAACCTGACCACGTTGTGTTGGTTCCATCACCATGTCGCCGTCCACCATCAAGGCTTCCGCATCGACCCCGAGAGCCCACCGGGCCGGCGCGCCCTGATCCGCACCCCCGTCGGCCCCGACCCGCCCTGATAGCTGCCAGCTACCAGCTACCAGCCTCCATCCCAACCCCGAGTACCGACCACCGTCTACCCACGGCGAAGCCCGGTAAGCTCGAATCCATGAGCGATCAACCGACCGATCCTGCTGACTTCTGTGTCTTCTGCGCCATCCTGAGTGGTGAACTCCCCACGAACTACGTCTACCAAGACAACGTCGTGGTGTCGATCATGGACATCAATCCGGTGACGCCGGGTCATCTCCTTGTGCTCCCCCGCAAGCACCTCCCTGACCTCGTCGACCTCGACGATGGCACGGCGGCCCACATGATGAACGCCGCAAAACGAATGGCCGCGGGTCTCCGAGCGAGCGACGAGAACGTCAAGGGAATCAATCTCTATCTGGCAGACGGGCCCGACGCCGGCCAGGAGGTCGCCCACGCTCATCTGCATGTGGTCCCCCGCTACGCCGACGACGGTTTCGGCCTCAAAGTCCACCGCGGCACCCCCCAACACGCGAAGAGTTGGAAGTCACAGCGAGCAAGATCGCATCAGCGATCCAGCCGTCCTGACCGGCTCGCCGACGGGCGGAGAACGGCGATATCGAACAGCCTGTTCTCGCGATGCGCTGCGACTGCCGCAGTCGATCAGGTTTGAACGGAACGATCCCGTACAAACCAACCGGCAAAGCCGACGAGGGCAATGACGGGAACGATGATTCCGACGACGGCAACCCAACCCAGCGATGGGTAACCCTTCTGGAACAGCTTGACCACTCCGATGATCCATAGGACGAGCAGTCCAACACAAACCGCAACGATCATGAGCTCCGGTCCGCCAAGATTGCTCACTACTCGGCCTCCTCATGAATCGTGTCGACCACCACCTACGGACCGCGGCAGAGCTACATACTCCGCCGGTATCGCCCACCGACATCGTACAGAGCGTTCGAGAGTTGCCCGATCGTGCAGTACTTCGCTGCCTCCATGAGCGCCTCGAACGTGTTGCCGCCGTCGATGGCGGTCCGTTGGAGCTTGCCGATCGCCACAGCGGCAACGTCGGCGTTGAGTTCCTTCACCAACGAGGCGGCGTCGATCTGCCGGTGCTTGTCTTCGTCGGTAGAGCGGATGATCGTATCAGGGACCATGAAGGGCGAGCCTTCCTCGGACAAGAACGTATTCACGCCCACGATCGGGAGTTCACCCGTCGACTTCATTCGCTCGTATCGCAGCGACTCCTCCTGAATCTTCGAACGCTGATACATCAGCTCCATCGCTCCGAGCACACCGCCCCGATCCGTGAGACGGTCGAACTCGACGAGAACGGCCTCTTCGACGAGATCGGTGAGTTCGTCGATGATGAAAGAGCCTTGCATCGGGTTCTCGTTCCGCGCCAGACCGAGTTCGCGGTTGATGATCAGCTGAATCGCCAAGGCGCGGCGGACCGACTCCTCGGTCGGCGTCGTGACCGCCTCGTCGTAGGCGTTCGTATGCAGCGAGTTGCAGTTGTCGTAGATCGCGTACAGCGCCTGAAGGGTGGTGCGAATGTCGTTGAATCCGATCTCCTGAGCGTGCAAGGACCGGCCGGACGTCTGGATGTGATACTTCAGTTTCTGGGATCGTTCCGATGCGTCGTATCGATCACGCATCGCCTTTGCCCAGATTCTGCGAGCGACCCGCCCGATGACGGCGTATTCGGCGTCGACGCCGTTCGAGAAGAAGAACGACAGGTTCGGCGCGAACGTGTCGATCGGCATCCCTCGCGAGAGGAAGTACTCGACGAAGGTGAACCCGTTCGCCAGGGTGAATGCCAGCTGGGTGATCGGGTTCGCGCCGGCCTCCGCCATGTGGTAGCCGGAGATCGAGACCGAATAGAAGTTGCGGACCGAACGGTCGATGAAGAGCTCCTGGATGTCACCCTGCATGCGAAGCGCGAATTCCGTGGAGAAGATGCAGGTGTTTTGGGCCTGATCCTCCTTGAGGATGTCAGCCTGGATGGTTCCCCGCACACGGGACAAGACGTCTGCTTTGATCGCTTCGTAGACATCGGACGGAAGCACCTGATCGCCGGCGAGTCCGAGAAGCATCAACCCGAGACCGTCGTTTCCGGGGGGAAGGTCGCCGTGGTATCGGGGCCGTGGGAATCCGCGATTCTCGTATCTCTGGACGAGAGCAGCCTCGAGCTCTCCCTGCATGTCGTGCCCGACGATGTAGCGCTCACACTGCTGATCGATCGCTGCGTTCAGGAAGAAGGCGAGCATCATCGGCGCGGGACCGTTGATCGTCATCGAAACGGACGTTGCCGGGTCGAGGAGATCGAATCCTGAGTAGAGCTTCTTCGCATCGTCGAGTGTGGCGACCGAGACCCCTGAGTTCCCGACCTTTCCGTAGATGTCTGGCCTGGTGTCCGGATCGTCGCCGTAGAGCGTCACCGAGTCGAACGCAGTCGAGAGCCGGATCGCGGGCATCCCCCTCGACACGTAGTGGAAACGGCGGTTGGTCTGCTCCGGGCCGCCCTCTCCCGCGAACATCCGCGTCGGATCCTCGGCGGCCCGTTTGAACGGGAACACGCCGGCAGTGAATGGGAAGCGGCCGGGGAGATTCTCCTGGAGACCCCACCGCACCCGGTCGCCCCAGCCGATCAGCCGGGGGAAGACGACCTTCGGAATGCGAGTACCGGACAGGGTCGTCGATGACGTCTGTACCTCGATCTCACTGCCGCGTATTTCATAGGTGATGGCGTCGGCGGTGTACGTTGCGGCGGTGCTGTCCCATTCGGCGAGGATCGCTGCGGCCCCCGGATCGAGTGATGCCTGCACATCGCGGCTCGCGGCGGCCATCGCCCCGTCGTCGTTTCGCCGGGCAACGACCGCCAGTGCCTGTGCCTCGGTTGCGAGGTTTCCCTGCTCATCGACGCTCCGGT
The DNA here is from genome assembly GCA_963715255.1 of uncultured Actinomycetota bacterium. Lineage (GTDB taxonomy): Bacteria > Actinomycetota > Acidimicrobiia > Spongiisociales > UBA5794 > JAHEEL01. The sequence goes on along the minus strand of CAVQRN010000005.1, from coordinate 98,681 downwards.
TGTAGGTCCGGATCGTGTCGGAGATCTCTGAGAGGTACCTGACGCGGTCCTTCGGGATGATCGGCCGCTCGCCCCCATGATCCGTGGGGAGTTCGATCGTCGAGGCGAACCGGCCGTGCGCTCGAAGGTCGACGGCTCCCATGAGCGCCCGGTAGAAGCGGTTGGTGCCCGCATCGTTGAAATGGGATGCCACGGTCGCGTAGATCGGAAGCTCTTCGTCTGTCGACTCGAAGGCTCCGTGGTTTCGTCGGTACTGCTTGCGAACGTCGCGAACGGCATCTTCGGCGCCGCGCCGATCGGCCTTGTTCACGACGATCAGGTCGGCGAAGTCGAGCATGTCGACCTTCTCGAGCTGGCTCGCGGCACCGTATTCGGGCGTCATCACATAGAGGGCAAGATCGGCGTGATCCACGATCTCGGTGTCGGCCTGCCCAATCCCCGACGTCTCGAGGATGACGAGGTCGTACCCGGCCGCCTTGACGAGATCCACGGTCGAGGCAACGTGTGGGGAGAGCGCGAGGTTCGCCTGCCGGGTAGCGAGGGACCGCATGAACACACGGGGATGAGTGACGGAGTTCATGCGGATGCGGTCGCCGAGCAGGGCGCCACCCGAGCGTCGCCGCGAGGGATCTACCGAAACAATGGCCACGGTCCGTTCGGAGAAATCGGCGAGGTACCTCACCACGATTTCGTCGATGAGTGACGACTTGCCGGCCCCACCGGTGCCGGTAATCCCGATCACTGGTGCGTCGCTCCCGGCACCTGCCTCTCGTGCCGCCGACACAAGGTCGCTGTCGGCGTCCTGCTCAACCGTTGAGATCATTCGCCCGAGCAGACCGGGGGTGGCGGGGCTGAGATCGGCCGGGTCGAGTGGCGCATCGCTTACCACCGGGAAATCGGCGCGTTCGAGCAGATCGTCGATCATGCCCTGGAGCCCGAGATCCCGTCCGTCGTCGGGCGAGTAGATCCTCTCGATCCCCGATCGTTCCAACTCCTCCGCTTCCTGCGGCAGGATCGTTCCCCCGCCGCCGCCGAAGATCTTCACATGGGTTGCGCCTGCCTCGTCGAGCAGGCTGCGCACGTATCGGAAGAACTCCATGTGCCCGCCCTGGTACGACGTGATGGCGACTGCTTGAGCGTCCTCTTCGATGGCCGCGGACGCTATGTCGGCAGCCGAGCGGTTGTGACCGAGGTGGATGACCTCCGCACCGGTCGACTGGAGAAGACGCCTCATGATGTTGATGGCGGCGTCGTGGCCATCGAACAACGACGTGGCGGTCACGATGCGAACGTGGTGGTGCGGGTCGTACGGCACGGATTCCAGGATACGACAATGTCGCTCGCGGTCGTCCGTCTACCCAGGTTCCTCATTCGAAGGGAAGAGGCCGATCGGCGGTGTCATCACGATGCGGCGGGCGTCCAGATCCACGATGGGGACAATGGCGTCGACGAAAGGAACCTCGACACTTCCGTCCGGAGTGCGGACCGAGAGACGATCCTGAGCGGCTCCAAATACGACCGACTCAACCGTTCCGAGGGACTCACCGGCCGCGTCGACGACGGCGCATCCGACCAGATCGTCGGGCCAGAACTCCTCGGAGTCGAGGTCACGCCGCTCATCGGCCGCGATCGTGAACGACGTACCACGCAGCGCCTCCGCGGCTTCGCGATCGGAGACACCTTCGAATCGAACCAGGAGTCCGTCCTTGTGGGGACCGACCTCCACGATGGTGTACGCAATCGACGGGGTGTCATCGCTGGCCAACTCGGCTCCGGGCAGCCAACGGCCGCTTGGATCGTCTGTGAGCGGGCGCACAACAACGGCACCGTTGATGCCGTGTGCCCGGCGTACGTATCCGACGAGAATCGGTACCACGTCGAGTCGAGGAAGTCGACCTCGACGGAGACGCCCTCTTCTTCGCCTGCGACCGATGCGACGGAGCGAATCGCCCGAGCCACACGACCGCGGCGACCGATCGGCGCGCCCCATGTCCGACTTGGCGGTGCGGACCTCGGCAACGATGGCATCGTCGCCGTCCGCCACGATCTCGACTTTGACAGAATCGGCGTCGTCAACGATCTGTGTGACGACGTAGGTCACGACCTTTTCGACAATTTCGCCTTGCTTCATGCTTCGTCCGATCCCTCTGCTACGACCTCTTCAGCCACCACGACCTCTTCGGCCACCACGACCTCTTCGGTGAGTTCGGCTTCGGCCTCTGCAGCTGTCTCTAGGGCTGCCTCTGCGGCTGCCTCTTGAACGATCTCGTCGAGAATCACGGGCTTCGGCTCGGCCTTCTTCTTCGGTTTGTCGACGACGACATGAATATCACCCCTGGCGACCCTGAACTCGGTCCAGGCACCGGAGATCTCGAGCAACTTCTTCGCTCGGTCCGTCGGCTGGGCGCCTTTCTGGAGCCAGTAGACCGCCCGATCGTTGTCGATCACGATCACCGACGGATCCTGCGCGGGTGTCGTACCGGCCGATCTGTTCGATGTAGCGGCCATCCCGGGGCGCGTGAGTCGGCCACCACCACCCGGTAGGAGGGCTGCTTCTTCTTGCCCGTCCGTGTCAGGCGGATCTTCACCGCCATCGTCACCTCTTCCTTCGTGCTCATCCCCGGGATCGTAAGCCCGGGAATCGGGGATCGTGCCTCCGGCAAACGCCTTCATCATCTTCTGTGTCTCGGCGAACTGCCGGAGCAGACCGTTCACGTCCTGCGGGGGTGTCCCCGACCCGGATGCGATCCGTCGCTTTCGGCTGCCGTCGATCATCTTGGGGTTGCGCCGCTCCGCGGGGGTCATCGACCGGATGATGGCCTCGACCCGCGCGAGATGCGGTCGTCGGACACCTCGACGTTCCCGAACGCCGATGCGGCGCCCGGGAGCATACCAAGCAACTGCTGCAGAGGCCCCATCTTCCGGATCTGCTGGAACTGGTCGAGGAAGTCCTCGAGGGTGAAAGAGGCCGTCAACATCTTGTCGGCGGCCTGCTCGAGCCTCCTGTTCGTCCCAGGTCGCCTCGGCCTTCTCGATGAGCGTCAGCACGTCGCCCATGCCCAGGATGCGTGACGCCATCCGCTCCGGGTGGAAGACCTCCAGGTCGTCGATCCCCTCGCCGACACCGGCGAACTTGATCGGGCTGCCGGTCACCTCACGCGCGGAGATGGCGGCGCCGCCCCGGGCATCGCCGTCGAGTTTCGAGAAGAACAAGGCCGGTGAGATCGGTTTGCTCCAGGAAGCCGATCGCCACGTTGACGGCGTCCTGACCGGTCATCGCATCCAGCACCAGCAGCACCTCGTCGGGATCGGCAGCCTTGCGCACCGCGGCCAGTTCCTCCATGAGGTCCTTGTCGATCTGCAGACGGCCGGCGGTGTCCACGATCACCACGTTCGAACCCCTCGGTCCGTCGCCCGCTTCATGGCCGCCTTGACCAGCCTGGGCGGCCTTGGCGTGCGATCCACGTGGACGGGGACGCCGATCCGTCTCCCCAGGGACTCCAGTTGGTCGATGGCGGCGGGGCGCTGCAGATCGGCGGCGACCAGCAGGGGGCGCTTGCCCTGACTTCGAGCGCGCTTCGCCAGCTTGGCCGCGGTCGTGGTCTTGCCGGACCCCTGCAGCCCCACCATCAGGATGGCGAGCGGCGGCTTGGAGGCCGTCGCCAGCGGCACCGCCTCGGTGCCGAGCGTGGTGATCAGCTCCTCGTGGACGATCTTGATGACCTGCTGACCCGGGGTGAGGCTCTTGGTCACCTCGGTGCCGACGGCCCGCTCCCTCACCCGGGCCAGCATCGCCTTGGCGACCGCCACGTTGACGTCGGCCTCCAGCAGCGCCATCCGCACCTCGCGCAGCGCATCGTCGACGTCGGCTTCCGAGAGCCGGCCCTTGCCGCGCAGGCGGTCGAAGACGCCGTTGAAGCGGCTGGTGAGTGGACATCGAACATCGGACCGTGAGGGTAGCGGCGCGCAGCGAAGATCGCCGCGGACGGGTGCGGTCCCAGTTACCCTCACCCGCCAAGGAGGCGTCATGAATCTCACCGTGATCGACCATCCGCTCAGCCCGCACTACCTGACCGTCCTGCGGGACGAAGGACACCGACCCGAGGAGTTCCGGGCCGCGGCCCGGCGTCTCACCTACACCCTGGTGCATGGAGGCGACCGAAGCGGTTCCCGCTTGCCGAGATGCGAGGTCCGAACGCCGCTGGAGACCACCACCGGGTACCGGATGCCCGACGTGGTGGCCATCGCCGTGCTGCGGGCCGGCCTCGGGACTGCTCGACGCGGTCATCGACATGATCCCCCACGTGCAAGGTCGGCTTCGCCGGTGTGCAGCGCGACGAGGAGACGGCACGAGCCGTCAGGAGTACTACTTCAAGACTCCCCGACCTGTCCAACGCATCGGTCTTCATCCTCGAGCCGATGCTGGCCACCGGTGGGTCGCTCTCGTGGGCGGTCGACAAGGCCAAGCATCGGGGGCGCCGCGACATCACCGCCCTCTGCGTGGTTGCGGCGCCCGACGGAGTCCGCCGGATGTACGACGATCACCCCGACGTCCAGATCGTCGCCGCAGCGCTCGACCGGGAACTCAACGATCGCTTCCTACATCGTGCCCGGTCTCGGAGACATGGGCGATCGGCTGTTCGGGACGCTTTGATTCTCCGTTCTGCTCGCGGGCGATGAAGCAAGAGCTCACTCGTTCGTACGACGCCGATGCCTTCGCAAAGGCGAGGAAGCGATGAAGGACTTCGGCGAAGAGGTCGCCAGGGTGCTCGAACGGCTCGAACCCGGCGAAGTCGTGTCGTACGGCGAGGTCGCAGAGGAGGCGGGATTTCCCGGTGCCGCCCGTGCCGTCGGCAACCTCGTCCGCTCGACACCAGGTCTTCCGTGGTGGCGGGTCGTCGCCAAGTCGGGACGACTCGCCCCGGGGCTGGAACAACGACAGACCGAACTGTTGAGGAGCGAAGGAGTCGCGGTCAACAATGGTCGCGTCAGATTGCGCGACAATACACGCCCCGAATCGGAGGGTTCATGAGCTACAGCATGCCGGAGCTGATCCGGACCAAACGTGACGGTGGAGTCCTCACCGCCGAGGAGCTGAAGTGGATCATCACCGAGTACACGGCGTACCGGATCCCCGACTACCAGATGTCCTCGCTCCTGATGGCGATCATCTTTCGAGGGCTGAACGCCGCGGAACTCGCGGCGTGGACCGACGCCATGCTGCACTCGGGTGACGTGCTCGATCTCTCCGCACGTCCATGCCCAAGATCGACAAGCACTCGACCGGCGGTGTCGGCGACAAGGTCAGCATCCCGCTGGCGCCGATGGTCGCGGCCTGCGGAGTCGCCGTCCCGATGATGAGCGGACGCGGCCTCGGCCACACCGGCGGCACACTCGACAAGCTCGAATCGATCCCGGGGTTCCGGACCGCTCTCGAACCCCCGAGTTTCACCCGTCACTCGACGAACTCGGCCTCGTGCTCGGCGGCCAGTCCGAGACGCTGGTTCCTGCTGATCGGCGGATCTACGCATTGCGTGATGCAACCGGCACGGTGCCGTCGATTCCCCTCATCTCCTCCTCCATCATGTCGAAGAAGCTCGCCGAAGGCCTCGACGGCCTGGTGCTCGACGTCAAGGTCGGCTCGCGGGGCGTTCATGAAGGACGCTCGCATCCGGAATGGAATTGGCGGAGACCATGGTCGGTATCGGGCGATCCCACGGCACGCCGGTCGTCGGCATTCCTCACCGACATGGACCAACCGCTCGGACGCGAGGTCGGGAACGCCAGCGAGATCGTCGAGTCGATCGACGGTGCTCCGCGGTGACGGACCCGCCCGACCCGACCGAGATCACCTACCGCCTCGGGCGAGGAGATGCTGCTCCTGGGTGGCGTTGCGGCAGACCGAGCGGAGGCCAGGTCGCGACTGGAGGATGCGGTTGAATCCGGTGCCGGCGTTCGAGAAGCTGGTCGAAGGTCGTCGAGGCACAGGGCGGTGACCCGTCCGTGCTCGAAGACCCGTCACTCCTGCCGTCCGCCGCAAGCGTCCACACCGTCGTCGCCGACCGCGGCGGCTTCGTCGAACGCTGCGATGCACTGCGACTTGGGCGTGCCGCAGTGCGGCTCGGCGCCGGTCGTCAAGTGAAGGACGACGACGTCGATCCCGGGGTCGGAATCACCGTCCACGCGAAGGTCGGCGACCCCGTCGATGTAGGTGATGCGCTCGGAACCGTACGCTACAACACGGACGATCAGCTGGGCGCTTGCCTGCAGGCTCCTCGAGACCGCATGGGTGGTGTCCGAAGAACCGACAGCCGTCCCGACCGCTGATCCTGCGAGAGGTGCGATGAGCTACGAAGACCTGCAAGCCGCCGCGGCCGCGATCGCCGAACGAACCGGTCGAGACGACCACGACGTGGCGATCGTGCTCGGGTCGGGTCTGAGCGACTACGCCGGATCGCTTCGCGAATGCGATCAAGATCCCCTACTGCGGAGATCCCCGGCTTCCCCGTACCGCGTGTCGTCGGGTCACGGCGGGAGCCTCTTCTCGGCTCGCCGTCGGCGACGGAGCCGTGCTTGCTCTTCGCCGGACGGGTCCACACGTACGAGGGCTGGGACACTCGACGAGGTCGTGTTCGGCGTCCGCACCGCGGTCGCCTCGCCGGCGCATCGTCGGTGCTCCTCACCAACGCCGCGGGCGGTCTCGGCGACGGTCTCGCGCCCGGCGACCTCGTCCTGCATCCGCGATCACCTCAACCTACACGGCGAGCAACCCACTGGTCGGCACGAACGACGACCGGCTCGGCCCGCGCTTCCCCGACATGTCGGAGGTCTACCCGAGCGCCTCCGAGGTCTCATGGAGCGTGGCATTCGAAGCTCGGCGTCGCATCTCGAGGAGGGCGTCTACGCCTGGTTCCTCGGCCCGACGCTACGAGACCCCCGCCGAGGTCGCAGATGGCCAAGCGCCTGGGGGCCGACCTGGTCGGCATGTCGACGGTGCCCGAAGCGATCGCCGCCCAGCACATGGGTGCCGAGGTTGCCGGGATCTCGCTGGTCACCAATCTACGCCGCCGGCATCTCGGATACGCCGCTTCACCACGAGGAAGTCCCCGAAACCGCGGACGAGGCCCGGGAGCGGTTCACCTCCGTGCTCGACGTCGCTCCTCCCGCTCCTCGTCGCCGGCTGACGCCCGTTTTTGAGTCCACGCTCAAAGTTGGCGGTATCATCTCGAGCACCCCAGCCAAGGAGCGGAACGTCATGAAGATCGCGGTCTGCGTCAAGCAGATACCAGACCCGGCGACGCCCTACGACCTGGATCCGGACACCCATTTCGTGGTCCGTCCCAACGACCAGGTCCTCGACGACACCGATCGGTTACGGCGTCGAGGTCGGGCTCCAGCTCGCCGAAGCGAACGACGGTGAGGTCACGTCTGGTGTCGATGGGCCCCGCCGGGAGCCTGCAGGGCATCCGCCAGGCACTGGCGATGGGCGCCGACAAGGCGGTCATCATCGACGACGAGAGCCCTCGCGCGGCTCCGGCGCCCTGGTGACCGCCAAGGTGCTCGCTGCGGCCATCGCCAGGAGAAGGCGTCGATCTCGTGATCACCGGCACCGAATCCACCGACGGGTACACCGGTGTCGTGCCCCAGCAGATCGCCGAGCTGCTCGACCTGCCGTCGCTGACGTTCGCCCGCAAGGTCGACACTGACGCCGGGATCCTCGTGTCGAGCGCAGACCGCCGGCGGCTACGACGTGGTCGAGGCGCCGCTCCCGGCGCTCCTGGTGCCGTTACCTCCGGCGCGTCGAGCCCCGCTATCCCACCTTCAAGGGGATCATGCAGGCCAAGTCGAAGCCGATCGAGCAAGCTCACTGCCGCCGACCTCGGATTCGGCGCCGATGCAGGTCGGCGATTCCGGCGCCGGACAGGGGATCCGTCGGTGATCTCGGTCCCTGCCCGCGAAGGCGGGTGAGATCGTTGAAGACGAGGGTGAGGCGCACCTCGAGATCGTCGCGCTCCTCGAACAGGTGAAGGTGATCTGAGATGACGACCTGGGTATTCGCAGAAGAGATCGACGGGCACGCCTCCGCGTCCGCTCTCGAGATGCTCACCAAGGCCCGGTCGTTTGGAGACGACCGCGGCCGTATCACGTCGGTGCCGGATCGGACGCAGCGTTCGCGGACACTCGGCGCTCACGGTGCCACGACGGTGTATCCACCTCGATACCGGAGACCGCCTCCCGCCGCCCCGGCACGCCGCCGCGCTCGCCGTGCTCGCCGAGGAGCAGCGCCGATCTGATCCTGTTCGGCATGGGGATCACCGACCGCGACGTCGCCGGGCGGCTCGCGCCGGATCGACCGGCCGGTGCTCTCCAATGCCGTCGACATCTCCGTGACGGCGACGCGTCGCGGTGGTGAGCGAGATCCTCGGTGGAACCGAGACGTCGTCCGAGGCCACCTGCACCGGCCCCAGCCGTCGTGCGTCGTACGCCCGAAGGCGTTCGCCGCCGAAGCGCGGACGGTGGACGTTCCCGACGGTCGTATCCGTTTCGATGCCCGACGTCGGCCATGCGGGGTCCGCCATCATCACCGAGTCGCACGATGAAGCAGAGCGAGGGACCGGACCTCGAGGTCGAGCCGGCATCGTCGTGGCCGGTGGCCGCGGCATCGGCAGCGCCGAGAAGTGGACCGATCATCGACGAGCTCGCCTACATGCTCGGAGCGGCCGTGGGAGCCACCCGGGCCGTCGTCGATGCCGAGTGGGTCCGTCTACTCGCTCCAGGTCGGGCAGACCGGCAAGACGGTCAAGCCCGACGTCTACTCTGGCGCTCGGCGTGTCAGCGGTGCCATGCAGCACCTGGTCGGGATGAAGGACTCCGGCACGATCATCGCCGTCAACAAGGACGCCGAAGCCCCGATCTTCGCCGTCGCCGATCTCGGCATCGTGGGCGACCTGCACCAGGTGATCCCGAAGCTGACCGAGGCGTTGAAAGCCCGGTAGGGCGACGAGTAGAGAGTAGAGCGTAGAGAGACCCGAGCGTCCCGCCGGGGTCCGGTCTCTCTACGCTCTACTCTCTACTCTCTACTCTCTACTCTCTACCTTCTACTCTCTCCTCGCTTCCAAGTTTTCCGGTCCGAACGACATCGGGAGCAGCGCGTCGAGTGCGTATTCGACGGGGGCTCCGGTTTCGTTGGTCAAGATCACGCGTTTGACGCGGAACTCTCTCATGAGTTGACGGCAGTTGCCACACGGGGAGCATCCCTCGCCGTCGAGGCACGCAACGGCGATCGTATCGATCTCGCGTACGCCATCGGCAACGGCGGTGGTGATTGCATTCGCCTCCGCGGCAGATCGATGCTCCGTACGCCGCGTTCTCGACGTTGCATCCCCGGTACTCGGTGCCGTCGGAAGCGACGACCACGGCGCCGACGCGAAATTTGGAGTACGGCGAGTGGGAGCGCTCGGCTGCGTTCCGGGCCTCTGCGATGAGTCGTTGCGTTTCGGTCATGGCTCCAGCAGTGCTTCGATGAATGTTGTCGGTTCGAATGGTACGAGGTCGTGGAGCCCTTCACCGACACCGATGTATTTGACGGGGACGTCGAGTTCCTGTTCCACAGCGATCGCTACGCCTCCTCGGGCCGTGCCGTCGAGTTTCGTGAGAATAATCCCGGTCACACCGACGGATGCGGCGAAGCTTCGTGCCTGGCTGATCCCGTTCTGGCCGGTGGTTCCGTCGAGGACGAGTAGGACCTCGCCGATCTCCCCCGCTTCGCGGCGAAGCACGCGCGCCACTTTGGCGAGTTCATCCATGAGGTTCGTCTTCGAGTGCAGTCGCCCTGCCGTATCAATGAGCACGACGTCGGCGCCGGAATCCGCGGCCGTTCGGTATGCGTCGTATGCCACGGCGGCGGGATCGGAACCCGGCGCCCCGGAGACGACCTGGACCCCAACCCGTTCTGCCCAGGTGCGAAGCTGCTCGTCCGCGGCGGCCCGGAACGTGTCGGCGGAGCCGAGGACGGCGGTTCGGCCGTCTTCTCCGAGCAGACCGGCGATCTTGGCGATCGAGGTCGTCTTCCCCGTGCCGTTCACGCCGACGACGAGAACCACGGCCGGCTTCCCCTCGAGGTGCAGGGATCGATCGCGCCCCGATAGTTGACCGATCAGGGACTCCTCGAGCAACCGCCGCGCTGCATCGCCATCATCAGGATGCTGGCTTCGCACATCATTCACGACGGTCGATGCCGTCGATACGCCGACGTCGGCAGCAATCAACGCCTCCTCGAGTTCACTCCAGAAGTTCTCGTCAAGGGTGCTGGATCCGAAGAGATCGCTGAGTCGACCGCCGATGGCCGATCGGGTGCGGACCAGCTTGGTTCGTAGTCCGCGTTCCGGGGCTTCCACTCCTGGCGATGAGGAAGGTCCCCTATCGTGCGATCGGTTGACGACAACGAACGCAGCGACCGCGATGATGGCGATCGCTGCAACGAGCACAATCCAAATGCTGGTGTCCACGGATACTCCTAACGGACGGGAACCCTAGGAGCATGCCGGGCAATGCCGCTGCTCAGGGCGCTCCTAGACGGCGACTCGCGCCATACGTCGTGCGAGGACTTTCGACGACTCGCCGGGTTCCATCGTGACGCCGTACAGCATATCGGCGGCTTCCATCGTCTGTTGCTGGTGGGTGATGATCACGAGTTGTGCCGACGAGCGCAGCGTGTCCACGAGCCTCAGGAAGCGGTGGAGGTTCGCGTCGTCGAGCGCCGCCTCGACCTCGTCAAGGACGTAGAAGGGACTCGGTCGGGCGCGGAATACGGCAAACAGAAACGCCAGGGCGGCAAGACTCTGCTCTCCACCGGAGAGAAGCGCCAGCCGGCCGACCTTCTTCCCGTGAGGCTGTGCCTCCACCTCCACACCGGATTCGAGCGGATGGCTGGGATCGACAAGACGGAGCCCTCCCCGACCGCCCGGGAACACCTGGACGAAGTTCTCCCGGTACAGCCTCGAGATCTCCTCGAATGCGATCATGAACAGGCTCGACATCTCCTCGTCGAGTGCGGAGATGACCTTCCTCAACTCGCTGCGCGACCCGTCGAGGTCGACGAGCTGCTCGTCGAGGAGCGCCACCTCGCCCGCTAGGTCCCCGTACTCAGCCGCGGCCAAGGGGTTGATAGGGCCCATCCTCCGAAGATCGGCTTCGAGGCTGGCGAGGCGCTCCGACGGAACGATTCCTTCCGTGAGTTCCGGGCGTGGCTCACCAAGCGCCTCATCAAGCGATGCGTCCGCGTCTCGCCGCAGACCTTCCTCACTCGACTCCAAGCGGACACGGATCTCGGCCAACTCAACGGCAAGGATCGATAGCCGATCCTTCGCTGTCGAGATCGCATCCTCGAGTTGCTCGCGGTGCTGCTCTGCGTTCGCAAGGGCCTCGGAGACATCTCCGACGTCGAGGCGGAGTGTTCGCTGCCGCTCGCGCAGTGCGGCGATGTGGCGCTGAGCGAGAGCGATCACCCGGGCGGAGCGGGATTCGATCTCAGACAGCTGATCGATTCGAGGGTCATCCTCGGGGAGCAGTTCCAGTTGGCCCAGATCCAATCTGACACGTTCGAGTCTCCGATGCAGCAGCGCTCTCCGCTCGGAGACTCCTGCGAGTTCGGCCGCCGACTCTTCCTTCCGCCGACGGGCTTCGTCCGTACGAGAAGCCACCTCTTCGCGACGCCGGTTGAGGGCCTCCCAGGCAGTCTGTCGAGAAGCCTCCTCCCCTTCGAACTCTGCAACCCGCTCGCGCACCTCTGCGATGCGTTCCTCTCGCGCGCCCTCTGCCTCCAGGAGCGCCTTCGTTCGCGTGTCGAGTCGCTCGCGTTCGGCCTCACCCTCGGCCCGAGCACGGCCAATCAGGGCCAGTGCCTCGGTGTGGCCCGCGATCCTGGCCTCAAGCGCCTCGAGATCATCGAGCGCCGCTCGTTCAATCCTTCGAGCTGTTTCGAGGTCCCGCCGGGCGGTGGTCCGGCGGCTCTCGGTACGCGATCGTTCCCTTTCGCCGATCTCGAGTTGCACGCGAGCCGCTTCCAGGGCGGCGAATCCGGTCCCGTCGGGCTGCGCGACGTGCATGCCGGATGCGGCGATCACATCACCCTCGGGAGTTACCGCGCGGAGATGGGGAAAACGCTCAACGACTCGCCACGCGGCCTCCCAGCCGGCGGCGAACACCACGTCGCCGAGGAGCGCCTCGGCGACCCTCAGATCGGCGTTCGCTCCGAGGAGATCGACAAGCGCATCCAGACCCAGTTCGGCGGCGGCGGCCCGCGCAGGAACATCCACCGATACCTGCGGACTGACGAGCGAGATGCCGCCCAGTCCGTTCGACTTGAGATCACCGGTGAGACCGCGGATTGTCGCCCGATCAACGGTGAGGAAGGCATCGGCCCACGAGCCGAGTGCCCGGTCGACCGCGTCCGCGAGATCCGCCGGGGCGTCAAGGGACGCAGCAACAGCTCCCATGACCCCGTCTCGGTCTGCGGTCATCGCCCGGGCGGCGGGATCTCCGATACCTGCGATGGCAGCCTCGTGCGCCTCGACGCGGGCCTCGGCTGCGGCAACTGCGAGCAGCGCGTCCGTGTGCTGCTGATCGGCGCGTTCCCATCTCTGTTCGATGTCGGAGCGGTAGTCCCGGGCTTCCTCATAGGTGCGCTGCGATGCCGTCACTTCGGAATCGGCCTGTTGAATCGACTGATTCAGTTCGACGCTCTCGGTTGTCTCTTCTTCGAGGCGATCGACAACAACGCTGTGACGCGCCCTGATGGACTCGAGCTCTCGCCTGTCTCGTTGCGATCCGTTCTCAAGCGCTCTGAGATCGCCACGCAGGTTGGCGACAAGACCCTCGGCCGGGAGCTGGACCTGTTCGGCGAGCACCCGTTCCTCGTCTTCCAGAGCCTGCAAGGCAACGGCCCGACGTTCTGCCTCGTCACCAAGCCTGAGTTCTGCATCGGTCGCCTCGTGGATACCGGCCCGAAGCTCAATCTCTTCACCGGAGAGGTCATCGCGCCGTTCTTCGGCTCCCTCGATTCGGTTCTCGAGTCCGACGCGTCGCTCACGCGCAACGAGCCCGTAGCGGCGAAGACGCTCCACGACCGTCTCGAGGCGCGCTGCCGCGGTGGTGTCGCGTTCGAGCGCTGCCCCCACATCGCCGGCGGAGGATCGGAGTCCGGTGAGTTCGATCAGCAAGCCCTCCAGCGCACTCCTATCGGCGTTGAGCGCTTCCGAAAGTGTTGCCTGTTCGGCTGTGGCCTTCGCGTTCCTGGATCGCAGATCACGGATGGCTTCACCCCCGAGCCAGAGCCGGAGTGCCTTCGCCTCGGATCGCACTGCTCCGTGCCGGGCTGCAGCGTTCGCCTGGCGCTTCAAGGGGCGAAGCGCTCGGCGCTTCTCGACGAGGATGTCGTTGAGCCGATCGACATCCTGGTCGGTCGCAGCGAGTCGGCGAATCGCCCGGTCGCGGCGACTCCGGTGCTTCGTGATGCCCGCAGCTTCCTCGATGACCGAGCGGTGCTCATCCGGTCCCGCCGTGAGGATCGTTCCGATCTGCCCTTGGGAGACCAGAACGTGCTGGTGGCGCCCAACGCCACCGTCGGAAAGCAATTCCTGGATGTCGAGGAGGCGACATGGCGTCCGATTCATCTCGTATTCGGAAGTGCCGTCGCGATACAGCCGGCGGGTGATGGTGATCTCGTTGAGGTCGATCGGGAGGAAGCCGTCGCTGTTGTCGAAGGTGAGCGATACCTCGGCGCGCGACACCGCCGGGCGGGTCGCCGTTCCGGCGAACACGACGTCTCCCATCTTCTCAGTTCGGAGCGAGCGTGTGGCCTGGGTGCCCATCACCCATGCCACGGCGTCGAGCAGATTGGACTTCCCAGAGCCGTTCGGTCCGACGACGACATTCACACCGGCATCGAATTCGAGTCGGACTCGGTCGGCGAACGACTTGAAGCCGACGAGTGTGAGTTTCTTGAGCAGCACGGTGAAAAAGCATACCAGGGCGAATTACATGGTTGGAGTTATGGACAAGTGGGGCAGTACCGCCCTACTGCTCTACTGCTCCACTCTCCAGGGCTCGGCGAGCGGCATCTTGTTCTGCTCGCTTCTTTGACGTTCCGGTTCCCGTCGCAAGGGCGTCGTCCGACGAGCCTACGGTTGCTGTGAATCGCCTGGCATGCTGCGGCCCGGTCTCAGTGACGGTGTACTCGACATCGCGTCCATCAGCGACAAGAACCTCCTGGAGTCGAGTCTTGTAGTCACGGCCTCCGGGAGTGCCTGCCCTCTCGGCGACCATCGGAGCCCAGTGCTCGTAGACGATCCGCTCGACCCGCTCGATTCCGGCATCGAGATACACGGCAGCCAGCAGGGACTCGACGACATCGGAGAGGATCGACTGTTTGTCTCGTCCGCCGGTGAGTTCCTCTCCCCGACCGAGTCTGATCAGGTGGGGGATGCCCCACTCGCGTGCGACCGATGCCAGCGCTGGTTCGGACACCACACCCGCCCGCAGAAGCGTCATCTCTCCTTCGGTCGCCTCCGGGAACTGCTCGTAGAGGTATCGCGTGACCGTGACTTCGAGGACGGCATCACCGAGAAACTCGAGCCGCTGGTAGTCGGCAACGCCTGGATGCTCCGATGCGTACGAGCCGTGAGTGAGCGCTGTAGCGAGCAGCGCTTCGTCGCCGATTCGATACGCAAGTGCGGCCTCGAGGCGCTCGGCGGCACTTCCGGGGTCGGGAATCACGTCACTCATTTCCGAGCACGCTCGATCCCGTCCGCGATGAGCTCGACAAGACCGTGATCAGCGCCCTCGGCTGCCATCCGTACGGCATTGGCGACCGCGCGGCGTGAACTGGCGCCATGTGAGATGACCACGACACCCTTGGTACCGACGAGGTGGGCACCGCCGATGGTCTCCGGATCGATCAGCTGACGTAGCTCCATGAACGCCGGCATGAGCTCCGCGAGAGCCGTCTGGTATCGCTCGGCCTGCATCGCTTCGAGAAGCAACCGGAACAACGCGCGACTCGTTCCTTCACCGGTCTTCAAGAGAACGTTCCCGGTGAAGCCATCGGTGACGAAGACGTCGGCGCGACTCCGTCCGAGATCACGGCCTTCGACGTTTCCGATGAAGTTGATCCCTTCGGCTTCGGCAAGGAGATCGTGTGCTTCCTTCTCGAGGTCCCTGCCCTTGCCCACCTCCTCACCGATGTTGAGCAGCCCCACCCGGGGATCCGCGACGTCCAGGAAGACCTTCGCGACCGCACTTCCCATCACTCCGAACTGAGCGAGATGGTGGGGCCGGACGTCAAGATTGGCGCCAACGTCGAGTACCACCTCACGAGTGGGAAATACGGAGGCGATCGCAGGTCGCGAAACCCCCTTCAGGCGGCCGATCACGAATGCAGCCGACGCGAGGGCGGCACCGGTCGATCCTGCCGAGATCAGGGCTTCGGCTTCGCCCTCCTTGACGAGGCGGGCGGCCACCATGATCGAGGAATCCTTCTTCTCGCGCACGGCACGGGCAGGATCCTCATGCATCTCGACGACCTCGCCGGCATGAATCACGGGCAGATCAGCATTGAATCGCTCGAGGAAGGGTGCAATCTTCGATCGATCGCCGACGAGCACGACATCGACACCTGCGGCCGCCGCGTCAATTGCGCCGCGGACAATCTCGCCCGGGGCATGATCGCCGCCCATGGCATCAACGACGACTCTCGCCATCGCTCGCTCAGACTTCTGCGATGATCTCGCGACCGTTGTAGCTACCGCATTCCTTGCACACACGGTGCGGAACGTGCATGGCGCCACACTTTGCGCACTTGCCCAATGTGGGGCTTGACACCTTCCACTGTGCCTTGCGCCGGCGCGTGCGGGACCGCGACATCTTCTTCTTTGGGACGGCCATCAGGAAACCTCGTTTGTTTCGTCAATCCTCGGGCGACAGGAGGTCGCGTAGTACGGCGAACGGTGAGCCGGTGTCGCCCGATTCGCTCGGGGAGTCGCTATTCAAGTCCGTTTCTGGTGTAGTCACAACTCCCTCACAGGATTCATCGCAGATCGGAAGCAGGGGCAGACCGAGAAGGGTCTCGTCTCGCAGGAAGGATTCCAGATCGATCGTCGTCCCTTCGATCGGATAGGCGTCCTCGCCCGGATCGGTTTCGAACAGCCCGGTGACCGGGCTACAGCCGTCATCGATGAAGTCGGTGAGACAGCGACGACAGGTGTGTTCAACGGCGTAACACACATCCCCTCTCACGAGTACTCCGCCGGGCACCGATCCAACCGAGAGGTCCGCGACCAGAGATGGTTCGGCCATGATCCGGCTCATTTCCAATGCCCAATCGACCACGACGTCGATGACGACAGAGCGAGCAGGAACGTCCCGACCCAAGAGATCGGAGACATCAACGATGAACGGCGAACGATTCACAGGGTCTTCCTCGTCCCTTACTCATCTACTCGGCTACACCGCTGCTTCACCGGCTCACGGGCGGCTCTGGCTGCGGCGGCAGCGTCTGATGGAGTTCGGCTCGGGCCTCTCGAACGTACCGGAGCAGCTCGGCAAGCACCTGTTCGGCCTCGGCGAGATGGCGCTCTGCGAAGTCTTCCGACTCGAGACGAATCCTCCTGCCTTCGCTCTCAGCATTGCGGACCAGAGTGTTCGCCTCCTCCACCGCCTCCTGGACGATGTAGGACTCCGAGACCATGTGCTCGGACCGCTGTTTCGCATCCGCCAGCACCTCGCGGGCCTTCTCGTTCGTCCGTGCGATGTAGGCCTCGCGTTCGCGCACCATCCATCGGGCCGCACGAAGTTCTTCCGGCAGCGCGCTCTGTATCCCGGCGAGCTCGTCGAGCATCTCGTCCTGATTGATCATCACGCTGTTCGACAACGGAACCTGGCGCGCGTTCTCGATCTCGATCATCAGGTTCTCGATCGCGTCGAGTAGCCGACCGGGGACGGGCGGTGGCGGCTGTGGATGGTCTGGGTGTTCGATGGTCATGCGTAACGCTCCTTCAAGGCGGCCGCGACGCTCGCCGGTACAAGTGCATCGACCGATCCGCCGAAACGGTATACCTCCTTGACCAGCGATGACGACAAGTAGCCGTACTCAGGTTTCGTCGCCACGAATAGCGTGACGATCCCGGACAGGTGGCGGTTCATCTGCGACATCTGAAACTCGTAGTCGAAGTCGGTGATCGCCCTCAGACCCTTGACGACGACATCGGCGCCGACCTGTTTCGCGTAATCGACGAGGAGTCCGCCGAAGGAGCCGATCCTGACGGACTCCCACTCGGAGCAGAGATCGGTCAGCATGTCGATTCGTTCGGCTTCATCGAAGAGGTAGACCTTCGAAGGGTTCTTGATGATCCCAACGACCACGTCGTCGAAGATGCCAACGCACCGTTCGATGACGTCGAGGTGTCCGTTGGTTGGCGGGTCAAAACTGCCCGGGACGAGCGCCACCGTCACGACTGCTCCTTTTCGAAGATCCAAATCTCGCTGTCACCGTACCGTCGCCGGTCGGTGCACCGGAGGTTATCGGATTCGGGAGCGGTTCCACCAAATCGCCGGTGAAGCACAACCGTTCCCTGATCGGTGATGCGGTTGGCAACGAGATTCAGGATCCGCTCGACCTCCCGATCGTCGAACGCGTACGGCGGGTCGATGAAGACGAGGTCGTAGCTGTCAGCGTCGCGTTGCAGGAACGCTCCAACCTCGCGTCGCACGATGGTGCCGCCGAGGTCCACAGCGTCGACATTGGAGGCGAGTACCGCCACAGCATTGCGGTCCTGTTCAACGAAGACTGCGGATTCGGCACCGCGACTCAGGGCTTCGAGACCGAGCGACCCGCTTCCCGCGTAGAGATCGAGCACCGCGGCTCCGGCGATGCGATCGTGCAGAGACGAGAACACAGCCTCCTTTGCCCGACCGGTGAACGGACACGTTCCGGAGCGAGGAGCGGCCAGTCGACGCCCCTTTGCTGCTCCCGCGATGATCCTCATGTCAACTCCTCGTGAGCCATTCTGCCGACTCGCCGAACAGCATGGCTGCCTCGTGCATCACTGCTTCGACGAACGGACTATTGGGATCTGCATCCACCGCTTCTGCGGCGACCCTCTTCGCCGCCTCGAGGAGGTCATGGTCGCGGAGGATGTCGCCGAGTCGGAGGTCGGCCGCGCCGGATTGTGCCCCGCTGAACACGGTTCCCTGTCCCCGGATCTCAAGATCGATATTCGCGAGTTCGAATCCATCGTTTGATCCGACCATGGCTTCGACTCGGCGCTCGCCGTCCGGAGTAGAGGGATCGGCCGCCAGGAGACAGGCGCCGCCGTGCTCGCCCCTCCCGACGCGTCCTCGGAGCTGGTGGAGCTGGCTCAAACCGAATCGATCCGCGTTGCGGATGACCATGAGCGTGGCGTTCGGCACGTCGATGCCGACCTCGATCACTGTGGTCGACACCAGGACGTCGACTTCCCCGGCTCTGACTCGATGCATCACGTCCGCCTTCTCCTCAGATCGCATCTGACCGTGGAGCAGTTCACACCGGACACCGGGGAGTGCCCCCTTCAGCCTCACAAACTCCGAGGTTGCTGATCTCGCATCGATCTTGTCGGAGTCTTCGACCAGGGGGCAGACGACGAACACCTGCCTTCCTTCCGTCACGGCGCCGAGAATCCGACCGTCGATCTCGGAATCGGCCGACTCCGAAACTGCGTCGGTCACGACATCGGTGCGACCAAGCGGCATCTCCACAATGGTCGAGAGGTCGAGGTCGCCGTACAGCATCATCGCAAGCGTTCGCGGAATCGGTGTCGCCGTCATCAAGAGAAGATCGGGGACACCCTCGCCGTTGTTCTTGTCGCGAAGCACCACCCGCTGCTCGACGCCGAACCGATGCTGCTCATCAACGACGGCGATGCCGAGCGAGTGAAACTCAACATCAGACTGGATCAGCGCCTGTGTGCCGAACGCAATGTCGATGGTCCCGTCCCTGAGCCACTCGAGTCCCTTGGCACGCGATATGTCGCCGAACACGAAATTGGTCGTCACCTTGCTGCCCGTGAAGAGCCCGATCCGAACCCCGCGAGTGGCCGGCGGTTCAGTGTGGAAGAGTGAGGGCGTGTCACCTGCGCCACCATCCAGGATCGGTGGCGCCAGACCGGCATCCTCGAGAGCGAGTTCGGTTCCGAGGTAGTGCTGTACCGCGAGCACCTCCGTCGGTGCCATCACCGCTCCTTGGTGTTCGCTTTCCACCGAAGTGAGCAGCGCGATGATCACGACGACCGTCTTCCCCGAGCCGACCTCACCTTGCAGCAGGCGGTGCATCGGCCGGGGACCCCCCATGTCCTCGAGAATCTCTTCGATGACCCGCACTTGGTCCCCGGTGAGATCGAACGGAAGCTTGTTCAGGAACCGGTCGTAGAACTCTCCCTTCACCGAATTGGACACGCCGGATTGGGACTCGAAGTCATCGTGTGCTCGCGTTTTGAAGGCCATCTGAATCCGGAGGAATTCATCGAAGACGAGGCGCATGCGAGCGCGGTCGGCGTCCTCGACGTCTTCCGGAAAGTGGATGCTCGAAAAGGCCTGGTCCCGCCCGATGAGACCGACTCGCTTGAGTATCGCCTCGGGGACGATCTCGGTGATCGGCCGCGAGCGTCCCAGGGCGTTGTCCATCGCTGCTCGGATCTTGAAAGGAGTGAATCCGCTCACGCTCGGATGCACCGGGACAACGCGTCCCGTCACGAGTGAATCGTCGCTGCCGAGACGGTCGAGATCCGGGGATTTCATCTGGAGTTGCCGTCCGAACCGCTCAACCTTCCCGGACAGTGCCACCTCCTCGCCTTCCCGGATGTTCAGATACGGGTTGAACCAAACGGCTCTGAGCGTGCTGGTTCCGTCTCCGATCGTCGCCTCGATCATCGTTCTATTCCTCGAGATCCGCCGTCTGGAGACGTCTCGCACGACGCCGCCGACCGTCACCTCCTCGCCGAGGGGGACCGACGACAGGTCGAAGAGCTGCGAACGGTCGAGGTACCGACGCGGAACGTGGAGCAGCAGTTGACCGACCGATGCGATGCCGGCGTCGGTGAGTTTCTTCTCCGTTCGGGGACCGATTCCCTTCACTCGATCGATCGGCACGTCGAGGAGATACGCGAGTGATCGCCCGATGGTCTGGTCACTGTTGGTGCTCACGGGACCATCATGGCGCTTCGGAAGCCCAAGATCGTTGTACCCGGGATGCTGCTAGCCTCCCATGTCACCTCAGGAGGTCTCCCCAACATGTCATATCGGTGTGAAATCTGCGACAAGGAACCGTGGTTCGGCAAGCAGGTCAGCTTCTCCCACAAACGTTCCAGTCGTCGGTGGCTCCCCAACATCCAGCACGTTCGCGTTCGCGACGGCAGCAACTCCAAGCGTATTCGCGTCTGCACGTCCTGCATCAAGGCCGGCAAGGTCGAGAAGGTCTAGCGCCGTGCAGGGTTTCGTCAAGGTCTACGACCCACGTTCGGGGGTCGGTGTGATCATGCGAGACGATGACCGCTCCGAGGTCTACCTCCGCCCCGGTTCTCTCGACGGATCCATGTTCCGTATGCTCCGTCAAGGTCAGCGGGTGATCTTCGAAACCGATGAGGATGACGGCCGGCTCTACGCCCGTGATCTTCGATTCGGCGCAGACGGGTACTGAGCCAACAGCCCACAGCTGACGGGCAACAGGCAACAGCATGCTCCGAGCTGTCCGCTGTCCCCCTGTTGGCTCTCCTCCGTCACTTCCCCACCTCGGATCGCTTCGCTACAATGGCTCCACGACGTGAGGAGGAAACCCTGGTTCGAGCATATATCCTGATCCAGACCGACACCGGCCGCGCCGCCGACGTTGCAGGAGGCATCCGCGGTTTGGCGGGCGTGATCTCAACCGAGGCCGTCACCGGCCCCTACGACGTCGTGGTGTTCGTCGAGGCCGCAGACGTTGATGCACTCGGCCGATTGGTCGTCACCGCGGTCCAGCCGGTGGAAGGCATCGTTCGCACGCTGACCTGTCCGGTCATCAAGTTCTAGCAGCCGGCACATCGATTGAAATCGCGAGCGAGTTCGATCGCTCAGCTTCCCTCTGCAATCTCTACAAGTTCGTTACAGAGCTCCGCGTAAGTCATTCCGGTCGCCGTCCACATCTTTGGGAATCCGGAGATCGGCGTGAAACCCGGCATGGTGTTCACTTCGTTGATGAGGAAGCCGCGTCCGCCCTCCTCGAAGAAGAAATCCACACGAGCAAGGCCCCGACCTTCGATCGCTTCGAACGCTCTGGCCGCCAGTGCACGCACCTCGGCGATGCGGCGGCCGGGCAGTCTGGCCGGCACCTCGAAGTCACTCTCCTCGTTGCGGTACTTCGAGTCGTAGTCGTACCACTCGCCTGCCGAGTGGACCTCGCCCGGCAGGGCCGTTCGCGGCCCCTCGAGAACGGCGACCTCGATCTCACGACCCGAGATGAACTCCTCGACGACGACCTTCTCCCCATACCGTAGGGCCTCGTCGATCGCGTCCTTGACCTCGGCCGGCTCGTTGGCCTTGCTGATGCCGACCGATGAGCCGAGCTCGGCCGGCTTCACAAACAATGGTGATCCGAGGTCCTTGAGGACGGATGCAACGGTGCCGACCGGATCGCTCCGGTAGTCGGCTCCTCTCACGACCCGCCATCGCGTTGTGGGAATGCCCGCTGCCTCGAAGATCTGCTTTGCGATGTCTTTGTCCATCGCGAGCGCCGACGGGAGCACACCACAGCCGACGTATGGCTTCCCGGCGATCTCGAAGACACCTTGCATGGTGCCGTCCTCTCCGTATGGCCCGTGCAGGACCGGGAACACCACGTCGTAACCAACGTCGTCGTCCCCGGCGAGGAGGCGTCCGTCGGGTAGACGGAGCGCTGCCGGCCGTCCCTCGGCTCGGAACGGGCGACGTGTCGAATCGACGACCCACCATTCGCCGTCCCGATCGATTCCGACCGGGATGACACGGTGATCGGCTTCGACGAGTGCGTCATGGATAGCCACGGCCGAGGTACACGACACTTCGTGCTCGGCCGACCGGCCTCCGAACAAGAGCAGGACACGGGACATGCGAGCAGACTACCGACGAGGGCGGCGTTGGGTCGGGAATGAGGACGTCAAGAATCGTTGGTCGAACGATCCATCGCCACGGCGTGGAATCCGCCGTCGACGTGAACGATCTCGCCGGTGGTCGACGGAGTCCAGTCTGAGAGCAGCACACAAACCATGCGAGCAACCGGCTCCGGGTCGTGAATGTCCCACGGCAGCGGAGCCCGTTTGTGCCACGCGTCGATGAACTCTTCGATGCCGGGAATCGACTTCGCCGCCACCGTCGCAAGAGGACCGGCCGACACGGCGTTGACCCTGATCCCGTCATCACCCAGGTAACGAGCGAGGTAACGGGTGACGGACTGAAGGGCCGACTTCGAGACACCCATCCAATCGTATGACGGCCAGGCCGAGGAGTTGTCGAAGTCGAGGGTGACGAGCGACCCCCCACCCGCGTTGCGCATGAGTGGCAGCAAACCGACCGCCAATGTCTTGTAGGAGAATGCCGACGTCAGGAACGCAGACGCAGCGGAATCCGGGGGTGTGTCGAGGAAGTTCCCGCCGAGGGCATCCCCAGGAGCGAACGCGATCGCGTGAAGTGCACCGTCGACGGCACCCCACCGGTCGGCGAGATCGGCAACGAGCGCCTCCATGTGATCCGGATCGTTGATGTCGAGTTCCAGGACGGGTGGAGGCTCGGGAAGCCGCTTCGCTGACCGTTCGGTCAATCGGATCGCACGCCCGAACCCGGTGAGCACGATCTCGGCACCCTGCTCCTGAGCGATCCGGGCGACGTGCCACGCGATCGACCCGTCGGTGAGCACGCCGGTGATCACCAGTCGTTTCCCCTTCAGCAACATGCGCACCCTCCCTCTCGGCGGAGCATCCTAGGTGAGTTTCACGAAACGTTGGACCAGGCCCGAAAGCCGAGGCCCATCACGAAGAGCAGCAGCAGCCCGTACGAGAGGGCCGGCCGACGGGCGAACTGTGCCCGGTACACGTAGGCCAAGCTCAATGTGATCGCTACGACGGCGCCGTAGAAGACATGAAATCCGTTCAACGGCCGGAATCCGTTCGCATAGAGCACGGTGCCGGCCGCGATCTGAATCAGGATCGCAGCGATGGCGACGCCGGCGCCGATCCCGAACGCCCGACCCGGGCGGCGGCGGAGCGCGGCAAGAACAAGACCCCAGGCACCGACGAGACCGGTCGTCACGAGGGCGACGTATACCCAGTTCTGGTGAAACCAAAGGACGGAGCTCATCGCGACCCCTCAGCACGCTTCGCAATGTGTACCGGTGTAGCACCGACCGCCTCTATCAGATCGTCGACATCGAGATGGATGGCCGTCCCGGGGAGACCGGACCCGACGGAAACCTCACCCCGACCGGTCACGTCGGCGTCGACAATCACCGGCACGTCGGGAGACACGCCGAATGGAGTGATCGTGCCCCGCTGATAGCCGGTCGCGTCGAACGCCTGATCGGTATCGGCGAGTGCGATTCGCCGGAGACCGAGATGTTCGCGCAACGCACTCCAGTCGATGACCCGGTCCCCGGGAACAAGCACGAGCACGTACGAATCTTCACCGGTCCGGACGACCATCGTCTTGAGGATGCGATCGACGGTGGTGCCGCGACGGTCGGCCGCCTCAGCAAGATCCCGAGCAGGCTCAAACCGAACAAGCCGGTAGTCGAAGCCCGAAGCGTCGACGGCTTCAAGCGCGGGAGATTCGTCCATACCGGGAGACTAGAGACGTGAGACATCACACATGAGACCGATCTGGTCTACTGGTCTACTGATCTACTGATCCCCTACTCTCTCCCCATGCCCGAACTCACTGTCAACGCGATCGCTCATGGGGGTGAAGCGGTTGGGCGGATCGACGGCAAGGCCCACTTCGTTGCCGGTGCGATCCCGGGTGAACGGGTCGAGATCGAGGTGTTCCGCGAGAAGTCGCGTTGGGCGAGGGGCAGGCTTGTCGAGGTCCTCGAGGCTTCGCCGGATCGGATCGAACCGCCCTGCCCTGCTTTCCCGGTTTGCGGGGGGTGTACGTGGCAGCACGCCTCCTACGACCGGCAACTCGAGTGGAAGCGTGAAGTCGTCGCAGGCCAGTTGGCTCACCTCGGCGGTCTGACCGACGTGCCGGTTCGGCCGACGATGGCGCCGGGGCCGCCGTACGGCTATCGGAACCGGATGGACTTCTCCGTCTCGAAGCGTCGGCCCGCACTCCACGAGCACCGGTCGGATCGACTCGTCGGTCTCGACGGATGTCCACTCCTGCGCCCGGAACTGGAGAAGCTCTTCGCGGCCCTCGGGGATCTCACCGGGGTCAGGAAGATCGTCCTGCGATCGGGAGTGAACACGAACGATCTCCTCGTCATGGTCGAGGGTCGAATCCCATCACAGGCGAAACAATGGGACGCCTCGGTCGTTGCACAGTCGCGCGACGGGATTCGCGCGGTGCACGGTCGGCCGTGGTTCGAGGAAGAGATCGACGGCGTCCGATTCCGGGTACCCGCGGACGCTTTCTTCCAGGTGAACACATCCGGTGCCGAAGCGTTGGTCCGTCTCGTCACCGAAGCGGCAGCAATCACGCGCGACGACGTGCTGCTCGACGGGTACGCCGGCGTCGGGTTGTTCGCGGCGACGGTCGGCCGGTCGGCAGATCGTGTTGTGACGATCGATGCCGGGAAGGCGGCCTTCGGTGCGATCACCGGAAACCTCGAGCACGTCATCCCTGGTCGATATCGCTCGCTATTCGGCCCCTTTGAACGCGTCGCTCCGACGGCGAAGGACCGTTGGAACGTCGCTGTGGTTGATCCACCACGAGCCGGTCTCGGCTCGGAGGGGGTAGCCGCCGTCACCAGAACGGGACCCCGGACGATCGTGCTGATCTCATGCGACCCTGCGTCGCTCGCGCGCGATGCCTCGCTCCTGGTTGGTTCCGGGTATCGGATCGACTGGGTGCAACCCGTCGATCTCTTCCCACAGACCTATCACGTCGAAACGATCACCCGTTTCGCTCTGGGATGACGAACCCGCCGGGTCTTGGTGCTAGATCTCGCCGACGAGCTTGGCACGCTTCTCTTCGTATTCTGCGTCGGTAAGGACACCGTCGTTGTGGAGTTGCCTGAGCCGCTGGAGTCGTTCCGTTGCGTCAGACGGCGCGTCCGGTGCCGCCGCGGGTGCGGCAGGTGCAGCCGGTGGCCGTCCCTGAAGTGCCACGGAACGTTCCTCACGGACCTTGTAGAGCAACGTTGCGAAGGCATCGGGATGCGGGATGTTCGAGAACGCACTCTGCCCACCCGTACCTGCCGACTCGACCAGCAGATCTCCGGCGCCGAGCATCCGCTCAAACACGGTCTGGCTGAAGTTGACATTCGTGATCCGCTCGAGAGGAATCTCGATCCCCGACTTCGCGACGAGTCCCCTGCGAGTGATGAGCCGGTGGGTCGTCAGCACGTACCGGGTCGTTGCCCAACTGACGACCGGTCGCACGATGAACCAGATGCCGGCACCGACCACCGCGAGAATGATGACCCATTCGGCCGGCTGCCACCAATCGCGCGTCAATACAAGAATGATGATCGCCATGGCCAGGATGAACCAACCGATCGGGATCACGAGCAGCTTCCAGTGCTGACGGAATGCGGTGACGATCGTCTCGTCTTGACTGAGTGCATCTTCAGGCCATGGCATGACGATGAGTGTAGCCGCCCCGGCATCGCGGAGTACTGGGTATCGGGTATTGAGGTGCGTGCTCAACATGGGCCAAAGGTCCACGCGAGAAACCCCGAGGAAGCTTGCGCCCCCTCGGGGTGTCCTCGTTCCGACGGTCCCGGCCCCGGAGGGCTGATTCCGTCGGTGCGAGCGGCCTTACGACCGTTCGCTCTCACCATCCGGCCGAAGCCGTCCGGCGAGGTGTCCTTCCGCCCGGTCCCGGCCCGAAGGCCGCTTCCAGTGACCTCTTGCGAGGTCGACGCCGCCCCTTTCGAGGGGTGTCCGGTCAGACGTTCCCGGTGCCCTTTCGAACTCCGGGCCGACCCTTTCGGGCCGGTGGTCCCCGGTTCGGTCTCCCGTCCCGGCGACAGTCGAGAAACTAGAGGCCCCGTGCGGCATTGTCCACCGAAAACACTGGTTGGTTTTCGCGTTCGATCCTGAAGTTTCGCGAACCGCACGCTGAGCGGCGAATTCCGTGGTCCGTGGTCGGTCGTCCGTGATCAGGAACCCTCTCCGACACCGCGAACGCTGTGGGACCGGACGTCGTGGACGGCACTGATGATGAGACCCACGCCTGCGGCACCGGCGACTATTCCGATGAAGAGGATCGGGAGTCCCCAGAAGAGCATGGACCGGTCTGACTCGCCCGCCTGCCCGATCACAACATCCCACACGTACCACTTCAGCGCCGCGGCACCGACCATCAGCAAGACCGCGCCGACAGCCGCACGCAGAAGTGAAAGAACAATCCGCATGCCCGCACGCTAGACGGACCGGATCGAGCTGCACATGGGGGACTCCCTCCAACCCGCGTTGTCCCATTCTTCGACCCGGGGTAGTTACACGGCTGTGGTTCGTGTCACACCGGTCCCGTATAGTCCTCCCCATGACGTCGAACACTCAGCAGACCGGAAGTGACCGCGTGGGCCTGACAAGCCTCTCTCCCTCGCGGGCCGGCGACTTCAAGCGCTGCCCTCAGCTGTTCAAGTTCAGTGCGATCGATCGAATTCCCACGCCGCCGACGGTGTACCAGGCAAGGGGAACGACCGCTCATCTCGCTCTTGAGCGGCTCTTCGAGTTGCCCGCAATGGATCGAACCCCTGAGCGTCTCTCCGATCTCTTCCGAGCGGCATGGCTAGAGCTCAAGCCGCGAGCGTTCCCCGATCTGTTCGACGGCATCGAGGCCGA
This sequence comes from uncultured Actinomycetota bacterium, assembly GCA_963715255.1. Taxonomy (GTDB): domain Bacteria; phylum Actinomycetota; class Acidimicrobiia; order Spongiisociales; family UBA5794; genus JAHEEL01. Next base: position 71,637 of record CAVQRN010000005.1, on the reverse strand, counting down.
GCGTGCTTGGGGCATCGAGAGTCTCGCCATCCTCAACAACTACTTCGCGATGGAGGATCCCACCCAGATCGATCCGCTATCACGCGAACTCGACATGACTCAGGCCGTCGGGGACATGACCATCCGCGGCATCCTCGATCGGATGGAGGAGACGCCCGAAGGTCTCGTGATCACCGACTACAAGAGCGGCAAAGCTCCTCCGGAGCGATTCGCGATGTCGGCGTTCTTCGCACTCAAGATCTATGCACTCCTCATCCGCATCCGGGAGGGTCGAACGCCCGTCGCGCTCCGTCTGATGTACCTCACGGGCCCAAAGGTCCTCGAGATCCCGATCGATGACGGGCAACTCGACGCCATGGAGCGGCAGCTGGAAGCCCTGTGGAACGCAATCGAGCAGGCAATCGCGACCGATCACTTCCCGCCGCGTACCGGGGTGTTGTGTGACTGGTGCTCCTACCAGGACATCTGCCCCGCCTTCACCGACGACAGAGGGGGTGGCGTCTGACGACCACGATCTGGACCATCGGCTTCGGGGAGCGGTCGTTCGACGACGTCGAGCGGGACCTCGCCGACCTCGACATCTCCATGATCGTCGACGTCCGCACGCGGCGCGACGACCCTCGAGTTCGGGACTTCGACCATCGCCGCCTCGAAGAGCTCGCTACCGAAGCCGGCTTCGGATATCGCTGGATGGGCTCGACGCTCGGCGAGGATTCAGTTGCCGAAGTCGGCCCCGTCGTCGACGACCTCATCGCAATCGCTGAGGCGTCGCGAACCGTCGTCCTCTGTCGCGAGCCCGACGCGGAACAGTGCCACCGTTCAACGGTGATCGCGCCGGCCCTCGGGGCACGAGGCGTCGCGGTTGTTCACATCCTGCCCAACGGCTCCACGCGACCCCACGAGTCCCCGCTGCCCTTCGACCGATGACCGGCGACATCCGCGTCGACCCTGCCGACTGGTCCCGACGAGTGGCACCGGGTCCCGGACCACAGCTCATCGTCGGTGGACCCGGTACGGGCAAGACGGAGTTCATCGTTCGGCGGGCGGCGCATCTCATCGAAGGAGGAGACGGAGAGGCGCTGCTCGTGCTGTCGTTCTCACGGCGCGGCGCCACTGACCTCGACGCTCGCATCCGGGCCGCAGCTGCCGGCCCCGCTCGGGCGACGGACGTCTCGACGTACCACTCCTTCGCCGCCCGACTCCTCGAGACCTATGCGCCGTATCGCGGATGGGAACGACCTCCCGATGTGTTGCCCGGCCCGGATCAGAAGCGGCTCATCGCCGAACTCCTCGAGACCGAGGATCCGAGTCGGTGGTCACCCGCCTATCGACCCCTCCTCACGACTCGGACGTTCGCCGATGAGGTCACCGACTTCGTCCTTCGGTGCCGCGAGCAACTCATCGGTCCAAGCGACATTGCTGAGCGATCAGAGGATCGAGCTGATTGGCGGGGACTCTCGACCTTTCTCGACCGCTACGATCGGATGCTCCGGCATCGAGCGGTGATCGACTACGGCACGCTCCTTGCGGAAGCCGCCGGCCTGCTGGCCGACCCAGCGGTCGCAGAAGCCGTCGGCAACCAGTACCAGCACGTCCTCGTCGATGAGTACCAGGACGCCACCCATGCCCAATCCGTCCTGCTCCGGCGTCTCGTGAGCGGGCACGGCCGCGTCACGGCCGCCGCAGATCCGTACCAGTCCATCTACAGCTTTCGCGGTGCCGACATCGAGAACGTCGTTCGATTCCCCGATGACTTCACCTTCGACGGTCGACCTGCCGAGCGGCTCGTCCTCACCACCTCATTTCGCGTGCCGGAGGCGATCCTCGACGCCGCCGTTCGGATCACCGCCCACGAACTCCCCGGCGCGGCGGGAAGGGTCGCCCCCGCACCGGGTGATGGGTCCGTGGAGGCCTACCGATTCGGTCAGCAGGTCGAAGAATCGGAGTGGATCGCTTCGGAGATCCACAGGCTCAACCTCGAGCAACGCATCCCATTCGATCGGATGGCGGTGTTCACTCGATCGAAGACGCGTTTCGTTGCATCACTCTCCCGATCCCTCGAGCGGAGAGACATACCCCACGATCGACCCGACAGCCGACTCGTCGATCAACCCGCGATCCGATTCATCCTCGACGTCGTCGCGGCTGCGACGAGCGCCGATGGGGAGATTGGGACCGATCGTGCCGTGCGCCGGATTCTTCTTGGCCCCGTGTTCGAGACTCCGCCGTCGCAATTCGCCGAACTCTTCAGAGAGCGGACAGACCGTGGGCGTTCCTGGGCCGCGATCGTGCGATCGGGCATCAGAGATGGCGCAGCGCTCGGCGATTTGCTCTTCGACCCCGCGTGGGCGAACAAGGACGTGGCCGTTGCGGGTCTGTGGCAACTCTGGTCGACGCTCCCCCAGATCGCCGATCTGGCAACCAGCCCCAGCAGGGAACAGGATCGTGCTGCCTGGTCCTCGTTCGCCCAGGTGCTCGAACGGTGGAACGAACGCAATCCACGCGGCACGCTGCTCGAATACCGGAAACACAGCGAGATCGAGGAGTTCGAAGCGAGCCCTCTCCTGTCGTACCGGGCCGACGAACATGATCGGGTCACCGTTACCACACTCCACCAGGCGAAAGGCCTCGACTTCGACGTCGTCTTCATCGCCGACGCCGTCGAAGGGGTCTTCCCCGATCTCCGCACGCGCGACTCGCTCCTCGGGACACGCCACCTCCAACCTCACCTGCCGACCGACACGGCCGGATACCTCGCATTCCGACTCCAGGAAGAGCGGAGACTCGCCTATACGACGATGACCCGTGCTTCCCGCCGGGTTGTGTGGACGGCCACCGACTCCCGCTTCGACAACGATGGTGGGACACCGAGCCGATTCCTCCCTCTCGCTCTCGGTGCACCAACCGTTGCTGAGGCCGTCTCGGAGCCCACCGGGCATCACCGGCCGATCACGACTCGGCAATTCGAAGCGGCGCTTCGCCGAATGGTGATAGATCCATCGCTGCCTCCTCCCGAACGCCTCGCCGCGGTGCACACCCTGGCTCATGGACAGGACGTGGGCCTGCGATCACCGATGCGCTTCGCAGGAGCCAGAGAACCGGGCCCCGACACCGGTGTCGCACAACTCCCCCGCGCCTCTCCCCCAGTCAGGCCATCGCCTACGAAGCCTGCCCGCGCCGCTACGTCCTCGAACGGAAACTCGCCATCGGATCCGAGCCGAGTAATGCCGCCGAATTCGGGACCCTCATCCACGCCGTTCTCGAACGCGTCGAGAACGCGGCGACCGAACGCGGCGACCGGCACGGAACCGTCGAGGAAGCACTCGCTGTTCTCGATGAGCTGATGGTGCCGGGTGCCTTCGGCGGCGCCGCCTACGACGCGGCGTGGCGGAACCGTGCCCATGCCGCTCTCAAGAACACCTACTCGTTGTGGCCGAGCACGGGAACGCCGGTGAGTTCCGAAGCCAAGCTCAGCGTGCAACGCGGCGACGTCCACTGGCTCGGGCGGGTCGATCGCATCGAGGAGCGCGATGGATCCGTGGCGGCCGTCGACTACAAGACGGGCCAACTCGTCAGCATCGACGAGGCCGCGACCTCGCTCCAACTCGGCTTCTACTTGATCGGCGCACGGGAAGATCCGGATATCGCTGCCTTCGGGCTCACAACCGCAGCCGAGATGTGGTTCCCGATGGAGGCACAGAAGCGATCGATCGCCACACGATCATTCGATGTCTCGAATCTCGACACGATCGAGGACCGTATGACGGCCGTCGCGCTCGGCATCAGCGGCGAAGACTGGACGCCGAGACCCGGTGCCGCCTGCGGCCGCTGCGGTCTCCGGGTCCTGTGTCCCGCCATGCCGGAAGGCAAGGAGGCATTCGCCACATGAGCTTCCGGCTGACCGCCGAACAGAGAGCCGTCGTCGACTATCCGCTCGCTCCGCTTCGGGTGGCCGCCGGGGCCGGTACCGGGAAGACGACCACGATCGTGCTCCGCCTCAAGGCATTGATAGCCGACGGCATCGAACCCGAATCGGCCCTCGGAATCACCTTCACGAACAAGGCCGCAGGAGAACTCGCCGACCGCCTCCGGTCCGAGTTCCCCAACCTGACCTCCGACGGCCGCGAGGTGCAGGTGGCGACGTACCACGGTTTCGCCTACGAAGTACTCCGAGAGTTCGGTGCCTTCGTCGGAGTGGAACGCGACACCACCGTGATCGGTCCCGCTCATCAGCGCCAACTGATCGAGGAAGGGCTCGGGTTTGTTCCCTACGATCATCTCGATCTGACCAAGCCGCGCGCGATCATCGAGAAGGCATTCACGCTTGCGGGCCAGGTCGGTGACAATCTCCTCGACGCCGCCGACGTGCGATCGGCGGCACCCGCCACAGAGGCTCGCGATGAGGTGTGGGAGACTCGTCTCGAGCTTCTCTCGCTGGTGGATGCGTACTCGCACTCGAAGGCGGACATCGGTGTTGTCGACTACGCCGATCTCGTTGGGCGGGCCCACCGGCTCGTAACGGAGCACCCTTCCATCGCTAGGCGCATCCGTGACCGATATCGCGTGGTGCTTCTCGACGAGTACCAGGACACCGATCCGGCGCAGCGAGAACTCCTGCGCGCCATATTCAGTGGCGGATTCCCCGTCACCGCCGTTGGCGACTCTGATCAAACGATCTACGAGTGGCGGGGCGCCTCCCGCCTGAACTTCGACGGCTTCGTCCGGCACTTTCCGAACCCCGACGGCACCGCTGCCGCAACGCTGCCGCTCACACTCAACCGGCGGTCGGACCGAGTCATCCTCGACCTCGCGAACCGCGTCAGGGGGCGATTGCATGGTGAGGGACCATTCGATCCGCTCGAGCCTCGTCCCGGGGCGGGGATCGGCGAGATCGACACGGGATGGCTCGGGACCCGTGTCGAGGAAGCGGCGTGGATCGCCGCCCGGATCGAGGAAGCCCACAACGATGGAACACCCTGGAACGAGATCGCCGTCCTGGTTCGCAAGAACAGCGACATCGCCGCGATTCGAGAGGCCCTGCTATCGGCAGGGATTCCGACGGAGGTCGCATCCGTCGGAGGCCTGTTGGAGGTCCCGGAGATCGCCGAACTGCTGTCGTGGCTGCAGGTTCTGGATGACCCGTCGAAATCGACGTCCCTCGCTCGGATCCTCCTCGGAAGCGCCTACCGATTGGGCCTCGGAGATCTGGCGCCGCTCGCCGCATGGGTTCGCAACCGCAAGCACCGGACCGACGCCGAACCCTCCCTCGTCGAGGCGATCGACCACAGGGAGCAGATTCGCGGTTGCCGTCCGGAAGCGAAGCGACGTCTCGAGGAATTCCGAAGCCGCTACGGTCGACTGCTCGTAGAAGCGCAGAGTGTCCCGGTGCCCGATCTCTGCCGCAGCGTGCTGGCCGAGATGGACGCATGGACGGAAATCGATGCGATGGATGACCACGCCGCCGTGTCCGCCCGACTGAACCTGTACCGATTCCTGGACCTCGTCGAGTCGTGGAAACCTGTCGTCGGGCGAGCCACGCTCGATTCGTTCCTGCAGTACCTCCTCCTGTTGTCCGATGAGAACGCCCCGCAGGAACTGGATACCGTCTCCATCTCCCGCGGACCCGCGGTCGCGATGCTCACGATCCATCGGGCGAAGGGGCTCGAATGGGACACGGTCGTGATCCCGTCGGTCGTCGATGGCGGATTCCCGTCGCGGTCCCGCTCGTACGCCAGCCCGATCGACAAGGCCGAGTACCTGCCCTACTCCCTGAGACTCGACGCCGAGAGCCTCCCCGACCTGAGCGGCGCCCAGAAACCGTCAGACCGAAACGCAATCCTCCGGGGTTATCACGAGGCGGAAGAGTGGCGGACGGCGTACGTGGCCGTCACACGGGCGCGGCACCGACTCATCGTCACAGGCTCCCACCGCACCGCTGAACGAAAGACGGCCCGGACTCCGTCCCCACTCTTCACGATGGCGGCGGAGATCGCCGGCATGAACGTCGAGAAGGACGACCCCGGCCCCATCGAAGAACCCCAGTGGGAACCTCCCGGCCCGGTGCCCGATCCGCTCTTCACCGGGTCCGGGTGGGATGAGATACTCCGCCGAGCGGTGAATGATCCCGACTGGCTCAGCGCGTACCCGGAGCACGCACCGGTCGCCACGGTCAGGGCGTCCCAGCTGCGACTCGAACTCGAAGCACTCCCTCAGCCGGCGGTCGCAGACCGGCCCGTCGCGAAAACCACGTCGGTCACAGGCCTTGTCACTCTCGCACGATGCCCTCTGCAGTTCCGATGGGCATTCGTCGACCGGCTCCCGCGGCGACCTTCACCTGCGCTCCGCCGTGGCGTCCGGTTCCACCGCAGCGTCGAACTCCACAATCTGGGGAAGGTTCCGTTCGATGATCCCGAGGAGGTCACCTACGACCTGGCCGGCGAAGGGGACGGTGAACCGGCAGCCTCGAGTGCTGATCCTTACAACGTCTTCTTGGCCTCTCGGTTCGCGGATCAAAGGGCCCGTTTCGCTGAGGTTCCGATCGATCTGAGTTTCGGCGCGGTGAGAATCAGGGGCCGCATCGATGCCGTGTACGAACCGGAACCGGAACGCTGGGAGATCGTCGACTACAAGTCGGGCCGTCCGTCCGACGACCCCGCCCTCGACGTGCAACTCCAGACGTACGCGATCGCAGCAGCCGACGGCACCGTCGCGGAGCCGGTACCGGGTGCCCTCTCGGTCACGTTCGCGTTTTTCGGAGGCGGTGGATACGCGGAGCGGTCGGTCGACGTCGATGACGAATGGCTGGCGACCGCCAGGCAGCGCATCGAGGACCTGTCCCGCCAGTTCGAACATGACGAGTTCGCGCCAACCCCGTCCGACGCGTGCCGCAGATGTGACTTCGCCTCGTTCTGTGAAGCGGGACGAGCATTCCTGAAACGCTGAACGGCGCCGTGTGGAGTGGCGCCGGGCATCGCTACGGGCGTCAGTCTGGGGAGGACTCGTCGAGACGGCGCAGATCCTTGTACTCGCCGCGCTGCCACTGTTCGAGGTCGGAGGTGTACCACTTTGAGAATCGCCGGTCCGACGGCCCTCCTGCGAGCGCCGTTCGCATTCCGGGTTGACCCATGTCGACCATCAGGCGCAGCGACGGGGCAAAGCTGGTGATGCGACCGGCACTCTCGTAGATCTGTCCCTGATGCGGCGTGGCTCTGCCACCTTTGATCTCGATCGGGCCGACGTCGAACCCGGCCCACCCCGGCAGCTTGTCGCCGAGCAGGATGTGAGTGAGCGTCACCCGGTTCACGTCACCCCATCGGCGATCCTCGGCCGGGTCCACACGATCGAACGCGGCGCGATAGACCGAACCCAGATCGCGCTCGCCGAGCCACGGCGATTCCCGTGCGAGAAGGATGCGATCGAAGTTGCGGTAGAAGTCGATGAACACCCCGGTCGCGTCGACGAGGTGGTCCACCACCGGCTGACCCATGCCGTTCGGTGCGAACATCTCCACGAGAAGCTCGCGGTAGAAGGCTTCGAAGAGCACCGCTCCCTGCGAGTCAGGCTCGTAGCGGAAATCCCACGCGCCGAGACGGTGGCCGATTCGCGTGCTGGGAAGCAGTGGCGCCAGGAGCGCCATCATCTCCTCGGCCTGAAGCGAGTAGGTGTCCTGGTGTATGCGCCGGAACGTATCGAGATCAGCCGCTTCCTCCGAGAGGAGACTCGTGATCCTGCGGGCCCGATAGTCACCCATCGGCATGTTGATCGGATTCGCCGCTCCCAAGTGGTTCAAGTCGTTGTTCGCGGTCACGATGAAGCCCTCGGGCGGATCAAGCACGCCGGGCAGCTCGTCGGGCGCGGCGAATCCGCGCCAGTCCCACTTCGGGTCCCACCCCGGCATCGGAACGAAACCCGTGGCGTCTTCGTCGCGGATGGGGAGTTGGCCGGACATCTGATACCCGATCCGCCCAGAGCTGTCGGCGAACACCCAATTCCAGGCGGTCTCGAGTCGACCGAAAGCGTCTTGCGCATCATCGACCGTTCTGGCACGCCAGATGTCGGTGACCGCGTTGAGCGTCGCAGCACCCGAGTCGGCCGGCGCCCACTTCGTCGAGAGGTAGAAGCCCTCCTCGAAGGGATCGCCGTCGAGCACGCCGTGCAGGTTCTCGTAGAACACCACATCCACTGGTTGGCTCTTCTTCACCAGGATCCGCTCGCGCCGTTCGGTGAACGATTCGAAACGATCTTCTCGCCGAAACTCGCCGTCACGGCACTCCTCGACCCATGAGTCGACGGCATCCATGAACGCGTAGGTTGCGCCCCAGGCGAGATCGTCCTTGCGCCCGATCAGCGGACCGGTGAGGCCCGGCATGTTCGCGGTGAACACGGTGTCGTCCGGAAACTCGATTACTTGCTCGACCCACACAGCCGGGAGACGATTGACCTCCAGGTGCGGATCGTTGGCGAGCAGAGCATGGCCCGTCGCCGAGCGTTGAGCCGACAGGGCCCAGTTGTTCGAGGCCATCATCCGCGGCCCCCCAACGGTCCACTTGACCGAGTCGGGAACGACGCGCTCCCCGAGTGTCACCTTCTGGAGCAGGTCACGATCGAGGGTCCCCACGCACCCAGGGAAGAGTGCATCGAGCCGCCCGTCGTCGACGCCTGCCTGCACCATCTCGACGAACAGTCGCTCGATCTCGGCCTGCGACGTCGCGAGGGTCAGATAGCCGGTCATACGAGCCATGAGCAGCACATCCTCGACGGTCCACGGCTCGGGTCGATATCCGAGAACTCGAAACTCCCACGGTCGCGTCTCGGAGAAGCGGACATTGACGCCGGTGCAGTATGCGTCGACGAGCACGCGGGTCTGGGGCGTGAGAGCATCGACCTGAGCTGCCGTGCTCCCGCACCAATTCATTCGCCGGAAGAATCGATCGACCTCAACCGACTCGTCGCTGCCGTCAAGGCACTCTGCGACCCGACCCTGTCCGAGGAGCCGCATCAAGCCCATCTGCATCGCCCGATCTCGTGCGTGGGCATACCCCATCCCCCAGTAGGCGCCTGCGAGATCGTCGGCCCGGATGTGGAGAATCCCGTGCTCGTCCCGCGTCAGAGCGACGCCATCGGGGGTGTATCCCTTGATCTTCATCTGATCCTCCCATCCCGTACGTCGAACACAATGGTCACCGGGCCGTCGTTCAGGAGTTCCACGTCCATGTGGGCGCCGAAACGCCCGTGTGCGACCCGCACGCCTTCGGCCTCGATCGCCTCGGTGAATGCCTCGAGCACCGGGATCGCTTCCTCGGGTCGTGCCGCGGCTGTAAAAGCGGGGCGGCGGCCCTTGCGGACGTCGGCCAGAAGTGTGAACTGGGACACCAGAAGGATCGCTCCTCCGATATCGGCAACGCTTCGGTTCATCTTGGCTTCCTCGTCAGGGAATATGCGCATGGCGACCGTCTTCGCAGCCGCGATCCGCGCATCGGAAGCGGTGTCCCCCGCTGCGACCCCCACGAGAGCGAGGAGACCGGTCCCGATCAGCCCGGTCGTCACCCCATCGACTTCGACCGCGGATCGACGTACTCGCTGCAGGACGATACGCATCGGACCTCCCGGGTTTGCTCGGAACGCACGGTACACCGGTGGCGTGACCCCGCCTCTACACTCGCCGCCGTGATTCGCGAGATTCCTTGGTCGCTCTTCCGTGGTTTCCTGATGGGTGCCGCCGACATCGTCCCCGGCGTGTCCGGAGGAACGATCGCGCTCGTCCTCGGCATCTACGAACGACTCATCGCCTCGGTGCGCGCCGGAAGCTCCGCACTGGGTTCGTTCCTCCGCCTCGACTTCTCCGGCGGCGTCGAGTGGCTCCGGAAGGTTGACTGGTCCTTCATCCTCCCTCTCGTTGCCGGGATCGGGCTTGCGATCATCACTCTGGCCCACCTCCTCGAACGCCTACTCCGTGAGCACGCCGTTCTGATGGCCGCGCTGTTCCTCGGACTCGTGCTTGGTTCGGCCGTGGTTGCCTGGAAGCTCCTCACCATTCGCGATGTTCGCCGGCTGGCGATCATCGCCGGCGTTGCACTGGTGGTGTTCGTGCTGCTGGGGTTGCGGGAGAGCACATCGAGCGACACCGCCGTGCAGATCGCCGATCCGGCTCTGTTGGCATTCTTCGGCTCCGGGGCAGTCGCAATCTGCGCCATGATCCTCCCGGGGATCAGCGGATCATTCATCCTGGTGATGCTTGGTATGTACGGGCCCCTGCTCTCGGCCGTCACCTCCCGGCGACTTCTTCTCGCTGATCGTGTTCACCGTCGGCGCGGTGATCGGACTGGCCCTCTTCTCCCAGGTCCTCCACCGGGCGCTGCGAGACCACTACAACTCGGTGATGGCGGCGCTGATCGGCTTGATGCTCGGTTCACTCCGGGTGCTCTGGCCTTGGCCACTCGGTGTCGACAGCACGGCCATCCACGCACCGGGTGAGGACCGTCTCGGCGCCCTGGGCGTCGCCACGTTCGCGTTCCTCCTGGTCCTCGGAATCGACGCACTCGGTCGCAAGATCGGTCACCACACCGTCGCCGACGAGATCGACGAACTCACCGCCGAGTAGGACGGCGTCCCGGATCCATCCTGCGATACCAGGCGATAACCGCGTCTGCGACCGAGTCCGCCGGCACTCGATACTCTCCCCGTTCGACCCGGTCCTTCAACGCCCGAACTCGATCCTCCCGCTGATCGTCTCGGTCCGGATACCGACTGGTCACGACACCACCCCGCGGCCGCGCAACTCCCGGATGCCGGCCTTGTCGTATCCGAGCCGAGCGAGAATCTCGTCGGTATCGACCCCGAGCACTGGCGCATCGGTGAGAGTGAACGGGTGGTCGGCACCGACACGCGGAGTCGGATTCGGCAGGCGACGGCCTGCGAACCCGCCGAAGACGCTGCGAGCCAGGTTGTGTGGGTGCTCCGGGGCCTCGGTGAGGGACAACACGGGTGTCACGCAGGCATCCGTGCCGTCGAACACTTCCTCCATTCGGCCCGTGTTCGTTGGGCGAACGCGCCCCCGAAGCGGCGCCGAAGCTCGGGCCATCCCTCCCGGTCGTACTGGCCGGGCAGCCCAGCCGGGTCGAGCTCGAGTCCGTTCAGCAACTCAGCGTAGAACACCGGTTCGAGCGGACCGACGGCCATCCACTTCTCGTCGGAGGTCTGGTACGTCGTGTAGAAGGGAGCGCTCCCGTCGAGGAGATTCGCGGGCGCGTCGATCCTCCCAGAGTCCGGTGGCGGCCATCTCATAGAACGGGGCCATGAGCGATGCCGCGCCTTTCGACCATGGACGTGTGCACCACGACGCCGCCCGAACGTTCGCGGTCGTAGATGGCAGCGAGAACGCCTGCGACGAGAGACATGGCACCTCCCCCGTTGTCCCCAACAAGATTCAATGGCGGCGCCGGCCGATCGGTGTCGCCGATCGCGTGGAGAGCGCCGCTGAGCCCGATGTAGTTGATGTCGTGGCCCGCCATGGATGCGTAGGGGCCACTCGACCCCCAGCCGGTCATGCGGCCGTAGACAAGATTGGGGTTGGTTCCCCAACAATCATCGGGGCCAATGCCGAGCCGTTCGACCACGCCCGGACGGTATCCCTCGAGGAGAACATCTGCATCGGCGACGAGCGCGAGCACGATGTCGACGGCCTCCGACCTCTTGAGATCGAGAGCGATCGAACGCTTCCCACGGCCGACGGCGCCCACCATCGGGTCGGGAATCGGAGGCCCACCTGGGCGGTCGACGCGGATCACATCGGCGCCAAGACCGGCGAGAACCATCCCGGCGAACGGGACCGGCCCCAAGCCTGCGAGTTCGACGACGGTGAGATCGTCGAGCGGCATCACAGTCACACCGGGATCTCGATCAGATGCGGCCCATCTCCGCTTCGAGACAGAGGTGTGTCTGCGGGGTGAAGCGGCCGTCGACCGTGATGCCGCACTTCTCCTGGAGGGACTCCACGCCCTTCGTCGTTCCCGGGCCGTAGTCGCCGTCAGCCGGACCCGGATAGAGCTTCAACTCCATGAGGTCCTCCTGGACCGTGGTGACGAAGTCGGTGTCGGCCTCGAGGGCATCGGCGAGGGCCGCGTACGTCTCCGGACCGTACTCACCGTCGACGGTGATTCCCGCATCGGTCTGGAAGGCTCTGAGCGCTTCTTCGGTCACGGGTCCAAGGATCCCGTCGGGTTGGCCTTCGAAGTATCCAAGGATCTGCAGTTCCTGCTGAATGATCGTCGTCAGAAGCGTCGCTCCACCGTACGGAGACGTCGTCGTGGTCGTCGGGGTGGAGGTGGAGGTCGTCGTGGACGGCACGGTCGTGGTCGCCGATGTGGTCGCCGTCGGGAACGTCGTGGACGTCGAAGTGGTCGTGTCGTCGCCACCCGACGAACACGCAGCAAGTGCGAGTGCGAGCACCGCCATGAATGCCAGTCTTCGTCGGTACCTCATCGGGACGCCCCTTTCTCCGATGCCACCCCGTAACCCGATCAAGGGTACACGACATGCCACCGGCCGCGCATATCGAGACCCCCCACCTCTCCCACCAACACACCCGTACCCAGGGTATGGGTCCCCGTGGGCGGCGCTGTGAGCCCGCGGAAGAGGACGTCCCCGGAACGGTTCGCGGTGCGTCCTCGGAACGCGAAGAAGGTTCGCAGCGCTACCGCCTTGCCTAGCCTCCCTTGGCCATGTCCGGCCACCACGAAGCACCTCCAGAAGGCGTCGACTACTCGAGGAAGTGGTTCGTCCTCATCGCTATCGCGATGGCGATCTTCCTCGGAACCGTCGATGGGAGCATCGTCAATGTGGCGCTTCCGACGCTCGTCGACGAGTTCGAAACGACGTTCAGTGTGGCGCAGTGGGTGGTGCTCGCCTACCTCCTGACCCAGACGAGCCTCACGCTCATGTTCGGACGGCTTGGGGACATGATTGGCAAGAAACCGATCTTCACCGCGGGTTTCAGCGTGTTCACGATCGGCTCGGTGCTCGCGGGACTCTCACCGACGATCGAGTTCCTCATCGCAGCCCGAGTCGTCCAGGCAGTAGGAGCGTCGATGATCTTCGCTCTCGGTTTCGCTATCACCACCGAAGCCTTCCCCCCGTCGGAACGCGGCAAGGCACTCGGAATCAACGGCACCACGGTGTCACTCGGGATCATGGCAGGACCGATCATCGGCGGCATAATCCTCGAGGCGACCGACTGGCGCTGGATCTTCTTCGTCAACCTACCGATCGGCATCATCGGCACCATCACAGCGATCAAGTTCGTCCCGAACACCAAGCCAAAGGGTGGACAGCGTTTCGACTTCGTTGGTGCAGGCACATTCTTCGTCGGGCTTCTCACCTTCCTCCTCGCTCTCACGATGGGTCAGAACATCGGCTTCACGGAGCCGCTGATCCTCGGGATGTTCACGGTCTCGGTCGCCGCGCTCGCGGCCTTCATCGCGGTGGAACGACGGGTCGCGCAGCCGATGCTCAACCTTGCTCTCTTCAAGAGTCGTGATCTCACGGTGAACCTGATCACCGGATTCATCGGGTTCTTCGCACTCTCAGGAATGATCCTCCTCGTCCCGTTCTACCTGACCGACGTGATCGGACTGTCGCCACGCGGGATAGGCTTCGTTCTCGGAGCGATCCCCATCACCATGGGAATCGTCGCTCCGATGTCCGGCATGCTGTCGGACCGGATCGGATCGAGACCGGTCACGGTCGTCGGACTCGCCCTGATGACCATCGCGTATGCGATCGCAGGGTTCTGGTTCGAAGGCGCCACAACAGCACTCGTCGTCGTCATCGTTGGACTCATCATCGGCCTCGGATTCGGGATCTTCCAATCCCCGAACAATTCGGCGATCCTGGGTTCGGTCCCCCACGATCAGCTCGGCGTCACCTCGGGCATGTTGACCATCAACCGCACGACGGCGAGCCTCACCGGCATCGCCGTGCTCGGCGCATTGTGGGCTGCTCGGACCGCCGTCTATGCAGGCGGCGGAGAGGTTGCCAACGCGCCTGCGGCCGCGCAGGCCGCGGCACTCACCGACACGATGATCGTCGCAGCAGTGCTCGTTGGGATGGCGCTTCTCCTCGCGCTCTGGGCATGGAGGAGCAAGCAGCACGAAGACGCCTGACCAGACTCCGGACGAAGCTTCAGAGTCTTGCGATCCGTTCCACAACGAGATCGATGAACCCCTCGCGGTCGACGTCGGACATGACCATGGCGTTGGGTTCGGCGCCGGTCACGCCCCACCAGTCGACAACCGTCTGCCCGATGGTGAGTTCCGACTCGGTCTCCACGTCGACCCGGCACGCCTTTCCGGAGAAGAGTTCCGGGTCGATCAGGTAGGCGATCACGCACGGGTCATGGAGCGGTGCGCCTGCGATGCTGTACTTCTCGACGTCATGGCGTTCGTAGTAGCCGAGCATGCCAACCACGGCGTCGCCGACCGACGTGTCGATGGCCCTCATCCGGTCGAGGTCCTCCGGCAGCACCAATGCCTTGTGCGTGACGTCGAGAGGAAACACGGTGATCGGAACACCACTGTTGAGCACAATCGCCGCAGCGTCGGGATCGACGTAGATGTTGAACTCGGCGACCGGAGTCGTGTTCCCTCCTTCGAAGAAGCCGCCGCCCATCAGTGCGATCTCCCGAATCTTCGGGAGGATCATCGGCTCCCTGGCGATCGCGGATGCGATATTGGTCAAAGGTCCAACGGGACAGAGCGTGATTCCTTCGATTCCTGCGGCGAGGCAGGAGTCGATGATGAAATCGACGGCATGTTTCGATTCTGCGGTCGTCACCGGATCCGGCAGGTTGGTACCGTCGATACCGGTCGGTCCGTGGACGTACTCGGCGGTGAAGAGTTCACGCTCCAACGGCCGGTGGGCGCCGATGAAGACCGGGACATCGGTCCGCCCGACAAGTTCGCGGAGCTTCAGGGCGTTCGTCGTGACGAGCGGCTGCGGGACGTTCCCCGCAACGGTCGTGATGCCGAGCACGTCGAGTTCGGGCGACGCGAGAGCCAAGAGAATCGCGACGGCGTCATCCTGCCCGGGGTCCGTATCGATAATGATCGGTCGCGCCATTGCGGAACGAGCCTACAAGGTGTCCTGCGAACTCTGGGCTCGCAATGCACCTTCGAGTTCGGGGAGCGTCGGCATCCCGGTTCGCGCCCCGATGGCCGTCACCGCCAGCGATCCGGCTACGACGGCCCGCTGCACCGAGGACTCGAGGCTGAGCCCGGCATCGAGACCGGCGGCAAGTGCCCCACAGAAGCTGTCGCCTGCACCCGTCGTGTCAACCGGGGACACGTCCATCGCCGCGATCGACGTGTCGGTATCGGTCCTGATGATGCGAGCGCCATCGGCACCGAGTGTCACGACGGTCACCGGGACTGGGAGGCTCCTCGCGGAGACGGGATCTCCCGACCCCGTGAGTGTTGCGAGTTCACCGCGGTTGACGACAAGAACGTCTATTGATTCGAAGAGCGCGGCGGGGAGGTGAGCGGCCGGCGCCGCATTGAGCATGACGATTCCCTCCGACGCGGCGGCAGCGGAGAGCACCGCTTCCATCGGGATCTCGAGTTGGAGCAATGTCACCGTCGCCGCCATGAGAACTGCCGACGCTCCCCGACATCGGAGGAAGAGACGTGGCCGTTCGCCCCCGAGCTCACCACGATCGCATTCTCCCCCGCGTCGTCGACGGTGACGATGGCGAGCCCACTCGGAGCTTCGGGATCCACCGTGACGTGGCTCACCTCGATACCTTCCCGTTCGAACTCTGCAATGAGATCGCGACCGTCTTCGTCCGCGCCGACCCGCCCGACGAAGACGACGTCCCTTCCGAGACGTGCCGCCGCGACCGCTTGATTCGCCCCCTTGCCACCCGGCATCATTTCATGGCCGGATCCGAGAACCGTCTCTCCCGGAACCGGGTGGTGCTCGACCCGAGCAATCAGGTCCCGGTTCACCGATCCAACGACGACGATCATTCGCGATCCTCCGCGATTCGGTAGACGGTGCCGGTACTGGAGACGACGTAGATCTCGCCGTTGTCATCTCGTCCGAATGAAGATACGGCGGGAACGGTCCCGGTACCGTCCGTCCAGTCGTGCACCGATCCGTCGGGTGCGATCGAGCGGATGAACCCGGTGCACCAGTCCGAGAAGAAGTAGTGACCATCGAGCTGCGGGATCGCATCCCCCCGGTACACGTAGCCGCCGGTGATCGAACAACCTTCGTCGTGTCGATACTCGTGAACGGGTCCGGTAAGTGCACGACCCGACGAGTCCACTCCGGTGCACGGCCCGGCGAAACACTCGCTCCCTTCATAGATGGGCCAGCCGTAGTTGACCATCGTGTCCTCCGCCGACACTCGGTTGATCTCTTCGACATCGCCTTGGCCGACGTCGGCTATCCACAGATCCTCACCATCGAAAGAGAACCTCCACGGATTCCGAAGTCCGATCGCCCACACCTCGGCCGCTGCGAAGCCGTAGTCCTCGGCGACCCCGTAAGGAATGACATCTGGTCCGACCACGATCCGGAGCATCGCTCCGAGCAGCGTGTCTTCACGTTGTCCGTTTCCGAACTTGTCGTTTGAGGCCCCGCCGTCACCCATGCCGATCCACAGGTATCCCTCGGGCCCGAAGGCGATCATGCCGCCGTTGTGGTTCGCAGCCGGCTGTTCGATCTCAAGCAACACACGCTCGGTAGCCGGATCAGCGGTCCGCGAGTCCGCGCCGACGGTGAACTCCGAAACGACCGTTCGACCGTCGCTCGCGGTGTAATCCACGTAGAGCCGGTCTGGATATTCGGGGTGGAACGCGAGGCCGAGGAGGCCTTGCTCGCCGCTGAATCGCACCCGATCACGTATGTCCAGGAACATCGAGGGGTCCTCGCCGGAGACAATCGTCCAAATCACGCCCGGCTGGTCCACGACATAGCCGCGATCGCCAACCGTGGTGTAGAAGACCGGTTGTTCGAATCCATCGGCCACCGCCTCAAGACGCAGAATCGTATCCTCGAGCGGTAGCGTCGTTGTTGGCGTCTGCTCAGGGGCGAGCGTGGTCGTCGTCGCTTCACCGACGGCGGCTGTCGACGTTGATGACGGAGCCACCGTGGGAGAAGAGGCCGGAACGGACACCGGTGACGATTCGCCGCCGCACGAAGCAGCGGCCAACACGACAATCGCGATCGCGATGGTCGGACGTCTCATGTCAGCCAGCCTCGATGATGCCCGCGGCAGCTGCCGCGTCATCGGCTTCAGCGCGCCACCCGGCGGCCTTCGGTCTCGTCGACACGGGTCAGGAGGTAGATCCCGACTACGAAGAACACGATCAACCCGAGGACTGCTGGCCTCGATGATCCGAACAGGGTGACGGCGCCGACGAAGAGCAGCGGTCCAAGGATCGCCGAGAACTTCGACATGACAGAGAAGAACCCGAAGAACTCGCCAGACAGGGCCTTCGGCGCCATCGAGGCATAGAGACTCCGACTGAGGGCCTGAGAGCCGCCCTGGACAACGGCGACCATGAACGCCAGGAACCAGAACTCGACGACGCTGTCAAGGAAGAACCCCCAGATGGCGATCGCCGAGTAGACGATCAGGGCGAGGATGATCGTGCGCTTCGTGGTCATCGTGTCGGCACGTCCTGAGAAGAGCGGACCTCCGAGCACGACTGCTACTGCGAGTCCAACCACTTCAACCACGAACAGCAAGCCCAGGATCGCGAGAAGATCACTTGTCCTCGGTGGCTCCATCACCGTGGCCTCACCGATGACCATGGCCGTGCCGGACGAGGCTTCGTCCGCTTCGCCGGTGTTGACGATCTCGAGGAGATGCTCTCCGGCTTCCGTCGCCGCGATATCGATGTCCACACCTTCGTGGACCGCGAGGTTGTAGCCGTCGATGACGACCGGTTCGTCATCTTCGATCACTGCCGAACCGTCGATGAGCACCGCCCATTCGCCTCGATCCGGTCCCTCGCTGTAGTGCACCCGCACCTTGGTGCCGTTGTACGCCAGCGAATAGATCGCACCGGCATCGTAGGTGCCTGCGTACTCACCGTCCGTCTCCCATACACCTTCGAGCGCCACGGCTGATGAGTCGACCGCGTAGTCACCCTCACCGACGGCGGCGGCAGTGTCTTCATATGCCGGCGGCCTGGTTCCCGTGACGTCGTCGCTGAGGACGAACTGGCTCCCGATCCCGACGAGCGGAAGCATGATGAGATTCCAAACGACGAACGCGAGGAAGAACGCTCGCTTCGATTCATCCCTGGACGGGATCTTCCCGAACACGATCGAGAACGGGATCCCGACAAACTGCACGAGCAGAATCGCCGCGATCAACTCGATCGAGCCAAAGCCGAGTTCGGCGCCGTAGATGACGGCGACACCGATGATCGTTCCGATTCCGTCGTTGTAGATCAGGTACGAGACGAGGAACTTCAAGAGTTCGCGGTAACTGCGGAGGTGGCTGAATGTCTCCCCGAGGCGTTTGAACGTAACGGAGAACAGCCCTCCGGATCCGGTCGCAACGGCCGCGGGTGGCTCGGGGACCCTGCGCAACACCGGAATCGAGAAGACGATCCACCAGATCGCCACGGAGAGGAACGACAGCCGCGTCCCCAGGGAATCACCGAGGGTGAAGATCATCACGATGTTGACGGCGAGGAGCAGCCCTCCTCCGAGATAGCCGACGGCGTACCCCATGGTCGAAACGCGATCGAGATCCTCGTCGTGAGCCACGTGAGGAAGGAGCGCCTCGTAGAACACGTTGCCGGTCGCGAACCCGATCCTGGCGATGACGAACGCTGCTGACGCGATGAGCCAGTCGCCGGTGCCAACGAAGACGAGGAGTGACACCCCGACCGCACCCACGAGGATGGAAGCAGCGAGGAACTTCTTCTTGCCCCGCTTGAGATCCGAGATGGTACCGAGGATCGGCGAGAGGATCGCGACGATGATCAGCGAGATCGAGAGCGTCGCCGTCCAGTACGCGGTTGCCTGGGCGGCGGACCCGAGGGTGCGACCGGCGACCTGGCTGTAGTACACCGGCAGGACGGCAGCGAGGATGGTGGTGGCGAATGCGGAGTTCGCCCAGTCGTACATCGCCCATGCCCGGATTCGTCTCCGGTATTCCCGGTCGTCGACGGCTCCGTACTCGGCGATCGCGTCGGCCATCCTTGGTCCTCCCTCTCGACCCGGGCGGAGGCTAGCGGACCCGACCAGAGGACCAGAGGGTCCGCAGTGCTTGCGCGACGGTAATCGGAACCTCGATCGGCGCCATGTGACCGGCATCGGGCACAACCGTGAGAGCAGCGCCTGCAGCAACCGCCATGTGGTCAGCGTCGGCGAGCGATGCCAGCATGTCGTGCTCCCCGACGATCACAGCGACGGGGACCGAGAGACTCGACAGCACCGCGGTCCGATCGGGGCGATCTTTCATACCGATGAGCGCGGCGACGATGGACTCGGCAGGCGTTGATTCGATCATGGTGCGCAAGCGGGCGCGGATCCAGTTCGACGCCGACGCCGCGACGAGAACGCTGACCATGTCGGCCGCGACCCCGGTGCGCCCCTCGGTGGCAACCCGCTCTGCGGCGGCTCCGCGTCCGGCCTTCGCATCGACGGAGTCCTCTGTGGACTTCGTGTCGACGAGCGCCAGCGTGCGAAGCCGTTCCGGATAGCGCTCTGCGAACGCGAGGGCGATGTAGCCGCCCATGGAGAGTCCAATCAGATCGACCTGTTCGACGCCGAGAGCATCGGTGAGCGCAACGAGGTCGAACGCGTGATCTTCCATCGTGAGCACGGGGCGAATCGACGGCGCAGAGCGACCGAAACCGCGCAGATCGGGCGCAATGCACCGTCGCACGTCGGACAGAGCATCGAGTTGCTCGATCCACATCGTCGAGTCGAACGGGAATCCGTGGACGAAGAGCGCAACAGAACCGCTCCCCTTTTCGCGGTAGAAGACTTCGTGGTCGTTGATGATGACTTCAGGCATGGCCGTAGTGTCGCATACTCCGCGCCGGCGATCAGGCGATCGCCCGAGCCGACAAAGCTGCACGGATCGGTGCTCCTCGTCACCGATTCCGATTCGGCGGATTACGCGACACCGCCAGAGGTACAAGTGATAGCGTCAGAAGCATGAACCAGTCACGAATCGGTCTCGCCCATCTCCCGACGCCGCTCGAGCCGGCGGATCGCCTCAGCGCGGCGTGGGGTGGCCCGACCATCTGGGTCAAGAGGGATGATCTCACCGGCTTCGGTCTCTCGGGGAACAAGGTTCGCAAGCTCGAATTTCATCTCGCCGCAGCGCTCGATGCCGGTGCCGACGCCGTCATCACCTGTGGAGCGGTCCAGTCGAACCACTGCCGGGCCACGGCGCTCGCTGCCGCTCGAGTCGGCCTGCACACGATCCTCTACCTCCGAAGCCCCGACGGGGAACCACCCGAAGCGACAACGGGGAACCATCTCCTTCAACGACTTGCGGGGGCGGAGTGTCGCTTCATCACACCCGCCGAGTACGACGACCGCGATCGGATCATGGAGGAGGCCGCCGCGGCTCGCGGCAGTGCGTGGGTCATCCCTGAAGGCGCCTCGGATGCTCTCGGTACCCTGGGCTTCGTCGCTGCGATGCACGAGATTGCCCCGCAACTCGAGGACCAAGGGATCGTACGGCCGATCATCTGGCACGCCGCTTCGAGCGCCGGAACCACGGCGGGAATGGTCCGTGGAGCGCAAGAACTCGGTATCGACGTCGAGATCGTCGGATCGTCGGTCGGCGACCCTGCGGACGAGGTCGAACAGCGAGTGAGGGTGCTCCTATCCGCAGCCGCAGATAGGTTCGGCGAGTCGGTCGGCGAGGCCCGGTGGCGGATCACCGGCGACTACATCGGGCGCGGATACGGTCTCTCAACGCCCGAGGAGCTTGCTGTGCAGGTCGAAGCCACGCGCCTTACCGGCATGCTCTTCGACCCGGCGTACACGGGAAAGGTCGTCTACGGTTTGAAGCGAGAGATCGAGCAGGGTCGACTCACCACAGCCAACCATGTCGTGTTCTGGCACACCGGCGGCGGCTTCGCCGCCTTCGCGTATCCTGATCTGGCGCTCGGAGACCGGTAGTCGGTTGTCGGGCTGATGACCCACGCCACAAGGCTCGAAGCCGGTAGCCGGTAGCTTGGCCTCCGCTACTCCGCCACTCCGCTACTCCGCTACTCCGCTACTCCGCTACTCCGCTACTCCGCTACTCCGCTACTCCGCTACTCCGTTCAGAAACCCCACCAGCGCCTCATTCACCACATCCGGCCGTTCGACGAACAGCAGGTGGCCCGCACCCTCGACGATCACCGTCGTTGCATCCGGTGCTGCATTCGCGATCGGTTCGGCGGCGGATGGCCGCGTCATCACGTCTTGGTCGCCGAGGACCAGCAACATCGGCACGGACACATTCGCGGCGACGGCGGCCGCACCCCGGTAATCGTTGCACGCCGTGAGGTCGGCGAATGCGATCCCCGGCCGGGACCGCTCGATGATCGCGACGGTGTCGCGGACCTGCCATTCGGGTCTACCGACGGGTTGCCGAGCGTGCATCCACGAGCCCATCGTGGCGGACACCGTGAGATCGTTGGCGGCGGCGCCGGTCAGGAGATCGGGATTGACGGGCATCCGGTCGGCAACGCCGACGAGCGTGACCGATTTCACTCGATCCGGACGCGCCCCGGTGGCCTCCAGAACGACCAGTGCCCCCATGGAGTGCCCGACGAGATGGACCGGTTCGTCCAACACGGAGAGATACGCAAGGAGCCAACCGGCGTAACCCCTGATCGTCACCGATGGTTCACCCTCCGAGCCGCCGTGCCCCGGGAGATCAACGGCGATGGGAGAGAATCCTGCTCGAGAGAGAGCATCCGCTTGGTACCGCCAGACCGTGCCGTCCATCGCAGCGCCGTGGACGAGGACAACCGTGTTCATGCCGTGATGAACAGGGTGAGAGCTTCGACGATGAGTGCCGGTCGGTCGACACCATCGACCTCGACCGTTACCTCGTTCTTCAGCAACCAGCGACCGGGACCCTTCGTCGTGACGTCGACGAGTCGGGTCCGCGCTCGTATGCGACTCCCCACCTTGACCGGCTCGATGAAGCGGAGCCTGTCGGTTCCGTAGTTGACGGCCATCACCATCCGGTCGGGGGCAACCATCGTCTCCATCATCATGGGGGTGGTGAGCGAGAGCGTCAGAAATCCGTGGGCGATCGTCGAACCGAAGGGTGTCTGAGCCGCCGCTTCGGGGTCGACGTGGATGAACTGATGGTCCATCGTTGCGTCGGCGAACGCGTTGATCCGGTCCTGATCGATCTCGAGCCAGTCCGATACGCCGGTCTCCATGCCGACCCGATCTGCCAGCTCCTCCGCCGGGAAGATCTGCATGACCACTCCTCTCTCGCTCTCGCCAACCGCAGAGTAGGAGTGCCCGGCCAATCTTCAACCGCGCCGGACACTCGAATGCCGTGTGCAAATGTGGACGACCGGTACCGTATCGAACACCATGCGCCGAACCGTCACCGCCATCCTGTCGTTCGCGATCATCGTCGGTTCCTGCACGTCCGGCCCCTCGATCGGAACCGACGAATCATCCGAAACGACGCTGCCCGGGGAATCGTCGCCTTCATCGACCGAAGTGACGCTGCCTCCTGCAGAAGAGGTCGTTCGCGGGACCGTCGACGGTGTCATCGACGGTGACACGATTCAGGCCGTCGTCGACGGGCAGAGGATCGACATCCGTCTCATCGGCGTCGATGCTCCCGAAGGTGACGAATGCTACGGAAATGAATCCAGGACGGTCCTGGCCTCGCTCACGATCGGTCAGACTGTGGTCCTTGCTTCCGACGGCCCGGACACCGACGCTGCAGGCCGCGCTCTTCGCTACGTGCTCATCGAGGGCGATCCGGCCGTGCTCGTGAACGCAGCACTCGTCTCGTCCGGTGCTGCCGTCCCGCTTCACAGTGGACACCTCATGGAGGCCGATTTTCTCGCACGCGGAGACCAGGCCTACGCATCGGGGAACGGCATGTGGGGCACGTTCGTGTGCGGCCATCCAGAAGACGGGGTCTCCCCCGACCGCCCGCAGGTTCGGATCGGCGACGTCAGTCTCGTCCCGGTCGACGCAGACGAACCCGACCTAGCCTCCGAGTGGTTCCAGATCGTGAACCAGTCGTACACCAGTGTCGACATCGCCGGGTGGACGGTCAGGGACGAAACGGGCGAGCGTCGTCTCGAATTCCCGGCCGGGACCTCGGTTTCGGCGGGCGGAGCTCTCCAGGTCGTCACCGCCTGCGGAACGAACGCAGGTGGCATTCTCCATTGGTGCTCCGACTCGGCGATCTGGTCGACAGCAGGGAACACGATCATCCTCCAGGATCAACTGGAGAACGTCGTCGAACGACATTCCTACGACATCGTGCCGTAGGCCGGCGCCCGTGATCGTCCTAGGCGGACTCGATCCGCCGGGCCATCGTCTTCATTTCCATGAAGAGGCGCAGGTAGTCCGGACCTCCCGCCTTGGCGTTCGATCCCGACATGTTGAAACCGCCGAAGGGTTGGATTCCCACCAATGCACCGGTGATCTTCCTGTTGATGTAGAGATTGCCGACGTAGAACTCTCGACGCGCCCGCTCGATACGGGACTCGTCGGCCGAATGTAGTCCGCCGGTGAGTCCGTACTCGGTGCCGTTCGCGATCTCGAGCGCCTCATCAAAGTCGGCTGCCCGGATCACGGAGAGCACCGGACCAAAGATCTCGTGCTGAGCAAGGCGTGCGTCGCGGTCGACGTTCACAAAGATCGTCGGTTCGATGTAGTAGCCACCGTTCTGCTCGACCGATCCTCCACCGAGGACGATGGTGCCTTCCCCCTTGCCGAGGTCGATCTCCTCGAGAATCGCGCGGTGCTGAGCCTCCGACACCACCGGACCGACCTGACGATTCTCGGTCGGTGCCCCGATGATCAGGGCAGCCGCCCGCTCCACAACCTTGTCAACCAGGACATCATGCACGGCGTCGACAACGATCAGCCGCGAACACGCCGAGCACTTCTGGCCCTGGAACCCGAATGCGGACCGCACCGCGTCATCTGCTGCGGCGTCGAGATCTGCGGTCTCATCGACGATGAGTGCGTCCTTGCCCCCCATCTCCATGTAGGCACGCTTCATCCATTTCTGTCCCTCATGGACTTTCGAGGAGCGCTCCCCGATCCGGAGCCCGACTTCCTTGGAGCCGGTGAAGTTGATGAACCGGGTGGTGGGATGGTCGACCAGGGTGTCCCCAACCTCGGAACCCGGTCCGGGCAGGAAGTTCACGACACCGTCCGGCACCCCGGCTTCTTCGAGGACTTGCATGAAGCCCCACCCGACGAGCGGGGTGTTCGATGCGGGCTTGAGAACGACGGTGTTTCCTGCAGCGATAGGACCGGCGGTCATACCGACGAGGATCGCGAGCGGGAAGTTCCACGGTGGGATCACAACACCTGCGCCGATGGGCTGGAGCCATGACTCGTTGGTCTCTCCCGGATAGGCGTGAACCGGAAGCGGTCTCTCCATTGCAAGCGCCTGGTGCGCGTAGTAGCGACAGAAATCGATCGCCTCGGCTACATCCGCTTCGGCTTCGACCCAGTTCTTCCCTGCCTCGTATGTCTGCCACGCTGCGAACTCGTAGATCCGCTCGGCGATCAGATCGCCGACTCGATGAATCAGTTCCGCCCGCTCCGCAGCCGGCCGATTCGACCAGCCCGGGTAGGCGTCCCATGCAGCATCGAGAGCGGCCACAGCGTGTGCTTGCGTTGCCGACGATGCGGTCCCGACAAGACGGGCCGGTTGGGACGGGTCGAGACTCCGTATGACCCTCTTCGTGGTGATCCGTTCGCCGCCGATGACCAGAGGTGCATGAACGCCGAGTTCGCTGCGCACCTTGTCGAGAGCATCACGATACGCAGCGGCCGGAGCGGGTTCAGAGAAGTCGGAGTACGACAGGGCTTTGTAGGGCTGCAACACGGTGTCTCCTCACGACGATGTCAGCCCGATGGTACGGCAACAACACTCGAGAACCAGAGTCAACGGACCGTTCAAGTGTCCCGGCAATGTGCCGATGAATATGCCATGCAGCCCTCCGTACTCGTCATCGAGGACTCGGCCAGTGTGCGCCGACTGATCGACGTTTGCCTGCGTCCGCTCAATGCGGAGATGCGGTTCGCAGAGGACGGTCTGATCGGCCTCGATTCAGCGCGAGCCGCAGTGCCCGACGTCATCATCCTCGACATCGGACTGCCCGGCCTCGACGGGTGGGAGGTTCTGTCCCAACTCCGGTCAGGGCCGAGCACGCTTGACATTCGCGTCCTCGTTCTCACTGCCCATGCTCAACCGGAGATGGCCGATCGCGCTGCCGCCGGGGGAGCCGACGCCTTCATGACCAAACCGTTCCGTCCGAATGAACTCAGGGATTCGGTAGAAGCGCTGTTGGCGGATGCGGGGGCGGTGCGGTTGAACACCGCCGTCGTGCCGGAGTAGCGGAGTCAGCCGAGTAGCCGAGTAGCCGAGTAGCGGAGTAGCCGAGTAGCCGAGCAGAGCAATAGAGCAGGAGAGCAGAGCTGCCGGCCAGAGAAGCCTGTTCGTTGAGCCATGAGCTATGAGCCGGGCCGCGGATTACGGACTACGGGCACCGAGAAGATCGATCACGGTCTTGTCAGATACTTGTTCGAAGTTTTCGTACCACGCGCCGACTGCGAAGAAGGTTGCCGGCTGCATCGGACAGACCACGGCATCGACGATTCCCTCCAGTCGATTGATCGTGGCTGGTGGGCCGACCGGGATCGCGGCGATGACCGCGATCCGCACCGGCGTTGAGGACGAGGCGCAGTGACACTTCGAGCGTCGAACCGGTAGCTACGCCGTCGTCGGTCACGATGCAGATCCGGCCGGTGACTGGAATCGGGGAGCGTCCACTCCGAAGCAGCTTGGCGCGACGCTCGACCTCCGCTCGCTGGGAACGCGTCTCTCGCTCGACATAGTCGCCGCTGATCCCGTATCGCTCAATCAGTTGGGTGTCCAGAATCGTCGTCCCGTCTTCCGCCACTGCGCCAATCGCAAACTCCGGGTTCCCCGGCGCACCGAGCTTGTGGGCCACCAGAACGTCGAGTTCAGCTCCGAGCCGGTCCGAGATGACCGCAGCAACGGGAACGCCACCACGCGGCACCCCCAGAATGAGCGGTCGATCTGCCGGGCGGAGCACAGCGCTCTCCTCCAGTGCGTCGGCAAGCCGTTCACCGGCCTCGTGACGATCCCTGAACCTCACAACCCGAGCGTACCCTCTCCATCGCGTCCCGCCGGAAGCGTTCACCACACGGCACCCGTACGCTTCGAGGCAATGCGCCGATTGTTGCTCCTCGCCAATCCCTCGGCCTCCGGTTTCACCGGTGCGCTCTATCGCGACGTGATCACGACACTCTCCGAGACCTTCGACGTCGATGCCGAGTGGCCCCAAGGGCCGGAGGCGACCAGAGAACATGCGGCACGAGCAGCGGAGGAGGGTTATGCCATCGTGGTTGCGATGGGAGGCGACGGCGTCGTTCACCACGTGGCCAACGGCATCGTGGGCACGACGGCCGCTCTCGGGATCATCCCGGCCGGCACGACGAATGTGACATCGCGGATCTTCGGTCTCCCCAAGCGGCCGAGGCGCGCCGCCGCAGCGATCGCGACCTTGCCGTCGATCCCCACCCGTCTGGCACGGATTGAGTCGTCAATCGGCGGGAGCACGACCATCGAGTACGCGACCTTCGCGGTCGGCGTCGGGTTCGACGCCGACGTCGTCGAACACGCCGAGCGGCGCCCCCACTCGAAGATCTGGTTCGGCGGCGCACACTACCGCGGAGTCGGCGATCTCCACACTCCTGGGCCAATGGCGGGGCCGCCCGCGAATCTACGCGTCGATATCGACGGCGTTCGTGTCGACGGCGTCGCCGCCCTCACGCAGGTTCACCAGCCCTACACATACTTCGGACGTGTGCCGCTCCACATCACCCGGGAACCCGTTGACGGCCTCGCTGCGGTGGTCGCCGGCGACCTCGAAGTGCACCGGTCGGCGGAGATCTTCGCCAGGGCGATTCTGAAGCGACCGCTGACGGAACGTCTCGATGCCCGGGTGTACAGCTGTTTCGACAGGTTGACGATCGACGCCGATCCGGTGACGCCGTTCCAGGCGGATGGGGAGCACCTGGGCTTGACGTCGCACATCGAGATCACGCCGGCGGTCGACGCGATGCTTGCCGTGCGTGACCC
This sequence comes from uncultured Actinomycetota bacterium, assembly GCA_963715255.1. GTDB lineage: Bacteria > Actinomycetota > Acidimicrobiia > Spongiisociales > UBA5794 > JAHEEL01. Next base: position 44,276 of record CAVQRN010000005.1, on the reverse strand, counting down.
GGATGCGTGAGGCGCATCGCGGGGGAAGCAGGGTCAGGTCTCGTCCGGTCGGTCCGCGATCGTCAAGTGCGGATACGGAATCTCGATGCCTTCGTCGTCAAGGCGGTTCTTGATCCTTCGGAGGAATTCGCGCTTGACCCTCCACCGTTCGTCCGGATCCGTGGTCATGAGCACCCGCACGATGACGCCCGATTCCGCGAGCTTGTCGACCCCGAGAACCTCCGGCTGATCCACAAGGCGGGGACCCCAATCGGCGTCGGAAGCGAACGCGCCGGCCTCATCGGTGATGACGTCGATCGCCCGATCCACCGGCCCTTCGTACGCGACGGAAATGTCGATCACAACACTGCTGTACTCGTGGGTGAGGTTCGTTGCGACGCGAACCTCTCCGTTCGGTACGTGATAGACGCTTCCATCGAGTCCCCGCAGCACGGTCGTCCGCAGACGAATCTCCACCACCGTCCCGGAGACCCCTGCAAGATCGACCACGTCGCCCACGGCGTACTGGTCTTCGAGGAGGACAAACAGACCGGAGATGACATCCCGAACGAAGTCCTGGGCTCCGAAGCCGATCGCGATGCCGACGACGGACAGAGAGGCAACGATTGGAGCAATCGGTATCCCCCATATGGCCAAACACATGACGATGCCGGTGACCATGATCGCGAGAAACACGACCGTTGAGACGGTGCGGGCGATCGTCTCGAGACGCTGGGCCTTCGCTCGGTCCGCGAGACCGCCGGTCGCCTCGAGGTTGCGCTGCGTCCGCCTGCTCCCTCGATGTATGAGCACCCGCACCACGAGCCACACGGTGATCGACACAACGAGGATCAGCACGGTCTGCCAGATCTCGGTCCACGGCGCTGTCCCGAGCATCACGATGCGGCTCCGGGGTCATCGTCTGAGATTTCAGCGCAAGCGACTCCCAGCCGCGGCCACGGTTGCCGCGAGTTCGGCGCGCCGATGAAGCCCTAGATCGATCGGATCGATCTCGCCGTTCGAAGACACGATTTCGGCCCTGAGCGGTCCATCGATCCCGAGCCGATCGAGCACGGTGGAGAGCTGCCCGGGCTCACCGGCGGTGTCACGAATCTGGTCGTGAGCGTCGTCGGGTGTCCCGGTCCATACGTTTGCGTCGGTGGCAAGGCGCCGACCCGCTCGAAGAATGTCGGCGACCAGCTTCACCCGATCGGCGCGCTTCGTCACCAGCGTGCGTTCGAGCGAGGTCATCAGTCTGTCGATGCCGACCGGGCTCCCGTCGGGCGGCGCAGCAGCAACGGCGAGCACTTCGGGATCGCAGAAACCGTCCATCCTGAGGATGCCGCCCAAGTGGGCTTCGACCGCTTCTGCTTCCGCCTCGTCGAGACGATCGACCTTGTTGAGCGCGAAGATGAACACCGGTTCATACTCGGTGACAGTGGCGAGGAACTCGTCATCGATCGAGGGGTCGTGGTACTTGACCGGATCGAATACCCAGATCACCGCGTCAACAAGCGGAAGGGTCGCCTCCACGAGCGATCGATGGTTGGCATCGACGCTGTCGAGATCGGGGAGATCGATAACGGCGAGATCCAGTTCATCGTCGTGCTCGACGACCGTGTCGACACCGAGGGTCGCCACCATCGCGGAGATCGCGGCATCGTCTGCCGGGATCCACGCAAGAGGCTCGTCGGTGTGCGGCCGGAGAGCACTCGTTGAAGCGACCTCTCGACCGGCGATGGCGTTGAGCAGACTTGATTTCCCCGATCCGGTCCCTCCCGCGATCGCGACGACAATAGCGCCGCTGAGATGATCCCGTCGACGGCGGGTCACGGCAGCGAGACCTGCCGCTGCCTCTCGATCTGCCTCCGAGGCCAGCCCCTCGGAGGAAGCGATCGCGAGATCGAGCAGATCAAGCGCAGGAGTGAAGTCACGATACATCGTCGCCTGCCTCCCAACGCGGCGATCCGGTGGTGGCGAGAGCGTCTGCAGCAGCTCTCAAGTCCTCAGCGGAGACCCGGCTTGACGGGTCAAGATCGGTCTTGAAGGCGGCGATCCTGACCGCTCCGGCATCGCGCATGGCGCCGGTCAACGCGGTGCTCCGATCGAATCTGAGATCGGGCAGGCGACCGCCGAGCGCCCTGAGCACTCGCTTGGGCGGTCGGCGGTCGAAGTCGACCGAAAGCCGCCATATCTCCTCGCGAACGGCTCTCGAACGCAGCGGGTGGAGTCGTCGCCGCTTGATCGCCGCCAGGGAGAGAGCCATGGTTTCTCGATACCAATCATCAATCGGTTCCCGATCGATCGACGGGAGCGACGCGGCCGCGTGAGCGACGGCACACGAGAAGAACTCATCTGCGGCGACGTCGTCGGCGAGTTCACCGATCGCGCGATCCGTCGCATCAGCGGTCATGTCGGCAATCGCGGGTGCGGCGACTTCCCACGCTGCATCTGCCGTCGCCTCGAGTTGCCGACGATCGACCCGCGCCCGAGCGAATGCCTCGTCGGCCTTTCCGACAACGATCCGGGACTCGACGGTACGCTCCTCGAGAACTCCCGCGACCTCACACGTCTGAATCGCGCAGAACCCCGCCGCCGCCCGATCCCGTTGCTCGATGAGGCCGTCGCGATCGTGGACCATCTCGTCGAGGAGGAGTCGCAGGGGGTCGATGTCCTCGCCCACCAGGACGTTGATGGGTGTTCCCAACTTCACCCTCGCATCCTCGGCGAGTTCCTCGAAGCTGGACGGGTCCCGCGCGCCGACAGAGAGGACAACACACATCGGGATCCCACGCTCCCGGACGGCGGCCAGCAGCGCCACGGTGGTCGCATCGGCGTATCGTTCGGGAGACACCACGATCGCCACGACGTCGACGAGGTCGAGTACGGCGGTGACCGTCTCCGGGAAGTGCTCCGCGGGCGGTGTGTCGACGAGCGCCAAATCGTTGGGTGGTTGCGGATCGGAGATCCTTGCGCCGGTCAGGTACCCACTATCGACATCGCCCCAGACTGCTATCTCGGTGGTGGTCGGACGCAACGGTCCGACCGCGACCACCCTGGCACCGGCGAGCGCATTCACGATCTCTGACTTCCCGACACCTGACGTGCCGACAATCGCGGTGATCAGCCCATCGCCGGACCAAGATCGGGTAACGAGACGCTCGAGGGGGTGCAGCGCCGGCCCTGCCAGGCTCGGGTCGAGCGCAGAGAGGAGAGCATGGAGGCTTGTGGCCGGCTGACGATCCATAGGTCCGTATTGAAACACAACGGGGGGATGAGTGGGTTGACTCGGAAGGCGAAGGGCAGGAGACGGTCAACAGCAGACAGCCAACAGCAGACAGGGGGCGGGGCCAAGGGCCGAGTTTGGGGCGTGAGCGATTCGTCTGACTACGGGCCGAACAGATCCGTGCCTGCCGGGTTCGCGTCATCTCTCGATGCCAGGAGTTCGAAGTCCTCGTACGGATAGACGGAGAGGATCACGTCGAGCGGGATCTGGAACCAGTGGCCGTCCGGGTCGATCTGCGTACGATGCGCCCGTAGAGCGCTCCTCGCCCGCTCGACGTACGGTCCGACGTCGATGACCGTGAGGGGAGGATCAACGGCATCCGGCCCGATGTGCTCGATCCATCGGGAGAACGGGGATTCCAGCCCACGCGACGCCATCGCCTCTCCAAGCACACGCAGCCGCCTTAGCGAGAACACTGGTGCGTAGAGGCGATCCGCCGCCCACGGATCGCCGGCATCCGGGAATCGATTCGGATCAGCGGCCGCTTCGAAGACAGCCTCGGAGAAGTCGTGGATACGCAGATGGTCGGGGTGTGGGTACCACTCGTGGTCATCGTATCCGAGGATGACGTGTGGTCGCTCGGAACGAATGATCGCAACGAGACGCTCCAGGACCTTGTCGAGCGACGCGTTGACGAATGCGTCTGGATGGCGGTTGGCATCGCTCCCCGGCATTCCGGAGTCCCGGTATCCGAGCATCACGACATCGTCGTATCCAATGATGCCGGCGGCTTCACGAAGCTCGGATCGTCGGACCGCGGCCAGATCGGCGAGCGCGTCAGGCGTCTCCGCCTCCGGGTTCAGGATCTCTCCAGCCTCTCCGCCTGTTCGCGGTGACGAGGACAGTCCGCATGCCGGAGTCGTGGTAGCGGGCGATAGTTGCAGCGCCCTTGCTCGACTCGTCATCGGGATGGGCATGAAGTGCAACGATCGTTTTCCGCATCGAGGCAGTCAACCATAGATCACGGGCCGCCGAGGATCGCGACGGCGGTCGTTCCCTCCGTGCATCCGTCGAGAAGCGGACACCATCGGCAGTGTGGTCCCGCTCGCCGTTCGATGTCGTCGCCCGATTGGAAGGCCGTTCTGAGCATCTCGATCATCGATGCGACGTCTTGAGCGACGACCTTGGATCGCTCGGCTGTCGGTTCGATCCCGGTCCGCTCCCCGGTTTGTACGGATACCGCTTCGGCCCTGACCGGCAATTCGCCGCGCTCGAGGGCCCACACCAGGGCGTAGAATTCGAGTTGGGGCCCGGAATCTTCGAGCCAGGCGCCCGTCTTCCAGTCGATGATCACCGGTGCGCCGGATGGACCGTCGAAAACCGCATCGACCCGACCGCGCAGAATCGCCCCAGTCCCGACGTCCACCTCGAGGCTCACTTCGGCCGCCCGAAAGCCGCTGGTCGGGAAGCGTTCGAACCGCGCATACAGATCGCCGACTTCGGCGAGAACCGGTGCGAGTCTCGACGGTCGGTCCAGATTGAGAGGGGCGAGCTTCGTGTTCAGGTGCCCTTCCGGAGCCCCGATCTCCTCACGGCAGACCCGGGGCACATCTCGCTCAGGAATCGGTCCGGCCATGAGGTGGCGCGCGAAGACGCGGTGTGCAAGGGAGCCCTTGAACGATGCGATCGAGTCGGTCGGGTATTCCCCGCGGAGTCGCCCGAGCGCCTGTTGGGGGCAGGAGCGGTAGGTCACGTAGAGCGTTGCCGACACCGAGATGCGTCCACCGGGCGCGAGGTCGGGGAAGCTGATCACCGGTCGATTCTATGCAGGAAACTCTTACAGGACAAGGGTTGCAGCCTGTTCGAGATGGGGACCGTTATCAGAACGCATTCCTATACTCGCTCCCGATCTTCCTCCCGCAAGGACTTCATGAACACCCGCCGTATTCGCATCATCGCCTCGATCGCCGTACCGGCACTACTCCTCCTGCTCCCGCTCGTGGTCTATTTCGTCGACCGAACGGCCAATCAGGGTGAAATACCACGGAACGTCAGCGTCGCGGGAATCGACGTAGGCGGGCTCTCCAAGCGTGACGCCACCGTCGTCGTTCGAGCCTATGAGACGAATCTTCAGACCCAGCAGGCGACGTTTGTCGTAAGCGGCTCCGCGTACGAACTCGACCCGACGACCGTCGGTCTCACAGCCGACGTTGACGGTGCCGTGACCGAGGCTCTGAGTCAGCGCAGCGGCGGATTGGTCAGCGGCTTCGTGCCCTGGCTCAACGGGTTCACCGAGCGTGTCGACGTCAACCTGGCGATCTCCGTCGATGATGAGGCTGTCGACGCCCTCCTGGACGACTGGGAGCAGGATGCGATCGAGAGTCCGGCGTATGAAGGGGCGATTCAAATCGTGGACGGCGACATCGAGTTCGAGTATCCGCGAATCGGGGAGAAGATCGACAAGCCGGCTGCGCGCACCATCATCACTTCTGTCCTGGAACAGCCACAACGGGAGACAACTGAACTCCCTTTGATGGACTCCGTTCCCGTGATGACCCAGGCCGACGTCGATGACGCCGTGACGACACTCAGGGCGATGGCATCGAGACCGATTCTGCTGCATGACGAGGACCGAAACCTCGTCCTCACCGTGAAACCGTCCGAGATCGCCGACGCCACGATCGTCGAGATCGTGCACAGTTCGCCCCCACAGATCGATATCTCCCTCAGCGTCGATCGGGTCGCAGAGATTCTCGAGCCACACCGAGAGGACTTTGAGCTTCCTCCGATCAACGCGGACTTCGACGTCGACATCGAGACCACGAAGGTGTCGATCATCCCTTCGAAGAACGGAACGATCCTCGATCCGGAAGGCGTGGCCGTCGAGCTGCTCAAAGCCGCTACGTCCGGTACCGCGAGCGGACGACTCGTCTTCGCGGAAGGGGCGGAGCCGGCGTTCACCACGGCCGATGCTGAGGGCTTCGGCCCGCTTGGTCTCGTCTCGGAGTTCACAACGAACACGCCCGGTGTGAACCGGGTACACAACATCCACCTCATGGCCGACACGCTCGATGGCTCTGTCGTCTGGCCCGGCGAGGAATTCTCGGTCAATGAGACCGTCGGCCAGCGAACCGAGGCGGGTGGCTACAAGCGCGATGGTGCGATCATCGGTGGCGAAGTCACCTGTTGCGACGATCCGGCGAATGTTGGCGGCGGCGTCAGTCAATATGCCACGACCATCTACAACGCCATCTTCTTCGGCTGCTACGAGGACATCGAACACACGCCGCACAGCATCTACATCTCTCGCTACCCGGAGGGTCGCGAAGCAACGATGGGTTATCCGCGCCCTGACGTCGTGTTCCGCAACGATTCAGATGCGCCGATCATCATCCGGAACTCCTACGACGGCAATTCGACGATCACCGTTCAGTTCTACGGGAACAACGGCGGTCGCACGTGTGAGGCGGAACGATCGGAACGGTCCAACTACACGGAGCCTCGGGTGGTCTACAAAGAGAACCCGGCGGTGACACCGGGAACCGAGCGCGTCGTCTCGAAGGGTTCGCAGGGCTGGAGCGTCACGGTGACCCGCGTCATGACCATGCCAGACGGCAGCATCATTCGCGAGCCGTACACCCACCACTACCGGGGATCGGCCCGCGTCATCGAGAAGCACCCGTGCGACCTGGGCATCGGGTCCTGTCCGGTACCGACCACGACCACCACAACGATCCCGGAGGACACCACCACAACGATCCCAGGGGACACCACGACAACAACAGTCGGTGGCGGCTGAGGCAATGGGCCGCCCGACGCGTGTTATCGGGCCGCACCGGTACCCTCAATCGAAGCCCATGAATCCGGACCAAAACCCATTGTGAAACCACGATTCGCTCTCTTCGCGCTCCTCCCGATCGCCCTGTTCCTCCTCCCGGCCGGGGTGTTCTGGGTCGATCGCTCCATTGCCGAGGGAGAGGTGCCGCGAAACGTCTCGATCGCCGGCATTGACGTCAGCGGCCTCAGCTACGACGATGCGATGCTCACTATCCAGGCCTACGAACGGCAACTCCAGACCACACCGGCCGTATTCATCGTCAACGAGCACCCGTTCCGACTCGAGCCTTCGTCTGTTTCGGTCGAGGCCGATGAGGTGACCGCCGTCGAAGAGGCGATTTCGCAACGCACCGAGGGTGGCCCGATCAGCCGGTTCTGGGCCTGGCTCGGCGGATTCTCGAAGCCCGTCGACGTGCACCTCCCGATCACCATGGACCGCGAAGCGATCGACGACCAGCTCACTATCTGGCAGGACGCCGCTATCCCCAATCCGGCCTACGAGGGATCCGTGGACGTCGTTGAGATGGAGGTCGTCGTCGAATACCCGCGAGCCGGAGAGCGGCTCGAGAAGTCGGCCTCAACGGAGATCGTGGTCGAGACACTCTCGGTACTCCCGGGCCGGGAAGCCCGCCTCCCCGTTGTCGATCACCAGCCGGAGGTGACCGACTCTCATGTCGACGCCGCCGCTGTTCGGGTTCGTCGGATCATCAACGCGAACGTGATCCTCACCAACGACGACATCGAATACTCGCAGACGTTCACGGCAGATGAGATCGCCCGAGCCGTCTACACCGAGATCAGCACGAATCCGGTCGAGGTTGCAGTTCTGCTCGACGAGGCCGTGGTCCGTGATCTCCTCGAACCGCACCGAAGCGAGTTCGAGTTGGCACCGGTGAGCGCCGAATTCAAAGCGACGCTCTCGAGCGGCGAGGTCTACTTCATCCCCGGTCGCTACGGGACGACGATGAACGCGCCCGCCGTCACCGAGGAGCTGATGAGAGCCGCGGAAGGATCCAAGACCGGGCCGTTCCCGGTCTCGCAAGGAGACGAACCGACGCTCACCAACGAGGAAGCCGCGGCATACGGGCCGATGGCTCTCGTCTCGAAGTTCACGACCGACACGCCGGGGGTGAACCGTGTCCACAACATCCACCTCATGGCCGACACCGTCGACGAGTATGTGGTGTTCCCGGGGCAAACCTTCTCGATCAACGAAGTCGTGGGTCCGCGGACCGTGGAGAAGGGCTACCTCGAGGACTGCGCCATCATCAACGGCGAAGTCCTCTGCGAAGGCCATGCGGCCAATATCGGCGGCGGCGTCTCCCAGTTCTCGACCACGTTCTACAACGCCGTGTTCTACGGCTGCTACGAAGACGTCGAGCACAAGCCGCACTCCCTCTATTTCAAGAAGTACCCGGAAGTGATCGAAGCGACGATGGGGTACCCCAGCCCCGACGTGAAGTTCAGGAACAACAGCGATGCTCCGGTCATCATCAGAACCCGGTATTCGGATTCCGAACTCACGGTGTACTTCTTCGGCAACAACGGAGGGAAGACCTGCACCGCCGAATGGGGTGAGCGCACCAATCCGGAGGAGTACGAGACCGTCTACGTCGCGGACGAACCTGTCGACGGGGAAACACCACTCAACCCCGGCCAAGAGAAGCGGGTCCAGAGCGGCATCGACGGCTTCACACAAACCGTCACCCGGATTATCACCCACTCTGATGGCACAAAGGAACGTGAGAAGACCTGGAGTTGGCGCTACAACATCCAGGACGAGAAGATCGCCGTGCACGCCTGCATGGTTACCGGGGAACCCGTCAACTGTCCCGCGGAACTTCCTTCGGTCGTCGGCAAGTCGTACGAAGCCGCTTTGGATCAGCTGGCAACAGCCGGCTATACGATCATCAGAGTCGACGAGAAGACCGACAGCCAGTCGAAGAACGGTGTCGTGCTGTCGATGGACCCGTCAGGCGGCACCTTCGTGCGACCCGGAGCGTCGGTCACCCTCAAGGTCGGTGTCTACACCGCTCCCCCAACCACGACCGTCCCGTCGACGACGACCACAGCAGCCCCCTGACGCGGCTGGCTCGGTCCGAATACCGAGTGCCGGACTCAGCCGTAGAAGCGGAAGAGGTCGCCGATCACCACCCCGACGGCGCTTCCTGAAGCGTCGTCCCATCCTCGCCGGCGGGTCACCTGAACGACGTTCGCCGCCGCGTATACCCGATTGATCGCCGGATCAATCTCGAAGATCTTGGCTGCCAGGATCGCGGCGAAGTCGTCGACATTCGGGCCGGCCGGAGCCTCGTCGAACGACCGCGTTGCCATGCTCGTCACGTTGCGATCGAGGGTGAAGATCGCGACCTCATCAACCGTGGTCCGGTCGAGTTCCTCAATAGGCTGGCCCATGCTCCGCTCCTGGCGTCGGGGTCGCGAAGTGTAGAACCGATGGCCGAATGAGTAGCCGAGCAGCCGAACGAAGCCAGCCGACCGGCGCAACCACCCCCACTCCGCTCCTCACGGCATCCCGCGATCACCGAATCGGCTCTCTCAGTGTCTCGGTACTCCCCCGGTCGCGCTCCCCACGCGATGAACCTTCATCAGATTCGTTGAGGCCTGGAGATTCGGGGGGATTCCCGCGACCATCACGGTCGTGTCACCGGTGGTGGCGATTCCGTGTTCCAGCAGGTACTCCTCTGCGAACGTGAGCATCGCGTCGGTTGACCGGTGGATCGGTGTGCGAAGCGGCGTGATGCAGCCGAAGAGCGCCATCAGACGATAGGTCGCCTCGTGGGGAGTGAAGGCGTAGACGTCGGCCCACGGCCGCTGTTTCGAAAGGAGCCGCGCCGTCGTCCCGGCCTCGGTGAAGGCGACGATGGTGTCGACAGCGAGTCGGTTCGCCGTCTCCACCGCGGCCTGTGCCACAGCGGATGCGAACGGTGATCGATCGTGGTGCATCGCCGCGTACGGCGTGGTAACGAACTCCGGACTCTGTTCGGCCTCCCGACTGATCACATCCATCATCCGAACGGCCTCGATTGGATACGCACCGATCGCGGTCTCGGCTGAGAGCATGACCGCATCGGTGCCGTCGAGCACCGATCGGTACACGTCGGCCACCTCGGCCCTGGTGGGACGGGGGTTCGTGATCATGGATTCGAGCATCTCGGTGGCCGTGATCGTGAGTTTCCCTGCCCTGTTCGTCCGTTCAAGTATCTCGTGCTGAGCACGGGGCACGCTCTCCAGGTTCAACTCGACTCCAAGATCGCCGCGAGCCACCATCGCGCCATCTGCCTCGGTGAGGATGTCGTCGAGGTTGCGGTACCCGACCGTTGACTCGATCTTGGCGATGATCGGCGTGTTCCCGACGTGCTTGCGAATCTCGCGAATGTCCTCTCCCGACGAGACGAACGACGCGGCGATGAGATCAAACCCGATCTCCCTGCCGATCGCTAGATCCTCCACGTCCTTGTCCGTGATGACCGGCACACCGGTATCACTGCCGGGAAAGGCCGCTCCCTTGTGATTGAGGAGCTTGCCGCCACCGACGACCCGGGCGCGAGCCGCGCCCCCGGCCACCGAGACCACTTCGAGGCGGATCATCCCATCGGCGAGGAGCACTGGAGAGCCGGGCTCCAGATCAACGTACTCGAGATATGCAACGCATATCGTCGATGCTCCTCCTTCGCCCTCACCGGGTTGGAGGGCGACCTCTGCTCCTTGCTCGAGTATGACCGAACCACCGGGGAACGTCCCGACCCGAATCTTGGGACCCTGGATGTCCTGCATCGTCGCGACCGAGACCCCCGCCTCATCCGCCGCGGTGCGCACCCATTCGTGCCGCCGGATGTGTTCTTTCACGGTGCCGTGTGAGAAATTGAACCGCGCGACGTCGAGTCCTGCCCCGATCAGCTCGCGTACGCCGTCGAGCGAATCAATAGCCGGTCCGAGCGTCGCGACGATCTTCGTCTTCCTCTTCATCCGGTCACCCTAACGGCTACGACCGGGCGGGAAGTGACACGCGGAGGGGATTAGGAGTAGCCTGACTGCGTCATCCCGACACAGGGATGTTGAGGAGGAATGATGCGAAAGTTCACGAAGGTAGTGCTGTTGGCGCTTGCGGTGATGCTCATCGCCGCGGCGTGTTCGTCGAGCGACTCCTCGGCCGGTGATCTCGACGGTCGAACCGTCACGGTTGCGGTCGAGAACGCCTACGTGCCCTACAACTTCATTGAAGAGGGCACCACCACTGGTCAGGGCTGGGACTACGACGCGTGGAACGAGATCTGCAAGCGACTCAACTGCACGGCCGAGTTTGTCGAAGCTGGATGGCCCGATGTGATCGTCGAGACCGGTCAGGGTCAGTACGACACGGCCGCGGACGGAATCTCGATCACCGAGGAGCGGAAGGAAGTCGTTGCCTTCTCCGATCCGTACATGGTGATCGAGCAGAAGCTCATGGTCAGATTCGACGAGTCACGGTTCGGCAGCTTGGACCAATTCGTCGAGGGCGACTACCGCCTCGGTACGCAGGTCGGCACGACCAACTACGAACTCGGCGTCAGCCTTCTCGGCGGTGACGCCAGGATCGACGCGTACGACCAATTCGGTGTCGCCGTTCAGGCGTTGATCAACGGTGACGTCGACGCGGTCATTATCGACGACACGGCCGGCCAGGGATACAAGGGCGCCAATGAGGGCGACGTCCGTCTGCTGCCTGATGCCTTGCAGAGCGATCCGCTCGGATTCATCTTCCCTCTGGATAGCGACCTCATTGAGCCGATCAACGCGGTCCTCAAAGAGATGCAGGAAGACGGCACACTCGACGAACTCGCCCAGAAGTGGTTCGTCGACTTCGAATACTGATCCGAACCAGTTGGTTGATCTGAAACGCCGGACCTGCGGGTCCGGCGTTTCTGTATGTGCGTTCGACGCTTCTTTGTGCCAACCTCCGCACCGAATCACGCAGAGGAGACGCCCGTGCAGATCATCGAAGATCCCGTTCTCGATCCGTTGCCGCCCGGCGCAGCAAGCCGCTGGTCCTTCAGCGGCGTCCCGTGGTGGCTGATCGGGATCATCGCCACGATTGCGGTGATTGCGTTCCAGATCGCGACCAAACCGAAGTGGCGCGAGGGATTCGAATTCATCCGTGGCGGGATGGCCTTGACGCTCATCGTGACGGTCGGCGGATTCGTGATCGCCATCGTCCTCGGGTTGTTTCTCGGGCTTGCCCGGCTGTCGAAGAAGACAGTCATCAAGAACCTCGCGATGTACTACATCGAATTCATCCGCGGCGTCCCGGTTCTCGTCACGATCCTCTTCGTCTCGATCGTGGGTTTCGGCCAGCTGTCTCAGGAACTCGGTATCGACGCGCCGAGCAAGGCGATTCGAGGCACCCTTGCTCTCGGGATCATCTACGCCGCGTTCATCGCCGAGGTGTTTCGCGCCGGCATCGAGTCGATCCCGAGCGGTCAGCGCGAGGCCGGAATGTCGGTTGGTCTCTCAAAGCGGCACATCCTGCGGTTCATCGTCCTCCCCCAGGCGGTCAAGAACATCATGCCCGCGCTCGGCAACGATCTCATCGCTCTCCTCAAGGACTCGTCCCTCGTCTCGGTGATCGCGGTTCGTGAGCTCACCCAGATGACGAAGCTCTGGACGGGGAGTTCGTTCCGATTCATGGAGGGGTACCTGATCCTCACCGCGTTCTACCTGACGCTGACCATCTCGCTGAGCCTCCTCCTCCGCTGGTACGAGAAGCGCATCTCCACACCCGGATATTGATGGAGAACGCGTTCAGAGCGCTCATCCCGATCCGCTCGTTCGACGGGATGACGCGCCTCTCCGGTCGACTCGGATCAGAGGATCGCAGGAGGTTTGCTCGCGATCTGGCCGGCCGCACGATTCGGGCTGCTCGCGACGCGAACACTCGAGTCTCGGTGATCACCGCCGATGCGGAGGTCGACCGATGGGCGCTCGCCTCAGGCGTGGAATGTATCGCCGAGTCCGCACCGCACGGCCTCGACGCCGCAGCGGCGGCGGGTGTGGCTGAGGTCGGAGATGATCCCTGGTTGGTCATCCATGCCGACCTCCCCGCCATCGACGCGGGCGACGTGCGGGCAGCGATGCGATCGGTCGGAAGTGGATGGGTCCTCGCCCCATCCCACGACGGAGGAACCTCATTGATCGGCGGTACGGGACGAGACTTCCCCTTCCGATACGGCCCCGGGAGTTTCCGCCGCCACCTCGCCGCCGTCCGCGGAGACGCGACGATCCTCATCAGACCAGGCCTAGCCCTCGACCTCGACCGCCCCTGGGACCTGAACGCCCTGCAACAACTCGGCCACATCCCCGGCTAGGAGACTCCGTCACTCGGCTACTCGGCTCCTCCGCTCCTCCTATTCTCTGCCCATGCCCCCCGCCCTCTACGACCAGCCCACCAACCCTCCCCCGCCGTTGCCCAGACCGGAACGCATCATGGCCATCGGGGCGCATCCCGACGATGTGGAGTTCGGTGCCGGCGCAACGGTCTTCAATTGGACGGCGGGCGGGACGGTGGCGACGATCGTCGTCGTGACCGACGGCTCGAAAGGGTCGTGGGACCCGGCGATTGATCGATCCGCCCTCGTCGAGGAACGGCGACGAGAACAGCGGAAGGCGGCGGCAATCCTCGGCGCAGCGCGTATTGAGTGGCTCGATCAGACCGACGGCGAACTCCAACACACGCCTGAACTGCGCGAGGAGATTGCGCGACTGATCCGACTGCATCGACCCGACGTGGTGCTAACCCACGATCCGTGGCAGCGCTACCAACTCCATCCGGACCACCGCGCGGCGGGCCTCCTCACCGTCGATGCCGTCGTTGCCGCTCGCGAGCCGCTCTTCTACCCGACCCAGGGACTCGAGCCGCACCGTCCTTCCACGATTCTTCTCTGGTCGGCGGACGAGCCGGACCACGCCGAACCGCTGGATGATCGAGCCTTCGATGCCAAGGTCGATGCCCTCCTGTGCCATGCATCGCAGTCGGAGACAACGATGGGAAACGCGGCACAGATGGGTGAGGCCCGAGATCGGTTCGTCGAACGCGTTGACGGCTGGCTCCGCTTCGGTGCCTCCCGATTCGGCACCGACCGGGCGGAGATCTTCAAACGAATCGTCCCATAGAAAGAACAGAAGGAGAGTGACATGACTCCGAACACACTGGTACTCGGCGCAGGGATCGTCGGCTCGGCCGCGGTCTGGGACCTCGTTCGAAGAGGTCACGCGGTCACGATCGCCGACGCCGACCCGGGAGTGGCCGACGAGGTGGCCGCCTCATTCGGGGCATCGCCAACCCGCCTCGACGTGAGCAATGGGGAGCAACTCTCCACCCTCGTCGACGGGTTCGATGCCGTGGTCTCGGCGGTTCCGTACCGTTTCGGCGTTGCGGTCGCCGGTGCTGCGATTCGAGCCGGCGCCCACTACGCGGATTTCGGAGGCAATCCGACCGTCGTGGCCCAACAACACGAACTCAACGACGCAGCTTTCGACGCCGGAGTCCTCGTCGCACCCGACTGCGGTCTTGCTCCGGGTCTCGCGAATGCGATGGCCGAACACCTCATCGCCACGACGCCGGGGCGCGTTCCGCTCGGTCCAGATGCGGGTGGGCGCTCTGCCCTCGGAGCCGATCGGCACACTCGGATATCAATTGGCGTTCAGTCCCGCCGGCCTGATCAACGAGTATGCGGAACCATGTGAGATCGTCGAAGACGGCTCGTATCGAACCGTCGATCCGCTGACCCGGTTCGAGACCGTCGAGTGGGAGGGCCGGGGGCCGCTTGAAGCGTTCTCGACCGCCGGTGGCACGTCAACCATGTGTCGAGATTACGAAGGAAGGGTCGATCATCTCGAGTACAAGACCCTCCGGTTTCCGGGTCACGGACGCATCTTCGCCGCGATACGTGAGATGGGCCTCTTTGACGAGACCGGTGATCCATCGCCGCGATCCGTCCTGCTGGCAGCACTCGACCGAACACTCCTTAGGGGAGATGACGATCTCGTTCTCGTTCGCGTCTGGGTCGAGACGGACGAGACCACCAGGACCATGGAGATCGAGGACGTTCACGACGGCCGGTTCTCGGCGCTCGCCCGCACTACGGCGTTCCCCGCCACCGCGCTCATCGACCTCGTCACCCGAGGTCATATCGAGAAGACGGGAGTGCACACGATGCAGCGCGCGATCAACGGCGACGCACTCATCAGGGCCCTTCAGCCCGTCGGGATCACGGTAACCGAACGGAGGTCGTGACCCCTACGGCGATGTCGTCCCGATCCGATGGTTGGTTTCGGGATCGAAGAAGTGCATCTTGCTGGTATCGAGCACGAGCCTGACCTCGGATCCGTTCGGCACAGCGACATCGGGACTCACACGGGCGCTGAAGTTCGTCTCGTTTCCACGCAGCGAGAGATCGGTTCCCTGTGCGGCAGCCAGTTCCTCGATGTCCGCGGTAAGCACCGGCTTCTCCGGAAGCGAGAAATGGACGTACGTGTCCGAACCCAGCATCTCGTTGACGTCGGTGGTCGCGCTGATCGTGCAGTCCGGATCTTCGGGCGCCACTCTCGCGTCCTCGAAGTCCCCAGGCCGCATCCCGGCCACCAACTGCTTGTTCATGTAGCTTTCGAGGCCCGGATGCCGATCGAGAGCCGTTCTGTGGAGCTTCACCCGCTGACCGGCGAACGAGCACCAGACGTCCCCGCCCTCGCTCGAGAGCGTGCCGTAGATCAGGTTCATAGCTGGGCTCCCAATGAACCCCGCCACGAAGAGATTGCGTGGTTCGTTGAACAGCTCGGCCGGAGGTGCAACCTGCTGCATGTTGTACGGGCGATTCTCCGACACCGGACGCATGACGGCGACGCGGTGCCCGAGCGTCATCGCCTCGATCTGGTCATGGGTGACGTACACGGTCGTCGTCTTGAGGCGATTGTGGAGGCGGCCGAGCTCGCTACGCATCTGGACACGGAGCTTGGCATCGAGGTTGGAGAGCGGCTCATCCATCAAGAAAGCCATCGGCTCGCGAACCATGGCCCGACCCATCGCAACACGCTGCCGCTGGCCGCCAGAGAGCGCCTTCGGCTTCCGATCCAAGAACTCGGTGATCTCAAGCGACTCGGCGGCTTCGTTCACGCGTCGCGCGATCTCATCCTTGGGGGTCTTGCGAAGCTTCAAACCGAACGCCATGTTGTCGTACACCGACATGTGGGGATACAGCGCGTAGTTCTGGAACACCATCGCGATGTCCCGATCCTTCGGGGCGACGTCATTGACGAGCTTGTCCCCGATGTACATCTTGCCTTCGGTAATCTCCTCAAGGCCCGCAATCATCCGCAGCAGGGTCGACTTTCCGCAACCGGACGGTCCAACGAACACAAGGAATTCGGCGTCCTTGATCTCCAGATCGACCTGTCCAACCGCCCGAGTCCCATCCGGGTAGATCTTGCCAATGTCTTCGAGGAGGATCTCCGCCACTTCCAACTCCTTGCGTAGCTGCGGTGATCATAACATCCCGAAAAGGGGTGCGCCACGGACCGCGACCACCGCAACGCTAGGCTGAACCCATGAACGGATCGAACATCGCTATCGTCACCGGAGGCTCCGGAGCGGTCGGTCGAGCACTGCTCCCCCTCCTTGTTCAGCGCAACTTCAAGCTTGGCGTCACCTACATCGTTCCCGAACAGGCGGCCGCTCTCGAGCGCGAACTCGACCTGCCTGAGGATCAACTCATCCTCCGCCGTGTTGATGCCGTTGATGCTTCCGCGACGGACGCGTTCTTCGAGGAGACGGTGGATACGTTCGGTGGACTGAACGTCCTTGTCTCTCTCGTCGGCGGATGGGCCGGCGGCCGCGACGTACACGAAACCGACGACGTACGTTTCGATCGCATGATCGACCTGAATCTCCGATCGGCGTTCAACGCCGTGCGTGCGGCGATCCCGTACATGCGCAGTCAGGACTGGGGTCGTATCGTGATGCTCGGTAGCCGCCAGGCGATCGATCCGCCGGCCGGACAAGCTGCGTACAACATCGCAAAGGCAGGCGTCGTAGCACTCGGGAAGTCCGTTGCTCGCGAGTTGTCCGATACGAACGTGACCTGCAACGTGTTGCTCCCGTCGGTGATCGACACCCACCGCACCAGGGAAGCCCTCCCCTACGCCGACTACGTGAATTGGCCAAAGCCCGACGAGATCGCAAACGTAATCGACTTCCTCACGGGCCACCGCTCAGCCGTCATCAACGGGGCCCAGATTCCGGTATGGGGCGCGGCGGAGTTCTGATCAGCTGCAAGCTACGCAAGCTGCTGGAAGGACCGTCTTGCAGCTTGTCGCTTGAAGCTTGCAGCCGGGGCTTCTCGAGAGCCGGTTGCTACGATTCCTGTCGATGGATACCTTCTACGACGTCGCCGTTATCGGGTCTGGCTTCGGGGGTAGCGTCTCTGCTCTGCGGTTGACCGAGAAGGGGTATCGCGTCGGGGTGCTCGAGGCCGGTCGACGCTATCGGACCGGTGAGTTCGCGGCGACGAATTGGGACGTGAAGCGCTTCATCTGGGGCCCGCGTCTCGGGTTGTATGGGATCCAGCGACTCGATCTCCTCAGCAATGTGCTGGTCCTCTCCGGTGCGGGAGTTGGTGGTGGATCCCTTGTCTACGCGAATACGCTCTATGAACCGCATGACGCGTTCTTCACGGATCCACAGTGGAGTTCCATCACCGACTGGAGACAGGAACTCGCACCGTTCTACGCCCTTGCGAGGAGAATGCTCGGAGTCACCGAAGCGAGCGCCGACACCCCGGCAGATGATGTGTTGCGCCAGGTAGCCGAACGTCTCGGGGTCGCGGATACCTTCCGGCCAACCCCGGTGGGGGTCTTTCTCGGTGAGCCCGGCGTCGAAGTCGAAGATCCCTACTTCGGTGGTGCGGGCCCTTCCCGCTCAGGATGCACGAGCGTCGGGGCCTGCATGATCGGGTGCAATCAGAACGCCAAGAACACCCTCGACAAGAACTACCTCTATCTCGCGGAGCAGAACGGTGCCGTCGTCCACGCCGACACGGAGGCCACCGACGTCGAGCAACTGCCCGACGGCCGCTGGCGGATCACAACCCAGCGCCCCGGCCCAGTCAAGGGGCGCAACGGTAGGTTGTTCTTCGCCGGCCAGGTCATCTTCTCTGCCGGGGCCCTCGGAACGACTCGCCTTCTGCTCTCCCTTGTGGACCACGGACGCCTCCCCGATCTCTCCGATCAAGTGGGACAGCTTGTTCGCACGAATTCTGAGGTACTGCTGGGAGCGACGGCGCGTGGCACCGAGGTCAATTACTCGCAGGGTGTGGCGATCACGTCGTCGATCCATCCGGAGCCGCACACGCACATCGAGTCGGTGCGCTATCCGAAGGGAAGCTCGGTGATGGGCTTGCTCGGCACCATCCTCACCGACGGTGGCCCCGGCGTGCCGCGTCCACTCCGGTATCTCGGGAACATCGTGTTCCATCCGATCCGGTGGCTTCGCTCGATGTCGGTGCGCAGGTGGGCGGAGCGCTCCGTGATCCTCCTGGTGATGCAGAGCTACGACAATTCGTTGCGGCTATTCCGCAAGCGTGGCATCTTCGGTACCCGCGTCGTTTCTCGTCAGGGTCATGGTGACCCGAACCCCACGTACATCCCGGTCGCAAACGACGCAGCCCGGATCGCCGCCGAGGTCATGGGCGGCGATCCGATGAGTTCGATCAACGAAGTGGTCCTGAATCGTCCGACGACCGCTCACATCCTCGGCGGTGCAGCGATCGGAATTGACCCATCGACGGGTGTGATCGATGCCTATCACCGGGTGTACGGTCATCCTGGGCTCCATGTTGTCGACGGAGCCGCCGTCGGCGCGAATCTCGGTGTCAACCCGTCACTGTCGATTACGGCGATGGCCGAGCGAGCGATGGCCATGTGGCCGAACAAGGGTGAGCCGGACCCGCGCCCGTCCCTCGAGTCCGTCTACGAATCGGTCCCCTCGGTGTCGCCGAACTCCCCGGCTGTCGATCCGGCGATCCTCAGTCTCGATCCGTTGAGCTGACGGCCAAGATCTCAATTCACTCCTGATCCTTGCAGGAGGGCGAGTCGGCGACAACGCGGCGCACCATCACATCACGAGACGGAATCGACCGGCGTCGGGGCGAGCCATCCCAGGACGCGGTCGATCACCTCTGGTTCATGAAGAAGGTCGAAGTGGTTCTTGCCGCCCACGACAACGCTGTCCCTCGGTTGCAGATGCTGCCCCCCGGTGCCGCTTCCGGCACGCACGACCAGATCTCCCATTGCCACCCCCACCGGGTGGGTTGGATCCGAAGTGACCACGCCGGTCACGAAGTGATGGTCGATGCCGGACGCCAGAGCGTGTTTGCCAACCGCGTTGTGCAGCAGAGCATCTGGATCGACACCCTTCCAGTCGTCCTCCACGATCGCGCCGAATCTGAGGTCTTTGATCCCGACGCTCCGGCCATTCACGAAGTCGGCGAGCGGCCTGGTCTCGGCCGCGACACCGAGGCCAAACGCAGCCACATTGGCGATCTTCTCGAGCGGTGAACCTTGATGCGGCGCCGCCACCGTCACCAAGTCGTCGACGTTGTCAACCCATCGGTGTCCCCCGGCGCGAGCGGCTTCGCAGGCGCTGCGAACCACAAGACCACCCATTGAGTGGCCGACGAGGGCGATTGACTGTACCGGAACCGGCCACTCGGAGTGGACCTCATCGAGCAGCGATGCCAGCCGGTATCCGTTGTCCGACACGCGCAACCCCGAGTTGTACCTAATCGACACCGGGGTCAGCTCGGCGTGGTCCTCGAGCGCCTGGGCGAGACTGGGTTCCGTCTCGGTGCCGTGCCAGCACCGTTCCGTCTCGAAGAGTCCGTGCACCAGCACGACCAATCGGCCGGTGGCGCCGGGGAAGGCCGTCGCGAGATCGGGGCCGATCGTCACCGACGCTCCCCATTGGTCGCGGACACCCATCTGAATCTCCGTATGACCTGCGCGCTGGCCGAGCGTGTCACCCCACAGGCCGTTCATGAACGCCTGGACCGAATCTGCGGTGCTTGCCTCGACGATGATCCGGTCGCCAAGGGTGATACCCACGGTGTCCCCGCCGAGACGAACAGATCCATAGACGACGCTCACGATGGCGTCGTGCACTTTCCGAACCGGCGCTCCAACAGCACCGAGCGGACCGAACCAGCGCCCGGAGATCGCTCGATGCATCCCCTCAACGGGCGCCACGATTCGCTCCGTGGCGAGTGCAAGGGCGCTGCCGAGATTCTGGGCTGGTCGGACCTCGATCATTCAGCGGACGATAGCCCGAAGTACCCGACTCACCCTCCGGACATGGCGATCAGGGGGAAGGCGCGAATCTTCATCGCCCCCGTCGCGATGATCAGATTCGATGTCCTCACAATGATGCCTCTTCTTGTTCGTTTTCGGAGCGACGCTCGCCACCGGAGTGGGCGTCGCCTCTCGCGAAGAATATGACGCGTCCAGCGCCCGGTCGGTCACATCAGAACGGTCGCGCGATCGTGACCGAGCGTCGGGGTCAACCACCTGGTGTCGAACCCGGACGATTCTCATCCCCTGTCGATCAGAGATCTCTCCAAACGTATTGAACGCCGGGATCGTCGGGCGTGGGCTGGATCTGGAAGTCCATGGATTTCACGAGGTTCAGCATTCTGCGGTTCTCGGACAGAACCTCACCTTCCATCGTGTCGAGTCCGCGGGAACGGGCGATCTCCATCAGTCGCTTCAGCATGCGTTGCCCGACACCGTGGCCCTGGAACTCGTCTGAGACGACCAGGGCGAATTCACAACTGCTCTGATCGGGATTCGTGACATACCGGATGACTCCGTGCTCAACCTCGTGTCCGTCTTCGTGAGTTACGACGATCAGTGCCATTTCGCGGTTGTAGTCGATCTGGGTGAAACGAACCAGCATCTCCGGAGTGAGTTCGTGGACCGCGTGCATGAATCGGAAGTACTTGGCTTCATCGGAGAGATTCAGGATGAAGAGTGCTTCGATCTCGGCGTCTTCCGGTCGGATCGGCCGCATCGTCACGTCGGTGCCGTCGGGAAGCTGGAAGTGCGTCTCCAGGTCGGCGGGATAGGGGTGGATGGCCATGTGGTGATAGGGGTCGGTCGACGGGCGCGGCAAACCGACGACGACCCGTGCGTCGACCGCGACCGCACCGTTCTCATCCAGAATGAGCGGATTGATGTCCATCTCCTGGAGCCAGGGGAGCTCACACGCCATGTTCGACACTCGCAGCAACACGTCGACCAACGCATCGACGTTGACCGCAGGCAGGTTCCGGAATTGCTCGAGCATCGTGGCGATCTTGGTTCGCGAGATGAGGTTCTTCGCGAGGCGTTCGTTGAGCGGCGGCAGAGCAACGGCAACGTCCTTCATCACCTCAACCCTGGTTCCTCCCGCTCCGAAGCTGATGACGGGTCCAAAGACCGGGTCGTTGAGCACGCCGATCATGACTTCACGGCCGTTCGCCGTGCGCCTCATCTGTTCGACCGTGACGCCTTGCAGGACGGCGTCCGGGCGGGCATTCCGGACCCGATTCATCAGACCGTTGTAGGCGCCGCGCGTGTCTGCCGCACCCTGGATGTCGAGCGTGACACCACCGGCATCGGACTTGTGCGAGATGTCCTCGGAGTAGATCTTCATCGCGACCGGAAACCCCATGGATACGGCGAGGACAAGGGCCTCTTCGGCAGATCGAGCGATGCCGTTGCGCACGGTCGGGATGCCGAACGCCCCCAGGAGGGCGATCGACTCCGGTTCGGTGAGCACGCTCCGCTTCTCGCTGAGTGCACTCTCGATGATGAGGCGAGCGGCCTCGGTGTTCGGTTCCTCGTGCTCGAGCGGTAGCCGCCCCGGAGTCTGGAGCAGCAACTCTTGGTTGAACTTGTAGGCGGCGAGATAGTGGAAGGCGTCGATTGCGGCTTCCGGCGTGTTGAAGATCGGGATCTTTGCGCGGCGGAAGGCCTGACGGGCGGGGTTGACCTGGGGACCTCCCATCCACGATGCGATGATGGGCTTCTCGTTCTGCTCGGCGGCTTCGATGACCGCCTCTGCAACGTCGAGGGGGCGCGTCATGGCCTGCGGCGTGAGGATGACGAGCACACCGTCGACGTCGGGATCCCCGAGGCAGATGTCGATCGCGTCCTTGTAGCGCTCCGGTGGCGCATCCCCGATGATGTCCACCGGGTTGCCATGCGACCAGGTAGCCGGCAGCGCTGCGTTGAGGCTCTTGATCGTCTTCTCGCTCAACTCGGCCAACTTCAGACGAACTTCCGGCACGTGATCGGCCGCGAGCACCGCGGGGCCACCGCCGTTGGTGATGATCGCGATGCGATTGCCGCTGCTCCGGTAACGCGAAGAGAGCGTTCCCGCCGCGGCGAACACCTGGCTGATGTTCTCGACGCGAACGACACCAGACCGATTGAGCGCTGCGGTGAAGGCTTCGTCACCACCGACAAGCGCGCCCGTGTGAGACATCGAGGCTGCTGCACCTTCGGAATGGCGACCAGCTTTGATGACGATCACCGGTTTCGCTCGTGCTGCAGCGCGAAGTCCACTCATGAAGCGGCGGGCATCCTGCAGGCCCTCCACATAGAGGATGATGCTCTGGGTCTTCGGATCAGAGGCGAGGAAATCGAGGATGTCTCCAAAGTCGACGTCGGCCGCAATGCCCGTGGACACGACGGCGGAAAAGCCAACGTCACGACCGTCTGCCCAGTCGAGGATTGCGGTGCACAACGCCCCGGACTGCGAAACGAGCGCCACGCCGCCCTCCGCCGCGTTGTTGTTACCGAACGTGGCGTTCAAACCGATGCTCGGACGGATCAGCCCGAGGCAGTTGGGTCCGAGGAAGCGGATTCCATACGAGCGAGCAAGATCTCCGATTTTCTTCTCAAGGGCGCGACCGGCCGGACCGACTTCTCGGAAGCCGGCCGACAGGATGATCATCGACTTGATGCCGTGTTCCCCGCACTTCTCCACAATGGCAGGAACCGTCGCGGCGGGGGTCGCCACGATCGCGAGGTCGATCGGCTGATCGATCGCTTCGAGGTCGGGATACGCCCTACGACCCTGAATCTCTTTGCGCTTCGGATTGATGGCGTAGATCTCCCCTTCGAAGCTCCCCTCGAGCATGTTCTTGAAGACGATCTGACCTACGGAATCGACCCGGTCGCTGGCGCCGAACATGACGACCGAACTCGGTGCGAAAAGTGTTCTCAAATAGTGGGGACGCATGGTGCGGACTTTCTCCTCGAACGACTGAAACCCCAGCATGGTCCGACGGCGGCGCCACGGCTAGGGGCGCAAGACACTCTCATCGCCCTCAGCGATTGAACGCGTCCGGGTCTGGTGTTGTCTCCACCGCGTGGAAGTGGTCGTCGGATAGCGTCGCCGGTCGTTCCGAGGCGGGAGAACCGCATGTGCCCTCCCGCCGGACACCGTAGTGAGCATCCCTCGATCGAGATGGGACTCAGGCAGCAGCCGTCGACGGTGCGATAACGACCGGGACCTGGGAGCGAGCGACGGATGCCCGCCAGCCTCGCCGATTCGCCAACCTCTGGGGCATGACGATGGTGGTCGGACGGACGCTTGCCGCGGTCTCGAACACGGTTCGGCCCGAAGAGGCGCTCTCGGTGACGACGGCGGACGCGTCGGGGCTGCCGACACGTGACGAGTACGTCTCGGCCAACCGCTCGAAGTAGATCTCGCTCGCGTCGGGAACCGTGAGGTTCTCGGACGCTGCGAAAGCCCGGATGTCGCTCATGGTCTTCCGGGTGATGAGTACGACAACCGTGGCTCGCCCTCCCCTGTTGACGACCTCATTGGCGATGTCGAGTGTTGCCTCCCCGTCACGGGTCGGCTCGACGACCGCAACGATGTGTTCCTGTATCTTCATGTTCTTCTCCGTGTTCGTATTCATGTTCTTCTCAGTGTTGATACTGATGTCCGTTGTCATGTGATTTCCCTCTGGTTTTCTTGTTCGCCGGGAGCCCATGGGACTGCAAGGATGAGATCCCACAGGTACTCGTCGTCGATCGGGCCTCCGGAGAGAAGTAGGCGGTAGTAGATGGGACCCAGGACGCGATCCAGGATCCGGTCGATCTCTCGATCAGGTGTGGCCGGGTCGACGATCCGACGCACGATGCCGCCGGTGATGCTCCGACGTTCTCTCCAAAACTGATGGAACGCCATGGCCAATTGCGGGTTGCGCGCCGACTCGCCGACGATCCCGGCAAGGATCGCACCGAAATCGGACCGTGTGTTGAGGCGCACGATGTCCTGGAGGAAGACGAACAGGGCGTACCTGGGATCGTCATCTGCCGGCACGGGAGCGTTCTCGGCCGAAAGCACCGTGAGCAGATGCTGAACGAGCATCTCCTTCGACTTCCACCGGCGATACAGGGTGTCCTTGCCGACGCCGGCCGTTCGGGCGATCTCGTCCATCGAGGTGCCGGTGAAGCCCCGGCGCGCCAGGACCGACCGGGCCGATTCGAGAATCGCACGGTCGACCGACGGGTCACGGGGGCGGCCCCGCCGTGGCTGCACGCAGTTGGTCTTGGTCAACACTTTCAATACATTACCATACTGTCCCGTTTGATAACACCTTTCCGCGGATTCGTTCGCATCCACGGTCCCCCACTTCACGAGACGGGAGGCGTGATTCGGTTCCTAGTGGCCACCAACCGGAACGCGGTCCCAAACGAGGACGCTCATTCAGATTCCCGCTCCTTGCGCGAAGGTCTTTTCGGGAGTGGGGGGAGCGGTGAGGGTGCCGCCGTTGACGCTGCTCTCGAGTTGCTGGACCCGTTCGACGAGGACCTCGAGTACCCGGACGGCGTGATCGTCCCTGCTCTCGGCCAGGTCCATGCTCAGCGGCCGTCGGCCGGGTTCGTGCTGGTCGATCACCCGACCGGTGAGCCCCACCACGGTCGCTCCCACCGGTACGTCTCTCACTACCACCGCGCCCGCCCCCACGCGAGCGCCTCTTCCGATGTTGACGGCGCCGAGGATCTTGGCTCCTGCTCCGACCACTACCCCGTCATCCAGGGTGGGGTGGCGTTTCCGTTTCTTGAGACTCGTGCCCCCCAAGGTGACGCCTTGGTAGAGCATCACGTCGTCACCGATCTCGGCAGTCTCACCGATCACTACGCCCATGCCGTGATCAATGACGAAACGCCGTCCGATCTTGGCCGCCGGGTGGATCTCGATACCCGTGAGCGTGCGACTCAGATGGCTCAAGAGCCGCGCCGAGAACTTGTGACCTTTCATCCATAGCCGTTGCGCCACCCGGTGCAGCACCACCGCGTGGAGTCCCGGGTAGCAGACCAGGACCTCGGGCACGCTGCGAGCGGACGGGTCGTGATCGAAGATGGCCTGGATGTCCTCGCCGAGGCGCCCCAACGGGCGCAGCCGTCGTCGGCCTGGCAGTCTCCTCGGGTCTTCTTCTCGTCGGATCGGGCGGTTCATGTGCGGGTGCTCGCTTCGTCCATCTGGGCCAACGCGGTCGACAGATAGCGTTCTCCAGTGTCGGGCAGAATGACCACGAGCAGTCTTCCTTCCCGACCGGGGCGTGCTGCCACGATCCGGGCGGCGTGGAGCGCGGCTCCACTGGAGATGCCTGCCAAGATCCCCTCGCTCCTGGCCAGTTCGCGAGCGACTTGGAAGGCGTCCTGATCGGTGACCTGGAAGACTTCATCGATCAGCTCTCGGTTCAGGACTGCCGGAACGAATCCCGCTCCGATTCCCTGGATCTTGTGCGATCCGGGTGGTCCGCCGGAGAGGACTGGTGAACCGACCGGTTCCACGGCGACGATCTGCAGCGACGGTTTCCGTCGCTTGAGAACATCGGCGACTCCGGTGATCGTCCCTCCGGTTCCCACCGTTGCCACGATGATGTCCACCTCCCCGTCGGTGTCGGCCCAGATCTCCTCGGCGGTGGTCCGACGGTGAATCTCCGGATTCGCCGGATTCGAGAATTGCCGGGGCATCAACGCACCGGGGGTTTCCTCCAACAGTTGCTCAGCCTTGGCAATCGCACCCGCCATGCCTTCCCCACCTGGAGTGAGCACAACTTCGGCGCCGAAGAGGCGGAGCAGTTGGCGGCGCTCAACACTCATCGTTTCGGGCATGGTCAACACCAACCGGTATCCCTTGGCGGCCGCCACGAAGGCCAAGGCGATGCCGGTGTTGCCGCTCGTCGCCTCGATCAAGGTGGTCTCACCCGGCGTGATGCTCCCGGATGCTTCGGCTGCGGCGATCATGTTCACGCCGATCCGATCCTTGACGCTCGACAGCGGGTTGAACGACTCCAGCTTGGCCACGACGCGGGCACCACCGACCGGTGACATGCGTTTTAGTTCGACGAGCGGAGTACCGCCAACGGTCTCGGTGATATCGGAAAAGATCTGTCCCATCTTCGATTACCTCCATAGAAAAAGGCCCTGGGCTTCTTGCCGCGGGCCGTGTGATTCAGTCTGTGGTGGGATTCAGGGACACAGACATCGTTCACCCGCGGGATAGCCGCAGCAACAAGAAGGACAGCGGCCGGGGGTGAAGACTCTCATGTACGTGCGTGATCGTACTGCCCCGTCGCCCCTACGCCGACCCAGATCGGTAGATCGTATGCGCCGGGGAGGCAGTGTGCGTGCCCGGCCTCTTCGGCGCGAGGAACGTCCGATACGGCCGGTCAGGCGCGATGGTCGATCGGTACTTCAAAGAGCCTGATTGGATCGTCGAATCCTTTAAGCGCAATAGGGCCCCGGTCTTGGAAGACAATCGGCTTTCCGACGGAGAGCTCACGCACTGCACCCGATACGAGAATCTGCCCGGGGTTCGCGTGTCCGCAGATCCGGGATGCGAGATTCACGACGGCACCGAAGAGATCTTCGTGTTGGCTGACTGGTTCTCCTGCGCTGATCCCGATGCGGACACGGGGGTCACCTGAGTCTGCGTGAACCGGTTCGCCGAACGCACGCTGAATCTGTACGGCGCAGTCGACTGCCCTGCTGACGTAGCTGAACGAAGCGAAGATGCCGTCGCCCGTGTGTTTGACCTCTCGTCCGCCGTGCGACGAGAGGGCCTCTCTGACAATCTGATCGTGGCGTCCCAAGACCTCCAGGGCCCTCGCATCACCGTCTCGGCTGCTGATCTGAGTTGACC
Source organism: uncultured Actinomycetota bacterium (assembly GCA_963715255.1). Classification (GTDB taxonomy): domain Bacteria; phylum Actinomycetota; class Acidimicrobiia; order Spongiisociales; family UBA5794; genus JAHEEL01. Next base: position 16,983 of record CAVQRN010000005.1, on the reverse strand, counting down.
CGACGAGATCGGTGAACATGATGGCTCGCAAACCAGTGTCGAGTTCGGAATCGTCGTGTCTTGCGATATTCGGAGCGTTCTTCTCCCAATCACCCATGAAGCGGCTAACCGTTGGCCGCTCCACTTCGACCATGTCGTGGGGCACCAACCCGTGAGACTCCTTGTGAACGGCGATTGCCGCTTCCTTCGTTGGAGCGTCGACCAGGCAGAATGCCTGACCATTCGGGCTGTTGAACCAGAACGTGAGGAATTGGACTCCGTGCTGATCTTGGATAGCAAGGTCTCGCTGGTGAGCACTCTTGATGTCCTGCTCGGTGACATCACCCAGGTTCTCATGAATATCCATGAAGATCGGCATGACACGAGCATATCAGCGTGCTGCCGTCAGAAAGGGTCTCGGGAACAGGCTGGTGGATACCCTCCGGCAGCGATATGGAGTCACCCCAAGCGATGGCCTCGGCGGAACGGGACCGATGCGAATCGTGGTCGATTCTGCGTCCATGGGGAAGCGGCCACAACTACGGTCCGGCGGTTCCGCTGTTTCGACGAATACGGAGCCGCCGAGGTCAAGGCGCCGCGCGAAGTGACCCGGACCTCCGTCCCCACCCCCACCGGTCACCGCCTGCGGGGGTTCGACCCACACAGGCGCCGCTGCCTGCGGCTAGTACACTCGCCCCCGCAAGCGTGACGCAACCGTGGGGTGGTGTGACCATGAGTTCCAGCAATACCGGTGCCGCCGGTGGCGGGGCAATCTACGGCCTGGGCATCTTCGGAGCCTTCGTGTACTTCTGGCAGCAGGCAGACACGTTCTGGGAATACGTGTTCTCCTTCTTCCAGGGTCTCTTCTGGCCCGCCTTCATGATCTACGAGGTCTTCAACGCCCTCTCCGGCTGACCGTCCAAATCGACGCATCAATGCATACCTCGATGCGTCCCCGAGGGCCAACATCGGCCACCGATCGACATCGACCCCCGCGATACCGGTTTGGGCATCGCTGGACGACGGCGTTTGGATCCCTTAGCGGTCGATCGCTGTTTCGGTGGTGACCGGTTCCTTCCCTCCCTGATCGAGGCGGAACGGCGGATACCGGTCGGTCATGAGACACGCGTACGCGGCCACACGCATCACCCATCGATTGAGTCCGATGATGAAGTCGAACAGCGGCTCCGGGTAGCGGCCGGTGAACAAGAGGATGACCGCGGCGATCAGCACGAGGGCACCGATCAAGCCGCCTGCCCACATCGGACCACCCCACCACAGGTCGGCGCCCCAAGCGAGGGTCCCGCCAACCATGACCCCGACGACGATGTACTGCGGGATAGCCAGAAGCCACCACTTCACGAGCACCAGTCCGCGTGAGAGGTGCTCCGGATAGGCAACGTCGAACCGCGCCGGGTAGTCGGGCACGTCCTCGAGCGTGAACGGCGGATAGCGGTCGGTCCCGAGGCCACCTCCACCGGCGTAGTAGCCGACGCGCCACGACCATCGCATCACACCGACGTTGAATCGGAAGAGCCCTTCGGGATAGCGACCGGTGAACAGGATGGCCCACCACGCGATGAAGGTCGAGCGCGACGAACGCAATCCAGAGGAACGCAAGCACGATGAAGTGCGGGATCGCCAGGAACCATTTGACGAGCCAGAGCCACTGCGAGAGCGGCGCGTCGATCACCGCCTCGACACGCACCGGCTCCAGGAACCGCTGCGGTACCCCTGCTGCCTCGCGATCCGCGATCTCGCTGCCTCGTCCAACGACCGCGGCGAGAACGATGATCAACACAGCGATCACGAACAGGAAGAACCCTGACACGAGCAGCGCAATGCCAAGCGGAAGGACCACTCCCGACTTGGCGCCGACGGCGACGTCGGCGACCACACCCGGTGAACCGTCGGCGTTCATCAAGACGACGACCCATGTGCCTTCGGTGACGTCCCACACCACCTCCTGGGGGCCGGATCCTGAGGTTTCCGCGACCCAGAAGTCTTGGTCCACCGGCGGCTCGACCGTGCCGGCCCCTGGGACGCTGCGGTACTGCACCGATTGGCCGGGACGAATCTCGCGTACCTGGTCGTAGGCGGCCGAACCCAAATACGCCTCGACATCCGCCTGACTGCCGACGCCAAGGAACACTTCGTTTCCGAACCCAACGACTCGGAACCGGACGGAGAAGTCGACGAAGTCCCAGAGCCAATCCGGCGGTGCGGGGTCGGCGGCCAATTCGGCCTCTTCGGTCGTGATGGCGAAGGCCGGACTACCGAATCGCTTCGGCGACGTGTCGAAGTAGCCGTCGTCCTCGGCCGTGACCGCGTATCCAACGGTCAGGAAGGTTCCGCCAATCAGAAGTCCGATGGCGAGCAGTCCGACGACAACACCCGCGATCACTGCAACAATTCGTCCTGCGCTCACTATCTCACCCTCCTGGTTCCCGGCTTCCCACCCTGCCTTCCGTTGTGGACGGTCGCTAGAGTCGAAAGGCAGTGCGACGTTCGTGCCGAGCTGCTGAGGGGGACCGGCGACGATGTCCGGATGATCAGCCGGCCACCCGTTCGCACTCGCCTCAAGGTCCTCGAATGTGGGCTTCCGGTTGTCGGACTCCAGAGTGGACCACCGCAATTCCACGCATGCTTCCGTCGCTCGGTGAGATCCACGATACGTCGGAGGACGGGTGATCGCGTATGGTGTGCGTTGTGAAGACCGACGTCACTGACTATTTGGACGAGATGAGCGTCCGCTACGTGGTCAGGTCACACCGGGAGGCAGCGCTCACGGCAGAGGCTGCAGCCAGAGAGCGCGGCGTAGGAATTTCCCAGATCGTCAAATGCATGATCGGCGAAACGGAATCCGGCCAACTTGTGGCGATGTTGATCCCGGGCGACAAGCGCCTGAAATCGAGCAAGGCCAGGAAGAGGGTCGGCGCGTCCGGTCTCAAGCTGGTGGCTCCCGAACGGCTCGTCGCTGAACTCGGGCTGGTCGTTGGAGCGATATCTCCAACGCAACTCGTGGGGAGGGCACTGATGCTGGCTGATCCCACCGTGTTGGCTCATGAGCGGACAACCATCAGCTCAGGTGACTCACTCGCAGGCTTGGAGTTGTCGCCACACGATCTGCTGGACGCTGTCGGCGCAGAGCAGGTCGACATCGTCTCGCACAGCTAGGTCGTTGTCGCCGAACGTAGGTGCCGTGTCGAGAGCATCCAGTCCTCAAAGATGAGAGCGTCACATTGCTTCGCGTTCTGTCCTGTCCGGCCCCTCCTGATCGGCAACGTCACCCTCTCCCGCATCGACGGGCCTCGGCTACCCCGGCCCCGGCGTACCGAGATGCGGATCCTCGACGCCACCCATGTCAACCGCCCCGCCACTGCCCTCACGGACCGCTACGGATCGCTTGCGACGTCGACGCCATCGCCGCAGCCATTTGTGGCCCAGGCGTGGCCCAAGACCATGGCTCCAGAGACCCGAGTCGATCGGACCGAGATCGAGACATACTGGAATCGACGTCAACGTGCATCGTCTGCTCGCTCGACTGGCGCGCAGCATGCACAGCTGACAGCAGCAGCGCCAGAGCCGCGGTCCTTTCTCGCACGAACGGTCAAGGACACGGCGAGAGACAACATGAGCGGGTGCCGTCAAGCCAATGTGACGCCGGTACGGTCGGCGAGTTGCTCAACCATCTGAGCAATGGTGACGCTTTGGCGCTCGGCTCCCGCCCGTATCAGCGCGACGGCGGCGAAGAAGGGCGAAGTGCGTCGTGGCCGGTTCAGCCGCGCCAAGTCGATCTTGGACGCCAGCCTCCGGCACATCGCCGAGTTCGACTTCGAGAAGGCGCTGTTCGGACATGCCGCCCCCATCCAGTCTGGAGCCGCCGCAGCCTTCCGCCGCTTCGCGGCGTCGATCGGTTAAGACGCGGGGCGCACAAGGCAGCTACCCCTCAACAGGTACTTGGACCGCTGACCCCCAGTTGCGTCCCGATCACCCCGTTCTCGCGCCATTGCGATCGCTTCCCCCAAGAACGCATAGCGGCACCCGTGGGGTGTTAGGGGAGCCCGATCAGAGCGGATCCGTCTGAGTTGTCGATGATGAACTTCCACGAGCCATCGTGTTGACGGCGGAGCACTTCGGCGCTGGTGCCTTCTATCGACGAGCCATCACTCTGTTGAACCGTCCAGGACCAGTGGACGAGGGCGATGTTGTCAACCTCGAGTACAAAGGAGTCGGTGAGTGTCAACGTGAGACCTGCGTCGAGGAAGCTCTGGTGCGCAGCTCGAATCGCGGACCATCCCCGAGCGGTACCGTCGTAATCGGCAAAGACCGCTTCGGGTTCGTACAAGTCCCGCAGTGCGTCGACGTCGCCGGTGCGAAGGTAGCGTTCGAGCCGTCTGCTGATCTGTTCCGGTCCTTCGTTGTCCATCTCGTCCTCCTCGGGCTGTCGCTGTAACGCAGGGGCGGGCCCAACAGCATCACACATCTTGGACCGATAGCCACTCCGGAACTCTGAGACAGGCCGCCCATATCGGCACCTACGCACCCTGAGAGCGACATATGGGCGGCTGGTGCGCGTCTAGAGATCGTGGGAAAGTTCCCACACCTGGACCGAGACGTCGCCGACCCGCTCGACAGTGATCTCCCCGAGCTCGAATCCGCGCGCCTCATAGAACGCTCGTGCCGCCTGGTTCGTAGTCTCTGTGCGAACGATCACCGTGCGATACCGCTCGTCTCGTCCCCGGCGGAGAGCCTCGTCGACAAGGGCAGTGCCAACCCCGCGACCGGCACACGACGGCAGCACAATGATGCCCGCCAGCTCAACCGTTTCCACGTCGATTCGCTTCATGGCGGCGAATCCCACAATCCGTCCGCCCTCCCATGCAAGGAACATTCGCCGGTCCGGTCCACCGATTCGCTCAAGGACCGCATCACGCGTCACCAGTTCAGCAATGACCTCGTCGGTAGCACCGGCAAACCCGGGAGCATCAGGCCCAGATTGCTGCCATGCCGCCGTAAGGAACTCGGCAAACGCCTCTACGTCTTCGCCGGAGGCTTCTCTGACAGCCAATGAACCGCGATCGGACCGTTCCATCGACTTCCACTCTACAACGCCACCCAGATCGGCAATGGGCGGGCAAGCCCGAGTCAACCAGTCACCCATGCTGCTGACCATGGGCTGGCCGGAGTTGGGTCTAGACGAGGAGAACGATGCCAGATATGGCAGCTACCACGCCGATGATGGCCAGCACGCCCTCCGCTGCGACGAGCCACAGGCTTGCACGTTGCCGCTGGTCCACCACCGCCACACCGATCATGCCCGTACCAGCAACGACTCCACCGACGATCAGGAGCCACGGTCCCCACGTGGCGAGATCGGCCGCCGCCCACGACCTGCCATTGACCGTGACGGTCCCGTCGTCGGGAGCCAACGCGATGTAGGCACCGAGAGCGGCTGCAACGAGTCCGAGCACCGACGCAGCCCACGCTGCGACATGTCTGCCCGTGTCGTGATGCCGTACCTGAACTGGATGCACAGAACCGTACGCCATGGTCACCTCCACACGTCAAGACAACTGACATCATATGTCGAGACCCCGGACCTGTACACCCGCCCATGTCGGCGCATGCGGGCGGACGTGGCCGGTTCTGCGGTTTGCTGGATCGGGCAGGTCTTTCGCTAGCCCTCAGACTCCCAGGCCGCTTCTGCTTCACGCTCCATGACTTCGAGCCGGTCGTAGTAGTCAGGGAATTCCCGCAGGTGAGCGAGGGCGATCTTCGCCGTGATAACCGGATCGTCGCCTGTGACGTCTAGGTCGGGAAACCGCGTCCCGTGTTCCGATTCGACGTTCATCCCCGTCGCAACGTCCTCCACGGTGTACCGCTCGTTTGAGATGTCGATACCCGCCAGTTCGAGAGCTTCGCTCGCATCATTGGCATTGAACACGCATGTTCTCCTTCTCGCTGTGTCAGATCGTAGCCAACGCCCCACAAGTCATCGTCTCCCCGCAACGCAGAAGTCTGGTAGATCATCCCGCCCATATCGGCTGCGATGTCAGGGGGTCGTTGCAGCACACATGGCGCTCCTCTGCTCTATCTGCGGGTTGTCAAGTAACCGGATTGGTCCGCTCATCCCAGCCGGATACGGACTCGCTGCACCCGCGGCTATCGTGGATGCCGCGCCGGGTGGCGTTGTTCACGGATAGGAAGGGTGCCTCCGTGTGAGCGAGGAACGCGTGGCAGCCCGGATTGCCATGTATGCAGCGATGGCCATGGCTGCCATCACAACGGTCACTTTCGGTCTGGCTCTATTTGCCGTCCCGATTTCTGGTTCGAATTGTCCAAGCGACTGCATCGAGTACCCCTATCTCGATACGCTTGACCGGTTCCCTCGTGATTACGTGTGGATGTACTTCGCGATCGGTCTGGTAGTCGCCTACCTGATCTTCGTCACGGCGCTCAACTTCGTCCGTCCGCACTCAGGATCGGCGATTGCCGGTCAGGTCGCAGTGGGTTTGGCAATCGTTGTCGTGGCTGTGCTTGCGCCTACCTACTTCGTCCAATTCTCCGTCGTCCCATCCAGCCTCTCCGTCGGACAGACTGACGGCATCTCGTTGCTCACGCAGTACAACCCTCACGGGATATTCATAGCCCTCGAGGAGATCGGGTACCTGCTCATGAGCTTGTCATTTCTCTTCTTGATCCCATTGATCCCCGCTGAGGGAATCCGGGCGAAGGCCGTTCGATGGATCTTCGGTGCCGGATTCGTCGCATCCACGCTCGCGCTGGTCGCTATCGCGATTGCCTTTGGATTCGATCGGCAGGATCGATTTGAGGTCGTCGTGATCTCAGTCACCTGGCTCGTATTGATCGTCAACGGAGTGCTAATCGCCCTCGTGTTCCGGAGTCGTCTCCGGACCGGCACCGACTCCTGAACTTGACCGAGCAACTGACCCACCCACGACGCACCTATGTTCTGGAGGTCCGCGATGTAACCTCCTTCCCTTGCAGTTCCGGAGGAGAGTTGACAGAGTTGGGAGGGTGACCGGCGCCCCTGGTTGGGAGGCGACCTGCTGGAGCGACTCGACCTCCTTGGCGCAGTCGTTGCGCTAGTTATCTACGTCTCGAGCATTGTCACGTTCTCGGCGCGAATCGTGTTCGACTTGCCTCCCGGCCATTGGATCGGAATCCCATTTCTGCTGATGGCGTTCCTGCTTGGATTCCTGCTGTACGGGGCACCGAGCGTTGACCGTCCTCCCCTGTACTACGTCCAGGTGGGGTTGATGTTGGCCTCGATAGTGGTCTTGTTCCTCCTCGACTACGTCTTCGGAATCGACTGGCGTGACACCACATGGGCGGTTGTCTCCTTCGTGGTTCTCTATTTCGCGGGGATGGGAGGGATGATCGGGGTGGCCTCCCAGGCCGGCCAGACATGGACGATCAGTGCAGTAGTCCTGTTCTTGGCTGCAGCAGTGATGGCCTTCGTGCAGAGGGGCGTCACTGGCCTCTGAGTAGTCCTCCGCACACAGCCTCGAACCCGCCCATACGTGCTGCGATTCCAGGGGGTCATCGCAGCCGATATCGGCGGGGGCGCGTGGTCCACACTTGGTCCCGCTGGGTCTATCCGTTCGGGTCGCGGGGGAAGGAGAACAACGCTGACTGGCTGATGTCTGTGATCACTGTGGCTTGGGGCAGCGTCGGGTACGCCCCAACTACTTGGTGACCCCAGTTGGATGCGTGTTCTTCTGACCAGAAGAAGTGGCTACGCATTCAGAAGTCGTGGATGATGCTGGGGTCTTCGAGCTTGCCGATGTCCACGAACGGAATCGAGATCACTGGTTCAGCCTCGTCGCTGAGGACTCGGTAGCTCAGATCGCTCCCGACCGAGAGCTGGAGCGGACGGTCGCAACATCTGCACAGCGTGGAAATCTCTGCTTCGAGCGTCCGGTTGAGTAGTTGCCCTTGCACGAAGGGCACCGCAATCGCGTCGATTCCTCACGCTGCGAAGAATCGCTCACCGGAGTCCAGTTGGACCCGGTGTGGGGTCCTTCTTGCGGTGACCGGGTACGCCCAATCGACGGCGTCCCCGTCGGTGCGGAACAGGAATGTCATACCCTTTTCGAGTTCCTCGATGATGGCCTTGGCTCGCTGCTTGTTGATCCCGCAGGCTGCGGAGATCTGTTCGACACCGACCGGCTCGCCGGTTCGTGCGATCTCGGTCACCACGAAATCGCGCACTCGGTGATGATCCTCGGTGAACCACTCAACTCGGCTCTGTCCCCGCCTCGCCTCGGCATCGATGACGCGCCGCCAGAGGATCTTCGGTACACGCACTCCGAAACGCTTGAGGCGAACCAGCATCATGTTCACTACAACCTGCCGCTCCACTCGAATCGTTCGTTCCAAGGACACCATACCCAAAGCCACCGACCGACGATGCACAGCCAGCGGAGGGTCTTGTTCGACCCGACTTTCTCGCTGCCCATGGGTGGCGATATGTGTGGGGTGTACCGTTGGAGACCTTTCAGGCCCACAGGTGAACCCGACCCGGACGTGAGCCTCAAGCCGATCAGCCTGAGACTACGAACGGAAGCGGGAGCAATTCTGCCCGCGAGATAGTTGCTGGAACCCACCAACGGGGCCACACGGTGAGTGCAGAGGATGACAACGGCCAGCCTTGATGCGGTGGCTGCCGACGGTCCGGTCATGTGATGCAACCAAGATTCAAGCGGAGTTGGCATGGTCGGGCGTGACGGCAGACCGCACTCATTTGCAGCGACGGTGGCGGGTCAGCTCGGGCTATGGGGTGGCACAGTCGACGTTCCAGCCGTCGGGTTCGAGGTTTGCTGAGACGACGACGTCGGTCTGGGTGTCATCACCGACTTCGAAGGCCACTTGGCAGCCGAACAGACCCATGCCGTCCGTGTTGATCGGCACCCACCGGCTCATCCCACCCAAGCCGGTATCCACCCACACCACCAACGTGTAGAAGCCCGGTGCGACCGTCAACGCCTGACCAGACACGAACGGGAACCGCCCCACACCCACAACCCCAGGCTCGCGCACAACCTCCGTCGTCGTGAAATCGTCACCCGAGACCACCGACCAGAACCCACCGACCGCATCAGCGTCCAGATCATTCAACTCGCCGCCCGCATAGAGCACCCCGGCCAACTCATCGCCCCCATGACCCGACACACCCGACACCGTGACACTGACCGTCTGACCATCCCCCACACCCACAACCGGAGGCATCGACATCTCCAACTCAGGCATCCACATATCGTCTGGAGCCACCGCAGCTGCAGCGTCAGTTCCGGGGATCGCGACCCCGGTGGCACAGTCGACGTTCCAGCCGTCGGGTTCGAGGTTTGCTGAGACGACGACGTCGGTCTGGGTGTCATCACCGACTTCGAAGACCACTTGGCAGCCGAACAGACCCATGCCGTCCGTGTTGATCGGCACCCACCGGCTCATCCCACCCAAGCCGGTATCCACCCACACCACCAACGTGTAGAAGCCCGGTGCGACCGTCAACGCCTGATCAGAGACGAACGGGAACCGCCCCACACCCACAACCCCAGGCTCGCGCACAACCTCCGTCGTCGTGAAATCGTCACCCGAGACCACCGACCAGAACCCACCGACCGCATCAGCGTCCAGATCAGTCAACTCGCCGCCCGCATAGAGCACCCCGGCCAACTCATCGCCCCCATGACCCGACACACCCGACACCGTCACACTGACCGTCTGACCATCCCCCACACCCACAACCGGCGGCACAGCCTGAGGCTCGGTTGCCAACGTTGCTGTCGTCGTCTCCAACTCGTTCCCTCCCATCCATCCGAACAGCAGAGGAACCGCACCGACCAGCAGCAGGGTCGCCGCGACGGCAGCCAGAACTACAGCCGCAGGTCGATGAGTATCCACCCGACTCCACGAAGTCGACGACGAGCTCGGAGCGAGGTCGAGCATCACCCGATCACGCAGACGTTCGGCGCCAATCGACGTGCCGCGCTCGGCAAGATCGGCAAGGGTGCGTCTCAGGTCACTCATGTTGCTCCTCCAGCACTCAATTCCGCAGCCAGCCGCCGCCGCGCCCGTGAACCTGCCTTCTTCGCCGCCGCTTCCGAGCAACCAAGCATCGACCCGATCTCCGAGAAGCGATACTCCTCGACCTCATGCAGATATAGGGCTGCCCGTTCCCTCGGCGACAACCGATAGAGCTCCGCTAGATCCGACGGATACCCCGGTGTGGCAGCCGTACGTACCGACGCTGCGTACCGACGCAACGCAACGCGGCGGCGCACCATCCGGCGACTGTGGGCGGCTGCAACGTTGAGGATCGCCTTCCGCAGATACGCTGCCGGATGATCCAACTCGGTCAACCGGCGTTTGCGCAGCACTCTCACCAGAGCCTCCTGCAACAGATCATCAGGTTCGAGATCAGACGGAGCAGCCACGGCGGCAAACCGGCGCAGGGACGGATACAACTCGCTGACGATTCGCCACTCCTCCGTACCACCGCAGAGCAGGTCCACGCGCGCCATATTCTGCTGCGCGAGCGAGAGCCAACGCCCACACCCACCGAAGTACCCGCCGATCAGCCTACACCCGAACCCACGGCCACGCCTACGGCCCTGTCTGAAGGCGACCCTACGCCCACGCCCACGCCAGGACCGCGCAACCGTGAAGAGACGCTGGCCGAGATTACAGAGTTGCGCACGCGGGATTGTGGATGGAGGCGAGGACTTTGGCACCATCGCCCAAGAGTATAGTGATGACCCGGGTAGCGGTGCCGCGGGTGGCGATTTGGGCTGGTTTGGACGGGGCGCCATGGTTGCTCCCTTTGAAGATGCTGCCTTTAGCCTTCCTATTGGGGAAGTAAGTGAGCCCATCTCTACCACCTTTGGATATCATTTAATTGAGGTGCTAGAGAAGGATCCAGCGCGGCCCAAAGAGGAAAGCCAGCTTCAGCAGGAGCGCACGCAAGCCTATCAAGAATGGCTGCAGACGCAGAAGGGACTGGTATCCATTGACCGCCCCACCGATATAGAATCGCTCTTGCCGCCCTCGCTGCGCAGTGCATCCAGCGCGCCCGTTCTGCCACGACCTCAATAATCGTGGGTGGACCTGATGGGGGCAAAAAGAGGCCAGCGATATTGTCGCTGGCCTCTTTTTGATGCCTCGACTTGCGCAGCGCCGTGAGTTTGCCCGGAAGCGCATGATGCTTAATAATCAAACCTTCTTTTCAGGTTCACCTAACTCCGCGGCTGCGGCTGTATGGGCAACCGTCATTTAGTCATTCAGCAAGGATGGTTTTCAAGTAGAGCTCATTTTAATTTGGTATTTACAAGGTGTCTATTACGTAGTATATTATGCAGAGACCAAGCGCTGCAGGGAAGTATGGTTCGTAAACGGAATGGAACGGTTTGAATTCAGCTGGCCAGGCAAAAGTTTAGCAATGGCGGCCGCGCATAGGGCCACCCGAGCGCGGCTCTGCGCCATCCCGGCAGAGTCGGTGAACTGGGAACTGGCGCGCCACCTTTTTATTGAAGGCGATAACCTGGATGCGCTCAAATTGCTGCAAAGCGATTTTGCTGGTCGGGTCAAGATGATCTATATCGATCCTCCCTACAACACTGGGAAGGAGTTTGTATATAATGACAGTTTTGGCAAAGGGACAAACGGTGTGCAGGATTCGGTAGAAGGCATTCCGGGCTATACGCCCACGCGGGACGCAACCCATGCCGGTTGGCTCTCTATGATCTATCCACGGCTTTTGCTGGCGCGGCAACTGCTTAAGGAAGACGGCCTGATTTTTGTGAGCATCGATGATAACGAAGTCCACCGTTTGCGCATGGTGATGGATGAGCTTTTTGGGGAGGAAAATCTCATCGCCCAATTTGTTTGGAATTCATCGACTGCTGGCGGCATCCGCGCCAAATATGTGAATCGCAACCATGAGTATGCGCTCTGCTACGCCAGAGCGCTGGACACGGTGCCCAGGCTGTTTGCGCCGCTATCGCAAGAAGCCGTCAAGCAGTACAACCGAACCGATGCCCGTGGTCGCTATCGCGAAAAGGATTTTGCCTGGGTTACGCAGTCGAACAATGAGAATCAGCGCTATCTCATTGAGTGTCCAGACGGCAGCTTTGTGCAGCCGCGGCCGGGCTATCTATTTCGCTATGTGAGTGCCCGTTTTGAGGAGGCGCTGCAAAGGGATATGGTGGTCTTTAAGCAGACAGAAACGAGCCCGCTGCTGGACCAAGACGGGCAGCGGGCGCGCTGGAACATCTATATTAAAAAGTATTTGGGTGACGCCACAGGGGCGCCATCGTCACTGACGCCCAAAAGCGTGGTGGGACTCTATAACAGCGGTTCCAACGAGATAAAGGAGCTTTTTGGCGCCATGCTCTTTAACAATCCCAAGCCGACTGCCTACTTGCGCTATTTTTTGGAGATTGCAGTGGGTAAAGACGCTGCGGATAATGAAATTGTGCTCGATTTTTTTGCCGGTTCGTGCAGTATGGGCCACGCGGTGCTGGCTCACGGTCTGGATGACGGCAAGCGACGGCGTTTTATTATGGTACAGCAGCCCGAACCCACCCCAGCGACCTCTCTGGCGCGCCGGCACGGCTTTAATACGATTGCCGAGTTGGGTCAAGAGCGGATCCGGCGCGTCCTGCGCAAGCTGGAGTTGGCAGATAGCGAAGGGTTTCGGGTTTACAGAGTAAAGGAAGCGGTTTAGAAATGGCTTTACGCAAAATTGGCGTGATCGCGCGCCTGCAGATTCAGCGAGAGAGCCTAAAGCGCGGTCGCAGCGGCAATCGCACCTACGATCCGGCGCCGCTGCTGGCAGTGACGGCGCTGCGACTGAGTGAAGAGGGCGTGGTGGGCCTGCTGGAGGCAGAAGGGCAAAGCCTGCCCCGTGAAGTGCTGGATGTGCACCACTTTGGCCACTATGATTCTAAGAATCGGGGTGACAACGATATTTCGTTTAACTTTACCACCCACTATCTGCGCATGCAGGCGCGTTTTGGCACCCATTTGGAGCTTGGCAGCGCAGGCGAAAATATCCTGATTGAGACGGATGAAGCGTTTGATCTGGGGTCGCTCGATAATGATGTGACCATTAAGACCGCGCGGCAAAACGGTGCAGTTGACGAAGGTGCATGTGGCCGTTCCGTGTGCGCCCTTTAGCGAATATGCGCTCAATGGCCAGGAACGCCCCACACGCGACGAGATTCGCGAAACGCTACAGTTTCTAGATGGCGGCACGCGGCGGCTTCTACGCCCAACAGTCCGGCCCTCCGGTGATTGTCAGCGTTGGCGATGAGGTGTTTGTGGCAGAGTAGGGCGGCGTGTCTTGCGCTGGCAAGTTGGCAATAGAATCAGATTGATAGACATAATCTGCAATTACCTCGGCATCGGATTGTGGTCGTATCCGTAGCAGATATTTAGAGACATGTGAGGTGGCATCCATTTATGTCATTTGATAAGGAAGCTGTTCCTAAGCTAGTACTGCTGCCGCCTTGCGTAACTAAACCCGAACTCCTTGCACCGCTCTCTTGGAGCCAATTAATATCCTGGCTATATCGGTATCCACAAGCCCTGGAAGCGTATATTGACTTGCTGGAATCTAGCAGGACCAATACCGATGCTCGTGGGCGAAATGAGCTTCTGAATGAGCTAACAGAAAAAGCAACGCTAATTGGGATAGCCCTATTTTTGCTTATGTCCTTTGTATACGGGACGTTCAGGATAGTATGGCGTAGTGAATTCCTCCTACTTGATCGTTGGCTAATCGTGAGCATAATTGCCATCCTGATTTTGGCCGCATTAGGGTTGTCTCTTACGGGTGACGATTCAATTACACAGAATTTTCTCACTACCCGACTTTTGCGTTTGCGACGAACGTTTATCATAAACATTGTCGGTGTTGTCCTATTTGGCTTTTTGCTCTTTGTTCCCATCTTTAATCCGGCGCTGACGCCGGATCTTACCTGGCCATTTATGTATTACACGGCCGTAGTTGCGGGCATCTTGGCTGCGTCGTTTACGCGTCTATTCTTCCACTCACAAGAAGCGACGCCTGTGTTGAACATTGCATTGAGCTCATTTGTTCTCATTGCCGTATTGTTGAGTGGGATCATATTGGGCTTTTTCTCGGCTAATCGCATGAACGTCGTGCTCTCTACGCCTGTATTGCTTCAGGGCCTTGGGGTTCTATTAACGTGTTTGACAGTCTATGCTTTTGGAACCCTGCGGCCAGATGATTGGCTGTGGGCACATTTTTTCGACAAGTCGAAGGAACCAGAAAATGAGAAGCCATGGCCCATTCCGCATGTGACGATGGTGGGTTATGCGCCCATTGCTACACAGCTGAACTGGCAATTTAAGAATGACTGGAAGGCTGGCCTGGCAAACAGCCACGCCATAATCCAAAATAGCTATCAAAAACAGTATGTGCTGCGCCTGATTCGTAATTTCCTGCAGGAGACCGACAAGAACAAAGACGGTAAAAATGTCGTTGAACAGGCGATGATGCTGGTTGATAACGATCTGGAGCGTGCCCTATTTTTTTGCGCTAGCGCCCAGTACGGGAAAACCATTTCGGCAACCCAAAAATCGGAATGGGTCGACAGGTGACGTAACAAAAGTGAAAAAGTGGCGCGCCTTAGGCCATCACATGGTGCAGGGGAATCCAAAGGAGAAGAAGCCAAAGCCATTAATTAAGCCGAAGGAAGCCAAGTTCACGCTGAGCACGGATTCATTATCGCGTGCGGCCATGGCTGGAATCTGGCACATGCAGCAATTGAATCCAGGTGATGCTGCAAAGGCTTTAGAGCAGGTGAAGGCTTCAGAATATGGTAAAGAATTACGTGGATTGGCTGCCTCGTTTGACGAACTGGTAAAAAAGCAAGATCTGGCCAATAAACCGGAATTGGCGCTAGCCAAGAAGCCAGAGAAAGCCAAACATGAAGCGGCTTGGACGGCGCTGGAACTGCTCCAGGAGACGGTACGAATTGCCTGGGTTTTTAAGCAGTGCCGGCAGGATGAGCCTGCGCCATATCACGCAGAATTGCGGCAAATGCTTCTGGGTAATGTGCAGAAAATTAAGGAAAATCAGGACTTTAAGAAAACCGAAGCAGAATTTTTGCATGAGCTAGCACGGCAATGGCAAGAGGAGTTTAACAAGCCATTTTGGTTGGAGCGTGACCCCAAGTTGGAGCCAATTGATCCCAATCCCTATATTTTTGCAGAGGCTTACGATAGCAGCCAGGTTTTTGTGGGGCGCAAGAGGCAACTGGAGCAACTCAAGAATGCCTGGCGGACGGAGAATTTTCAGAATGTGTTGCTCTTTGGCCCCCGGCGCAGTGGCAAAACGGCGCTGCTGCACAAGGCGGATGTCAATCTCAGGGAAAAGGTGGATTTGGTGCATGTCAACCTGGCGCAAACGTTACCTAAAGCAGGGGTGGCCGAACTTTTTTTGGATATAACCGGTGGGCTGGGCAAAGAACTCGGGATTCCATCACCAGAAGTGGCTGATATGATGCACAGCCCCATGCGCATAGTCCGTGAATTCATTCACCTATGTAGCGAGCAATTTGGCAAAAATAGCCTGGTGATTGTGTTCGACAATTTTGAGTCCCTAGAAAATATTCTGCCGAATCCCATAGAACCAGCACGCGTCTTCACCGATTTTTTCGATACATGTTTCCCGCCAAATCCAAAATATTGGCTTTGTATGCGTCGTTACGACGCCTCCTAATGAGTTTGCCGCCAGATTTGGCCAGCAGTTTGCCGCCTCCATGACCCCGATCTATGTTGGCAATTTTGAGGCTGAAACGGAGCGAGCTGATGTGGTGGAGCTGTTACGCAAACCAACGCCCAAGTTCTGGCCCTATTGTGTGGATGACGCTATCGATTTAGCTTTTTCTTTGACTGGCGGCAATCCCTATTTGTTGCAGCTCTTAGGATATTATGTTGTGCAAGGGTATAACAATGATGTAAAAGCTAATAACGAAAAGATTAAGAAGAAGGAAATGGATAAGAATAAACAGCGTGACCCGGTATTTACACCCGCCGATATCGAGCGCGCTGGCCATGCACAACGAGTTTCTGGCAATGAGTAAACGTTACCTTGTGGATCTGTTGCAGCAGGTGCGCCAGATAACAACGCTACCCGCCGAGTTACGGCATCTACCGCTTGGTGATCCAACAGACACTCCAAACTATGAAGATATGTTATGTCGCATTGCCTGCAATGAACTTCCCGGGCCGGCTGAGCGAACTGAACTGGACAAGATTGAGCTTGGCGGTTTGCTGCGGCAGGGTATTGTGGTGCAGAAGCATGAGCAAGTTACGATTCCCGTTCGGCTTCTCGGTGAGTGGTTGAGGGAATATTGCTAATCTCTCCGGGATAGTTTGTCTGTGTTAACCGAAGTGCCTGTGGCATGCCAAAACGTGACAACGGCTTGGCTCCACCGCGGGCCAATATGGACTCATTTGCAGCATCGATTTCAGTCCGGATGGAGAACTGATGGCCATGGCAAAGGAACGCATCCTTGCATGCTGAGACGTGTCCATACCGGCATAGAGTTTAGCAAAACCGTAGGCTGCACGCCACCTGTTTTTTGACCAATCCCCACATCCCCTGTTATACTTTACTTTCTTCGGGGAGTAGCGCAGCCCGGCAGCGCACATCGTTTGGGACGATGGGGTCGGAGGTTCAAATCCTCTCTCCCCGACCTTTTATATGGCAATCGACGTTTCATCGCCGCCAGCCATATAAAATGCGGGTATAGCATAGTGGTAATGCTTCGGCCTTCCAAGCCGACGAGGTGGGTTCGATTCCCACTACCCGCTCAAGTTATCAATTGCAGGCTGTTGGTCAACAATATGTACGTTGAGTAAGGACCTGCATTCCGGATCGGTAGCTCAACGGCAGAGCAGAGGGCTCATAACTCTTTGGTTACAGGTTCGAATCCTGTCCGATCC
>CAVQRN010000004.1:0-426092 GCA_963715255.1 uncultured Actinomycetota bacterium | reverse complement strand
TGTTGTGTGTACCTGGTTCAGCGTATTGCTGAGCCGCTTGACCTCGGCCCGGGCGTCTTTCAACCGCCGCGTCAGTCGCAGCCATTGGGGATTGCGGCAGTCGGTCGTTTCCGGCACGTCCTCCGCCCCGTATTCGACCAGGGCGTCCAAGGCAAACTCCTCGGCCATGTACTTGAAGTAGTTCTCTTGACGCCAGCGGAAGAAGATGCGGTAGGCCACCATCACGGCGGACAGATCCTGGCGGTTGGTGAGGATCGGCGTCTGGCGTCCGTCGTCGCGCAACACGCGGACTTCCCGCATCCAGAGATACCGCTTCTTCGCCTTGCCCCGCTTCCGCCGCGTGCGACTTCTTCTCGGCAGGCAGCGTTCCGACGCGAACCCGTGGGCGGTCGCAGATCGTGTATTCCCGCCACACGCCGTCGATCTTCTCCTGCACCGCGGCGAACCGCGTCGAAGTCAGCTTGTTCACCTTGCCCTTGCGATAGGTGATCACGTCGAACCCCGCGTCGATCAGCCGTGCGAACAGCTTGGGGCTGAAGCCGCCCCGGTCGAAGATCGACCGTCATCCGCCGCTCGTCGCCCACCAGACGCCGCACGTCGGCCAGGATCGGTTCGAGCACCTGCGTCAAGCTTCGCGTTGATCTCGCTGGTGACCACCAACAGCGGTTCCCCGTCGGCATCATGCACCCAGTTGTCGGTCGCCGCGGGCGTGACCACTTGCCGCTGGGCCTTTTTCGCCTGAAACAGCGGGAATTTCCCGTGGTATTCCCGCACGTGCCCGTCGACGTACAGAAACGCCACGCGATCTTCGTCCTCGGCGATCCGCCGGCGGGCCGACTCGTCCATCAACTGCCCGGCGCGTCCCATCGCCGCCAGTCGCGTGAACTTGCGACGCACCGTCTTGACTTCCGGCGCCCGGTCCAGGCCCAGGATCGCTCCCAGATCCTCAGGACGGTATTCCTTGAAATGCTCCGGCCGCTTGATCCGCAACAGCGCCGCCAGAAACAGCGTCACCACCATCGTCCGCAGACCGTAGAACGAGGGGTGCAGAGAACCGTACACGTTGACGAACGCTTCGATCAACCCGTGACGGACCAACAGCGGCACGGCCAACAACACGCCCGCCCGCGGCACGCACTCCGCGTCGGCGAACAGCGGCAGGGCGTCCTCCAACAGCCCCAGTCGGGCCAAGGCCCGGTCCCCGCTGCGATCCCTCGGATCGTGATCGACGGTGGGCGATCCCGGCAACGGCGAACCGTCGGAAGGTGGCTCCATGGAGGCTTCGACTGGCCGATCGCGCTGCGGTTCGGCTTCTGCGCCGCGCCCTGGTCTTCCGCGAGGGGGTTTTCGCCAGCAGCGGGTTCTTCACCATCCTTGCCCACCACCGGCAAGCGTCGTTGCGTAGGCCTTGGCGTTCGCCGCAGGCCCAGACGCTTCAGAGTGCGGCGTACCGTCGTCTCCCCGACACCCAAACGCCGCGCCATCTCCAGGTTGGACACGTCGGCCCCAAACCACTTGCGAACCAACGCCTCTTGGCTCTTGCTCAGTTGGCGAGAACGCCCGGGACTTCGCTTGGGCATCAGGCCGTCGATGCCCTCTTGCTGGTATCGACGTTCCCAACGCCCTTGCGTGACCACCGAGTGGCCAAACGCCCGGGCGATTTCCGCTTGCGTGGCCAGTTGCGACTGCCGCATCGGTCCGGTGTTCAACGCATCGGCCGGAGCGACCGCTATCGGCGCCCGGCAGTTCTTGATCGCCTACAACGTCAACCTCAACACCACCGATCGGCGTCTGGCACACCAGGTCGCATCTGCGGTTCGTACGCTCGGGACGGCAACCCGGGGTGCGGACGGGATGATCATCAAGGACGAGCACGGGAAGACCGTCTTCGAGCCGGGTCGGTTCGACGAGGTCAAGGGGGTCGGCTGGTACATCGACGAGTACGACCGGGCCCAGGTCTCACTGAACCTGACGGATTCGTCGGTGTCACCGATGCACGAGGTCTTCGAGGCGTGCCGCGAGGAGGCTGCGAGACGCGGCATGCGCGTCACCGGCTCCGAGCTCGTTGGACTGGTGCCGCTCGAGGCGATGCTGGCCGCCGGCGACCACTTCCTGGCAGCTCAGGGCCGCACGACGGCCATCCCGGAAGCAGATCGCATCAGGATGCCGTGATGTCGCTCGGTCTTGACGAGATCAGCAAGTTCGACCCTGCGGCAAAGATCGTCGAGTACCGATTCCGGGGTGAACCGGAGGGCCTGATCACGAAGACGATCACGGAATTTGTCGATGTCCTCTCGCAGGACTCCCCCGCACCCGGCGGCGGCTCAGTTGCTGCGCTCGCCGGGGCCCTTTCGGCCGCCCTGTCGTCGATGGTGGCCTCGCTCACGTTCGCGAAGCAGGGTATGGAGGGTTCGAAGACGTCCATGGAGACGGCAGGAGCGCGACGCTCAGGCGTTGAAGGACTGGTTCCTTGCTGCCGTCGATCGGGATACCGAGGCGTTCAACAGTGTGCTCGCCGCGATGCGCATGCCCGCCGGGACCGACAAGGACCGCACGGCTCGCGAGTCGGCCATGGCGGCAGCGAACCTCGCCGCTGCGACGGTTCCGCTCGAGGTCCTCGAACACACCGTCGATGCGCTCGACCTGGCCCTCATCGTCGCACGGGACGGAAACCCGAACTCCGTGACCGATGCAGGAGTCGGCGCCGCGTGTGCGGTCGCCGCAGCCGAGGGAGCATCGCTCAACGTGCGAATCAATCTGAGCGCCCTCGAAGGCGACCTATCTGCGATCCTGGAACGACACGATTCGGCATTGGCAAGCGCTCGGGAACTCGGTGCGCAGGCTTCGACGGTGGTTGAGGAGCACCTCGGTTCGGAGTAGCCGAGTAGCGGAGTAGCCGAGTAGCGGAGCAGCCGAGTAGCCGAGTAGCGGAGTAGCCGAGTAGCCGAGTAGCGGAGTAGCCGAGTAGCGGAGTAGCCGAGTAGCCGAGCAGCAGCGAGGTTCCTGTCACACCCATCGGATACGTTGATCGTGGAGGACATGACGAAAGGATCAGATCATGTCCAGCCTGCGAGAACGAAACGTCCTGTATGCTCGGCTCGAGGAGGTGCTCGGTCCGAACCCGCCGGCATTCTCATGAGCCACTTCCCCGCCGACAGTGACTTGGCCACGAAGACCGACATGACGCATCTTGAGTCGCATTTCGAGACTCGTATGGATGGCTTCGAGGGGCGCATGGATCGGTTCGAGACCCGCATGGATCGTCTCGACGCCCGTATGGAGCGGTTCGAGGACAAGCTCGACGGGTTTCACGCTGCGTTGCGTGAACAGACCCGAACCTACATGTTCACCATGACAGGTGTGATGGCAGCCTTCGCTTCGGTGATCGTCGCCGCCGACTTTGTCGGCTGACCCCTCGACCGGCAGCGTCCGCCCAATCAGATTCCAAGATTGACGCCTGCGGCAGTAATCAGCACCACCATGAGGCCCACACCCATCTGGGTCCAGCCGATGACGCGAGCCTCAACGGGAGGCCTCTTCAACGACACCACCGCGAACCAGTCCGACGAGTCCGATGGCGACCACTGCGAGCCATGGAACCGCTCCAAGGGCCGCCGCGAGAGCTACGACGCCGACCGAGCCTGCCTGAACGGCGTAGATCGTCGATACGCCAGGACTTCTCCCCTTCAAACGGCGGACCTGGCCGCGAACCAGTGCGATTGCAGCGACGTCGCGGGCGGCAAGCACGAGCCAGAGTCCGAAGGCCGGCAGGAGGTCCCAGCCGGTGCCGACGGCGATTGCGGCGACCGTTGCACCCATGGCGATCGAACCGGAGAGTTCGGCGACCAGTGCCCGATTCTTGCTGTGGGCATCGGCACGCAGAGCGAAGAGTGCGAACGGGAGCGCGACGAGAACCGGGATCCAGAACGGACCCTCGGAGGTGAAGAGCGCTCCGATCGCTCCTGCGAGTGCGAGTCCACCGTAGAGAAGTGAGAACACGAGAGCGATGGTCGACCTGGGAAGCCACCGATGGCGAACGAGGTCCGTTGAGAAGATCTTCACTGGACGTCTGGCGAGGAAGATGCCCAGGGCTGCGGCCGAGATCTCCCACGCCGTGGCAGAGTGGGCGACGAGTAGCCCCAGGAGAATCGGTTCGAGTGTGAAACCCCACCCGCCGTGCTCGGTCGGCAGAGCGATCGACCGAATCCTCGGCCGGGCCGCCGGAGCTGCAACGCTCTGCGGAGTGCTCTTCCCCGCCACAATTTCCCTCGAATCCTGAGTCTCGGTCACGCCACAAGGCTATGCAGCAACAGGTTCGACAACGTGTCGGCGGTACGAGCAGAGCAGTAGATCAGTAGCAAGTAGCAAGTGGCAAGACAAGAGATGGGAGACAGGAGATTCTGACAGCTCTTCCCGGCATCGCCGGGGCTGATCTACTGATCTACTCCCCCACGTACACTCCGTTCGCTATGAAAGTCACGCTTCTCGGCACCGGCGGACCTCGGCCGGATCCTGCACGACAGGGTCCTGCGACGCTGGTCGAAGTTGCGAATCTGCGACTGCTCTTCGACGCCGGTCGCGGCGTCGCGACCCAGCTGGTGAAGGCTGACATCTCACTGCACGAGATCGACGCGGTATTCATCACGCACCACCACTTCGACCACATCGGCGGTCTCGGGGATCTGCTCATGGCAGCGTGGAACGGTGACCGCACCCGGCCGCTCAACGTCTACGGCCCGAAAGGAACCCGGAGGATCGTCGAAGCGCTCTTCGGCCAGATCTATGCATCTGACATCCGATTCAGAATCCGGGAGGCAGAGATGATCGGTGCTCCGATCCCTCATCCATCGGAGGTCTTCCGTGCCTTCGACGTCGGGGCCGGCGTCATCGAATCGAACCCGAAGCTCAGGCTGGAAGTGGGACCGGTCGAACACGGCAGTCTCGCTCTCGAACTCGATGCCGAAGAGTGGGGCGCCGTGGGATACCGAATCGAGGGGGATGATCGGACCGTCACCATCGCGGGCGATGCGGTCTGCGGGCCGCGATTCTTGGCCGTCTCGCTCTCGACGCCGATGCCCTCGTCATCTGTGCGTATCTGGCAGGCGACGAGATCGTCCACGACAAGGACCGGTTCCTGTCGGAGCACATTCTCGCAGGCGCTCCGCAGGCGGCCCAGATCGCAGCAGACGCGGGCGTAGGTCACCTCATCCTCACCCATCTGAGGCAGAAGCCGGCTGATTCACTCGAAGCAATGGCCCGTGAGGTGCGCAGGGCCTACGGCGGTGAAGTTGTCATGGGCGAGGATCTGCTGGCAATCGACGTGTAGGGGGTCCAGCGGACCGGTGCGAGTGTCAGCGAACGGTGGGCCGGGGAGAAGCCTTTGCGCATCCATGAGCCCATCAGAGTTCGCGGGGTTGTTGGGGATTGCCCGGTCCGCCTACTCGCGGGTCCTCGATCCCACTTCCGCGTCCACGTCACGTTGGCAGAACTCCGGCGTATCCAGGGCTACCGTTCGTGGTCCATGACTTCGTTCAACTCACGCGCTCGAATGGCCCTCGCTTCGCGGGACAGATGCGTTTCCGCGGCGTCGCTGCTGCTAGGAATCCTCGTCGGGTTTGGGGCGGCGCTGCTTGTGTGGGCGATGGAATTGGTTTCCGCACAGCGTTCCGAGACCGACGCACTCTTGGGGTTCGGCAAGTGGATATTCCTGATTTCGATTCCGCTCGGGCTCCTTGCAGCCTGGCTGTTGAATCGGTGGGTGGGTCCCGGCGTCTCAGGTGGTGGGGTGGCTGAAACCATGGTCTCTGTGAATCTCGAAGCGGGCCATCTCCCAATGAAGATCGTCCCATCGAAGATCGTGGCAACCGCGGCCACGCTCGGAACGGGTGGTTCGGGTGGACGAGAGGGTCCGATTGTTCTCATTGGAGGCGCCATTGGATCATCCCTTCGCGAGGCATTCGCGATTCGGTCTGGATCAGGTGAAGAGTCTCGTCGCTGCCGGGGCAGGAGCCGGCATCGGCGCAAGCTTCAACGCCCCCATCGCCGGAATGATGTTCGCACTCGAGGTCATCCTGAGCTCGTTCGCGGTCCGACACGTCAGCGCGATCCGTCGTCACGTCGGTGGCGGCAGCGGTCACCACGCACACCCTCGTCGGTGAGGAACGTTTCCTCCGCTCACCGGCCTACGGGTTGGACGATCCGTGGCAGCTGATTCTCTACACGATCCTCGCCGTGCTTGCGGTTCTCTTCGGAACATTCTTCCTCCGAGTCCTGGATCGGGTCAGCATCACGAAGCTCGCCTCGGCAATCCCCCGATGGATCCTCCCTGTAGCGATGGGCATCTCCGTCGCCCTCATCGGCGTCGTGTATCCGGAAACACTCGGCACCGGGCAGACGTTCCTCACCGAATTGCTCTCACTGCGAGACCACGGAGAGTTCATCTGGTGGTCATTGTTCATCATTGCCGCCCTCAAAGCCGTCACCGCGGCACTCCCACACGCAAGGGCGGAGGGTCGGCCGGCACATTCATGCCGGCGCTCGTCATCGGTGGCGCCCTCGGCGCAGGCTTCGCGATCCTCGTCGATCCTCTCTGGGGTGTGTCCGAGATTGAACCCGGGGCATTCGCTCTCGTCGGGATGGCAGCGGTGCTCGCGGCAACGGCCCGGGCCCCGCTCACCGCCGTAATTCTCGTGTTCGAGTTGACCGGCAGCTACGGACTGGTCCTCCCGCTGATGCTGGCGTCGGCGCTCGCAACGTTCATCGGTGAACGAGTCCATCCCGAGTCGGCGTACACCATGGCGCTCGCCCGCGAGGGCATCCGCCTGCCGGAGACCGAGGACATCGACCTGCTCGACACCGTCCTCGTGAGCGAAGTCATGTCCCGGGTCGATGAGACGGCTACACCAGACATGACGCTCGCAGAACTCGATGAACGCCTCGATAGGACTCGCCACCACGGCATGCCGGTCGTGGAGAGTGGCGAGTTGGTCGGCATCATCACGGTCTCCGACGTCAGCGCGCCACGGCACAAGGCGCCCGTCGGACGGTGGGCGATGAGATGACCGTCACACCCGTCACGATTACCCCCGATCTCCCCGTCTCGGCTGCTCTTGCACGGATGGCATCGTTGGGCCTCGGCCGACTCCCTGTCGTTGCCGATGACGACCGCCGGCACCTGGTTGGCATGTTCCGGCGTGAATCGGTCGTCAAGGCCTATCACCACGCCCTCGGCACGTCCACGGGCCGCCACCTCTACCGGGATCGCATGCAGGTACGAACGCAACCGGGAGCCGCGTTCTTCGAGGCACCGGTGCGACGCGGGTCGCCGATCGTCGGATCCCTCGTGAAGGACGTTCGATGGCCGGAAGGGGCCGTGCTCGTCTCGATTCGCCGCGGCCGATCCGTGCTCATCCCGCACGGCAGCACGGCCATCGAGATGGACGACGCGATCACCCTGTTCGGCACCGGTGAGTCGAGGGAACAGCTCGGATACTTGATGGAACCGGCGCAAGATGCAACGGGTGAGTGGCGCAGGCCGTAGAGAGGCAACTGGAAGCGACGGGTTCCGGCACTCCGAACGGCCCCGATCCCCCTGAGGTCGTGATCAGATGGAATCGGTGATGAGCACGGCTCGGTCCTGGGATACCAGCCCGGCTGGAATGGTCGGGTCACCGGTCACGAGGCGCTCAACCATCTCGGCCTTGTCGGTACCCGCCACGATCCACACAAGGAGTCCGGCGCGATCGAGCGCCACTCGGGTGAGCGTCATGCGGCGATGCCCTCGATACCGATGGGTGACCGCCACGTCCCGATCTTCGACGAGGACTGCGGCATCCCCCGGCACCAGCGACGCGGTGTGCCCGTCGTCCCCGAGGCCCAGATGGATGACATCGAGCGATTCCGGCAACGCTGAGGCATACGAGTCGGCCGCTGCAACAAGGTCGTGTGCCTCGACGGGCATGGCATGGAATACAGCCGGAACACGCTCGAGGAGTGACTCGGTGAGGCCCGTCCGGTTCCGGGCCGGATCGTGCAGCGGAGCGACGCGTTCGTCGACCTGGTAGAGATCGACGCGATTCCAAGGGACGGTGTCCCGGCTGAGAAGCCTGAACACCGACCAGGGCGTTCGCCCACCGGATACCGCAAACGACACACGTTCGTGGAGAGCAGCGCGGTCCCTGAGGGCATCCGCAATCACCCCGGCTGCCGTCACACTGAGGTCGGGTCCGGCGTTGATGATTCTCATCATCGATTCAGTCCCATCGGCCGCGTGATGTCGGACCCGTTTGTGCGGCGGATAGTTCGAATCCCGCCCGTCCGATCGTTGGTGGCGATGACCGCTCGCCGGGCCTGAGCCGACCGGTGTTCCAACAATCGAACGACGAGCCGCTCCCCGACCGGTCGACACCTGCAATCGCTGGTCCCTGGTTTCACAGTCGACAGCGTACCGGGACGAGCATGTGATCGGTGTCCGGAAACGGCATCGTCCGGCCGAAGGCGACGGCCGATCGAGTCGGGAATCTCGTCGGCTGCGCGTCGGTTCCGTCTCTCTCTCGACACGCCGCAAGCTGCCGAGAAGTTCGGGGGTCCGCGGTTCACCCACCGTTCTGCTCGACGGTAGTGACCCATATGCCGACTTCGATGCACCCTTCGAATTGACCTGCCGGATCCACCGAACCGCGACGGGACTCGTGAACGCTTTCAATCCCGAGATCGTCGTGCTCGGCGGCGGTGTGATCGAGGCGCTTCCCGAGATCGTGAGCGTCGTGAGTGAGCACGTGCATCAGTTGGAGGTCCCTGCCGCACGAAACGCCGTGCAGATCGAGTACCGCCTCATGCAGGCGTACGCAGAAGGTTTCGCCCTGATGGAGGCGAAAGACGACTTCGGCTTTGATCTCGCTCAGATCGCCGCGATCTGGCAGGACGGCAGTGTCGTCCGCTCGTGGCTGCTCGACCTCACCGCCGATGCGCTCTCCCAGAGTCCGACCATGGCAGGGATCGCGCCGTGGGTTCCGGACTCCGGTGAGGGTCGCTGGACCGTATTCGAAGCAATCGATCTCGACGTTCCCGCCCCGGTGATTACCCTGTCCCTCATGCGTCGGATCGGATCGCGAGACGAGGTCGACTACGCGGATCGGCTGCTCTCTGCCATGCGTCGCCAGTTCGGCGGGCACGCCATCAAGCAGGAATCCTGATGACCACCGAGATCGATCGCCACGTCTTCGTCATCTTCGGAGGCACGGGTGATCTGGCGCGCCGCAAGCTGATCCCGTCGCTCTATCGCCTGATCACTGAGAACGGCATCGCAGACCGATGCGTCCTGCTCGGTGTCGCTCCCAGCGACCTCACCGACGACGCTTATGGGACGTGGACACGCGAGGCGTTGACCGATTCAGGACTCGACGATGTCGATCTCGAAGCGTGGTGCGACGAGAACATTCACTATCAGCAACTCGACCGTGGGGCCGACACCTACGACGACGTCCGACATCGCATCGAGGCAATCGAAGCCGACCATGACCTGCCGGGGAACCGAGCTTTCTACCTGGCGCTCCCCCCTTCGGCCTTCCCTGCCGCCATCACAGGTCTCGGGGAAGCAGCGCTGAACGAGAGCCCTGGATGGACCCGCCTCGTGATCGAGAAGCCGATCGGTACCGATCTGCAGTCCGCGTGCGCGCTGAACGGGGTCACCCACGAATTCTTCGAAGAGTCTCAGGTCTACCGGATCGACCACTACCTCGGCAAGGAGACCGTGCAGAACCTCCTGTCGTTCCGGTTCTCGAACCCGATGTTCGAGAGCGTCTGGAACCACGACCGGGTCGAGTCGGTTGAGATCACCGTCGCAGAAGACCTCGGGATCGGCTCTCGCGCCAACTACTACGAAACCGCAGGCGCTCTGCGCGACATGGTGCAGAACCATCTCACTCAGGTCCTGGCACTCGTGGCCATGGAACCGCCAATCTCATTCGACGCCGACCAGATCCGCACCGAGAAGGTCAAAGTGGTCCAGGCGATCGCCCCGATCCGCCGGAAGAACGTCGTGTTCGGCCAGTACGACGCAGGAACCATCGACGGTGTTGCGGTTCCCGGATACCGCGACGAGGACGGCATCGCCGCCGACTCGAAGACACCAACGTTCGTCGGCATCGAGCTCGAAGTCGACACGTGGCGGTGGAGGGGCGTGCCGTTCTACCTCCGCACCGGAAAACGCCTGCCGAGACGTCTCACCCAGATCGCCGTGACCTTCCAACGGCCGCCCCTGTGCATCTTCCACGGGCACCGCGACGATTGCGTCGTGGACCCGAACGTGTTGTTGATCACGCTGCAGCCGGATGAGGGTTTCATGGTCCAGTTCAACGTCAAAGTGCCGGGCGAGGCAATGATGCTCAACACCCAGGGGCTCAGTTTCAGCTACGACGACGCATACGGGCGTCTCCCCGATGCCTACCAGACGTTGATCCTCGACGTTGTCGAAGGCGACCAGACCCTGTTTGTGCGAGCAGACGAAGTCGAGGCTTCCTGGCGCCTCTACGACCCACTCCTCGACTACCGCCCGGAACCGCACCGCTACGAAGCCGGCACGTGGGGTCCCGCGGAAATGGATCCGAGATTGGTGTTGAGTGGCAGAGCGTGGACGGGAAGTTGATCCGCAGACAGCAGACAGGACACGACAGCCACGACGTTCTTGGTAGCTCCTTCTGTTGGCCGTTAGCCGTTAGCTGCTAGCTGTTGGCTGTCAGCTGTCAGCTGTTGGCTGTTTGCTGTCTCCTGCCCTACCCCAGTCTGACGATATCGCTCTCGGCGAAGATCGGACCTACCTCGATGCCGAGGAATCTGGCGTACAACTCGGGCGGGACGCTGATATCGGCGAGGTAGAGCTCACCGACGTGGTCTTCGACACCGGGAGCACGTAGGCCCTCCTTCGGGAGTGCAAGCGTCATCGTTGCCGTAGCCCGAACTGCAGGTTCGAACACGGTTCCCGTCGTTGTGTCGACGCCGGATGGCGCGTCGAGGGAGAGGACCGGTGCAGGGTCGTCGTTCGCCCAGCGGATCAACACACCCGCCTCGCCGCGGGGTGCACCCCGCAGGCTGTAACCGATCACTCCGTCGAGAACGAGATCGGCAGGGTCGGTGGTGTCGATCTCGCCGGCACCACTGATCGTGACTCCCATACCCCGGAGCAGGTCGAGTTGCTGGCCTGGCACGGGCGTGAACTCGTCGTCGGGTTTCGTGACGAAGACACTGACGATCGCCCCATAGTTGTGGAGCCGCCTGGCCGCGACGAGGGCGCCGCCGCCGTTTCCGCCGGTCCCAGCGAGCACAACAACCCGATGTCCACGCGGGTCGCCGCCAAGGAACCGTTCCCGTGCGAGGTGGGCCAGGTTCCTTCCGGCATTCTCCATCATGCGGATCAGGTCGATCCGGTAGTCCTCCATCATGGCCCGGTCGACTTCGATCATCTGGTCGGTCGTGAGGTATGGCACGTCGGCGGCGGTGGTAAGAATCATTGCTCTTCTCCTTGGTCTTGAAGCAGCGTGGCAACGAGGCCCGTCCAACCCGTCTGGCGGCTGGCCCCCAGTCCGGCTCCGGTGTCGATCAATTCATACTCGGGATCGTCCACCCTCGTTTGCCGTTCTCTGCGACGAGTTCGTCGCAGGGGAATGAGGACTGGGCGTACTTGTAGAGCATTCGCAGATGGCGGTGCGTCGGCGTGGCGTCGAGGTACCAGTAGGCCTCTCTGACATCCTTGCCGCGGTTGCCTTCGGGCCCGGAGAGACCGAAGAGACGCTCCTTGAGGATCGTGTCCTCACCGTTCCACAGCGCTACGGCGAAGGAGAGGAACCGGCGGCGGTCGCTGATGCCGGCGAGACCGTCTTCATTCCATCGACACGCCCGACCGCTGGCGTGGTCGTGGGGAACCGCGGCCCACGCCATGCCGTGCTCGCTGAAGTCCTCGCGCACGGTCCCCCACGCCCGTTCGCTCAGATACCGGCCCCAGTTCTTCCACTCCGCGTCTCCCGCGTCGTCTTCTGCGAGTCTGGTGTGTTCGGCGGTTGTCATGGTTCGCGTGGCTCCGTCCAGTGATGTCTCCCCTCGTCAACGCCGCAACACGCGCAAGACTTCCGCGACACTCCATGCCTGGGCGATCGGGGAAGAAGAGGGCTCGAGAAGAGGTTGCAGGAGGTAGCAGGAGACCGCTGAATCACAGGACACGTGAATGAGTAGTGGCTGCGACCACGCCATCGAGTACATCTACCAGTACCTGGACGACGAGACTTCCTTGTCTCACTCGTTGCGGATCAGACTGCATCTCAGACGCTGCTCATCATGCATGAACGCATACGAGTTCGAGACCAAGCTCAAGGAAGTGATCCACGGGCGGGGCCACACCGAACCTCCCCCTGAGCTCTTCGACAAACTCCGGACGATGATCCAAGAAGAGGGCAAGGAACACTGACCGGCCGTCGATCTGGCTGGCAGCTGGCAGCTGTTGTTCCTACCCCGCTACCCCGCTACCCCGCTACTTGTCCCGGACACGTTCGAAGGGGCCGCCCTTGCGGGCGGCCCCTCTGTTGGTTTGACGTTTGAGTTGTGTCAGTTGGTTTTCGCGACTTCGCTGATGCGGATCGACTGGTACCGGATCACGTAGATGATGGTGCCCATGCCGCAGCCCGGTCCTCTGCACGCGGCGTAGGCTCGTGGTATCGGGACAGATCGGCACACCATGAATGGACTCCCAGCGGCATCATCCGAGAGACCGGTACCGCGCCGCGACGACTTCGGTCCACCCGGGTCGGTCGTTTCGACGCAGTACTGGCACCAACGCGACGACGGACGGATCCAGTGCGACCTCTGCCACCGCGAGTGCAAGCTTCATGACGGCCAGCGGGGCCTCTGTTACATCCGTGCTCGGATCGACGATGAAATCGTCCTCACCACCTATGGGCGTTCGAGCGGGTTCTGTGTCGATCCGATCGAGAAGAAGCCCCTCAACCACTTCCTCCCCGGCACGCCGGTGCTGTCCTTCGGCACCGCAGGATGCAATCTGGCCTGTCGGTTCTGTCAGAACTGGGACATCTCAACGGCGAAGGAGTACGACGTCCTCGCCGACGAGGCGAGTCCGGAGAAGGTGGCGAGAGTGGCCGACGAACTCGGCGCTCTGAGCATCGCGTTCACCTACAACGATCCCGTCATCTTCCACGAATACGCCATCGACATCGCAGACGCGGCCCACGAACGGGGCATTCGCACGGTGGCCGTCACCGCCGGGTACGTGAACCCGGAGCCCCGACGGGAGTTCTACGCCCACATGGACGCGGCGAACATCGATCTCAAGGCCTTCACAGAGGAGTTCTATCACCGGACGTGCGCCGGTGCCCTCGACCCGGTGCTCGAGACCCTCGAATACGTGAAACGCGAGACCGACGTGTGGCTCGAGATCACGACGCTGCTCATCCCCGGTCTCAACGACTCGGATGAGGAGATCGACGAGATGACGACGTGGGTGGTTGAGCACCTGGGCCCGGACGTCCCCCACCACTTCACTGCCTTCCATCCGTCCTACAAGATGGTGGATCGACCGTCCACACCTACCACGACGCTCGTTCGTGCTCGGGAGATCGCGATGGGGAACGGAGAGCGCTACGTCTACACCGGCAACGTGCACGATCCGGCCGGCCAGACGACCTATTGCCACGCGTGCGGCTCCGTCCTCATCGAGCGGAACCGCTACCGGTTGGGCCATTGGGGCCTCGATGGCCAGGGGTGCTGCACACTGTGCAGCACGCCGTGCGCCGGCGTATTCGATGCCGAACCCGGCAACTGGGGCGACCGCCGCCTGCCGGTGAGGCTGGCAGAGCGGGACTGAAGAGCTGCCGGCCACCAGCTGCGAGCCATGGGCAGGGCCCTGTACCGAGTACTCATTGCGCAGTACCCGGAGCGGCGCTGCGGCCTCCCAGTAAGATGCACCGGTCGAAGGGAACTGTGTGCCTCCAAGCGATATTGAACTCGTCCTCAGGCTGGTGATTGCCGCCCTCCTCGGCGCCGCTCTCGGGGTCGAGAGGGAGATCTACCAGAAGACGGCGGGGCTGCGGACTCACACGCTGGTCGCTGCCGGTGCGGCGCTCTTCACGATCGCTGGTGCGTACGCCTTCGAGGGCGCCGACGTGGATCCGACGCGTGTCGCCGCTCAGGTGGTGACCGGAATCGGCTTCATCGGGGCGGGCGCAATGATCCGAACCGGGTTCACGGTCTCCGGCATCACGACGGCTACGACGCTCTGGTTCGCCGCGGCGCTCGGTCTCGCGACCGGTTTCGGCATGTACCTGTTCGCCGCCGTGTCGTTGGGAGTCGCACTCGTCATCATGATCGGTTTCGCTCCGGTCCGGAGGCGAATCCATCGAGTGCAGCGGCTTGAAATGATGTACACACCGGGACATGGAACGATGACGCCGCTGTTCCAATTCTTGAATGCTGTTGGCGCGAGCGTGCACAACATGACGCTGAGTGAGAGCGAAGGCGTCCGAACGGTCGCTCTCGAGGTCCTCGGACTCGGCGGCGATTCGCTCGACGAAGTCGTCGCTGCTTTGAGGGCGCGCGACGAAGTCCTGAACGTCTCGACACCGGCAGCTCAAGAGACAAGCTGACCGCTCCGGCGCCAAAGATTCGCGTCAACCACCGAACGCGAACGTGCCGTACCCGACCACACGATCGCGCGGACCAGCGGTGTCTCCCGAGTTCCTGACGTCGAGGGTCTGCATCTGGTAGCCACTACGGTTCGCGATGTGGAGCGCGGCTTGGATCCCGGTCCGCCCGCACGCGGACTCTCGTCCGAGAGCGACCGCATCGAGCCGCTCGACCGCATGGACCGTTTCGGCATCAAGGCGGCGAGCGGTCTCGTAGTCGTAGTAGTGGGACAGATCAGAAGAGACCAGCAGAAGCGTCCCATCGTCGAAAAGTGCCTCGACCACATCGGCGACGTCGACTGGATCCACGTCCCCGGTGAGCAGAGGAACTACTGGAGTGCCGGGAGCCACGATCTGGAGAAACGGAAGCTGGACCTCGAGAGAGTGCTCTCGTTCGTGCGCAGCCGCCGAGTCGGCGACGAGCGAAGATGTCAAGGCTGCGGCCGCACCGGGTCCGTCGACCGCTACATCGCCGAGCGGGGTCTCGAGGTAGTCGACGCCTGGGAGCGTGAGCCCGGAGAACCACACAGAGTGTGACGGACCGAGCATGACGATCCGCCGGAGGTCCTCCCGACCTTCGAGCAGACGGTACCCGGTGGCGGCGATCGGACCCGAGTACACGTAACCGGCGTGCGGGACGATGAGGATCCGCAGTTGGAAGTCGACCACGACGCGCTCGGCAGCGGCGAGATGGGTCCGGACCTCGTCTTCGAGGCGGCGGCGGTCCGCCGGGTAGAAGGCGCCGGCGACGGCGGGGCGACGAACGGTGGGACGCGTGGGCTACCTCCCTGGGAACCATCACCAAACCTATGCCATTTCGGCCTGGTCGTCCATGGACTTCCGGCCCTTCACCGCCCCCCGTTCCTCAGATACGCTCCAGGTATGAGCGCCGGCGAACACCCGTTTGTGGATCTGGCCAGGGAGGCGATCCGCTGCTACCTGGCTACGGGCGAGTTCCTCGATCCGTCGTCGGAGCAGGGCGACCCGCCGCCGAGCGGCGTATTCGTATCGCTCCACGACAGTGCCGGACCCGGGCGATCGGAAGGGCCACTGCGAGGATGCATCGGCTCCGTGCGGCCCCAAGCGGACTCCCTCCGCGGAGAGATTGCACGTCTGGCGGTCGCTGCGGCGACCTCCGACCCGCGGTTCGATCCTCTCCAACCCGGGGAGGTCGACGATCTCGACGTGACCGTCTATCTGCTCGGAGATGCAGAGCCGGTCGATGGGCTTGACGACCTCGATCCTTCGCGATACGGCGTGATCGTTGACGGCCCCGGAGGGCGCGCCGGTCTGCTGCTCCCGGCGATCCCGGGGATCTCGACCGCCGCCGAGCAAGTCGACATCGCTCGCCGCAAGGCGTCCATCTCCCCCAGCGACCCAATCCGCCTGTCTCGCTTCGAAGCCGAGATCATCTCCTGAGAGCGGTGCCCGGCCGTCTGGCGGGGCGCCGTACTTCCAACTCTCCACTTCCTCAGTCCGCTTCCACGTTGATCTCCGTGGCTTTGATCGAGACCCACACAATGGAACCCTCGCGGATCTGGAGATCAGCAAGAGCGTCGGGTGTGATCTCGGCGGTGAGCGGAAGCGGGTCGCCGGTCTGAAGCCGGACCCGGTCGCCGTAATGCTCGACACGGGTGACCGTGGCCTCCCACGTGTTGCGAGGGCTCCCATCTGGCTGGTGGCGATCAATGATGATCGCGCGGGGGTGGATGGCTGCGAGCACGGAGCCGGTGATGTGCGTGTCGGCAATGTGAAGCTCGTGGGAGCCGGTCCTCACCGTTCCTCGCGGCGGCAGTTCCGGGCACCAGGTTGGATCCGGCAAGGTCCGCGATATATGCGGTTCGGGGTCGCAGCCTGATGTCGTCCGGGGTCCCGACCTGGGTGATGATGCCGTCCTCGATCACGTGGATCTCGTCGGCGAGCAGAAAGGCTTCGGTCGGGTCGTGTGTGATGACCATGCGAGGCCCCGCGAACTGCTTGAGGTGATCGGCCAGTGTGCGACGCAGGGCGACTCGGGTGGTGGCGTCGAGCGCCGCGAGCGGTTCGTCCAGGAGCAGGAGATCCGGCTCGGTGATGAGAGCTCGAGCCAGGGCAACGCGCTGCGCCTGCCCGCCCGAAAGGTCGCGTGGCCTGCGGTCGGCGAGATCATCCAGACCGAATCGTCCAAGCCACCGGATCGCCTGCTCTCGCGCCGAACGGCGCGGCGTCTTGCGACTCCTGAGACCGAACTCGACGTTCTCGACAACCGTCAGATGGGGAAACAGCACGTAGTCCTGGAAGACAACCCCAATTCCGCGGTCCTCGGCCGGTATGAGCATGCCGGCGCCAGGATCGTCGAGGGTCCGGCCGTCAAGCGTGATGTGGCCGCCGTCGAGCGGCAGAAGACCGGCGAGCGTCGCCACAACCGTGGACTTGCCGGCGCCGTTGGGCCCGAGCAGCGCCACGGTGCGCCCCGAAGGAATCGACAACGACACGTCGAGCGTGAATCCCTCGCGACGGGATACCAGGAGGTGGGCGTCGAGGCCGTGCGAACGAGTCATATCGCCCTCCACCATCGCCCCCTCAGCACCACGAGAACGGTCAGAGAGATGACGACCATGACGAGGCTCAACGCCACGGCGGCGCCGCGATCGCTTTCGAGTGCGACGAACACAGCGAGCGGGAGCGTCTGGGTGCGTCCTTGAAGATTGCCGGCGAACGTAATCGTGGCACCGAACTCGCCGAGGGCACGGGCCCAGGTGAGGGCGAGTCCGGCTGCGACCGACGGTCCAATCATCGGGAGGGTCACGCGGCGCAACACGGTCCACCGACCGGCGCCGAGTGTGGCGGCAGCTCCCTCGAATCGAGCATCCAGGTTGCGGAGGGCACCTTCGACGGTGATGACGAGGAACGGCATGGCAACAAACGTCGCCGCGACTACGACTCCCCACGTGGAGAACGGGAGTACGAGACCCGTCGCTTTGTTGAGCGGTTCGCCGATCAGACCTCTCCTGCCGAGGGCGAACAACAGCGCAGCGCCGCCGACGACGGGCGGGAGCACGAGAGGAAGCACCACGAGTCCGCGCACAATCGATCGGCCGGGGAACTCGACCCGTGCCAGTACCCACGCCAGCGGCACGCCGAGAATTGCCGAGATTGCCGTTGCCCCAAGCGATGCGATCACCGAGACCCGGAGCGCGTCGAGTACGACGTCGCCGGTGAGGAGCGTCGGCAGGTCTCGCCACGGCGTGCGGGCCAGCAGTCCGAGCAGCGGGATCACGAACACAGCAAGACCGAGCGCGGCAAGGATCAACAGCACCAGGGGTGGACGCCGTTTCCGTCGGTCCGAGGAGGTCACCTGCTTCTTCATGGCAACGCGAATCCATGGTCGGCGAGGATCGATCGACCCGCATCAGAGAGGACGAATGCCACGAATGCCGCTGCCCCATCGGCGTTCGGGGCATTGGCCAGGGAGGCGATCGGATAGTCGGCAAGGACGTTCTCGTCGTCCGGGATCCGTACACTGCCCACGCCGCCATCGGTTGACGCGACGTCGGTCACGTACACGATCCCGGCGTCCAACTCCCCGGCTTCGATCTTGGTGAGCAGCGCCCTCACGTTCGGCTCATCGGTGTCGACGGCGGGGATCACATGCGCCTTCTCCAGGGCCTGTCGCCCGTAGTCACCACAGGGCAAGTCTTCGGCGCACAGGCCGATCAGCAGTTCATCTCGAGCGAAGTCCGCAAGCCCGGTCACACCTCCCGGATTCCCGCTCGGCACGGCGATGTCGAGTCGATTGCGGGCGAAGATCGTCGGCTCGCCCTCGACCTCGCCGGCAGCGACGACTTGGTCCATGTTGGACATGTTGGCGGAGGCGAACACGTCGGCCGGCGCACCGGCGAGGATCTGCTCGCGCAGCGCCGAGCTGCCGCCGCTGTTCAGCAAGACATCGGTTTCGGGATTGACGGCTTCGAACGCCGTCTCCATCTCGGAGAACGCATCGGTCAGGGACGCCGCGGCAGAGACCAGCACCTCGCCGTCCGCACCGCTTCCCGTCGTTCCACAGGCTGCGAGCAGCAGCGCGCCGGTCGCCAGACCCACCAATCTCGTCCGATGCTGCCCCACTACGCTCCCTTCGCGGTCGCAGACTCCGCCGAACCTCAACGGTGCCCGCACCCTTCGTCGGACTCACCGACGGCAGGTGACGACAGTGTACGAAGGTCCCATCTCTCTCCATGTTGTCCGGCACGTCCGCGGAGTGACGCGGAGATCAGGTTTCTTGCGCTGACAGCGGGATGTCCGACGAGGTGTAGAAGCGCCGCCGCGCCCACAGGGCGGCATACACGAGGGCGATGAGTGCGGGCACCTCGATCAGGGGTCCCACGACGGTTGCGAGCGCTTCGCCGGACGCGATTCCGAAGACACCGATGGCGACGGCGATCCCCAGTTCGAAGTTGTTGCCAGCGGCGGTGAAGGCCATCGCGGTGTTCTTGCCGTAGGAGAAACGCATCCGGTACCCGACGAGGAACGATCCGAACCACATGATGCCGAAGTAGGCGAGCAGCGGAAGGGCGATGCGAACGACGTCGAACGGCTTGGAGGTGATGGTCTCGCCCTGCAGCGCGAACATGACGACGATGGTGAACAGGAGACCCCACAGGGCGACGGGACCGATCTTGGGGAGGAACACGCTCTCGTACCACTCAACGCCCTTGACACGCTCGCCCCACAGGCGGGTGAGGTAGCCGGCGACGAGGGGGATTCCCAGGAAGATGAGGACCGTCTTCGCTATCGCCCACATCGAGATGTCGAGCGCCGTTCCGGTATCGAGTCCCAGCCACTCCGGCAGCACCTGGAGGTAGAACCATCCGAGGAGAGCGTAGGCAACGACCTGGAACACCGAGTTGAGGGCGACGAGCACTGCCGCGGCTTCGCCGTTGCCACACGCCAGGTCGTTCCAGATGAGGACCATGGCGATGCATCGGGCGAGGCCGACGATGATCAGCCCGGTTCGGTAGGCGGGGAGGTCGGGGAGCAGGATCCATGCAAGGGCGAACATGACCGCAGGGCCGACGATCCAATTGAGGAAGAGCGAGGTCCCCATGAGTCTGCGATCGGCGGTGACTTCACCGATTTTGGAGTATTTCACCTTGGCGAGCACCGGGTACATCATGGCGAGCAATCCGATGGCGATCGGGAGCGACACGGTGTCGACCTTGATCGTGTCGAGCGAGTCGTTCAGCCCGGGGAAACCCCTCCCAAGCAGGAGTCCGACGGCCATGGCGAGGAGAATCCAGATCGGCAGGTAGCGATCGAGCGCCGAGAGCCTCCCGGCGACGTGTGCTTCCTCTGCGGCGACGGAATCGGTCATCTCAGGTTGCGGCTCGCCGCGAGGAGATCGGCGAGTTCCCGCACCGACGGCACACGTCCCGCGGTCTTGACTTCTCCGTCGATCGCGAGCGCAGGTGTGGACATCACTCCGTACGCGACGATCTCGCCGTAGTCGGTGACCTTGTCGATCGGCACATCCATTCCGAGTTGTTCCACGGCCTGTTGGGTGGCTGCCTCCAGCGCGTTGCAGTTCTTGCACCCAGTACCGAGCACTTCGATCTTCATGACTCTTCCTCTCACTTGTCAGATGATGGCGTTGAACAGATACCCGACGGCAAGAATCCCGGTGCCGACAACTCCCACGAACGTGGCGAGGAGTTTCGGCTTGAGGACCCTGCGCAACAGAATCATTTCGGGGAGGGAGAGAGCGACAACCGCCATCATGAACGCCAGGGCCGTGCCGAGGGCAACTCCCTTGTCGGAAAGGGCCTGGACGAGGGGGATGACTCCGGCCGCGCTCGAGTAGAGCGGGATGCCCAGAATGACGGCGATGGGGACGGCAAACGGGTTGCCGGCTCCGGCCAAACTCGCGAAGAGATCTTCGGGGGCCCATCCGTGGATGATGGCGCCGATGCCGATTCCGACGAGGAGGTAGGGCCATATCCTGCCAACGATGCTCTTGACCTCTTGCCACCCGAGAGCGAGGCGATCCTCCCACGGCATATCCGTTGACGGTTCGACGAGTTCTCCGCGCAGCCTCGTCTCGAACACGAACGGCTCAACCCATCGCTCGAGGCGCAACCGCCCGAGTACGTAACCCGCGCCAATGGCCACGAGAAGACCGAACACCACATACAACGCGGCGACCTTCCACCCGAACATTCCGAGAATCAGGATCACCGCAACCTCGTTCACCATCGGTGAGGCGATGAGAAAACTCAGCGTCACCCCGAGAGGCACCCCCGCGGCGACGAAGCCAATGAACGCAGGCACAGCCGAACACGAGCAGAAGGGCGTGACCACACCGAGTCCTGCGGCCGCCACGTTGCCAATACCTTCGCGCCTGCCGCCGAGGAGTGCCCGGGTGCGCTCGATCGTCACGAAACTCCGCAGCACCGTGACGATGAAGATGATCCCGCCGAGCAGGAGCAGGATCTTCGTCGTGTCGTACACGAAGAAACGCACGGCCTCGCCGAACCGACTCTCCGGATCGAGACCAAGAACGTCGAAGACGACACGATCCCAGAACTGACCGTTGAGCAGGTAGCCAACCACCCACGCAAACGCCGCTGCGGCTACCAGTCCCCAGAGGGTGCCGGACCTTCTCCTCGTTCCCTGCTCCGGAGGAAAGAGGCTCACCGCCGCAATCTCTCCGGGAGAGCGGCGGCGATCACCTCCGCGGCCTGTTCGGTCAGTGAGTAGTCGATCCAGCGTCCGCGCTTCGCACCTTCGATGATTCCGGCCTCGCGCAGCACCTTCAAGTGATACGACAACAGGTTCGGGGCGATATCGAGTTGATCCTGAAGGTGGCAGTTACACCGGATCTCGGGCGAGAGGATCTCGAGGATCTCGAGCCGATACGGATCGGCCAGCGCCTTCAGCACTTCAACCCTCGCATCAAAACTCATTGTCACAAGAGTCGTTGAACTATCCATCCCGGCATCGTATCCCACATCATCCGCACATGTCAAGAGTTCTTGAAGTGTTCGACGCCGACCCGGAGCGATTGCTGCCCCGCGACCTCCGGAGTGAATCGGGCGGTCACGACCCACGCGAGAAGCATCCCGATCGTGCTCAGATCTCTACGATCATGCCAATCTCAATCGACCGTTCCACCGGCAAGTGGAAGAACCGCGCAGCGTTCATGGAATTGCGAGCCATCAATGCGAACAGCTTCTCTCGCCAGATGGCCATGCCGGGACGGGCGGTGGCGAGCACCGTCTCCCGTCCGAGAACGTACACGGTGTCGGTCGGATTGATCCCGAATCCATGACGGGTGATGCCTGCGAGCGCCTGCGGCACGTGTGGATCCTCCATGAATCCGTACTTGAGAACGACCTGGAAGAACCCCAGACCGAGATCCCATACATCGGTTCACGCGGCGCCCGGGACCCGCGGCACGTCGCCGGTCGTCACCGACAGCAGCACGATCGTGGAGTGGAGCACCTCGTTGTGGCGTAGGTTCGCGAGCAGGGCAGGCGGGGTCCCTCCTGGATGCGAATACATGTAGACGGCGGTACCGGGCACACGAACCGGATCGTTCTTGGCGACGGACCCGACGAATCGCTCGATCGGTAGCCCGTCCTGCCGCATGCGGGCGGCGAGGAGGCCCCTGCCCTTCTTCCACGTCGTCATGAAGGTGAAGATCCCGACGCCGACAACCAACGGGAACCATCCGCCGTCAGGAATCTTGAACAGGTTCGCCCCGAAATACCCGAGGTCGACGACGAGGAACCCTGCGCCGACGACGCCGGCCAGGCCGGCCGACCACCCCCACACCTCGCGCATGACGACGTAGATGAGGATCGTGGTGATCACCATGGTCATCGACACCGCGATGCCGTACGCGGCCGCAAGAGCGCTCGACGTTCGGAAACCGATGACGAGACCAACGGCGGCGACCATCAAGGCCCAGTTCACCGCAGGGATGTAGACCTGACCCGACTCGGACGAAGACGTGTGCAGGATTCGCATCCGCGGCAGGTAGTCGAGTCGGATGGCTTGCATCGTCAGCGAGAATGCCCCCGAGATCAGCGCCTGGGAAGCGATGACCGTCGCTCCGGTTGCCACGATCACCAGCGGCCATACCGCCCGACCGGGCGCCATGAGATAGAAGGGGTTGACGATCCCTTCCGGGTTGTCGAGCAAGAATGCCCCTTGGCCGAAATAGGTGAGCACCAGCGTTGGGAACACGAGCACGTACCACGACATCTCGATCGGCGCCTTTCCGAAGTGGCCCATGTCTGCGTAGAGCGCCTCGCTTCCCGTGACGACGAGGAACACCGAACCGAGCGCCAGGAACCCATTCCACCCGTTGTTCGCGAAGAACCAGACCGCGTGCACCGGGTTGAGCGCTGCGAGAACCTGTGGGTTCGCGAAGATGTGCGGCAGACCGAGCAGCGCCAGGATCGAGAACCAGACAACCATCACCGGACCGAAGATCCGTCCGACGGCCCCCGTCCCGTGTCGTTGGATGAGGAAGAGGCCGATCAAGATCGCCGATGCGATCGGGAGGACGTACGGTTCGAGGACGGGGGTCGCGACCTGGATACCTTCCACCGCCGAGAGGACAGAGATCGCAGGCGTGATCATCCCATCGCCGTAGAGCAGCGCTGTACCGAAGAGGCCGATCATGATCAGCACCCAACGCCGCCTGCCCGGGACACCACGGGCGTGCGGCATGATGA
Source organism: uncultured Actinomycetota bacterium (assembly GCA_963715255.1). GTDB lineage: Bacteria > Actinomycetota > Acidimicrobiia > Spongiisociales > UBA5794 > JAHEEL01. Next base: position 402,691 of record CAVQRN010000004.1, on the reverse strand, counting down.
GCGACGTCAACGCGAAGATGCCGCCTTCACCTTCGTTGTCCGCGCGCGATCACGACCGTGAGGTACTTGATCGAGATGACGATGAGGAGAGACCAGAACACAAGGGAGAGCACCCCCAGGATGTTCTCTTGGATCACCGCAAGGCCGCGCCCCTCGAAGGACTCACGCAGGGCGTAGAGGGGGCTCGTTCCGATGTCGCCGTAGACAACGCCGAGCGCTCCGAGCGACATCGCCGCCAGATACACCGGTCGTTTCAGACTCGCCGGCTCGCTCTTCGACATGTGCCTCCGCGACCGTCCCGGCATCGCCGACCCTCAGCGAGCCATCCCACCAGAGTATCACCGGAGGCTCCGGCACATTGGGCACGAGGCAGTGGAGCAAGAGATCAGAACACGACACGCTTGCGTTGACCTCACCAATCGTCAGCTCTCATCGTCAACGGGCTCGGCGAGCATCGCAGCAGCGCTCGACGAGCGGAACGGCAAGCTGATGAATCGTCGCTGGATCGGTCGTGTCTTGGAGACGACCCGCACGAACGCGTAGACGACCAGAGGAAGGAAGAACGCCGCGAGACCCCAGAAGTATCCGACGGGGCCAAACACCGTCATGAGGACGGAGACTACGAGAGGACCGACAACGGAACCGAGACCGTAGACGAACACGATCCCGGCCGCAGCGGTGACGAGTTGATGCTCCGGGATGAGATCATTGACCTGCGACACCGCCAGTGAGTACATCGGGAACGCAAGACTTCCATACACCGCCGCCAGCACGAACAGCCAGGGACCGTCTGGATCGACGACGGTCGCAACGACGGCGGACACGACCGCACCGGCGGCGACGAGCATGATCACTCGCCGGCGTGGGAATAGATCTGAGAGGTGCCCAAGGGGGTACTGGGTCGCCGCCGCTCCCACAAGTGAGGCGGCCATGAACACCCCGACGAGACCCGGCTCCATGCCGATCTTCGTGGCATAGACAGCGCCGAGAGCAAGGATCGAACTGCCGGCGGCTCCGGAAATCGCGACCGCAAGAACACCCAGTGGTGCCGTGCGCGCCAGAGTCCCCACCGAGAACTTCACGGGTATCCGCTGCCTCGGTTCCGCGATTCGCGTCAGGGCGATCGGAACGACGGCGAGCGAGATCAGGATCCCTGCCACGATGAACAGCGTGGGATCCAACGGCTCACCGATGCCGAGCAGAATCTGTCCAAATCCCAGCCCGAAGGTGACGACCAGCATGTACACGGACAGGAGGCGCCCCCGCGTCTCATTGGACGCTCGTTCATTCAGCCAACTCTCCACCGTGACGTACAGCCCGGACATGCACAACCCGGCAACGAACCGAAAGACTCCCCACGCCGGGGGAACAGCCAGGAGCGAGTAGGACAGGGCCGTCGCTGCCGCGAGCGACGACAGGCCTGCGAACACCCGTATGTGCCCGACCGATGCCAGCCAACGCGGAATCGTCAGCGACCCGACGAGGAACCCGACGTAGTACATGGCCATCACGACGCCGATGACGACGGTCGGGAAACCTTCAAGGTCCGCACGAATTCCCAGGAGCGAGCCGAGCAGGCCGTTGCCCACCATCAGCAGGGCCAATCCCACGAACAGCGGCAGCACCGACGTGACGAACCCGCGATCACTCGACGTTTGGTAGTTCATCACACCGGCCGATCTCAGATACGAAGAAGCGGATCAAGGCTACCGACCGCGGCGACGGTGGCGCCACTCTGCAGACCACCGGTGACCACGACGCGACCGCTCGATCGAGTCAGACGGGCGATCCGACGAGCACATCGATCTGCTCGTCGTGAACACTATCTCCCGAAACCTCGCCACCTGACCTGCGTCATCGACGGGAAGAGAACCCTCACCGGTACCGTTCGGTGATGGGAGGACCTCACGTGAACAATGACGAACGATCTGCGCCCAACGACGCTCGGACCCGACTGCGTCACCACGTCGTCGGATGGGGCCTCGTCGCCGTACAAGGGGCACTCATCGTCGGGATCCTCCTCACCCCGGTCGGCAGCGCCTGGCCGCTCCCCCCTGCCGCCGCGGCCTTCGCCACCGCCCTCACCTGGCTCGGCTTGGCACTCGTCGTCTGGGCGGTCCTCGTCTTCGGACGGGGGGTGACGCCGTCGCCGATGCCTTCAGGGAAAGCGCAGCTCCAAACGCGCGGCCCGTACCGCTGGATCCGGCACCCGATGTACACGGGCGTGATCGTCCTGATGGCCGGTTCGGCAATCGGTCGGCAGAGTTGGATTGCTGCCGCACTCTGGGCTGTCCTGGTGATGTTCTTCCTCACCAAGCTGGGTTGGGAAGAGCGCCGCCTCGTGGAGAACTACCCCGGCTACCACTCCTACAGGAAGGCCGTTCCGGCACTCATCCCGATTCGCCGCCGCCCTTCCGATTAGGAGGACGAACCATTCCCGCCGGCGGCTTCCTCTGGCCCGTCGCACGCCAGCAAACGAACCGAAATCGTGAGACCTCCAGTTGTCCCTGGTGCCGCCGAAACCGTCCCACCGGAACGGATGACGAGGTGAGAAACGATGGCAAGGCCGAGGCCGGTGCCGGTTTGATCGGATGTTCCCCGCCAGAACCGATCGAACAACTTCTCCATGTTCTCAGCTGACACGCCGGGTCCGCGGTCGGACACCTCGACGACGCAGAAGCCGTCAGGTTCCCGACCAACGCTGACCATCACGGCACCATCCTCCCGCGAGTAACGAATCGCGTTGTCGATGAGGTTGTCGAGAATCTGTTCCAGTCCACCCGGCACCATCTCTTCCCAACATGCCGGCTCCGATCCGACGTCGAGACCGAGCGCGGTGCCGCGATCGTCGGCAAAGGCTTGCCACAGCGCCACTCGGCGCGAAACGAAGTCGAAGAATTGTCAACGGAGTCCTGAGTTGATGCGATGCGTCCGCGACGAACGCGCACTGAGACTCGACGAGGCGTTCGAGGCGTGCCGCCATGTGGTCGAAAGTATTCGCAAGTTCTTGCAGTTCGGGAGGTGCGTCGGCGACTGAGGATCGGGCCGAGAGGTCTCCATGGGAGATCCGCGCGGCCGCCTCCCGGAGATCCACAACCGAGCGGGTGATCGACCGAGCGATCGTCAGTGCCACGATCGCCGTGGCTATGAAGGCCACGAGTACGACGGCACCGAGGCTCAGCCACATCCGCCGAACGCGAGCGTCGGCGCTGCTGTCGGCTTGATGGCGTCGATGGGATCCGCGGATGCCAGGGCTGCTGCCACCACCGAAGCCGCAGCACTCGCCGCGCCGCCCCCACCACCGACCGTGACGGTGGTCTCCGGGCCGAGAATCCTGCTCCCCGTCCCTTCCTCCGGGGCGACGGCGAGGACAACGACAACATCGACCACAACCACCAGCCAACCGGCAGCGACCCCACAACCGGTCAAGATTGAGCCGCAGCGTCGGGTTGTGACGGTGAAGAGCAATGGCAGTACGTGATACCCATCCCCCGTCCATCCAGTTCCGGGCGATGGGGAGCCTCGTGCACATCGTGACCGATGGCCCGCCTCTCCTCCTCGATCAGTGACGCCGCAGGATCGTTGCCCTCGAACACATGTGGAGCCGTTTCCTTCCCGACAGCGAAATCTCTCGGATCAATCGATCCGCGGATTGGACGGCCGTCTCGGCGGACACCGTGACCCTGATCGAACGTGCGGTCGCCGGGTGGCGGATCACCGGCGGTGCGTTCGATCCGACGATTCTGTCCTCACCCGTCTCGAACGGATATGCAGAGAGCATGGGCGACACGCCTGGACGCACGGTCTTGTCCGCTCCTGCCCACCGGGGTCCGGCCCCGGGCGCGAACCACATCGAGATCGACCGGACGACCTCGCGAGCACGGCTGCCCGTGGGGACGGGATTCGACCCGGGCGGGCTCGGCAAGGGCCTGGCCGCTGATCTCGTGGCGACTGAACTCGTTGAATCTGGTGCCAACGCAGCGATCGTTTCGATCGGCGGGGACCTCCGAGTTGTCGGCGAAACACCCGCGAGTTAGGCCGTCTCCGTCGAGAACCCGTTCAACCCGGATCGATCCGTTGCCGAGCTCGGCCTGGTCGACGGTGGCGTATGCACCTCATCGGTCTATGCCAAGACCTGGTTCGAGGACGGCAGGGAGAGACACCACGTCATCGAGCCGCGAACCGGCGAACCCGTGGTCTCGTCGATCGTTTCCGCGACGGTTCTCGCCGCTGCGGCGTGGTTGGTTGAGGTCCTCGCCAAGGCGGCGATCACAGGTGACGCTATTGGAGCACTCGGGTTCCTCGAATCGGCGGGAGTCGAAGGATTGCTGGTCGACGTGGATCACTTCGTGTGGCGCACGCCGGGGCTCGCGAGGTTCGCAGCATGATCATCGCAGGCGCCTGGTGGTATCTCGCCCGGTCATCCGGCCTGGTTGCGGCCGTCCTTCTCGTGGCAGCGTTCGTGTGGGGCATCTTGGTGTCAACGCGGCTTCTCAAGCCGGTGAAGAGCAAACCCTGGGTGCTCGATCTTCACCGCTGGCTGGCCGGCCTCGCCGTGGTCTTCGTAGCGCTCCATCTCGCCGGTTTGGTCGCCGACTCATACGTCCAGTTCGACCTATCTACCATCCTCATGCCCTTCTCTTCCGAATGGCATCCGGCCGCCGTGACGTGGGGTGTCGTTGCCCTCTACCTCATGGCGGCCATTCAGCTCACCTCGTGGAGGCGTGTCCGATCCCGTCTCTCGCGCAACACCTGGCACGCCATCCACCTGCTGAGCTTCCCGCTCTTGTGGCTGATTGCTATGCACGCCGGCACCGCAGGGACCGACGTCGGCAACCGCTGGTACCTCATCTCCCTCTTCGCGCTGATCGGTCTCACGGTGTTCGTCGTGTTGTATCGCATCCTTGCCGGAACCGGCCGGCAGGCCAGGCCGAAGCCAGAGCCGTCCAACCACGCTGCGAAGTCTGACCTATCAAAGAGTCCGGTCGCCTCCCACCGTCGTTGACGCCTCGATCAGGCGGTGCAGCGCGGCCTCGGACTGAAGGCCGGTCACGGGGCAACCTCTCGCCTGCCGTCTCTCGCCGCGTACGGCACACGACCTATGATGCGCCGCCTCTAGAAGCAGGCTCATGCGCATCGAAACTCCAAAGCGACGACGCAGGCGGCGTGCCGTCGATGCTCCGTTCCCCGAAGCGTGGCGGACGCTCCTCGAAGCCAACATGGCCCACTGGCGCTGGCTCGACGACGAAGAACGGGACCACCTCGAGTGTCTCATCAAGGGGTTCCTCTTCGACAGGCGGTTCGAATGGGTCGACGGCCTGGAGCGATCGGACGAGATCGAGGTGCTTGTTGCCGCCTCCGCCTGTCTCCTGATCCTTGGCTTGGAGAACGCCTACTACCGGGATGTCACGTCCATCATCATGTACCCGAGCCAGACGGCGCAGAGAGGACATCGGGCCGCACCCGAGGCGGCAGGGCTCGCGACGGACGCGATCGTGCCGATCCTGGGTGAGGCAATGCTCCACGGGCCGGTCGTGATCGCGTGGGACTCGGCGAAACGGTCCGCGGCTCACCCGAGCACCGGCCACAACGTCATCTATCACGAGTTCGCGCACAAGATCGACATGGCAGACGGCAGCGCGGACGGTCTCCCCCCGATGGCAATCGCTCAGCGGGACCGATGGGAAGAGGTGTGCGGTCGGGAGTATGGAGCGTTGAAAGAAGGGACGAGCGACGATCCGTTCCTCGACGGCTACGGCGCCGTGAACCCGGCCGAATTCTTCGCCGTCGCCACCGAGTTCTTCTTCGACCGCCCCATCGACATGGCGAACCACGAACAGGATCTCTACCACGTCCTTCGCGAGTTCTACCGCCAGGACCCCGCGGAACGGGAGCGGCGGCACGAGGGCCGTAGCCCGTAGCCCGTCGCCTGCAGTCCGTGTCGGGGAGGTCCTGCGCGTATGATCCGATGGAACCCGCGACCGAAGTGGAGCAGGCATGACCGGTGCAAACTCGTTGACGATCCGATCGGCCCATCGCCGGAGTCACCCTGAACCGGTCGATGTTGTGATCCGCGACGGCCTCATCGCTTCCGTCACGGTCGCCGGCGAAGCCGGGTCGGACGCCATCGAAGTGGATGCGGCAGGCAATCTCGTCACCGAGTCCTTCGTCAACGCGCATCTTCATCTCGACAAGGTCTTCACGCTGCACCGCCTCGGTGACGCAGCCTTGGCCGAATACCAGAGCGGCGACATGGGCAAGGCAATGTCGGCCATCGAGACGGCCGCAGCCGTAAAGACCGGTCAGGACCCCGAAGCGATGCTCGCGGCGGGAAGACGGGCCCTGGCGATGGCGGCGTACTACGGCAACACCCACATTCGTGCGCTCGCCGACGTCGACTCCAAGGCAGGGACCCGTGGAGTCGAGGTCCTCGTTGCTCTACGCGAGGAGTTCGCTGGCGTCGTCGACCTTCAAGTCGTTGCGTTCGCCCAGGATGGAATCATCCGGGAGCCCGGCACCGAGGACCTGCTCCGGGTGTCCATGGAGATGGGAGCGGATGTCGTCGGAGGCATTCCGTGGATCGAGTACACCGAGGCGGACATGGCCGAGCATGTGCGCATCGTCTTCGACATCGCAGTCGAGAACGATGCCCCAGTCTCGATGCTGCTCGATGACGCCGGCGATCCGGGACTTCGCACGCTGGAGATGATGGCGACCGAGGTGTTGCGTCGAGGGTGGGAGGGACGGGCCCTTGCACACCATGCGAGAGCGATGCAGCTGTACCCGGATCCGTACTTCGAGCGTCTGGTGGCTCTGCTGGCAATGGCCAAGGTCGCCGTCGTATCTGATCCTCACACCGGACCACTCCACGCCAGGGTGCGCGAACTCATGGCGGCCGGAATCAACGTCAGTCTCGGCCAGGACGACATCTCGGATGCCTACTACGCGTTCGGCCGCAACAACATGCTCGAGGTGGCATTCCTCGGTGCCCATCTGTTGTGGATGATGTCCGAAGCCGACATGGAGCTGTTGTACGACGCCATCACCGTCAATCCCGCGGCAGCCATCGGCCTCGAGCATCACCGCCTCGCCGTCGGCAACGAGGCGAACATCGTGGTACTCGAAGGCGAAACAATTGCCGAGGCTCTGCGCTTCCACGCGGCGCCCCGGGCCGTGATCAGCCACGGGCACTTGGTCGATCGCGATGCCATGAAGTCGGGCGCTGAGGTCCCGTAGCCCTCAGCCGGCCAACGCCCGCTCGAGGTCGGCGATGATGTCTTCGGCGGCCTCGAGGCCGACCGAGATGCGGATGAGGCCATCCGTGATACCCCTGGCGGCACGGTCCTCCGGCGGAATCATACGATGGGTCAGCGTGGCGGGGTGCTCGATCAGCGTGTCAAGGTTGCCGAGGCTGACTCCCAGGGTGCACAGTTCCACACGGGCGAAGAGTCGGGTGGCAGCCTCGAAGCTGCCGAGATCGAACGAGATCATCCCTCCGAAATCGTCCATCTGTCGGACGCCCAGATCATGCTGCGGATCGGTTGGCAGACCCGGATAGTGGACCGCATCGACGGCCGGATGGCTATCGAGATATCGGGCAACTGCCATACCGTTCGCGCAGTGCTGCGCCATCCGCAGCGGGAGCGTCTTGAGGCCGATGTTCGTGAGCCAGCAGTCGAATGGGCTGGGTATTCCGCCCAAGGATCGGACGAGAGGACCGATCTTCTCCTCCATCAGTAGCGGATCGCGAGTGATGACGGCACCACCGACGACCGTTCCGTGGCCGTTGATGTACTTCGTGGTGCTGTGAACGACGACATCGGCTCCGTGTTCGAGCGGGCGCTGCAGCACGGGTGTTGCGAAGGTGTTGTCGACCACCACTCTGGCGCCGAAGGCATGTGCGATCTGTGCTGTCATCGCAATGTCGATCAGCTTCATCGTTGGATTCGCCGGGGTCTCGATGTAGACAACCTTGGTCTCGGGGTGCAGGGCGAACTCGCGCTCGAGAGCCTCCGGCTCCAATCCGGCGATTCGGGAGTTCGTGATGCCGTAGGTGGTCAGAATGTTGGAGATGAGATTGTCGGCGGAGCCGTAGAGCACCTTCTGGGTGATGATGTGGTCGCCTGCCTTCGCCAGGCTCATGAGCGATGCGCTGACAGCGGCCATGCCCGAACCAAAGATCTCGGCCGTGACCGTACCCTGCTCGGTGCCCATCCCGATGCCCTCGAGGGCGGCCAATTTCCTCGCCAGTGCCGTGCGACTCGGGTTCCCCACACGGGAGTAGATATAGGCCTCCCGGTCACCGTCGGTCCACTCCTTGACCGCTGCGATATCTTCGAACGTGAACGTCGAGGTCTGGTAGATGGGGGCGATGTGGGCGCCCGACGGGTCGTGTATCTCGCCGGCGTGAATCGCCACCGTTGCCATCTGTCGCGTCGGGTCAGGACTCATCGTGGACTCCCTTCGAGAAACTGCTGGGACATTGTGCACGTCTGCCGGCGCGAGTGCCGATCGACCGGGCAGGGCGGAGAGGAAGAGAATCGCCCCGGTACGCCGGACCCCTCGCTATGGTTCTGTCGACCGCACCGGGTGGAGGTCAGCGCAACGTCGCTTCCCCGGTGATCACACGGCTCAGTTTCTCACCCGGTTGGACCACCTCTTCTGCCGTACCTCGAACCCGCAAGCGACACAGATCGCGTCGGTCGAGCGAGACATCGGCATATCCAACTACCGCCCCGTCCGGGGATCAGGAGTCATCATGACCACTACGTTCGCCCAACTCGGGCTACCCGAATCGCTCGTCCGCTCGCTCGCCCAGCGCGACATCGTCGAGCCGTTCCCCATCCAGGAAGCCACGATCCCCGACGCGCTCGCCGGCAAAGACGTGTCGGGCAAGGCCCCGACCGGATCCGGCAAGACCCTCGCCTTTGGGCTCCCCCTGCTCGCCAGAGTCGGCAATGCAGGCAGGAATCGTCCCAGTTCTCTGATTCTTGCCCCCACGAGGGAACTTGCGGAGCAGATCAAGGAGGAGCTCGCACCGCTCGCCAAGGCAACCGGCAAGCACGTGCTCGCCGTGTACGGCGGCGTGGGATACGGCGGTCAGAAGAGCGCCCTCCACAAGGGTGTCGACGTACTCGTAGCCACCCCCGGACGGCTTGAAGACCTGATGGAGCAAGGATCCGTCAACCTGAGCGACGTCAACATCGTCGTGGTCGACGAAGCCGACCGCATGGCCGACATGGGATTCATGCCCGCCGTACGGCGCATCCTCGACCGCACCGCGTCCGACCGCCAGACACTCTTGTTCTCGGCGACGCTCGACGGGGACATCGCGGTTCTGAGCCGCGACTATCAGAAAGACCCCGTCCGCCACGACGCCGGAACGGTCGACTCGGAAGCCATCGACGCTCGTCACCACTTCTGGCTGGTCCAACACCACGACCGTGTCCAGCACACCGCGGATCTGGTCGGCGATCGGGTCGCTCCATCGTGTTCACCCGTACCCGTCACGGTGCCGATCGTCTCGCCAAACAACTCACCAATCTGGGGGTTGGTGCCGTTGCCATGCACGGCGGTCGCTCCCAGAATCAGCGGAACCGAGCTCTCCAGTCGTTCTCGACGGGTCGCGCCCAGGCGTTGATCGCCACCGACGTCGCCGCACGAGGCATCCACATCGATGCGGTCGGCTCGGTGATCCACTTCGATCCCCCCGCCGACCACAAGGACTACCTCCACCGCTCTGGACGCACGGCACGAGCCGGCGCCACCGGCACGGTTGTCAGCCTTGTGACCGGTGATCAGCAGCGGGCTGTCCTGCGCATGCAGAAGGATCTCGACCTGCAAGCACCGATCGAAGAACCGCGACTCGACGCCATCGAACACGGCGGACATCGGATCGGCAACCCCACGCCCAAGCGACAGAGCGCCCGGAACGGCAAGCACCACAGGAACAGGAGGACCCCGTCCACGAGGCCCGGTGTTCCCTCCAGAGGAAGCCGCAACATGGGACCAAGGACGCAGAGAGCCTCTACATAGCGAACCTGCCGTGGGGAACCACCGTCGAAGATGTCGAGGCCTTGTTTGAGCGCTTCGGCGACGTCCACCAGGCCACGATCATCACGGACCGGAGAACCGGCCGGTCCAAAGGGTTCGGCTTCGTCGACATGCCCCGTCCAGCAGCCCGGACCGCCGTCGAGAAGCTGCATGGAACGAAGCTCAAGGGTCGAGATCTGACGGTCCGCGTCGCCTCACAACGAAACCACCGCGACTGACCCCCAGCCCATACCCAGGGTTTGCGTCCCCACCGGCGGCGCCCCCAGCCCACAGAACAACGACCTCACCTCAGCAACCTCGGGCCGACCGGCCCATCTGAAAGGAGTGCCAATGAAGGCACGACACACCCCGCGTGCAAGCGCACCATGGAACCTCAATCACCTCCGGCTCGGAACGATCTACCGGGCCACGACCCGGAACCGCACCACAGCCGGCGAGTACCTCGGTATGGAGAGCCCATACGGCGACCGGGCGATCCTCCTCCGCCACCGGACGGGAACCGAGTCGATCGCACTCAACGACCTCACCTCGATCCACCCGACCGCCGCGTAGCCCGATCGACGTGGCGACGAAGTGGCGTGCCGCTCGTTCCGTGGAGCCGGAACATTTGGCGTCACGCCACGGGTGCGCTACGGTCTCCCTTCATGAACCGGCTCTTCGCACACGCGCATCATCATCACCGCCCATCCCGGGTCGGTCGATAGTGGGCGCCTAGCAAGAGACAAGAGCACACCCCCTACGCCGACCCAAGTGGTCGGCGTTTCTCATGTATGGGCAACCCGACCGTGACGACGGCAGGAGAGAACCCATATGCTTCCCTTCAGCAACCCATCACTCATCCACCTGGCTATCCCCAAGGGACGGATCCAGGAACGCGCCATCGACTTGCTCAGTGCTGCGGGGATCGAGCTGCGCTCAGGACCGCGCGGATACCGGCCCGTGCCTTCGGTGCCCGGATACGAGGTCAAGCTCCTCAAGCCGCAAACCATCGTCGAGATGCTTGCAGCCGGATCGCGTGACGTCGGCTTCACCGGCGCGGACTGGGTTGAGGAAACCAATGCCGATCTCGTCGAACTCCTCGACACAGAACTCGACCCGGTGCGGATGGTCGTCGCAGCCCCCGAACACCTGCTGAACAACGGTGTGCTGCCCCAGGGGCACCTGGTGGTGGCAAGCGAGTATCCGCGACTCACGCAGCGATGGATCCGGGACAAGGCCCTGGACGCGACGTTCGTCCGTTCCTACGGAGCCACTGAGGTCTTCCCACCCGAGGACGCCGACGTCATCGTGGACATCACCGCGACCGGTGAGACATTGACCGCGAACGGCTTGGTCATCGTCGAGGTGCTGCTCGAATCCTCAACCCGCCTCTACGCGAGTCGCCTCGCCATGGACTCGCCGGACAAGAAGATCGCCATCGAGGCGCTCGTTCTGAGCCTTCGATCGGTCATCGAGGCCCGGCGTCGGGCGATGGTGGAGTTGAACGTGACCCCCGACGAACTCGAGTCGGTAATCGAGATTCTGCCGTGTATGCGCGAGCCGACCATCGCCTATCTCCATGGTGGTGCAGGCCTCTCCGTCAAGGCCGCGGTTCCCGACGTGACCTCCCCCACTTGATCCCAGCCCTCAAGGAGCGAGGCGCAACGGACATCGCCGTCACCCGACTCGAGCAGATCGTCCCATGAACGCACCGATGTACTCAACACCGGACCTTGCGCCGGACATTGACCTCGACCTGTCAAAGAACGAGGGAAGACCGGCGGCACGGGGCCTTCTCGAATCGGTCGTTCGACCGAATGACCTGATACGCCGCTATCCGGACACCAGTGCACTCCGAGACCGGATTGCCCAGGCGCACGGTGTCTCGGTCGAACAGGTACTGGTCACGGCGGGAGGCGATGACGCTCTCTTCCGCTGCTTCCTTGCTCGCCTCGGCCCGGGGCGGATCGCCGTCGCCACGAAGCCCACCTTCGAGATGATCCCGATCTACTCGGGTCAGGTCGGCTCCCAACTGGTCGAGATCGAGTGGTGGCACGGGCAATTCCCCACCGCAGAGGTCATCGCCGCCGCGGCTGACGCAGATGTGGTCTTCGTAGTGTCACCAAACAACCCGACCGGTGCAGTGATCACGGAGAGCCAACTTCGGGAGTTGTCGACTGCGGTCGGTTTCGTCGTTCTCGACGCTGCCTACGCCGAATTCGCAGACGACGACCTAACAGCCGCCGCCCTGGAATTGGCGAACGTGGTCATCGTCCGCACGCTTTCGAAGGCGTACGGCCTCGCAGGGCTCCGGGTCGGATACCTGCTCGGTCCGCCCCACCTGATCGAAGAGATGTCCTCGTACGGCAGCCCGTACTCGGTCTCTTCGGTCTCCGCTGCAATCGCAGTGGAGCGCCTCAGCCGACCCGACGACATCCGCTTGTTCGTGGAGAGCGTCCGATCCGAGCGGGCCGACCTCGCGGATCTCCTCGGTGACCTCGGTGTCCGGTGCCTGCCGTCTCAGGGGAACTTCATCCTTGCGGAAGTGGCAGATCCGGAGCGGGTGGCCGATATGTGCGGATCCCTCGGCGTCGGGTTGCGTCGCTTCCCCGACCGGGAGGGCTTCGAACGATGGATCAGGATCACCCTGCCTGGCGATCCTGGGGACTTCACTCGTCTCGAACGGGCACTGACGATCGCACTCTCTCCACAGGCGATTCTCTTCGACCTCGACGGGGTCCTCGTTGACGTGAGCGGGTCGTATCGGCGGTCGATCATCGAGACCGCCTTCTCTTTCGGCGCCACGGTGACCGCACTCGACATCGAGGACGCGAAAATCGGCGGGCGGGGCCAACGACGACTGGGAACTCACCCGTCGGCTCATCGCAGAACAGGGAATTGATCTCGAATACGGCGACGTCGCCGCTCGATTCGAGGAGATCTATCAGGGACTCGGGAACAGACCCGGGCTCAAGCTCAATGAGCGGCCTCTCGTCGATTCGTCGACTTGGGAACGCTGGGCAGACACGTTCCCACTCGGAGTCGTGACCGGTCGGCCCCGAGCGGATGCCGAGGAGGCGCTCGATCGGTTCGGGCTTCTGACGAACACGTCGGTGCTCGTGACCAGAGAGGATGCTCCACTCAAGCCCGATCCCGGACCGGTGCTGCTCGCAATGGAGCGACTGGGCGTCGATCGCTCGTGGTTCGTCGGAGACACACCCGACGATGTCGCTGCGGCCAGATCCGCCGGCGCGGTACCGATCGGTGTCGTGCCGCCGGGCGGCGATCCACAGCGGGCCGCCCGGGCATTGTCACGTGCGGCACGAGTCCTCACACAAACCGTCGACCTGGAGGAGCTACTCCCATGAACAGGACCGCAGCCCTCGACCGAAGAACGAACGAAACAGCCATCAGCGGTCGGATCGATCTCGACGGGACCGGCCTGTCGGAAGTCGCCACCGGCCTTGGATTCCTGGACCACATGCTGGTCACGCTGGCCAAACACTCGGGGTTCGATGTGGTGCTGAACGTGACGGAGACACCACCGTCGATGACCACCACACCGTGGAGGATTGCGCCATCGTGCTCGGGCGAGGAATCGACAGCGCTCTCGGGGACCGCGAGGGTATCCAACGATTCGGATACGCCTACGCGGCGCTCGACGAGGCCCTGGTGCGATCTGTGGTGGATCTCTCCGGTCGCCCTTGGCCCGAGGTTCACATCGGTTTGGCAAGAGACCGGATCGGTGATGTAGCCGCGGAGAACATCGTTCACTTCTTCCGTTCTCTCGCCATCGAGAGCCGAATGGCGCTGCATGTAGATCTCATCAGGGGCGACAACGATCATCACAAGGCAGAGGCGGCGTTCAAGGCAACAGCCCTCGCACTGAAGTCGGGCGTGGCAATCACGACGATCGGGACGCCGAGCACCAAAGGCTCGCTCGGATGAGCGCCGATGTGGTCATCGTCCCCACGGGAACCGCCAACACCGCATCCGTGGCCGCAGCCTTTCGTCGACTCGAAGCCGAACCGAAGCCAGCAAAGAGCCCTGACGAGGTCAGGGACGCCGACTATCTGGTGCTGCCCGGCGTGGGGGCGTTCGGAGCTGCCATGGCCCACATCGACCGGCACGGATTGCGCGAGATCCTGACCGATCGGATCAACGAAGGAAGACCGACGCTGGCCATCTGCCTCGGCATGCAGCTTCTGGGTGAGAAGAGCGACGAGAGTCCCGGCGTCTCGGGTCTCGGTGTTGTCCCGGAAGGGGTCACCAGACTCCCCCAGGACCTCACTGTTCCGCAAATCGGATGGAATCTCGTAGCGCCGGATCCCCTGAGCCGCTTTCTCAAGCCGGGATGGGCGTACTTCGCCAACTCCTACAAGCTCGCGTCGGTACCGGACGGTTGGATCGGGACACAGACCGAATACGGCGGTGACTTCGTTTCCGCGATCGAACGTGGCGACGTGCTCGCCTGCCAGTTCCACCCGGAGCTGTCTGGAGCGTGGGGGGCGGATCTCCTGGGCCGGTGGCTCAACGGTACGGGGGGCCGGTCCTGATGGCGGCCCCGCGACTCATCCCTTGCCTCGATGTGAGCGATGGACGCGTCGTCAAGGGCGTGCGTTTCCAGGACTTGCGCGACGCCGGTGATCCCGTCACGCAGGCCTCCATGTATCAGGACCAGGGGGCGGACGAGATCGTCATCCTCGACGTGTCGGCCACGCCCGAAGGCCGAGGCCACGCAGTGGAGACAACATCGAACGTGCGTCAGGTCCTCTCGATCCCGTTGACGGTTGGAGGCGGCGTGCGAAGCGTCGAAGATGCGTTCGCGCTGCTGGAAGCAGGCGCCGACAAGGTCGCCGTGAATACGGCAGCCGTCCAGCGACCGGAGCTCATCGATGAGCTTGCCGATCGGTTCGGATCGCAATGCACGGTTCTGGCCGTCGACGCGGCCGCACGGGGCCCCAACCGGTGGGAGGTCGTCGTCAACGGCGGCCGAACACCCACAGGCCGAGATGTCAAGCGTTGGATTCGTTCCGCCGCTGCTCGCGGCGCAGGTGAGATCCTCCTCACCAGCTGGGACCGGGATGGAACACGGTCCGGCTACGACCTCGACCTCATCGAAGCGGTCACCGCGGCGGTCGGCATACCGGTCATCGCCTCCGGCGGGGCCGACAATGCCAGCCATCTCGAAGAAGCGCTCTCTTCGGGGGCGACTGCGGTGCTCATCGCTTCAATCCTGCACGACGGTGTAACCACCGTCGGCTCGTTGAAGAAGGAACTCCTCGCGAACGGAACAGAGGTGCGACCATGATCATCCCATCCATCGACCTGGTTCGAGGCCGCACCGTTCAACTCATCGGCGGTGAGGCAGAAGCGATCGATGCCGGGGATCCGATCCCGATCCTGGAGCGGCTCAGCCTTGCGGGTGAGGTCGCCGTGATCGACATCGACGCCGCCCGTGCCGAGGGCTCCAACGAGGCCGTCATCCGGGACCTCTGTCGGCGAGCGCCGATACGGGTCGGAGGCGGAATCCGCGACGCGGATACCGCCCTCGCCTGGCTCGACGCCGGCGCGTCGAAGGTGATCATCGGCACGGCTGCCACGCCGGAGCTGCTCTCCCGCCTGCCGGCCGATCGGGTGATCGTGGCCCTCGACTCCCGAGACGGACGGGTCGTCACCCATGGGTGGCGCCGGGACACCGGCGGCTCGGTGCTGGATCGGATCGCCGACCTGAAGGATCTCTGTGGTGGGTTCCTCGTGACGTACGTCGAACTCGAGGGACGAATGAGCGGCACCGACCTGAGTCGAGCAAAGGAGGCGGTGGCTGCGGCGGGGGATGCGCGGGTCACCGTCGCAGGGGGGATCACCACCGCCCGAGAGATCGCGGAGATCGATCGCTACGGAGCGGACAGCCAGGTCGGCATGGCTCTCTACTTGGGGACCTTGACCCTCGCCGAAGCGATCGCGGCGCCTCTCACGTCTGAGCGTTCCGATGGACTGTGGCCGACGGTGGTCGTCGACGAGCGGGGTCTGGCGCTCGGCCTCACCTGGTCGAGCGCCGAGAGCCTCGACCTGGCGGTTGACCGGCGTCGGGGGATCTACCAGAGCAGACGCCGAGGCTTGTGGGAGAAAGGAGCAATTTCGGGATCGACGCAGGACCTCCTGAGGATCGATGTCGACTGCGATCGTGACGCCCTCCGCTTCACGGTCCGCCAACACGGAGATGGTTTCTGTCACCTCAAGACTCGCTCCTGCTGGGGGGAGGACGCGGGCGTCGGCCGCCTGTCCCGACGGCTCGGTCGGCTGGTTGGAGGGACAAGGCCACAAGGCTCGAACACGGTCGGCCTTCTGAACGATCCCGGCCTTCTCGCCGCGAAGCTCCGTGAGGAAGCCGATGAGCTGGCCACGGCGACCTCCCCCGAGGACGTCGTCGCAGAAGCCGCCGACGTCCTCTACTTCACGCTGGTGAAAGCGGTTACTGCGGGCGTTGCGTTTGAAGACATCGAGCACGAGCTCGACCGGCGCGCCCTCAGGGTCAAACGTCGAGCGATGGAACCGAAACGGGGGTATGACGAGTGAGACGCCTGCAACGCCTGACTGCAGACCAGATGATGACGGAGCGCCGTTCAACCGTCGACGCTGCCACGCTGGGCCAAGCGGCAGCGATCGTCGAGGATGTTCGGCTCCGGGGAGACGCTGCCGTCAGGGATCACAGCGAACGGTTGGGCGACCTCGCCCCCGGGGACCGCATTGTTCTCAACAGAAGTGAACTCCAATCCGCACTCGACGCGATCGATCCGGATACGAGAGAACTCCTCGAACGTGTGGCAGGAAGGATCGACCGGTTCGCCGACGACCAGCGAGCCTGCCTCCTGGACCTGGACATCGAAGTTGACGGCGGCCGTGCCGGGCACCGTTGGGTGCCGGTGAAGACGGCCGGCGCATACGCCCCCGGGGGTCGGTACCCGCTGCCATCATCGGTTCTGATGACCGTGATTCCTGCGCGGGTCGCAGGAGTCGACCAGATCTGGGTCGCGTCTCCCCGCCCGACGCACGTGACCATCGCCGCCGCTGCGGTAGCCGGCGCCGATGGGTTCTTGGCGATCGGCGGGGCTCAGGCGATCGCGGCCCTGGCGTTCGGGGTGTTCTCACCACCGAGCGATGTCGTGGTCGGCCCGGGGAACCGCTGGGTCACAGCAGCCAAGAAACACCTCTTTGGGGAGATCGGAATCGACGGGCTGGCCGGTCCGAGCGAGATCGTCGTCGTCGCCGACGCGGCATCTGATCCCCTCCTGGTCGCCGCTGACCTCCTGGCACAGGCCGAACACGATCCCGATGCCCTGCCGATCCTGGTCACCGACACACCCACCTTGCTCCAGGAAGTCGAGCGGATCATCGACGAGGAACTCGAGACGCTCCCGACCGGTGACATCGCATCAGCTGCGCTCGACGGCGGCTATGCGATCGTGGTCGAGGACATGGACGTGGCGGTCGACCTGTGCAATCACATCGCTCCCGAACATCTGGCCCTCCACGTCGAGTTCCCGCATGCCATGGCGGGACGCCTCTCAGCGTACGGGTCGCTCTTCGTCGGCGAAGCCAGTGCCGAGGTGTTCGCCGACTACGGCGCAGGGCCCAACCACGTGTTGCCCACGGATGGAGGAGCTCGATTCCAGTCCGGCCTCTCGGTGGCAACGTTCCTCAAGGCCCCCACGTGGCTGACGCTCACCGACCCCGGCATGATCAGCGGAGATGCTGCTCGGCTTGCCCGCCTGGAGGGCCTGGAAGCCCACGCCCGGGCGGCCGAGCTGCGAACGTAGGCAGCTGAGCGAAGATCCGGTGATCGGTCGTGTCGGATTGCACGGAACTGCACAGCGATTCCTGCAAGATCCGGCGCAACCGCTCCTTCGGGATCTCACTGTTCGCTCAAAGTCGCCGGAAGTCACGCTGACTCCCACGCATAGAGTGGTCGACGTGAATACGAATCGCCGCACGGGTACCGCAACTCCTCAGATGCTATCGAGTCGTTCGCCTCGCGTCTCGTTTGCCGCCCGTCCCACCGAGAGAGACCTGTGAGCCGCGGCGCGGTTGGGGTCGCCCTCGCGACCGTCGGTGCGGTCATCTTTGGGGCGAGCGCGACGCTCGTGGGGTTCGTCATCGACGAGATCGACCCCTTTCGACTCGCGTCCCTCAGGATCGCGATTGCTGGTCTCTTCCTCCTGCCGTGGGCGATCGCTCACCGCACCGCGATTTGGCGAGCACCCGTTCTGGTCGGAATGGTCGGCGTGTTGCAGATTCTGATCAACAGCAGCCTCTACGTTTCGATCGATCGCATCGGGGTCGGCCCTGCCGTCGGCCTTGAGTTCCTGGCGCCGATTCTTGTGGTGACGTGGGACCGGGTAGCGGGTCATGCTCATCCGCGGCGGCTCACCTGGGCGGCTGCCGTGGGTGCGGTGGTCGGCGTGGCTCTGTTGGTTCAGATCGGTGATCTCGATGGTCTTGACATGGTGGGGTTGCTCGCCGGCCTTGTCTCGGCCATTGGTCTTGCCGTGTATCTGCGGCTGAGCGAACACGTCGGAGGAATCGTGGGTGGTTTCCCCCTCGCAGCGGGTGCCATCACGATCGGAGGCTTCGTCGGGTTCGTGATCGCCCGTCCATGGGCCATGCCGATCCCGTCCGACCCTGCAGTGATATGGTCGGTGGTCGTTCTGGGCACGGTCGCGATGGCGCTCCCTCTCTCGATGGAGATCGCGGCACTATCGTGTGTGCCGGCACGAATCATCGGCGTCGTCATCACGACCGAACCCGTGGCGGCAGCGGTCACGGCATGGGTATTCCTCGACCAGCCGTTGGGAGTGTCCCAAATCGTCGGACTCGTCCTCATCGTCGTCGCCGTTGCGGCGGTCTCGCTCACGGCATCGTCCAATCGACCCGACCCGGCAGTCGTTGCAGGTCCGGCCTGAGGACAGAGTGTCACGTATCGCGGCCATCACCTCTCACCACTCGAGGTGGTCGCGGATGCACCGCATCTACTGCCGAGACCCGGAACATTCAGCGTCTGAAGGTGCCGGTTCCGCGCAGGTCGAACGCATCCCTTCTAGGGGGTCTCAGCCCGAATTGGAGGACTGGCGGACTGCTAGCCTCGGCGCCATGGACGCATCGACCGAGGATCTGCGCCGCACCTCCCTCTTCGAATGGCATGAGAGCCACGGAGCCACGATCATCGGGTTCGCCGGCTGGGCGATGCCGGTCCAATACGAGACGGGCACGATCGCCGAGCATCTCGCCACGCGCCGCGGCGCGGGCCTCTTCGATGTGACCCACATGGGCCGGTATCGCTTCACCGGTCCCAACGCCTGCTCGCTCACCTCGGCAGCGTCCTCACCAACGACCCGCGGAATCTCAACGTCGGTGAGGCGCACTACACCTTCATCGGCAATGAGGAGGGTGGTGCCCTCGACGACGCCTACCTGTACTGCGTTGACGACGATGACTACCTCCTCGTCGTCAACGCCGGGAACCGGGAGAAGGACTGGGATTGGATCGCCGACCACAATCGCCACGGGTCGGAGATGACGGACGTCAGCGAAGACCTCGGCATGATCTCACTTCAAGGTCCGGCGGCGACCGACGTGATCCTTGAAGCTCTGCGCGGTGTGGAACTGCCTGACAACAAGCGCAACCGTCTGTGCGTCACCGAGGTCGATGGTCACCGGCTGGTCATCGCCCGCACTGGCTACACCGGGGAGTCTTCGGCTTTCGAGCTGTTCCCCGAACGGGACTTCACGGTGGAGCTGTGGGAACGACTCGTTGCTGCGGGCGCCGCGCCCAATGGTCTGGCCGCGGTGATTCGCTCCGACTCGAGGCCGGTCTCCCACTCTACGGCCATGAGCTCGGTGCCGACATCGACGGCAACGACATTCCCCTCTTCGCGAACTCGCTCGCACCGTGGGGGGTCCGCGCCGCAGGCGACGACTTCATCGGGCAGGCCGACCTCGCCCGTCAGCGCACCGAGTACGAGCTGATCAAACGCGACGAGCTGACGACACCGGCGCTGGAGCGCCGACTGACACACCTGGTACAGCCGATCGCAGTGTTCGACGGCCGCAAGCCGCTGCGTGCCGGGTACCAGCTGTTCCTCGACGGCGAACCGGCCGGCTATGTCACGTCGGGCACGAGTGTCCCCTTCACACAATTCGAAGGAACGGGAATCGACGCCGTACCGACCGACGAGCACGGCCTGCGGCCCGTCGGACTCGCGCTGGTCCGCTCCGATATCCGCTACCGCTCAGACGTCCCGATCGTGTTCGAGGTGGTCGACGCCCGCGGTCGCACGAGTACTGCCGAGCTCGTGCAGCGCAATGTGTGGCCCACGGCCCCCTACGTTCGTCCCTACCCGGGCTTCGAGGCGATGGAACCGGGAGAGGTTCTCGAGACGGGCGACCTGCCGGCGAGAGCTGCGTGCCTGCGCGACGAGAGCGAGGCGAACACCCGGTGGCGACGGGAAGCGTGTATCAACCTCATTCCTTCGGAGCAGACCACATCACCATTCGTCGACTCCCTCTGTCGAGCTGATCCGGCAGGGAGATACAACGAGCACAACCGCTTGAAGGCCCTCGGCCCGAACGCCGGCGATGTGCGGTACTACCAGGGCACCGGCTTCATCACGGAGAAAGAGGAGGAGTTGCGGGCTGCACTGCGAGCCTTCTTCCGATGCACCCAGGTCGAGCCCCGGGTGATCAGCGGTCAGATGGCCAACGACGCCGTCTACGACGCACTCAAGCAATTCAGGAACCGATTCCACAGCCGGCGGTCTCCGCAGCCGCTCGGCCGCGTCCTCGTTCACGACCTGAACAAGGGGGGCCACCTCAGTGCGCAGATTGGCGGTGCGTTGAAGAACTACGTTGCCATGGACCCCAGGACCGAGCGCCCGGCGGTTGAGCATTTCGCGCTGCGCACCGATCTACCGTATGCGATCGACGTCGAGGCAACCAAAGACCTGATTGCCGAAACGAACCCGGACCTCATCGTCTTCGGCCGCAGCGTGATCATTCACAAGGAGCCGGTTGCGCCGATCGCCGCCTTCGTTCACGAGCACTACGGCGTCGACAACCCAGAACGGCCGCTCATCATGTACGACGGGGCGCACGTGCTCGGACTGCTCGGCCCGTACTTCCAGGATCCACTTGCTGAGGGCGCCGACGTCGTAACCGGATCGACCCACAAGACCTACTTCGGTCCCCAGCGTGGCGTCATCCTCAGCAACATCGAGCCGGGATCGGCCTTCGAGGGGTTCTGGCGCCACGTCGAGGCCCGGACGTTCCCCGGTCATGTCAGCAACCACCATCTGGGCACGCTGCTCGGGCTGCTCGGAGCGACCTACGAGATGCTCGAATTCCGGGATCAGTACCCGCCGCAGGTCATTGCGAACGCCCGTGCGTTCGCCGCTGCCCTCCGGAAGGAAGGCCTCGCCATCGAGGGCGACCCTGCCAACGGCTTCACGGACACGCATCAGGTGGTGCTGCGTGTGTCTCGGGCACAGGGCGTGCGGCTCGCCGACATCCTGGAACACAACAACGTGATCACGAATTCTCAAGCGCTCCACGACGATCCGAGCTTCACCGCCGCGAGCGGCATCCGTATGGGCACCTCGGAGATGACCCGATACGGAATGGACGAGTCGGACTTCGAGGAACTTGCGCCGCTGATCGGAGAGATCGTTCGCGAGGGCGACCGGCAACCTGACGGCCGCTGGGTCGGCACTGTCGAGGAGTTCCGGAGCCGATTCCGCGAGATGCGCTACTCCCTGTAGCAGCCTGCCGATCGTTGCCGCCGACGATGACATCGGCCCGATGTGTTCCGAAGGTCTGGGTCCCGATGTGCGCGCCGACTCGCAGAGCGAGGTCGGCTATCGCCCTAACATCAGCGTTCGAAGAGAAGGAGGATCGACACGAGAATCGTCATCGCCGGCTGCGGCCGGGTCGGCAGCGACCTGGCACTGCACATGGCCGAGGAAGGTCACGACGTGTCGATCATCGATGATCGTCCCGGCAAGCTGGAAACCCTCGGTTCGACATTCAACGGGACAACCCACTTCGGTCGGCCGATCGACATCCGGCTGCTCAAAGAGGCGGGAATCGAGTTCGCCGATGCGTTCGCAGCGGTCACCGACTCCGACAACATCAACGTGATGTCGGTGCAACTCGCCAAACAGGTGTTTGGCGTCCCCCGAACGCTGGCCCGTCTCGATGAACCCGGACGAGCCGACTCGTATCGGGCACTCGACATCTCGTACGTGGCGGGCGCGGAACTCACGGCCAACGTGATCTTCGAGCGGCTCGTCGAGGAGGAGTTCGCCTTTCACGTCACGTTCTCCGGAGGCGATGTCGAGGTCGTCGAGATGAATCTTGGTGCGAACGCCAAAGGACTCGCTGTCAGAGACTTGGAGGTTGAGAATCAGCTCCGGGTTGCGGCGGTGCGGCGCGGCGACCGTACCTACATACCCGACGGATCCTTCGAACTCCGTGAACAGGATCTCGTCGTCGCCGCCGCTCGACACGGCGTACGCGATCGTGTGCACCGGTACCTCCAATCGTCGGAGTCGACATGAGGGTGGTGCTCATTGGCGGCGGCAAGGTCGGGTGGTTCTTGGCACGAGAACTGGTGTCGGCAGGGCACTTTGTGGCCGTCGTCGAAGAGAGCGAGGATCGGGCCCAGACCGTTGCCGACGACGTCGACGCGGTCGTGGTTCATGGTGACGGCACCAATGTCGGAGTACTCGAAGCGGCGTCCGTGCACGACGCGGATTGGCTCCTCGCGGTAACAGGCCTCGATGAGGTCAACCTCGTGGCGTGTGAGCTCGGGCTCACGCTGGGAGCGAAGCGTGTCTTGGCCCGTCTCAACGCGCCGTGGAATCGTCCGACGTTCGACGCACTCAAGATTCCCGTGGTCGGCATCACCGACCTCATGGTGCAGGTGGTTTCTCAGGAGCTCGCGGTCTCCCAACTCGAGCGAATCGCGGTGCTCGGACGGGGACAGTTGTCGCTCTGCGAGTACGAGATCGACCCGGGATTCGATCCGACCGCACTTCAGGATCTAGAGCTACCCGCACCGTCGCTCATTGCAGTCATCATACGCGGAGACAAGGTCATCATCCCCGAGGCGACCACTCGATTGCTCCCGGGAGACCGAATTACCGCGGTGACCACGGTCGCCCAAGAGGCGGAATTGCATCGTGTCTTCGCAACGCACAGCGAGCAGTCGTGAGACGGCCCGAGATGCATCGCTTGCAGGTGTGGCTTGGCGACGTCACCGGTGCAACGCTCGCGTTTCTCTTCGAGATCGTCATCGTCACCGGCCTCGCTATGGTCGCTCTCGTGATCGCCGCGGTCGTCACCGCTGTGAACTGACGTGCTGATCAGACCCGACCGTGAGGATCTACGGATCGTTGCGTTCGCACTCGGACGAATCTTCACCATTGTGGCCGCCGCGAGTCTTCTGCCGCTCGCATGGGCCGTCCTTGGCCGCGAGTGGCACCCGTTCGCATCGTTCCTGCTGATGATCGGGGTCTTCGCTTTCCTCGGGCAACTCGGATTGCGATATCGGCCGTCGAAGGAGCGCCTTGACTGGAGCCACGGGATGGTGGTTGTGGCACTGACGTGGCTCGCGGTTCCGGCGATCGGATCGATTCCACTCATCTTCTCCGGCCACTACGGGGGACCAGTCGATGCCATGTTCGATGCGATGTCCGGTTTGACGACAACCGGGCTTGCCCTCGTACAGGATCTCGATCACATAGCGCCGTCGCTCAACTTCTGGCGCCATCTGCTGCACTTTCTCGGCGGCCAAGGCATCGTCATCGCCGCACTCGTGCTCTTCGCCGGAGGCGGCGGTCTCACGTTGTACTACGGCGAAGCGCGCGACGAACGAATCTTGCCATCTGTCCGCTCAACGGCGCGTTTCATTTGGACCGTGGCCTTCGTTCATCTCGTTGCCGGCGTTGCCGTACTGGGAGTCATCGCCCATCAGGTACTCGGATTCGAATGGAAACGCTCGTTCTTCCATGCCCTGATGATCTTCTTTGCCGCATTCGACACCGGTGGATTCGCTCCACAGTCGACGAGTCTCGGCTACTACCACTCGGGTATCTTCGAGTTCACCACGACCGTCCTGATGGTCGCAGGCGCGATGTCATTCGGTCTGCACTACGCACTGTGGCGAGGTCCTCGTCGCGTCCTATTCAAGAACCTCGAGACCCGGACCATCTTGGCAACCGTCACGTTCACCATGGTGCTCACGATGGTCGGGCTCGGGGTTGCCGGAATCTACACCTCTGTCCAGGGACTCACCCGTCAGGGGTTCTTCCAGATCATCTCGGCGCACAGCGGCACGGGGTTCTCAACGCTCCCGGCGAGTGAACTCGCCATGTGGGGCGGCCTTGCCTTCGGCGGCATGACCATCGCAATGGCACTCGGGGGGATGGCATCGTCAACGGCAGGCGGGATCAAGGCCCTCCGCATAGGACTGACGGTCAAGGCCATCACCAACCAGACCAAACAACTCCTGCTCCCCGAGGGTGCGATCGTCAGCACGCGATATGTTCAGTCGGGGCGGAAGCGGCTCACGCCTCAGCTCGCTCAGTCGGCGATGACGGTGGCACTCCTGTACGTGGCCCTCTACCTGCTCGGTGCAGGTGTTGCCCTCGGCTACGGGTATGGATTTCAAGAGGCGTTGTTCGAGTCGGTGAGTGCCGGGGCGAACGTCGGGCTGTCCGTCGGCGTTGCTGGACCGTCGATGCCCATGTTGCTCAAGCTCACGTACATGCTCCAGATGTGGGCTGGTCGACTCGAATTTGTGGCAGCGTTTGCGCTCCTCGGCTTCGTCTACGCCTGGGTGAAGGGGAAGTGAAGTGAAGCTCATGTCTCCGCACGCAGGTCGTCATGGCGTGATTCGCCTCGCAGGAGTCGTTCTAGTGATGGCGCTGATGCTTCTTCTCCCGGGAACTGCACTCGCACAGGACGGCGAGTTGGTCCCCGCCTCGGACCTGTTGGAAGAAGGCGCTCTCTTCGACAACGTCGAGATCACGGTCGAAGGAGAACTCGTCGGCGACTACGGCTTCCGAGGCGACGGGTTCATGTGGACACAGCTCAACGGCGATTCGTATGCCCGTGACGCGCTCGTAGACGGTGGACCTCGTACCGGGGCCAACGTGGGAATCGGGGTCCGGATGCCGTCGATCCTCGGCGAGGGACTCCCTCCGGTCGGCGGGTATCGACTGGAAGGCCCGCTCGTTCAACTCACCGGCGTCTGGCGCTACCACGATCCGGATCGAGGCGGCGAGACGTATCTCGACGTCAGCGAATTGTTCATCGTCGACGAAGGGCGTCGCCTCGAGGAAGGACCCGACTGGGGGGTGCTCGCTCTCGGCGTCCTGCTCCTCGTCACCTCACTCGTCATGTGGGGACGGAATCGACGCTCCCCGGCAGCTGAATAGGACCGTCGAGACGGTGGTCGTGTCGAGGGAGAGGCGCGGCGACATAGGTACTCACGCCGAGTGGTGTGCGTCCGGGGGTATCCTCCGCCGGTGTTCAAAGGCCTGAGTCTCCGTGCAATTGTGCTTGCTGGATTGGCGTTGGTGGTGTTCACCTCGTGCAGCGGGGAGAGCCGTCCGTCGGTTGAAGAGTGGCACCCTACCTGGGAAGCCGTCGTCGGTAGCTTCCCGTCGGCCTCAACCCTCGGCACACCGCCTGACCACGCGGTGTGCAGCCATGCGTTGGGCGTTCTGCGCTCAACGTCGGGTGACCTCTCCCCAACGCCGGACCTCGCGATCGACGACGTTGTTGCGGATTGGCTGCAGATCGCGGAGAACGCACTGTTCGAATGCCCACCATCGAGTCAGACGATTCCGAGTCTGGAGTACGCCTACGCCGAATTGGCGCGACTCCAGGCCGAGGTCGACGTAGTCCTTGTCATTGACGCCGGGGACGGCTGAGCGAGAAGCTGCATCCACGCCGGGGGATCGGGCTGAGTGAGCGCTCACTCAGCTATGCTGTGGTTGTGAACGCCAGGAAGCATCGCTCAGAGCCGCTGCCGCCCGACGACCGTCGGCGGGCGATCGTCGATGCCGTCATACCCCTCCTCCTCACGGAGGGGTCGGCTGTCACGTCGCGACAGATCGCCGAGGCGGCGGGCATCGCCGAGGGCACCATCTTCCGTGTCTTCTCCGACAAACCCTCGGTGATCCTCGAGGCCATCAAGGTCAGCATGGACCCCGAACCGGTGCGAGACGCCCTCGCCCAGATCCCCGAGTCAACCTCAATGGAGGTCCAACTCCAGGAAGCCACACGAGTCCTCCTCGACCGCACCGATCGGGTCGCCACGCTCATCGGCATTCTGCATACCGTGAAGACCCCGGGAACCGACCGACCCGTCGGAACGCGCCAATTCGTCACCGAATCGAACACGGTCATCCTCGCCGCTCTCACCGACCTGCTCGAACGTCACAGGAGTCGCCTCAGGATCGCTCCCGTCGAGGCCGCAGTGGCCTTCCGGGGGTTCGTGTTCGCCAACGCGCACCCGATGGTCGCAGCGGATGACAGGGCAACGCCCGAAGAGATCGTCGCCGTGCTCCTGAACGGAATCGCCACACCCGGCGGGGAGGCAACCGTCTGATGTTGGTTCGGATTCTCCGCCGCTACCTCAAGCCCTACCAACGCGAGATCGCGATCGTCATCGTGCTCCAATTCGTCGGCACGGTCGCCGCCCTCACGCTCCCGAGCCTCAACGCGGACATCATCGACAACGGTGTCATCCTCGGCGACACCGGCTACATCGTTCGCATCGGAGGATGGATGCTCGCGGTGTCTCTGGTCCAGGTCGCCGCGACCATCACCGCCGTCTACTTCGGCGCGCGCACGGCCATGGCGTTCGGACGCGACGTTCGGTCGTCGTTCTTCCACCGGGTGATCGAATTCTCGAGCAGAGAGATGGCGCGCTTCGGGGCACCGTCGCTCCTCACCCGCAATACCAATGACGTCCAACAGGTCCAAATGCTGGTCCTCATGACCTTCACGATGCTCGTGACCGCCCCCATGATGATGATTGGCGGCGTGTTCATGGCACTGCGCGAGAACGTCGGACTCTCGTGGCTGATCGTGGCGCTCGTCCCGGTGCTCGTGGGGATCATCGGGTTCATCCTGTTCCACATGGTGCCCGGGTTCCGCATCATGCAGCATCGTCTCGACACCGTCAATCGGGTCCTCAGGGAACAAATCACCGGCATCCGGGTGGTACGCGCCTTCGTTCGGGAACCGTTCGAGACCGACCGGTTCGCCGAGGCCAACACCGACCTGACCGACGTGTCGATCAACGTCGGTCGCTGGATGGCCGCCATCTTCCCGTCGGTGATGTTGGTGATGAACGTCTCGAGCGTCGCCGTGCTCTGGTTCGGTTCCGTTCGCGTCGATACCGGAGCCATGCAGATCGGCTCCCTGACCGCCTACCTGTCCTATATCATCCAGATCCTCATGTCCGTGATGATGTCCACCTTCATATTCATGTTCCTGCCCCGGGCGGCGGTGTCGGCCGACCGCCTCGGTGAAGTCCTCGACACCGAATCATCCGTGGTGCCCCCGAAGGACGGCGTCACCAGACTTCCGCGCCGCAGCATCATTGAATTCGAGAACGCCGGATTCCAATACCCCGGTGCCGAGCATCCGGTGCTGAGCGGCATGACATTCACGGCACAGCCGGGCCAGACGACGGCAGTGATCGGATCCACCGGCACCGGCAAGTCAACCCTCATCAATCTGATTCCGCGCCTGTTCGACGCCACAGAGGGACGGGTCCTCGTCGACGGCATCGACGTGCGTGAGATCGACCCGGACACCCTGTGGAACAAGATCGGTCTCGTCCCGCAAACGGTCTACCTCTTTTCGGGAACCGTCGCCTCCAACCTCCGCTACGGCAAGCCCGACGCCACCGAGGCAGAGATGTGGGAGGCCCTCGAGATCTCCCAAGCCCGCGACTTCGTCGAGGCGATGCCGGAAGGTCTCGAATCTCCCATCGCTCAGGGTGGCACCAACGTCTCGGGCGGTCAGCGCCAACGTATCGCCATTGCACGGGCCCTCATCCGTCGCCCCGAGCTCTACCTGTTCGACGACTCGTTCTCCGCCCTCGATGTCGCCACCGACGCTCGCCTCCGCCACGCCCTCGAGATGTGACCGCCGACGCCACGGTCATCATCGTGGCGCAACGGGTCGCGACCATCATGGACGCCGACCAGATCGTCGTGCTCGAGGACGGCGGCATGATTGGCCGCGGCACCCATGATGAACTGCTCGAAACCTGCGTCCCGTACGCCGAGATCGTCGACTCCCAGCTCGCGGCGGAGGTGTCATGACCACCCCCGAAACGATGAAGAAGACCGAGCGCATCGGGATCCAAGGTGGCGGACACGGCCGGGGCCCATTCGGCGGCGGCATGGTCGGTCAGAAGCCCCTGAACTTCGGACCGTCCATCAAGCGGCTCATCAAGCGACTCCGGCCCGAACGGCCCAAGGTCATCGCCGTGATCGTCGCCGGCGTGACGAGCGTGGCCCTGGCCGCCGTCGGCCCCAAAGTGCTGGGGAGAGCCACCGACGTCATCTTCGCCGGCTTCATCGGCAAGAACCTGCCGGCCGGACTGTCAAATGAACAAGCGATCGAGGCCGTCCGGGCCAGAGGTCAAGATCAGGTCGCAGACATGATGGGCGGCGTCGACCTCGTCCCGCGGTCAGGGCATCGACTTCGCCGCCCTGCAGCGGATCCTCCTCATCGTGATCGGCCTCTACGTGGCCTCAGCCCTGTTCCAGTTCCTGCAGGGGTACCTGCTGAACGACGTCGTCCAGCACACCATGCTGCGCCTGCGATCCGAAGTCGAAGTCAAGCTCAACCACCTGCCGTTGCGCTACTTCGACCGGCTGCCCCGCGGCGAACTCCTGAGCCGGGTCACCAACGACATCGACAACGTCGCACAGAGCCTCCAGCAGACGATGAGTCAGCTCCTCAACTCCCTGCTCACGGTCGTGTTCGTGTTCGCGATGATGATCTCCATCTCGTGGACCCTCGCCTTGATCGCTCTCGTGACGATTCCGTTGACGATGCTCCTCGCCGCACTGGTCATGCGAAGGTCGCAGAGCAAGTTCATCACCCAGTGGCGCCGAACCGGCAGCCTCAACGCCCAGATCGAAGAGGCGTTCACCGGTCACGCCCTCGTCAAGGTGTTCGGCCGCCAACGCGAGGTACAGGAGTCGTTCGAAGTCGAGAACGAGGAGTTGTTCGAAGCGAGCTTCAGGCCCAGTTCCTGTCGGGCCTGATCATGCCGATCGCGATGTTCATCGGGAACCTGAACTACGTGATCATCGCCGTACTGGGCGGTCTGCGGGTCGCCAGCGGGACCCTGAGCCTCGGCGACGTCCAGGCGTTCATCCAGTACTCGCGACAGTTCACCCAGGCCGGTCACCCAGGTCGCCTCGATGGTCAACCTGCTCCAGTCGGGCGTCGCCTCGATCGGAGCGGGTCTTCGAGCTCCTCGACGCCGAAGACGAGCCCGACGACGAGGCCTCGCCGAAACCTCAACCGTCACCCACGGTCGGGTAGCGGTCGAGGACATCTCGTTCCGCTACGTCGAGGAGCAGCCGCTCATCGAACACGTGAGCTTCCACGTCGACCCCGGCCAGACCGTTGCCATCGTCGGACCGACCGGTGCGGGCAAGACCACCCTCGTCAACCTCATCATGCGCTTCTACGACCTCGACGCGGGGCGCATCACCCTCGACGGCGTCGACATCTCCACGACTGCGGCGCGACGATCTGCGGTCCCAGATCGGGATGGTGCTCCAGGACACCTGGCTCTTCCAGGGAACGATCCGCGAGAACATCGCCTACGGGCGCCCCGACGCCACCGAGGAGGAGATCCTCACCGCCGCCCGGGCTACCTTCGTCGACCGGTTCGTCGTGCGCCTCCCCGACGGCTACGACACCGTCGTCGACGACGAGGGGGGCCGCGTCAGCGCCGGCGAGAAGCAGCTCCTCACCATCGCCCGGGCCTTCCTCGCCGACCCCGCCCTGCTCATCCTCGACGAAGCAACCAGTTCGGTCGACACCCGTACCGAGCTGCTGGTCCAGCACGCCATGTCGGCGCTGCGGGCCGACCGGACGAGCTTCGTGATCGCTCACCGCCTCTCGACCGATCCGTGACGCTGATCTGATCCTGGTCATGGAGGACGGCCGCATCGTCGAACAGGGAAGCCACCAGCAGCTCCTCGAACTCGACGGTGCCTACGCGGCCCTCTACCTCACCCAGTTCAGCGGCCCCGACACGACGGACGAACCGCCGCCGATCATCGAAGAGGAGCCATCCGCGCCCGGTCGAACCCGCAGGCCGTAGCGGGGCGACCCCGATGCCCCACACCCAGGCGTCTGGCGTTGACACGAACGATATGCCGTCTGTATCAACGCCAGACACCCGATCGGTTGGCGTTCTACGCGATCCCGCCGCCGTCGACGACGAGGGCAGAGCCCGTGACGTAGCTGCTGGCGTCGCTCGCCAGCCAGACGACAGCCGCCACGATCTCCTCCGGTTCCCCCATCCGTCCCAGGGGGCGGTCGGCAGACTCGGCGAGGAACGCTGCCTCGTCGGCTGAGAGTTGCCTGGCCTCGTCGCGCAGCATCCCGGTGTTCGTGTCGCCGGGGTTCACCGAGTTGACGCGGATGCCTTGCGGACCGTGATCGATCGCCAGTGCTTTGGTCATGTTCACGACGGCGCCCTTCGACGCACAGTAGGACAGGGCGTTCGCGCCGCCGGTGAGACCCCAACCGGATCCGGTATTGATGATCGAGCCGCCTCCGCCTTCGGCCATCACCGGCACGGCGAACTTGCACATCAGGAAGATGGATCGCACGTTCACACCGAACACCCGGTCCCACTCCTCGACCGTGGTGTCGATCGCCGTCGCTCTCCGTACGATGCCTGCGTTGTTGAAGACCACGTCGATTCCACCGAACGCGGCGACCGTCTCGTCGACGACCCGCCGGACGTCCGCCTCCATCGACACGTCTGCGGTGAGCGCAATCGCCGCGCCGCCGATGGCGTTGATCTCGTCCGCGACGGCGATTGCTCCTTCGCCGTTCAGGTCGACGATCGCGACCCTCGCCCCCTCGGCACCAAACGCGAGGGCCGTTGCCCTGCCGATGCCGCCGGCACCGCCGGTGACGATGGTTCGTTTGTTCTCCAACTGCATCAGATCGGTCCTTCGGATTCGGGTGCACTGACAGGGTAGAGACTGGTTGTGCGGGGGCCGGTGACGACCTCCGCGTAGCCGGCGAGCATGGCGTCGAGTTCGGGATCCCCGGTTTCGACCAGGAGTGGTCGTCCCCCAAGGTCGATCAGCTTCTCCTGGGTTGCGACCACCATCAGCGGATCGTCGCCGATCTCTCTCAGAACGGCCGCGGAGATCTGCTGGTTGCCTCTTCCGAGGAGGAACCCCTGGCCGCCGATCACGGTCAACACAACCTTGGACGGTCCTGCTCCGACGAGCTCGAGCAGTTGTCTCTCCGTGGCGTCTGCAAGCACGAGATCCCGTCGCGGACCGCGTCTGTGCCGAGCAATGTGCCATCCACCTCGAGGAGTCGGGCGATCTCGTCGATCGTGCCGCCGGGTCCGAGCACGTAGGTGACGCCCTGTTCCATGCGAGCGACAGCACCCGCTGCAGCGGTCCGTACGGCACCGAATTGGGAACCGCTTGTCGCCGACTTCCTGGACTGCGTCCGTCCGGGAACGACCGGCATCGCCAGCATGCCGTAGAGAACAGCGTGGACCCGACCGTTCCGGATCTGCTCTTCGTCGACGTCAAGCACTTCGCGCGAAGAGACCGGGAGGCGCTCTCCTGTGAGCCATCGGGATGCGATCGCGCCCGCGGCGATCGGACTCACAGCGAAGCAAGCCGAGTACATCTTGACCCCGGCAGGGATACCGAGGACCGCGGCACCGGCCAGGTCGAGGCCGCAGATGTCCCTGGCAGTGCCGTCGCCTCCGGCAAAGAGGATGAGTCCCACTCCAGCCAGAGCCAGGGCAGAAGCCGCCTTCGTCGTGTCCGCACCGCTCGTCGCCGAACCGGACGGGCGGTACACGACCTCCGGAGTCAGACCCTCGGCCAGCACGGAGGTCTCGCCCATGTCTCCTGCTGCGGTCAGGATCGTGATATCCGGGTGTGTCCACGCGATCACTGAGAGCGCTCGCTGAGACCGTTCTGCGGCACGCGCCACGGCACCCCGGTCGAACGCCACGGCCTGCACGTCTGCACCGTCGCTCCCCTTGAGTCCCACCGCCCCGCCGACGCCGGCCACAGGGTTGACGATCAGACCGATGGACGGCGTCATCAGCCGTCGTCTCCTGCGAAGTACTTGCGCTGGTATGCCCGCCACGACGGAGCCCACCGCTCCGGGTCGTCGAGGTCGTCGTGGTGGATGTGGTGGACGGTCTGATTGTGCGGCGCGGTGCGCACCACGTCAGGGGTTTCCCGCGCTTCCCGGGCGACTTCAGTCATGATGGCGACGTACTCGTCGAGCTCGTCCTTGGAATACGACTCGGTCGGCTCGAGCGTGAACGGCTGCGGCACCACGAACGGGTGATGGCTCGTCCAGTAGTGCACACCGAAATCAGTCGCCCGCACCCCCATCTCTTCCGACGTGATGCCGGTCTCTTCGTACAGGTCCTGCCATGAATAGCGGACCTGCTCGATGCGGCGCCGCCCGGCCGCGTAGGGAGCGCTCGCCCCTGGGATCTCGAGGATCCGCTTCATGAGATAGTTGTTGTTGAGCACCGCGATCTCGGCAGCCTCCCGGAGACCTTCCGCCCCGAGCGACCTCATCCAGGCATAGGCGCGCACGATGTTCGGCACGACGCCGTAGAACGGTGCGACCTTTCCGATCGACATCGGCCGATCCGCGTCCCAGAAGAACCGATCCCCATCACGCTCGACCAACGGTCCGGGAAGGAACGGGACCAGTCTGTCGGAAACGGCAGTGGCGCCCGAGCCCGGACCGCCGGAGCCGTGCGGCGTGCTGAATGTCTTGTGCAGATTGAAGTGACACGTATCGAAACCTGCGTCCCTCGCACGGGTGACGCCGAGGATTCCGTTGGCGTTGGCCTGGTCGTATGCAGCCAGAGCCCCGACCGAGTGGGCGAGGTCGACGAACTCGGCGATCCGCGGGTTGTAGATGCCGGTGTCCTCCGGGTTGGTGATCATCAACGCCGCGGTCCGTGGTGACAAGGCAGCCTTGAATGCCTCGATGTCCGGGTACCCGTCTGCGTCCGGGTAGAGAGTGACGACGGTGTAGCCGGCGGTCTTCGCCGTCGCAGCGTTGGATGGGTGCGAGAAGATCGTTGTGATCACCTCGTCTCGCTGCTGACCCTGCCCTGCCGCTTCGTGGTACGCGCGAATCATCGCGATGTTCACCCAGATGGCTGCGGAGCCTCCGCTCGTCTGAAGGGAGACCCGCTCCATTCCGGAGATCTCTGCCAACATCTGTTCGGTCGACCAGATGATCTCGAGAATGCCCTGCACGGTGTCTTCGGACTGCAGCGGATGCAGATCGGCGAGGGACGGTGTGCGGATGAGGGCGTCGTTCACCTTCGGCGAGTACTTCATCGTGCAGGTGCCCTGGCCGATGTCGGCGTTGAGGTCCGCGCCGAGGTTCTCCTGGCTGAGTCGGAGATAGTGTTTGAGGACCCGCATCTGCCCCATCTCCGGCAGCACAGGCGGCGTCTTCCTTCGCAGCGAAGTCGGCAATGCGGCGACGACGTCACCAACCGTCGACAGAAGATCCGGTTCTGGTCGGGAAACAAGGACTCCACGCTCCCCGGGAGTACTGAGTTCGAAGACGATGGGTTCATCCCACCGGGCCTCATGGAAACGGCGGAGTGACGGCTTGGGCGCGATCGGGAGGCTCACGACGCGCCCCTTTCGCACAGGGCCGACAGGCGGGAGGCGAGATCGTCGATGTCGGCCATGGTGTTGATCTCCGTCACGCAGACCAGCAGCTCGTTGGTGCCGATCTCGACGCCGGGTTCGATACCGTCGCGGCGCAGCGCTGCAATGACCTCGGCGGCCGTCAGACCCGCCCCGGTCAGGTCGAGGACGAACTCTCGGAGATGCGGTGCGTCGTCGGTGAGGTCGACTCCTTCAATGGCGGTGAGTGCTTTGACGGCGTATGCGGTGCGGGCGAGCAGCGTCTCACCGAGCTCGACCATCCCGTGCGGCCCCATCAGGCTCAGGTAGACGCCGGCCGCGATACCCCAGAGGGCAGCTGCCGTCCCCACCCACTCCTTCCCTTCTTCTCTGACGGCGAACGAGGTCCGGTCGTAGGCGACGTCGCCGAATCCGTACTCGCCCTCGACGTCGGTCGACGCCAGACCAAAGAGCCGGGACGGCAACTCCATCACGAGGCCGGGATCGTCGTGCAGGGCGATGAAACCTGCGTGTGCGCCACCGAACCATTGCCGGAGTCCGAGGGATTGGATGTCTCCGCAGACGATGTCTGCTCCCTGTTCGGCAGGCGGGGCGAGGACGCCGAGGCCGATCGGGTCGGTGCCGACCACCACCAGAGCGCCGACAGCGTGTGCCACTTCTGCCAGTTCGGTCACGGCCGTCTCGAGCACACCCCTGAAGCTCGGCGTCTCGATCCAGATAGCTGCCGTATCCCCGTCGAGTTCCGCGATGACCGCCGCCGCGTCGGCCGATCCGTTCACCGTTGGAACAACAACGAGGTCGAGCATCGGTTTCGTGAAGTCGAGGACCTTCGACATCTTGTCCGGATTGGTGTCGCTCGCCACGATGACGCGGCGCCGTCCCGTGAACCGGCCTGCCATCGACAGAGCCGTCGCGGCGGCCTGGAAGCCGTCGTAGGTGGGGACGTTGACCACGTCCATCGCCAGCAGTTCAGCCATCAACGACTGGTATTCGAACAACGCCTGGAACCGGCCGTGATCCTCATAGGGTTCGCCTGCATAGGCGGTGAGGAACTCGCTGCGGTTGATGACCTCTTCGACGACCGCGGGGACGAAGTGCCGGTAGGTGCCCGCTCCGAGGAAGCTGCGGCCGGCAGCGACGGGCCGGTTGCATGAGAGCAGGTCGGTGACATGGGAGACCAGGTCTTGTTCCGCTACGAGGGCTTCAGGCAGATCGAGCAGACCCGTGACGCGAAGCTCGTCGGGGATATCTGCGTAGAAGTCCTCAACCGAGGCTGCCCCGGTCTCGGCCAGCATCGCGGCCTTGACCGCGGGTGCCGAATTCGGGATGTAGGGGTGGACGAACGTGTCGGTCATTCTTGGTCCCTTCAGGTAGCCATCCGGATGCGACAACCTCGCCGCATATGTCCAACGAACCGCCGACGCAGACCACTAGCCAATAGGTGGTGCCTCGGTGCGACATGCGACAGCGGTACCACCAGCGAGTTCTCCCCCGTCAGCGCTGAACTGCCACCCAATGATGTATCCAGATCGGTCCGAAGCGAGTCGGGAGAGGGCCGACGCAATCTCCATCGGGGTTGCGTGTCGACCGGCAGGGATCATGGAATTCACGCCCTCGATCATTACGTCAGTGTATTCGAGGCGCTGCACCGGCGTCTTCACATGGCCCGGGCCGACGCACGCGGCGTGAACGTCATCTACGACGAATGCCTGCGCGCTTGTAGTGTCAGCCCGGGCGTGGCTGACATCTGGACGCAACCCTCTTGGAAAGGGATACACATGGACCGGGACTGGGCAATTCATCTGGCAAGCCGCGTCTGGAAGATTCACCCGGGTGTTCGTAGCAACGAACAACTCACCTTGGGCGAACGCTCCGCCGACCGGCTCCGCAATGGGATGGGTTCATGGGCTTTCGTCCTGGCCGCCTTGGTGTTCTTGGCGGCCTGGATGGCCTTCAACCGAGGCACCGGTTTCGATCCATACCCGTTCATCCTCCTCAACCTTCTGTTGTCGTGTATCGCGGCACTGCAGGGAGCCGTGTTGTTGATCGCCGCTCGCCGGGCCGACCAGATCTCAGCTGAGTTGGCCCTCCACGACTACACCACCAACACCGAAACGCTCGAGATCATCCGCAGACTCGAAGAGATCACCTCGGATATTCAGCGGCGCGTCAGGCTCGCGGAATCGCCGGAGGGGATCTGAGCTGAACCGTCCTGGAGCGCCTCCATCGCTTCGACGAAGACGTGCTCGCCCGGTACCGAAAGTCTGCGGACGGGAGCGGAGAGCGAAGGGCGCCGAGGTTCTGTGGTGGAGGTAGGCCTCGGAGCTACGCTGATCGGTCATGAAGAAACGCGACCGATGGGCGGACAACGACATCCTCGAGACCTTTCGCAAACGGGACTACGTCGTACTCGAGGTCCGGGACGGGATGACGCTGACCCACACCGGATCAAGGTTCACCGGCAAGGTCGCCGAATTCTCCCAGGGTGGTCACGTAGTGCTGGTGGACGAGACGGGGCAGCGTCACCCGTTCCCAGCGCTCGACGGAGCCTTCATGCACAACGGCGTTCGCGTGGCCATGAGAGATCCATCTGCTACACCGCAAGCTGCGAGGCGGATCACAGCCTCAGGGTCGATCGATGCCGGCAGATCTCGCGCACGCGTTGCCAGGGCAAGTCGAATCTGGGTCGAAGGCGTTCATGACGCCGAACTGCTCGAGAAGATCTGGGGTGACGATCTCAGGGACGCAGCTGTTGTGGTCGAGCCGCTGCACGGAGCGGACGATCTGACCGCAGCCGTCGCCCGGTATCAACCGGGCCCCCACCGCAGGCTCGGAGTTCTGCTCGATCATCTGGTCGAAGGATCGAAGGAGACCCGAATTGCGCAGAGTGTGCGGCATGCCGACGTTCTGATTTGCGGCCACCCCTATGTCGACATCTGGCAGGCGATCAAACCTGAGACCGTCGGCCTCGCCGAATGGCCCGACGTTGCACGCGGTCGACCTTGGAAGGAAGGTGTTCTCGAGAGCCTCGGGTTGGACCTCAGTTCAGGCCTCTTCTGGGCACAGGTCCTGAAGTCCGTCGCGTCCTACAAAGACGTCGAGACACCACTCGTCAACGCCGTCGAGCAGCTCATCGATTTCGTCACGATCGGCGACGAGGGGTAACGGCCCAGCAGGTTGCCCACGGCGAGATGCCCGTCGAGCACATCCTGCAGCCCGGCCATGCCCACGCGAAGGAATTCGAGTTCGGGCTCGATGTGATCCCCGACGCAAGACACGTCGCCAAGCGATTCAACGTATCAACGGTCGCCGCCCACGACCCGCTCGAACGACTCCCGGGGCGCGGCGTACTCGCTGAACCTCCACTCCGCAAGGGACGGAGGGGCCGAACGGCGAAAGTGTTCGAAGCAACAGAACTCTTCAACCTCCTCGACGAAGACCGCCACGTTCTTGCCTCACGACGAACGAAGGGTGATTGAATCCCTCAATGGTTCCCCGCGCCATCTTCGTGCCGCGCCACGATGGCCGTGTCGGGAATGTGCGCCGCAACACCCGCCACGCGGCCGGTACGTTCAAAGATGCTGCGACTCGTGTCCCGGTCGATTCGGAGACCGTCGATCCCCCGTCGCGTGCCGTCGGTGAAGGTGATCTCGATCGCGGCCGCATCGGCGGTGAGGGCCACAACCACGGGAACCTGGCACAGCGTCATGCCAAGAGATCGCGACGGAAGGACGATTGCCTCCCGACTTCCGTCGATGCTGTAGACCTCCCACTCTTCAGGCGAACTGAGGAACTCCTCGAGCGCGAAGCAGGATCGGATCGAAGCGGATCTCCCCGTCGACGATGCGGCAACCAGTCTCGAGGAGACGGGTCAGGAGCTCCTCCTTGACCTGTCCCGTCATTCCTGGCTGCTGAGCACCGGCGTGTGCCGGCGTGTGCGAGTACGGATCGATGGGAAACGCGCCGTATTCGGCCGCGGTCTTGTTGAACCCGAGTCCGGAACGTACCCGCCAGTAGCTATCGACGAGTGCGCCGACCGCGGCGGGCGGAGCCCCGTCATCGCGCGCGTCGACGATCGACTCCTGAATGGCAACGAGCAGCTTGGCCACCATGTGCCAGTAGATCGAGCCAATCCCTTCGTATCCGTACATGGATCCTGATCGGCCGGTGTATTCGTGGTGACGGAACACGTCCTCATAGGAGCGGAGGGTCATCGATCTGTTGGTGGAGACGAGTGTGTGCCACTCGTCCTCTTCGGCGAGTCGTGTCAACGCAGTATCGAGGTCGCTCCCGTTTCTGAACGTGGCACAGAACCGATAGCGGCCATCCGCGTCGCGAGTGACGATCGACCCGTCGCCGGCCTCCACAAGCCCCGAGAGCAGGGGATTCTTCGTGACGTCGACGTCGAGCAGCACGTTCTTGTCGAGGAAGGACGGAGGACGCCTCGGCGGATAGAGCGTGAAGCTCCTCTGGTCGGAACGGAACATCGAGCTCGAGAACAGCGCCTCGATCACGGCGACTTTCTCTTCTGCCGTAAGAGAGCCGGAGCTGAGGACCGCCACCTGCCCTTCGAGCATCTCGTGGAGGTGTGCGAGCCGTGCTGCGGAGCCGTCGACATCGAAGTCCACGAGGTTGTACGAGTGGTAGAGCCCGTCGGGGCGGCGATTGAGGCGAATCGTGTCGTCAATGTGGGTAACGGCCCTCTCACACAACGCAACGATCCCGGCGACTTCTGTTGAATTTGTCCCGGAGAACCCCGACACGGTCGACCCGCGATCGGTATTCGCAGAATGCCTCGCCGAGTCCGTCCATCACCGCCTTGCGCCGCTCGACGGTGACGTGGCCGCCGGGGACCGCCGCGTTCTTGTCGAGGATCGTGGAGATTGAGCGAAGCCAATCCGCCACCTCGATCGACAGGTCCACTTCATCCAGGCCGGAGTTCCCGATCACCTCGATCAGCTGCTCCAGGTACGAGCGGAAGTAGTACAGCGTGACCATCGACACGCCGTGACCTACAAGTGCGTTGTTGGCGTCGTTCCACTCGGGGCGTTGGGTGTTCATCCAGATGCCGCCTCCCGGAACGTAGCTCGAGAGCTTGGAAAGGGCCGTGACGAGGAGCTTCTCGAGCAATGTGACGAGGTACACCTGGCGGTCAGGTCCCGACAGCAGCTTCCCGTCTTGTCCCATCTCTTCGACTCGGGCCGCTCCGCGGGCGGCAGCCGCCTCGTCGAAACGGATTGTCGCCTTTGGATCGTGCAGCATCTCTTCATAGGAGACGATCCGGTATGGCACATCGGCATATGCGAACCAGGCACGACCCAGGAGGCGCTCGAGCTCTCCCGGGAGGTATCGCCGGGTGGCCTGGAGGAGACGATGGAGGTACACGATCTGATGGTCGCCCCAATAGCCGATGTTGCTCCAGGGATCGTCGGGGTCGGGTATCTCCCAATCGATGCCTTCGCGGGAGATCCGATATGCGTTGAAGCCGTCGGCCGTTGAGGCATTCACGAAGACGGACACGATGCTCGGCAGATACGCAGGAAAGCTGAGGCACAGGGCTTCCCAGTTCTGGAAGATGTCTCGCCAGTTGCCTTCGTAGTGGATGATCGGGTGGCCGTCTTCATCACGCACCCGAATCGAGAACTCGTTCCACGGCCGGCTCGGATCGCCGTGCCGCCGTGAGAACGTGAGCGGAAGGTATTCGAGCACGAGCGCGTCAACTGAGCGTCCTCGGTCATCTCGGCCTCACCCACGAGAACCGTGCGGTCGATGACGTCGGGAAGAGCCTCGAGGAGCGGGCGGTGACGGTCCGCCACCGCCCGATTCCGGTCGGCGAGGAAGTCGGCGAAATCGGATGTGCGGACCCGGTC
This sequence comes from uncultured Actinomycetota bacterium, assembly GCA_963715255.1. Classification (GTDB taxonomy): domain Bacteria; phylum Actinomycetota; class Acidimicrobiia; order Spongiisociales; family UBA5794; genus JAHEEL01. The sequence continues at coordinate 362,779 of CAVQRN010000004.1, read as the reverse complement.
GTCTCCGCTGAAGATGCCTCCGCGCATCACGTTGTACGTGACATTCGCGAAGTGGTGTGCGGCGGCCACCCGGTCGCCTGTGCGCTGCAGCGCATCACTCCGCGCCATCATGGTGACCAGGGACTCGGTGCCGCGACGGGCAGAGTCCGCCACCTCTCCCCCGGGATCCGACGATGCGCCGAAGGAAGCGGCGCAGGGCCACGAGCTGGCCCTGATCCTGGTTGACGTCGGCAACGATCATCCAGGTCTTCTCGTCACCGGGAGCCATCTCAGTGCTTCCCGAGAGGAGGTAGGCGCCCGGCCGACCGGTCACCAGAGCAGTCGTTGCACTCGGCCGGCCGATCTGGAACGACTCAACCAGGTCACGGTTCAAATCGAGAGTTGCCTCATCAAATCCAGCGGACCAAGCGACCGAAGCCTTCAGCGCCTCAGCCGGTTCGGGTCGGTCGACGACATGGGACTCGAGCGAGTACACGGCGAGTCGGGTCTCCTGGTCGACGACCTCACTCCGCTTGTAGGCGTTGGTGAGGCTGCTCACACGCTGATACAGCGAGGGGCCGAGTCCGAACGGGAGCAGATTCACGAGTCCGTCGAGAAGATCCAGCTTCACCGTGCGATCTCCCGTATTGGAGATCGTGCTGGTCCTCACGAAACCGAACCGCCCGCTGTTCGACCAGCGGTAGCGAAACACGAGGCCGAGGTCGCGGTGGATTTCTTCGAAGAGGATCTGGTCCCCCACGACGGACTTGTAGAGGTTTCGTCGACTCCCGGCGGGTGGCGCACCCCGGAAGGGCTCCCACAACGCCGAACCACCATCCCCATGGGACCGAATCGCCGTGACGGGTCCCGTGATTCCTCCGGCGAGGTGGAGACGATCCTCTGTTTCGTAAGGGAACAGAGCCGATGCCGAAACACCTCTCCCGGCGGTGAGGCCACCACGGCTCGACACGAACATCCATTGATCGGTATCGCTCACGACGCTCATCAGGAAGGGGCCGAGGCGATCAACGTCGGGGATCGCGTAGAACCCTTCACCGTCAATCTCCACAAAACCCTCCGCCAACGGACCATCGGTCGATTGGACGGATGTCACACTCACCTACCCTCCTCACATCGGTGCCCGCCGGTTGGTCCAGCCGCTACGGGTGTGTCGGCTGGTGTTGGTGTTCGCATTTGTCAGCGTACTCGGCGACGACCAACCCGGACCCACGCCCGCCGCCGCGGTAGACCGGGCGGCATGTCTCCATGGGACGCGACCCGACAAAGGCGCCGATCTGGCGTCAAGCCTTCCAGGGCTACTTGCGGACCCGTGAACTCCTCATCAACTTGAGCTCCGGCGTCGAAACGTCTTCGAGCGTGACGAAGGCATCCGGATTCACGGTGTGCACGATCGAGAGAATCTCGGCGCCGCGTCGACGTGGCACGACGGTGAAAGCCAGCCGGACCTCCCCATTCTTGCCCTCAGCATTGACAACGGTCACACCAAACCCCGCTTGTCTCAAGGTGGGTGCCACTTCCGGCGTATCGAAGGGTGTGATAACCCGGAGCACGCTCTGTCCCATAGCAATCCAACCCTCCACGGTTCCTCCAAGGACGGTGCCGGCGGCGAAGCCGCCGGCGAACGCGATGATGCGTAGTGGACTGTCCATGTTGGTCAGCACCAATCCGGCCGCGAGAACCCACACCAACGATTCGAAGAAGCCGAGGGCACCGGCGATCCACTTTCTGCCCCGCACCAGCATCACAATGCGGATCGTCCCAAGTGAGACGTCGGTGACACGCATAGCAAAGACCAGGAAGGCGCCGAGAACTGCAGTCATGGGGCCGAGTGTAGGAAGGGGTGGACGTGCGGTACGAGATCCCCGGCAGATCGATTCCTGGGACATCTCGACGGTGCCGTGAAACGAACGGATCCAGCTCTACGATGACACAATGACCACGTGGATTGAGACGAACCTCGGGTTCCCGCCGGACCTCACGCGTCGCATCGCCGCCACGCTCACCCTCATCGTCGTCATCGCCGTGGTCCGATGGCTGATCGCCCGCTGGCTGAGTCGGTCCATCTCCGACGGAGACCTCCTCTTCAGGTCCAGGAAAGCAGTCGGGTACATCTCGACGGTGGTGCTTGTTCTCCTCCTCACATGGATCTGGCTGCCGTTCTTCAACGACCTTGGGACCTTCCTCGGCCTGCTCAGCGCAGGCCTCGCTATTGCGCTCGCCGACGTGTTCATGGACCTTGCCGGCTGGGTATTCATCATCTTCCGGCGCCCCTTCAAGGTTGGGGATCGGATCGAGATCAATGGAACAGCAGGCGACGTCATCGACATCCGCGCCTTCCGATTCACCCTGCTGGAGATCAAGAACTGGGTCGATGCCGACCAGTCGACTGGGCGTCTCGTACATGTCCCGAACGGAATGCTCTTCAAATACGCTGCGGCGAACTACACCGAGGGGTTCTTCCACATCTGGCACGAAATCCCAGTCTTGGTGACCTTCGAATCGGATTGGCGCCGAGCCGAGGAGATCCTCCGCGAGTGCATCACTCCTCTCGCGATCGAAGAGGAAGAGTTGCGTCACCATCAGAAGATCGCAAGCGCCGCGCGCGACTACTTCATCAGCTTTCGGGAGCTGCGACCGACGGTGTACATCTCGACCCAGGACAGCGGAGTCCTCCTGACCGTGCGCGTTCTCGTCGAAGCACGCGGACGCCGCAGCGTGGACGACCAGTTCTGGCGCGCGACGCTGGACGCGTTCGAAGCCGAACCCAACGTCGAACTCGCCTACCCGACGACCCGCGCCTACCTGCACGAACCGCTCATCGTGCGCACCGACGACTCCTGACCATTCAGACGGGGAGTACAACGGCCGATCCGGCCCCCTGCTGTATGTACCGAGGAGGTGACCAGATTGGCCCTACGCCCGCGGATTCTTCAGCGCATCCAACTCCGCTCTGGCCGACTCGACACGGACACGGGCCTTGAGGGTGCGACGCAGCACCGTCTCTCTCCACCGAGTGAGTTCATCGATCTCCGCCTCCGTAGGCGGTTCGTCGGTCCCCATCCGGCGGCTCGCGGCAGCGACCTCCGCCGTTGCGTCCGCGAGGCGCCGTTCGAGCGTCTTGAGCCGTGCCTGCACCTCCGCCAGGCTGTCCTCTGCCTCCGTGAGCGTCTGGTGGCGACCGGACTCTGGACCCGCAAGGAGGTCGACCGACTCTCCGGCAAGCACCGCAGCCGTCATCGGCAACTGTTCCAGCAGCCGATCGAGGTCGCCGCCGAGAGCATCGAGAATGTCGTCCCTGCGAATTCGCATGGAGACGAAGACGATGGCTGCATCGGCACACGATCGAACGATCGCCGGCTGGTCGGGGTCGATGAGACAGACAACCTCAGCGGGGATGCGCGCGTCGGAGAGCATCGACTCGAGTTCGGTCTGCACCTTGTCTACGTCGGCCGGGCCGGCTCGAGCGAGGAGACGGATCTTCGCACGTGACCACGCGTCGGTTCGGGTGAAGAGATAGGCAGAGAGGAGAGCGAGCCGACTCGAATCATCGCCGCTCCACAGGACATCGATCCGGCGATTGCGCTTCTCCCGTGCGCTGAGCGCACCCCACCGCTGCTCGTCACTCGACATTGTGACGACATTCACCCCGAGCCGCGCGATGTCGCGCAGTGATCGAACATAGATCACGCGGCGCTCCTCGGACGGCTGCTCCGGCCAACCGAACAGGGCGGTGTTTGCACGTAGCGCCCCGACGCCGGACGACTGGACCACAACCGGCAGCGCCTCCATCCCATCCACCGCGAGGACCACGCGGGAGTAGAGATCGAGACCGAGGTCCTCGATCTGCACCTCCATCTCAGCCGCGACGGCATCGCGCTCCCGGCGCATCACGGCGCCTTCACCCTGCACGATGTGCATGGCGATCGTGAGGCCGCTCCCACCCTCCAGCCAAGATGCGAAGCGAACCAGACGCTCGCGGCGTCTCGGGTCCGCGGAGAAGACGAGGATCTGAGGGCGCCAGTTCCTGGCGTGCGACTCTTCATTCGACAGGGCCCGGACGCTCGACATTGCCCGCTCAAAGTGATGGGACGGAGCGGAGTCCGCCCACCGTTCAGGCCCCGAGCGGCGCGATAGGTACTGGTAGACAACGAAGAGCACGAGAAGGGCCGCGGCTCCGGCGACGACATTGATCGCCAGCATCGCTCCGAGACACGCAGCGGCTCCGAGAAGACTCAGGCGCCGGTCGAAGAAGCGGAAGCGCGGCCGGAACGACGGACTCTTCGCGCGAGCCTCCCAGTAGGTGGCGTAGTTGAGAAGGCCGTACGAGATGAGGAAGAACATCGAGACAACCGCTGCGATCGCATCCAGGCTTCCAAAACCGAGCGTCGCGACGGCGATGACCAGGGAGAGGATGGCCGCCCGGCGCGGATTCGACTGCGGACCGTGTCCTTTCGCGAAGAAGTTGAGGACCGGGAACACCCGGTCCGATGCCAGCGACTGGAGGATGCGGGGCGCCCCGAGGAACGATGCCATCGCCGACGACAGAGTCGCGGCGATGACCCCGATGACGATCAGCGGACCGATGAGCGCAATCGAGCGCATCGCGTCCCCGGCATCGTTGATGAGACGGGCCTGCGGGACTGCAGCGGCTATGGCGATTGCCACGGTGACATAGACGACGGTCGACAGGCCGACTGCCGCGAACGTGCCGAGTGGGAGGCTCTTCGCCGGATCCTTGAGATCCCCGGACATGCTGACACCCTGGGTGAATCCGGTCACGGCGGGGAAGAAGATGGCGAAGACGGCCCAGAACCCGAGGGCCTCCGGAGGAGTACCCCAACCTCCGCTGAGAATCGCCGACTCGGTCGATCCGAGCGCGCCGGCGTAGAACGACAGCAGCGCCGCACCGAGGAACGCCATGACGACGAACTGGAACCGGCTGGCGACGTCGGCGCCTGCCCAGACAAATCCCGAGAGCAGCAGAACCGCCAGCAGAGCGATGATCTGCACCGAGATCTTCGAGTCGAACCCGAGGACGTCTGCGGTGATCTCGCCGAAGCCGATCGCGTAGAACCCGACCGAGACCGATTGGGCGAGGAAGAGGACGACGCCGATGGCGCCGCCGAACTCGACACCGAGCGTTCGCGAGATCAGGTAGTAGTCGCCACCACCCCGAACGCGCATGTTGGTGGCGATGGCAGCGAGCGAGATGCTGGTCAGGATTGCCACCCCGGTCGCCAGGCCGATGATCACCAGCGTCTGGGTGAGCCCTGCGTTCCCGACCACGAACCCCAGCCGCAGGAACAGGATGATCCCGAGGATGGTCAGGATCGACGGCGTGAAGACACCGGTGAAGGTGCCGAGCATGCCCTCCTGCGCTGAGCGTGTTGCTGCCACGGCGCCATTCTGCCGCCCGCGGTCCAGATTCGCGGCATTGGAATCGGCGTCGGCCTTGACCACCACGAGTCCGCTGCTCCCGAGGGGTGGTCACGCTGGGCGCCACACGACCGTGCCGGTAGCTTGCCCGGTGGTAGCAGAACTGAAGGATTGGAACGTTCCAACAAGCAGGGGTAGTATCGTAACGGACATCAGTTGCAGGAGCTTGGTGCAGTTGTAGTCGCCGACGCCACATGTCGGCTTCGCTTGAGAACCCGGATGCCGGCATTGAGTCGAGGCGATAGAAGATGGATTGAATCGCGGAGGGTACCTGTGAGCCAGAACGATGCAGATATAGCGGCCTACATTTCCGAACTGATGCGTCGAGCACGGAAGGCGCAGAGAGTCGCGGAAGGGTTCTCACAGCAGAAGGTGGATGAGCTCGCCGCTGCAATCACCTGGGAAATCGCTGCCAACGACGAGCTTCTCGAGGAAGTGGCCGAATTCTCATTCAATGAATGCCGCCTGGGTGATGTCGCCTCGAAGATCGCCAAGGTCAGCGGCAAATGCCGGGGAATCCTCTATGACGTCAAGAACGCCAAGAGCGTAGGGGTAGTTGAGGAGATCCCTGAACGCGGGCTGGTCCGCATTGCAAAGCCTGTTGGTGTCATCGGATCACTGGTACCCAGCACACAGGGAGAATTCCATCCGTTGACGCAGGCCATCTTCGTGGTCAAAGCCCGGGATGCGGTCATCTTCTCACCCCATCCCAGGAGCAAGCTCACCACTCTGAAAGTGACGAACCTCCTTCGAGCCGTGATGAAGAAGTACGACGCGCCGGAGGATCTGTTCATCACGATCGAGGATCCGTCGATACCGAAGACCAATGAGCTCATGAAGCAATGCGATTTGGTTATTGCCACCGGTGGGCAGCCCATGGTTCGCGCGGCCCACAGTTCAGGAACCCCGGCTTTTGGTGTCGGAGCGGGAAACGCAATCATCATCATCGACAAGACTGCCGACCTTGCTGATGCAGCAACCAAGATCAAAGCCAGCAAGACATTCGACCTTGCCGCAGGGTGTTCCTGTGACAACAGCGTCGTGATAGATGAGTCGGTATATGCGGAGATGCTGGCCGAATTCCGAAAGGTCGGAGCTCATCTGCTCAATGCGGACGAGAAAGAGAAACTGAAGAAGGCAATCTGGCCCGAGTGGCCTGCCAACCACGTCATCAATAGGCACGTCGTGGCATCGCCGGTAGGCACTATCGCCAAACTGGCCGGCCTCGATGTTCCCGAGGGAACCTGCATGTTGCTGGTGGAAGAGGACAAGACCGGAGAAGCCTCGCCGTTCAGCGGCGAGAAGATGAGTCTGGTAACAACTGTCTACAAGAGCAGCAGTATCGAAGAGGCAATCCGCATCACCAATGAGAACCACGCATATTCAGGGAGTGGACACTCATGCGGAATCTTCTCTGCAACGCCTGAGAACGTAGAGAAGCTGGCATTGGAGACCTATACGACTCGTGTGGTCGTCAACCAGCCTCAGGCTGCAACGAATGGCGGTAGCTGGGTCAGCGGAATGCCGTTCACCCACTCTCTCGGCTGTGGAACGTGGGGCGGCAACGGCATCTCAGAGAACGTTGCACTCAAGCACTACATGAACAACACCTGGGTCATTCGCGAGATCCCCAGCTTCCAACCGACCGACGAGGAACTGTTCTCCGGCTTCACACCTCGCGGATGACTTCAGGGATCTGGAGAAGACCTTGAGCGACAGAATGGGAAAGAGCGGTCTGAAGAACCGCATTTCGACTGCCGACCAGGCGGCCGCCTCAATACGGGACGGTATGACCGTTGCCATGAGCGGATACGCCATGGCGGGCTATCCCAAAGCCGTTGTCGCGGCCCTTGTTCAACGCAAGCAGAGCGGTGAAGACCTGTCATTCGGGTTGATTACCGGCGCCAACGTGCCATGGCTGGATGAAACGCTCGGTGCGGAGAGACTCGTGACCCGGCGGGCCCCGATGGTGGCCAGCCGCACCCTCGCCGACCAAGCCAACAACGGTTCCCTGAGCTATGTCGAGCAGCAGATGAGCAAGATGCCCCGGCTGCTCAGAAACAGCAGTTTCGGAGAGATCGATATCGCTGTGGTCGAAGCGCTGGGATTCGACGAAGACGGGGATCTCATACCCAGCAGCTCCGTCGGCATGACCCACTATCTGATGGACGCAGCGGATGAGATCATTGTCGAGATCAATGCCGCCCAGCCTGACGTGCTCCGGAAGCTGCACGACATCTACATCCCGGCACCAGCGCCCGATACAGAGCCGATCCCTCTGGTCCGCACCAATCAGCGCATCGGCACATCGGGAATCCGGGTTGACCACCAGAAGATTCGATACATCGTCGAGACCGATATCCCAGAACGGATGGGACCTCAGCCATCAGGTACGGCGGCGACAAAGGACATCGCCGACCATCTGTTGAACTTCCTCGAGCTCGAAGTCCACAAGACCGGTGGGAATCTTCCGCCGATTCAAACGGGCTTCGGCAATATCGCCGATTCCATTGCAGACGGGTTCCAGCAATCCGGTTTCCGCAACCTTCAGTTCTTCTGCGGAGGCATCACCGAGCCTGTGTTGGAACTCCTTGTTTCCGGCAAAGCAACAGCTCTGTCAACCGGTGGATTGGGGATGAGCGAGCGGGTGGAGCAGATTCTGAACGACACTCAGAATCTGAGCGATCACCTGGTAATCCGCAACGGTGACATCACCAACAACGCCGAAGTGATCGGCCGGTTGGGGCTGGTTGCATTGAATACAGGTATTGAGATCGACATCTACGGCAATGTGAACTCCAGCCATGTCGCCGGGAGCCGGGTTGTGAACGGCATCGGCGGCGGAGCGACCTTCGCCCAGAACGCCGGCCTGTCCGTGATCCTCATACCTTCCACAGCCAAAGGGGGAGCCATTTCAAACATCGTCCCCATGGTGTCCCACCAGGACATCGGTGAACATGATGTCGATGTTGTCGTGACCGAGCACGGCCTGGCCGACCTACGAGGGCTGGACGATCGACAACGGGCGGACGCCATCGTCGCGCACTGCGCATCTGAGGCCTACCGGGGGCAATTGACGGCCTACCTGGAGGCTGCACGTGAGCAATGTGGCGGACATCATCCCCAGCTTCCCGAGATGGCGTTTGGCTGGTACCGGCGGCTCAAGGAGGAAGGGACCATGCGGGAGGTGGGATCATGAAGAAGATCGAACTGTATGAAGTCGGCCCTCGCGATGGTTTCCAGATGGTGGACGAGTACATCCCGCTGGAGACGAAGGTTCGCATTGTCGAAGGGCTTCTGGACGCAGGATTGAGGCATCTACAAATAACGTCCTTCGTCAGTCCGAAGGCGATTCCCCAAATGAGAGATGCCGGGGAGTTGGCTTCGCTGTGTGTCAGCAAGTATCCGGATGCGGATCTCTTTGCACTGGTTCCGAATCTGCGCGGTGCCGAAGCGGCCTGGGAATCCGGTGTGAGGTCGGTGTCCTATGTTGTTTCGCTGAGCGAGAGCCACAACCGGGCCAATATCAGAAGAACACATCAAGAGTCCTTTGCCGGGCTGCAGGCGATTCTGGATTCCTATCCACAGATGGATGTTTGTCTGGATCTGTCTACCACGTTCGGTTGCCCGTTTGAGGGGATGAAGAGCGAGGATGACGTCGTGCCATTTCTGAAGCCCTATGTCGACATCGGAATTCGGACCGTCAATCTCTGCGACACCATCGGAATCGCAAATCCTGCTCAGGTTCGCCGAACCGTCGACGCCGTCAGGACCGAGTACCCGGCGCTGGATCTGCAGGTTCATATTCACGACACCCGCAACATGGGAATGGTCAATACGTTGGCTGCCATCGAGTGCGGTGTCGACAAGGTGCAATCGACCCTGGGCGGCCTGGGTGGCTGTCCCTTTGCACCAGGAGCATCCGGAAACCTGGCTACCGAAGACCTGGCGTTCATGCTGTCTGAAATGGGCTACGAACTTGGTGTCGATATCCCGAAGATGATCGAACTCGCCAAATACCAGGCCTCGGCAATACCGACCGGACAGTTCAGCGGGCATCAGTTCAGGATCCCGGAACCAACGAGCAGCGCGCAGTAGATCGCGCACGGAGAGACGCACATGGCTAACAGAGAAGCGGTTGATCTCATCAACGAGAAGGCTGCGCTAATGCGCCGGCATGTCATCGAAATGGGGTATGCCGCAGGAGGTCGCGGAGCCCACTTCGGACCGGCGCTTTCAAGCATCGAAATCGTGGCCAGCCTGTTCTTCGGGGTCATGACGCATGACCCAGCGAATCCCACGATGGCTCGCCGGGACCGATTCGTTCAGAGCAAGGGCCATGCCTGCCTTGCCTTGTACTCCGCCTTGGGGGAGGCCGGCTATATCACGGAAGAACAGATGGGCACCTTCAAGGCCGACAACAGCTTCCTTGCCGGCCACCCCACTCGAAACCTGCAATACGGCATCGAGGTGTCGTCGGGAAGTCTCGGCAACGGGTTCGCCGTTTCGTGCGGGATGGCCAAGGCGGCGAAGATCAAGGGCGAGGATCACCATGTGTATTGCCTCGTAGGCGACGGCGAATGCAACGAGGGGGTCATCTGGGAGGCGGCGATGAACGCCGCCAAGTATGAACTGGACAACCTCATCGCCGTCGTAGACCGCAACGGCGTCCAGTTGGCCGGCACCACCAAAGACATCATGGATGTTGATATCGAAGCGCTCTGGAGGGCTGCGGGCTGGGACGTCCTGGTCGTCGAGGACGGCAACGACGCTTTCAGCGTGCTCGAAGCCCTAGAGGGGATGAGAGATTCCAGCAGCGGGCAACCTCACGTGATCATCGCCAACACCACGAAAGGCAAGGGCATCTCGTTCATGGAAGGAAGTCTCGACTGGCACGCCCGGCCGATGAACAAGGACCAGTACGAACAAGCCGTCTCGGACCTCGAGAACGCGTAGCGGGCGGGAAGACGAAATGCACAACGCACCAATAGACAAACTACAGAAATGGTCCGACCAGGGTCACCGCACCGTCCAGGCAGACACGCTGATGATGCTGGCCGCCGACTATCCAAACGTCGTGGCGCTGAGCGCCGACCTCACCCCGACGGCACGGCTGGTCGAGTTCAAAGAAACCTATCCGGACAGGTTCTTCGACGTCGGCATCGCCGAACAGAACCTGATCGATTTCACGGCCGGTCTTGCCATCGAAGGTCTTCGTCCCTTTGCCGTGGGCCTGGCGGCCATGGTGCCGATGCGTCCGGCCGAACAGATGCGTGCCGCTCTTGGCTACATGAATGTGAACGCGACGGTCATCGGCATCGAAGCCGGGGTCCGTTTCGGGCCGCTGGGGAATACTCACTACGCCATGGACGACATCGCTGTCGTCAGAGCGATCCCGAATTTCACCGTTATCTCCCCTTCCGATCCCCTGCAAACCTTCAAGGCGCTCTACGTGTGCGCCGAGCACGACGGCCCCGTGTATGTGCGCCTCACAGGCGGTCCGGGATACCCCGTGATGTATCCCGAGGATTTCGATTTCCAGATCGGCAAAGCCATCGAGTATCGCACGGGCAGCGATGTCGCATTCGTGTCGACCGGATCGCTCCTGGCTGATGCGGTCGGCGCCGCCGACATCCTTCAGAGCAAAGGGATTTCAGCCCGGGTTGTCGATATGCACACCGTGAAGCCGTTGGATACGGAGATGCTGGACAAGGTATTCGCCGAGAACGAGCTCGTCGTTACGGTTGAAGAACACAGCTCGGTGGGCGGCCTGGGAGGGGCGGTTGCGGAGTACAAGGCTGGTTTCGCTGATGCTCCGAAGCAAGTCATCGCCAGCCTGGGCGACAAGTTCCAGAAGCTCGGTGACCACGCATTCCTGATGAAGGAGAACGGGTTGACGGCGCCCGATTTGGCGGCGCTGGCCGAGATGAACTTGTAGGCCCAGATTCAGGGACGTGGCCGCCCCTCGGGACGGCCACTCCTCTTCGAACACCCGAGGTCGACTGTACGCACCGCGACGGCGTCCACCACTTGTACGTATGCACCGCCGAGTAGATCTTGCTAGTCGTCTCACCCCACCCACTGCATGCCGCACAAGGAGCGCTCGCGACACCCGGCGTTGGCGAGTACAAGGCGCGTATCTGCCTCGGTGTTCTCGCCCGACGGTTTGGCTTCAGCATGGCTGCAGGGGCATCCAATCGAGTCACACCGACGCGAGAAAACCCTCGGGAGATGTGGGATTCCCAAGGGTTCTCTTCGTAGCGGGGGCGGGATTTGAACCCGCGACCTTCGGGTTATGAGCCCGACGAGCTACCAGACTGCTCCACCCCGCGTCGTTGTGGATTACGGAAGTATACGGACCGCCTGCGAGTAGCGCGATCCTACTTCGGCGGAAGGGACGCTGCGAAATCCAGACCGATGTCGACCCAATAGTGAAGCCCCGCTTCTTCGGCAATCGCATCCCCACCGGCGAGGATCCAGCCTTCCATGCGCTTGCCGGACATCTCGAACGGGCGCACACCGTCGTGTGCCACGGCTTCGTCCATCACCTCCGGGCCGACCCGCACCATCAATTCCTCGCCCGATACCCCAACGGCCATGTTGCCGTCGAGCAGGAACGCAATGCCGCCGAACATCTTCTTCTCATCCACGATCGTGTCCCCGACCGCCGTGCGAATCCGATCGGCGAGATGCTCGTCAAACGCCATGGGACCAGCATACGCGACGCTCTCCTGCCGACGGACGGCCTTCGCAGGCATTGACGTACCCGTATCCTGACCCGACCATGGCGAAAGAGTCCAACTCACCCAACGACGCAGTGCGGGGCGGCAACGAACGCAATTCCTCGACGATCGAACTCTTCTTCGACCTGGTCTTCGTGTACGCCATCACCCAGGTCGTTACCACCATCCATCACGACCTCTCTCTCGTTGGCCTCGCACAGGGTGCCTTCCTGCTCGGCCTGCTGTGGTGGACCTGGTCCGTGTACACGTGGACAACGAACTGGACGGGAACGGACGGCGTGTCGATCCGTCTCTTCCTTCTCGCAGCGATGGGGGCAACGCTGTTCATGGCGATGGCGGTCCCCGACGCGTTCGGTGAAGGCGCCCTGTGGTTCGGCATCGCCTACTTCACGGTGAGACTCTTCGCCGCAGGGCTCTACTGGGTCGCCTCGGAGGCCTACCCGGAGCAGCGGGCTGCCTTCTTCACGTTCTTCCCCTTGTCGTTCTCCGCTGCATTCCTCGTCCTCGCCGGCAGCTTCCTCGAGTCCCCCTGGCTGTGGATCCTGTGGATCGTGGGCGCCGCCCTCGACGCCTTCAGGCGCGATCAACGCGGGCAAGGGAATCTGGGCGGTCGACGCGAAACACTTCGCAGAGCGCAACGGACTGTTCGTGATCATCGCCCTCGGCGAATCAATCGTCGGTATCGGACTCGCCGCGGCCGGTGTCGAGCGCGACCTCGTCCATACGACCGCGATAGCGATGGCGTTCGTGACGGCTGCTGCACTGTGGTGGTCGTATTTCGACAAGGCGGCGCCAAACGCAGAGGCGCACTTCACGAGCGCTCACGGAAAGGAACGCGGCCGGTTCGCACGCGACGCCTACTCCGTCCTCCACTATCCCCTCGTCGTCGGCATCGTCTTCTTTGCAGTCGCCGCAGAAGAGGTCGTCACTCACCCATCTGATCCGCTCGGCACGATTGCCACGACCGCACTCACTGGCGGTGTGATCCTCGTGTTGCTGGCGATGGTCGCCGTAACGTACCGGGCAGGAGGGATGATTCTCACGGCACGGATCGTCGCCGTCGTCCTCATCGTCGTCGTCGGATGGGTCGGCGCCTCGCTCCCTGCGATCACACTCGCAGCGATCGTGACGATGATCGTCGTCGCGACTCTGATGTGGGAACACAACACCGTGTGGACCGAGCGCAACCGCTCTGCCTCCGTCTGACGATGGCCAAACCGAGGGCCGTCGGCGATTCGGCCCCCTACTGCGCCGTCCAGGCTCCATCCACGACCAGGACATGACCCGACACCATCCCACCCGCCGGTGAAGCCAGGTAGATCACCGCGGCAGCAACATCAGTGGTGGTCCCGACGCGGCCGATCGGCAGGCGGCTCAACACGTCCTTCAGGTAGTCGGGTTGATCCAATCGCTCAGCGGTTCCCGGCGTGTAGATGAAGGTGGGAGCCACCGCGTTGACCGTCACACCCCTGCTCGACCATTCGAGCGCCAGGACCTTGGTCAACAGGTTCACACCACCCTTGCTCGCCGAATAGACGGCGTGCTCGCGAATCCCGACGACACCGGCCTGCGAACTCATGTTGATGATCCGCCCGGCGCCCTGCTCGAGCATGATGCGTCCCGCGGCCTGGCACGCGAAGAACAGGCCGCGCAAGTTCACGTCCATCATGTCGTCCCAATCGGACTCGGTCACGTCCTCCGCCGGATGGTTGGCCCCGAGGCCGGCGTTGTTGACCAGCACGTCGAGCGACCCGAAGTGCGTCCGAACCCGCCCGAAGGCTTCGCCGATCTGGCCGACATCGCGCACATCCAGCTCCACGACGAGCGCCGTTCCTCCGTCGGTTCGAATCTCGGCCGCCAACTGTTGGAGCGCGTCGACATCGCGCGCCGCCACCGCAACCGAAGCGCCCGCGTTCGCCAGGGCCTTCGCGACATCCCACCCGATGCCTTTGCTCGCGCCGGTGACGAGCGCAACCTGTCGGTCGAGGCGGAAATCTGGATAGTTCATGGTGGTCAGTGTGCCACAAACGATCGGGAGCCAGGGCTCCCGAGCCGCCTACAGCCCGAACGCCTCCTTCGCAACTTCCAGGTTGACGACGCCGAGCATGGCCCGATTGTCGGTCGCCATTGAAAGAAGATACACCTCGGCCCCGGCGTCGTACGCCGTGCGCGTAACCGCCGCAAGACCACCTGGTCGATCCTCGACAGGTACAACGAGCACCTCTCGAACGTCGACGACCAGGAAGCTGGAAGCGGTCAGCACGTCCTGCGTCCGTTGGGCGACAGCGTCCTCGACCACGACATGGACCACGCGGTGGTGCTCCCTGGAGAACGACACGGCCGCCTCAATGTTGATGTCGGTAGCTGCGAGCGCCTCCCAGACCTCCGGTACTGCTCCACCCCGCTGCGGGATCATGATCGTGATATCTCTCATTCCATCTCCTTCTCCGTCACCGCGTCGCTCGGCGATCGCGTCTGTCTCTGTTCCCAACTCGACTCCGGCTTCGACGACCGGACCCGTTGATCGGTAGGCTCACTGGGTGCGTCGTGTAGTCATCCTCGCTGTGGTAGCGGCAGCAGCGGTAGCCGTGGCCTTCGTGCTTGCTCGCCCCGATCCCGGCCCCGGACTTCGGTTCGATGCGAGCGTCCCCGACGATCTCCGGGCAGTCGCCGTCGAGGCGTGGGAGGGCTTCCTCGCTGCGCATCCGGCTCGCGAGGCGTGCATCGGGCCGATCACCATGAGCGCGGCATGGGAACTCGACGACCGCGCCACGTACCGGCCGGGTACGGCGACACTGGTGATCCGAGTCCCCGGGACCGCTCCCAACCTGACCAACGACCTCACCCACGAATTCGCTCACCACATGGAATTCACCTGCCCCGAGCATGAGGATCTCCGACCGGCGTTCCTTGCTGCTCAAGGGTTCCCGGCGTCGACCGATTGGTTCGACGGCGAGGCATGGGAGACCACTCCTTCCGAGCAGTACGCGGAAGCAACCACCGAGGTCGTCCTCGGCCGACGGACCCATCACGGCGGCATCGTCCTCTCCGACGAGGCGATTGACGCCGTCCGCCAATGGGGCTCTGGATCCTGAATACACCACGCCGTGCGTTGTCCCGTCACATAGGTCGCACCGCCGCCGATCTCACAGGAGGCTGATCGGGCGCGGGCTGCACCGGTACACGGCAGCCCGCTCGATCAGCAACGACTCAGGAGCCGTCCTGGTCATCCGGGATCTCCGCGCCCATCTCGATGAGCTCAGACTTGATCTCGCCTGCCGTCTCGGCAAACACGGCGGCGTCGTCTCCTCCGTTCTGGGAGGCCTGCTCCAACTCGTGTTGCAGAACCTCGAGGTCGGCACCTCCGGCCATCATCTGCACGAGTTGTTCGAGCGGAAGGTCCTTCTTCGCATAATCCCCGTACACCTGCCCCCGGCGGAGGATGACAAAGTGGTCACCAACCGGATAGGCATGCTGGGGATTGTGCGTGATGAAGATCACCCCGATCCCGCGGTTCTTCGCTTGAAGGATGTACTTCAACACGACCCCGGCCTGCTTCACGCCGAGCGCCGCGGTGGGCTCATCGAGAATAAGCACCTTCGCACCGAAGTAGACCGCGCGGGCGATGGCCACCGACTGGCGCTCACCGCCCGAGAGGGTCCCGACCGTCTGGTCCGGGTCGCGGATGTCGATGCCCATCTTCGCCATCTCTTCTTTGGTCGTCTCCTTCGCAAACGCCGAGTCGAAGCTCTTGAACGGTCCCCACCCCTTGGTCGGTTCCGAACCGAGGAAGAAGTTCCGCCAGATGGACATGAGCGGGATCATCGCCAGGTCCTGGTAGACCGTTGCGATCCCCATTTCGAGCGCTTCACGCGGCGAATCGAAATCCTGCTGCTGTCCGTCGAACAGGTACTCACCTTCCGATGCCTTGTGGACCCCGGAGAGCACCTTGATCAATGTGGACTTGCCGGCACCGTTGTCACCGAGCAGACACGTGACCTCACCGGCTCGCACGAACGCGGACACGTCCTGGAGCGCGATGACGCTGCCGAAGTACTTTGAAACGTTCTTGATTTCCAGGAGCGCAGTGTTGTTGGAAGTCATCGGGATGCCGCCTTCTGCCGCACGTAGTTGTTGAATATCACTGCAATCACGAGAACGGCACCCATAAACACCTGGAACCAGTCACCGTCGACACCGGTAATGATGATTCCCTGCTGCACCATCGCGAAGATCAACGCTCCGAAACTGGCACCGATCGCGGAGCCGTATCCACCGGTTAGCAGTGTTCCACCGACCACCACCGCGATGATCGCCTGGAATTCCAGGCCGAACCCGCGCAAGGTGTCCGATCCGTTGAATTGGACGACCTGGATCGTGGCCACGAGGAATGCTGCGAACGCTGTTGTCATGAAGAGGGCGATCTTCACCTTGCTGACCGGTACACCCACGTTTCGGGCCGAATTGGCGTCTCCACCTGCACCGAAGATCCAGTTGCCCCAGCGGGTGCGGAGCAGAACCCAGGTTGCGAGAGCCGCCACCGCGATCCACCAGAGAATCGACACCCGAAAGCTGGAGCCGAAGATGGTGAAGTCGGTGGCGAAGATCTTGTCGGCCAGGCCGGCCCCTGGCGCCTCGTCGAAGATACCCCAACTGCGTGCGGTCGGTGAGCATCCGGGTCAGCGCGATCGTCAAACCCCGGAAGATGAACAAGCTCGCCAGCGTGATGATGAACGACGGCAGTTTCGTCGCAATCACCAAGGCCCCATTGAAGAACCCGATCAGAAGCGCAAAGACCAGCGCAACGAGGATCGCGGGCCACACGCTCCAGCCGAACCCTCCTCCGGAAGACGGGGTGACCAGCACCATGATCGTCATGCCCGCGAACCCGAGAATCGAGCCGATCGAGAGGTCGAACTCGCCGCCGATCATGAGCAAGGCAACACCAACCGCGAGTATTCCGAGTGGGGCCGCCCGATTCACAATTGCCGCCGTCGTCGCCCAGCTGACGAAGTTGTTGTCGTACGCGATGATCGCGAAGAGAAGCCAGACAAGGCCGGCCCCACAATCGCTCCGAGCTCTGGTCGTGAGAGCAGCCTGGACAGGCCGCTGACCTTCCGCACTCTCTCGTCCGCCGGCGGCACCGACCCCGGCGGTGCCGGTTGCGACGTTGCCGCGTCTGGCGGAGGTCCACTATTGGATGTCATGTCACCTTCCTCCGTCGATCAAATGGATACATGGTCGGGGCCCGCCGGAGGCGGGCCCCATCCTCGACGGCTGCTATCGGAGACCTTGCTCCGAGTAGCTGATCACATCGGCCGCGTTGTCCGCCGTTACGAACTGCGGACCGGTGAGGATGACGCGGTCGACACTGCCGAGTGGCAGAGCGCCGGTCTCCATGTACTTCGTCAAGAGCACGATCGGCAGATACCCCTGCATGTACTGCGCCTGGTCGATGGCGAACAGCATGTCACCGTCGACAATGGCCTGCAACACCTCCGGGGACATGTCGAACGTCGCGAACTTGATGGTTCCCAGCATGCCGTTGTCGGTAAGAGCCGCAAGGGTCGGCATCGCACCCGTCGGGCCGAGCGTCAGAATGCCGTCCACCGGATTGGCCTGCAATGCACCGCCGACCGTCTCCTGAGCGGCCGTTGGATCTGCCAGGTTGACCGGGATCACCGGAACGTCAACGCCGAGTCCGTCCTCGAACCCTTGGCACCGAAGGTCCAGTGCCACATTGCCGACTTCCTGGTTCACGCAAATAGCGCTACCAACGCCCTCAGCGGCGAACTTCTGTCCTGCGAGCAGGCCGGCCTCGTATTCGGTCTGGCCAACATGCACCAGGACACCGAGTTCCGCGAAGACATCGCTGCCCGAGTTCATCGAGATCACCGGAATACCGGCGGCAACCGCAGCCCTGATCGAGTCACCAAGCGCGTCGGCGTCGGGAATCGTCACGACGAGACCGTCGGGCTGTGATGCAACGGCGGCGTTGATGATGTTGCTCATCTCAACCATGTCGAACGTGCCGGGTGACTGGTACTCAACGGTGACGCCCATGTCGTCCGCTGCAGCGCTCACGCCGTTTGCAGCCACCGACCAGAACGGGTCGGATGCCTGCCCGTGCGAGACAACCACGAAGCGGTAGTCCCGCTGCATGACCGCATCGTCGCCACTCGGGGCGGCCGTTGTTGTGGCGGCATCGTCTCCACCGCCCGCCGTCGTCGTGGTGTCGTCGCTATCGCTCGAGCACGCACCAACGATCAGGGCGAAGCTCAGCATGAGTGCAATCCACACACTGCGTTTCATTGTTCCTCCTCTATTCATCCGTCGGCCCACCGGCGGTGGGACCGTTTCAACCCAAACCTACGCGAATTGGCAGGCATTGGGTGGACCTATGCGAATGCCTTCCGTAGATACTCGAGACTGGTCCGCGCATCCGCGATCGGACCTTCTCCTTCCTCCGGCTCCTCGTCAAGGACCAGGTCCTGTTCTAGCACATACCAACCGTCATAGCCGGATCGCTCCAACTCGGCGACGAAACCGGCAATGTCGACGTCGCCCTCGCCCAGAGGTTTGAAGATGCCGTCGATCACGGACTGCCGGAACGGGAGTTCACCATCCCGCACCTGTGCCGCCATCTCGCCGTCGACATCCTTCAGATGCACGTGCGACACCCGACCCTCGGCCGCCTTCGCTACCTCCAGCGGGTCGCACCCGCCGAGGAAGAGGTGGCCGGTGTCAAGGCAGAAATCGACCGTGCTATCCGCGATGAGCCGATCCATGTGGTGGGGCCGCTCGATCGCGGTGCCCCAATGCTGGTGCAGCGCGGTCGTGAGGCCCTCGGCCCCGGCGATATCGGTGACCCGTTGGAGGTTCTTCACGAAGATCGGCCACTCGTCGTCGGTCATGTCCATCGTCGTGTCGTAGCCCGGATGGTGCGTGACCGGACCCAAAACGAGGACTTCGGAGCCACACCCCGCGAGCGTTCCGGCGGCACGAGCCACGTAGGCGAGTTGCTCGTCGGCCATGTCGTCGCGGTAGAGCACCGCCGGCACGAAGCCACCAATGAGCGCGAGGCCGTGTCGGTCGAGTAGCACACGTAGCTCCTCGGGATCGCCCGGCAGGTAGCCATCCGGGCCCAACTCGGTCGCATGGAGGCCGACTTCCGCCATCTCACGCAGCACGCGTTCGACATCCATCAGGTGGCCCCAGCCGGGTGAACCGTCCACGCCCCAGGTGATTGGCGCACCGGCAATACGTGCCATCACATCGCTCATACGATCTCCTTGATCTCGACCGGTCGGTGTTGTTCGCGAGACACATCGCACGCGATCGCGATGCGTAACGCCTCGCGCGCATCCGATGGGGTGCAGGGGCTGGCCAGACGTCCCTGCGCGACTTCGATGAATACCCCGATCTCATCCCGATAGGCGGGTGCGAATCGATCGAGGAAGGTCTTGGGTGTCGGCTCGGAGGGCCCGGGCACATCGTGTTCAAGCGACCGCAACGGGAGCGACGGCCCCAGGCCGACCGACACGCTGTCGAGGGTTCCGAACAGTTCCATCCGCACGTCGTGACCCACCGGGTCGTGTCGGTTCCCCGACATGATCGCTCTCGTTCCGTCGGTCAGCGACAGGATCACCACACCCGTTTCGACCGGCCGGTCCGGCCCGAACTCCTGCGTGGTGGTGGTGTGGCCATCGGCGTACGCCTCGACGACCTCCTGTCCGGTGACGAACCGCAGAACGTCGAAGTCGTGAATCTGCGTATCACGGAAGATGCCCGTGTCGTGGTAGCCGGGCGGCGGCGGGTCGAAATCGTGGGTGGTCGTTCGCACCGAGTACAGGTGGCCAAGTCGTCCCGAGTCGACGAGGTCCTTGGCGCCGCGGTAGCCGAAGTCGAATCGCCGCTGGAAACCGATCTGCGCCGGAATGTTCAGGGCGCTGAGACGCTCGACCACTTCGTCGGTCGCCGGCAGGTCGGTCGCAATCGGCTTCTCGCAGAACACCGGGATGCCTGCCTCGGCGGCAAGGAGCATCATCTCGGCGTGGACACCGGTCGCCGCAGCGACCACCATCGCGTCGATGTGTCCGATCATCGCTTCAGCGTCGGGAGCGACTCCAGCACCGATGTCGCGAGCAACGGCCTCGGCACGCTCGAGCGAGCGGGTCGGTGACGATGACGGCGGTCACCTCAGGATGATCTGCCAGCGTTTGAGCGTGGAAGGCGCCGATTCTCCCTGCGCCGATCAGCCCGACTCTCACACTCACATCCTCTCTGGATATCCGCTTCGGGAGTATCCAGCTAGATAGCTGTGGAACGTTCCAATGACCGGACGTTATACTGTGCACCAACCTGGTGTCAAGCCACTCTGAAGGGCAGCCGAATGTTCCGGATCTGGTTCGAGCGAGACGTGCCCCACTACCTCTCGGCGACGCTCGCCGGAGTGGCCACGCCGATCGGACCAGGGACCGCTACCCCCAATGACCTCATGTCCGCCATCGGTTCGGCCGAGGCAGCGATCGCCTCATCGCTCGCGACGTACGACGGCCCAGCCATGGACCGCGCCCCCCTTCTCCGGGTGATTGCCCGCACCGGGATCGGCGTCAACAACGTCGACCTGGACGCTGCGACGGACCGCGGTATCGCCGTGTGCAACACACCGGATGCACCGACCGTCTCCACGGCCGAGCATGCGATCACCCTCATGCTCACGGTCGCAAAACAGGTGCCGGAGGCGCAAGCGGCCCTTCGCGGCGGTGGCCGTGACTTCTTCGCATCGCACCAGGGTGAAGAACTCTCGGGACGAACGCTCGGGCTTGTCGGCATCGGGCGGATCGGGAGCCGCGTGGCGCACATGGCGGCCGCATTCGACATGCGGGTAGTCGCGTACGATCCCTTCGTGGATGAGTCCGCAGCGACGTCGGCCGGGATCGAGCTGGTCGACTCGCTCGACGGACTCCTGGCCCAGGCCGACGTTGTCTCTCTCCATGTGCCGCTCACGACTGGGACCCGTCACCTGATCGACGGCGAACGGCTTCAGCTGATGAAGCCTGGGGCGATTCTGATCAACACGGCACGCGGGGGCTGGTCGACCACGACGCACTCCTCGGTGCCATAGAGATGGGTCACCTGGCCGGCGCCGGACTCGACGTGACCGATCCCGAACCCCTGCCTCCGGACCATCCCCTCCTGCGGCGCAACGACGTGGTGGTGACGCCACACGTTGCCGCCGCCACCACCGCGGGCAAGGCCCGCCTCTACGAGAGCGCCGTCACCCAGGCTCTCCAAGTCCTGCAGGGCGAGTACCCGAATCATCTCGTCAACCAGATGGTCTGGCCGGTGCGCCGGCGAGATCCGAACACGAAGGAGACGCGACCGTGACAACATCCATCGGTATCGGTGTGATCGGCTTCGGCTGGATGGGACAAGCGCACTCGCGGTCGTACCGGCGCATACCGATGCACTTCCCCGAAGCGGAGATCATGCCCCGGCTCGTCATCGTCGCGGACAACGTTCCGGCGCGCGCCGAACTCGCCCACGCAAACTTCGGATTCGAGCGTGCCACGACCGAATGGCAGGCGGTGATCGACCATCCCGATGTCGACGTCGTCACGATCACGGCCCCCAACAAGATGCATCGCGAGATTGCCATCGCCGCCGCAGCTGCCGGCAAGGCCATTTTCTGCGAGAAGCCGGTCGGGGAAGCTCCGGAGGTCACCGCGGTGATCGAGCATGCCGCACGTGTCGCCGGTGTCATCACCGGCGTCGGCTTCAACTATCGATGGGCCCCCGTCGTCCAACACCTCAAGGAGCTCATCGACGATGGACGTCTCGGAGACCTCACGCACTACCGGGGACGCTTCTTCTCCATGTACGGGCGCGACCGACTCGGGGTCTTGAGCTGGCGCTACCTAATGGAAGAAGCCGGCTACGGAGCTCCTCACCGACATCATGTCGCACACCGTCGACATGGCGCACTATCTGGTCGGCCCCATCCGGAGGGTCGTCGCGACCAAGGAGATCTTCATCAAGGAACGCCCTCTGCCAAAACCAGGGACCGGCACGCACTATGACCGGGGATCACCCGGCGACCCGACCGGTCGCAGTGACCAACGAGGACTACGTCGGAGCGCTGGTCGAATTCCACAACGGTGTCCGGGGTACCCTCGAAGTCGACCGTTCCATCTTCGGCCCACAAAGCCAGATGGCGTTCGAAGTGAACGGGGCGACGGGCGCGGCCGCCTGGAATCTCGAGACCATGAACGAGCTCCAGCTCTACCTTCCCGAGGAGACACCTACGCGACGGATTTCTACGCGTGCTCGCCGGTGACGCCTTCCCCCACCACGGGAATATCGTCCCCGGCGGTGGCAACCCGATCGGGTACGAGGACCTCAAAGTCTTCGAGGCACTCGAGTTCCTGAAGTCCGTCGTGGCGGGACGGCCCGGCCGCTGTGGCGTTCGCCGATGCGCTGGCCACCGCCGACGTCGAAGCCGCTATGACCCGCTCGTGGGAGTCGGGTACCTGGGAGAACGTCGACCAGCCTGCGGATCGACTGAGGAGGAGTGCTCGTGGACATGTATCGTCGGAGGTCGGTGGCAAGGATCATCCGAGTGGATCGACGTCGTCTCTCCGTATTCCGGTGAGGTGATCGACCGGGTCCCGGTGGCGACGGCGACGCAGATCGAAGAGGCCCTGGCCACGGCCGAGCGGGGGGCGGTCGTCATGCGAGGCGGTGGCGGTGCCGCTCGTGCCGATATCCTCCGTCGAGCCGCCGATCTGCTCGATGCGGACGTCGAACGGATCGCCCGCACCATCAGTCTGGAAGTCGGCAAACCGATCGGCGAAGCCACCGGTGAGGCATCCCGCTTCGGCGAGATGTTCCGGCTGGCGTCATTCGAAGGGACCCAGATACGCGGAGAGACCCTGCCGCTCGACGCGCAGGCCGGTGGCGACGGGAAACTCGGGTTCACGCTCCGGATCCCTACCGGCGTGGTGGTGGCCATCACCCCGTTCAACTATCCGGGTCTCCTCGTCGTGCACAAGATCGCCCCCGCTCTGGCAGCCGGCAACGCGGTGATTCTCAAGCCCGCATCGCAGGCGCCACTGACGGCACTGATCATCACCGAGAAGCTGATCGAAGCCGGCCTCCCCGGCGTCGGACTCCAGACCATCACGGGAGGCGGAAGAGCCGTCGGGATGGCGCTCGTTCGTGACGCACGTGTGAGGAAGGTCTCCTTCACCGGCAGCACCGCTGTCGGAGAGGAGATCGCCCGCGTCGCGGGAGTGAAGCGCCTATCCCTCGAACTCGGCGCCAACTGTCCGATGATCGTGATGCCGGACGCCGATCTGGAACTGGCCGCCGAAGCGAGCGCAACCGGGGGTTACGTCAACGCCGGCCAGGTGTGCATATCGTTGCAGCGGGTGATCGTCCACGAGGACATCTACGAGGACTATCTGGAGGCCCTTCGCCGAACCGGTCGCCGGCTTCCGAATGGGTGACCCGCTTGCCGCCGACACCAAGATCGGCGCCATGATCTCGGAAGCCGAGGCGGCGCGGGTGGCGAGGTGGGTCGACGAGGCGGTCGCTTCCGGCGCCGCGTCGTCATCGGTGGTCAACGGGACGGTGCCAAGCTCTTCCCCACCGTCGTCGCCGACGTGACGCCCGGCATGAAGCTCTCTCAACAGGAGGTGTTCGGTCCCACGTTGAGCGTCATCGAGAGCCGCGGGAATCGATCAAGCTATCGCCCTCGCGAACGACTCCAACTACGGACTCGGCGCCGGCATCTTCACCAAGAACGTGACCGACGCGCTGCGGTTCGCGAGGGAGGTCGAGGCCGGCAGCATCCACATCAACTGGACGCCGCTGTGGAGAGCAGACCTCATGCCGTACGGCGGGTTGAAAGGCAGCGGCATCGGCAAGGAGGGAATCCGCTACGCCGTTGAGGAGATGACAGAACTCAAGACGGTGGTCATCCACGGTCTGGAAGGTGAGCCGTCATGATCGAGAACCGTGCCAAACATCGCCTTGCAGCCGGTGAAACGATCGTCGGCTGCTTCCTCCGATACCCGGTCGGAACGCTGGCCGAATTCATGGCCCTCGGTGGCTGGGACTTCTTGGTGTTCGATGCCGAGCACGGGGCACTACAACCTCGCGATCTCGAAGACCTCTCGCGGGCATGCGAGCTCCACGGCGTCACCCCGATGGTGCGGGTGACGACCAACGAACCATCCACCATCCTGCGCTTCCTCGACGCCGGCGCCCACGGCCTGCACGTTCCCTGGGTCGATTCGGGCGCCGCAGCGGAGGCCGCTGTTCAGGCCGTGAAGTACCAGCCGCGGGGATCGCGCGGGTTGGCAGCAACCCGATCAGCTGGATTCGGACTGTCTGCCTCGATCGGTGACTACACGAGACAATCCAACGCCGAAACCCTTGTCGTGGTGCAGGTCGAATCCGGGGAAGGCGTGGCCAACGTCGAGGACCTTGTCGGTATCGACGGCATCGACGTCGTGTTCATCGGACCGACCGATCTCGCCCACTCCCTCGGTCACGTCGGCAATCCATCCCACCCCGACGTTCAGGCGGCCATGGGCCGAATCGCCGAGGTCGTCACGGCGAGCGACAAGGCGCTCGGCATCTTCGTGGCCAACCCGGCCGAAGGAGTCGCCTGGCGCGAGCGAGGCGCTCGCTACCTCACCACCGGCCTAGAGCCGCTGTTGTCGGGCGCCATGCGCAACTACTTGGAAACCGTTCGTGGCACTGAAGGAGTACCCACATGAACACGATTCGACTCACGACGGCACAAGCGATCGTCACCTACCTCATTGCCCAGCGAACGATCATCGACGGGAATGAAGAACCCCTGTTCGCCGGCGCGTTCGGCATTTTCGGCCACGGCAATGTGGTCTCCCTTGCCGAAGCGTTGTATCCGGTTCAGGACGAGCTCCCGACGTGGCGGGGACACAACGAGCAATCGATGGCGCTGGCCGCGGTGGCATTCGCCAAAGCGAAGCGACGCCGTCAAATCATGATCGCCACGTCGTCGGTGGGACCCGGCTCCACGAATATGATCACCGCTGCCGCAACCGCCCATGCCAACCGCCTACCGCTGCTGATCTTCAGCGGTGACACGTTCCAGCATCGCTTCGTCGACCCGGTGCTCCAGCAACTCGAACACTTCGACAGTCCATCGACAACGGTCAGCGACGCCTACCGCGCGGTCACCCGCTACTGGGACCGCATCACCCGGCCCGAGCAGATCATCCAGTCGCTCCCGCAAGCGGTCGCCACCATGCTCGATCCTGCGGATTGCGGCCCGGCATACATCGGCCTACCCCAGGACATCGCAGCCGAGGCGTACGACTACCCGGTGGAGTTCTTCAGCACACAGATTCACTACATCCGAAGGCCGATCGCCGATCCCAGAGATATCGACAGGGCGGCCGCACTACTGGCCGCAGCCGACAAGCCGCTCATCATCGCCGGAGGGGGGGTCCACTACTCCGGGGCCGTTGCCGAACTCACTGCCTTCGCGGAGAAACACGGCATCCCCGTGACCGAGACGGTGGCCGGCAAGGCCACGTTGTTGGCCGACCACCCCAACTTCGTCGGTCCGCTCGGCGTCACGGGCAGCACCTCGGCCAATGCCATGGCCGACGACGCCGATGTCGTCGTCGCCGTCGGGACCCGCCTTCAGGATTTCACCACCGGATCGTGGTCGGTCTTCGGCAACGAGAAGATGTCGCTGATTTCGGTCAATGTCGGACGATTCGACGCGACCAAACACCGGGCGATCTCGGTGATTGGCGATGCCAAGACGTCGCTCGAGCATCTGGACCGCGCCATCGGAGACTACCGGGCGCCTGCCACATGGCTGGAGCGGGCAGGAGAAGAACGGCGCTCCTGGTACGCGTACCTCGACGAGTTCACCTCGAGCAAGTTCGACCCACCAGCCTATGCCCAGGTCATACGGGCCGTCAACGAGATCTGCGATCCGGACGACTACCAACTCAGTGCGGCCGGCGGTCTGCCGGGTGAACTCAACATGGGGTGGCACTCGAAGTCCGTTGGTTCATTCGATGCCGAGTACGGGTACTCCTGCATGGGATATGAAATCGCCGGGGCATGGGGAGCCAAGATGGCGCTGCCCGACCGCGACGTGGTGAGCTGGGTCGGAGACGGATCGTATCTGATGATGAACTCGGACATCTACTCAACCGTGATGACGGGCCACAAGGTGATCTTCATCCTGTGCGACAACGGCGGGTTCGCCGTGATCAACCGGCTCCAGGTCAACACCGGCGGTGAGGAGTTCAACAACCTGCTGCACACCACCCGCCACGAGCGGATGTTCCGGGTCGACTTCGCCATGCATGCCGAATCAATGGGGGCCATCAGCGAGAAGGTCGCCACCATCGACGAATTCAAGAGGGCGTTCAGGCGTGCAAAAGCGGCGGATCGCAGTTACGTGATCGTCATCGAGGTCTCGCAGTACGACTGGACCGAGGGTGGCGCGTGGTGGGAGGTCGGCGTACCGGAAGTATCGGATCGCGAGCAGGTCCGGGTCGCCCGAGCCGAGCTCGACGCCGAGAAGAAGCTGCAGCGGCGCGGGACATGACATGACCGATGTTGACGCCGGCGACTACACCCGAATCATCTCCGTCTGGTACAGGGCAAAGGAGCAGTCATGAGCTACCGCGACGAGGACCTCTTCCTGCCGGCAGGCCGCGCCACAGACGGTCCCGACCCGGTCCTGGTCACTCCTGAGAGTGCGTCGTGGACCTACAGCGGGCTGCGCATCCTCGAGCTTGGTCCCGGCGACTCGCGGACCTTCACCAGTGGCACTAGCGAAGTGGCGGTCCTGCCCCTGAGCGGAGCCTGCACGGTCGAGGTGGAGGGCCACCGATTCGCCCTCGAGGGTCGCGAATCCGTCTTCAGTCGGGTAAGCGACTTCGCGTATGTGCCCATCGATGCCGAGTACCGCGTCACCTCTGGAGAGGGAGGCGAGTTCGCTCTGGTCATGGCGAGAACGACACTGCGTCTCGAACCCGCGTACGGGCGGGCGGAGGACGTTGAGGTGTCGGTGCGCGGAGCGGGGTCGGCATCCCGGCAAATCACCAACTTCCTGATGGCTGATGTTCCCATGGCGGACAAGCTTCTGGCCGTGGAGGTGATCACCCCGGCCGGCAACTTCTCCTCGTATCCACCCCACAAACACGACACATTCGATCCCGACCTACCCGAAGTCGAACTCGAGGAGATCTACTACTTCCGCTTCTCCGGGGACAACGGATACGGTCTGTTTCGCGAGTGGGCAACAGACGGTGAATTCGACACCACCATGATTGTTCGCGACGGCGACACCGTGTTGTGTCCGTACGGCTTCCACGGCCCGACGGTGGCGGTGCCGGGCCACCACATGTACTTCCTCAACGTCATGGCAGGGCCGGGAGCCGAGCGAATCTGGCAGGCATCCGACGATCCGGCACAGACGTGGGTTCGTGACACATGGCAGGATCAGGAACAGGATCCACGTCTGCCCCTGACCTCTCATGAAGGAGCCGTGTAGCCATGCTGCGAATGGGGGTCGTCGGGGTCGGCCGCCTCGGAAGCCTCTTTGCGAGGACCCTCGCCGCGCACCCGGAGGTCGACGCGCTGGTCCTGGCGGGGTCGAGGCCTGACAGTGCCGACGCGCTCGCCGAGGAGTTGTCCGTGCAGGCCGAACCCTCGGCCGAACACGTATTCCGATCCGTCGACGCGGTCGTAATTGCCTCCGCGACCGCCTCACACGCCGAACTGATCCGGCATGCAGCAGCGTTCGGTATCCCGGTGTTCTGCGAGAAGCCACTCACGCTCGATTTGTCATCCACCGATGCCGTCATCGAGCTCGTTCGGTCCGAAGGCATCCAACTCCAGGTTGGATTCCAGCGGCGTTTCGAGGCGGGATATCGCGCCGCCCGAGACCTGGTTCAAGCAGGCGACGTGGGCGATGTCTACCTGGTCCGCACCACGAGCCTCGACCCTGCCCCGTCGCCCGAGGCGTTCGTCCGAACCTCCGGCGACCTCTTCCGCGATCTGGCAATTCACGACTTCGACGCCATCCGCTTCGTGACGGGACAGGAGATCGACGAGGTGTTCGCGACCGGCGCAGCCGGATTCCCCGTGTTCGACGTCTACTCCCGCAATCAGGACACGGGGATCGGCGTTGGATCGCTACGCCTGAGCGGTGGTGCAATAGCGACGTTCGCCGCGACCCGACACAATCCGGCGGGATATGACATCCGCATGGAGATCCACGGTTCAGCGGACAGCATTGCGGTGGGCTGGGACGAGCGGATACCGCTCAGACCCGTTGAGCCCGGGGTTGAGCCGCCGGCAGGCCCCCCATACGGCGACTTCCTCGATCGGTTCTCTTCTGCCTACCGAGCCGAGATGCATGCCTTCGTCGATCTGGCGCTCGGACGCGCCCCGAATCCCTGTTCACCGGAGGACGCCGCGCGGCCTTCGTGATTGCCTTGGCGGCCGGCCGGTCTGCGACCGAAGGCCGTCCGGTTCCGATCTCCGAGTTCGCCGTCGAGCCCAATGGAAGGACCCCGTGAGAACTGACTTCGACGGCAAAGTGGCGGTCGTCACCGGCTCGACCCAGGGGCTCGGAGCGGCCATTGCCCGGCAGTTCGCCGAACGTGGCGGTGCCGGCATCGTCATCACCGGGCGCGACGACACCCGTGGACTCGCGATGACCGCAGCACTCGAAGACCTGGGCTGCCGATCCGTCTTCGTCGGCGCCGACCTCGCCGATCGATCCGGACCGGCTCACATCATCGAGGCGGCAGACGCGGCGTTTGGGCGCATCGACGTTTTGGTGAACAGCGCGGCCGCGACCGACCGGGACACCATCCGGGAGACCAGCACCGAGCACTTCGATCGGATGTTCGCCATCAACACGCGTGCCCCGTGGTTTCTGATGCAGGGAGCGGTCGAGTTGATGCTTCGAGAGGGCGTCGAAGGGACGATCGTCAACGTGCTGTCGATCTCGTCGCACGCCGGGCAGCCGTATCTCGCGACGTACGCCGCATCCAAGGCCGCCCTGGCCGTCTTCACCAAGAACTCGGCGCACGCCCTGCTCGAACACCGGATTCGGGTGAATGCGCTCAACCCCGGATGGATGGCAACCGCGGGCGAAGATCGGCTCCAGCGCGAGTACTACGGCGTCGGCGATGGTTGGCGCGAGAAGGCAGGTGCAGACCTTCCGTTCGGCGACCTGATCGACCCGGATGACGCCGCGCGGGCCGTGTTGTTCCTCGCTTCCTCCGAGTCCGGTTTCATGACCGGGGCAGTGGTCGACTACGACCAACGTCGTCATCGGAGCCTACGACTGATGAGTCGCCCGACCATCCACGACGTGGCGAAACGGGCAGGGGTCTCGAAGTCACTGGTTTCGCTCGTGATACAGGAATCTCCGTACGTCAGCGACGAGAGGCGGGCCGCGGTACTGCAGGCCGTCGACGAACTCGGCTATCGACCCAACGCAATGGCACGGAGCCTGGTGCAGCAGCGATCTCACGTGCTCGGCGTGATGCTCTCGAACCTCCACAATCCGTTCTTCGCCGACCTCGTCGACGGTATCGAGGATCGGGCCCTCAGGAGCGGCTACCGGGCGCTCTTCAATAGCGGCAAGAGGGAACCTGAACGCGAAGCCATGGCCCTCGAAATGCTGCTGGAACTCCAGGCTGATGGCCTGATCCTCGCCGGAACGCTGCTCGATATGAAGACCGTCAACGAGGCCGGAAGGGCGGTTCCGATCGTCTTGATCTCACGCGCCACCCGGTCTCGGACCGTGGACAGCGTGGTCGGTGACGATCGGGCCGGTGCCCGCATCGCAGTGGATCACCTCGTTTCGCTCGGCCACCAGCGAATCGCGCACGTCGACGGCGGTCGCGGCGCCGGGGCCCGGCGTCGACGGCGTGGGTATGAGGCTGCGATGAAGGTGCACGGGCTGGAGTCGATGGTCGTCGGCGGCACGTACACCGAGGAGGGCGGGGCGCTCGGCGTTGAGGAACTGCTCGAGGCGAATCAACATCCCACAGCCATCTTCGCCGCCAACGACCTCGCCGCCCTCGGCTGCCTCCAGGCCATCTCCGACGCTGATCGCTCCGTCCCCGACGATGTCTCCCTCATTGGATATGACAACGCCTGGCTCGCCGGACTCCAGCACATCTCGCTCACCACGATCGATCAACCGAGACACGAACTCGGCACAACGGCCGTCGAGTTGCTGATCGAGCGGATCGAGGGGGAAAGGACCGACGCACGGCACATTGTGTTGTCCCCATCGCTGGTGCCCCGCGCAACCACCGGCCCCCCGGCCCGAGGGCTCTGAGACCAACGCCGTGTACCCAGGGTATGCAACGGGTCCTATTGCGAGGTGAGCCCACAACGTGATTCGTCGGACGATCCCTCGGTCAGCGTTCGAAAATGACCGGCACTCCCGTCGCTGCCGCTCGCTGTACCGCCCGCCCGACCGCGACGGCGTGTGTGCTGGCCGAAGCATCCGGATAGTCGGCGGATTCACCGCGCACCACCGCAGCGAAGGCGTCGGCCTGCGCCCTGATCCCTTCGGCAAAGGCATCGTCGGTCGCCGATCCGGCGATGACTTCAATACCAGTCGCGACCGCGAGCCTGGCCCGCCCGACCGGCAGGAGATCGACGAAGATCGCACCGTTCTCGCCGAGAATCTCGGTGCGCACGTCATCGCCGTACCGACAGTTGCGAGAGAGATCGACGGTGGCGACCGCTCCCCCATCAAGGTCGAGGATGGCGAGAAGGTTGTCGACGTCGCCGACGTCACCGATTGATTCGTCGACGAGCGGGAGGTTGCGCGCCGTCACGATCTCAATGTCGCGTCCCGTCAGCCATCCAACGAGGTCGAACTCGTGAACGCCGCAATCGATCGCCAGGCCACCACTTGCTAATGGGTCGCAGAACGAGGCCGGCGGCGGATCGGCATCCCACTGGGCCAATCGCAGCATGAGTGGGCGCCCAATTGCACCTTCGTCCAAGAGTTGCTTCGCTCGCAACCAGGGCGGCGCGAAACGCCGCCAGAATCCGATCTGCAGCACGCGGCCTGCGGCCGCCGCCTGCGCTCCCAGGCCTTCACTCTCGACCGGATCCAACGCGAGCGGTTTCTCGCACAAGATATGGAGCCCCGCATCAAGTGCCATCACCACGACGGAAGGGTGGGTCGTGGTCGGAGTCGCGATCAGCCACGCCTCGACGTCATCCCGATCGCTCAGAGCCTCGAGCGAGTCGTATGCCGTTGCGCCGATCTTCCGGGCGACCTGGAGAGCAGCGGCGGGCATCGTGTCGGCAACGGCGACCACATCGATCGTATCCATAGCTGCGAGCGTTGCGGCATGGAAGGCCCCCATTCTTCCGACGCCCACGACCGCCAACCGCAGCGGTTCAGTCATGACACGACCGTCATCAGATGGGCTCGAACGCCGACCGGCGATACTCCCATCGGACCGTGAACGAACGTGGCCGGCCCGACAACCCCTGCGTAGCCCATCTCTTGAAGAGCGGAAGCGATCGCCGTGTAGTTCAGTTCCCCCGTGCCGGGTTCCCACCTGCCGGGCACGTCCGCGGGCTGACTCGACGCGACGCCTTGTCGTTCTCTCAGCGGGTTGGAGGATTCTCCGTGCAGTTCGGACATGACTCGGATCCTACTTCGGTCCACGGAGGCCCGACCGCGGCGAGCAGGTCCTGCGCCATCGGTTGGTTGATGTCGTCGGGGACCTGACCGGCGCGGACCGGTCGTAGAGTGAGCCGATGGCGCGTCTGATCCAGCGCATCCGGCGGCGGGTTCCTACGACGGTGTTCGCCCTCGGCGTCGTCAGCTTCTTCACCGACATGTCGAGCGAGATGATCTACCCCCTGATCCCGGTGTTCCTCGTAGGACATCTCGGTGCAGGGGCGGCGGCGCTCGGCATCATCGAAGGCCTGGCCGAATCGGCGGCGGCCTTGCTGAAGGTCGTCTCCGGCTGGTGGACCGACCGGGTCAAGAAGCGCAAGCCGTTCCTACTCGTTGGGTACGGCATCGCCGGTGCCGTGCGCCCACTCATCGGACTCGCCACGTCCTGGGTGCAGGTGGGCGCCATCCGTTTCACCGACCGAGTCGGCAAAGGCATCCGCACCGCTCCTCGCGACGCTCTCATCGCCGACGTCACCCACGACGACAGGCGGGGCACCGCCTACGGCCTGCAACGCGCCATGGATAGCGCAGGCGCCCTCGTCGGACCGCTCATCGCCGCCGCCCTCCTCGCGATCGGAGTTGCAATCCGCTCCGTGTTCCTCCTTGCCGTCATCCCCGCCATCATCGTCATCGTCGTCATCGTCACCTGGGTTGAGGAACCCGAACACGAGGAGCACCCCATCGGTCCCCGAACGTCGATCTGGTCCCACGGACGGGAACTCGGCTCCGGATACTGGTGGCTCCTCGCCTCGATCATGGTCTTCACCCTCGGCAATAGCACCGACGCGTTCCTGCTGCTACGTCTCAACGACGCCGGCGTCTCCGTGGCGTGGATTGCCGTGCTGTGGGCGCTGCTCTCGGGGATGAAGATGGTGTTCGCATTGATCGCCGGCCCGATGTCGGATCGTCTCGGGCGCAAGCGGCTCCAGATCGCAGGATGGACCCTGTACGCGCTGGTCTACCTGGGGATGGCGCTCGTGTCGTCGACCGCCGCCGCGATCGGTCTCTTCGTTGTCTACGGCGCCTACTTCGGGCTCACCGAACCGGTCGAACGGGCATGGGTCGCCGGATTGGCACCTGAGCGGCTCCGCGGATCGGCGTTCGGCTACTACAACGCCGCGATCGGCATCGGGGCACTACCGGCAAGCGTGGTCTTCGGAGCCATCTGGGTGCTGTCCAGTCCGGCGGCGGCGTTCACCTTCGGTGCGGTTCTCGCGGCGATCGCGGTGATGATGCTGCTCCGGGTCCCGGAGCAGCGGGTAACACCCATCTGACGCTCACGCGTCGGTCGTCGTCACTTCAGTCGCGCCGGTGAGGAGTCGGGTTGCGTCTTCGATCGCCGCCTGAGCCTCTTCTATCTTCTGGGCCCACGTGACGAGATCGCCGCTGCGCATCGCAGCGTCGGCCTCTTGGAAGGCCTGGTCGGCCTGAGCAAGCAACTCGATTACCTGCTCTTCGATCGATCCGGTTGGCGGTTCGGCAGTGTCACCGTCGCCGGTGCCGTTCCCGTCGGCCACGCCGAAGACCGCGGAGAGGGCTTCGGAGAGAGAATTCCGCATCTCGATCTGCCCGTTGAACGACACGACGACTCGCTTGAACTCCGGAATGCCGGTACTCGACGCGCCGTCGCTCGCACTGATGTAGATCGGCTGGACGTAGAGCAGCGACTCCTCGATCGGAACGACGAGCATGTTGCCCTGGATCACCCGCGAACCGCCCTGTCCGAGCAGGGTGAACTCGGCCGATATCTCCGGGTCCTGGTTCACGAAGTTGCCCACCTGTGCCGGGCCGTCGATCTGGCTGTCGGACGGCAGCCCGTACTCGATGATCCGGCCGTACTCCTCGAGCGGCCCGCTCTTCGCCACCATGAACGACACCATGTTCGGCCGACCCCGCGGCGTGAACGGCTGCATCAATAGGAATGACAGTTCCTCGTCCCCCGGCAGCTTCATGAGCAGGTAGTACGGGAGCATCGGAGTGAACTCCTGGCCTTCGGCATCCACGAACCGGCCCCTCAGCGCCGGTCGCGGCGAAGTCGACGGGTCACGCGCGATCTGCCACGGATCCGAGACCGTGAAGAACTGCTCCGGGTTCGTCATGTGATAGAGCTGGTATTGATCGGTCTGGACCCTGAACAGGTCCTCCGGGTAGCGGAAGTGTTCGATGATCTCCTTCGGCAACTCGTCCCTGGAGCGGAATACACCAGGGAAGATCGCCTCGTTCGCCTGAATCACCGGATCGTCCGGGTCGATGACGTACAGGTCGACCGTTCCGTCGTATGCGTCGACGACGGCTTTGACCGAGTTCCTGATGTAGTTGAACCGGCCGGGGAGACCGGGTTCATTGTTCAGACGGGCCGTGTTCGCCGGTGCCGAGTACGGGTAGCGGTCGGTGATCGTGTAGAGATCCATGACCCACTTGAGCCGACCGTCGGCGATCACGATGTACGGGTCGGCATCGCCGTAGAGGAACGGTGCGAGGCGCTCGATCCGCGAGCGAATATTGCGTTCGAGCAATACCTTCGAACCTGAGCTGACCCGGTCCGAGATCAACGTATCGAGGTTCCCGAATCGCAGCGCCCACGCCACTCGATCGAAGAAACTACCGATCTCAACCCCGCCGGTGCCGTCGTAGGAGTTCGTCGCCACGTCGGCCCCGCTCGATCCGATCGGGAAGTCGACCTCCGGCTGCGACGTCCCAGCGATCACATAGTCGGCCTCGGCTTTGTCGGTGAAGTAGATCCGCGGTTGCTCGATATCGAGAGACGGGTCGTTGGACCGGTTCACCGGCGGGATGTCCTTCACCAGCAAATCCGGCTGGCCCTGCACGGTGACGTTGTTCGCGGGGCTCAGCACCGCGCCGAAACCGTGGGTATACACGAGCCGCTCCGTGACCCAGCCCTCACCAGGGATGCCACTCTCTTGAAGCTCGCGCGCGGACACCATCACCTGGGTGAGAGCACCGTCGATGGTGTACCGGTCGACGTCAACGTCGCCTATGTCGTAGTAGGTGACGATGTTCTGCAATTGCTGGTACGTGGATTTCAGAACACCCGGGTCCCAGAGACGGATATTGCTGATCGTCGGATCGTTCATGGCCAGTTCCTCAGCCGACAGGTCCGGTGAGGCGGCGAAAGGATCAAGTTCGACATCGGCGAGACCGTACGCCTCACGGGTGAACTCGATGTTGTAGGCGACGTACGGCGCCTCCTTGTTCACCTCGTCCGGCTGAACGGTCAATCGCTGCACGAGCGCCGGATACACACCGCCGACCACAATCGATGTGACGAGCCACAACCCGACGGCGACCAGCGGCAACGTCCACCCGCGGAACCAGAGATTCACCAGAAGGATCACCGCAGCAACGAGCGAGATGAGGATGAGCAAGTTCAGCGCCGGAACTTGGGCGTTGACATCCGTATACGACGCGCCGAACACCTGGCCGCGACTGCTGTAGAGGAGGTCCCACTTGTCGAGTTGGTAGCCGACGGCCTTGAGGAGCACCAGGAGTGCGAGAAGGATCGAGATATGGGCCTTCACGCCCGAACTGGCCCGCTTCCCAGGACCCTGGACGCTGATCCCACCATTGAGATAGTGGACGGCGACCACGACGAGCGTCAACACGAGAATCAACTGGAACGCCCACCCGAACACGTCGCGCATGAACGGAACGTCGAACACGTAGAGACCGATGTCGTGGTTGAAGACGGGATCGGTAATGCCGAAGGAACCACCCTTCGAGAACAGCAGCCAGTTCTGCCACCACGCCGCCGCACCGAGACCGATGAGGATCCCGAAGAACACCGCCACGCCAAGGCGGAGACGGCCGGACCGCGGCTCCACCCAGGTCTGGTAACGCATCAGAAGCTCTTCGTCCGGGCTTCCCGGCATGACGCCGCGACGGGGCGACAGGCGGTCGACGATGAACAGGTTGATCCAGAAGATCGCAGCCGCGAAGATCGCAGCCGCGATGACAAGCCAGAGTCGAGTGAAGACGAGCGTCGTCCACACGCCGACTTGATCGACGCTCGAATACCAGAGGTAGTCGGTCCAGAGTGTTGCCAGAGACCGCAGGGCAATGAGCCCAACAAAGCCGATGCCGATGACGACCCAGAGGAGGCGCCGGAATCGGCCTTTCGAAACGTACGGGATCGGTTCGCGATTAATCACAGTCCGATTCTACGAGTGTTCTCGCGTCAGAACGACGGAACGATCGTGCAGGCGCACTCGAGTCGTGCCGGCGGCATCGTGGTTCCGGCTGGAAGGCCGTCACCGATGGTCCACGGGCCCCTGTTCGCGGGGCACTCCCGACACGGCCGCTCTGAAGAGGTGACCGCGAGATCCGTTGCACCGAGATCGGCAAGCGCCGCCGCGACACCAAGGTGATAGGCGCCGCGGGAAGCGAACCGAACCCTCCGTTCCGCTTCGTCGGTACGCCACGATCGAAAGACGCGGGATAGCGATGAGGCAGTTTCGCGATGACCGGCTCCGGCACCCCGGGAACGGGTCACGGAACTCTGCGCGGCCTCAACAAGTGCTCCGGCGAACTCCGGGAAAGGATCGCCCGGATCAACATCCTCGGGCCGCGGCGTCTCGGCCGCATCCATCATCTCTGCAGCCGCGGCGAAGCCTGCAACCATGCTCTCGCGAGCAAGGACGGCGAGAGCGTCCGAGACCTCTCCACTCACAATGCTTGCATCCGGCTCCCACGCCTCGACGAGGCGGAGATCCTCGAGTGCCCGATTCTGAGCCTCGACCAGGCTTCTCTTCACACTGCGGAGCGCGCGGTTCTGGACGGGAAGGAGATGACGCTCACGGAGTGCAAAGGGATCAAGTCCGGGTTCCTCTGAAGTGGTCCCATCGTCGATTTGCCCTACCGTCGAAGGGTCATCAGCAGGCACTGGCTCTGCTTCGGGCTCCGGCTGGGAGCTGGTAGCTGGCGACTGGTCGCTCTCTTGATCCCTTCTGCCTCCTTCGTCGGCACCTCCCCCAGAGGGGGACGAAGACCGCTCCGAGGCGGGAGTTTCGTCAGCGACGGGCTCTCTGAGCCGAGCGAAGAGACCCACGAGCGGATCGGGTTTGATCGCCTGCTCGGTCTCCTGCTCGGGCTGGTAGCTGGCAGCTGGCAGCTCGTCGCTCTCTTCCCCCCCGGCCTCATCGCTCCGCTCCTCCGCGTCCCCCCGCCCTACGGCCGAGGGGACGGAAGAAGACTCAGGTTCCGGTTCCGGTTCCGGCTCAGGCTCGGGTTCCGGCTCAGGCTCGGGTTCCGGCTCCAATTCCGGCTCAGGCTCCGGCTCAGGTTCCGACTCAGGCTCAGGCTCCGGCTCAGGTTCCGACTCGGAGCTGGTCGCCGACAGCTGGTCGCTGACGCTCCTTCGCATGGCAGCTACTTCGGCGACCATTACGTCGGCGTCGACCGGTTCTGCGGTCATCACACGGGCCGCGGACACGATCCTGACCGACCCTTCATCATCGGGCCAGTGGGTACGCGAGTCCTCGATCGCTTCGACCGCCGCGACCGTCTCGGCCGACCCCGCAGTCGATTCTTGTGGAACCACGTCCGACGCGGAATTGGCTTCGCTTCCGGCGATCGTGGCCCGTGCAATCTCCAATTCGGCCATCAACTCCACCCGGCGGAGTTCGAGTGCCCGAGCACGTTCCTGGGCGGCGTCGGCTTTCTGACGCGCCGCCGACATCATCGATTCAGATTCCCGGCGGGCCGCGGCAACGAGTCGTTCAGCTTCCTCCCGGGCGACGCCAACCGATTCGTCACGTTCTCGCCTGGTGTCACCGACCAAACGCGACGCCTCCCGCTCCGCTTCGGCCTGAATGAAGAGAGCACGTTTGGTCGCCTCGATGGTGACCTCGTCACTTCCGACGACGGCCGAGGCCAACATCTCGGTGCCGGTCTCCCACACCGTCCGGCGGGTTTCGTACGCGATCGTTCGGGCTGATTCCCGGAGTGCGCGGGACTCCTCGTCGGCTTCGGCACGCCACCGGGCAGCATCATCGGCGGCTCTTGATCTCATCTGCTCTGCCGCGACTCGTGCTTCCTGCAGGATCCGCTTCACTTCCTCACCAACGACATCCAACTCGGCGGCAAGGTCGGTGGGCCGCGTCAGACCCAACTCGCTCATGTTGTCCTCGAGGCCTTGGATGTGCCGTTCGAGTGCGTCAATACGCGCCTCGTTCGCCTCGCGGTATGCGTCGACCTGTCGACGGTCATATCCCTTGCGGGTTGTCTTGAACGCATCGGCCCGCGCGTCGTGGGAGGTGGAATCATCCATTGGGTTCAGGGTAACGAGGCTTCCCTGCGGTCCCGGGTATTCGACGTCGTCCGGTGTCGATCGTTCACTCGTAGCCGAGGTAGTCCAGCGCATCGTCAATCGTCTCGACTCGCACCACGATGATCTCGTCACCTGCAGCAGCCACGGCGTCGTCGTAGTTCCCTGCCGGGATGAACACGACCACCGCTCCAGCGTCGATCGCTGCGTGGACCTTCTGCGTCACTCCCCCGATCGCTCCGACGGTGCCGTCGCGAGAGATCGTCCCCGTGCCCGCCATGCGAAGGCCGCCGGTGAGATCCTGCTCGGTGAGTTGATTCATGATCTCGAGGGCGAACATCATCCCCGCCGAGGGTCCGCCGATGTTCTGTGAGTCCATTTCCACCTCGATGGGGAACTCGATGATCGGTTCGTTGTTGTCGAGCAGCACGCCGACCATCGGCTTCGATGGATCATCAACGTGCACCCCAAGGACGATCTCAACATCGACGACTTCCACCTCGGCGGAACCTTCGATTGTCCGTTCGATCGAAAGAACAACTCGATCGCCAATCTTCTTGTCGGCCAGGTTGTCGATCACGTCGGAGCGGAACGCGACCTCGTTCCCGTCGATGCCGATGATGACGTCATTGGCGAGCAGCACGCCGTCGGCCGCTGAGTCCGGTACCGTCTCGATCACCAGCGCACCGGTCCCGATGTACGTGGGTTCGTATCCGAGTCTGGTGAGCGCCACGAATTGTGCATCGGTCTTCGACTGGCGCATGCTGGCCAGATTCTCGCGGCGGAGATCCTCGGGCGAGACCCCGGTGGGACGAATGTTCTGACGCGGCGCCACGTCGATCTTTGGATTGATCTGCCCGGCGACGTATTCGAAGACGTTGGCTTCGCGCAGCGAAACGGTCAAGAAGAACATCTCTCCTTCGATGACCTGTTCCTCGGCGTCGACGTGGATGAAGTCGGAGGTGTCGTAGAGGGGTCCCGGCGACAGCGTGTAGTACGCGACCTTGATCGGCCATGCAATGGCGATCGCAATCCCGATCGCCATGAACACGGCGGCGAGAATGAACGGCCACTTGGGAATTCGGTAGCGCTCCGACACGCCGGGTTCGGAAGTCTCGGCGCGGTCCTCGTTCATCATGGTCGTGTCGTCCATCATCGGCGAGGTTACCGAGGATCGAGATTTGCGACGACCGCTACGCGATACGACGACCCGCGATCAGATCGGCTTGCACAACGATTCGGTACCGCGCCGATCCCCTGGGATGGCACGCGAACATGGTGAGGATCGGCCTGCCCACGTCATACGAGATCCAGAGTTCATCGGGTTCGACCACGAAAGTGTCCGAGACCCTGTACATGACCTCGAATCCCGACCCGTCTTCGACGTAGACGAGATCACCGTCCTCAAGGCGATCCAAACCCCAGAATGGCCGAGAGTGGGTGGTCCGATGGCCGGCAAGCACCATGTTCCCGGGTCCCCCCGGTGCGGACGTCCCTGCCCACTGGGCCACGCCGCGATCGATGACGGACAGAGCGATACCCGATCGGATCGTCTCGTCAAGATCGATCGCAGGAATCCTGATCCTCGATACGACGATGCCGGACTGTTGGGTGCGGTGGAACGACGGCTGACGCGGAGGACCCGGCGTGGCGTCTTCGGGCAAGGTCGCTACCGCGGGCAGCGTCGCGAACACGCTGAAGACGAGGCCGAACACGGCCATGAAACGAATCGCCGATCTCACGGGTCTCATTGTCGTCCACATCGGCCAATACTGGCTCCCCCTTGAGTCGCCAGACGGCCACGGCTCGAAGGAAGGACCAAACATGCAAGCTCTCCACCCCAATGTCATCGGCGGCGTCGCCCTGCCGCGGAAGGCTGTGACAACAGCCGTTCTGGTCGTCGGATTCGCCCTGGTCACTGCGGCGGCCGCCCAGATCCGGATCCCCCTGCCCGGTACACCCATCGCAATCACCGGTCAGACCTTCGGTGTCCTGCTGGCGGGCGCTGCGCTCGGTGTCCCGCGCCGGCGCCGGAAGCATGCTCCTCTACGTGTCGCTCGGAGCGATCGGAATGCCGTTCTTCGCGGTGGACAGGGCGGTTGGACGTACGCGACGGGTGCATCGTTCGGCTATCTCATCGGTTTCGTCGTCGCTGCATGGCTCGTCGGCCGCTTCGCCGAACAGCGCCGGGATCGGGTGATTCGAACGGCGGTTCCTGCCTTCTTGATCGGGAGCCTCGCCGTCTACACCCTCGGCGTCACCTGGCTGTGGGCCGCGGTCGATGCGATCCCAAGCTTCGGTGATGCGCTGAGAGCGGGCTTCTACCCGTTCGTCGCCGGTGACATCATCAAGGCAGTGCTCGCGGGAAGTCCTGTTGCCAACGGCCTGGTTGGTGGTCGAGAGAGCGAACAGATGACGAGCAACCGGTAGAGGGTTCAGCAGCTTGGATCTTGGAGCTTGGAGCCACGGCGTCGCCGCTGGCTACAAATCCATCTCTTCGCCGAGGTAGGCCTTGATGACGTTTGGATTGCTCTGGATTTCTGAGGGGATACCGGTGGCGATTCGCTCACCGAAGTCGATGACCATCACCCGATCGGCGATGTCCATGACGAGACCCATGTCGTGCTCGACGAGGATCATCGCGATCCCGAGTTCTTCGCGGATGTCGAGGATGAAGCGGGCCATGTCCTCGGTCTCCTCGAGGTTCATGCCGGCCACCGGCTCATCGAGCAGCAGCAACTCAGGCTTCATGGCCAGAGCACGACCGAGTTCGACTCGTTTCTGAATACCGTACGGCAGCATCGCAACCGGATACTTACGCCACCGGGCGATCTCGAGGAGATCGATGATGTCCTCGACTACGGCCCGGTTTGTGAGCTCTTCCTTCTTGGCGGGGCCGATCCAGAGGGCCCCGTCCCACCAGGAGGTCTTCGTCCGAACGTGGCGCCCGAGCATGATGTTCTCGAGCACCGTCATGTGAGCGAAGAGTTCGATGTTCTGAAAGGTGCGAGCGACCCCGAGTTCGGCGATCCGGTCCGGTCGCCGGCCCATGATGTCTTCACCTTTCCATCGGATCGCACCTTCCTGCGGCTTGTACACACCGTTGAGGCAGTTGAAGATGGAGGTCTTCCCCGCGCCGTTCGGTCCGATGATCGCGAAGAGTTCCCCGTCGTCGACGTGGAAACTCACATCATCGAGAGCCTTGAGCCCCTTGAACGAGAGGCTCACGCCCTCGAACTCGATGAGGTGGTCGAAGCCACCGCGATCTGCCCCATGGTCGAAACCGAGCGTGGTTCTGCGTGTTGTCACGACAGCCACCGCTTCCGCCGCTTGTAGTGCTTGACGTCGCGGAACGACTTCCGCTCCCCTTCGCCGTGGAGGCCAAGGTAGAACTCCTTCACATCCTCGTCGCCAAGCAGCTTCTGCGGATCGCCGTCCATCACGACCTTGCCGGTCTCCATGATGTATCCGTAGTTCGCGATCGACAATGCCATGTTGGCGTTCTGCTCGATGAGCAGCACGGACATGCCCTGCCGGTTGATATCCACGATGATGTCGCGGATCTGCTGAACGAGCATCGGAGCGAGGCCAAGCGTGGGCTCGTCGAGAATGAGCAGCTTCGGATCGGCCATGAGTGCACGGCCGATCGCAAGCATCTGCTGCTCACCGCCGGAGAGATAGCCGGCGGTGTCCTTCCGCCGTCCCTGCAGCACCGGGAACAGGTCCATGACCCGCTCGTGAGCCGCAGCGACCGAACCGCGATCGGAGTTAGTGAAAGCGCCGGCTCGCAGGTTGTCGTCGACGGTCATCTCAGCGAAGATCCGCCGTCCCTCGAGCACCTGGGCGATCCCCATCCGCACGATGGCCGACGGATCCTTGCCGTCGATACGTTCCCCGTCGAGCGCTACGGACCCCTTCGTGATGTCACCAGAATGAATGTCGAGGATGCCGGTGATGGCACGCAACGCCGTCGTCTTGCCTGCGCCGTTTGCCCCCAGGAGCGCAACGATCTGGCCGTCCGGCACGTCCAGCGACAGGCCACGCAGCACGAGGACGACGTCGTTGTAGACGACCTCCAGGTTGGCGACTTCGAGCATCCGTTCCCCTTGGTATTCGGTGGGTGGCCGGACCCGGAGGTCCGGCCACCCGATCGTTCGTCTAGAACTGGAAGCATGCCTCCTGGAAGTCGAAGCCTTCGGCGGTTGGACCGACGAAGTCCGTGGCGACGATCTCGGAACCGGACCCACCCGCTTCGAGATTGGCGACTGACGGACGCCACGTCGTGAGCAAACGCTGGACTTGATCGGATGTGCTCCCCGTGTAGTTCTCGGCCGGTGCCACGCCCATGAAGTCCACGTTGTCGAGCGACTTGATCGCAGCCAGGACGCCGGCACGGGTCATGTCGCCGTTCTCGTAGGCCTTCTGAAGCGCCGCGTGCACAAGCATCGCTTCGACAACGCCGAGTCCGACATAGTCGTTGGCCGGGATGTCCGCACCGGAGGCCTCGACGAGTTGCATCGTCAGCGCCATGCCGGCCGAATCTCCACCCCACGGCTGCATGTAGTAGGTGCCGTACCAGTCACGCTGAATGGCATCGGCGATCGGCGAGACGAGGAACGCCGGGTTGTAGGTCGGGCCCGCACCGGACCACTTCGCCTCGAAGCCCTGCGTGAGTGCTCCGCCGTAGACCTCCGAGAACGTCGATGGTGTGGTCGTCACGTACACGAGGTCGGCGCCCGAAGCCACGATCGCGTCTGCAACCGGCTTCAGATCCTGACCGGGAACGATCGTGCCGGAGCCGTCATAGACCACTTCGACACCATTCGCCTCGGCCCATAGGAGGGCACCGGCCATTGAATCCAGGCCGAAGTCGCCCGGGATGGACGCCACGGCGAGCGTCGGTGCATCGTTCCCTTCGTCGGCTTCGACAGATGCCATCCAGTCGAGACCGCTCATCGCCTCGAGGCAGTATGGGGCACCAGTGTGGAGCACCGTTGGTGCGATGTTCGTATCGGTCCAGCCGGAGTACCACGTTGCAGGGACGGCAATCATGCTGTCCTCTTCGAGAGCGTCTGCGATCGCGAGCGTCTGGGGCGACCCAGTCGTGTGACTGATCGCCACCACCTGGTCGCGGATCTCGTCGTAGGCGGCGATGTGCTGCTCGACCTGGTAGGCCGTATCGCGGGTCTCCATCAGGACCTCGAGACCACCGATTCCGCCGTTGGCGTTGACCCAGGCCCAGTACATCTGCTGTCCTGCCAGGATCGGATTGACGAGCGGAGCGAACGGCCCGGTGAGGTCGGCGGTCTGTCCAACCGTAATCGTCCCGGCTTCGAGATCGACACCGAAGTCGGTCTTCATCTCAGTCGGTGCCTCGGTTGTCTCCGTAGCCGCGGTCGTTGTCGTCTCATCGCCGCCACTCGCTGCAGCAGTCGTAGTGGTCGTTTCCTCGCCGCCGCCCGCTGCAACGGTCGTCGTCGTGTCGTCGCTGTCGCTGCCGCATGCCGCTGCGATGAGCGCCAGTGCCAGCACCAGGACGA
The DNA here is from genome assembly GCA_963715255.1 of uncultured Actinomycetota bacterium. Lineage (GTDB taxonomy): Bacteria > Actinomycetota > Acidimicrobiia > Spongiisociales > UBA5794 > JAHEEL01. The sequence continues at coordinate 319,018 of CAVQRN010000004.1, read as the reverse complement.
ATATTCTCAACTTCTTCACAATTTCCTCCTCCGGCCCGATCTCATGCCCTGGCCAGGGGCAATCGAGCGATTGCTAGTAGGTGAATGGCCACGACTTCCAGTAGTTGCGTATCCGGATCCAGATGCCGAAGAGACCGAGCGGCTCGAAGATCAGGAAGCCGATCAAGAGCAGTCCGTACAACAGCAGGTTGAACTGTCCGACGTTGAGGCCCGGAGACGTGCCGGGGAGCGTGGAGACGATCCCCGGATCGTCGAGGCCCGTTGAGACGAAGATGCCGGCGACCCAGGACAGGAGGCCGGATCCCGACTCGGCGGTCGATGCGAGCAGGCTGGTGAAGTCCTGCACGATTCTCGGCAGAAGGACGACAAACGCCGAACCGAGGAGCGTGCCGCTGACGGTGCCGATGCCACCGATCAGCAGAATCGCGACGAATTGGATCGACATGAACAAGGAGAACCCTTCAGGTACGAGACGGCCGACGAAGGCCCCAAGGATCGCACCCGTGATCCCTGCGAACCCAGACGAGAGGGCAAACGCGAGCACCTTGTTCTTCGCATCGGCAACGCCCATGACCTCGGCCGCGATATCCCGGTCGCGGATCGACATGAAGGCTCGCCCTATCCGGGTCCGCTGGATGTTCTTCGCGATGATCACCGCGATGACGACGAACACCAGCATGAGAAGGTACGTCTTGGCTTCGCCCGTCATCTCGATCCCGAACCACGAGCTATCGGTCGTGAAGTCAACGAGTGGGGAACTCTCCTTCCAGATACGAAACTCGAAGCCCGGGAACTTCCGGCCGGCCTGGGCTCCGCCGGTGATGAACGGAAGGCTCCGGAAGATCCACTCGCCGATGAAGACCAGCCCGAGCGTCACAATCGCGAGGTAGATGCCCCGGACGCGCACGGCCGTCGGAGCAATGAGCGCACCGATCGCCGCGGCGACGATTCCTGCAGCAGGCAGCCAGATCCAGATGGGCAGCCCCAGACCCCAGGTCGACTCACCGACCTCTCCACCGAGGACCGCAGCGGTATAGGCACCAATACCGACAAAGAAGGCGTGTCCCAGGGAGACCTGGCCGGCGAGACCGGAGAGAATGTGAAGGCCGAGTGCCCCGATGGCAAAGATCGCAACCCGACTGAGGATCTTGAGCCAGTCGTTGTCGGTAAGAAAGCCAAGGCCGGGAATCACGCCAAACGGGACAAGGGCGAGCACACCGAGAAACACCAGGGCCGCGACCTTCTGGGTCCAGGTGGGCAGCAGCGACATCTCCGACGAGTACGAGACGTAGAGGCGGGGACGAGTCCTCATACGCGCCGGATCTCTTCCGTTCCGAACAACCCGTAGGGGCGCACGAGCAGCACCACGAACATGACGAGGTAGGGCATCACACCTGAGAAACCGAGGCCAAGGAATGACCAGGTCGCACCGGTGATGTAGGCACCGGCATACGACTCGGCGAGTCCGATGATGAATCCGCCGACGACGGCTCCTGTGATCGAGTCGAGTCCGCCAATGACGATCGCAGGCAGCGCCCGAAAGGCAAAGAACGCCGTGGTGTTGCCGACGCCAATCGACGAGCGGGGGAACAGCGACGAGAAGATGCCGGCGGCGGCGGCAAGACCCGCACCGATCGCCCACGCGATCCGCGAAGATCCGGCCTGCGCTGATGCCCTGTGCCATCGCGGCTTCCTGGTCGAAGGCGGTAGCCCGCATCGCGACGCCGTAGCGGGAGCGAAAGAACAACGCGATACCGATCAGACAGATGATCGTCACAATGACGGTCGCAATCTCAGACTTCGCGACGACCGCCGGCCCGATGTTGACGATGTCTGCTCCCCACGGATCGCCGAGCGGCCGCGGGTTGGCGCCAATGAGGTCGTCAGTGATCGTTCGTATGACGATGTCGAGAGCGATCGTGATCATCACTACCGAGAACAGCGGTTCGCCGATCATCGGGCGGATTGCAAGCCGCTCGAGAACGAGACCGACGACGGCGGTGACCAGAACGGCAACGAGCGCCGAGAGGACCCACTGCGCGGTGGTCGGCAGGAACGTTGCATGGCGCCCGGGGAAGTTGATGACGGTGGCGAGGTACGCGGCGAAGAAGGCGCCTAGCGCGGCGATCGCACCATGGGCGAAGTTGAGGACCTGTGTTGCTTTGTAGATGAGGACGAGACCGAGGGCGAGCAAGGCGTAGATGGCGCCCAGGGCGATGCCGCTCGCCGTCGCGTTCGCAAACTTGTCGGCGGCCTCCTGGCCGCCGGCTTGTGCGAAGACGAGGAGATCGAGCATCACGATGCGTACATCTCCGCGACCAGGTCGGAGAACGTGTCCTCCATCGTCTTGCGCTTGATCTTCTGCGTGGCCGTCAGGTCGCCATCTTCGTGGTCGAGCTCTTTCGGGATCATCCGGAATTTCTTGATCTGCTCGACCCTGGCGAATTTCTCGTTGGTTTTGTTGACAAGGCCTTGCACCAACTCGATGACCTCGGGTTTCTCCGACAGATCCCGGTACGTCGTATAGGGGATCCGCTTCGACAGCGCCCAGTTCCCGACGACGTCGTATTCGATGGCGATCAGGGCCGTCAGGAACTTCCGCCCGTCGCCGATCACCATCGCTTCCTTGATGAACGGCGAGGTCTTGAGACTGCTCTCGATCTCGGACGGAGAGATGTTCTTCCCGCCGGACGTGATGATGATGTGCTTGATACGGTCGATGATCTTGAGATGGGTTCCGTCAACCCACACGCCGACGTCGCCGGTCATCAACCACCCGTCGTCGGTCAAGATCTCGGCCGTCGCCTCCGGATTGTTCCAGTAGCCGAGGAAGTTCCCGCCGTGTTTGGTCTGGATCTCACCGGTCTTCTCGTCGAGGCGAAGTTCCGCACCCGGGTACGGTTCACCGACGGTCCCGACCTTGTTCCGGCCGTGGAAGTTGAGCGTCGCGACGGCAGCGTTCTCGGTCATCCCGTACAACTCGACCATCGGGACACCGAAGCCCATGAAGAACTCGATGACCTCCGGCGCGATGGGTGCGGCACTCGTCCCGGCCCATCGGCAGCGTCGGAGTCCGACACGTTCCTTGAGCGCACGAAACATCAGCGGGTTGCCGACCCAGTAGGCGAGACGGGCACCGATCGTGTAGTTGCCAGCGTTCTGGACGCGGCTCCGGCCGATGTAGGCGGCTAGTTTGTAGCCGAGCGCGTTCACGAGCCGCTTCAGGAATGACGCGTCGTCCAACTTGATGAGGATCGTGGCGTGGATCTTCTCCCAGATGCGCGGCACCGCGAAGAATAGCGTCGGCTGAATCTCCTGGAGGTTGATCTGCACGGTCTCGATCGACTCTGCGAAGTTGAGCACCACGCCGGATGAACACATCGTCCAGGTCGACATGATCCGTTCTGCGATGTGCCCGAGCGGGAGGTAGGTGAGGACCATGTCGTGAGGACCGGGCATCTTGCCGTCGGCCGTACGGTCTTCGGCAAGGATGAGCTTCTCGATCGCGAAGGTGGCGTTCTCGTTGCTGAGCATCGCCCCCTTCGGCGGCCCGGTCGTCCCCGACGTGTAGACCAGCGTGACGATGTCGTCCGGACGGGCTTCAGCCATGGTCGCGGCGACGGTGCCGGGATGCTCCTCGCGATGCGCCCGGCCGAGTTCCTTGAAGTCTTCCCAGGACATGAGTCGGTCGTCGTTGTACGAGCGGAGGCCGCGTGGTTCGAGGTAGATGATCGTCTTGAGATTTGGGAAGGCGTCCGGACCCGCCTCAACCACTTTGTCGACCTGTTCCTGGTCTTCGGCGAGGTGGACCTTTGCACCGGAGTCGTTGACGAGGTACCGAACCTCGGTCATCGGATTGGTCGGGTACAGCCCCGTCGACATCGCCCGGATGGCGACGGCTGCGAGGTCGACGATCACCCATTCGGGACGGTCTTCGGAGTGGATGGAAACGACGTCGCCGCGCTGCATTCCGAGAGCGAGCAGCCCGTGTGCTGCGATGACGATCTCTTCCCAGAGCTCTGACCAGGTCCGCTCCTGCCAGATTCCAAAATCCTTGTCGCGCATCGCAACAGAATCGGGGGTGGAGTGGGACCGCTCGCGCACCATCATGGAAACGGTGCGGTACGCACCGGAGAGATCGGGTTCACCCACGCGTTCGAGCGTCGTCGTCACCGCTCCGCTCCCTCCCGATAGTCGGATGCCGCGGTACTTTAGAGATTTGAATGGCTGCCTGCACGGGCCCGCGGGGCGCACACCCGGGGTTGCCGCTCTGGCTAGTGGCGCTCACCGCTCGCGATTCACCAAGTACTCCGTTCCGCGGGCCCACAGCGCCGCATATGGGGACACCAACCCTGGGTACCGGGCGTTAGCCGGGTTGGCGTCCGACGACCATCTCTGCGGCCTCGCGGACCGAAGGGTTGCGGTCTCTCGCCGCCGCGCGAATCGCCGGTTCGACGGCCGGGTCGTCGAAGACGGTCAGAGCAACGACCGCGCGCCGCCGAACCTGGGGTGGAGATGCGGCGACGAGTTCGAGCAGCGTCGATAGCGCCGCTTCGTCCCCGATCGCTCCGAGCGCTGCGACCGCCGCCTCCCTGCCCGCCCGGTCTCCCTCGGTCGACGCGAGTTCAATGAGCCACGTCACGGCCGACGGATCGCGACGCTCGCCGTACGCCGTGGCGACCGCCTCGACGACGCGGGGATCGTCATCGTGGCGGCCGCGTGCGAGAACATCCGCGCACTCCACTCCAGTGCCACCGAGCGCCTCCGCGGCCATCGCTCGAACCGCACCGTCTTCGTCTTCGATGGCGAGACGGCAGATCTCATCAACCGAGTCGCCGCCGAGGCCGGAGGCAACACACGCCGAGATCGCGAGTCGCCGCACTGCCGCTTCGTCGTGGCTGAGATACGGCAGCGGATCGTCGAGCAGTCGGACCAAGATCTCCCGATCGGCATCCCGGGTTGCATCACGAGTGATGGAGATCCTCCCTCACCCATTCGGCACCGCCCGACCAGTGTTCCTTCTTCCAGATCGGCGCTCGGGCCTTGACTTCGTCGATGAGATAGCGCCCCGCTTCGAACGCGTCACCCCGGTGTGGTGACGAGACGGCGACGGCGATCGAGATTTCACCGACTCTGAGTTCGCCGACACGGTGGATCGCCGCCACTCTCCGAACCGGCCAGCGATCCCGTACTTCGGCGACGACCTCCGCGATCTTGTCTACGACCTGCTCGTCGTAGGCCTCGTACTCGAGATGCGTCACGTCGGTCCGTCCCGGCGAGTGATCACGCACGGTCCCAACGAACAGCACGACCGCACCGGCCTCCGGTGCGGAGACCGCAGCGACAATCGCGGAAGGATCGACCGGATCGCGTGATACGGCGATCAGATCTGACTGCGGGGATAGGTGGTGTGGGGGCATACAATCGGCTCCGTGGACGACATTACCCATGGCAATACACCAGAGCCACCAGAGGCTCGGCCGGATGACTCGGGACCGGGGTCGTATCTGACCCCATGGAACGTGCCGCCGGTCGCTTCGCAGCGGGTCCCCGAACCCGTGGAACGTCAAGCACCGGAGACAGAGACCCGCGGGCACATCTCGACCGGTGTGGTCGCCTTCATCTCTGCAGTACTCGGCGCCGCCGCCGTCGTCGGCATTCTCGCTCTCCTGGGCCTGTTCTCAACCGACACGGTCGTGGCAGCAGCACCGACAACCACAACTCCTGGAACCACCGTGGTCCAGCAGGTCACCAACGAGATCATCGCCAACGGCGGGGATCTCGATGTCGCCGAGGCTGTCGCCGTCAAGGTCCTTCCGTCCGTCGTGACCGTCGAAGTCGGCACTCTCGAAGAGAGCGTCCTGACCCTCACCGGGAGCGGCTCGGGCGTCATCCTGGACGGGGGGTACATCGTCACCAACCACCACGTGGTCGAGGACGCGACCGTGGCACGGATCGTGCTCGAGGACGGACGCACATACGACACCGAGATCGTGGGCAGCGACTCGTACACCGATCTCGCCGTGTTGAAGGTCGACGTCCAGGACCTTCCGCCGATCGATTTCGGATCCACGGACGATCTGACGATCGGACAGTTCGCCGTCGCCGTCGGGAACCCACTCGGTCAGGTCGGCGGCGCTTCCCTGACCACCGGTGTGATTTCCGCACTCTCCCGCACGGTCGAATTCGGCGATCAGGCGGCGCTGTACGGGATGCTCCAGACCGACGCGCCCATCACCTCGGGATCGAGCGGGGGCGCTCTCGTGGACGCCCAGGGAAGCCTCATCGGAATCACGTCGGCCATTGGCGTTGGCCGCGGCGGCGCCGAGGGCATCGGATACGCGATCCCTGTTGAACTCGTGCGACGCATCACCGACGAGATCATCGAGACGGGAACGGTCCGCCACAGTTTCATCGGCATCTACGGCGCCGACCACGTCGAGATGGCGGACGATGGCGCGCTCACTCCTTCGGGCGCCGAAATCGCCCAACTCTGGGATGGCGAAGAGGGATCTGCCGCAGGAGAAGCCGGGTTCGTGGCAGACGACGTCATCGTATCGGTCGAGGGAACTGCGATCACAACGATGGAGGATCTCGTCATTGTGCTCCGCCTCTATCACGTGGGGGACGAGATCACCGTCACCGTGCTACGGGATGGTGAGCCGATTACTGCCGGTCTGATTCTGGACGAGCGGCCGGAGGATCCTGCACCGATCATCGACGAAGAGACCCCCGGTGGCGGGTGATCTTCCGTTCAGCGGTGACGGCGATGATCTCTTCGCCCAGATGTTCCGCATGTTCCAGTCGTCGGGACCGGTCAACTGGAAGCTCGCGAGGGAGTTGACGAAGAACCTCGCAGGAGAGCGGGAACCGATCGAGCCGAGCATCGCAGAGGAGTACCGGGAGCTCGCCCACGTGGCCGAGTTGCGAATCCAGGCCACGACGGACTTGCCGGCACCGTCCCCCGGAGAGCTCAACCCTACCGACCGCGCAACCTGGGCCCTGGACAACGAACAGACCTTCCGCATCCTCATCGAGCCCCTCGGAGACAAACTCACCGGTGGCTTCGGACAGCTCCCGGGCGCCGAATCGTTTGGCCAGATGGGAGCGATACTCCAGCCCCTCGGTCCGGCGCTTCTCGGCATGCAGGCCGGCACGATGGTCGGGTTCATGGCTCACCGTGTCCTGGGTCAGTTCGACACCGGGATCCCGGCTGTCGACCGCGATCAGCCGTATCTGATTGTTCCGAACGTCGAGGCATTCGCGTTCGAGGCGGCGGTCGATCCGCGCCAGGTCCGGTTGTGGGCCGCACTTCATGAGATGCTCTTCCATCGGCTCATGAAGATCGAGTGGCTTCGGGGCCACTTCGTATCCGTGGTCGCGGCCTTCTACGAGACCGTCGAACTCGATCTATCCGATGTTATGGGCCAGATCGGTGCGCTCGAAGACCCGGATCGGATCCGTGAACTGCTCGGCGAAGAAGGAGCCTCGGCTCCCGCTCTCTTGAAGGGCACGTCGGATCCGGAGCGCCTCGCGTCGATCCAATCGTTCACCGCGTACATCGAAGGCTACGGCGACTACCTGGTCCGCAAGGCCGGGGCCGATGTTCTGCCGGATCTCGATCGAATCGAGGCGGCGAACGCCCGCCGCCGATCCGAGCCCGACCAGACCGAGCAGTCGCTCCAACAGGTGATCGGTCTCGAGCTTCAGCGGCATCGAGCCGGCGACGCCGCCGCGTTCTGCTCCGAAGTCGAGCAACGGTGGGGCGAGTCTGCTCTCGAGCGTGTGTGGGAAGAGCCCGAGAACCTCCCGCACCTGGCCGAGTTGACGGATCCGGTGGGCTGGGCAGCGCGAGTGTTGATGGACATCTTCGAGATTTGAGTATGTGGGTGGCTGGGTAGCGGAGTAGCCGAGTAGCCGGGTACCGGTGCTCTACTGCTCTACTGCTCTACTGCTCTACTGCTCTACTGCTCTACTCATTGCAGTAGGTTTCGTAGTGCACAACTCAAGGAGAATCTCCAATGTCGGTCGCCGTCGGATCCGCCGCTCCCACCTTCTCTCTCACCGACCAGGACAAGAACACGGTCACCCTCGATGATCTCAAGGGCAAGAAGAGCCTGATCGTCTTCATCCCGTTCCCGTTCACCGGCTACTGCGACAACGAGGGCTGCGCAATCCGCGATCAGCTGGCGACGCTCGCCGATCTCGATGCCAATGTCGTCATCATCACGTGCCACGCGGTGCCCGTGGCAAAGAAGTGGTCCGACGAGAACGGCTTCACCTTCCCCGTCCTCTCCGATTTCTGGCCACACGGCGTCGTGGCCACCGCCTACGGAGCGTTCAACGATGCCGTCGGTGGGGCGAACCGCATGACGTTCGTCCTCGATGAAGACGGACTCGTCCGCTCCATCGTCGATAGCGGTTCTCTCGGCACGCCGCGCGAGTTCGAAGAGTATGTCACGGCGCTTGGCCAGATCGGCTAGCGGAACCACCGGGGGATATCGATGACCGAAGGTCTCCGAGGGCAGACCGAACGACGAGGCAGGACCTCAGCCTTCATCGGGATCACCCTCGCCGTGATCGCCGCCATCCTGGTGTCGATCTCGGTCGATACGTACTGGCTGCACGACCGGATATTCGACACCGACAACTTCGTCGAGAGCCTCGCTCCCCTCCCGAAGGATCCGGCCATCTCGACCGCGATCGCTGTGCACGCGGCCGAGGCGCTCGAGCAAGGCACGGCGATCGAGCAGCGTGTGGCCGACGCACTCCCAGACCAACTCGGATTCCTCGCGCCGAAGCTCGTGGAGTTCACACAGGAGTTCGTCTTCGAGACGACGAAGGAACTCGTCGAATCCGACGCGTTCACGAAGGTGTGGACGACCGGGCTCAGAGCAACGCATACGGCATTCATCGGAGTCCTCGAAGGTGACATCGCCACGACCGAGAGCGGATATGTCGGAATCGATCTCGACGGCGCTGCCGGACTCGTGCTCGACCGTCTCGAAGAACGCGGCGTCGATCTCTTCGCCGATATCGAGACCTCCCTCGGCGAGGTCGTTCTGATCCAGGCCGACTTGCTCGCGGCCCCGCGCACAGTTGTGGGCGTGTTTCACACCGCAGTGTGGGTCTTTCCGCTCGCGGCGCTGATCCTGATCGGGATCGCCGTCTTCGTCGATCGCGACCGGTTGAGGCCGGTCCAATGGTTCGGCTTCGGATCTGCCATCACGATCCTCCTCAGCCTCGCAGTGCTCCGCGGCGCCATCAACGCTGCGGGAACCACCATCGAGAGCGATATCGACCGAGCCGCAGCCGACGCCATCTGGAACGCCCTCCTCGACGGCTATGTCCTGATCAGCGCCGTCGTAGGCTTCGCTGCCCTGGCAATCGGAATAGGTGCCCTGTGGTGGCGGCGCACGTCACCAGCCACCAGCCACCAGCCACCAGCCACCAGCCACCAGCCACTAGCCACCAGCCACCAGCCACTAGCCACTAGCCACTGATCTACTGATCTGACTGATCTACTGATCTACTGATCTACTGATCTACTGCTCCACTGATCTACTCATCCAACCGATACCCGACCCCGCGCACCGTCTCGATGCGTGGCGCCCCGTCGACCTGTTCCAGTTTTCTGCGGAGCCGACGGATGTGCTGGTCCAACGTCTTCGAATCGGTCCAGGTGATGCCCCAGATCTCGTCGAGGAGCCGGTCGCGATGGACGATCCTCCCCTGCTCGACCATCAACGCTTCCAGCACCTCAAACTCTTTGCGTGGTAGGTCGAAGACCGTGTCACCGAGGCGAAGCTGGTACCGACCGATATCGAGCACCGCAACACCAACGGTCAGAATTTCCCCGTCAGCTTCGCCCTGGACTCCAGTCGGCGCTCGCCTCAGGGCAGCTCTGACGCGCGCCAGCAGCTCTCGGATGGAGTAGGGCTTCGATAGGTAGTCGTCAGCGCCGAGTTCGAGTGCAGTCACAATGTCGGACTCCGGCGTCCTTCGCCGACAGCACGATTACCGGAACGGTCGACTCCTCCCGTATCCGACGAAGCACGTCGAGACCCGACATCTCGGGAAGCATGAGGTCGAGCAGCACGACATCGGGAGGATTGTTGATGAAGCTCACCACTGCGGACCGACCGTCGAACACGGCGCTCGATTGGTACCCCTCCCTCTCCAACGCCACCGTGAGTGCGTCGACGTACGCGGGTTCGTCCTCAACGATGAGCATTCGCATCTCTTCAGTCTCTCAGGAGCGGAAGGCGCATCGTGAAGACGCTGCCCTCCGTCGGTACCGACTCCGCCGAAACGGAGCCTCCATGTGTTCTCGCCACGTTCCTGACGATTGAGAGACCGAGGCCTGTACCTCCGGTCGACCGATCGCGCCCGCGATCAACGCGATAGAACCGCTCGAAAATGCGTTCGAGATGGGCAGGGGCTATGCCAATCCCGTGATCCGTGACCTCGATCAACACGTCGTCCCCGATGGATCTGGCTCCGATCTCGACAACTGACTCACTTCCCTGATCGGAGTACTTCACAGCGTTGTCGAGCAGATTCGCGACGGCCGAGACGAGTTGCTCCCGGTTCCCATCGACGACGGCATGGGTATCTGATCCGTGCGTCACAACCCGTATCCCCGTCTCCGCGGCTGCAACAGCGACACGACTCACCGCCTCGCCCACCACCGAGTCGATGTCAACCGGCACGAACGGTGTCTCGAGCGACTCGATATCGGCGAGCGTGAGGATGTCGTCAACGACGTGAGCCATGCGGTTTGCCTCGAACCGCAGGTGTTCGGCAAGGCGCCGGCGCACGGTGGGATCGTCGGCATCGGCGATCGTCTCAGCGAGCACTGACAGAGCACCAAGCGGCGTCTTCATCTCATGACCCGCATTCGTGAGGAAGTCGCGTCGCATCGCCTCGATACGGCGGCGCTCGGAGAGATCCTGCACGTAGCCGACGGCGCCGGCGACCCGGTCGCTTTCGACGAGCGGAATCGCTCTCAGTCGGACGATGCGACGCATCGGGGTATAGAGATCGAGTTCGAGGTCCTCTTCCCTTCCGGTCGCCTGGACCCGCCGGAGAAGAGCCATGATCCTTGTACCGGCCACGGCATCACCGAGACGACCGGAGAGAACCCGGTCGGCAGCCGGGTTGGCGTAGACGACTCCACCACGCTCGTCGGAGATCACCACGCCGGTCTCGGACCGTTCGGCCGCAGCCCGAAGACGACTTGTTGCCTGCTCGGCATCGTCGAGGCGCCGTTCGAGACCGCGAACGCCTCTATACAGCGCTCGCGACGCGACTTTCGACGTTGAGGCGATCTCGAGACGTCCGAGGATGCGATCGACGTCGCGATCAAGGCGCCGGTACCGAATCCAGAGCACCGCGAGGAGCACGACCGCTACGACGAGCAACAGGGTGAGGATCGTGGACAACACAGGATGATGTTAGGAACGTGGGTGGCCCCGAATGGCTCCGATGAGTGCCGATTTCGCAAGAATTCACTCTCCGTTCACCTCCAGGTACGACCCGCTTCAACGACGCTTCGTATCTTTCCCTCGACTGGATCGAACTTCCGGCGCTTCGGACAACGAGGAGGCACACCCTCATGCAACGCAAACTCTGGCTGACGGCGGCACTGGTCGCGTTTGCTCTCACCGCGGCCGCCTGCGGTAGCGGCAGCAACGAAACCACGAGCGCCGCTGCCGGCGGCACCGGCGGAGCCAATGGCACGATCCTCATCTCAGGTTCGTCGACCGTCGAGCCGATTTCGGCCCGGGTCGCAGAGGAATTCTCGAATGCACATGCCGGTGTGGGGATCACCGTCGAGGGTCCCGGCACCGGAGACGGATTCAAGAAGTTCTGTGCCGGCGAAACCGACATCTCGGATGCATCTCGACCGATCAAGGACGAGGAGATCGATGCCTGCAAAGAGGCGGGAATCGAGTGGATCGAACTGCAGATTGCAATCGACGGCCTCTCCGTCCTCACCTCGCCCGACAACGACAAGGCGTCCTGCGTGACCTTCAACGACCTGTACGCCCTCACGGGTCCCGAGTCGATCGGATTCAACACATGGTCCGATGCAGCAGATCTCGCGCAGGAGATCGGTGGTGTCTCGGCGACGAACTACTTCGATGAGAAGCTGGCTATCACCGGGCCCGGCGAGGAGTCCGGCACGTACGACACCTTCGTCGAGTTTGTCATTCAGGACCTCGCCGAAGAGCGCGGCGTCGACGCGGCCACCCGTCCCGACTACGTCGCTTCGCCGAACGACAACGTGATCATCGATGGCATCGCCGGATCCAAGTACTCGCTTGGATGGGTCGGGTACGCGTTCTTCGCGGAGAACACCGACACCATCAAGGCCCTTGAGGTCAACAGCGGAGAGAGCGGCTGTGTTGCTCCAAGCGCCGAAACGATCGCCAGCGGCGAGTACCCGCTGTCCCGCCCGCTGTTCGTCTACGTGAACGCCAAGAAGGCCGTCGAGAATCCGGCGTTGTCACAGTTCGTCGACTACTACCTGTCTGAGGACGGCTTGAAGCAGATCGCCAACGCAGGCTATGTTCCGCTGACGGACTACGGCCCGACTCAGGATGCTTGGACCAACATGGTCATCGGGCGGAGCTTCTCCTCATAGACCGAACGACGCATAGACAAACGCCGCCGTGGTAGGAGGGTGGGGCACGACCCGCACCCGCCCTCCTACCCTCGTACCCGGTACACATGACCTCACCACACACATCCATGGATCTGAGCGGCAACCGTCGTCGACGCAATCGGGAGCGAGTCGTCCGGGCTAGCTTCTTCGCTGCCGGCCTGATCTCGATCCTCATCAGCGTGGCGATCGTCCTCACTCTCGTTGGTGAAGCGTGGACGTTCATCAGCGGCCTGGCCGAGCAAGGCCAACTCGGCTCCCTGTGGTCGCTCGGCTGGTTCCCACGCCGCGGTCTCTTCGATCTCAGAACGATCATCGCGGGCACATTCATCATCGCCCTGATCGGTATCATTGTCGCCACCCCGCTCGGTCTGGGCTCGGCCATCTATCTTGCCGAGTACGCCACCCCGAGAACCCGACGCAGACTCAAACCCCTCATCGAGATTCTCGCCGGCATTCCGTCCGTCGTGCTCGGCTTCTGGGCCCTCGCATTCATCGGGCCGGAAGTCGTTCAGCGGGTGTTCGAATCGGCCGGTGTGTTCAGCATGCTCTCGGCCGGATTGGCGGTCGGCGTGCTGATAACCCCACTCGTCGCTTCGGTCTCCGAAGATGCCATGCGAGCCGTCCCCGCATCTCTCCGAGAAGCGTCATACGGACTCGGCGCCAACCGGGTCACAACCACCCTCCGGGTCGTGCTGCCGGCAGCCATCTCAGGCATCGCTGCTTCGCTGATTCTCGCCTTCTCCCGAGCGATCGGCGAGACGATGATCGTGTTCATGGCCGCGGGGGCCGTTGGGGGGGCCCTCTTCACGGTGAATCCGCTTGATCCGGGTCAGACCATGACGGCGGCCATCGCGTCGCTCGCGATCGGCACCGATCAGGTCGCAGGCGAGGGCCTCGCGTTCCAAAGCCTGTTCTTCGTTGGACTGCTTCTGTTCCTCATGACCCTCGCCCTGAATGCGGCGAGCAATCGGCTCGTCCGCCGATTCAGGGAGGTGTACTGATGGCCACTCGAATCAGCGCCTCACAACGGGCGACACGAGAAGCGGTTCGCTCGGCGCTGGAAGGGAAACGAACGGAGCCGGGTGCCGTCTTGTTCCGGTTCCTTCTGCTCACCATGCTCTTGTCACTGCTGCTCATCCTCATCGTGCTCCTCGCCGATATCTTCATGAGCGCCTGGCCCACACTTCGCGATCGGGGTCTCGACTTCGTGTTCTCAGGTCTCTCCCTGAACCCGGAAACGGCAGGTGTGTGGACCGGCATCATCGGCTCGCTCGCCATAGCCCTGTTCGTCGTCGTCCTCGCAATTCCCACGGGTGTCGGTGCGGCCGTCTACCTCGAGGAGTATGCGCCGGACAACGTTCTGACCCGATGGATCGACACAGCGGTGAGAAACCTCGCTGGTGTGCCATCCATCGTCTTCGGACTGCTCGGCCTCACGATGTTCGTCGTGTTCGTGAATGCCATCGGACTTGGTGGAACCACCGGCGGGAAGAACGTCATCGCTGCCGGCATGACCATGGCAGCGCTGGTGTTGCCCATCGTGATCATCACCGCGGCCGAAGCGATCCGTGCCGTCCCGAACGAGATTCGTGAAGCCGGCTACGGCGTCGGAGCAACCAAGTGGGAAGTCGTCAGAAGCCACGTCCTGCCGTCCGCATTCCCCGGGATCCTCACCGGCACCGTGCTCACGATGGCCAGAGCATTCGGTGAGACCGCCCCGCTGCTGGTCATCGGTGTTGCGACCGGCTTCTTCTCGGCTTCGGCCGACGCCACGGTCTTGGAGAAGCTGACGGGCCCGTACACGGCTCTGCCGGTCATCGTCTTCTCGTGGTCCCGTCAGACCGACCCCTCGTTCCTCAACACCCTGGCCCCGGCGGCGATCGTGGTGCTGCTCGCAGTGCTCTTCTTCATCAACGCGGTGGCGATCTACTTCCGCAACAAGTTCGAGAAGAAATGGTGAACGACATGAACGACACGCTCAACACGGTGGAAAGGGCGCCTACGGGCCCTCCGTCCCCACCGTTGCCCGGCGGAGCACCCACTGTTGACCGGAAGAAGGGCATCGCTCCAACAGGCAATGAGGCGGATGACTCGAACCCTGTGATCATCGACGTCGAGAATCTCAACGTCTACTACGGAGCCTTCCACGCCGTCAAGGATGTGACCGTTCCAATCCGGCAGAACGAAATCACTGCCCTCATCGGTCCCTCTGGATGCGGCAAAACCACCGTCCTCCGCAGCTTCAACCGGATGAATGACCTCATCGAAACAGCCCGGATCGAAGGGAAGGTCGAGTATCACGGGATCGACCTCTACGGCACGAACGTCGATCCCGTCGAGGTACGCCGTCACATCGGCATGGTGTTCCAGAAGCCGAACCCGTTCCCGAAGTCGATCTACGACAACATATCGTTCGGCCCAAAGATTGCCGGCTACCAGGGCAATATGGACGACCTCGTCGAGGAAACTCTCCACAAGGCAGCGCTCTGGGAGGAGGTCAAGGACAAGCTGAACGAATCCGCGTACACCCTCTCCGGCGGTCAGCAGCAGCGACTCTGCATCGCAAGGGCGATCGCAACAAGTCCCGACGTCCTGCTGATGGACGAGCCGGCATCGGCACTCGACCCCATCGCGACCCTCAGGATCGAGGAACTCATGTACGAACTGAAGAAGGACTACTCGATCATCATCGTGACACACAACATGCAACAGGCCGCAAGGGTCAGCGACCGAACGGCGTTCTTCAGCGTCGAGGTCGGCGAGAAAGGCCAACGCACCGGCCGCCTCGTCGAGTTCAGCCACACCACCCACCTCTTCACGAATCCCGACGAGCAAGAGACTGAGGACTACATCACCGGCCGCTTCGGTTAGGAGACACCATGACCACGCTGCATCCGGAACATGCCCATGAACAGCAAGGTGAAGTCGAACTCCGCCACCACTTCGATGACGAACTCGACGAGATTCGACGCGGCCTCGTAGACATGGGATCGCGTGTTGTCGAGAACACGAAACTTGCGGGGGAGGCCGCCGTTGAGAACCGACTCGATCTTGTCGAGATCGTGCGCGCCGGCGATGGCCCAATCAACGAGCTATACCGCATCCTCGAACAGCGCACGTTCGAGATCCTGGCGCTCCAGCAACCGGTCGCGGCAGACTTGCGTTTCCTGGTCGCGGTGACGCGGATCCTGTACGAGATCGAACGATCGGGAGACCTCGCAGTCAACATCGTGAACCGCGTCGCAGCCCAGAATGGATTCCCCCAACTCGGCGATGTACAACGTCTCCTCGGACGTCTCGTCGACGAGTCGCTGAAGATCTTTGCGGCCGCGGTCGAAGCCATCGCCGATCTCGATCCCGTGATCGGAGCCAATGCCGAGGAGGCAGACGATGTCGTTGACGACATCACCGAACGGTTCTTCGGCACGATTCATGCACACAGCGCGGAGCTGGGACTGGAATGCTCCGTGGAGCTCTCACACGTCGGGCGATTCCTCGAAAGGATCGCCGATCACGGCGTGAACATCGCTCAGAACGTGACCTATGTCATGACCGGAACCTTCCCCGACGAGGACGAGCGCACCTCGCTCGGCTAGCATCTCGGCCGGCGTCTTCCGATGCGGGGGTTGCTGGATTGCTCGGTGCGTGCCTTCGACGGACCAGCGACTCTCGACCGACCGCCCGGCACATGGACATCCGTGACTGCTGAGCACCAACAAGAAGGATCACCCGAGGAGATCGTCGCGGCGCGCCGGCGCCGGATGCCCGGGTGGGCAAGACTGCTTCTCGTTCTCGGCTTGCTCTACCTGTTCCTCGTCGGCGTCGGTTTGCTCGAGGATGGCATCAAAGGCGTCACCGGCGGCGCCAACGAGAGTCTCTTCGATGGCATCACGAACCCGCTCGCTGCGCTGGCGGTCGGAATCCTGGCCACCGTCCTCGTCCAATCGTCGTCGGTCACGACGTCGACGATTGTCGCCCTCGTCGCCGCAGGCAGCCTCCCCATGGAGGCCGCCGTTCCGATGATCATGGGAGCGAACATCGGCACGACCATCACCAATACGCTCGTCTCGTTGGGCCACGCCAGACGATCTGAGGAGTTCCGACTCGCGTTCACTGCGGCGACGATGCATGACTTCTTCAATGTCCTCGCCGTCGCCGTCATCCTCCCCCTCGAACTGCTCTTCGGGGTCCTCTCCAAGCCGGCAGCCGCTATTGCGGAAGCGTTCGGGGGAAAGGTGGGCGGGGGAAAGTTCAACAGCCCGATCAAGGACGCCGTGAAGTGGGGCACTGGTCACATCGAATCCGTCCTCCAGTTCATCACCGACAACGAGAGGGCCCTCGGCGCCCTGATGCTCATCGTCGGCCTCGCCATCATCTTCCTCACGCTGACGTTCATCACCAAGAACATGAAGATCCTCGTCGCCGCCAGGATCGAGCGGTCGCTCAATGTCGCACTCGCCAAGAGCGGATTGATCGGCATGACCGTTGGGATGCTCATCACGATGGCGGTCCAGTCGTCCAGCATCACGACATCGATCCTGATCCCACTCGTGGCGTCGGGCCTTCTGCTGGTCCGGAACACGTACCCGATCACGCTGGGAGCGAACGTCGGTACGACGATCACGGCACTCCTCGCGGCCTTCGCCGCCGGGACGGTGGACGGACTCACGATCGCACTCGTGCACCTGCTGTTCAACGCGCTCGGGATCCTGATCCTCTACCCAATCCCGAAGATCCGGGGAGTGCCCATCGCGCTGGCGAACGGTCTTGCCGGTCTCGCGATGAACCAAAAATGGTTCGCCGTGGCATACGTAGCAGGAGCGTTCGTCGCGCTGCCGATTCTGATTATCTTGATCACATAGGAGGTCAACATGGTGTTCCAGTTCTTCAAAGGAGGCGACTCGACCATCGACGAGGTAGAGACCACGCTCGTCCAGATGGTGCTCGACGGTCGCGACGTCTTCGACACCGCCATGGAAGCGTTGTTCGGAGGCGGGACGTCGAAGGAGACGAAGCAGGAACTCAAGTCGACAGATCGCGGCATCAACACGGCCCAGCGCGACGTCCGGCGAGAGTTGATGATCCATGCGTCGCTCCATGACACGGTCGATCTCCCTCTGGTGCTGGCCTACATGAGCACCGTCAAGGACGTCGAGCGGATCGGCGACTACTCGAAGAACTTCTACGATCTCGTGAAATACGGTGCCGACTTCGAGAACGCACCTGACCGTGACGAACTCGCCGACTACCGCGACCGTGTCTCGACACTCCTCTGCGATGCCGCTGCAACGTTCAAGGCTCGCGATACCGATCGGGCCCGTGAACTGATCGCGAAGGCCGATGCGTTCCTTGACGACTACGACACCCAGGTCAAGGTCGCATACCAGTCGACCGGTACACCGAGCGACGCCGTCTCCCGGGCTCTGTACTACCGATTCTTGAAGCGCATCACCGCTCACGTCATGAACTTCCTGACGTCGATGGTGCTGCCGGTCGACCGACTCGACTACTACGACGAAGCGAAGGACGACCGCGAGTAGCGCGGTTCGGGGCCGTTTACCAACCACTAGCGTCGGGGCATGGAATTCTCCCACAACACCCGCACGCTTGAGTATCTCGAACGTCTCCAGTCGTTCATGGACGACCGGGTCTATCCCGCCGAAGCGATCCAGGAGGAGCAGGTCGCGACGCAGGGAAACCGGACCGAGGCGACCCCGGTGCTCCGCGAACTCAAGACCGAAGCTCGCTCTCGTGGACTGTGGAACCTCTTCCTCCCCGATCCCGAGTTTGGACCCGGACTCAAGAACATCGAATACGCACCGCTTGCCGAACTCACGGGCCGCAGCCTCGAACTCGCACCGGAGGCGGTGAACTCCTCGGCACCCGACACCGGGAACATGGAGGTGATCCACGGTTTCGGCACGGAGGCACAGAAGGAGCGGTGGCTCCTCCCTCTTCTCGACGGTGAGATCCGGTCCTGTTTCTCCATGACCGAACCGGCCGTTGCCTCGTCCGATCCCCGCAATCTCGAATCGACGATCATCCGGGACGGGGGTCACTACGTCGTCAATGGAACGAAGTGGTGGTCAACGGGCGGCAACTCGTCGGACTGCAAGATCGCCATCGTCATGGGGATCACGAACAAGGAGGCACCACCGAAGGATCGGTATTCGATGATCCTCGTCCCGAGCGACACACCAGGCGTCGAGGTGCTCCGGGACGTCCCGGTGTTCGGCTATCACGACCGCGGCGGACACGCCGAGATCCGCTACCACGAGGTCCGCGTCCCGCGTCGAACCTGATCGCCGGAGAGGGCGCCGGGTACATGATCGCTCAGGCGCGGCTCGGCCCTGGTCGGGTGCATCACACCATGCGGGCGATCGGAATGGCCGAACGGGGGCTGGAGTTGATGGTGGCCCGGGCGAAGGAGAGGGAAGCATTCGGTGGCCCCATCGCGCGCCAAGGTGTTGTCCAGGACTGGATCGCCGAATCTCGGTGGCGGATCGACCAGGCCCGCCTCCTCGTTCTGTACACGGCATGGAAACTCGACACCGTCGGAAATCGCGAGGCCCGCAAGGAGATCTCGGCGATCAAGGTCGTTGTTCCGCGTATGACGTTGTGGGTGCTCGACAAGGCCATCCAGGTCCACGGAGGAGCAGGTGTCTCGGATGACACACCCCTCGCCCGCATGTGGGCCGCGGCAAGAACCCTCCGGATAGCGGACGGTCCGGACGAAGTGCATCAGATGGTGATAGCCCGAAGAGAGATCGGAAGGTTGAGGGAAGTAGAGAGTAGAGAGTAGAGAGACGGGATGCAGGCCCAGTATTCGGGTCCGTTCCGGCTCTTCCTACTCTCTACTCTCTACTCCCTACTTCTCACCCAAACAGCCGGTTCCACAATCGCTGCATCCAGCCGTCCATGCCCGGTCTCGGCAAGAATGCGAGCACTTCTTCGAGGTGGTCGGGGGGCAGGTCGCCGACGAGGGCGACGGCCATGCCGGGAGCGTTCCACAGCACCCAGAGACTCGCCGGATTGATGACCCGTACGTAGGTGTGTCCTCCGACCACGTACGGGAGATCACCTTCGATTACCCCCTCCCAGTCCACACGACCCTTGGTTGTGAACACCGAGAATGAGAACAGGCCATCGGTGTAGAACGCCTGATGGGCACCCTGTGGCCCGGCGTAGACGTCGACCAATTGGTAACCGGCGGCGTTGACCGGGAGACCTGCCTGCTCCACCGGCAGCATCATCTCGTAGACACGCTTGTCGGTCGTCGCCATCTCGGGATCGACCGATACCGAGAACTCGACCATCGAGGAGTATCGAAACACGGTGCCGTCGTCCGAATACACTTCGGTGGCGACCGGCGCGGAGCTTGACTCATCGACGATCATCCTCATCCGTAGCAAGCTCGATTCCGTGACTTCGAGCACGTGTGCCCGTCGCCCGAGATACTCCGTCGCTCCTCCCGACGAAACGGTGTAGCGGGCGGCAAGATCGGGCTGTATCGCACCGACGAACGAGAGCGCCGTTTCGGTGGACCCGGCGACGTGCATACGTCCATCGCCGATTCTCACGTAGGACGACCCCGAGCCCACGGTCGTCATACCCCCGAGGTGTTGGATCTCGACCATGCCGACGCTCTCGAATCCATCCCACGTCGTGCCGACAACTCGGTGTCCGGAGTAGACCGCCTCACTCGCATCGGCGAGGTAGTCCGCAAGGTCATCGGCGAGGGCGGGACCCGCGACAGCCATCGTGAACACAACGACGGCACCTCCGATCGTGAGGATTCGGCGGATGATCATGGCGCCGCCACGTCGATGGCGGCAGGAAGAATGGCGAATCCCGGCTCAGCCGATGCCCTGGCGATGTGGCGGGTCGCCAGATCGTTGAGAATGAACACCGGATCATCGCTGCCGCCCACCGCGAGGCCGACGAGGAGTGCCGCCGCCGCAGCGGCACCGATACCGCCCGCGATGATGCGCCGCCGCCTATGGGGGACGGGCGTCGCAGGGATTTCGGTGGTCATCGTTGTCTCTACTCCTGGAAGAGACCGGACGGCGATCCTGGCTCGGTCGAGTTCCTGGAGCTCGACTCGACAATCGGCGCAGTCGACAATGTGTTTGGTGACTCGCCGGTGCTCCAATGTGGCCAACTCCCCGTCCAGGTACGCGGAGAGCCGATCGCCGAGATGGCCATCGGGTAGGAGGGCCGCGGGCACTTCGAACTCAGGCAGGAGTCGGAGCTTCGTGCGGATGTTGCGCAGGGACAGGAACTCCTCGATCGCCTGCGTGTCCCCGTCGAGCAACTCACTGACGACCGTCACCTCGTCCGGCGACAGTTGACCATCGAGGTAGGCGGAGAACAGCTCACCGTGTTCGTCGGGATCGAAGGTCAGATCGGCCATGTCAACATCCCTCTGAGGAGTTTCCGACCCCGGTGGATCCTGCTTCGCACCGTTCCGACCGGTACATCGGCCGCTTCGGCGATCTCGTCGTAGCTGAGGCCGACGACGTCACAGAGCACCACCGCTTCGCGAAACTCGTACGGGAGCTTGAGGAGGGCCGCCTGCACATTGTCGGACAGGCGAATCGAGGCGAGGACCTCGTCCGGCGAAGGACTCGAGCCCAGGGCATGGTGATCGCCGTCCGGCAACGCTGATTCCGGGCGCCGCTTCTTCTTTCGGATGCCGTCGAGGAAGGCATTGCGGGTGATGCGCCACAGCCAACCCTCGAACGATCCCGGCTCATACGAGGGCAGCCCCTTCCGGACAGCGGAGCAGGACCTCCTGAACGAGGTCGGCGGCATCATCCGGATTGCCGGTGAGGCGGTAGGCGAAGTTGTAGATCTTGCGCCCATAGCGATGCGCAACGTCTTCCCAGGTAGGCGTGAATTCGTCAGTCATGTATCCCCACAGCCATGGGAGAAACGCCCGACAGACCGATCCGGTTCCCGAATACTCGGACGGAGATCAGGCTTCTTTGGAGTCGGAGGAGGCCTCGTCGTCGGGCATGCCTTCTTCGACGCCCTTCTTGAACTCCTTCGTCGAGGCGCCGATCGATCGAGCCAGGCCCGGGAGCTTCGAGGCGCCGAACAGCAACAGGACCACCAACAGGATGATCAGCAGTTCAGGCCCACCGATGTTCTTGATGAACGCAAAGAGCACAGAGTTCCTTTCGTGAAAACGAGTCTAGAGACGTTGGCGCGCTCATCCGACGTTCCTGGTGCTCGATTCATTCTCAGTGCTGCGTGTCTCGGCGGATCGGGCTGCGGAGTACACCCGGCGAAGGCGCGTCACCGGATCGCGAAGCTGTCAACGAACGCTTGGAGGCGCTCCCTCGTGATGAAGCGGCAGCGAGGATCGGCTCGCTCCTTCTGGTACACGACGTACGGGCTGAACTTGTCGGTGATGAGCAGGGCACGCTCCGGGTTGCGCTGCGCCACCGCAATGACGAAGGTGTCGACGACCCCTTCCGAAAGCTCGGGGTGCTCGCCGGAACCATGTGGCACGATCACGACCAGCGCATCGGACCCAGCCTTTCGTGCCGTGTACACCTGTGCGATGCCGCTACCGGTGGTTGAAACACCCGCTCGCTCGACAACGACCTCGTAGCCGCTGATCCTCAGGAGCGAGAGTGCAAGATCCTCGAGAGAGACGTTCGTTGGATCGATGCCCGAGGCCCGCAACTGTGCATCGACCGTCTTGGCGATTGTGATCTCGTCGAGGAACGGCGGCAAGCCCTCCCTCGGTTCACGAGCGGCGACACCGGGCTGGATGTCGAACTCTTGCTCACCGAGATGGGCCAGAGGATCGTACCCAACAAGTGCTGCATGGGGAGTGAGTTCGGGAGCGGCGATCTCGGGAATCACACCCGGCTCCTCGAACTCCCTCGTCCCGATCTGAACCGCTTCATCACCTCGGCGTCCGAAGACCGTGGCTCGAGTGACCTGAGCGATCGGCAGACCATCGGCTCTCTTCTCGTGCAGCACAAGCCACGCGTCGTGGCACAGCAGGGCGCGAAGATGCTCGTCCACGCCGCCCTCGGAGAGTGGCACGTCATAGTGGAACACTGCCGTATTGTCGTGAACGTGGAAGTCCGTGAGGATTGGACGAAACCGGTCCTCTGCCACTGGAACGGACCCGGAGTGTGCGACCGCATCGGAAGGAGTGCCCTTCAGGGCCGAGACGACCGCCCAGACCCCCGCGACAAGCACCAACCCAACGACGACAGCAAAAAGCGCAATGACAAGGCTCAACGCGGCGGCTCCTTCGTGTGATGCACTATCGCGATTCTACGCCAAGCGGTTGAGCCGCCGGTAGTCGATATTCGGCAATCGTTGAAGACGTACCGCACGGTCGCCGTCTGACCTTCGAGATCGGTTTCGGATACCGAGTGGCGAATACCGACGACCGACGACGCAGCGCGAAGCGCTGCCCTCACACCGCTTTGCGGTGGGTTGCTGCGATCTGACGCTCTTTGCGAATCCTGCGGCGCTCGCGTTCTGACATCGCGCCCCAGATCCCGAACTTCTCACTCGAGACGATCGCGAACTCGAGACACTCATCGAGAACGGTGCACTCGCGACAGATGCCTTTGGCGGTGCGGGTCGAGGCGCCCCGCTCCGGGAAGAAGAGATCGGGATCAGCCCCGCGACAATTCGCGAAGTCGTGCCACGACATGTCGAAACCGTCGGCCTGGAGGGCTTCGATGAATTCGCCGAACATCGGGACTCCCGTCGATGTGTAATTACAACTATGAGATTCTCCCAACCCCGCGCGCTTGTCAACCTGAATCTCGGCGCGCGCCTTGTCATGCAACGATCGCGGCCGTTTCGACAGACCGAGCTGACGGCGCGATAATCCCCTTGTCGAACTATCGGAGGAACACAACGTGACGACGAAGACACGCCGTCTCGAGGTCAATCGGCGATCCGGTTGGAGCTCGTGGCTCGGACCCTTCTTCACTTCCGACATCGGGATGAAGTGGATGATGGCGCTGACCGGCATCGGGCTGCTCGCCTACGTCCTGGTCCACATGATCGGCAATTTGAAGATCTTCCTGGGACCCGAGGATCTGGACCACTATGCCGAGGCGTTGAAGACACTCCTCTACCCGATCGTCCCCAAGGGCGGTGTGCTCTGGCTGTTCCGTTTCGGCCTCCTGGCGATGTTCGGCATCCACATCTGGTCGGCCACCGTCCTGACGCTCAGAAACTGGGCGGCTCGCGGCAAGATCCGATATGAGGCCAAGAGGCAGTATTCCGCCGTCAACTACGCCAACCGCACGATGCGCTGGGGCGGTGTCATCATCCTGCTCTTCGTCATCTTCCACGTCATGGATTTGACGACCGGAAGCGTCAATCCTGAGTACGTTGGCGGCGCGGTCTACAACAACGTGATCTATAGCTTCGAACGCTGGTACATCGCTCTCTTCTACGTGGTCGCCCAGATCGCCCTCGCCTTCCACATCTACCACGGGGCGTGGAGCCTGTTCCAGAGCCTCGGTCTCTCCAATCCCCGGTACAACGATTGGCGCCGGTGGTTCGCCGTGGCATTCGCCCTCGTGATCCTCATCGGGAACTCGTCGATCCCGATCGCTGTGCAGTTCGGTCTCCTTACGGTCTCCGGCTGAGAAAGGGCATCATCGTGAACACAGAACACACCCCCCTGCTCGACGCCAAGATCCCTGAAGGACCGATCCAGGACATGTGGACGAAGCGTCGTTTCGACGTGAAGCTCGTCAACCCTTCCAACCGTCGCAAGTACGAGATCATCGTGGTCGGTACCGGACTCGCGGGTACGGGCGCGGCTGCCGCACTTGGAGAGCTCGGCTACAACGTCAAGGCGTTCACGTACAACGACTCCTCCCGCCGGGCGCACTCCATTGCAGCCCAGGGAGGCATCAACGCCGCAAAGAACTATCCAAACGACAACGACAGCGTCTTCCGGCTGTTCTACGACACCGTCAAGGGTGGGGACTACCGATCGCGCGAAGCGAACGTCTACCGGCTTGCCGAGGTCTCCAACGCCATCATCGACCAGACGGTCGCACAGGGCGCCCCGTACGCCCGTGAATACGGTGGCCTGCTCGACAACCGGTCGTTCGGCGGCGCCCAAGTGTCTCGCACGTTCTATGCGCGTGGCCAGACCGGTCAGCAGCTCCTCCTCACGGCCTACCAGGCGTTGGCCCGACAGGTCGGGCTCGGAACGGTCGAGTTGTTCACTCGAACCGAGATGCTCGAACTCGTCGTGAAAGACGGACGGGCTGTCGGGATCGTGACCCGCGATCTCATCACCGGTGAGATCAAGAGTCACTCTGCTCACGCGGTCGTGCTGGCCACCGGTGGCTACTCGAACGCCTACTACCTGTCGACGAACGCCATGAACTGCAACGGGACGGCCGTGTGGAGGGCCCACCGAAAGGGAGCCTTGTTCGCCAACCCGTCGTTCACACAGATCCATCCGACGTGCATCCCGGCCAGCGATGAGCATCAATCGAAACTGACGCTCATGTCGGAGTCACTCCGAAACGACGGTCGGATCTGGGTTTCGAAGACCGCCGACGATGACCGCCCGGCGAACGACATTCCCGAAAACGAGCGGGACTACTACCTCGAGCGGCAGTACCCGGCCTTCGGCAACCTCGTGCCGCACGACGTTGCGTCGCGGGCAGCGATGCGGATGGTCCAGGACAACCGGGGCGTGGGTCCGTTGAAGAACGGCGTGTACCTCGACTTTGCCGACGCCATCAGCCGTTTGGGACGTCAGGTGATCGAGGACCGCTACGGGAATCTCTTCGAAATGTACGAGCGCATCACCGATGAGAACCCGTATGAGGTTCCGATGCGGATCTACCCGGCTCCCCACTACACCATGGGCGGCCTCTGGGTCGACTACAACCTCGAAACCACCATTCCTGGGTTGTTCGCGTCCGGCGAGGCGAACTTCTCGGACCACGGTGCGAACCGGCTTGGAGCTTCGGCCCTCATGCAGGGCGTCGCAGACGGCTACTTCGTCTTGCCTGCGACGATCTCGGGATATCTGGCGAAGTGGCTCAATGTGAATCCGGTTCCCACCGACGACGACGCATTCGTGGAGGCGGAACAATCGGTAGCGAACCAGATCGAGAAGTTCCTTTCGATCAACGGAACTCACTCGGTCGACTACTTTCACCGGCGTCTGGGCAAGATCATGATCGACAAGTGCGGCATGTCACGCGACCGCGAGGGCCTCGAATGGGCGCTCGAGGAGATTCCGAAGCTCAGAGCGGAGTTCTGGAGTGACGTCAAGGTGCTCGGCGCAAATGAGTCGTTGAACCAGTCGCTCGAGCGAGCGGGACGAGTCGCCGACTTCTTCGAACTGGCTGAGCTGATGGTTCGCGATGCCCTCGACAGGGAGGAGTCGTGCGGCGGTCACTACCGCGTCGAACACCAGACCGAGGAGGGCGAAGCGAAACGCGACGACGAGAACTTCGCGTTCGTGTCGGCATGGGAGTGGAGGGGAGAAGACTCGCCACCCACCCTCCACAAGGAGGAGCTCGAGTTCGAATACGTGGCCCTGTCGCAGAGGAGCTACAAGTGATGGATCTCACCCTGCGCGTATGGCGGCAAACAGGACCCAACGTCGAAGGCGGCTTCGAAACGTACGCAGCCAAGGGCATCAGCCCCGACGCCTCGTTCTTCGAGATGCTCGATGAGGTGAACGAGCGACTCAACGACGAGGGCGTGGAACCGATCGCGTTCGACAGCGACTGTCGCGAGGGAATCTGCGGAACGTGCGGCGTGATGGTGGATGGGCATCCCCACGGGCCACAGAGTGGAACGGCGTCATGCCAGCTCCACATGCGAAAGTTCAGCGACGGCGACACGATCACGATCGAACCATGGCGAGCGGTGGCATTCCCCGTCCTCCGAGACCTCATCGTCGATCGCCACGCGTTCGACGAGATCATCCAGGCGGGTGGTTTCATCTCGGCGAATATCGGTGCAGCACAAGATGCCAACCTCATTCCGATCCCTAAACCCGCAGCGGAAGCCTCGATGGACGCGGCTTCTTGCATCGGATGTGCCGCGTGTGTCGCGGCGTGCCCGAACAGCGCAGCGAATCTGTTCACGGGGGCGAAGATCGCTCACCTGAATCTCCTCCCGCAGGGTGCGCCCGAGCGGTATCTCCGCACGGTTGCGATGGTCGAGACGATGGAGTCGTTCTTCGGCTCTTGCACAAACTACGGAGAGTGCGAAACGGCGTGCCCGAAGAGCATCTCGATCGACGTCATCGCATGGATGAACCGCGATTACGTCGCAGCCCAGTGGAAGAACTTCAGAAAGCAGGGTCAGCAGTGACGGCACGTTGTGCCGCCATTGCTGTTCCATTCTGAGTACCACGTACTTGGTGCGCAGCAACGACTTTGATTGGTCGCTCAAAATTGGCGGCTAACATCCGACCGAAGACCACCACGAAAGGACACATCTTGGCCACGTTCCTCAGCGAAGAGCACATGACCGCAGCCACCGAAGCGCTGAATGCCGATGCAGCATTCGACGGGGCGATGACCGGCGTTGGCCTCGGCCTCCAGTTCGAAGTGACCGATGCCCCTGCCGGTCCGGTCGCCTACTACCTCTCGGTCGGCGACGGCGTCGCGACGCTGGCGCTCGGCACCCTCGACGACGCGGATGCCTCAGTCGCCAGCGACTACGAGACGGCCGCAGCCATCGCCAAAGGCGAGTTGAACGTCCAGATGGCGTTCATGACCGGCAAGATCAAGGTCGGCGGCAATATGGCCAAGGTCATGATGTACCAGAGCCTCATCAACGAGTTCGCCAGAGTATCGAGCACGCTCAACCTGGATTTCTGAGGAAGTAGAGAGTAGGAAGTAGAGAGAAGGGCGTTGCTGGTTCAGGTCTCTCTACTCTCTACTCTCTACTCACAAACAGAGAAGGAGGGGCGCCGTCGGCGCCCCTCCTTCTCTGTTTGGCTTCGCTTCTTGGATCAGCCGGGCTTGACCTGATCCTTGAAGGCCTTGCCCGCCTTGAATGCGGGGACGCGAGTTGCCGCGACCTTCACTTCTGCACCCGTCTGGGGGTTGCGAGCGGTACGCGCCTTGCGGTCGCGCGCCTCGAACGTCCCAAATCCGGTGATCTGAACCTTGCCCTCGGTCACGACGCCGGACACAATGACGTCGAGTGTTTCGTCGATGACTTTGGCTGCGGTTGCCTTTGACTCGCCGGAATTGCGAGCGACCGCGTCGATGAGCTCACCCTTGTTCATAGAGACCTCCCTAGTTGGTCGTTGATGCTGACGTGAATCACAGCAGTGTAACCCTAATGGTACCCCTGCTCGCGGGCAAGAACTCTTATGGGGCAACGGATCCTGCTGAACGAAGAGCCGGGTAGAGTGTCGCCGACAAGGAGACGGTGTTGAAGCAGAACTGGAGCAAGATAGCGATCACCCTCGGTCCCGCGATCGTGATCGTGTCGATCGTCTGGGAGATGGCGAGGACGAATCCGTCCTACGGCTACCTCGTTCAGCCATGGTCGATGCGCGGCCACGAGATGGACCAGGGGTGGGCATACTTGGCAGTCGGAGTCGTTCTCCTTCTGATGGGGCTCGCCGTCACACCCAAAAGGGCCGTCGAGATCCCGTATTCTGTAGCGGTCATCGCGTTCTCAACCGTGGCGGCAACGGTCCTCGCGCTCGTCTTCGGACCCGATACGGTCTCCATCACATTCAGCGGAGTGATCGTCGCCGTCCTCAGCGTGCTCCTCGCCCTGATGCTCTATCGAACCTTCAAGGGCCTTGTATTGCCTCGTGTTCCGGCGCTCGATCGGTTCATCACTCGCGTGGCTATCGGACTCGGCACGTTGGTCGCGATCTTCCTCCTGCTCGCCACGACGGTTGGGGGTAGCACGGTCGACATGAACCCGGGTCTCGCCGCATTCGTCGGGATCGGCCTCCTCGCTCTCTTTGCCCTCGCGGACCGCGCCACACGGTCTGGCCGGGAACCGGCTCCTCATCTTCTTCTCGGTGCTCGGCGGTGCCGTGATCACGCTGTCGGGTGGGTCACTCCGAACGACGCTCATGGAGGCTCAAGTCGCCGAAACGGGAGTATCCGCTCAGTACAAGGATGTGCAAGTCGGGTATGGCTGGTTCATCGCCCTATTCGGCATCCTGATCCTCTTCGTTGGCGCGGTCGCCCTCTGGGCCACGCGAAGGGACGTCATCATTGCCCGGACGCGTGCACGGGAACAGCGCGCCGCCGCCGAGAAGAGCGCCAACGAGATCCGGGAATCGTATGAACAGTACGAACGCGAGAAAGCCGCCGCGGCCTCGGCCCCGGCCTCAACCCCTTCAGCTCCTCAAGCCTGACACCGCCCCAACAACGAATGAGAAGGGACCCGGGTTCTCTCACCCGGGTCCCTTCTCTTCCTCTTTGCCGACAGCCGGTGGCTGGCGGCTCGCAGCTGGTAGACCTAGTAGTCGATCTCTTCCAGATCGGCGACCTTGGCCTTGACCGCAGCTGCAGCTTCGCGGAGACCTGCGGTCTCTTCAACGGTCAGCGGTGCTTCGTACACCTCGGTGACGCCACCGGCGCCGAGTTTGGCCAACACGCCGAGATAGACGTCGTCGATGCCGTACTGCCCGGTCATCCACGCACACACCGGCATCTCCGCTCTGCTGTCCGTGATCACTGCTTCGACCATTGCAGCCGCCGCCGCCGAAGGGGCGTAGTACGCAGATCCAGTCTTCAGGAAGGCAACAATCTCAGCCCCGCCGTTGCGGGTGCGATCCACCAGCTCTTCGATCGAGGCCTCATCGAGCACCTCAGACAGTGGCCTTCCGTCGACCTTGCACAACGACGGTACGGGAACCATCGTCTCGCCGTGGCTCCCGAGCGTGACGGCCTCTACGGCAAGGATGTCGACGCCCGCACGCTCCGCAATGAAGTGCGCCAGTCGGGCTGAATCGAGCATGCCTGCCTGCCCAACAACCCGCTCCTTCGGGAAGCCGGAGACCTCCGCTGCCAGAGTGGTCATCTGATCCAGTGGATTCGTAACGACGATGATCACGCAGTCCGGTGAATGGGCCACAACCTCTTCGGTGACGGTCTTGACGATCTTGGCGTTCACGCCGAGCAAGTCCATGCGGCTCATACCGGGCTTCCGCGGCAGGCCCGCAGTAATAACAACAACATCGCTGCCTGCGGTGTCGGCGTAGTCGTTGGTTCCAGTCACCAGGGTCCGATATCTGAGCACCGGACGGGACTGATTCATGTCGAGGGCCAGACCCTGAGGTAGCCCTTCGACGATGTCGATCATCACGACCTCGTCGATGATGTCGGCCTCAGCCAGACGCTGGACGGTCGTGGATCCGTACTTCCCGGCCCCTACGACGGTGACCTTGCTCATCGCGACTCCTTGTGCCTGGGGAACAGGTCAAGACTAGTTCAGACCGATCGTGCCGAATCCGTGAATGGGCAGTGCCGCACGGCACGAGATCGGGTCGACCATCTGCAGCCATCGTGCAGTCGGTGGAGGGCACCATGATCTGGTGAGAAGGTCCATACACAACGGCGAGTCGCCGGGATTCCTCGAAGCACTTCGCACCGTTCTCAGGTGGTCGGTATGGATCCTCGCCGTGTTGGCGGTTGCGGCGGTGTGTTTCGTTGGAGTATTCGTGATCGTGAGCAGCTGATCCATGGCGGGAACGAGCAGAGAGCCCCGGCATGCCCGGGGCTCCCCTTGTTCGGCGGCAGAAATGTCAGGTCGTCCGAATACCGCCTCGGCTACCCGTCCTGGACCTCGCCTCCGTAGACCACGGTTCCTGCACTGAAATCAACGGTGAGAGTGCCGTCACCGGACAGCGTCTCGTAGTCACCAGTTCCGCTGTCGATTTCCCATGGTCCAACATCGTTGGATCCTTCGAAATCCATGTCGGACTCCGCGAGGGAAGGATGCTGCACCACGACAAATGCACCGGACCCGTCCGTGCAGGTGAATTCGTCGTACATCGCGCTCGAGGAGCGTGTCCTCCGACAACTGTTCCTCAGTCAGGGTTGCGCCCTCCGAGTCAACAATACGAACTCGCTCGAATGTCGCCGCGGAGCATACGATCCCCTCGTCAACCGCAGGCCCTGAAAGGGGAACGGCCCCTTCGGGAGGACCAAGTGGCGCATTGATCGCCATCGCCATCGGCTCACCCGACGAAGAGCACCCCATCCCCGCCAAGAGCAGGAACACAATGACCATCCCGCTGACTCGTTGCATGTTGCACCTCCTTGGTGTGTACATGTGCTCACCGTGGACGCCTGCGGTTGCAGAACGGCAGCAAGCGGTCCGTTAGCCAGCGGCTCACGGGCACTCCTCGAAGTGGTAGGTGGCGCATTCACCGGAGGTGAGCGACCGGGTCAGGCGGGACTCGGCGATACCGATCAACTCGTCGAGTTCGAGTGTCCAGATACGGACCACTCCGTCCGCCGACGTTGCCAGCCGGCCACCGTCGGGGCTGAGTGCAACGTGTGCAAGACCCTCAAACCCGGACAGCACGAGCAGTGTTCCGCCGGTCGCTGCGTCCCATTGCCGAATCGTTCCGTCGAGGCTTGCAGTGACAATCCTGGCTCCATCGGCGGCCCAGACGGCACCCTCCACCGGCCCGGTGTGGCCGGCTAGTGCCCGGATCAGGTCGCCGGTGGCGACATCCCAGATTCGGGCCGTCCCATCATTACCCGCGGTCAGCAGGCGTTCCCCGTCGGGGCTGAACTGGACCGCCCCGATCCACAGCGGCTCGTGGGTGAGCTCCGAAACAAGCTCACCGGTAGCCACGTTCCACACCTGGACGTTCGGCTGGTCTTCGAGTTCGGTCGAGACGGCGAGCAGTTCTCCGTTCGGGCTGAGATCCACGGCTTGGCCGCATCGGGCCGTCTCCACCGCAAGGATCACCTCGCCGCTGGCCACGTCCCACGCCGACGCAGGTGAGCCGACCCAATTGCAGGTCGCCGCCGCGACCGTGGCGCCGTCGCCGCTGAACGCCACGGGTCCGGTGAGGAACAAGTGCGCCAGCAACGTGCGAAGCGGCGCGCCGGTGCTGGCGTCCCACAGGGTCACGGTTCCGGGAACGTCCTGGTATCCCGAGCTCGTGGTGGCGATGCGATCACCGCCGGGGCTGAAGGCGATCCCGCCTACCACCCCGTACTCCTCGCCGGGTGCCGCATGCTCCTCACCCTTGAGGGGAGCGACATCCTCGAGCACGAAGTCGGGACGCCAGTCGGACGTTCTGCGCACGATCACACCTCGGCCGTTTGAATCAGGCGCGGCCAGCCGGCTCCCATCTGCGCTGAAGGCAACGGGACCATCTGCGGGCCACGCCGCAACCTCTCCCCTACCCGATGCCGTCACGTCCCAGACCAGGACCCCACCATCCATCCCAACACCCGCGCCCAACTCCCCTGCCGCGTCGAAGGCAACATCCAGCACCAACGATCGGTGGCCGGCGAGCGTCGCCAGTTCCCGGGCCCCACCCGGTTGGAGCTCCCATAGTCTGACGGTGCCGCTGTCTCCTCCTGTCAGCAGCCAACCGCCGTCTGCGCTCACGTCGAGCGCGGTGAGTTGGCCGACGCCGGCGTCGATCGATGCCAGCTCGATGCCGATTTCCCGCGTCCCAGAAGCGAAACGTTCCGTCGAAGCCCCCGGTGATGATCGTGGCGCCGGACGGGAGGTACTCGACACCGGTTGCCGCACCCTCATGACCCGTCAGCGTCATGGCCCTCGTGCTCGAGGCTAGGTCGAACACGTGCACCTCGCCCTCAAAGGTGGTGACGGCGAGGTGGGTCCCGTCCGGGCTGAAATCGAGTTCCACGCCCGGGCAGCAGTCTGACCACCAGTCCGGGTCGTTGAAGGAGGCCACCATCTCTCCACTCTCGACGTTCCACACACGCACTCCGCCGCCCCGGGGCGCGAGCGACGCCAGCAATCGGTCGTCCGGGCTGAATGCCAGCACACCAATCGTGTCACCGTGGGCGGGCCCACCCGGACCGGAGAATCGACGGATCATGGAACCGTTGCGACCGTCCCACACGACGAGATCACCGTTCCCCGTGCCGGTCGCCAGGCGGGTCCCGTCGCCATTGACGGCGACGGCCGTCATCGGCTTGCCGTCCTCCGGTGAAGGG
Organism: uncultured Actinomycetota bacterium; assembly: GCA_963715255.1. Lineage (GTDB taxonomy): Bacteria > Actinomycetota > Acidimicrobiia > Spongiisociales > UBA5794 > JAHEEL01. Next base: position 286,177 of record CAVQRN010000004.1, on the reverse strand, counting down.
AGCGCCAGCCGATCTTCTCCGGACGCGAGGTCGAGCAATCTCGCCGGCCTCCCACCGACAAAGAGCCAGCCATCTGGGTGGAACTCGACATCGCCCAAGCCGCGGGCCGTGGCAACCAGACGATTGGCCGTCACTGCAGCGTGGAGAGCTTCCTCCGCTTCCCGGATCACCGACCCCTCGGTCGAACGAGTGACGTCGATAGCCTCGAGCGCCAGCAACGTGGCCATTTCGGGATCGGCGTCGATGGCGGCTGTCGCGGCGTTCGCCAGCTCCCTGGCCCGCGTCTCGCGCTCGCTCGCTGCCGCGTCGCGGCTTCGGTCGACGGCGATCAGAGTGAGGCCCGCGGCGACAAGTGCCGCAACGGATACAACGACCACCAGCCAGCGGAGCCGCCGTACCACGCGGCGTTCCACCGCAAGTTTCTCGTCGCGGCGCGACTCTTCGGCGGCATGCTCGTCTTCGCGGCGCTCAACACCGGCGTCGAGAAACGCTCGCTCCGTCTCGGTCAACTCGATGGTGCGGCCGGCGCTCCATGCGTCGTAGAGATCGAGGCGTGAACCAGTGAGCAGGTAATCAGGATCTCGGCCGGACGATTCCCACTCCGCGACCTCCGCTACCAAGGCGCGGTGGAGGCGCAGATCCTCCCGAACAGCATCGATCCACTTCTGCAATCGCGGCCACTCTCGGAGGAGCGCTTCGTGGGAGACCTCGACGGTCGGCTGCCCACTGGCCGGGCTGCGATCGAACGAGAGCAGCCGCGCTCGGCCGAAGGCATCGAGAACTGCCTTCACGGTGCTCCCATCGAGATCGAGCTCCTCGAGCTCGGACTGCTCCACGCGCCGACGGGTGTCCTCTACATCGTCGCCTACCGTGACGAGCCGAAGGAGCAGCTGGCGTGTGACGGCCTGATCTTGACCGTCGAGCGCTTGATAGATCTCTTCGGCGCGACGGCTCAGGGCCCCCCGCAGCCCGCCGAGTCGGCGGTACACAGATCGGGTGAGGATGCTCCCGGTCCGCTGCTCGAAGAGCTCGGTAAGGACGTACTGGAAGAGGGGAAGCGCCCCCGGCTGATCCGTCATGTCGGCTATCAGTTCGGCAATCAACTCCGGCTCGACGTACGCACCCACCCGCTCGGCGGGACGGGCGGCAGCCGCCTCGAGCGCGGCCGCGGTGAGTGGGAGCACGCTCACCAGGCCGTCGGCGATCAGCGGCCCAAGGGGGAGGCGCTCGAGCATCCGATCGAAGAAGTCCGCCCTCAGTGTCACGAGCACGGTGATCTGCGAAAGGGGGTCCTCAATCGCCTCGACCAGATTGCGGATGAACCGGCCACTGACCTCCTCTTCGTCCGTCCGATGGAGAAGTTCCTCGAACTGATCGATGACCAGGAGCAATGCGGTTCTCTCGTCGGGAAGCGCCGATTGCCGCGATTCGCAACACATCCAGGTTGTCGCCCTGCCTATCCCCGATGGGTTTGATCCGGGAATCAGATGTCGCCGCCAGGAGGGCGGTCTGAAACTCGCCGAACGGGTCGTGACCCGGCACCATTGTGGCCACGAGCCACCGCCGTGACCCGGCGAGTGTTGCAGAGCGCAAGCGTGGCACCAGACCGGCCCTAACCACGCTGGATTTGCCGCTACCGCTTGCGCCAACGACGGCCACGAACGGCTCTCGCTCGATTCGTGTCACTAGCTCGTCGACGAGATCCAACCGGCCATAGAAATCGTCGACATCGACTGCTTCGAACGCCCGAAGGCCCTTGTACGGATTGCGAGCCAGCGCCCAGTCCTCGATCCCAGCCACTGTCGAAGGACCGTCAATCGACGGGTCCTGGAAGAGAATCAGCTCCTCGAGATACCGCAACTCCGTCGAGGGTTCGATCCCGAGCACGTCTCCGAGGACTCGGCGTGTGTCCTGGAACAGTCGTAGCGCTTCGGACTGCCGCCCCGTTCGATAGAGCGCAAGCATGAGCTGTGCCCGAAACCTCTCACGCAGCGCATGCTCGTCGACAAGGCCCTCCAACTCACCGACCACACTCGCTGCGCGGCCACAGTCGAGATCGGCGGTGATGCGCGCGTTCGAGCACCGTGAGCCGGAGCTCGCGGAGCCGTTGTGCATCGGGCTGAATGGCCAACTCGTCGCCCAGCTCACCCCACGGCATGCCACGCCACAGGGCGAGCGATCGGCGCAGGGTGCCCGCCGCCGCGGCTGGATCCGATTCGAGCAGTCGTTGCCCCTTCTTGGCCAGCTCCTCGAAGCGCAGGGAATCAACCACATCGTGCGGGGACACATGCAGCACGTATCCGGAGTCGGTGGCCCCGATCACGGCCGAGCCGAGCAGGCTCCGCAACCGCGAGATGTACACCTGGAGGGTCTTGCGAGCGGTTCGCGGCGGTTCCTCTCCCCAGACGGCGTCGATCAGCCAATCGGTCGAGAGCGTTCGATTGGCATGCAGCAGAAGAACGGCAAGCACCAAACGCTGCCGGAATCCGCCGAGAACCAGCCTCCGCTCACCGTCCCATACCTCGAGCGGTCCGAGCACGCGGAACTCCACGCCGTGATTGTGCACCCATCCGATTCAGCGTGTCCAGGGGGACAAGGTCACAACAGATTGTGCGCCGCGGTGTCTGCTGTTCGCTGTCTGCCGACTACGGGACTACATCCGCGCAATGATCGCGGTTGCGAATTCGCTGGTCTTGACCTCGGTGGCACCGTCCATGAGGCGGGCGAAGTCATAGGTGACGATCTTGTCACCGATGGCGCCTTCCATACCCTTGACGACCAGGTCCGCGGCTTCGTCCCAGCCCAGGTAGCGGAGCATCAGCTCGCCCGAGAGCGTGACCGACCCGGGGTTGACCTTGTCCAATCCGGTGTACTTCGGAGCGGTACCGTGCGTCGCCTCGAATACGGCGTAGCCGTTCACGTAGTTGATGTTCCCGCCGGGAGCGATTCCGATCCCGCCGACCTGTGCGGCAAGGGCATCAGAGATGAAGTCGCCGTTGAGGTTCATCGTTGCGATCACGTCGTACTCGGCGGGTCGGGTCAGGATCTGCTGGAGGAACGCATCGGCGATGACGTCCTTCACGAGAATCTTGTCACCCGGGTCGCCGCCACAGTCGTCCCATCCGACCGCAACATCGGAGAACTCATCCCGAACGACCTCGTATCCCCAGGTGCGGAACGCACCCTCGGTGAACTTCATGATGTTTCCCTTGTGGACCAGCGTCACCGATGGGCGATTGTTGTCGACCGCGTATTGGATCGCAGCACGGACAAGGCGCTTCGTTCCCGTCTCGGAGATCGGCTTGATGCCGATGCCGCTGTCGGTGCGGATATCCCAGCCGTATTCGTCGGCCATGAAGGCGAGCAGTTTTGCTGCGTCTTCGGAGCCTGCCTCGAGCTCCTTCCCTGCGTAGACGTCTTCGGTGTTCTCGCGGAAGATCACCATGTCGATGAGTTCGGGATGTTTGACCGGAGAGGGGACGCCCGCGTACCAACGCACCGGACGAAGGCAGACATAGAGATCGAGAATCTGGCGTAGCGCCACGTTCAGACTGCGGATACCGCCGCCGACGGGCGTCGTGAGTGGGCCTTTGATGCCGACGAGGTGCTCGCGAAATGCGTCGGTCGTCGCCACCGGCAGCCACTCGCCGGTCGCGTCGAAAGCCTTCTGACCGGCGAGGACTTCTTTCCACTCGATCTTGCGCTCGCCGCCGTAGGCCTTCTCCACTGCCGCGTCCAAGACCCTCTTGGCCGCAGCCCAGATGTCGGGGCCGATCCCGTCACCCTCGATGAATGGGATGATCGGGTCGTTCGGGACACTGAGACCTGCGTCGGTCATCGTGATCACTGAACCCATGTGTTTCACCTTTCGTCGGCGGCTGATGCCGCCTCGCCTCAAATGTCCTTCTGTTCGGCCAGCGAGACCGTGTTCGCCATCAGTGTGGCGATCGTCATCGGGCCAACCCCGCCTGGTACCGGTGTCATTGCCCCCGCTATGTCGACAACCGCATCGAAGTCGACATCGCCGACGACACCGTCATCCGTTCGGCTGATTCCAACATCGATGACCGTCGCGCCGGACTTGACAAAGCGTTCATCGAACATCTTCGGTCGGCCGACCGCTGCCACCAGGATATCGGCCTCACGACACACCCCGGCGAGGCCTGGAGTGCGGGAATGCGCATTGATCACGGTGGCATCGACGCCCTTCGCTCCCAACAGCAGACCCAGCGGCCGGCCGACGAGGAACGACCGACCCACGATCACGGCGATCTTCCCCGCCGTCTCGATCCCGTAGTGGTCGAGAATCCGCATGATGCCTCCGGGTGTCGCAGGCAGCGGTCCGGGTCGGGACAGCACGAGCCGGCCAAGATTGAAGGGATGCAGACCGTCGGCGTCCTTGCGTGGATCCACCATCTCGACAGCCGCTTCACCGTCGAGGCCGTCGGGCAGCGGCAGCTGGATGATCATCCCGTCGACGCGCCCGTCGGCGTTGAGTTCGGCGATCACACCTTCAACGTCGGCCTGCGACGCAGTGTCCGGAAGATGTCGGTCAAAGGACAACATCCCCGCTGCTTCTGCGGCTCGGTGCTTGTTCCTGAGGTAGACCTTCGACGCTGCGTCGTCGCCGACGAGCACGGTTGCCAACCCGACGGTGCGCCCCTTCTGTCTCAGCGCCTCGACACGCTCGGCAACCTCGGCTCGCACCGCGATCGATACGTCCCTACCGGAAAGGATGAGTGCGCTCAATGTCGGAAATGCCTCTCTCCTGTGAACATCAGTGCGACGCCATGTTCGGTAGCAGACTCGATCACGTCGTCATCCCGTATGGACCCGCCGGGCTCCACGATGGCCACGACGCCTGCGGACGCAAGTGTGTCGGGTCCGTCACGGAAGGGGAAGAATGCGTCGGATGCGCATACCGCCCCCTGAGCGCGGTCCCCAGCCTTTGCGAGGGCACGTTCGGCGGCGCCGACACGGCTCTGATCACCCGCACCCACACCGACCGCAGCGCCATCGTTCACAAGCACGATGGCGTTCGACTTCGTATGGGCAACAATCGTCCATGCCATCTCGAGGTCCCGTAGTTCGGCCGGCGACGGATCGCGGGCCTTCGTCTCCCACGATGACGTACCGGTCGAGGTGCGATCTCGCTTCTGAATGAGATACCCGTCATCGATCACCCTCACGTCGAGATCGAAGGGCGACGGGGGCGGTGCGATGAGGATTCGCAGATTCTTCTTCAAGGCGAGCATCTCCCTCGCTTCGTCGGTCACCGACGGAGCGATCACGACCTCGACGAAGTGCCGGCCGATGGACTTCGCGGTGTCCCCGTCGAGTGTCCCATTGATCGCAATGACTCCCCCGAATGCCGACAACGGGTCGCATGCCCAGGCACGATCGAACGCCTCCACCATCGTGTCCCCAATCGCGACACCGCACGCGTTCATGTGCTTCAGGATCGCAACGGACCCGACGGGGAGGTCATTGACAAGACGCCAGGCTGCATCCGCGTCGGAGTAGTTGTTGAACGACATCTCCTTGCCTTGGAGTTGCTCCGTCCGCGCCCACCATCCGCTCGAATCCTGTGTTGCGTACAGCGCCGCGGCCTGGTGCGGATTCTCCCCGTATCGGAGTGACGCCACCATCTCGACCGCCAGCACGAGGCGATCCGCACCGTCGCGCTCCAGCCAATTGACGATCGCGGCGTCGTACGCCGCCGTGCGGAAGAACGCCTCCTTGGCGAGCTCGACACGGAACTCCATCGTCGTGCCGCCCTGTTCGATCGCGTCGGCGATGTCGTCGTAGTGGTCGGGCGATACGACGACGGCTACCCATGCGTGGTTCTTCGCCGCGGCACGGATCATTGCCGGACCGCCGATGTCGATCTGCTCGATCGCCTCAGCCGGGGAGGGGTCGGACGCCACGGTTGCCTCGAACGGATATAGATTCACCACGACGAGCTGGAACGGCTCGATGCCCCGTTTCTCGAGGTCCGCGATGTGGGAGGGGCTGCCGAGATCGGCGAGGATGCCGCCGTGGACGACCGGATCCAGCGTCTTGACCCGACCACCCAGCATCTCGGGGACGCCGGTGACTTCGGAGATGGGGGTCACAGGAACTCCGGCAGCATCAAGCGCAGCCGCCGTTCCTCCGGACGCGACGATCTCGACACCGGCCGTGTGGAGACGGAGAGCGAAGCCGACCAGCCCGGTCTTGTCGGAGACGGAGATCAAGGCGCGGCTGATCGGGAGAAGCTTCATCGGAGAGAGATGGTAGATGGAGTGGGTAGGCCGCGGTTCGGAACATTCCGTATGCCCGTCGACTGGTCTGAGTAGCGAGTAGCCGAGTAGCTGAGTGTTTCCCGGCCATGGTCCCTACTCCGCTACTCCGCTACTCCGCTACTCCCCTACTCCGCCACAACTCAACCCAGCGCGAAATCCACCGCGGCTATCGTGTGGATCCGGGCGGTCGGGAAGTATGGCTGCTCCACGTCGTCCGGAGTGACGAGTAGCTCGATCTCCGTGCAGCCCGCAATCACACCTTCGGCGCCTCGTTCCTGCAGGCGATCGATGATCCGCACGTAACGCTGCTTCGACGATGGTTCAGCCCGTCCCTGAACAAGCTCCTCGAAGATCACATCGTGGACGAATGTGCGATCGGGCTCGTCGGGCACCAGAACTTCGAGTCCTTGCTCTGCAAGGCGCCCCCGGTAGAAGTCTTGCTCCATCGTGTACCGCGTCCCGAGGAGTGCGATCGTCTCGATGCCCGCCGCCTTGACGGCGTCGGCCGTTGCGTCTGCGATGTGGAGGAACGGGATCGAGATGGCCGCTTCGATCTGAGGCGCCACCTTGTGCATCGTGTTCGTGGCAAGGACGATGAACTCAGCCCCGGCCCGTTCGAGCCGGGCCGCATCGTTGCCAAGCAGTCGTCCCGCCGCCTCCCACTCGCCGGCTTCCTGCAATTCCTCTATCGCATCGAAGTCGTACGACCGGATCAAGAGATCCGCAGAGTGCACCCCACCGAGCCGCTCGCGCACCTCAGTGTTGATGATCCGCTCATACTCGACCGAAGACTCCCAACTCATCCCGCCCAAGATCCCGATGGTTTTCATGGGGCGACAGTAGATCAGTAGACCAGTAGACCAGTAGACCAGTGGACCAGTCCTACCTGCTACTTACACCTTGCTCATCGCCTCCATCATCGCGGAACCCATGTCGGTTGGGGTTGCGGCCATCACGACGCCGGCGGCTTCCAGCGCTTCGATCTTCGCCGCGGCGGTCCCCTTCCCTCCTGAAATGATCGCCCCGGCGTGACCCATGCGCTTCCCGGCGGGCGCGGTCGTTCCTGCGATGAACGAAGCGACCGGTTTTGTCATGTTCGCGGAGATCCACTCGGCGGCGTCCTCTTCCGCGGTGCCGCCGATCTCGCCGATCATCAGCACACCCTCGGTGGCCGGGTCGTCGTTGAACGCCTTCAGCGTGTCGACGAAGTTCGTCCCGTTCACCGGGTCACCGCCGATGCCGATCGCCGTGGTCTGTCCCAGGCCATTCAGCGTGAGCTGGTGGACCGCCTCGTAGGTGAGCGTGCCTGAGCGGCTCACGACGCCGATGCGGCCGGGCGTGTGGATGTATCCGGGCATGATGCCGATCTTGCATTCCTTCGGGGTGATGACCCCTGGGCAGTTCGGTCCGACCAGCCGAACAGCCTTGCCTTCGAGGTAGCGCTTCGCCTTCACCATGTCGGCGACCGGGATCCCCTCGGTGACGCACACGATGAGAGGTACGCCTGCGTCGGCGGCCTCCATGATGGCGTCCGCGGCGAATGGTGGCGGCACATAGACGACCGACGCGTTCGCGCCGGTCGCTGCGACGGCCTCCGCAACGGTGCGGAAGATCGGAACCTCAACCCGATAGGTGTCAGCGCGGCCCGGCGCCCCGGAGTGATCCGTCTCACCTTCGAAGACCTCGGTCTGCCCGGCCCGGCTCGGGTGCACCGCGCCAACCATGTCGGTCCCATATGCGATGGCCTTGTCCGTATGGAATCGGCCGGTCTTGCCCATCCCCTGCACGAGGACCTTTGTGTCCTTGCCGATCATCACACTCATCGCGTCAACTCCAAGATCTTCTGAGCGCCATCTTTCATGTCCGTCGCACTCACGAGGTCGAGTCCTGACTCGTCGAGCATCTGCTTGCCGAGTTCGACATTCGTTCCTTCGAGCCGGACGACGAGGGGAACCGCGAGACCGACCTCCTCGACGGCCGCAATCACACCCTCCGCGATGATGTCGCACCGCATGATGCCGCCGAAGATGTTCACGAAGATTCCCTTCACGTTCGGGTCCTTCGTGATGATCTTGAACGCAGCGGCGATCTGTTCCTTCTCAGCGCCCCCGCCGACGTCGAGGAAGTTCGCCGGCTCTCCCCCGACCGTCTGAATGATGTCCATCGTCGCCATGGCAAGACCCGCTCCGTTCACCATGCATCCGATGTCACCATCGAGCTTGATGAATGAGAGGTCATACTCCTTGGCTTCGAGCTCCGCCGCGTCCTCTTCGCTGACATCCCGGAGCTCTGCCACGTCGGGGTGACGGAAGAGGGCGTTGGCTTCGAAGGCCATTTTCCCGTCGAGAGCCATCACTTGACCGTCGGTCGTGACAACGAGCGGGTTGATCTCAACGAGGTCGGTATCGAGTTCGACTGCCGCTTTCGTGAGCGCGTCGAGAAACCGCACGCCGTTCTTGAAGGCATCCCCTTCGAGACCAAGCGAGTAGGCGATGTGCCTCGCCTGGAACGGGAGGAGACCGAACGCTGGATCGATTCCCTCCTTGAGGATCTTCTCGGGTGTCGCTTCCGCGACAACCTCGATTTCGGTGCCACCCTCGGTCGATGCCATCACAATGTTGCGGGAGCTAGCACGATCGAGCAACACCGAGAGGTAGAGCTCGGTGGCGATGTCGATGCCTTGCTCGATGTAGAGCCGGCTCACCTGCTTGCCCTCATGTCCGGTCTGGATCGTGACGAGGGTCGAGCCGAGCATCTGACGTGCGAGTTCGCGGACACGGGCCTCAGCAGCCTCAATGCCGCCGTCGATCCCGTCGGTGACGACGTTGACCCCGCCGAGGTCGGGATACTCCTTGAAGCGACCCTTTCCGCGACCGCCGGCGTGGATCTGCGACTTCACGACGACAACAGGATTCCCGCTGTCCTCAATGAGTGGACGAACGGCCGCCACCGCCTCGTCCACCGTTGTGGCGACCCGACCCATGGGGACCGCGATGCCGCGGTCGGCCATGAGAGCCTTTGCCTGATACTCATGGATCTTCAAGAGGATCCACCTCCGTTCATCGGTTTCGAATCAGCGATCTGACAGGTGTTCAGCAACCCACGCTGCGATGTCCTCGAGCGGTGTACCTGGGGTGAAGACCGCGCTGATTCCGGCCGCGTGGAGGGCCGGGATGTCTTCGTCCGGGATGATGCCGCCGCCGAAGACCACGATGTCGGCAGCGTCCCGATCGCGCAACGCTTCCACGACGCGGGGGAACAATGTGAGATGCGCCCCGGAGAGCGTCGAGAGACCAACCCCGTCGACATCCTCATCGACGGCGGCTTGAGCAATCTGGTCCGGAGTCTGGTGGAGCCCGGTATAGATGACTTCGCACCCGGCGTCGCGCAGCGCTCGTGCGACAACCTTCGCACCCCGGTCGTGCCCGTCGAGGCCCGGTTTGGCGATCAGAATCCGTGGCGGCATGGCTCGGAAGGCTAGTGGCAGTCGGGCCTGGAGGATTCAATGCCGACCGGTTCGCAGACCGGGGCCGGACTCACGCTTCGGAAGCCGGCCGCAGGTAGTTGATCACGTCGATCGCCCGATAGGTGTCCCTGCCGGCGGGGAGGAATCGAGCCACACCGGCGACGTCGTCACCGGAAGTGATGAGTTCGCCCTCGACGTCACCGTTCCGCTGAACCTGGGGAAGTCCGATATTGGCGATCAAGGAGTTGCAGAGGCACTTCCGGCCGATGGTGTCAGCCTCCGACCCACCCTTCCTCAGATAGTCCTCAACGGGTTCGGATGGACATCGCCATCCGACCGTCCCATCGTCGCGCCGGTATGCCGTTCGCAGGTAGCCCAGGTCGCATATGCGAGAGCGTTGCTCATAGACGGCCTGATTCGAGAGGCTGTCTTCTAGCTCGACGACCTTGAACGGGAACCCGGTCGGGGATGCAACCGGGTCGGTGTAGATCTTCGCTCGGCCCGCCTTGCTGAGTTCGACCACCCGCCGTTTCGTCTCTGCAGTGAAGCCGGATTCCTCGCAGTAGGCGAATGCCGTACCGACCTGGGCACCGGCAGCGCCGAGTGCGAGTGCCGCGGTGATCTGGTCGGGTTCTCCGTATCCCCCCGCGAGCCAGAAGGGCAGGCCGAGATTCCGGAACACCTCGAGGTCGGGGATGTCTCGATCCCCATAGATCGGCTCACCGTCAGGGCTCAACTGGACCTTCCCCCTGGGCGGAGCGTTGTGGCCTCCCGCGGTCGGTCCCTCCACGACAAAGCCGTCAACCCGACCACTCGCCTTGCGCACGAGCGCCGTCGCGAGAACGTGGGAAGACACGATCGCAAGGAACTTCGGCCTTGGGGCGGGCGGCAACGTCCCATCGCCGAACTCGACAGGGTCGAACGACATCGTGAAGGTCTCGCCGCGGAGGGCGCCTTTGACATCCAGCCGGTACTCAACGGGGAGTCCTTCGTTCAGCCGGTCGAGCACACCGGGGATCGCCATCGGGATCCCGGCGCCCATCAGCACGTAGTCGACTCCTGCAAGCATCGCTCCGTAGATCGAAGGGAGGTGGGGAGACTGAATCTTCTCGAGATAGTTGATCCCGACCAGTCCATCGTGACCCTCTTTCGCCAGGTTCACCTCGACGAAGTTGGCGGCCACCATGAGTTCAACGAGATTGCGGGAGGGTTTGACCCGCGGCATCGGTTTGGAACGGTATCGCTCCCCCGACCCCTTCCCACCCTCGATGAAGTAGGTACCGAGGATGCGGTCGGATACTCCGGCGATCGGGAACGAAGCGAGGGCTCGCCTGATGGCGCCATCCGGATCGCCGTCTTGAAGACGCCTCACGAGAATCCCATCAAGGCCGGTGCCGGACACGACACCGAGGTGCCCCGCAGCAGCAACAGCACGGGCGAGACGCCAATCGGACACACCGGCACCCATCCCTCCCTGGATCAGAACTGGCGGGTCGGTGGTCACGCCATCATGGTAGGACGGTGCCCGGTACACGGAAGGAGCGTCCCCGGATGTCTGAAGGCACAACGCTTCGAATGCAGCGATCACTTCGGCAGGCTCTGCTCGCTTGCGGTCGTCCACGTCCACGGAGGCGTTGACGATCGTGCGGCCCTGATCGATGACGCCGGATCAAACCTTCTCCAGCGGGGCCCATGCCAGCAGGAGACGCTTCTCTCCCACGCCCTGGAACGCGACAACCGCCTCGGCGGCCTCGCCGCGGCCGATCACTTCGACGACGATTCCGTCACCCCAGTGGGTGTGCCGGACGCGGTCGCCGTTCGTGATCTCCACGCCATTCCCGGTGTCACGGGGCTTCTGGAGCGTCGCTCGCGTCGGCCCGCTCGTGCGCTTGACGCTCGTCGTCAAGTGCTCGGGAATCTCGCCGAGGAACCGGCTCGGACCGTTGTACTGCGACTGTCCCCAGAGATTCCGATTCCACGCACGGGTGAGGAAGAGCCGCTGTTCGGCTCTTGTGATCCCCACATAACACAGGCGTCTCTCTTCCTCGAGTTCGGTCGAGTTTCCGAGCGATCGGAAATGGGGAAAGACGCCGTCCTCCATGCCGGTGATGAACACAACGGGAAACTCCAACCCCTTCGCATTGTGGAGCGTCATCAAGGTCACCTGGTCGCGGTCTTCGTAGGCGTCGATGTCGGCGACCAGGCTGATCGCTTCGAGGAAGAGCCCGAGTTTCGTCATCGCATCGAGTTCGGACCACTCCGCGGGGCCCATCGATGCCGGGCCGATCTCCTCGAATTCGGCGACGGCTGAGGCAAGTTCCCGGAGATTCTCCTCGCGGCCCATCGCCTCGATCGATCGATCCGATCGGATCATGTCGAGATACCCGGTCTCGTCGAGGACGGCCTCGATCGCTGCCGCGGGTCCGTCGCCGGCTCGCTCGAGGAGGTGGTCCATGAGAGCGACGAATTCCTCGATGGAGCGTTGGGCTCGCGCCGTCAACCGTGGGTTCTCGTCGACTCGACGCAGCGCCTCGAAGAAGCCGATCCCGTGAGCTTCTGCGAACCGGTCGATGTGTGCGACGCTCGTGTCTCCGATCGCTCTCCTTGGTCTGTTGATGATTCGTTTCAACGCGACCTGGTCGTCCGGGTTCACGATGCTGCGCAAGTAGGCGAGTGCGTCTTTGACCTCGCGACGGTCGTAGTACTTCAGACCGCCGACGACCTGATAGGGAACGCCGTAGCGAACGAAGACCTCTTCGATCACGCGACTCTGAGCGTTGGTGCGGTAGAACGCGGCGATGTCGGAGAGAGCCGTCCCTTCGTCTTCGAGATCGCGTATCCGGCCGGCGATGAACGCTGCTTCAGCCTGTTCGTCTTGTGCCTCATGAGTGACGATCGGCTCACCTGCGCCTTCATCGGTCCAGAGGCGTTTCGGCTTCCTGGAGTCGTTCTGAGAGATCACGGCGTTGGCCGCGTCGAGGATCGTCTGGGTCGATCGGTAGTTCTGCTCGAGGAGCACGACGGTGGCGTCGTCATAGTCCTTCTCGAAGTCCAGGATGTTGCGCATGTCGGCGCCGCGGAAGGCATAGACGGACTGGTCGGAGTCGCCGACGACGAAGACGTTCCGGTGCTTCGCTGCGAGGAGTTTGACGAGCATGTACTGGGCGTGGTTCGTGTCCTGGTACTCGTCCACCAGAAGGTACCGAAATCGTTCCTGCCAGTGAACCAGGACGTCAGGGAACGCTCGGAGGATGTCGACCGTGAGCATCAGGATGTCGTCGAAGTCAACGGCCGATGCTTCAACAAGGCGCTGCTGGTAGAGCCGATAGACATCGGCGGCCTTCTCGTGGTAGAACCCTTCCCCACTGTCGGCGAACGTTTCGTAGTCGATGAGTTCGTTCTTCGCATTCGAGATCGTCGCCCGGATCGCCTTGGGTGGGAAGCGCTTGGGGTCGAGATCGAGGTCGCGGATGCACATCGTGACGAGTCGCACCGAATCGGCATCATCGTAGATCGTGAACGATGACCGGTACCCGAGGCGTGGTGCCTCTCGGCGGAGGATGCGGACGCATGCGCTGTGGAACGTCGAGACCCACATGCCGTCGGCGACCCGCCCAATCAGGCTCGCCACTCGTTCCCTCATCTCGCTCGCAGCCTTGTTCGTGAACGTGATCGCCAGGATCGAGTACGGCGAGACGCCCATGTCGCGGATCAAGTGGGCGATTCGGTACGTGAGGACGCGGGTCTTGCCGGACCCGGCGCCCGCCACCACCAGAACCGGCCCCTCGGTGATGGCAACAGCGTGGCGTTGCGCAGGGTTGAGGTCGCGGAGAAGAGGGGAATCGGGCATGGGCGCAGGATTGTACCGGGCCCGCGTGCGGGAACTACATGCGGGTAAGTAAGCGAGTAGCCGAGTAGCCGAGTAGCGGAGTAGGGGGAGAACTGCTCAGACAAGTGTTCACATACGGACGTCGACGATTCTCGGCTACTCAGCTACTCAGCTACTCGATCACGCCGTTTGCTCTCTGGCTCTGCGGGCCGAGATCAACTCTCTCAGCTTCTCTGCAAGGCCACCTTCACGGAAGTCGGCCTTGCCGAAGAACGCATCAACACCGGCCTCACGGGCCCGATCGACGTCCTCACCTTCTGCGACGCCTGAGAGCATCACCATCGGGATGTCGCCGTGTCGCTGTCGAACCATGTGGGCCAGCGCCACCCCATCGGCCCGAGGCATCGAGAAGTCGACCACAATCGCGTCGAAGGACCCGGAGTGGAGTGCACCGAGCGCATCCGCGACGCTTGCCGCAACCGAGGTATTGAATCCACTCGTCGCGAGGGCGGATGAAACAACCTGCTGGACACCACGAGAATCGTCGACGATGAGGATGTGCGCCGGGGAGAATCCGGAAGCATCGGATGCTGATTCACGTTGCCGTTCGGCGAGACGGGTCGTGTCGACGAGCAGAACCACTTCCTCTCCACCAAGCAACGCCGCACCGGTTACCGCGTCGAAGTCTGCAAGGACGGCGCCGAGTTCCTTAGCCGCGACGCGGCGTGTCCCGATGACCGCTTCTACCCCAAGTGCAATCGAACCGGCCGCGCTCGCTGCGATCACGATCGACGTAGGCACACCCTCGGCTGCAACACCCATCAGATCGCCGAACGATGCGTATGGGATGTTCCCGTCGCTCCGCTCGAGAACCGTTGCCCGATCCGTGCCTGCAATCGTCGCCAGATTCATCTCGATGACGTCGTACACACCGGTCTCGGGGATGCCCCACATGATGCCCCCGGCCATCACCAGCAGCGCCTTCTGCATGGCCTGGTGAAGCGGTACCACCATCGACACGGTGGTCCGCTTCCCCGGAACACTCTCGATCGTGAGCGAGCCGTTCATGGACTCCACGGCCTTGCGAACGGTCGCAAGGCCCGCGCCGTCGCCGGCGAGTTCGTCGGCCGTCTCACTGGTTGAGAACCCAGATTGATAGAGCAGCGAACGGAGAGCCTCTTGCGACAGGTCGGCCGTGGTTTCGAGGAGGTTCAGCTTCAGTCCTTTGTCCCGGATTGCGCTCCAGTCGATGCCGCGGCCGTCGTCGACGACCGAGACCTCCAGATTGACATCCGTCTTTCGCGACTCGACGCGGATGACTCCGGTCCCGGACTTTCCGGCCCCAAGCCTCAGATCCACAGCTTCGATGCCGTGCACCGCCGCATTGACGACGAGTTGTCTGATGGCATCGCCCAGTCGATCCAATACCTGGCGATCGACGGGAATATCGTCGCCGACCAACTCGATTCGGATCTCCTTCGCCGTCTTCCGACTCAGGTAGCGACCCAGCTGCGGGAGCGTGTTGGTGAGGTCCCGGAGCGGTACCGCGGCAAGGCCGAGTGCCCGTGCCTCGATCCGTTCCGATGCCTGATCGATCGGATTCATGCCTTCCGAGATCTGTGAGATACGTTCGGCGAAGAATGGGTCGGCAGCGGCAATCTCGGCGAGCGCGGCGAGTTGATCCTTGACCGACGCAACATCCATCCGAAGCGAGACGATGTGGTTCACGAGGCCGTACAGCTGCCCTGCATTGATCGAGATCGCTTCTTCACTCGCCCAGGTCTGCACGGCTCCCACAAGACCGCCCAGATCGGTCGACTCCATCGAGGCTCGCGCGGCCGATTTTGCATTCGACGGCAACACAACCACATCACTGGTGTCGGGTGATGCACCTTCGTTCAGGCGGTCGTGGCGCACTTCACGGTCATGGGTGTCGTCGACAACAGCTCGCGCCGCAGCTCGGGGGAATTCGATGACCGAGGCGATTGCGCCGTCGACAGCCGTCTCCTCAGCGTCGATCGGAGCACCGCTGGTCGGTTCCTCCGCGTCGTCTACTGCTTCCTCCGGAGCGATGGTGGCCGAGCCAGAATCCTCTGCCTGCATCGATCGGCGGAGAGCGGCAAATGCCTCCTGGGCCGACATTGGCTTCTCGGCTTCACGCTCCACATCGGGACTGTCGAGTTCGCTCTCTGCCCCGACATCGGCAATCTCCGCAGCCGCGATCGGCACTTCGGCCGGCACTTCGCCAAGGGTCTCGAAGCGGATGATGGCGTCGTTCCCGATCGGTCGAACCACAGCCGGCGAGGGGCTGGATGGAACGGGAACAGACGGCGCGGCGCCAGCGGACGCCACCTGCGGATCAATCACCGGGGTCGGCGGTAGCACTTCGGGGAGCAACTCCCCTTTCAAAAACTCATGAACGGCGGCCATCGCCTCGACGAGTTCGGTTGGGTCATCGAGCGCGCGCGGTATCGCGGAACTGAGAACCTCCAGAACGCGACCGAATACCGGCTCCGGTGTGAGGTCTCCGTGCTGGATCCATCTCCAGAGCATTTCGAGCATGAGGCCGGCGGAAGCGATGTCGTCGTATCCCATGACCCGGCCGGTGCCCTTGATGGTGTGCCCCTCGCGGAGCAGTTCGCCGGCTTCTTGCGGCGTGATCGTTCCTGCATACAGCGCCTGTGCTCCCTCGACGAGGCGAGCAGATCGCTCCGCCACCTCCTCAATGAACATTTGCTGCAACTCTGGGTCGCTGCTCCAACTCACGGATGTACCTCAGACCTTCGCGTTCCCGTCGTGCAGATATCGACCCAGGACCGACCTCGCTTGAGGGTTACGGGGATCTGAGGCAACAGGCAACAGGAGACAGGCAACCGGCAACCGGCAAGAAGACCCTCAGCCTCTCTGTGCCCGCCAAACCGCACTACGTACGTCTGTGGGCTGTTGGGCTGTCAGCTGTCAGCCTCCTACTCCCACTCGATCGTCGCGGGGGGCTTCGAGGAGACGTCGTAGGCGACACGATTGATCCCGGGGACTTCGTTGATCACCCGAGACGAGATTGCCGCCAGCACGTCGTACGGCAGTCGAGCCCAATCAGCGGTCATCGCATCATCGGAGGTCACGGCCCGTACGATCAACGGGTAGGCGTAGGTTCGGCCGTCGCCCTGGACCCCGACCGTCCGGATCGCCGGCAACACACCGAACGTCTGCCACAGCTCACGGTGAAGCCCGGCTTTGCGGATCTCGTCGAGGACGATTGCGTCGGCCTCGCGGAGGATGTCGAGCCGCTCTCTGGTCACGTCCCCGATGATGCGCACCGCAAGCCCGGGTCCCGGGAAGGGCTGGCGCCAAACGATCTCTTCCGGAAGGCCCAGTTCCTCGCCGACGGAGCGAACCTCGTCCTTGAAGAGGTCCCGCAGCGGCTCGATCAGCGAGAGCGTCATATCTTCGGGAAGGCCACCGACATTGTGGTGGCTCTTGATCTTCGCAGCATCCTTGGTACCCGACTCGATCACGTCGGGGTACAGGGTCCCCTGGACCAGGTACTTGGCATCCGAGAGATCGGTCGCCACCTCTTCGAACACCCGTATGAACGTCTCACCGATGATCATGCGCTTGCGCTCCGGGTCGGTGACGCCTTCGAGCGCATCGAGGAACCGATCCTCTGCCTTCACATGGATGAGGTTCATGTTGAAGGTGCGACGGAACGTCTCATCAACCTGTTCTGCTTCTCCCTTGCGCAGCAGACCGTGGTCGACGAATACGCAGACGAGCTGGTCGCCGATTGCCTTGTGGACCAGCGCCGCAGCCACCGAAGAATCGACACCGCCCGACAGCCCACAGATCACCGTGCCCTCGCCGACTTCCTCCCTGATGGCGGTGACGGATTGCTCGATGATCCCGACATGCGTCCATGTCGGGCGTGCCCGGCATGCGTCGTAGAGGAAGTGCTTGAGGATCTCCTGGCCACGCGGGGTGTGCGCCACTTCGGGGTGGAACTGCACGCCATACAGTCCCCGGCTCGTGTCCTCCATCGCCGCGACCGGTGAGTCGCCGGTGGACGCCGTAACGACGAAGCCGGGAGGGGGTGCGGTCACCGCGTCGCTATGGCTCATCCAGACGGTTTGTTCGACGGGGAGACCGGCGAACAGGACCGCGTCGGCAGTGACGGTGAGATTCGCGGGTCCGTACTCGGCGACGTCGTTTCGTTCGACGGTGCCGCCCAGACCGTTCGCCAGGATCTGATGCCCGTAGCAAATGCCGAGCACCGGAATCCCAAGGTCAAAGATCCCATTGTCGATTCCATATGCCCCGGCCTCATATACGGAGGCGGGACCACCCGACAGGATGATCCCGACCGGTGTCCGGCCTGCTACCTCGTCGGCGGATATGTCACGTGGAACGATCTCCGAGAATACGTGTGCTTCCCGAACCCGGCGTGCGATCAACTGGGCGTATTGGGCTCCGAAGTCGACCACCAGGACACGGTCAAAGTCACCGTCCGAGGCATGCCCGGTCGCGGTCGTCGCCACGTCAGCCCATCCCCACGCCTTGCGAACGCTGAAGCTGCTTCCCCTCGGTCTGCAGCGCGGGTGCCACCATCACCTCGGCCTTCTGAAACTCCTTCACATTCGCATACCCGGTGGTCGCCATCGAGGTTCTGAGGGCTCCGAACAGGTTGCGTTTGCCGTCGTTCTCGTGGGCTGGTCCAAGGAGCAGTTCTTCGATCGTCCCGATGGTCCCGACCCGCACACGCGAGCCGCGGGGCAGCGTTGGATGGAACGTAGCCATCCCCCAATGCACGCCGTTTCCCGGTGCTTCCTCGGTTGCCGCGAATGGGGAGCCCAGCATGACCGCGTCGGCCCCAACCGCGATCGCCTTGGAGATGTCGCCGCCGGTGCGCATGCCGCCGTCGGCGACGACGTGGACGTAGCGGCCCGTCTCTTCGAGATATCGCGTACGGGCCCCGGCTGCATCCGCGATCGCGGTCGCCTGCGGAACGCCGATTCCGAGTACGCCCCTGGTCGTGCATGCGGCGCCTGGTCCAACACCGACGAGGACGGCGACGGCTCCGGTGCGCATGAGATGCAGCGCTCCTGAGTAGGACGCAACACCGCCGACGATGACCGGCATCTCGACGTCGCGGATGAACTGAAAGAGATCGAGCGGCTTGGTTCTGGTCGACACGTGTTCTGCCGACACAACGGTGCCCTGGATCACGAGGATGTCCAGCCCACCGGCTTTGGCCGCGGCGATGTACGTGGTGACGTGTTGAGGGGTCAGGCTCGCGGCGGTGATGATGCCGGCGTCCTTCATCTCCCTCACGCGTTGTGTGATGAGGTCCGAATCGATCGGCGCGGCGTAGAGCGACTGCATGCGCTGCGTCGCCTGGTCGTCCGGGAGTGACGAGATCTCGTCGTAGATTGCCCGCGGATCCTCGTACTTCGTCCAGAGCCCCTCCAGGTTCAGGACGGCAAGACCACCCAGCCTCGCAATCTGGATCGCCGTCGATGGACTGACCGCCGAATCCATCGCTGCTGCGAGAAGTGGGAGATCGAAGGTGAAGGCGTCCATCTCCCAACTCAGATCGACGTCTTCGGGATCCCGAGTCCGCCGCGACGGAACGATGGCGATGTCATCGAACCCGTAGGCCCGACGACCAGATTTCGCAATACCGATCTCGATTTCCATGGGAAGAGGCCCCTTGTGTGGACGGAAGATGCCAGCGAGGAGAAGGGTAGTAGCGGAGGAGCGGAGTAGCGGAGAAGGGCAGTAGCGGAGTAGCGGAGTAGCAGAGGAAGACTCTGGAGATGCGTCCAGCGAGTCGCGGCAGCAGTCAACGCAACTGACTACTCGGCTACTCAGCTACTCGAGCTACTGAGCTGCTCAGATCCTCCCCAGGCCTACGGCGTCTCTCGCTTGTTGCTGGATGCGTTCTGCACGCGTTCTTGCGTCCAGCGCTCCCCTCTGGAGAATCCGCGCTACTTCCCGCGTCATCGAGGGTCGTGAGCGTTGCCCGGATAGGTGCAAGCTCTGCGACGATCGCTTCCGCCACGGCGTCTTTGAACCGACCGTAGCCACCAGACCCGTACTCATCGGAGAGATCGTCGATCGAACGGCCCGTCGTCGCCGACATGATCTCCAGCAGGTTCGAGATCCCCGGTTTCTGCTCGATGTCGTAGCGGACGGTCGGATCGGAGTCTGTCACCGCCGACTTGACCTTCTTGCGGATCACATCAGGGGCGTCGTCGAGATCAATCCTGTTCTTCGGATTCGGGTCACTCTTCGACATCTTGGCCGTCGGCTCGGCGAGGGCCATGACTCGAGCCGCGGTCTCCGGAATCAGGGGTTCGGGGATGGGAAAGACGTCCCCATACCGGTTGTTGAAGCGGGCGGCAAGATCGCGGGACATTTCGAGATGTTGCTTCTGGTCGTCTCCAACCGGGACCAGGTCGGCGTGGAATAGCAGGATGTCGGCTGCCATCAGAACGGGATATGCGTAGAGACCCAGATTCGATGGGATCCCCTTGTCGATCTTGTCCTTGTGCTGCGTCATGCGGTTGAGGACACCTGTCGGTGTCAACGTGCCGAGAATCCAGGCAAGTTCGGCGTGCTGAGGTACCTGGCTCTGCATGTAGAGGAGGGAGCGGTTTGGGTCGATCCCGAGGGCGAGCACCATCTTCGCCGTGTCGAGTCGGCGGCGGTTGAACTCCGCGGGGTCATAGGGGACCGTCATCGCGTGGAGGTCAACGATGCAGTAGATGACGTCGTAGGTGTCATCCTGCTGGAGCGCGACCCAGTTGCGAAATGCACCGAGGTAGCCGCCGAAGTGCATCGCACCCGTCGGCTGAACACCCGAGAACACCGTCTTCTTCTGTTCTGTCACCGTTCCTCCTCACAAAGAAGTAGAGAGGAGAGAGTAGTGAGGAGAGCGACCGGAGCCCCACACGAACGGTTCACACGAGCAAGACAACGCCGGGCATGCAATCGTCAGTGCGTGCCCGGAGACGACATCCAAACCAATCAACCGTTGACGCGGCGCCCGAGAACAGCCATACTCACCGACCCATGACCGACTCAGCGACCGCCACGATCATCATCACCTAGGCGCACACGAACCCGTGTGCGCCCGTAACCCTCCGCCCAGCGGGGGGTTTTCTCTATCCGGAGCAGCATCATGACCACCATCGAGATATACGACACAACACTGAGAGACGGCACACAGCAGGAGGGGATCTCGCTGACGGCTGGAGACAAGCTGGAGATCAGTCGCCTCCTCGACGACCTCGGGGTCGCGTACATCGAAGGCGGGTGGCCCGGGGCGAATCCGAAGGATGACGAGTTCTTCCAACGAGCACGCACCGAACTCGAACTCTCAACCGCGACCCTCGTCGCATTCGGATCGACGCGCCGCCCGCGCGGGTCTGCGGCCGACGATGAGCAACTGGCCGCGTTGATCGACGCCGACACCGAAGTGGTGTGCCTGGTTGGCAAGTCCTGGGACTACCACGTCGAACACGCCCTACGCACGGAACCTGAGGAGGCTCTTGCGATGATCACTGATTCGGTCGAGCACCTTCGCTCGGCCGGACGGAGAGTCTTCTTCGATGCCGAGCACTTCTTCGACGGCTACCGGGCCAATCCCGGATTCGCTGTTGCGACGCTGCATGCCGCTCATGACGCCGGCGCAGAGCGGCTCGTTCTCTGCGACACCAACGGGGGCACGCTTCCCCACGACGTGGAGCGGATTGTCGGAGAGGTCGCAGAAACGATCCCAGATGCAGTGCTCGGGTGCCACTTCCACAATGACTCCGGGACCGCCGTCGCCAACAGCCTGGCCGCGGTGAACGCAGGGGTCGCGCAGGTGCAGGGTTGCGTCAACGGGTACGGCGAGCGAACCGGCAACGCCGATCTGTGTTCGGTGATCCCTAATCTCTCGCTCAAGATGGGGTACGAGACGATTCCGCCCGATCGGCTCCCCCACCTGGCCAGGGTGTCGCATCACATCGCCGAGTTGGTCAATCTCACGTTGGACGATCACCAGCCGTTCGTCGGAACGTCGGCCTTCACGCACAAGGCCGGTCTGCACACATCGGCTCTGGCGCGTCGACCAGATGCGTACGAGCATCTTCCGCCGGAGTCCGTAGGGAATTCGACACGAACGGTCGTCTCCGAACTGGCCGGACGGTCGACCGTCCTCGCCAAAGCTCAGGAAGCCGGTCTCGACCTCTCCCCTGAGGAGGCACAGGCAATCGTCGATCGTATCAAGACGCTCGAACACGAGGGGTACCACTTCGAGGCCGCAGAGGGCTCGTTCGATCTGCTTGCCCGCGAGGTGCAGGGGTGGAAACAGCCGTTCTTCGATATGGAGTCCTACCGGGTCTTCGTCGAACATCGGGATGGTGAAGTCACCGCCGAAGCCACGGTGAAGGTTCACGTGAACGGCAAGCGGATCGTGACGACGAGCGAGGGCGACGGACCGGTCGCAGCTATCGATGGGGCGCTGCGCTCTGCCCTCTGCGATGCCTACCCGCATCTCGCCGACATCCATCTCACCGACTACCGGGTTCGCGACCTCGACTCATCCGACGGGACGGCGGCGCGGGTACGCGTCCTCTGTCGCCACAGCGACGCCGACGGTTCCTGGGGCACGGTAGGGGTGCACCAGAACATCATCGACGCGTCGTGGCGAGCGGTATGTGAGGGACTCGTCGTGGGGCTGCTGAGAAACGCTCCGTAGTCCGGACCGTCCCGGGCGACGCAGTCGGTCGTCGATACCGCGCACGGCTCACGGCACATCGCTCGCGGCTCGGGACGCGTTACCCTTCCCGAATCTCCGCGTCCACGGTCTGCATCTCCGCGGTCTCGAACGTGAGCGTGACCGGGATGATGTCTCCGACCTTGAATTCGACATTCTTGTCGATGCACATCACGTGGTAGCCGCCGGGCTCCAGCACCGCTTCGCCGCCGGCGGGGATCTCGATGCCACCCTCGGCCTGCTGCATCTTCATGACGCCGTCCGCCATGATCGTCTGGTGCAGCTCGGTGGCTCCACAGACGGACGCATAGGCAGAGACGAGCCGATCAGCAACGTCGGTGCCCTTGAGCGTCATGTAGAACGCTCCGTTGTTCGCCACCTCTGGTGATGAACGCCCCCACGGATCATCCACAACGATGCCGTCACTTCCCGAGCTGCTGCAGGCTCCCGCCAACAACGCAAGCGCCACAACGACAGCGGACAATGCTGGTCTCTTCATCGAGTGTGCCTTTCTACTCAAAACATCAGCGGACCTGGCGACCGATCTCGGATGCGAGATCCGCCGCCGTTACCGTCTCCGATAGGGCCAAGCGAGCTCCGGCTGCACCGTGGTGATAGGCAGCGGATCGAGCCGCGATCTCCGCAGGAAGGCCGCCCGCCACGAACGCTGCCACCATCCCGGTCAGTACGTCTCCGGTACCGATCGTGGCGAGTTCCGGACCTCCCGATGTAATCACCCACGTGTTGGTGCCGTCGGCCACGAACGTCGGATTGCCTTTGAGAAGCACGACCGCCCCACGTTCCCGAGCCAGCTCCAGCGCCGCAGAATGCGTCGGGTCGCTCCCGGTCAGTCGAGTGAACTCGCCTCCGTGCGGAGTGATGATGATGTCGTTGTCTCTTGAGAGGGGGGCCGAGCCGTCCAGGGCGTTCAGGCCGTCCGCATCCAGCACGACCGGCCCGTCCCAGCGGTCGAGCAACGCGTTGACGAAACTCTGATCGACGGCCCCAAGACCTGGGCCCAACGCAAGCACGTCGTAGCGATCCGCCGCAGCAAGTACGTCGTCGACATCGTCGAGAGTGAAACTGCTGCCGCTCCCGATTCCCCGGCTCATCACGCCGGGGTCCAGCGCGGCGTAGATCGGTTGGAGCGCACCGGGACAGATCACCGTCGCAGCACCCGCTCCGGCGGAGAGGGCCGATCGGGCCGCGAGCATGGCGGCGCCGGTTATGCCCGGTGATCCGCCGACGACCGCCACGGAGCCAACCGACCACTTGTGCGCATGACGAGTACGCACCGGTGTGGGAGCGTCGAGCTCCTCGCAAAGCATCAACTCCGGACGAGGCTCATCAAGCCCGATGTCCACGACGAACAACTCTCCGCTCCGCTCCGGTCCCTCGCCGAGCAGGTGGCCGGTCTTTGCTGCCTGGAAGGTGACCGTCACATCGGCGTAGAACGCTGAAGTCTCGACGACTCCGGTGGTGGCATCGAGCCCCGAAGGAACATCGACGGCAAGCACAGGAACGTCGAGACGTGTCCACGGAACGACAACCTCCGGCAACGAACCCCGGAAGCCAACGCCGAAGATGGCGTCGATAATCAGGTCGGCCGACTTCGGCCGGCCCAGCACCTCGACGCGAACGCCTGCACGTACTGCGGCAATAGCCGCCGCCCGCGCCGGAGAACCGTCCCCTCTCGGATATCCGAGCGATTGAATCGTCACCTGAACCCCGCGCCGGGAGAGGTGTTTCGCGGCCACGTAGCCGTCTCCGCCGTTGCTCCCCCGACCGGCCAGAACAATCACTCGATCCCCGTATCCGATTCCCATCTCGACCGCGGTCAACGCCACCCCAAGACCGGCCCGCTCCATGAGCAGCGCAGGCGGATCGTCAGACGCCATGTCGAGACGATTCGATTCGGCGGGTGTGATGAGCGGTTCCATGGACCGAAGAGTAGATCAGTAGATCAGTAGCAAGTGGAGCAGTACTGATCTACTGATCTACTCGGCTACTCCGCTCCTTCTCGAATCAGCTCCCAGAGCCGGTCCACATGCTCGGCTGTGGTATTCGTCTGACCTATCGAGACTCGGATGAACCTTCGGTCGTCGATCGATGACGGGGTCACATATGCCCACCCGGATGCGTTGATTTCGTCGGCCAGAGCGTCGGTCGCCTCATCCCCGTCGGTATGGCGGAACGACACGAGTCCGAACGGCGTGGGCGCGATGAGCTCCAGGGAACGATGGCCCTCGACTCGCTCGGCCAACGTGGCGGCTAGGGCAACGTGCTCACGGACATGGTGCCGGATCCCCTCGGCACCGTAGGAACGGAGAACGAACCAGAGCTTGAGAGCACGGAACCGCCGACCGAGTGGGACATGCCAATCGCGGTAGTCGATGACCTCTCCCGACTGCGATGCTTCGTTCCGAAGGTACGGAGGCAAGATGCTCAGTGCACCGATGAGCGGCGTGCGATCGGCAACGTAGAAGAGCGAGCAATCGAAATTCGTGAACATCCACTTGTGCGGGTTGAACGTGTAGGAGTCCGCGAGTTCGAGTCCGTCCTGATAGTGACGGAACTCAGGGCATGTCATTGCGGTTCCTGCGTATGCAGCGTCCACGTGGTGCCAGAGACCGTGGAACCGGGCGATCTCTCCGATCGCTCGGACGGGGTCAACGGCTGTCGTTCCCGTCGTGCCCACGGCTGAGACGACGGCGACCGGAATCAGACCAGCCGCGATATCGGTCTCTATCGCTGCCTCGAATGCATCGGCACGCATCGCATATCGATCGTCGACCGGGACGAGACGCACGTGGCCGTACCCGGCGACCCTCGCTCCCTTCTCGACCGACGAGTGCGCCTGCTCTGAGGCGTAGACGACCATCTTCCCGGTCTCCCCGACCGCACGCTCCCTTGCGACGACGAGAGCTGTGTGCGTGGAGTCGGACGCGCTCATCTGGATGACACCCCCACCGGGGCCGGTTGTCTTCCACGACTCCGGGAGTCCGAGTAGGTCGACCAGCCAATCGACGACGACCTCCTCGATCTCAGTTGCCGCCGGACTCGTTGACCACAGCATTCCCTGAACTCCGAGACCCGCGGCAACAAGTTCCCCGAGAATCGACGGCGGCGACGTGTTGGCCGGGAAGTATGCGAACCATCCCGGCGATTGCCAGTGGGTGATGCCCGGCATGACGATCTCGTCGAGATCCTGCAGAATCGCATCGAACGTCTCGGGCTGCTCGGGAGCGACACCGGGCACCATCGCCCGTATCTCCCCCGGCTTGGCCTCCGACACGATCGGCCGATCACCGACCGACTCCAGATAGTCGGCGATCCAGTCGATCACCTCGTACCCGTACCGACGGAAGTCGTCGGTAGACATGTGGTAGGAGCGCTGAAGCGGTGGTTCTGGCATCAGGCTGTGTCCTCCACGCGACATGAGGCCACAGGCAACAGGGCACAGGCAGCAGGTGACAGAAGACTGAGGGCCACCGGGACTCCGCCTGTGGCCTGTGGCCTGTGGCCTGTCGTCATCTCAAGTACTCCAACAACTCTCTCACCATGAAGGCCGTGGCGCCCCATAACGTTCCCTCCTCGAATTCGTAGAACCACAGTTCGTGACCGTGCCACTCCTGGGTGACCCATCGGGCCTCATCGAGCAGGTGATCGACCGGTGGCTCGATGATGCTGTGAACCTCGGCGGGATCCGCGATCAGTTCATCCGGTCGATCGACCCTGGCCACGACCGGAACGATGAGTCGTGTGCGATCGCGAGTCGACACCGGCGTGAGCCCGCCGAGGATCTCGACGACATTCGCCGGCGGAAGCCCAATTTCTTCCCATGCCTCTCGTTTCGCGGTAGCGACGGCGTCTTCGTCATCCTCCCGACCACCCCCGGGGAACACAACATCTCCAGGGTGGGTCCGCATGTGCTCGGGACGTCGCGTGAAGATAACCCGGTTCGTTCCTTCTGCATCCTCATACAGGGGAACAAGCACTGCGTAGCGTGCCTCCGGTGGCGATGCCACCGGCGAAAGTCGCTCGAGTCGATCCCATACTTCCATCACGAGAGCATACGTCGGTAGTCTGCACTCGATGGCGCAGCATCTCCACAGCCGACCGCGGCATACGCCGCGGTTCATCATTCGCCCGTTTCGTCGTCGCGATGTGGGTCCGATGCACGATGCCGTCCAAGCCTCACTGCCGGAACTCGAGGAGTGGCTTCCATGGGCGATCGGCTACAACCGCTCGGTCGCTCATCGATTCATCCGTGACTCGGCGTCGGCATGGAATGACGCCCGCGCGTTCGACTTCGCCATCCGTCTGCCCGACGAACCCGACTTCCACGTGGGCAACATCTCCGTCTGGCCCACCTCCCCGGCGAACCGCGTCGGCGAGATCGGATACTGGGTTCGCTCGGATCTCACCGGCGAAGGCATCGGTACCGAAGTCACCGCGCGAACGATCCAGGTCGGATTCGAGGAGCTCGACTATCACAAGATCGTCCTCAGGATCGCCGTCGGCAACGAACGGTCCGATCGCATCGCCAAGCGTCTCGGCTTCACCCTCGAGGGCACACTGCGCGACGAAGTGAAGGTAGGCATCAATTGGCTCGACCACACCTCATGGAGCCTGCTGGAGGACGAGTGGCCGACCGTCCGCGACCAGCTCGCCGACCAAGAGATACTGCGTAGGTCAGTAGAGCAGTAGATCAGGAGAGCAGGAACGCAGGAGGGGCGGCCCTCGCGGACCGCCCCTCTCTGTCTGGCTGAAAGCTGTCAGCTGTTGACTGTCAGCCGTCTGCTGTTGTCTAGAACCCCATCCCGCCCATGCCGCCGTCGTCATGACCGCCGCCAGGCATCGGGTGAGCCTCTTCCTTCTTCTCGGCGACGAGCGCCTCGGTCGTGATGAGCAGAGCCGCAATGGAAGCGGCGTTCTGCAGCGTCGACCGGGTCACCTTCGCAGGATCGATGACACCGTCCTTGATGAGGTCGGTGTACACGCCCGTCATGGCATTGAAGCCCACGTTGCCTTCGCAATCATGGAGCACCTTGTTCACGACGACACCGCCTTCATGCCCGGCGTTCACCGCGATCTGACGGAGCGGAGCCTCGAGTGCACGCTTGACGATCTGACGCCCAGCTTTCACATCGTCGGTCCCTCCACGGAGCTTGTCGATCGCAGCACCCGAGCGAAGCAGAGCAACACCGCCGCCGGGGACGATGCCCTCTTCGACAGCAGCACGCGTCGCCTGGATGGCGTCCTCGATACGGTGCTTCCTCTCCTTGAGCTCGACCTCCGTCGCAGCGCCGACCTTGATGACGGCGACGCCTCCCGAGAGCTTCGCGAGACGCTCTTGGAGCTTCTCACGATCCCAATCGGAGTCGGAGTTTTCGATCTCCTGACGGATCTGCTTGACGCGAGCCTCAACGTCGGCATGCGTGCCGGCGCCTTCGACAACCGTCGTGTTGTCCTTGGAGATGACGACCTTGCGGGCCTTGCCGAGTAGGTCCATCGTGACCCCGTCGAGCTTGAGACCCACCTCTTCGGAGATGACGGTCGCGCCGGTGAGGATGGCGATGTCCTGGAGCTGAGCCTTGCGACGCTCGCCGAATCCGGGAGCCTTGACGGCCACAGACTGGAACGTGCCGCGAATCTTGTTCACGACCAGGGTCGCGAGCGCTTCACCTTCAACGTCCTCGGCGATGATCAGCAACGGTTTCCCGGACTGCATGACCTTCTCGAGGATCGAGAGCATGTCCTGGACCGAGCTTATCTTCGAGTTGACGATCAACACGAAGGGGTCCTCGAGAACGGATTCCTGACGGTCGGCGTCGGTGATGAAGTACGGCGAGATGTAGCCCTTGTCGAACTGCATACCCTCCGTGAACTCAAGCTCAACCCCGAACGTCTGGCTGTCCTCGACGGTGATGACACCCTCGTTGCCGACCTTGTGCATCGCATCCGCGATGCGGTCGCCAATGACGGTGTCGGCTGCAGAGTTCGCAGCGACGTACGCAATAGCGCCCTTGTCGTCGCTCGATACGGGCGTCGCACCCTCTGCGATGCTCTCGACAACCTTGGCGACGGCCTCTTCGATGCCGCGCTTCATCTCCATCGGGTTGCTCCCGGCGGCGACGAGACGGAGTCCTTCTTGGACCATCGCCTGGGCGAGCACGGTTGCCGTCGTCGTGCCGTCACCGGCCACGTCGTTGGTCTTGTTTGCGACCTCCTTGGCGAGCTGCGCACCCATATTCTCATAGGGGTCCTCGAGCTCGATCTCCTTGGCGATCGTCACACCGTCGTTCGTGATCGTGGGCGATCCCCACTTCTTCTCGAGAACGACGTTACGCCCCTTGGGGCCCAGCGTTACCTTGACGGTGTCGGCGAGTTTGTCGACACCTACCTGAAGGCTCCGGCGAGCCTCCTCATTGAATTTCAGTTCCTTTGCTGCCATATGGTGAGCCTCCTAGGCGAGAACAGCGAGAACGTCGCGGGCGGACAGAATCAGATAATCCACACCCTCGACCTTCACTTCGGTGCCGCCGTACTTCGAATAGAAGACGACGTCTCCGACATTGACGTCCATGGGAATTCGCTCCCCATCTTTGATCTCACCCGGGCCTACGGCGAGTACGTCGCCGAGTTGCGGCTTCTCTTTGGCCGTATCCGGTATCACGAGGCCGCTCGGGGTGCGAGATTCCTCGTCCTCCTGGGGCTTCACCACGATGCGGTCGCCCAGAGGTTTCAAGTTCATCCGACTCCTCCTTCAGTTCTAGCAGTCGGTCATTACGAGTGCCAATGCTAGCACGATTCTGGCACTCGTGAACGAAGAGTGCCAGGTCGACGAGATCGTCGGATCGGCAGCGGGGACAGCAGCACGGATCGGGTGATCTACTGCTTCACCACGGACTCCAGGTCCGCGCCTTCGATGATTCCGACGACTCTTCCCGCGTCGACGACCACAAAACGGCCGGTCTTGCCGGAGGGACGGGTCGCCATCGCGTCGACTGGCATGCGCACGTCGATCACGTCCCCTGGCCCGATCTTCGCCATCGCCGCAGAGGCACGCATCGAGACCCGGCGGGCCGGAGAGAGCCGATCGAGTTCCGCCTCACCCAGGACACCTCGGATCCTGCCGTCGACTTCCACGGGGAGTGATCGGAGCCGGACGCCGATCTGAAAGAGGTCGACGACGGTTCCAACGAGCATCTCCCCCGGTACCGGATCCGGGGTCTTGCGCATGACGTCGCCCGCGACCAAGCCATCCACTCGCACAAGAAGTCGCTCTCGTCGGCCCGCCACCTCTGCGCTGCGGAGCAGATACCACCCCAAGATGATCCACAACAGCGCCCAAGGGTCGAAGCCTGTCAACGCAGCAGCGGTCGCCACGCCGATCACGATCCAGCCAAAGATCCGACCTGCCGCCACGGCGACCTCGGTCGCTCTCACGCGATCTCCCTTGAAGTGCCACACGGCGGCACGAAGCGCGCGGCCTCCATCGAGGGGGAACCCGGGCAAGAGGTTGAAGACAGCGATGAAGAGATTCGCGAACGCGAGAAAACGGATCGAGGATTGCACCTCCGGTACGCCCCCTGCGATGGCGGCGACCAGCCAGGCAACACCCGACACCGCAAGAGACGCCACGGGTCCGGCGATCGACACGAGGAATTCGTCTGACGGGTGTTCAGCCTTCCCATCGATCGTCGTATACCCCCCGAATGCGAGGAGTTGGATCCGGCGCACACGAAGTCCGCGACGCCTCGCGAGTACGGCGTGACTTGCTTCGTGAACCAGCACCGAAAGGAAGAAGAGTGCCCCCGCCATGATCGCGATAGCCGTTGCGAACGCGGGATCCGTCTGCGGATATGCGATACCGATATCGATGTACAGCACCCACACCATCGCTGCAGCAATCACGAACACCGACACATCCGCAACAACCTCGACGCCACGGATCCGCCCGAGACGGATGCCCCGGTTCACGAACCCAGCCGCATGCTCGAATCGACGTCGGCGCCCCAGGCGTCCGGCGGTGCACCACTGCGCAAGCGGTCGACTGCTACGGCAGCAATCATCGCCCCATTGTCGGTGCACATCCGGATCGAGGGAATGAACAGATCAACCCCGCGTCGGTCTGCTTCCTCCCGAAGTCTGGTGCGAAGCCTTCTGTTTGCGAGTACGCCGCCGCCGCCACCCACGGATTCGACCCCGGTCTCCTCCACCGCATTGAACGTCTTTTCGACGAGCACATCCACGATCGCCTCCTGGATGGACGCAGCAACGTCCGCCCTCGGTGGAAGCGTGCCCTGCGCCTTGGCTTTCTCCAGGTAGGTGATCACTGAGGTCTTGAGTCCGGAGAAGGAGAAGTCGAACGGGCGGTCCCGCAGAGCCCGCGGGAATGCGATCGCCTCGGGATCGCCATGCTCCGACTCGGCATCGATGACCGGTCCGCCGGGATATCCGAGTCCGAGGAACCGGGCCAGTTTGTCGAAGGCTTCCCCTGCTGCATCGTCGATCGTTGTCCCGAGCGTCTTGTAGTCGCCCCACTCACGAACGTGAACGATCTGGCTGTGTCCGCCGGATGCGAGGAGCACGATCGCCGGAGGCCGATACTCCTCGAACTCGAGACGCGGTGCATAGAGGTGTCCCTCCATGTGGTCGATGCCGTAGAGCGGCTTTTCGAGCGTCCAGGCGAGCGACTTTCCAAACGCGTAGCCGACCATGAGGGCGCCGATCAATCCCGGACCGCGGGTTGCGGCGACCGCATCGAGCTGATCGGGATGAACGCCGGCGCTCGCGAGCGCTTGATGGACCAGAGGCCGGATCGCTTCGACGTGTGCTCTGGCAGCGACTTCGGGCACAACACCTCCGAATCGGGCATGCTCCTCCGTCTGGGAGGCCAGCACGAATGAGCGGACGTTGAACCCCTCCAGAACCGCAATGCCGGTCTCGTCACAGCTGGTCTCAATCCCGAGGATGAGCGGATCGGTCATGCTGCCTCTCTCCCCAGTTCGCTGCGGATACCATCGAGCCGAAGGCGGTACTCCTCGGCGTCCACATCGACGGCCCACATGACGATGGCGTCTTCCCCGGCGTAATAGTCTTTCCACTTGCCGACCGGTGTGAATCCGAATCGCTCGTAGAGCTTCTGAGCATTCGTGTTCGTCGCCCGAACCTCGAGTGTGAGGTGGCGTGCACCACCGCCAACGGCCCTCTCGACGAGAGCGAGAAGGAGTCGCGTCCCGAGCCTCCTTCGCCTGAATCCAGGGACGACACCAAGCGTTGTGATGTGGGCGTCATCCTCGATCAGCATCAACCCGCCGTATCCGACGATCTCCCCGTCCTTCGTCCCGACGATGTACGCACGATTGCCGTGGGCCAGTTCGTCGAAGAAGATCCTTGCCGACCACGGCTCCGGGTAGATCTCGCGCTCGAGCGTTGCGACCGCCGGAACATCGCTGCGGGACATGGTTCTGATCGTCATGGCCATAGCCCTTCGGACCGGAAGGTCTTCCAATTG
Source organism: uncultured Actinomycetota bacterium (assembly GCA_963715255.1). Classification (GTDB taxonomy): domain Bacteria; phylum Actinomycetota; class Acidimicrobiia; order Spongiisociales; family UBA5794; genus JAHEEL01. The sequence goes on along the minus strand of CAVQRN010000004.1, from coordinate 254,317 downwards.
ATCTGCACATCGGGCTCGCGCATGTAGTCGGGTCGCAGGTCCTCGGCTGCGACGAAGTCGCCGTGAGCGGCCCTGATGGCGGCGATCTCGAGCATCACGTCGGCTGACGGATAACGAGGACGACCACGCCGGACTCGGTGGAGTCCGCCCCACATCGCCTCCGGCAGTGCCTGCCAATCGCCCACGACGAGCATGTCGGCTTCATCGGTGTCGAGAGTGGCTCGGAATTCCTCGGCTCCCATCACTTCGGCTGAACCGTCCGGCACGACACCGCCGGGGAGCGGCCGATACGGAGCGGCGGCGACCTGTCCTCTCCTCATGTCGACAACCGACCAGATTCGGCGACGACCAGTCGCAGCACGGAGCGCCTGCACGGTCAGCGAGGAGATAGCAATGACGGGTGCCCCTACGCCGGCGGCGAACGCTTGAGCGGTCGCGATCCCCGCCCTGATGCCGGTGAACGGACCTGGGCCGACGTCGACGGCGACGGCGTCGATGTCGTGTTGGCTCCAGCCCGTTTGTTCGAAGCAGAAGTCGATGGCCGGCATCAGGAAACCGACGTGTCCACGCCGATCGACTCGAACGCTCATGGCCGCGAGCGATCCGTCGTCTCCGAGAGCGACAGACGACGCGGGTGTCGAGGTCTCAATGGCGAGGATCTTCACACGACCTCCTCCAACGACCGATCCAGCCACGAACCGAAAGGGATAATCCGGAACTGTCGTCCGGTCTCGCCGTCGATCTCGATCTCAACGACGAGCCGATTCGTCGAGACCGCTTCCTCGATCGCCTCTCCCCACTCGATGACCAGCACACCGTTCGCCGCCGTTTCCTCGAGATCGAGATCCTCGAACTCGAGGATCGATCCGAGCCGGTACACGTCCGCATGGACGAACGGCACGAAGCCGTCGCGATAGACCCGTGCGATGACGAATGTCGGGCTCGAGATAGGATCCGGCACGCCGAGCCCCTCTGCGATGCCGGAGGTGAGCAGGGTCTTCCCGGTTCCGAGCCGACCGCTGAGCAACACGACGTCGCCCGGTCCAAGGACCGATGCGAGGCGCCGCCCGAGGGCAAGCGTCTCTTCAGGGGATTCGGTTCGTGTGGTGATCATGCTCATCTCAGCGGCCGAATAGGCCGAGTTGCTCCGAGTCCTCATCAGGCGTGATCGGAGACTCGATTTCGGCCTCATTGGCCTGGCGGTCAAGGTTACCGTCGATGGCGTCACGGATGAGAGCGAAGTCGTACCTCATGTCCTCGAGGACCTGGGCGGAACCCCGCAGAGCGGCCGCCGGGTGGAACGTCGGCACGAGGCGGCGTCCCCACCACTCGTAGGCCGTGCCGCGCAACCGCGTGATCCCGGTCTCGGTCTTGAGGAGGAGCTTCGAGGAGAAGTTCCCGAGCGTGACAACGACCTTTGGATCGATGAGTTGCAGCTGTTCGCGGAGGTATCCCTTGCAGGCATCGATCTCGTCGGGTCGCGGGTCCCGGTTGCCAGGGGGGCGGCACTTCACGACGTTGGCGATATAGACGTCCTCACGTTCGAGTCCGATCTCGCCGAGCAGCCGGTCGAGAAGCTGGCCGGACGGGCCGACGAATGGGACACCCTGTTCATCCTCGCGGCGTCCGGGGGCCTCCCCAACGAACACCACGTCGGCTTGGGGGGCGCCATCACCGAACACAACTTGCGTCCGGTCTTCGGAGAGCCGACACGCGGTGCATGCGAGCGCGGTGATTCGCAACTCATCGAGCCGATCGATGGCATCCATCGTCATCGCGGACTCGGGGATTCGATCAACGCCGACTCGATCGCCCGGCCGACGGCGACGAAAGCGGCCTGCTGCACGACGTCGATGTCGGCGGTCTTCGTTCCGAAGGACACGACGAACGCCGAGTCCCCGTCGTATCGAGTGTGGGTAGGCCGAACGCAGGCTCCGAGGGCGTCGTGGGCGCGGATGGCGACTCGACGCAGTTCGTTGCGATCCTCGATGCCTGCGTCGGTGGCGACACAGATGAGCGTCGTGTTGTCCCCGAGAGACGGGCCGATGGGCGGTGCCAGCGATGCCGGTTCACCCCCCGTGAGCGGCACCCCTTCGAGCGAGAACACGTCGCCGGCGGCGTTCAGCACGACCAGTGCACCCACGGTGGCATCGCCGACGGTAACGGCCGCAGACCCGATGCCTGCGAACTGGATAGCTCCCGGTCCGCGCCACGCCGCGACCGTCGTGCCGGCGCCTGCTCCGACGCGCCCCAGAGAAACGGGTTCGGAGGTGCGGCTTCGGTACGCGGCTGCTCCGTCCTCAGGGGCAGGCCGCCCCGGTTGCTCCCCTGTCATCAGATCGAACACGATCGCCGACGGGACGATTGGCACCGGTCCGGCCGGCGTCGGTGCACCGCGCCCTTCCGCTTCGATCTCTGCGACCACACCGGTCGCGGCGGCGAGACCGAAAGCCGAACCCCCGGCGAAAGTGAGTGCGTTGACAGTGATGGGCTTGATCGCATCGCCGAGCGCGGCGGTCTCACGAGTACCGGGTGCTCCGCCCCGCACATCCACCACAGCGACGTTGGGTTCTGGGAATGTCAGCACGGTGACCCCGGTTGCGGCGGCGTGATCGGTGTAGTGCCCGACGGAGACCCCCGGTACGGCAGTGATCGTGTGATTTCCCATCAGGACCCTCCGCGAACATATCGGCGAGGCAGCCTCGGTCCGAACTGGCAGACCACTTCGTAGTTGATGGTGGAGAGCAAGTCGGCCCACTCGGTCGCGGTTACCTCCTCCTCGCCCTGCCTTCCGATGAAGACGACTTCGTCCCCGACTTCAACCGGATCGTCACCAGTGTCGATCACGACTTGGTCCATCGTCACGGAGCCGGCGAATGGATACCTCTTCCCATGAATCAAGACTTCCCCGCCGAGAGAGGAGAGCCGGCGAGGGATGCCGTCGGCGTATCCGAGAGGGACGGTCGCGACGGTCGATGGGCGCTCGAGGGGTCGAATGCGTCCATACGACGGGCGTGCACCGGCGGGGAGCCGCTGCACGAAGGAGACCGCCGAGACGACTCTCATTGCGGGAGTCAGTGGGAGTTCACGACCGGTCTCCGGCGCCGGCCGGAGACCGTAGATACCGAGCCCGATCCGGGCGAGATCGAGTCGGGCATCCGTGTAGTCAAGGGCCCCTGCGGTGTTCGCAGCGTGCACGTACTGGACGTCGACACCCTCAGACACGAGGAGATCCCGGAACTGCGTGAGAGCACCAACCTGGCGAGCAGTGAACTCAGGATCTTCCTCCGCGACCGACAGGTGCGTGGCGATTCCTTCGAGGACCAACCGTTCATCGGCGTCGATTCGTCTGGCAAGGTCGATCGCCTCGATCGGGGAGGCACCGACGCGGTGCATCCCGGTGTCGACCTTGAGGTGGACTGGGTACGGGGCCCTGCCGAGACGACTGGCAGTCTCGGCGACGGCGTCAACGAAGTGGCTTCGATAGACAAATGGAGTCAACGACCACCCGATGACGGCGTCGAGCTCCTCCGGCAGTGGTTCAGACAGGACCAGGATCGGCGCCTCAATGCCGGCCTCGCGAAGACGCACACCTTCGGAGACGAGCGCGACCGCCAGATGGGTCGCACCTCCCTTGATCGCTGCTTCCGCCGAGGGAACGTCACCGTGGCCGTACCCATCAGCCTTAACGACGGCACACACGGCGGTCGGATAGATGGCATCGCAGATAATCCGCACGTTCGATTCGATCGCGTCGAGGTCGATCTCGATCCAGGAAGGACGCATAGGAGGCAGCGTAACGAATGTGGGCGCTTCGCGACTCCGAGGGTCATCGCGAGCAGGGGGGCCATTCGACTCTAGGTCGGTACCGATTAAGTCCGTACGCTCAGGACGCGGAAGATATCCGGTCGGCGGATGAGATGCCCCGACCACGAGCCAGGAGAAGAGCGACACAAGCCAGGAAGACACACGAGAGAACCGGTCGGCCCGTATGTGATCCGGAACCTCCGGAGGGAGTGGACACATCACCGAAAGGTGACATCCCACCGGACATCGGATCCCGATCTGCAGAACATCGTCGCCTATCTCCGCACTCTGCAGAAATCCCCTCCCCGGGACGGGTCCGACCAATGAAGCGGCCGCTCTTCGGAGCGGTCGCTTCGCGCCTCGATGCCGTCGTTTGTGCCTGCGTTCACACCTGCCGTGCTTCCACACACGAACGATCGGTGAGTCAGGACTCGTCGCCGACGGCGATCGCCATCACCACGGCTTGGTCGCGGGTGTGTGTGACCGTGACGAGGACCTCGGTGACGCCGAGCATCTTCGCCCGATCGGCCGCCCGGCCGGTCAGAACCACCCGTGGCCGGCCCCCTCCGGTTATCTCGACGTCAGCCCACCGCAGATGGCGCCATCCGGTGCCGAGACTCTTCATGACCGCCTCTTTGCCTGCGAATCTCGCCGCCAACCGCGCCGAAGGATCACGAAACCGGGAGGCATACTCCCATTCATGATCGGTGAAGCAGCGTCGACGGAATGCATCGCCGTAGCGATCGAACAGATACCGGACACGATCGATCTCGACGAGATCCACCCCGAGTCCCATGATTCCCATTCGCGCGCTCCCTGTCTCAGCCGTTCCGGTGCAGATCCAGTCCTATTCGACGGTGACGGACTTCGCGAGGTTACGCGGTTGATCGATATCGTGTTCGCGCAGCCGGGCGACGTGATACGCAAGGAGCTGCAGCGGCACAACGGCGTTGACGGGAGCAAGGAGATCGTCGGTCTCCGGAATCCTCAACACGATCTCTGCGAACTTCTCGATCTCCGTGTCGGTGTCATACGCCACCGCGACGACCTTGCCACCTCGCGCCTTGACTTCCTGCACCGCAGAGATGGTCTTGTCGTATGTTGCCCGCTGCGTCACCACGACGATCACCGGAACGTCCTTTGTGATCAACGCCAACGTTCCGTGCTTGAGTTCGCCGGCCGGCATCGCTTCGCTGTGAAGGTAGGAGATCTCCTTCAGCTTCAGCGAACCCTCCATGGCGACGGCATAGTCGAGGCCGCGGCCGAGGAAGTAGATGTCGTTGGCGTCGACGATCGCATGTGCGGCCTCAACGATTACCTCGTCGTTCCCGAGGATCGTCCCGACCTGCGCAGGCAGGCTATTCAGCCCGCGGGAGATCTCCCTTGCGCGGCGACGATCGATCGAGCCACGGGCCACGCCGAGGCGGAGCGCCAGCAAGTACTGACCGATCAGCATGGCGGTGTAGGCCTTCGTTGAGGCGACCGATATCTCGGGTCCGGCTCGGGTGTAGAGGACGTCATCGGCGTAGCGACTCAACGTCGAACCCACAACGTTGGTCAACGCCAGCATCCGCGCTCCCCGCTCCGCGGCGAGCCTTGCCGCAGCAAGCGTGTCTGCGGTCTCACCGGACTGCGAGATCGCAATGGTGAGATCGCCTTCCTTGATCATCGGGTCGGCATATCGCATTTCGTGGGCGTACTCCACCATCGTGGGGAGTCGGAGCACTCGCTGGAAGACCTCGCGACCAACGAGGCCGGCGTGATAGGCGGTGCCGCAGGCGGTGATCCATACGGTGTCGAGATCTCTGGCGAACGCGTCATCGAATCCGACGTCTTCGAGCCAGGCAGTGCCGTCTTCGTCAAGGCGGCCCGCGAGGGTCTCCGTGATCACGACAGGTTGCTCGTGGATCTCCTTCAACATGAAGTGCTCGAAGCCACCCTTCTCGGCTTGTTCTGCGTCCCATTCGACGTGCAGTACATCCCGATCGACCGGACCGCCCGCGATCGTCTCGACGATCGCGCCGTCCTCGGTGATAGTGACCATCTCGTCGTCCTCGATGATGAGAAAATCGCGGGTGTGGTGGAGCACCGCAGGGATGTCCGATGCAAGGAACGTCTCCCCGTTTCCGAGCCCGACCACGAGTGGGCTGATCTTGCGTACCGCGATGATCTTGCGCGGTTCCCGCATTGTCATCACGACCAGTGCGTAGGCGCCTTTGGCTCGGCCGACCGCCCTTCGGACGGCCGACGCGAGGTCTCCGTTGTACTCCTGGGCCACGAGGTGGGCAAGAATCTCGGTATCGGTCTGCGAGGTGAGGACCGCACCACCGGACTCGAGTTCCTCACGCAGCGTCTGGAAGTTCTCGATGATGCCGTTGTGGACGACGACGAACGCGCCGGTCGGATCGGTGTGGGGATGTGCATTGAGATCGCTCGGTTCGCCGTGCGTTGCCCATCGGGTGTGACCGATCCCGATCGTCCCTTCCAGCGGTTCCTCTTCGAGAAGGGCGACGAGTCGGGCGATCTTCCCTTCGGATTTCCGAACGTTGATCGTGCCGTTCGTAACGGCGATACCGGCCGAGTCGTAGCCCCGATACTCGAGACGTTTCAGCCCGTCCATGATGATGGGGGCGGCTTGCCTTGGGCCTACGTAGCCCATGATTCCACACACGCGCGCGACCTCCTCGAGGTTGGACCGGAGGGCGCTGCGGGACGGTTTCCCGCCTCACTCGGAATTGGTTTGTCCCCGGGATCGCTCCCGGGTTTTGTCCAACCCCGTAACGACCGTGAGCGGCCGAGAGGGCACCCGCCGACTGTTCGATAGTCCCTCTTCCTCGTCACCTCGCGAATCGCGAGGGCAGGCGCTTGGATTGATCTCCGGTCGGTCGATTAGTTGTAGGAGGAAGAGTAGCCGAGTAGCCGAGTAGCCGAGTAGCCGAGTAGCGGAGTAGCCGAGTAGCCGAGTAGCCGAGTAGCCGAGTAGCGGAGTAGCCGAGTAGCCGAGTAGCCGAGTAGCCGAGTCGATAGCCGACAGGCACCACGCAACAGGAACTGTGGGTTGGAGCCCGCGTACTTCCTGCGGACCCGGCGGGTCAGGCGAGTTCGGCTTCTACCGTCTTCGCAATCATGGCGGCTACGTCGCCGGCTTCTGACTCGGTCGGGGCCTCGACCATGACCCGGACCAGAGGTTCGGTTCCAGAGGCGCGGACGAGGATGCGTCCGCGACCGGCAAGAGCACGCTCACCGGCAACGATCGACGCCGCGATGGCAGCGTTGGGTTCGAACCCTTTGTCCTTCACGGTGACGTTGGTCAGGACCTGCGGATACGCACTCATCACGGTCCGCAGCTCACGCAGTTCCTTGCCGGTGGAGGCCATCACCTCCATGAGCCGAAGTGCTGTCCGGAGCCCATCACCGGTGGCCCGATCCTCGAGGAGAACGTGCCCAGACTGTTCGCCACCGAGGACTGCACGTGAAGTGCGCATGGCTTCGAGAACGTATCGATCTCCCACCGCGGTCTCGATGACTCGGATTCCGAGGTGTTCCATCGCCTTTCGGAAACCGAGATTCGACATCACCGTGGCCACCAATGTGTCGTTCTTGAGCCGACCTCGCTCCTTCATCCACTGAGCGAAGATCGCCATGATCACGTCGCCGTCGGCCACAACACCGTCCTCGTCGACTGCGATGAGCCGATCGGCGTCACCGTCGAACGACAGGCCGACGCGCCCGGCGGCGCTGCGCGCCACTCGCTCGGGGTGGGTCGCACCGCAACCTTCATTGATGTTCATGCCGTCCGGATCAACATTGATGAACTCGACGGTTGCTCCGACCCGCTCGAACAGCGCAGGGCCGGCGAGGAAGGCAGCTCCATTTGCCGCGTCGGCAACGAACTCCAGCCCCCGCATCGAGTACTCAACGGGGCGTGAGATGGTCTCGACATAACGTTCAATCGCATCGTCCATCACGGTTTGGATGCCGATCTTCGGACCGACGCTACGGTGCCACGGCTCGCCGTCGAGGAAACGAGCCTCGATAGCGGCCTCGTCGTCGTCGGAGAGCTTCGTGCCGTTTGCACCGAAGAACTTGATTCCATTGTCGGGAGCAGGATTGTGGGATGCGCTGACCATGACTCCGAAGATCGCGTTCGTATCGCGCACGAGGCGAGAGACAGCGCCAACGGGGATGATTCGGAGGTCGACGGTATCGATGCCGACCGAATTGAACCCGGACATGAGAGCGGCCGCGAGCATCGGACCAGACCGGCGTGTATCACGACCGACGATCACATGCCCTTCGCGGCCTTCTCCGGCGGCTCGGGCCAGATCGAACGCCATCGCCGGAGTGAGATCATCATTCGCCACGCCGCGAACCCCATCGGTACCGAAGAGGTGCCGTTCAGCCATCCTGGCTTCCCCCATTGTGATCGATAGGTTGCGGACGCAGCGCCTGGATCAACGCTTCGTGAACTGAGGTGCGCGACGAGCCTTGCGGAGGCCGTACTTCTTGCGCTCGACCTTGCGGTCGTCACGGCGCAGGAGACCAGCCTTCTTCAGGATCGGCCGCAGTTGGGGGTCGATCTCGATGATCGCCCGGGCGATGCCGAGACGGAGCGCGTCGGCCTGCCCGGTTGTTCCGCCTCCTTCGAGGGTCGCATTGACGTCGTAGCGACCTTCGAGTTCGGTGATCCTGAGCGGTTCCATGACACGAATACGGTGCGTGGCCTCAGGGAAGTAGGCATCAAGGCTCTTCTCGTTGAGCGTGATCTGCCCGGTTCCGTCAAGGAGTCTCACACGAGCGACCGAGGTCTTCCGGCGGCCGGTGGCCTGAACAAGCGGTTTCGTCATCAGGCTTCAGCCCTTCCATACGTGAGAGTGAGCGGTTGCGGTTCCTGCGCCCGGTGTGGGTGATCCGGACCCGCGTAGACCTTGAGTTTCGTGAGTATCTGGCGGCCAAGTCTGTTCTTGGGGATCATTCCCCTGACAGCGTTCTGCACCAGCCGATCGGGATGATCGATCCGCATCTTCGCCAGCGTGTCACTCCGGAGGCCCCCCGGAAAACCCGAGTGGCGGTAGTAGATCTTCTGCGTCTCCTTGTTACCGGTAACCGCGATATGTGCGGCGTTGACGACGATGACGTAGTCACCCATGTCCATGTGGGGAGCGAAGGTCGGCTTGTTCTTGCCGCGCAGGACCTGCGCAACCTCGGAAGCAAGACGTCCGAGGGGGATCCCCTCAGCGTCGACGACGTACCACTTCCGCTCGATGTGGGCGGGCGTGGGCGTGAACGTTTTCTGCAGCTTGGCTTTCATCGGGGGTCCTCAGACGGAACGAAACGACCCCCGGGGACCCGGGAGTGGACCCCAATGCTATCGAGTCCTGTGAGATAAGGCCAACCGGATCGGCCCATCGGACCGCCACAGCCGATCCACGGTCACAGCACCACCCATGACGGCACGGCGCCTGCGTCCGCAGCGTCATAGGTGACTGCCATCAATGTGAGGCCGAAGGGCGGAGCGAGGCCTCGGACCACATCCCGGCTGTGGGCCTCGAGAATCGCCTGCACATCTTCGGGCCGGGACCGCCCCTTCCCTACGTCGACCGAGACGGTCACGATCGATCGAACCATCTGGTGGCAGAACGCGATCGCACCGATGGAGAGTTCGACGAGGTCCCCGGTTCTGGTCCAATGGGCGTCAAGGACCTCCCGAACGGTGGTTCGTCCGGGAGCTCTTCTGCAGAATGAAGCGAAGTCATGTACGCCGATGAACGCTCCGACCGCTTGATCCATCGCATCAACGTCGAGCGGTTCCGGCACGTGCCACGCGGTGCGGGACATGAGGGGATCCTGCACGGGCCGATTGGAGATCCGGTACCGATAGCGTCGGGCAACGGCAGAGAATCTTGCGTGAAATCGGTCCCCTACCTCCGTGACCGCATTCACAGCGATCTCCGGCCCGAGTTGCCCATTGAGGCTGCGCTGAAGCCGGTCAGTGTCGAGTGGCGCATCGACGGAGAAACTCACAACCTGGCCGACGGCGTGCACACCGCCATCGGTGCGCCCGGCGACGACCGTCTTCACCTCTCCGGTGATGCGGAACAGAGCCTTTTCCAGATCTCCCTGGATGGTCCGCACGTTGTTCTGACGGCCATAGCCGTGAAAGTCAGTGCCGTCGTATGCGAGGTCGATCCGGTAGGTCGGCATGTCTAGAAGATGCTGAACCCGCCGAGGATCGCGGAGACGACGATCCACCCTGCCCAGCCGAGCACCGCGGCGACGAGCGACCGATCCAGCGGAAGGTCCGAAATGTAGTGGGTTCCGTATGCGACGACGAGGAGGAACCAGAGGGAGCCGACGAGCGTCCCGATCAGCCCCACGCCGAAGATCTGGGTCGTGGCAATCGTCAGCAGCAGCGTCGGGAATGCGAACCCGGCGATACGGAGGTACACGGGATAGTGACCATCCCCGCGGAACAGGTAGACGACGACGGCATACACAAGTCCGCTGTAGATGAGCCAGAAGATGACCGTCGACAGAAGAGCCGAGAGGACGCTGGCCAGACCCGTCACGAGTCCGAACAGCGACGTTCCTCCAGCGATGATGATCAGCACCTCGGTGATCGCAACGATGATGAGCGCATCGCCGGTGGCGCGATCGTTGAGGTCCATCCAGACGAACGCGTCCCTGTCGAATCGGATCGCTTGGAGAAGTCGGTTGAGAACGACGCCCATCGCCTGCCTTCGGTCGGGTCGACGCAGGTTACCTGCGGTGTGTCACGAGCATGCCCGACGGAGGATCTCGGCGGCCCGAACCACAGAGGCGTCGACATCGTACGCGTCGAGATCGTCCCATCGCACCCAGATGGCGTCGTAGACCTCGTCGGCGGCGACCAGCGCCTCATCATCCAAGGCCCGGAAGGCGAAGCGCAGATCGAAGTGCTCGTGGGCCGGTTCCGGGGCACGCGGCGGGATCGGATGGATGTCGAGGTCGATGAGGTCGGCAAGGATCGGCTCCACGGCGACGCCCGTCTCCTCGGTCACCTCTCGAGCGGCCGCAACGATGGGTGAGGCGTCCCCCGTGTCGATGTGTCCCCCCGGCTGGAGCCACCGGTCGAGGCGTCGATGGTGGATGAGCAAGAGGGACGAGCCGTCCAGTGAGACAACAAACCCCGAGGCCGTGAAGTGTCCGGGATCGAATCGGTTCCGATCCGTCGGACACCCCGATCGGACGAGATCAAGCGATCGGGCCAGTGCCGACGGCGAGGACACGGCCGTTGCACCGGCCAACAGAGATTCGATCGACAACACGATCAGGCGAGCGTACTCGCGGCGTGTCGAACGCGAAAACGCCCCGGAATAGACCGGAGCGTCATTCGGGTCGGTGGCTGCCAGCTCGCAGCCGGCAGCTCAGACGAGCTCGATCATCGCCATTTCGGAGCCGTCGCCGCGACGTTTACCGATCTTCGTGATCCGGGTGTAGCCGCCCGGACGGTTCGCGTAGCGTGGGCCCACGTCGTCGAACAGCTTGGTCACGACGTCGTTGTCGCCGATCTTCGCCAGGACGAGGCGCCGAGCGTGGAGATCGCCGCGACGAGCCTTCGTGATGATCTTCTCAGCGTATGGGCGCACGTCGCGAGCCTTGGCGTGTGTCGTTGTTACCCGCTCATGCTCAATGAGTTGAGCGGTCAAGTTCGCAAGGATCTTGCGCTGATGGCTGGGACTACCGCCGAGGCGGGCGCCCTTCTTCGGTCGTGGCATCAGACAACTCTTTCCGTGTGATCTGCATCGGCGAGCGATTGGAGTGAGAAGCCGAGTTCATCGAGCTTCGCGACAACTTCTTCGAGCGACTTCTGCCCGAAGTTGGTGATGTTCAGAAGGTCTTCTTCGCTCTTCTCAATGAGCTCGCCGACGGTCTGGACCTGAGCGCGGCGCAAGCAGTTTCTGGGACGTTCGGACAAGTCGAGTGCCTCGATCGGGAGATCGAGATGCTCCTGGCCGGCTGCCTCAGGCTGGATGATCTCGTCGAGTTCGAGAGCGTCGTAGTCGTCGAGGTCGGCGAACATTTCGAACAGGTTCCGCAGCGTGCCGCCAGAAGAGGAGATTGCCTCCGCAGGAGTCACGGATGCGTCCGTCTCGATGTCGAGAACAAGCCGGTCGAAGTCGGTCATCTGACCAACCTGCGTGCTTTCGACTCGATAGGCGACCTTGCGTACCGGCGAGTAGATCGAATCGATCGGCATCACGCTGATCGCATCGGATGTCTTGTTCCTGTCGGCGCTGCGATAGCCAACGCCGCGTCCTGCCGTCATCTCGACTTCGAGCCTCGCCGACGACGACAGCGTCGCGAGGTGGAGGTCGGTGTTGACGACCTCGACACCGGCCGGGGCCTTGATGTCGCCCGCGGTCGCCTCGCCCTTGCCCGAAGCGGACAAGTAGAGCGTTTGCGGTTCGTCGACTTCGATGCGAAGCACGACCTGCTTGAGGTTCAGGATGAAGTCGACGACGTCTTCGACAACGCCCTCGATGGTCGAGAACTCATGTTGGACGCCCTCGATCCGAACGGATGTGATCGCCGCGCCCGGAACCCGGGACAGCAGCGTACGCCGCAAGGTATTCCCGAGCGTATAGCCGAAACCGGGCTCGAGCGGCTCAACGATGAACCGCGATCGGGTCGCGTTGACGATCTCTTCTTCGATGGTTGGCCGCTGCGTGATCAGCACGGAGAGACTCCCCTTTCGGGTTGGGGTGCTACTACTTGGAGTACAGCTCAACGACGAGCTGTTCCTGGATCTGGGTATCGATCTGTTCCCTGCTGGGCAGATCCTGGATGGTGATCTTGCGTTCGTCGGCCTCGGCGTTCATCCACTCCGGGACGGTGCGGTCACCGGTGTCGATCGAGTGGAGGATCGGGAGAATCTCGAGACTCCGCTCCTTGACGGTGATGACGTCGCCGCCACGGACCTGGTACGACGGGATGTCAACCCTCTTGCCGTTCACGAGGAAGTGGCCATGGTTGACCAACTGACGAGCCTGCGGCCGCGTCCGAGCCAGGCCGGAGCGGTACACGACGTTGTCGAGCCGGGTCTCGAGAATGACGAGCAGATTGGTGCCCGTGATCCCCGACTGGCGAGCGGCTTCCTTGTAGTAGCGCCGGAATTGCTTCTCGAGTACGCCGTACATGAAACGGAGCTTCTGCTTCTCGCGGAGCTGGATCTGGTACTGAGACTCGCGAATGCGCCCACGGCCGTGCTCACCCGGCGGGTAGGGACGCCGGTCGAAGTACTTCGCCTTGTTCTCGTCGAGGAGTTGGCGAGCGCGTCGGCTCACCTTCGTTCTGGGTCCCGTGTAGCGAGCCATCGTTAACGCATCCTCCGCTTCTTGGGACGACACCCGTTGTGCGGTACCGGTGTGACGTCCTTGATCCCCGTGACCTCGATGCCCATGTTCTGGAGCGTGCGGATTGCGGTCTCGCGACCGGAACCGGAGCCGCGAACGATGACGTCGAGCTTGCGAATCCCCATCTCACCGACCTTGCGGGCGGCCTGCTCGGCGGCAACCTGCGCGGCGTACGGCGTGGACTTCCGAGAGCCCTTGAATCCGACCGACCCGCCGGAAGTCCATCCGACGACTTCGCCCTGCTGGTCCGTGATCGTGATGATCGTGTTGTTGAAACTGGCACTGATGTGCGCTTGACCGTGGGAGATCGTCCGACGGGTTTTGCGACGCGGCCGTGGTGCTTGTTTGGCCATTACTTCGTGACCTTCTTCTTGCCCGCAACCGGAGCGCGACGCCCCTTGCGGGTACGAGCGTTGGTGTGCGTGCGCTGACCGCGTACGGGGAGGCCGCGACGGTGGCGGAGACCCTGGTAGCTGCCGATCTCGATCTTCCTCTTGATGTTCTGAGCAACCTCACGCCTGAGGTCACCTTCGACGTTGTAGTTGCCGTCGATGAACTGGCGGATCTTGACAACTTCCGAGTCGGTCAAATCCCGCACCTTGGTGTCGTACGGAATCTCGAGCGCGTCGAGAATCTGCTGGGATCGGGTTCCCCCGAGACCAAAGATGTACGTCAGGCCGATTTCGACCCGCTTCTCCCTCGGGAGATCTACTCCTGCAATTCGTGCCATGTGTGCGCTACCCCTGACGCTGCTTGTGTCTCGGGTTCTCGCAGATCACCCAGACGCGACCACTGCGCCGGATGACCCGACACTTCTCGCACATCTTTTTGGCGGATGCTGATACTTTCATCAGTGGTGATCCTGCCTCGGTTCGATTCTTTCGGACGTCGCATCCGAGCGTCACCGAGGCGAGCACCGGAGTGTCCGCAGCGAAGGGTGACCTCTACACCGGCGGTGACCGGGTATCGCCCGGACCCGTCGATATCAACGACGTCTTTGCATGGGAAAACGCAGCCCGAAGCCGGGCCGCTAGCGGAAGTGTAGGGAGGACTGTTGCGTAACGACAAGTCGCGAACCACGTACTTCGCGGTCGGTAGCCCGCACTCCGTGGTCCGCGCTCCGCGGCAAGGATCTCGGATCCGCTCCTTCGGCCGCCTAGCGTTGTCACCATGTCCCACAGCATGACGGTTATCACCGTCGTTGCCGTCCTCGTCATGGTCGCGTGCACCGACAACGCGGCTCCGGCCACCGAGCCCCAGGGGACGCCGGCCAGCCTCAGCTACGCCTTCGATGGCGATTCGATGGAGGTCGATATCGAAGGTCAGGACGGAGGAGGTCCGCCTGCTCGGCATCAACGCCCCGGAGGGAGACGAATGCTTCGGCGGCGAGGCCCGCGATACGCTCATCGGCATGATCGCCGATCAAGACCTGGTCCTCGTCGAGGGCTCCGGAGACGACACTGATCGCTACGGCCGCCTTCTGCGATACGTCTACGTCGACGGCGAGAACGTGAACGGACGCATGGTTGCCGAAGGACGCGCCCTCACGCTCCAGGGCGACCACCGGTACAACGACGAGTTCGTCGAGATCGGCAACCTGGCCGCCGAAGCGATGCTCGGAATGTGGGCACCCGATGCGTGCGGGCCCGCTCCGCAACTCGGAGCGAAGATCGTCGAGTTCACGTACGACCCACCCGGCTCGGACGACGAGCGACTCGTCGATGAGTACTTGACCATCGCGAACAGTGGTACGACGCCGCTGAATCTCGCGGGCTGGATCGTACGCGACGAGTCATCCCAGAATCGCTATGTGTTCAAAGGCCTCAGCCTGAAGTCCGGTCAGTCCGTGACCGTCAGAACCGGGTGCGGCGAGGACCGCTCCGATACCGTCTTCTGGTGCTCAGAGCAGCCCATCTGGTCGAACGACGGCGACACGGCGATCCTCCAAGACCGCCACGGGAACGTCGCCGACAGGTGGACCTACGCCGGCAATTCGTAAGCGCGGGTCGCCTAGCCGCCCTGGTTGATGTTCACGCAGACGGCGTTGAACTCTTCGCCACTGCTCTCTTCTGATTGAACGTCGAAGCAATCCCCAACCGAGACGAATGTCTCGCTGCCAGTTCCGATCCAAATGGTCGACCGCTGGTCCGGCCCACCCGTGTCGAGCGACATGCTCTGCCGATCGAAATCATCGCCGCTTCCCGCCGTCCAATCGTCATAGAAGGCGACGATCGCGTCATAGTCGCCCTTCGGGTAGGTCACGACCACCATGACGCCCTCTTCCACCTCGACCGAGGTGGTGACGTCTCCACCGTCGGGGACCGGAATATCAAGACCATCGGGCAGTTCGGCGCCAACCCCGATAGAGACCGATCCATCTTCGGTCTCCATTTCGATCGTCACGTCGTCACCCTCGCCGGAGATATTGACGTCGACATCTCCATCGCTGCTCGCCTCGATGAGCTTTTCGGCAAGGTTCTCGGCCGCCGTGTCGGATGCGCTCGAACAAGCCGAGATGAGCAGAGCGAACGCTGCAACGACGATGATCGACCTACGGGTTGGCTTGTTGATCATGGTTTGATTCCCCTTCGCGATCCAGATGAACGGACGTCTCTCTTCTCTATCGTCATCACAGGGCCGGAACTTGTGCAGGGTCGAATGTCAGATGTGGCCCCTGCCAACACTACGCGCCGGATGCAGGAACGGAAGAGAGGGAGCCGGTCGTGCCGACTCCCTCTCGTTTTCGTGGATGGTGGTGTCCGGGTGTTCAGCTCTCCTAGCTGTCGGAATCGGCTTGCTCGTACGCGTCCGAGGACAGCGCCGGTCCGACCTCTACGCGATCGGCGGGAAGGATCAGGTTCGCAACGACGCCGATGACGGCAGCGAGCGCGAGCCCAGAGATCTGGACATCGCCGATCTTGAGCGGCGTGGCCAGGCCGCTGATCCCCAAGCCAAAGACGAGGATCAAACCGACGACCAGCATGTTCCGGCCCTTCTTGAAGTCGACGTGATTCTCGACCAAGGTCCGCAGCCCGACGGAAGCGATCATGCCGAAGAGGATGATCGAAAGCCCGCCGAGCACCGGGACGGGCACGGTGCGCAGCAACGCCGCCAGTTTCGGCACCAGGCCGAGGGCGATCGCGAACACGGCCCCGATCCGGAGGATGAACGGGTCGTAGACCTTGGTGATCGCCAGCACTCCGGTGTTCTCCGAATAGGTCGTGTTCGGTGGCCCGCCGATGAGTCCTGCCACCGCGGTGGCAATGCCGTCGCCAAGCAGGGTTCGATTCAGTCCCGGTTCATCCAGGAAGTTCTTACCCACGACCCCGCCGTTGGCAACGATGTCGCCGACGTGCTCGATCATCGTGACAAACGCGATCGGAGCGATGATCACGATCGCACCCCATTGGATGTCACCCATACCCCACGTGAAGTCCGGCAGGCCGACCCACGCAGCGTCCCTGACGAGATCCCACGTGAACCCCTCGAGGAAGATGGCGCCGGCGATGAAGCCGACGATCGCTCCGGTGAGGATCGGGAGCATCTGGAACAGGCCGCGGAAGAAGATCGCTGCGATCACTGCGGCGACCAACGTGACGATCGCGAGCCACCAGGCACCCTCAGCCATACCGAGAGCGACCGGCGCAAGCGTCATACCGATGACGATGATCACGGGTCCGGTGACGATCGGTGGGAAGATCCTCGTGATCACAGCGTGACCGACGAACGTCACGATGATCGACATGACCATGTAGATGACCGCTGCGCCGATGATTCCGGCACCGATGGCTTCCCATGAATACCCGTCTTCGGCCGCCAAAATGATTGCCGGGATGAACGCAAACGACGATCCCAGGAACACCGGCACCATCTGCTTCGTCACGAGGTGGAACAGCAAGGTTCCGATCCCGGCGGCGAGTAGGGCGACAGACGGATTGAGTCCGGTCAGCAATGGCACAAGGACCGTTGCCCCGAACATTGCGATCGTGTGCTGTAGGCCCAGCACAACCTTCTTCTGTATCGTCAACTCCATGGCTCTTCCCTCTCCCGTAGACGGCGAGAGCCACCCTCCTCGGGGTGGCTCTCGTTCTTACCGATCGGACTCGTCGCCCGATCTCGACTGGTGGCTATGGCCCCGGTCAAGACTGTCATATGTGCCTCACCCGGCATCGGCTGATGACGAACGGAACGAGTAGTTTCGCCCTGCCATCCGCTCGTTGTCGGATGCCTTCCATGGCCCGTGTATGCGTCATGCGCTTCTGAACACCATCCCATAGAAGTCGTCGTAGGTTTCCTTGCGGACTACCTCGACACTTCCCTTCACCGCCATGCCGGCCTTGGGATCATCGATCTCGAGTTGGCCCAGCATCCGCATCCCGTTCTCCAACTCGACGATGCCGAGCCCGAGGGTGGCGACTTCGTACTGAGCCGGCAGGTTGTAGACCCGTGTGAAGGTCAACAACGTTCCGTCCTTCGGGAGCGGCACCGTGTCGAACTCGAAGAAGTCGTTCTTCTTGCAGTTCTTGCACACCATCCGGAACGGATAGTGCATCGTGTCGCAAAGGCGGCACCGATACGCATAGATCTCGCGAGCCATCAGGCCTCCTTCTCAAACGTGAGACAAACGACATTGTTGCCGAAGCCGCCGAAGTTGCAGGTGAAGCCGACTCTGGCACCATCAACCTGCCGCTTGCCGCCGTCTCCGCGTAGCTGGGTGACGATCTCCCACGCCTGCGCAACACCGGTAGCTCCGACCGGGTGGCCGCGACCCTTGAGACCGCCGCCAACGTTGATGGGGATTTTCCCACCAAGCGCCGTCTCGCCCTTCTCGAGGGCGATGTGACCTTCGCCTTTCGGGAAGAACCCGACTTCTTCGCTCTCCACGATCTCGAGGATCGTGAACGCGTCGTGGAGTTCCGCGACGTCGACGTCTTGCGGCGTCAAGCCCGCCATTGCGAACGCATCCGCTGCCGCCTTGCGGACGGCGAGCAGATCAGTCGGTTCTTCGCGCTCATGAACCGCGTGGGTATCGGTCGCCTGACCGACACCGGTGATCTTGATCAATGGTCTGCCGAGCTCCTTGGCCTTCTCTTTCGAGACCAGGATGATGGCTGCGCCACCGTCGGACACCGGACATGCGTCGAAGAACCGCAAGGGTTCGGCGACGTACGGGTTGTTCGTCATCGCTTCGGGAGAGTCGAGGATGCCCTCGAGACTGATCTCCTGCTGCAGGTGCGCCCACACGTTGTTGAGCGCAGCGTTCTGGTTCTTGACTCCAACCATCGCAAGGTGGCGCTCGGTGACGCCGTACTTGTCCATGTAGAGCCGGGTGAACATCGCTGCGTGCGCCGGAAGGGTCACGCCGTAGATGTACTCGGCGATCGGATGCGTCAGTGTTGCGACGAAGTCTGTTGCCTCGAGGCCGTTGACCTCACGCATCCGCTCGACACCGACGACGAGGACGACATCGTCCATGCCGGACGCGACGGCCTGGAACCCGGCCTTGATGGCCGAACCGCCCGAGGCCGGTCCGTTCTCGATGGACGCGGCACCCGCCGGAGTGAGACTCAGACTGTCGACGACCGCACTGGCGAGCGCCGTCTGGTGGTTGACACGGGCGGCGCCCATGTTCGCCACGTAGACCTGGTCGACCTCGGTGATCCCGGCATCCTTGAGCGCCATCATCGACGCGTAGGATGCGATTTCCGACAGCGCGAACTCCAACCGGGTGAACGTGGTGATCCCGATCCCGGCTACGTATACGTCACGCATTGAGGGACCCCTCCTCCATCGCCCACCGCTCGATCATGAGCGCAGTGGCGGTGGGGTCGTACTTCGAGCGAGTTGCCGCGAGCGGATCGAGCGCAGGCGTCGGCGGATCCGAAGGAGGCAGGATCTTCTCCATGGCCTTGTCGAGGATCTCCGGCGGAACCGGGCGACGACCGACGACGAGGCTGGAACGGGCCCGATCGAACAGGTCACGGGTCAACGCCCATGAGGGGACCCCGCCGAGCTCATGGGGAACCTCGAATCGCTTCTCGAGTTTGTACTCGATCATCCAACGGCGGAATCCGATCGGTGATTCGGCGACGATCAGGACCTCATCATGCCCGAGGGCATCGAAGTGGTACTCCATCTTCGCCGCGAAGGCGTGTGCGCCGACGCGAAGGCCGCGACGCAGAGCCAGGGTGTGCAATGACAGACCCAGGATGGGGGTCACTTGGCGGCCGTTGACGATGGCGGCAAGCTCTCCGTCGATCTGCACTGCGAGGACATACTGGTCCTGGAATCGGTACTGATAGTGAGACAACAGCTCGGCGTATACGCGAGAGGCGACAACGTCGTAGTAGTCGCGCTCGACGTGCAACAACGGCTCGACGTGCTTCAGCAGGTCCGGGATCTCATCCCGGTCGACGGCGCGGACCACGGCCGCTTCACCGCTGGCAAGCAGCATGTACTTCGGTTCGTACGGTGCCATCGGCGAATCCACGGGCCGAAGGATCTTCTCTAGGTCGACGGGCATTCGTTCTCCACTCCTCCTGGGTTGCTTCAGTTCTCTGACTTCTCGAAGATCGCCATTGCGACCTTCTCTTGGGTGATCGGCATCGACGTGATGCGGACCCCGAGCGCGTTGTAGACCGCGTTGGCGATAACCGGGGCAGCACCGATCATGGTGTGCTCTCCCACGCCGCGGGCGCCGAACGGGCCGTCGGGTTGGGGCACCTCAACGATGATCGGGATGATCTCGTCGGGAATGTCGAAGGCCGTCGGGATCTTGTAGTCCGTGAAGGTCGGGTTCATCATCTTCCCACCCTCGTCGAAGCGCATGTCTTCGTAGAGGACGGTCGCCAGCCCCTGGACCAGACCCCCGGTGATCTGGCCGTTGACCAGATCCGGGTTGATGGCACGCCCGGCGTCGACCGCGAGCGCCGCTTTGCGGACCCAGATTCGGCCGGTGTCCTTGTCGATCTCGAGCACCACGCCGGTGGCACCCACCGTGTAGTGAACATTGGGGTGACCGCCCTGCCCGGTCTCGGGGTCGCTGTTGGCGTTCGTGAACTCGGGCATGAACTTTCCGCTGGCGATGATCGGCCCGCCTCGCCAGGTGCCGTCCTCCGTTTGGATTCCGTCGATGACAAACTCCCGCAGCGGCTTGGAGAACTCCGGATCCGTCTTGCACTTGACGGCTTCGTCCTCGAGGTAGAGCGAGTCATCCTCGTAGCCGTACACCTGGTGGATGACGTCGAAGATCTTGCCGCGAGCCTCGATGGCGGCCTTCTCGACGGCCAGCCCCGAGCTCCAGGTCACGTGAGACGCGACCGTCTGCCACTCGTACGGATTGCGATCCGTGTCGGGGGTCTCCACCCGGATCTTCCCGACCGGAACCGATCAGGACCTCGCTGGCAATCTGGGCCATGACGGTCAGATAGCCCTGACCGAGCTCCATGCCGGAGACGCTGATGTTGATGCTGCCGTCCTCATTGAACTTGAGGAACGACGCGGACGACGAATTCGGTGGCATCGCCGGCGCTTTCCAGAACAGCGCAATTCCCTTGCCGATCACCGTGTTCGGGTTGTCGGATTTCTCTTCGACACCCCAGTCGATGGCCGCCGCGGTCCGGTCGATCGCCTCGATCATGCCGGACGGATTCATGTGGGCGCCGTATGCGAGTTCATCGCCTTCGACGATGGCGTTCTTGCGGCGGAATTCGACGGCGTCCATCCCGATGGCCTCTGCGATGCGGTCCATGTGCGATTCGAGCCCGAAGTGGAACTCGGAGTACCCGAAGCCCGCGGTACGGGCCACCCGGCGGGAAGGTTCGTGTAGATACACAGCGAGTCGTTGGTGATGTTGGGCACTCGATAGGGGCCGGTGGCCGACAGCCCTGCTGCGTTGACCACGTTGGCGCCGTACTCGACGTATGCGCCGGCATCCCAGTAGAGCCGTGCTCGACGGCGGTGATGGTGCCATCGTTCTTGACGCCGACTTTGAGTTCGGCGACCACGCCCTGCCGCTGGTAGGTGTTATAGAACTCCTGCTCCCTGGTCCACCGGAGCTTCACCGGTCGACCCTTTACCAGCGTCGCCATCGCTGCGCCGAGTATCTCCATGGAGACACCGGCTTTTCCGCCGAAACCACCACCGACGTACGGTGTGATCACCCGAACGTCCTTGTGGCTGAATCCCAATGGAGCGAGGGCTTCGGCGAACAGATGTCGCTGGGTGTGCGGAGATTGGGACGCGGTCCACACGGTGAGCCGGTCGGCGTAGTCGAGTTTGCTGACCGTGACGTGTGGCTCGATTGCACAGTGTGCGTACCGGGGCACCCGGTAGGTGTCTTCGAGGACGTAGTCGGCTTCGGCGAACGCCTTCTTCGTATCGCCCTTGCGGATCTTTCGCCAGTGGGCGATGTTGGTGTCGGCCTGGGGGAAGAACCACGGGACGTGGGTGTAGTCGTCGAGATCTGGATGGATCAGATCGGCGTCGTCGGCGACGGCGCTCCTCGGGTCGAGCAGCGGCGTAAGCACCTCGTACTCGACGTTGATCAGCTTGGCGGCCTGGACCGCCTCGCGATGGCTGCGAGCAACGACCCCGGCTACTTGCTCGCCAACGAAGCGGACGTAGTCCTGGGCGAAGATGTATCGGTCCTCCATGTACATGCCGAACTTGTACGGGAAGTCCTTGCCGGTGGCAACCCGCACGACACCCTTCGCCGCTTCGGCTTCTGCCGTGTCGATGGAGAGGATCCTGGCGTAGGCGTACGGGCTCTCGACGATGGCGGCGTAGAGCAGACCGGGACCGAAGTCGATGTCGTCGACGAACTGGGCGGCGCCGCTGATCTTGTCGAGTCCGTCGATCCTGACTGCAGAGGTTCCAACGCTTGTGAGGTCACCGTCGGCGGTCTCGGCTTCGAAGGGGAACTCCGTGGTCATTCGGATCCCCCATCACCCGCGGCCAGCACGGCTTCGATAATCGGCTCGTAGCCGGTGCAGCGGCACAGATTGCCTGCAAGGGCTTCCTGGACATCGTGACGCGTGGGGTTGGGGTTGTGGTCGAGTAGTTCGGTGGCCGCCAGGACGATGCCGGGAGCGCAGAAACCGCACTGGAAGGAGTTGTTCTGGAGGAACAGATTCTGCAACTCACTGAAGCCCTCGTAGCTGATGCCCTCAACCGTCGTGATCTCATGACCGTCGACTTCAATGGCAAGCACCAGGCAACTCCGGACCGTGCGACCGTCCATGAGGATGGTGCAGGAGCCGCAGTCACCTCGCTCACATCCGATCTTGGGGCTCTTGACGCCTATCCGTTCCCTGAGCACGTCGAGGAGCACGTCCGCGGGAGCGACGTCGAGTGCCCAGTCCTCACCATTGACTTTGAGCTTCAGATCCATCGCCGTCCTCTCAGATGAGCCGTGTGCCGTATGCGGGTCCCGTGCCGGCGAGTCTCTCGGTCGCTGCCATCAAGCCCCGTTTCAGCATCACCTCGGTCATGCGGGCGCGGTACTCGGCGGAAGCCCGCATGTCGGTGATCGGGCTGATTTCACTGCGTACCATGGAGACGACGTCGGTGATGAGCGACTCGTCGAGCGGTCTCCCTCGGAGGGCTTCCTCGATACGGATCGAGCGGATCGGGGTGGGGGCGACCGCTCCGAATGCGACCCGATACTCGTCGCCCGGGTAGACAACGATCCCGACGGCTGCCTGGGCCAGGTCTTCGCCCGCGTACCGCATGAGCTTCACGTAGACACCACCGTGCGGACGAAGGGCGATGGTCAGATGGGTGACGACTTCTTCGTCGGTGCGTGCCGTCTGGCGGAGTCCGACGAACCAGTCATTGATATCGATGCTCCGTTCGCCGTCGGGTCCCACGACGTGGACCGTGGTGTCGTAGGCCAGCAACACGGGTCCGGCGTCGCACGATGGAACGGCCGAACAGATGTTTCCGACCATCGTCGCCCGGTTGCGGATGCCCTGAGACGCCACGGTCTCTGCCATCTCGGCCAGCAATGGAGCATGCTCCCTGACCAATTCCGACTCGATCAGTTCGGTGAACGTGACCAACGAGCCGATGTGGAGGGTCTCTCCCTCGAGTTCGAGCGCGTGGAGGCCGGGAACAGCCTTGATGTCGACCACGAGATCGGGAGCGACCGCGTCGTCGCGGAGCCAGGCCACGAGATCGGTTCCACCGGCGAGGAGGCGGGCCGATCCGGGGTACTCCTCGAGGATCTGGATGGCCTTCGCGAGCGTGTCCGGACGTTGGTAGTCGAACTCCCTGGCGATGACCAAAACAACCTCCTCCGCCCCCGAAGGCGGAATCTTACAACTTGTGAAGGCACCCTCAGCCGATCGTCGACCCGAATCCGAGTCGAGACAACCCCGGGCCCCGCCAACGTCTCGCTCCCGCTGGAAGTCAGTTCATGGTCGCCGCCAGTGCGTTGATTCCCTGGACAAAACACTCCATCGGAGCCTCCACCAGGCCGGCGCCGACCATCCCTGTGCCGGGCACCTTTCCTGCGATTCCGGTGTTTATCTGCGGCAGGACTCCGGTGCGAACAACGCGGGCGGCGTCGATACCGACCGGTGTGCCACGGAACTCGAGCATCGGGATCTGATAGGCAGGGTGTTCGGCCATCGTGATCTCGTACATCGCGAGGGTCCGACGCACCGCTCCTGCGGCCGTCCCGCCGACGAATCCGACGATCGCCGGCGCTGCCGCCATGGCAAGACCTCCGAGGCCAACCGTCTCCGTGATCGTCGAATCGCCGATGTCTGGACTGGCATCCTCCTCGGTGAACGCACCGAGGTAGAGGCCGTCGACGGGAGGAGCCGGAGCAACGAACCATTGATCTCCCGTGCCGGACAGCCTGATGCCGAAGTCGGTGCCGTTGCGAGCCATCACGGTGACGAGACTCGAGGCAGGCACCCCGGATGCGGCGTCCGAACCGAGCTTGCCTGCGGCCATCACCAGGTTGAGCATGAAGTGGTCGTTGCCGTCGATGAACTTGAACACCTCGGCGCGCTGGTCGATCGGTGCATCGGCACCATCGACGAGCGCACCACCGATCTCGCGCAGGAACAGCGACGTCACGGCCCGGTTCCTGTTGTGCCCATCGTCTCCCATCTGCAACGCCTGGGCGATCAGCGACTGAAGGTCGATCGGTCCTCTGCTCCTGAGAACAGCGCTCAGAACCGGTCCCAGTACCTCGTCCATCCAGTGGAGCCGGTCGATCGCCTCCTGGGCAAACGCTCCGTAGCGGAGGACCTTGCCGAGGCCCTCGTTCAGCGTCGAGTAGGCGACGCCGTCGCCTGCTGCGTCGGTGACCACGGCCACCGGCATCGAAGGCGACGTCACACCGGCCATCGGGCCAACCGCCCCGTGGTGATGGCACGGAGACAGGTCGATCTCACCCCCGGCGGCCTTGGCGGCGGCGTCGTCGGGGTCGTCGGCGAGACCCTCGTACAACATCGCACCGATGATCGCTCCCCGCATTGGTCCGCTGGCCCGGTCCCATTCCAGCGGCGGGCCTGCATGGAGGAAGGTCCGATCGGTCATTCCTGGGAACACGTCCCGGGCGACCTTGATGTCGACGAGGTGCGGGCGCACGGCCAGCATTCGGCTGATCGCAGTCGCGTTCGCGTCCCGCATCCGATCGTCGGAGAAGAGGACGGCGAGCGCCTTCTCCGTCCCCGCATGCGGCGGACGCCAATCGGCACGCTCGACCACCGAACCCTGCTGCTCGATCGATGCCGCGAGCATGTCCGTACCGGCTGTTGCCACCACCGGCTCGGTATCGAGAAGCTGACTGAGATCACTCATGATGAAGTCCTTGTCGTTGCGAGGCGTGCCGCTTCGATGGCAGCCGCCGCGTTGGAGAGGTACACCGATGCTCCTGCGTCGTTGAGTACAGAAGCCTGAGCATCGCGGCCCTGCGGATCGCCGCTCGTCCCACAGAGCGACACCACAACCGCCGCCCCAGCGCTCACCACGCGCTCCACGATGGGAGCGAGTTCGGCGGCCGGGTTGGCGTTGGCCCCGTATCCGAGGACGACATCCATGAGAACCACACCAACCGACTCGTCCTGACCCGCCGCCGCGAGTCGCTCGACGCGAACGGTTTGGTCGATCATCGGGTGTGCCCGGCCCTGGGTGTACTCGTCGTCGCCGTAGTCGATGAACGTATGCCCATCGTCTCCTTCCCGCGTTCCGATCTCGCCGAGGAGGGGCATTGCCACGTGACGTGCTTCGGAGCGCAACGTCCCGCCGCTGAAGAGTCCCCGCACCGAACCGGGCCGGTGGCTCCGTGGGGGTGCCTCCCACGACTCATACGTCGGCCGTGGCCGCCCGAGCATGTCGAGCACCTCTCCCGCCCCCTCTTCAAGTGTTGTCTCCCCCATGAAGGTGATTACGACCGGCGTGGCGCACGCTGCAGCCACGCGACGGACCTTCTCGGCGACCGGCGCCGCCGGTGGCTTTGAGATGACAACGATCAACTCGGTTCCGGGATCCTCGTCGAGTGCTTCCAGCGCTTGCAGGGTCGACGACGCACCCACGTCTTCGGACAGGTCATGGCTTCCGGTGCCGAGCGCATGCCTGATCCCCACGCCGGCGTCGTCAAGCAGCGCACACATCTCCTGAATCCCGGTGCCGGATGCACCAACCATGCTCACGGAACCCGGCTGCACGGCGTTGGCGAACCCGAGGCCGAGGCCGTTGACGATCGTTGTGCCACAGTCGGGGCCCATGACGAGAAGGCCGTGCTCGAGCCCGTACTTCTTGAGGGTGATCTCGTCGGCGATCGACACGTTGTCGCTGAAGATCATGACGTGGAGGCCTTCCTGGAGCGCCTCCATCGCTTCGACAAAGGCGTGCTCGCCCGGTACCGAGAGCAGAGCAACGTCGGCTCCGTTGATCTTGGCGGCCGTCCCGATGGTTTTCGGGTCGGGGGCATCGAGTCCGCCGGAGCGAACGACGTTCGGAGTAAGTGCCTCTTCAAGCGCCCGATGCGCTGCGGCAATTGCTTCTTCGCTCTCGGCATGGATAGCAAGAAGGAGATCGTTGGGCCCGATGCCGACGACGGCATCCATGTCGAACCCCATGTCCTCGAGCAAGCTCAAGTTGAGTTCGGTCGCCATAGCGACCAAGGCACTCGATACCCCATCGACACCCTGCAGCGCCTTACTCGCCTGCATCAATCGGACCGAGTCGTGATAGCGACCGGGGTGTACCTCGACACGAGAGAGCATCGTCTACCTCCGTTGGGACGTGGATTGGGTTTGAAGAAGTGAACGCACGCCGAGAACCATGCCGGCGGCCAGCGCCGGCCCCGAGGTGTGGCCGACGTGCATGAGGTCTCGGTGGCTGAGGGCGACATCACCTCGACCGGCGAGAGCACGCAGCAGGGCTCCGGCGGGTGCCGCAACCCGGCCGTCAACGGCGTGGCAGATCAGAGCGGCTGAGAACGTCGTGGTGCGAATCGATGCGAGCAGTGCAAGCGGACCGGCGACCGCATCGAGCATCGCTGCAGTGGCAGCGCTTCCCACCGCTTCGCCAAGCGTGCGGGTCGCGGCGAGAGCACCCGCCAGATAGTCGTCACCCTCGGGAGTCAGACCCGGGCCTCGTCCTATCAGCGACTCCGCTGCATTCAAGATCCCGCCGGGTTTGCCGCCGGAGAGCGCTGCAAGGAGCGGTCCCGACTCAACATCGGGCACGGTCGATGGCAGGCCTGCTGTTGCCGCTGCGAGTTCCGTGGTCGAGGTTCGACCGAGGATCGGCCGAGGATTCCACCAACGAACAACGTCGACGGTCAACCCCTCGAACACGACCTGGCCGGATCCAATGGTGACCGATGCGCCGTGGTGCACCATCCGGAAGACATCTGCGGCTGCACCAGCCGCAATCTCGACTCCGTTCGGAAGCCGGGTTGCGTCGCGGGTCGACACAACGATCACTTCGCGGTCCACGAGCAGCCAGACGGCGTGGCTCGCGGTTCCGAGCACTGTTGCCGTCGTGTCAGGTTCAGACAACACGCCGCGGATCGCAGTGCTCGCCACCCCCGGCACCCGAGTGGATGCCGGGGAGGGACGAGTGTCGACCGCACTCCTCGCGGTCACGTGCAACTACCCGACGTCGACGATCGCAGCGACCGGTCCACCACCGCTGGGACCCTGGTGGATTGCCGCGACGGAAACGAATACCGCAGCGTCATCGACAGCATTGGCGACGACCCCGCCGACCGCAGCCTTGATGTGGCGATGGTGATGCACGTCCGAGTCGTCCAAGGCCACCTGCCGGCGACCCCTGAGGCGTGCCGTCGGATCGGCTTCGCACTTGACGAAGACGTTGACGACCTTGCCATCGAGATCATCGGAGTTGGCACGCTCTGGGAGATCGAGACCGGCGGACCGGATCGCCCGATAGACGCCTTCCCGGTCGAGGGCATCATTCATCACGTCGTGGCCGATGCGGTAGCGGCCGCCGGCGCCGCGAACGTTGCCGACGACGACGGTCTGCGCCTGGTCGAGTTCGACACCCGACGAGCAGGACGCAACCGAGGAGAACAGGCTGAGATCATGCCCGATCTGCTCGGCCGTCGGCATGTCGATCTCTCCGAGCGCAACGGCAATACCGAGTCCGGAGGTTCCGTTCGAAACGTTCATCGACTCCAGGGGATCCTCGGTGTAGACGGTGTGACCACGCGACTTCGCATCATTGATGGTGTCCATGACGAGCAGGGGCGTCTTGGTCTGTACGTAGTGGACGTCGGCCGGATCTTCGATTCCGGCTGCCTTCATCGCACGAAGTACACCCTCGGCGACCTTCGCGACCATGGCGGGGCGGCCAATGTCTTCGGGGAGAATGACGTCGCTCATCGCGTAGCCGACGGCAAGACGGGGCTCGTCAGAAACGGGTCCATCGTCTTCGACGTTCGCGAAGATGGTGGCGTGGGGGCACAAGATGCCGTCGGTGCCACCCGACCAGACCATCGGGATCTCGTCGACCTCTTCTTGGGACCTGGTGCCCTTCGCCATCAGCACCTTGCGGAAGGCCTGGTCCGCCAGAATCCTGGTGAAGTCGTTGACACCACCGTTGCCCTCGGTCTTGCCAATAACGGCAACGACGCCGTCGGCGTCGAAAACGCCTTCATCGATCAGCGATGCCAATCCAGATGCATCACTGACGCTCTCGAGCACAACCTTGCGTACCTCAACGGCCATCATCTACTCCCTTGTGTGGGCGGATCCGCTGCTCCCGTACCGCGCCAACGCATCGGCGGAGGCGCCGCGAAGAACCAGTCTCGGGACAAGTCCGAATCCTAGGCAAGCGGAGAACGACCCCGATCGGCTTGGCTGCGCCGGACCTGCTTCCTCCGTTCCGGGCGGGTCACTTTCTGAGGATCAATCGGATCGCGAGGATGGTCAGTTCGTACAGGAGGTAGAGAGGCACCGACAGCAGCATCAGCGTCATGGGGTCGCCCGACGGCGTGATGATTGCTGCTGCTATCAGAATGATGAGCACCGCCCACCGACGATTGCTTCTGAGCATCTTGCTGTTGACGACACCGACGGCAGCGGCGGCGAACAGGAACACCGGGAACTCAAACGCCAACCCGAACGCGAGGATGAATCGGGTCGCAAATTTCAGATAGAAGTCGGCTCCGATGATCGGCGTCAGCGCGTCACCGCCGAACTCGAGCAGGAACCCGAGTCCGCGCTCGAGCGCGACGTAGCCGACGAGTACACCCAGGAGAAAGAGGAACACGAACACTGCCGTGATCGGATAGGCCCATCGCTTCTCCTTCGGGCTCAGCGCCGGGGCAATGAACCGCCACGACTGATAGAGGATGACGGGCGAAGCGAGGATTGCGCCGCCGAAGAGACTCAGACGCATGACGGTCGCGAACGCCTCGGTCGGTCGGAAGAACGCGAGTTGTCCGTCCGGCACAGCGATTTGATAGGGTTTGGCGAGCAGATCGAGGATCTGCTCATTGAACGCGAACGCGATGACCGTGCCCACTGCCACGGCCACTGCCGCCTTGACAAGGCGAGAACGAAACTCCTTCAGATGACTCATCAAAGGCATCGACGATGGGGTCACGATGCCTCTTCATCGGATGTCGGCGACTCGTGGCCGTCCGGCACACCCGCGTCATCCGATGCCTGCTTCCGGTCGCCGGCGGCCTGTCTCCCTGCCTCCGGCAACTCGATCGACATGTCCGTGACGGACGACGCAATTCCCCTCATGTCGCTCATCGTCGCGTCGTACTGGTTTCTGAGATTCTTGATGGGTTCCGTCATGTCGCCGTATTCGGCGTCGATCGTTTCGGTAACCGAACGCGTCATCTCGCGGGCTTTCGCAAGCCACTCTCCGGCTTTCCTGCTGATCTCGGGCAAGCGCTCGGGACCGAAGACAATCAGCGCTACCAGAACGATGACCAGAATCTCGCCCGCGCCAAGACTTCCCATAGATCGAATGGTAGAACCGCAGCGGACGTGTGCTTCGCCCGTACGATCTGGGCCTCCGTCGATCGCTGCTCCGCGGCGCTACTCGATTGAAGCCCGTTCGATGGAGCCGAGCCGGTGGGAGATGTCTCGGAGGGCCGGGTAGAGATTCCGGTAGGTGCCGTACGCGTCTTCATAGCGAGCCGCAACAGGACCCGGTTGATACCGGTCTCCCGTCCGAACCGTAGAAGCGACCGCCTCTCTTACCGAGGGGTATGCGCCGGCGCCGACCGCGGCGAGGAGGGCTGCCCCGTAGGCAGCCGACTCCGGAACGTCCACGGTTCGGACCTCTGCGTCGAAGACGTCCGCGAGTATCTGGAGCCAGACCGCGCTCCCTGCCCCTCCCCCGGCCACGCGGATTTCGCGCACGTCGCTCTGCTCCCGAATGATCTCCAGCGAATCCCGCAACCCGAAGGCAACTCCCTCCATCACGGCCCGCGCCAGGTGGGCTCGCGCGTGTCGCACGGTGAGGCCCACGAACGCTCCACGCGCGTCGGGATCGGGGTGTGGGGTGCGCTCGCCGGTGAGGTAGGGAAGGAAGAGCAACCCGTCCGAGCCCGGAGCCACACCTTCCGCGCCCACACTGAGGTCCTCATACGAAGCTTCGGGAGCGATCGTGTCTCGGAACCATCGGAGGCTCCCGGCCGCCGAGAGCATGACTCCCATCTGGTGCCACATGCCGGGGACGGCATGGCAGAAGCTGTGAAGACGGGCATCGGAGTCGATCACCGGCCGATCGGTCGCCGCGAACACGACCCCACTCGTGCCGAGCGACACCGCGACCATACCTGGTTCAACGGCTCCGGTTCCGACACCGTTCGCAGCCTGGTCGCCTGCACCCCCAACGACCGGAATCCCCGGTCGCAAACCGGTGAGTGATGCCGCCTCCTCCGTGACGGACCCCGTGATATCAGTTCCTTCGAATGTCCGTGGGAACCAGTCCCTCGACAGGTCGAGAGACTCGATGATCTCGTCGGACCAATCCCGCCGCTCGAGGTTGAAGAGCAACGTGCCCGATCCCCCTGCTCGATCGACGGCGTGCTCATTGGTGAGTCGGAGGCGTACGTAGTCCTTGGGGAGCAGAACGGTCGATATCCGCGCGTAACGCTCCGGTTCTTCGTCGCGTATCCAGAGGATCTTCGGGGCGGTGAACCCTGTGAGAGCGTCGTTTCCCGTGACCTCGATGAGTCGATCCCGTCCGACCCGGCGTCGGATCTCATCGCACTGCTCCACGGTTCGCTGGTCGTTCCACAGGATGGCCGGCCGAACGGGGCAATCGTTCGCGTCGAGCGCAACGAGGCCGTGCATCTGGCCGGTGAGACCGACCGCGTCGACCGACGACGGATCGACACCTGAGATGGCGGTGGCCTCCCGGATGGCCGTGACGGTGCCGCTCCACCAGAGGTCGGGATCCTGCTCGGACCACCCCGGCCTTGGGGTCTCGTATCCGTACTCCGCTTTGCCGACACCGAGGGCGACACCATCGGCATCGATGATGAGTGCCTTCGTCGCCGTCGTCGAGGTATCGATTCCCAAGTATGTCGTCATCGGTGGGGCTCCCATGCGGACAGGATATCCAGTGCATAAGCAGCAAGATCTCCACGATCCAGAGGGCCGGTCTCAACGACTCGCCACACCTCCCGATGATGAAGTGCGTCACCGCGCTCAAGTCGGCGGACCGGACTCAACGTCTCGAGTTCGATGAATCGATGGTCTCGATACACCTGGACCGAGGCGCCGCGATCCGCATACCGGAGGGCCGGATCGTGGAGCGGTGCCCACTTGGCGAAGAGCACGGACCGCCGGTGGTACGCCACCCAGCCGTTCCGGTTCTCCGCCCCCACCTTCTGTTTGGGGCCGCTCGATCCCCCAACGACCAAAGCATCTCTGCTCCAATCGAAGCCTTCTGCTCCCGGATTGGTATACGGCCAGAGTACGACGGATCGATTCGCCTGGTATTCCCCGGCGTCGACCGGTTCCGCGCCGAGCGGGAGGACGGCAGCACCGTCGGCCGGGAATTGGGTGATGGCCCACGCGGCAGCCTCAATTGGCTCGTCGCCGACGTTGATGATTCGATGGTCGACAACGACGGTCCCGTCGATGCGGTCGGCAGAGACCTCGATCTCTCGAGCGATTCCGTTCGGATCGGCATCTCCCCGAACCCGAAGGTGCCCATCATCGTGCGTGACGCTCACAGGGTCGTCGTCCGGTTGGTACGTAATCGATGGGATCTCCGGAGCCAGCCAGAGGCGATGGCCCCCAAGGAACCTGAACGGTGATCCTCCAGGACGCTCGATCTCGAGTCCCGGAAGTTCGGCGAACACGTTCTCCCCGTCGAGCATGCGTAGGCCGATGATCCGGGGTCCGGTATCGGCGAATTCGAGGGTGAGATCACCGCAGCGCATCTCCACCGGAACCTCCTCACTGCCTTCCTTGGCCACGAGTCAGCGAGGCGGGCCTCGCTCACCGATCTACTTGTCTACTGATCTACTGAATTCACAGCAGGACCGGCTCCAGGAGCGTCGAGACCTTCGGACCGTCTTCCGTCAGCAGGACCGTGTGCTCGAAGTGTGCCGAAACTGCGCCGTCGGCCGTCACAACCGTCCATCCATCATCGAGAACCGCCGTCTCTGCGGTGCCCAGGTTGAACATCGGCTCGACCGCTACCGCCATCCCCGTCTTGAGCTTCAGTCCCTTGCCCGGCGTGCCGTAGTTCGGAACGTTCGGCGCTTCGTGCATCTGCCGACCGATTCCGTGGCCGATGTACTCACGCACGACGCCGTATCCGAACGGTTCGGCGGTCGCCTCGATGGCGTGGCCGATGTCACCGAGTCGGTTCCCGGCCTTGAATTGGCGCATCCCGTTCCACAGTGCTTCCTCGGTGACCTCCAGGAGTCGCTGCACCTCGTCCGGCACATTGCCGATTGCCATCGTGAAGGCGGCGTCACCATGCCAGCCCTCGTAGATCGCGCCGGCGTCGATCGAAATGATGTCACCGTTGCGAAGGGTGTACCCGTCCGGGATGCCGTGCACGATCGCCGAATTCGGCGATGTACAGATCGTTGCAGGGAAGCCGTGGTAACCCAGAAACGAAGGTCTGCAACCGCGTCCCCGGACCACCTCGGCAGCGACCGCGTCGAGTTCACGTGTCGTTACGCCGGGGCCTGCCGCTTCACGAACCGCCTGATGCACCGCAGCAACGCACTGCCCTGCGATCTCCATCTTGGCGAAGTCTTCCGGCTTCTTCTTCGTGATGACCTTCGCCCCAACCATCATGACGCCAGTGCGCAGGCGACACGACCGAAGATCTCTTCGATGGATCCGGTGCCATCGACCCGTCGGACACGCTCGCCGTAGTAGGCGATGAGTGGCTCCGTCTCGGCATGGAACACCTCGAGGCGATGCCGGATCGTCACGTCGTTGTCGTCGGCCCGGCCTTCGATCGAGGCCCTCTTGATAAGTCGTGTGACGATCTCTTCTTCGTCGACATCGAGGTAGACGGTGGTTTCGATCGCATCCGCGCCCACGACGTCGGTGAGGATCTCTGCCTGACGGAGGTTGCGGGGGAACCCGTCGAGGACGTATCCGCACGCCGCGTCGTCGCGGGCGAGCCGCTCCTCGACGAGGGCAACAACGAGGTCGTCGGGGACGAGATCACCGGTGCTCACGAACTCGGCCGCCCGGATCCCGAACTCGCTTTCCGACGCCATCGCCTCACGCAGCATGTCGCCGGTTGAGACGTGCGGAACACCGAGCGCTCGTGTCACCAGCTTTGCCTGTGTCCCCTTGCCGCCCCCGGGTGGCCCGAGAAACAAGATCCGTCTACCCATTGAAACTCCTGATTGTCCAGTGGCGGAGGATAACTGCGAGTCTGCGCTCGTCAGCCGCGAGTCGGAGTAGCGGAGTAGCGGAGTAGCGGAGTAGCAGCGACGAACTTGCCCGGCTACTCAGCTACTGAAGCGAGGCGGAGCCGAGCGCTACTCGGCTACTGGTTTCCTCAGCTCCTAGCTGAGGAAACCCTCGTAGTTCCGCATCATCAGCTGGGACTCGACCTGCTTCATCGTCTCGAGGGCAACACCCGCCACGATGATGATCGACACGCCGGACAGACCCACGGGGACGCTCCATATCCATCCGAGGATGGACGGCAGGATCGTCACGAGCGCCAGGTACATCGCGCCGGGCAGCGTGATGCGGCTCAGCACGTGCTCCAGGTACCGCACGGTCGCCCGTCCTGGACGGATGCCGGGGATGAATCCGCCCTGTCGCTGGATCATGTCGGCTTGACGCTCCGGGTCGAACTGGATCGCCGTGTAGAAGTAGGTGAAGAACACCACGAGGAGCGCCAGCACGAAGATGTACCAGAGGCTCGGCGAGAAGCCGCCGCCGCTCGAAGACAGCAGATTGGTGTCGATCCAGTTCCGGACCGTCGCACCCCAACCGGTTGGTGGCAGCACCGAGGCGATGAGAGCAGGGAAGTACATGATCGAAGTTGCGAAGATCACAGGGATGACGCCCGCCATGTTCACCTTCAGCGGAATGTACGTGGATTGACCACCCATGACCTTCCGGCCGCGAACTCGCTTCGAGAACTGCACCGGGATCCTGCGCTGTCCCTGCTCGATGTAGATGATCCCGATCGTCAGGGCGATCATCACGGCAACAATGACGATGAATTGGTAGGTCTGCGAGTTGGCGTTGAGGATCGCCAACTGGGATGGGATCTGCGAGATGATCGAAATGAAGATCAGCAGCGACATACCGTTGCCGATTCCGCGCTGGGTGATCAATTCACCGAACCACATGAGCAACGCCGTACCGGCGGTCATCGTCACGACGATGATGATCACGTTGCGGGGCGTGTAGTCGGGGATCAGGTCGATGCCGCCGGTCAGCTGACCGGAGTGGAACAGGAACGAGAACCCGGTCGCCTGGAGGAGTGCCAGGATGACGGTGAGATACCTCGTCCACTGTGTGATGACCTTCCGCCCGGTCTCGCCTTCCTCCTGAAGGGCCTGCAACTTCGGAATAACAACGGCGAGCAACTGAAGAATGATCGACGACGTGATGTACGGCATGATCCCGAGAGCGAAGACCGACATGCGGGTCAACGCGCCGCCGGAGAACAGGTTCAACAACCCGACGAACCCGGAGGTCGTCGCCGAGTCGGTGAATTCCTTGATCGCATTGAGATCCACGCCCGGGACCGGGACGGTCGTCCCGAGCCGGTACAGAACGAAGATGAACAGCGTGAAGAGGATCTTGTTCCGCAGATCGTGGATCCGGAACGCGTTCCTGAAAGCAGTCAGCATGGGAGTGTTGGGTCCTTCAGTGGTAACGGCACAATAGTGGTGCCCGGGGCGTGTGCTCGGCGCTCATAGCTCAGAGCCCACAGCTCGTAGTTCAATCCTCGAGGACCTCTACCGAGCCTCCCGCAGCCTTTATCTTCTCGACGGCGCCGAGACTGAACGCATGGGCCTTGATCGTCAGCGCACGGTCGATTTCGCCCTCACCGAGGACCTTGACCTTGCCGCGATGTTTGACGAGTCCACCGGCCCGCAGATCATCTGCGGTCACGGTGCTCCCTGCGTCAAACGCATTGAGTCGCTCGACGTTGATGACCGTGTACTCAACACGATTCGGATTCGTGAAACCGCGCAGCTTGGGCATACGACGCTGGAGCGGCATCTGACCACCCTCGAAGCCGCGACGCACCTTGCTGCGGGCCTTGAGGCCCTTCGTACCGCGCCCGGCGGTCTTCCCGCGTCGCCCGGCTTCACCGCGCCCAACGCGAATCTTGCGCTTCTTCGACCCCGCAGGGGGTCGGAGGTGATGAAGCTTCATCCGATTTCCTCCACTTCGAGGAGATGCTTCGCATGGAACACCATGCCGCGCACGTCCGGTCTGTCGGGTCGTATGGTCGTCTGGTTGATCTTCCGCAGCCCGAGACTCTCTACGGTTGCGCGAGTCTTCGGTTTCTCACCGATGGTGCTGCGCACCAATGTGATCTTCAGGTTCTTCGCCATCAGCTACCGACCTGGATCTTCGCCAACTCGGCAGACCGGTAGGCGGCGAGCAGCGCCGGTGGGAACAGTTCCTCCGGGCGCTTTCCCCGGGCTTTGGCGACGACGTCGGGACGCTGCTGAGACAGGAGCGCATTCACCGTCGCCTTCGCCACGTTGACATGGGTCGGAGATCCGAGGGACTTCGACAGGATGTCCTTGACCCCTGCTGCCTCGAGGATCTGGCGGACTGCGCCTCCGGCGATGACCCCGGTACCCGGTGCAGCCGGCTTGAGAAGCACGCGTGAAGCACTCTGCTCGCCGATCACCTCATGGATGATCGTCTGGCCGGCCATCGGCACGTCGAACATGTTCTTCTTTGCGATCTCCATGCCCTTCTGAATGGCCATGGGAACCTCTTTGGCCTTGCCGTATCCGATCCCGACCTTGCCGTTGCCGTTGCCGACGGTTACGAGAGCGGTGAACGAGAATCGGCGGCCACCCTTGACGACCTTGGCGACGCGGTTGATTGCGATGACCCGCTCGTCGAACTCCGGCTCGCGGCGTTCCCTGCGGTCTCTGCGGTCCCTGCGGTCATTTCGATTGGTGTTGTCACGGTTCGTCATAGCGCTCCTAGAACTCCAGCCCGGACTTGCGGGCTCCATCGGCCAGCGCCTTGACGCGCCCGTGGAAGGCGAACCCACCCCGGTCGAAGACAACCGTGTCGACACCAGCATCCTTGGCGCGGGCGCCGACGAGCTTCCCGACTTCGGTTGCCGTGTCGACGTTCAGGGTCTTCTTCGCGAGACTGCCCTCGCGAGATGAGGCCGAAGCCATGGTGACACCCTGATCGTCGTCGATGATCTGTGCGTAGATGTAGCGGTTGCTGCGGAACACCGCGAGTCGGGGGCGAGCGGCGGTGCCGTGCACCTTCTTGCGCACCCGGAAGTGGCGGCGTCGCCGCGCGTCTGTGCGTGAACCTCTCATCCGGACACCCCTGCCTTCCCGGCCTTGCGGCGTACATATTCGTCGACGTAGCGAATGCCCTTGCCCTTGTACGGCTCTGGCGGACGCACGGAGCGGATGTTCGCCGCAACCTGGCCAACGAGTTGTTTGTCGATCCCGCTGACGATGAACTTCGTCGGCTCGGGGACCTCGAAGGTGATGCCATCGGGTGCTTTGATCTCCACGGGATGTGAGAACCCGACCTGAAGCTCGAGTGCGGTGCCTTTCAGCGCACCGCGGTAGCCAACGCCAACCGCCTGGAGTTCCTTCGTGTATCCGGTCGAAACCCCGACCACCATGTTGGCGATCAGCGCACGGGTCAGACCGTGCAGGGCGCGAGCCTCGCGTTGGTCGTTCTCTCTGGCGACGGTGACGATCCCGTCTTCGACCGAGACACTGATCCGAGGATCAAGCGCCTGGGTGAGGGAACCCTTCGGGCCCTTCACGATGACGGCGCTTCCGTCGACAGAAATTTCGACGTCTGGCGGAAGCTCGATCGGTGCGTTTCCAATGCGACTCATGTCACCACACCTTGCAGAGGACTTCGCCGCCGACGTTGCGTCGGCGAGCCTCCCGGTCGGTCATGACGCCGTCGGAGGTCGAAACGATTGAGATGCCAATTCCGCCCCGAACACGGGGTACGTCGGATGCGCTCGAGTAGACGCGGAGACCCGGCTTTGAGACCCGCTTGATGCCGGCAAGGATCGGCTGACGATTGCCGTCGTACCGGAGCCGCACGGTGAGCTGTTTGCCGACGCGAGCATCCTCGACCTTGTATCCGTCGATGAAGCCCTCTTCGGAGAGAATGCGAGCGACTTGTTCTTTCAGCTTCGACGACGGCATCGTCGTCTCCGGATGTAGCGCCATGTTGGCATTGCGAATGCGGGTGAGCATGTCGGCGATGGGATCAGACTGCATGATTACCACGAAGCCTTTCTCACGCCGGGGAGCTCGCCGTTGTGGGCGAGTTCGCGGAGCGATGAACGCGACATGCCGAACTTGCGGAAGTAGCCGCGGGGTCGGCCCGTGACGCCACACCGGTTGCGGTAGCGAGTCGCGCTCGCATCGCGCGGCATCTTGGCGATCTTCTGATAGGCCTCGCGTTTGTCCTCGTATGAGGCTTTCGGATCCTTGACGATCGCGACGAGCTCCGCACGGCGCACGGCGTACCGGTCGACGATCACTTTCCTCTTATTGTTCTTGGCGACCTTCGATGTCTTCGCCATCACACACCTGCCTGTTGACGGCGGAACGGGAACCCGAACGCATCGAGTAACGCCCTGCCTTGCTCGTCGGTTGCTGCCGTGGTCACGAACGCGATGTCCATGCCGCGGACTGTGGAAACCTTGTCGTAGTCGATCTCGGGAAAGATCAGCTGTTCGGTGACGCCGAAGTTGTAGTTGCCGCGGCCGTCGAAACCCTTCGGGTTCAAGCCACGGAAGTCCCTGATACGCGGGATCGCGGTGGCGATGAGACGATCGAGGAACTCCCACATCCGGGCACCGCGCAACGTCACCGATGCTCCGACCGGGACCCCCTCACGGAGCTTGAAGTTCGAGATCGACTTCCGTGCCAGCATCACTTTGGGCTGCTGCCCGGTGATGATCCGCAGGTCCTCAACTGCCGAGTCCATGAGCTTGGCGTCCTGGGCAGCGTCACCGACACCCATGTTCACCACGATCTTCGACAGACGAGGAATTTGCATCGCGTTCTCGAGACCCAGGTCTTCTTTGAGCTGAGCAGCGAACTCGTTGTCGTACTTCTCTTTGAGGCGAGGAGCCATTAGAGCTCACCTCCACACTTGCGGCAGACGCGGTACTTGCGGCCCTCGTCGTCGAACCCTGCGCCGATGCGAGTCGGTCCGCAGTCCGTACAGACGATCATGACGTTGGACGCATCAATTGGCATGTCCTTGTCGATGATGCCGCCCTGCATGGTTTGGCCGCTCGGTCGCTGAGAACGCTTCGCCGTGGCAACGCCTTCGACGATGATCCTGTTGCGCGAGGGAAAGACCTTGGCGATCTTGCTCTGCGTGCCGGCATCCTTGCCGGTGATGACCATCACGGTGTCACCCTTCTTCAGCTTCATCACAGCACCTCCGGTGCCAGCGACACGATCCGCATGAACTTCTTGTCGCGCAACTCACGTCCGACCGGTCCGAAGATTCGGGTGCCGCGGGGCTGCTGCTGGTCGTTGATGATCACGCAGGCGTTGTCATCGAAGCGGATGTAGGTCCCGTCGGGACGACGGTTCTCCTTCTTGGTCCGCACGACCACGGCCTTGACGACCTCACCCTTCTTCACGCTTCCGCCGGGTGTGGCATCTTTGACCGTGGCTACGACGATATCGCCCAGACTGCCATAGCGCCTACCCGATCCACCGAGGACGCGGATGACCAGGACCTCTTTGGCCCCGGTATTGTCGGCAACCCTGATCCTGGACTCCTGTTGGATCATCTTGCACGCTCCACGACCGCGTCGACGCGCCAGTGCTTCGACTTCGAGAGCGGACGGGTCTCAACGATCCGTACGGTATCGCCGATGCGGGCATCGTTTGTTTCATCGTGGGCGTGGAATCGCTTCCGCACCGGCACGGTCTTGCCGTACTTCGGATGTCGCTTGGAGTCCCGGACCTCGACGGTGACCGTCTTGTCCCTGGCGTCCGAAACGACGACTCCGACGCGTATCTTGCGGCGTCCCCGT
Source organism: uncultured Actinomycetota bacterium (assembly GCA_963715255.1). GTDB lineage: Bacteria > Actinomycetota > Acidimicrobiia > Spongiisociales > UBA5794 > JAHEEL01. The sequence goes on along the minus strand of CAVQRN010000004.1, from coordinate 214,907 downwards.
TCCATCTACGCCTCCTCCTGCTGTGTTTCCCAGGCGGCGATTTCTTGTTCCCGCATCAGCGTCTTGACGCGGGCGACGTTGTGCCGCACCTCTTTGATCCGTGCTGTGTTGTCGAGCTGGTTCGTGACGACTTGGAACCGCAGGTTGAACAGCTCCTCTTTGCCGGCATCGAGCTGTTCCTGCAGCTCTGCGTAGCTCAGCTTTCGCAGGTCGACGGTCTTCATACGTCCTCCCGCCTGACAAACTTGGTCTTGACCGGCAACTTGTGAGCGGCCAGGCGCATGGCTTCACGCGCCAACTCCTCGTCGACGCCGGCCATCTCGAACATCACCCGTCCCGGCTTGATGACGGCGACCCAGTACTCAGGATTGCCCTTTCCCGAGCCCATGCGGGTCTCGGCCGGCTTCTCGGTGATCGGCTTGTCCGGGAAGATAGTGATCCAGACCTTCCCACCGCGCTTGATCTTTCGTGTCATCGCGATACGAGCCGCTTCGATCTGGCGAGCGGTGATCCATCCCGACTCTTGCGCCTGGAGCCCGTACTCGCCGAACGAGACCCTCGCCCCGCCCTTCGCCTTCCCCGACATACGGCCCTTCTGGACCTTCCGGTACTTGGTCCGCTTTGGCATCAACATCAGGACTCACCCCCTTCAGAGGAGCCGCCTGCGCTACCAGTCTCCGACTCCGAGGCGTCAGCTGCAGGTTGTCGGCTGTCGGCGGTGGGCTGTGGGCTCTCGTGGTCGACCTTCTGAGTCTTTACGACCTCAGTGGTTTCGACCGTGGGGGTCTCCTCCACTTCGGCGACTGCCTCGGCTTCGATCGCCTTCGCAACCGCCTCGACCGCTTCTTCTTCGGCCACAACCGCCTCGACGGTGGCCTCGATGGCACCGTCATCGGCAGCCTCGGCAATCTCTTCTGCCACTGCGGCAAGAGCTTCGGCGACCGCAGCTTCGACGACCGCTTCCTCGGCTCGTTCCTCGGCAATCACGGCTTCGACGATGGCCTCTTCCGACCCAGTCTCCTCGGCGACAACCTCCGCGACGACCGCCTCTTCTACGGCGACCTCGGCGACGACCTCAGCGATGACAGCTTCGATTTCGGCTTCCTCGGCGACCGCTTCGGCGACAACCGCCGTCTCAACTACTTCGACCGCCGACGTCTCGGCCTCTACCGCCTCGACGACGGCTTCAACGGCAGCCGCTTCGGCAACAATCGCCGCAAGCTCCGCGGAGACAACCGCGTCCTCGACGCCGTCTTCCGTGGCCCGGCGAGCCTCCTTGAACTCGGCAGCTGCATCGCCTGTTGTGGGCTTGCGTCTGCCGCCCCCTGCCTCGATGAGGCGCTTGCCGGTCTTGCCGCCGGCACCAGACTCGACGGGACGCTTGCCACCGCCGGCCTCGATGAGGCGTTTGCCGCCAGCCTCGCCCGCGGCCGATTCGGCGCGCGATCGTGCGGAACGACGTCGCTGGGCAGGACCGCCTGCAGCGAGGCGTGCCTCGGCAGCGATCTTCTCATTGCGGGCAGTCACCGAGGTGAGCAGGTCTCCGCGATACACCCAAACCTTGATACCGACGGCACCCACGGACGTGCGGGCCGTGGCCTGCCCGTAGTCGATGTCGGCCCGGAGCGTGTGCAGCGGCACACGGCCCTCGAGGTACCACTCCCGACGCCCCATGTCGGCTCCACCGAGACGACCCTGGGCCTGGACACGGACACCTTCGGCGCCCGCCTTCATCGCGGTGGTCACCGTGCGTTTCATCGCACGCCGGAACACGCGACGCGCCCTTCGAGCTGGTCGGCAACGCTGCGTGCGAGAAGCTGAGCATCGAGCTCAGGGTTCGAGACTTCGATGACATTGAATTTGACGATGCGGCCGGACAGATCCTCGAGGCCGCTGCGGAGCCGTTCGGCCTCCGCGCCGCCGCGACCGATGACCACGCCCGGACGCCCGGTGTGGATGTCGATCTGGACCTTCTTGTCACCGATCCGCTCGATGTCGATCCGTGAAACCGCACCGCGTGTCAATTCATCGCGCAGGTACTTCCGGATTCTGTGGTCTTCGTTGACCTGAGCGGCGTAGTCCTTCTCGCTGTACCAACGGGACTTCCAGTCGGTGACGATTCCGAGCCGCAGGCCGTAGGGATGGATCTTCTGGCCCATCAGGCGCCCTCCTCCGTGTCTGCGACGATGATCGTTATATGGCTCGTGCGCTTGCGGATCCGCGTCGCGCGGCCCCTGGCACGCGGACGCCATCGCTTGAGGGTCGGGCCCTCGTCGGCGTACGCCTCCGCGACCACGAGTTCTTCAGAGTCTGCTGCAAGATTGTGCTCTGCGTTGGCGATCGCAGAGTTGAGGCACTTGAGGATCGGATCTGCTGCACGGCGCGGCGTGTGCGTCAATATGACGCGCGCCTCGTCGACGGGGAGACCCCGGACGAGATCCAGCACCCGCCGCACCTTGTACGGCGACTGCCGCACGTGTCTGGCTTTTGCTTGGACCTTCATCGCTTCCTCGCTGCTTTCTCGCTCTGGGCATGTCCCCGGAACGTCCGGGTTGGGGCGAACTCGCCGAGCTTGTGTCCGACCATCGACTCGCTGATGTATACCGGCACATGCTTGCGACCGTCATGCACAGCGATGGTGAGGCTCACCATCTCGGGTGTGATCGTCGAACGCCGGCTCCATGTCCGGATCACTCGCTTGTCGCCGCGGTCGTTCGCCGCTTCGATCTTTCGTAGGAGGTGCTCGTCGACGAACGGCCCCTTCTTCAGGCTCCTCGCCATGGTCTACCTCCGACCCTTCTTGGTTCGCCTGCGCACGATGTACTTGTCGCTGGCTTTGTTCTTCTTGCGGGTACGTCCCTCCGGTTTGCCCCATGGGCTGACCGGATGACGACCGCCCGAGCTGCGTCCTTCGCCACCACCGAGGGGGTGATCGACCGGGTTCATGACGACACCGCGGGACTGTGGGCGCTTGCCCTTCCAACGGTTGCGGCCTGCCTTGCCGATCTTGACCAATTCGGCATCGGTGTTGCCCACCTGGCCGATGGTCGCTCGACAGTCGAGCAAGATCTGGCGCATCTCGCCGGACGGCAGCCGCACGAGTGCGTACTTGCCTTCCTTTGACATGAGCTGAATCGACGCACCGGCGGACCGGCCCATCTTGGCTCCACCGCCGGGGCGAAGCTCAACGGCGTGCACGATCGTGCCGGTTGGGATGTTGCGCAGCGGCATCGCGTTCCCTGGGCGAATATCGGCCGATGATCCGGATTCGAGCATGTCCCCTACCTCGACCTTGACGGGAGCGAGGATGTACCGCTTCTCGCCGTCGACGTAGTGAAGCAGCGCGATGCGCGCATTGCGGTTCGGGTCGTACTCGATCGCTGCGACCTTGGCGGGGATTCCATCCTTGGTGCGCCGGAAGTCGACGACCCGGTAGCGCTTCTTATGGCCACCACCGCGGTGACGCGAGGTGATGCGGCCATAGGCATTTCGGCCGGATGACCGCTTCTGTTTCGCCAGGAGGCTCTTCTCCGGTTTCGACTTCGTGATGGTCTCGAAGTCGGAGACGGTCTGGAACCGGCGGCCCGGCGAGGTTGGCTTGAGTTTCTTTACACCCATGTCGCTATACCTCGAAAATGTCGATCTTGTCGCCGTCGGCGAGCTTGACGATGGCACGCTTGGTGTCTTTTCGCTTGCCGAGCATGTAGCCGGTTCGCTTGAGCTTCCCCTTGCGGTTGATCGTGTTTACGGACACGACCTTCACGTCGAAGATCGACGCGACGGCCTGCTTGATTTCGGTCTTGTTGGCCCTGCGGTCAACGACGAACGTGTAGGTGTTCTCTTCCTCGATGAGGTCGTACGACTTCTCGGACACGATCGGTTGGAAGATGATGTCACGCGGATTCTTCATTCGGCGCCTCCTTCGGAGTCGCCAACTTCAGGCTTCAAGCTGTCAGCTTCAGGCTCAGAGCTTGCGGCTTGGAGCTTGCGGCCTCCGGCTTGTTCGGCGTGCTCTGCGGTGCCGCGGGGGACGTCCTGACCGAGGTCCAGTGTCCCCTTCGACATGATGACCGTCTCGGCCCAGAGCACGTCGTAGGTGTTGGCTTGTCCGAGGTTCGAGGCGATCACACCGTCGATGTTTCGGAACGACTTGATGGCCGTGCGCTCGTGGTCCTCCGCAAGAAGCAGCACCTTGCCGGTGACGCCCATTGCTGAGAGCAGCGCCGTGGCATTCTTCGTCTTCGGTTCGGTCCAGGCACCAAAGTCCTCGACGACCTTGATCTGTCCGTCTGCGGCCCTGGCCGACAGGGCGCTGCGCAAGGCGAGTCGCTTCATCTTCTTGGGGGTCCGCTGGGAGTAGTCGCGGGGCTTCGGGCCGTGAGCGACACCACCGCCGATCCACTGCGGAGCGCGGATCGATCCGTGACGGGCACGACCGAGACCTTTCTGACGCCACGGCTTCCGACCACCACCGCGCACCTCGGCGCGGGTCTTGGTCGAATGAGTACCGGCGCGTGCAGCAGCAAGCTGAGCGGTAACGACCTGATGCATCACGGCCTCGTTCGGCTCGATGCCGAAGATGTCCGGGTTGAGATCGACTTCGCCCGATCGCGTACCGTCGGCCTTGAAGAGCTCTGCGGTTGGTTGATCAGACATGCTTCTTCACTGCCTCTCTCACGACCACAACGGCGCCCTTGGGGCCGGGAACTGCGCCCTTGAGGAGCAGCACGTTGCGATCGGCGTCGATCTGAATGACGTCGAGATTCAGCACGGTCGTCTGGTCTCCGCCCATACGACCCGGCATGCGCTTGCCCTTGAACACGCGTGCCGGGGTTGCGCAGGCACCGATCGAGCCGGGGGCTCGGTGGACCTTGTGGACGCCATGGCTGGCTCCCTGGCCCTTCATACCGTGCCGCTTCATCACACCGGCGAATCCTTTGCCCTTCGAGATCCCGGTGGCGTCGGCGCGCTGACCAGCCTGGAGCACGTCGCCGATCGTGATCTCCTGACCGAGTACATACTCGTCGGGATTGTCGACCCGGACTTCGACGATGTATCGGTGCGGCGCCACGCCGGCCTTGGCGAAATGCCCGACCTGTGCCTGGTTCGACCGATTCGTTGTCATCTCTTTGTATGCGATCTGGATCGCGGCATAGCCGTCGGTCTCGGGTCGCTTGATCTGTGTCACGTGGACGGGACCGGCCTTGATGACGGTCACCGGAATTGCCCGGTTCTCGTCATCGAAGACCTGGGTCATGCCCAGCTTCTCACCAATGATCGTCTTCACGTCTTGATCTCCACTTCAACACCGGCCGGGAGGTCGAGGCGCATGAGCGCGTCAACGGTCTTGGGGGTCGGCTCGAGGATGTCGATTAGCCGTTTGTGGATACGCATCTCGAAGTGCTCGCGGCTCGTCTTGTCGACGTGCGGACCGCGAATGACGCAGTACCGATGGATACGGGTCGGCAGTGGCACCGGACCTTTGATCTTTGCTTGTGTGCGGATCACGGTCTCCGCGATCTTGCGGGCCGACTCGTCTACGACCGAGTGGTCGTATGCCTTGAGTCGGATCCTGATCCGATGCTCTTCTGCCATGTTGTGAACTCTCCTCAGCTAGCGGTCCCGAGTCCCGAAGGTCTCGGTACTTGGCTCTTGCTCCTTCTCCCTCCCCCCGCCGAAGGTGGGGGGAGGTGCCCCTCCGGGGCGGAGGGGGGCTTCCTTACTTCTTCTACTTGATGATCTTGATAACCCGACCCGCACCCACCGTACGGCCACCCTCACGAATCGCGAAACGCAACCCCTCATCCATCGCAATCGACTTCCCCAACACCACCGTCATCTCCGTATTGTCCCCAGGCATCACCATCTCCGTACCCGCAGGCAACGAAACCGAACCCGTCACATCCGTCGTACGGAAATAGAACTGCGGCCGATACCCATCAAAGAACGGATTGTGACGACCACCCTCCTCCTTCGTCAACACATACACCTGAGCCTCAAAATCGGTATGAGGAGTAATCGAACCAGGCTTCGCAATCACCTGACCCCGCTCCACATCATCCTTCCCAATCCCCCGCAAAAGAAGACCAACATTGTCCCCAGCCAACGCAGAATCCAGAAGCTTCCGGAACATCTCAACACCCGTCACCGTCGTCTTCTGCAAATCACGCAACCCAATAATCTCAACCTGATCCCCAACATTGAGCGTCCCCTGCTCAACACGACCCGTCACCACCGTCCCACGACCCGTAATCGAAAACACATCCTCGATCGGCATCGAAAACGGCTTCTCCGTATCACGCATCGGCAGAGGAATATACGAATCAACCGCCTCCATCAACTCCACAATCGACGCAGCACCAGCCTCATCACCCTCCAACGCCTGCAACGCGCTGCCACGCACCACCGGCACATCATCACCAGGGAACTCATACTCAGAAAGAAGATCCCGAACCTCGAGCTCAACAAGATCCAAAAGCTCATCATCATCAACCTGATCCGTCTTGTTCATATACACCACAATGAACGGAACACCCACCTGACGAGCCAACAACACATGCTCACGCGTCTGCGGCATCGGACCATCAGCAGCCGACACCACCAAAATCGCACCATCAATCTGCGCCGCACCCGTAATCATGTTCTTCACATAATCAGCATGCCCCGGCATATCAACATGCGCATAATGACGATTCGGCGTCTCATACTCCACATGAGCAATCGCAATCGTGATCCCACGCTCACGCTCCTCAGGAGCCTTATCAATATCATCAAACGCCGTAAACACCGTCGAACCCTCACCCGACTCCGCCAACACCTTCGTAATCGCAGCCGTCAACGTCGTCTTCCCATGATCAATATGACCCATCGTCCCAACATTCACATGCGGCTTCGACCGCTCAAACTTCTCCTTCGCCATCAGCGTGCTCCTTCTATTCGCCTCTGACCTTGGCCACGATTTCCTGCGCGGCGGCGGTCGGAACTTCTTGGTACGAGTGGAACTGCATCGAGTAACTTGCACGGCCCTGGGTGCGTGACCTCAAGTCCGTGGCGTACCCGAACATCTCTGCGAGGGGCACGAGGGCCTTCACGACCCGACCGTGTCCACGTTGGTCCATCGACTCGACTTTTCCTCGACGAGAGGAGAGGTCGCCGATGACGTCACCCAGGTAGTCCTCAGGGGTGACGATCTCGAGCTCCATCACGGGCTCGAGAAGCTTCATACCGGCCGCTCTGGCTGCGTCCTTTAGGGCCATCGACCCTGCGATGCGGAACGCCATCTCGTTCGAGTCCACGGCGTGGGCCGAACCGTCGATGAGCGATGCCTTCAAGTCGACGAGCGGGTAGCCGGCGAGAATGCCCGAATCGAGCGCCTGCCGCATGCCCTTCTCGACGGCCCCGATGTACTCGCGAGGAACGTTCCCGCCCTTGACCGCGTCGACGAACTCGAACCCGCTGCCGGGGGCGAGCGGTTCGAGGTTGACGACCACATGGGCGAACATGCCGGAACCGCCGGTTTGTCGCTTGAATTTCGCGTCGATCTTGTTGACCGCCTTCTTGATCGTCTCTCGGTAGGCGACCTGCGGACGGCCAACGTTGGCCCCGATCTTGAACTCTCGCAGAAGGCGATCGACGATGATTTCGAGGTGCAGCTCGCCCATCCCGGCGATGATCGTTTGGCCCGTCTCCTCGTCACTGCTGACCTGGAAAGTGGGATCTTCCTCCGCGAGTCTCGCGAGGGCTTCACCGAGTTTGTCCTGGTCTGCCTTGGTCTTTGGTTCGATCGCGACCGAGATCACCGGATCGGGGAACGACATCGACTCCAACTGGATTGGAGCATTCACGGCCGAGAGGGTGTCGCCGGTCTTCGTGTGCTTGAGTCCGACAGCGGCAACGATGTCCCCAGTGTGAACCTCGTCGATGTCCACCTGCTTGGCGGCGTGCATCCGAAGGAGTCGACCGAAACGTTCCTTCTTGCCATCGGTGGTGTTCAGCACGGCATCGCCCTTGGAAGCGGTGCCGGAGTAGACCCGGAAATACGTCAGTTTCCCGACGTAGGGGTCGGTCATGATCTTGAAGGCCAGCGCTGAGAACGGTTCGTCATCTTTGGCGCTGCGGGTGATCACCTCGTCCTCTCGACCGGGCTTGAACCCTTCGACCGGGGGAAGTTCCTTCGGTGAAGGGAGATACGCAACGATCGCGTCGAGCAGCGGCTGGACACCCTTGTTCTTGAATGCCGAACCGAGCATCACCGGAACGAAGTCCCGGTTGATCGTTCCACGCCGGATGACGGTGCGGATTTCGGCCGGGTCGAGATCATGATCTGCGAAGTACTTGTCGAGAAGCGCTTCGTCCTCGGCAGCGACGACGTCGAGCATCTTGTTATGCCACTCCCGGGCTACTTCGCGGTACTCCTCGGGGATCTCGACGACTTCGCGCTCTTTGCCTTCTTCGTCGTGCCAGACGATGGCGTTCATTTCGACGAGATCGATGACTCCGTGGAATTCGGACTCTGCACCCATCGGGATCTGGATGGCAACAGGGTTGCCTCCGAGGCGATCGACGATCGATCTCGTGGCGGCGTAGAAATCGGCGCCGATCCGGTCCATCTTGTTGATGAAGCAGATCCGGGGAACGCCGTATTTGTCGGCCTGACGCCAGACGGTCTCCGACTGTGGTTCAACACCGGAGACCGCGTCGAACACCGCGACGGCGCCATCGAGGACACGAAGCGAACGCTCGACCTCGACCGTGAAGTCGACGTGGCCGGGCGTATCGATGATGTTGATGACGTGACCGTCCCACGCACAGGTCGTTGCGGCGGACGTGATCGTGATACCGCGTTCCTGTTCCTGTTCCATCCAGTCCATGACGGCCGCGCCTTCATGGACCTCACCCATCTTGTAGGTGCGTCCCGTGTAGTAGAGAATCCGCTCGGTCGTCGTGGTCTTGCCCGCGTCGATGTGGGCCATGATCCCGATGTTTCGGATCTTCTCGAGGTGGATGCTGCGTGCCATGAGGTATCGGTGCTCTCGAACTACCAGCGGTAGTGGGCGAAGGCCTTATTGGACTCCGCCATCTTGTGTACGTCTTCGCGGCGCTTCACGGCCGCTCCCGTGCGGTTGGCGGCGTCGAGAATCTCGTTCGCAAGGCGCGCCGCCATCGTGGGCTCCTTGCGCCTGCGTGCGAATTCCACGAGCCAGCGAACGGCGAGTGTCTGACCGCGCCGGGGGCGAACCTCGACGGGGACCTGGTACGACGAACCCCCCACGCGCCGGGATCGAACCTCGACGGCCGGCCGGATGTTGTCGATGGCCCGCTTGAGGACGGGTAGTGGGTCCGAACCGGTGCGCTGCTCAACGGTGTCCATGGCGCCGTACACGATGCGGCGAGCGGCACCCTTCTTGCCCCGCCAGAGCACCTTGTTGATGAGCTGGGAGACGAGAACGGACCGGTAGATCGAATCTGGTTCGAGTTTACGAATCTCGGCTGGTGCGCGACGCATGCCTAGGACTCCTTCTTCGTTCCGTAGCGGGAACGGGCTTGCTTGCGCCCGTCGACACCAGCGGCGTCGAGGGCACCACGAATGACCTTGTAGCGAACACCCGGAAGGTCTTTCACACGGCCACCGCGAACGAGGACGATCGAGTGCTCCTGGAGGTTGTGGCCCTCGCCAGGGATGTAGGCGGTGATTTCGGCGCCGGAGGTGAGTCGCACGCGGGCGACCTTGCGAAGCGCAGAGTTCGGCTTCTTCGGTGTCACGGTGTAGACACGGGTGCAGACGCCGCGACGCTGCGGCGATCCTGCGAGACCAACGGTCTTCGATTTCTTCGGCTTCGGCGTCCGGCCTTGTCGGACCAGCTGCTGTACGGTCGGCACGTCGGTACCGTCTCTCTCTTCTCGATGCACCCCAGCCCGATGAGTTCGGAACGTGGGTTCTAACGAACGAAAACCGGCGTCGTCACACGCGGTGACTTCGCCGATCCCTTCTGTGGGTCACTCCGCTCACAACAACGTTCTTGCGAACGCCTCAGGGTAAGCGCGGACTCCGGCGGGAAACCGGATGCGGGAGTATATCGGCCCCCCGCCCTAGTGCGCAAGACGGCTTGGTTGAGCAGTAGCGGAGTAGCGAACTGTGCCGGCCTTCCTCAGCTACTCGGCTACTCAGCTACCCAGCTACTCATATGGGGAACACCGGCGGATCTGTTCCCGGGGGCTCTTCGGCTGAAGGCTCCGGCTCCCTCCGCACACGGGGTCGATCACTCCCACCCTCTCTGAACCCCATAAACGTGATCATGGCCACGAAGATGGCGAGAAAGGTCTCGCCGTAGTAGAAGGCGGCGGCCACGACCGCACCACCAGTCACGACTGAGACCACGCGGGCAACCGGTGCTGCTTTCGTCGGCGTGATGATCTCGAGGGCGTGTTTGAGCATGTGCCCGCCATCGAGCGGCAGGATCGGTATCCAGTTGAGAATCCCCCACACGAGTCCGGCCCAAACGAAGCTCTGCAGGAAGACGATGACCAGATCGGACACACCGTCAATCGCTCCCGATCTGCTGAGTGCGATTACGCCCAAACCGGCGGTGATGCCGACCGCCGACCCGGCTGCCGAAACGACGAATCGCCGGCCGGGGCCGAGATCTCGAGACGCGGCCCACGACGTGAAGCCCCCGAGAGCGAACAGGGTGATCGACACCGGGGAGGCGCCGAAAGCCCTCGCCGTGAACGCGTGTCCGGACTCGTGGAGGAGAACAGCGATGAAGACCGCGCCGGTCCATGCGGCGATCTCCCATCCCGAGTAGACACCGAGCCCAAACACCGCAACAAGCAAGAACGACCAGTGGACGGAGACGGGGATGCCGAGAAGAGGGAACCGGAACACGGGTGAACGATAGGCCGGACCGACGCAAAGGACATGGCCCATCGGGCCATGTTCTCGGGATCGTTTGGATTGTGCTCTTCACGGAGGTTGTCCCCCATCGTGCAGCTGGGGGTTGCCCATCCGGGCGATCCGTGGGATCGATGGCGGGGGGAGACATGGACGAACCCGCTGAATCCGGTGGCGCGGTCGTTTCCTGATCGCCCAGTCCGGATGGAAGCACACGCTTCGAGCAGGAACCGGTGGCACCGTTCGACCGTGCCGTTCGTCTCAGGGGCCGGTGCGGTGCCTCCTGTGCCGGTTGAACCACGATCGAGGTCCACGTTCCGGTCAAGACATCGCCGGGAACACCTTCGTGGTGGTCACCCAACGACGATGGCAGACGGGCCTCCGGCAAGCGGTGCGCCGGTGAGGGCGCTGACCAGAATTCTCGCCACCGTTCGCCGTGCGCAATCCGGAAGCGGGCGTCCACCACAGATCAATCGCCCCGCGAATCGGGGGATCGGATCGAGGATGTCGGCGTGACCCATGTCAATGATGAGGTGCGTGCCTGGTAGGCCGGGAAAAGCGGTGCTTCCTCCTCGCACGGAACTGGCAGCGAACTCATGATGATCGGATCCAGACGGAGTGCAACGGCCTCCCGCTTTCGTCCCCACGACGACGGATGCCCCCCGTGGCCCTCGGCCCACGGTTGCGTGAGGCCCGGTGGGGTGCCTGCCGCCACGATCGACGGGGTCGATGGCCACGATGTCCCTCGGATCATCGGCCATTGAAGCAACGATCCAGGCGACCTGTGCTCCGCGTGAATGGCCACCGAGTGTCGCCGGTCCGATCTCGTCGAGAACCGCAATGAGGTCGTGGACCTCGTCATCGACGGTTCGGCGGCCCGAGAGCGCCCCGTACCCCCTCCTATGGCCGACGGGGGCGATGACGTCGATGCCGTGGGACGCCACTTCGGCAAGCAGCCGCGAGTAGTCGCTGGGTTGTGCCATGAAGCCGTGGCAGAACACCAGCGTCCCGACGGGGTCTGCCCCGGCCCGCCACCGCACGGTCCGAGAACCGGCACAGTCGATCTCTTCGACGAATACGGGCCTGTCTCCAGGGCCGAAGACGTTCACTACGGTCCCGGCACACACCGAGAAGGGACCCCGTCGGGTCCCTTCCTCAGATCCATGGATCGAATGTCCTGACTACTCATCGCCGTCGCTGGGCTCGACGCCCTGGTCGCTCGAGGTGCCGAGCGACGCGAGCCACTGGGCCGGATCGACGGGCAGCGAGTCGTCGGCCCTCTCGGGCATTTCGTCGCCGAAGAGGCCAAGTGCTGTGACGACACTGGCGTCCGGGAGCATGGGTTCGATCGCTTGGTAGTGCTCGGAACCGGTCCCGGACGGGATCAGCTTGCCGATGATGACGTTCTCCTTGAGACCCCTCATGAAGTCCGACTTCGATTGAAGTGCCGCCTCGGTGAGAACACGGGTCGTCTCCTGGAAGGACGCAGCCGACAGCCACGAGTCCGTTGCGAGTGATGCCTTCGTGATACCCATCAACTCAGGGCGTCCCTCTGCCGGAGCCTTGCCGTCCTCGACGAGCTCACGATTGGCCTGGAGGAACTCCTTCTGATCAGCGAGCTCATTTGGGAGATACTGCGAGTCCCCGGGGTTGGCGATGCGAACCCTGCGAAGCATCTGACGCACGATGAGTTCGATGTGTTTGTCGTGGATGTCGACACCCTGCGAGCGGTACACCTCCTGGACCTGATCCACGAGGTAGCGCTGGCAGGCACGGATTCCCTGGACCTCGAGCACTTCTTTCGGATCGAGCGGACCTTCGGTCAGCTGCATCCCCGGCTCGATGATGTCACCCTCCGAAACGCGAGGGCGCGCCCGGCGGGGCATTGCATGCCGCACTTCCTCGTCACCGTTGACGACCACCACGTAGCGGGTCCTCGTCTCTTCATCGGTCTCGAACTTGATGACGCCGCCGACGTCCGCGAGGATCGCCTTCCCCTTCGGGGTGCGGGCCTCGAACAGCTCGACCACGCGGGGCAGTCCGTGCGTGATGTCCTCACCGGCGACACCGCCGGTGTGGAAGGTCCGCATCGTCAACTGCGTTCCCGGCTCACCGATCGACTGTGCCGCCATGATGCCCACCGCGGTTCCTGTTTCGACCATCACGCCGGTCGCGAGGTCAATACCGTACGAGTCACGGCTGATCCCGTAGCGGGACTCGTCGGTAAGCGGCGAGCGGACCCGGATTTCGGTCACCTCTTTGAGCTCCGCGAGACCGATGACCGCGTCGCGATCGATGACGAAACCCTTCTTCATCTTCCGACCGTCTGGGAGTTCGACAACCTTCCTGCCGTCCTTGACGGTCTCGGCGAGCATCCGGCCGAACACATGGTTCTGGAGATGACGCACCGGAGCGCCGTCGTCCCGACGTGTCTTGATCAGGATGCCCGCATCCTCGGTCGGCTCGTCGTGGATGATGATCTCCTGGGAGACATCGACGAGACGACGGGTGAGGTAGCCCGAGTCGGCAGTTCTCAACGCCGTGTCGGCAAGACCTTTCCTGGCGCCGTGTGTCGAGATGAAGTACTCCAGCACCGACAGCCCCTCACGGAAGTTCGACTTGATCGGCTGCGGAATGATGTCACCCTTCGGGTTGGCCACGAGACCACGCATGCCGGCAATCTGGCGGAGCTGCATGATGTTCCCTCGAGCACCCGATCGGACCATCATGTCCATTGGGTTGAACTTCTCGGCCATGAGCGTCGCAGACATCGCGTTCTTGACCTGCTCGGTCGCCTCGGTCCAGATCTCGATGAGCTCCTGCTGGCGCTCGGCGTCGGTGATCACACCCTTCTGGTAGAGGCCCTCCATCTTGTCAGCACGGGCTTCGAAGCTCGCGATGATCTCGGCCTTCTCCGGCGGAGTCTTCACATCCTCGAGGCCGATCGTCAGTCCTGCCTTCGTCGCGAACGTGAAGCCCAACGTCTTGATGGCATCGAGCGTGTTTGCGACGACCGGCTTGTCGTAGTGCCGGATGAGCTCATCGATCAACGTCCGAACGTCGGACTTGAGAACGGGAGCGTTCACATATGGGAATCCGGGAGGGAATGCTTCGTTCAACATGGCGCGTCCGAGCGAAGTCTCCGTGAGCCCGTCCGGATCGACGGTCTCTTCTGCAATCAGCGAGCCGAGTGACCGCTTCATTGCCGCATGGACCGCAGGATCGCCGGCGAGCCAACCCACACGGAGCTTGATCGGTACGTGGAGCGAGAGGTCGCCGACCTCGTACGCCATCCTCGCCTCGTCAATGGTCGAGAAGGCGCGACCGGCACCCTTCCCTTCTTCGGTCATCTCAGAGAGATAGAAGATCCCGATGATCATGTCCTGTGACGGCGTCACGATCGGACGCCCCGACGCCGGGGAGAGGACGTTGTTCGTCGACAGCATCAGGACCCGGGCCTCCGCTTGAGCTTCGGCAGAGAGCGGAAGGTGCACCGCCATCTGATCACCGTCGAAGTCGGCGTTGAACGCCTCGCACACGAGGGGATGCAACTGGATGGCCTTACCCTCGACGAGGACGGGTTCGAACGCCTGGATCCCGAGGCGGTGAAGCGTCGGTGCCCGGTTCAGAAGCACCGGGTGTTCTTCGATGACATTGCCGAGCACGTTCCACACCTGATAGCGCCTGCGCTCCACCATACGCTTGGCCGCTTTGATGTTCTGGGCCTCGCCGATGTCGACGAGACGTTTCATCACGAACGGCTTGAAGAGTTCGAGCGCCATGATCTTCGGCAGACCACACTGGTGAAGGCGCAACTGTGGTCCGACGATGATGACCGAACGACCCGAGTAGTCGACGCGTTTGCCGAGCAGGTTCTGACGGAACCGGCCCTGCTTGCCCTTCAGCATGTCGGACAGCGACTTCAACGGCCGATTGCCCGGACCCGTGACCGCGCGACCGCGACGGCCGTTGTCAAAGAGCGCGTCAACAGCTTCCTGGAGCATCCGCTTCTCGTTGTTGACGATGATCTCGGGGGCACCGAGGTCGATCAATCGCTTCAGGCGATTGTTCCGGTTGATGACCCGGCGATACAGGTCGTTGAGGTCGGAGGTGGCGAAGCGGCCACCGTCGAGCTGGACCATCGGCCGGAGGTCCGGCGGGATCACAGGAACAACGTCGAGGATCATGCTCTTCGGATCGTTCGTTCCCTCGGCGAATGGTTTGATGACCTTCATGCGCTTCATCGCACGCTGGCGGCGCTGCTGTGACTTGGCATCGAGATCCTCACGAAGCCGGTCCATCTCCGCATCGAAGTCGAGTCGGCTGATGAGATCCTTGACCGACTCTGCACCCATGCCGCCGACGAAGTAGTCCTCGTATCGGGCCTTGATCTCGCGCCAGAGCTGCTCGGACTCGATCAGATCCTTGGTCTTCATCGATTTGAATCGATCGAATGCCTCTTGGAGGAGCTCCTCTTCGACGGTCGCCCGCTCATCGCGGTCCCTGATCTCGCGCTCGACCTCGCGGCGGCGGGCGTTGATCTCCTGGGTCTTGGCGCCGGCTTCCTCCATCTGGGTGAGCTCCTGCTCAAGTCGCTGCAGCCGAGCATCCTTCCACTCGGTGGCCTCTTCCCCGATGAGCTCGAGCTCGTGTCGGGTTTCGTCTTCGAGCTTCGAGAGGTCGGCGTGACGCTTGTCCTCGTCGATGTGTGTGATGAGGTAGGCAGCGAAGTAGATGACCTTCTCGAGTTCCTTCGGCGACATGTCGAGGAGGTAGCCGAGCCGGCTCGGGACGCCCTTGAAGTACCAGATGTGCGTCACCGGGGCGGCCAGTTGGATGTGCCCCATGCGCTCGCGGCGCACCTTCGAGCGTGTCACTTCAACGCCGCACCGTTCGCACACGATGCCGCGGAAACGAACCCGCTTGTACTTGCCGCAATAGCACTCCCAGTCCCTGGTCGGCCCGAAAATGCGCTCGTCGAAGAGGCCTTCCTTTTCGGGCTTGAGGGTCCGGTAGTTGATCGTCTCGGGCTTCTTCACCTCGCCGAAGGACCACGCGCGGATTTGATCCGACGACGCGAGGCTGATCTTCAATTCATCGAACAGTTGTGTCACCATTTGCTCCCGTCAGCCTCAGATGTTGATTTCGGCCTTCTCGGGCCGTGAGATATCGATTCCGAGCGATGCCGCCGTGCGGAACATGTCCTCTTCGATTTCCTTGAACTCGACTTCCTCACCCGCCGAGAGCATCTCGACGTTGAGGCACAGGCTCTGCATCTCTTTGACGAGAACCTTGAACGACTCGGGGATTCCGGGTTCCGGAATGTTCTCGCCTTTGACGATCGCCTCGTAGACCTTCACGCGGCCTCGAACGTCGTCGGACTTGATCGTCAGAACTTCCTGGAGGGCGTAGGCGGCGCCGTACGCCTCGAGCGCCCAGACCTCCATCTCTCCGAAACGCTGACCGCCGAACTGTGCCTTGCCGCCCAGTGGCTGCTGAGTGATCATCGAGTATGGGCCGGTCGACCGGGCGTGGATCTTGTCGTCCACGAGGTGCACCAGCTTCAAGATGTACATGTACCCGACGGTGATCGGCGAATCGAACGGCTCGCCGGTGCGACCGTCGAACAGCGTCGCCTTGCCGACATCGTTGACCATGACGTTCCCGTCGCGGTTCGGCAGGGTCTCGCCAAGTACCTTGAGAATCTCGGTCTCGTGTGCGCCGTCGAAGACGGGTGTTGCGATCTTCGTCCAAGGGCCCGCGCCCGTCGACGCGGGGCTCTCTAGATCGTCGAATGCATTCCATCCGGTTGACGCTGCCCACCCGAGGTGGGTTTCGAGGACTTGACCGAGGTTCATCCGGGACGGGACACCGAGCGGCGACAAGATGATGTCGACCGGTGTGCCGTCCGGCAGGAACGGCATGTCTTCTTCGGGGAGAATCTTCGCGATGACCCCCTTGTTGCCGTGGCGTCCTGCGAGCTTGTCGCCCTCCGAGATCTTGCGTTGCTTGGCAACGTAGACCCGCACGAGTTGGTTCATGCCGGGTGGGAGGTCGTGGCCCTCGTCTCGACGGAACTCCTTGACGGCGATTGCCTTCCCGGTCTCGCCGTGTGGAACCTTGAGGGACACGTCGCGAACTTCGCGGGCCTTCTCTCCGAAGATCGCCCTCAGCAGGCGTTCCTCCGGCGTCAGCTCGGTCTCGCCCTTCGGCGTGATCTTGCCGACGAGATAGTCGCCGGGCCCAACGTCTGCGCCGATCCGGATGATGCCCTGGTCGTCGAGATCTGCGAGCACCTCTTCCGCCACGTTCGGGATGTCTCGGGTGATCTCCTCAGCGCCCAGCTTCGTGTCACGAGCCTCGATCTCGTGTTCTTCGATGTGAATCGAGGTGAGCACGTCGTCTTTGACGAGGCGTTGCGAGAGGATGATGGCATCCTCGAAGTTGTAGCCGTTCCACGGCATGAACGCGACGAGCAGGTTCCTTCCGAGCGCCAACTCGCCGTCCTCCGTCGAGGGTCCGTCTGCCAGCACGGTGCCGACCTTGACCAGGTCACCCTCGGCGATGATCGGCTTCTGGTTGATCGACGTGCCCTGGTTCGAGCGTTCGAACTTCAGCAGTGGGAGCCGGTACTTCTTGTTGGTGCCGGTCTCCTTCACGACGATCTCGTTGCCGGTCACTTCCACAACCTCGCCGTCGACCGGTGAGATGATGACGTCGCCGGAGTCGACCGCGGCACGTGCTTCCATCCCGGTCCCGACGAGCGGTGCGTCGGTCGTGACCAGCGGAACCGCCTGGCGCTGCATGTTCGATCCCATCAAGGCACGGTTCGCATCGTCGTGCTCGAGGAAGGGAATGAGCGCCGTCGAAACGGAGACGAGCTGCTTCGGAGAGACGTCCATGTAGTCGACGTCTGCGGGGTCAACCGCGTCGACCTCACCGCCGGTCTTGCGGACGAGGACACGATCGTTGACGAACGAACCGTCATCATTGAGCGGTGCGTTCGCCTGGGCGATGACGTGACCCTCCTCCTCGGAAGCGGTCAGGTAGTCGATCTTCATCGTGACCTTGCTGTCGTTGACCCGCCGGTAGGGGGTTTCGATGAACCCGAACCGGTTCACCTTCGCGTACGAAGCGAGCGAGCCGATGAGGCCGATATTCGGACCCTCAGGCGTCTCGATCGGACACATCCGCCCGTAGTGGGACGGGTGAACGTCTCGAACCTCGAATCCAGCCCGTTCACGGGAGAGGCCACCGGGGCCGAGC
Organism: uncultured Actinomycetota bacterium; assembly: GCA_963715255.1. GTDB lineage: Bacteria > Actinomycetota > Acidimicrobiia > Spongiisociales > UBA5794 > JAHEEL01. Next base: position 196,750 of record CAVQRN010000004.1, on the reverse strand, counting down.
GCCGAAAGACGGCGCCGGTGCGTCAGGCTGGCCAACGGGTTCGGTTGGTCCATGAACTGGCTGAGCTGGCTCGTTCCGAAGAACTCTTTGATCGAGGCCACGACCGGCCGAATGTTGATCAGCGTCTGCGGTGTGATCGCCTCGGGATCCTGGGTGGTCATCCGCTCTCGAACGACCCGCTCGAGACGGCTCAACCCGACCCTGATCTGGTTCTGAATCAGCTCGCCGACGGTGCGGATGCGGCGGTTCTGGAAGTTGTCGATGTCGTCCGTGTGGTACCCGTCCACACCGTTGTGGAGGGCCATGAGGTAGCGGATCGCATCGAGCATGTCCTCATCGGAGAGGAGACCATCCACATTCTGGTCATAGGCATCGACGTCGATCTGGGGACGCGACAGCTTCTGGTTCAACTTGTAGCGGCCGACTCTGGTGAGGTCGTAGCGCTTCGGATTGTTGAAGAGTGTGTTGATGAGCCCGCGAGCAGACTCAACCGTTGTCAGCTCGCCCGGACGCAGCTTCCGGTAGAGATCGAGCAGCGCCTCGTCCTTCGTGGACGTCGGGTCCTTCTCGAGCGTCTCTCTGATCAGTTCGGAGCCGTCGAAGAGAGCAAGGATGTCCTCGTCTGTTTCGGCGAGACCGAGTGCTCGGATGAACGTGGTGACGAACTGCCGGCGTTTGCGGTCGACCCGCACACCAACGGTGCCCTTCTTGTCGACGTCGAATTCAAGCCATGCACCGCGGCCGGGAATCACCTTCGCGGAGTAGAGATCCTTGTCAGATATCTTGTCGAGAGTGACGTCAAAGTAGACGCCGGGGCTTCGGACGAGCTGGCTGACGACGACACGCTCTGTGCCGTTGATGATGAATGTGCCGTTGTCGGTCATCATCGGGAAGTCCCCAAGGAAGACCTGCTGCTCCTTGATCTCGCCGGTTTCGCGGTTGAGGAAACGAGCGGTCACGAAGAGGGGTTTCGAGTAGTTGGCGTCACGGTTCTTCGCCTCTTCGATCGACTCGGTCGGATCGCCGAAGCGATGATCGGTCAGTTCGAGGGCGAGGTTGCCGGTGAAGTCTTCGATCGGGGAGACCCCTTCGAAGATCTGCCGCAGGCCGCTCTCGAGGAAACTCGCGAAGGAGTCACGCTGAACGGCGAGGAGATCGGGGAGTGGCAGGACTTCGGGCAGTTTGGCAAAGGAAAGTCGGGTCGAGCGCGCACGGGCCAAGGGAGGATCCTCCTCGTTTGGATGCGGTCAGCGGGAGCTGTGGGCAGGGCTACGGAACGACGGAGAATAGCACAAACCCGAGTTAGCGCACAACTAAAACGGCCCTGCCTGAAGAGCGTCGCAAGAAAACGTTCAATTCGTGGGTGCAACATACATCGAAACCGCCAATCCCGTCAAGGTCTTGGGTGTCGCTCGCCGCGCTCGCTCCAGTAGCGGAGTAGCAGAGCAATCGAGTTGAGCGACCCTCCCCCGAACGTGAGGGGACCGCCGGACGAATCCAACGGCCCCCTCTGTTACTCGGCTACTCGGCTACTCGGCTACTCAATCACTTCAGCTCGACGATGGCGCCGACGCCTTCGAGGATTTCCTTTGCCTTCTCGGCGGCTTCCTTGTCGACGCCTTCCAGGACGGCAGCCGGTGCGCCATCAACGAGGGCCTTGGCCTCTTTGAGACCGAGGCTTGTAAGGCTACGGACCTCTTTGATGACCTGGATCTTCTTGTCGCCTACGGCGACGAGGACGACGTCGAACTCGTCCTGTTCTTCCTCGGCGGCGACTTCGCCACCTGCGACCGACATGGCAGCGATGGCCATCGGGGCCGCCGCGGTCACGTCGAATTTCTCCTCAAATTCCTTGAGGAACTCGGACAGCTCGAGGACACTCATCTCCTCGAAGACAGCGAGCAGCTCTTCGCTCGTCATCTTGGCCATGTTCTATTCCTCCTCGGCGGCATCATCGGCCGCACTATTGGGGTTATTGGACTCGCTACCGGCATCCTCGTCGGATGCTTCAGCAGCCATCACTTCATCATTGCTTTCGGTTGGCTGAGCTTCCTGCTCGTCGCTCTCCTCTACGGCAGCTTCCGCCTCGACTTCGGCCTCGACCTCAGCGACCTCCTCGACGACAACCTCCTCGACGACAACCTCCTCAGCGGCGGCTTCCTCGACTTCGGGAGTCTCGACCTCGGCAACCTCGACCTCGGCAACGACCGCCTCTTCGACGGCCTCGTCGGCAGACACTTTCGCGGGGCTGGGAGAGGCTTCGGGCTGGTCGCTGGCAGCTGGCAGCTCGGGGCTCTCCTCTTGCTTCTTTTCGAGCAGTTGCTGCATCATCGTCGCCGCGTTGCGCGGCAGGGCAGCAAGCAGGCCGGCCATCTTCGCCATCGGTGCTTCGAACGCACCGGCGATCCTGGCCAGCAGCACTTCGCGGGGTTCGATGTCCGCGAGTTCGGCGACCCGCTCCGGTGTCAGGAATTCCCGACCGAGGAGTCCGCCTTTGATGACGAGCACCTCGTGACCTTTCGCGAAGTCGCGCAACACCTTGGCGGCGCCGGCGGGGTCACCATCGGCGAACGTCAAACCGGTCGGGCCGAGAAGGAGTTCATCGAGATCCTCGATGTCCAGATCGGCAGCGGCCAAGCGGGCGAGGGTCATCTTCACGACCTTGAACTCGGCACCGCTGGCACGCAATTCCCGGCGCAGTGTCTGCTGCTCTTGAACCGAAAGCCCGGCGTACTCGGCGAGGAACACGGCTTGTGCACCCTCGATACGCTCTTTGATGTCGGCGACGGCCTGGACCTTCTCTGGTCGTGGCATTCGTCGTCCTCCTTTACGGGCTTACTTCCACACGTCCCCGTTCTTGAAGTGTCCGAGGCCCGAAACAAAGAAACGGGCTCCCGGCATGAGACAGGGAGCCCTCTTTGGAGGACGACCTACGTCGGCGCCGCAAAGCGGACTTACACCTACCGACGGTCTCAGGCCAAGGTTGGGTTTGTGTTGGATCAATCGTAGGGGCGCGATCTCCCTATTCGCAAGACAGGACAGAAGTAGAAAGTAGAGAGTAGAGAGAACCGAACGTCGCCAGCGGCTCCTGTCTCTCTACTCTCTACTCTCTACTCTCTACTCTCTACTCTCTCTACTCAGTACTCGGTACTGGAGCGAGCGGAGCGGGCGCTACTCAGCTGCTCCTCGCGCGCAAGTACCCGGCAGAGGGCCGGGCACTTGCTGATAGCGGTGACCTCGGGTCCAGAGCGGACCCCACTCTTGAGGATTCGGGCAGACGGCGGGCCAGGATGCCATCTACTCGTCTCCACCCTGGTGATCGGCCGTGGTAGGGATCGGCCTCTCGGGTGTTCCGGGGTGGATGGGGTCCAAAGCAGGAAGGGTGGTGGTCCGTTCCCGCAATGGATACTCCAAGCGTCCCCCGCTATGTCGCTCCAAGTATTGCGGACCCGACGCCGGGGAGCAACTCGTTTGTGGATTCAGACAACAGCAGACCGACCACAGCGGACAGCCAGAAGCGGCACGTGATCCACAACCGCGGCGTTTCTCACTGTCAACTGTCTGCTGTCACTGTCCTACCGGCTGTGCTTGACGAGGTCCTCGAGCAGACCGGTGTCGATCTTGATGCCGGGGCCCATCGTCGATGAGACCGTTGCGCTATGAACGAACTTCCCCTTCGTCGCAGGAGGACGCGAGCCGGAAAATCTCGTCGGCGGCCACCGCGAGGTTTTCGAGCAATGTTTCTACTTCGAAGGAGATCCGGCCGATTGGGAGGTGCACGTTGCCGTAGCGGTCGTTGCGATACTCGACTCGACCTGCCTTGAAGGCAGCGACGGTCTTGCCGACATCCTGCGTGACCGTGCCGCTCTTCGGGTTCGGCATCAGGCCTCTCGGTCCGAGGACCGGGCCGAGCTTCCCGACGACGGACATCATCGAAGGTGTGGCGATCACGACGTCGAAGTCGAGGGACTGCTTGCCCGCCTGCATAGCTTCGGCGAGTTCCTGACCGCCGATGAGGTCGGCGCCGGCCTCTTCGGCTTCGCGAGCCTGGTCGGACTCTGCGAAGACGACGACCTTGACGTCCTTGCCGGTCCCGTTCGGGAGACTGACGGTTCCGCGAACGATCTGATCCGCGTGCCTGGCATCGATACCCAACCGGAACGAGAGATCGATCGACTCGTCGAACTTCGCGAACGAGAGGGTGCGGACGATCCCCAGCGCCTCGTCGGGCCCGTAGAGGTTGTGCTTGTCGTATCCGCGATCGATGCTCTTGCGGTTCTTGCTCTTGGCCATGGTTCCGTCTCCTTGTGGTGCATGCGGGGCGATGTGCCCCTCCCACCTATTCCTTACTGAGTACTTGGCACTCGTCGACGGCGCTAGCCGTCGATCGTTATGCCCATCGATCGGGCGGTGCCTGCGACGATGGTCATCGCCGCATCGATGTCGTTGGCGTTCAGATCCGGCATCTTGATCTCGGCGATCTCGCGGATCTGGTCACGGGTAACACTGCCGACCTTCGCCTTGTGCGGTTCCGCCGATCCCTTCTCGATCCTCGCAGCCTGACGCAGCAGGACCGCCGCCGGCGGCGTCTTCGTGATGAACGTGAAGCTCCGATCCTCATAGATCGAGATCTCCACAGGGACGATCGTCCCCGTCTGACTCGCCGTGGCGTGGTTGTACGCCTGGACGAAGTCCATGATGTTCACGCCATGCTGGCCGAGCGCGGGACCTACTGGCGGTGCAGGGCTCGCCTGTCCGGCGGGAATCTGCAACTTCAGCACGGTCATCAGTCTTTTGCGACCCATCAGGGAACCTCGCTCGGGATCTAGTACTTGACGATCTGGTCGAAGTTGAGTTCGACCGGTGTTTCACGACCGAAGATGTCGACGAGGACCCGGACTTTCGACTGGTCCATGTTGATGTCTTCGATGACACCGTTGAAGTCGGCAAAGGGTCCTTCGACCACCCGGACGGTCTCCCCGACCTCCCAGGCCGGCTTGAACGTGGGCTTGTCCTTCTTTCCCTCTTCCTTCTCCACACCGAGGATGCGCTCGACCTCGCGGCGAGACAGTGGGGTGGGTTTGGTTTGGGATCCGACGAATCCGGTGACGCTCGGTGTGTTGCGCACGGCATACCACGAGTCGTCATCGAGGTACATGCGGACGAGCACGTACCCGGGGAACTTCTTGCGCTGGACGGTGACCTTCTTGCCGGCTTTGTACTCGATGACGTCTTCCATCGGGATGGCAACGTCGAAAATCTTGTCCTCGAGGTGCATCGACCTGACGCGTGTTTCGAGGTTCGCCTTGACCTTCTTTTCGTATCCGGAGTACGAGTGGATCACATACCAGGCGCCGGGCAGGTCGTACGGGCTGAGGGGTTTCTCCTCGATCGGTTCCGGCGCAGTGCCCTCTTCGCCTTCGACGATGTCCTGGGTCGTCTCGTTCATCAGGTGAGGTTCTCCAGGAGGTAGAGGACGCCCTTGGAGAACGCCCAGTCGAGGCCGAACACGAACAGCGTGATGACCGTGGTCACGGCGAACACCACGATCGTGTAGGTGGTGAGTTCTTCGCGTCGACGGCCACGCGACCTTCTTCAGTTCCTGCCGCACCTCTCGGAAGTACTGGCGGATCCCAATGCGCTCCTTCTTCTTCGGCTGAGCGCGTTCGGCGCGCTTCTTCTTAGCGCGTTCATCCTCTTTCGCCTGTAGGCGACGCATTTCGCGGTTCAACTGCACTCCTCCTGAGTGGGCAGGGGTGGCGGGACTCGAACCCACAACATCCGGTTTTGGAGACCGGCGCTCTGCCTATTGGAGCTACACCCCTCCGGCCGGTTGAGGCCCGAGCCGGGAGTATATGGAGCAGCCGCAGCAAAGCACAATGCCTCGTTATCCCCTCATCGTACCGTAGGAGTGGCGTAGCGGGGTAGTTGGCTAGCTGAGGAGCGAGGGAAAACGCAGATCTGATGCCATCGCGGTCCACACGCATGGGCGATCCTCGGCTACGCCCTCGTCTGCCGATTACGGAGTACGAACTGCGGACTGCGCCGCTGGAGGCGATCCTTCACGCCGCGTGGTGAGAGCGGCGGAGTCCGATCACGATGATCGTGCCCGCCGTGGCTGCGACCGCAGCACCGGCGGCCGCAGAGACCGCGATTGCGGCGCGGCGCAGTACGGCACTCCGGTCGTTCGTCTCGTCGCCGCCTGGGTTCTCGATTCGGATGATCACAGACGGCACCAGCGTCGATGGCGCCTTCAGCGTCGCCTCGGCGAGACCACCGAGGCGACGCCGCAGCGTGCGGTAGCGGGCAGCCTCGGCCTGGCAGGTGAGACAGGTCTCAATGTGTCCGACGAGTCGTTCCCCGAGGTCGGCGACGGAATCCACACCGGGGAGACGCAGTCGGACGATGGTGCAGTTGGTACTCACGATTCTTCCTCGTCCTGGTGTTTCCAGAGCGCGACGCGCAGAGACTTGCGAGCCCGGTGGAGCCGCACCTTGGCTGCCGTTACTGAGATGTCGAGATGCTCGGCGATCTCCGTGTGGCTCCACTCGTACACGTCTTTGAGCACGACGACTGCTCGCAGCGACTCCGGCAGTGCCTTCAGTGCCTCTTCGAGCGGGCCTCGCATCGCGGCGCTTTCGCCGCCCCGCTCCGGGCTCAACGACACCGATTCAGGTTCGCGGAAGACGTTGTCGAGGGAGTCGGCCTGTGTTCTCTTGCGTCGATCTCGATGAGTGAAGGCGGTGTTCACGGTGATCCGATGCATCCACGTTGAGAACTTGGCATCGCCTCGGAACCGCCCGATGGCTCGCCACGCACGGACGAACGCCTCCTGTGCGACGTCATAGGCAAGTTCCCGATCGGCAACCATGCGGACGGCCAACGTGTACACCTCGTGCTGGTGGGCTCTCATGAGTTCGGTGAACGCCGCCTGGTCACCCCGGCTTGCGCGTTCCACGAGTTCGCTCTCGTCGTACCGTTCGACCTCGAGGCTCCTCACGGGGTTACCCCCTCGAGTCTCACGACGGCGGAACCCGTCACCACGTCTGTCGCTGCAACGAAGAGGCGAAGTCCGACATCGGCATCCCGGCCATCGCTCGAGATGCTCCGAGCCGTTGCTTCGGTTTGTGCGGCCTCGGCAGGCCGTAGAGCGCTCCGGAACCGGGCCTTGATGGTGGCGACCGGCGCTGGCCCCACACCGAAGACACTTGCCTGCTGGGCGAGCCACGAGAGCATGAGCAGGCCGTGGACGACGACGCCGTCGAGGCCCGCTGCCCTTGCTGATTCGTGGTCCCAGTGGAGCGGGTTGAAGTCCCCGGTCGCGGCTGCATATCGAACGAGGTCCTTCCGACTCGCCGACTTCACGGTGGACGAGGTGCGCCCGACCTCGGCGTCGAGGATCACCCCGGCTGCTGCGTTCGGACCTCGGTCGGCGACCGCCGGCTCGGTCTCGTCGGTCGAGGATTCGGTCGCGGCCTGATCGGACATGAGGAACGTCGATCGACTCTCGAGGACGATTTCGTCCCCGACGGTCCCGGTCGCCCCGAAGGTCACGAAGTAGGCACCGCCGCGTTCACGCACGCGTTCGACCGTTCCAATGACGACGACGTCGGTGCCGATGGCGATCGGGGCCGGATAGGTGAACTGCTGATCGACGTGGATGAGGGTTGCGAGGTACGGAGCGATACGAGGATCGGTGAGGAAGTCGCCGGCGACGGCGAACAGAAGTGCTGCCGCGTACCCGGGCGGTGCGTGGTCATGCCAGCGTTCGGTGTCATCACCGGTCACGTCGACGAAGGCGCCGACGCGCTCACGGCCGACGTGGTGCGTCACCGGCCCAATGACGAGGCCTTTCATCTCCGCAGGGGTCATGGGCATCAAGGCTAGGCCGATCGCTCCTCCATACGCGAGAAGCCGAGCAACCGGGTACTCGGCCACCCGGCTACTCAGCTACACGAGACGAGCGTCAGCGAGTTTCCTTGTGCGGCACGTGCTCTCGGCACCAGCGGCAGTACTTCTTCAACTCCAGGCGTTCCCGGGTGTTGCTCTTGCTCTTCGTCGTCACGTAGTTCCGCCGCTTGCAGTTCTCGCACGCGAGGGTGATCGGCGGTCTCTTGTCACTAGCCATTGGTCGCTTCGCTCCTATTGAGTCTCCGGCTACCGGCAGTTGGCTACGAACCCGAACCGGGCTCGAAGCTGGAAACCGGCGGCCAGAAACCCTTTCATTTGATGATCTTGATAACCCGACCCGCACCCACCGTACGGCCACCCTCACGAATCGCGAAACGCAACCCCTCATCCATCGCAATCGACTTCCCCAACACCACCGTCATCTCCGTATTGTCCCCAGGCATCACCATCTCCGTACCCGCAGGCAACGAAACCGAACCCGTCACATCCGTCGTACGGAAATAGAACTGCGGCCGATACCCATCAAAGAACGGATTGTGACGACCACCCTCCTCCTTCGTCAACACATACACCTGAGCCTCAAAATCGGTATGAGGAGTAATCGAACCAGGCTTCGCAATCACCTGACCCCGCTCCACATCATCCTTCCCAATCCCCCGCAAAAGAAGACCAACATTGTCCCCAGCCAACGCAGAATCCAGAAGCTTCCGGAACATCTCAACACCCGTCACCGTCGTCTTCTGCAAATCACGCAACCCAATAATCTCAACCTGATCCCCAACATTGAGCGTCCCCTGCTCAACACGACCCGTCACCACCGTCCCACGACCCGTAATCGAAAACACATCCTCGATCGGCATCGAAAACGGCTTCTCCGTATCACGCATCGGCAGAGGAATATACGAATCAACCGCCTCCATCAACTCCACAATCGACGCAGCACCAGCCTCATCACCCTCCAACGCCTGCAACGCGCTGCCACGCACCACCGGCACATCATCACCAGGGAACTCATACTCAGAAAGAAGATCCCGAACCTCGAGCTCAACAAGATCCAAAAGCTCATCATCATCAACCTGATCCGTCTTGTTCATATACACCACAATGAACGGAACACCCACCTGACGAGCCAACAACACATGCTCACGCGTCTGCGGCATCGGACCATCAGCAGCCGACACCACCAAAATCGCACCATCAATCTGCGCCGCACCCGTAATCATGTTCTTCACATAATCAGCATGCCCCGGCATATCAACATGCGCATAATGACGATTCGGCGTCTCATACTCCACATGAGCAATCGCAATCGTGATCCCACGCTCACGCTCCTCAGGAGCCTTATCAATATCATCAAACGCCGTAAACACCGTCGAACCCTCACCCGACTCCGCCAACACCTTCGTAATCGCAGCCGTCAACGTCGTCTTCCCATGATCAATATGACCCATCGTCCCAACATTCACATGCGGCTTCGACCGCTCAAACTTCTCCTTCGCCATCAGCGTGCTCCTTGGTGTCGAGTGATGTCCGTCTGTCTGGCGTAGCGGCGGGCGGACTCGAACCGCCGACCTCTCGATTATGAGTCGAGCGCTCTCACCGTCTGAGCTACGCCGCCTTGTGCCGGCACCCCGTGTGAGCGGGATGCTCCGGTCCGCAAAGACCGGTCCGAGCCTCCTCCGGGATTCGAACCCGGGACCCCTTCCTTACCATGGAAGTGCTCTACCACTGAGCTAAGGAGGCACAAATTCAGTTGTCTCAACCCCGCCACCCTGGAAGCAGTATCCCGGTTCCCCGGGACCCCTTCCATACCATGACAATCGCATCGCTCTTCGCCTGACGGCTCATCGCCAGCTCTACCTCTGAGCTAGGGAGGCAGCCTTGCGAAGGTTAGTTCGCAGTGCTGGGAGAAGGATTTGAACCTCCGTAGGCGATAGCCGGCAGATTTACAGTCTGCTCCCTTTGGCCACTCGGGCATCCCAGCAAGCAGAGGCGCGCGGCAAACCACGCTCCCCAGCGGCGGCGTAGGTTACCGCGCCCTCAACACATGTGTACTTGGGGTTCGCACCATGTCTTGTCCCACGTGCGATCCCGGGGTACGTTGTATCCACGGAAGAACACGCCAACGATACGCCTCACGCTTCGCAGCCCGCACAGCGGCTGACGACCGGACCGGTCGACCGACCGATGACCCGTGACGAAGCGCTCTCGATGCGGGGCTTCGGCTGGGACGGAGACCTCGACCAGATGCGGTCCGGTACCGTCGTCACTATCGACACTGCCATCGAACGGTGATCAGCGGATTCCGCTCGCCATCTCTTCGAGGCGTTCGATGCGTTCGGGAATCGGGGGGTGGGTGGAGAACATCCGGCTGAACCGCATCTGCTGACGCTGCTTCGCGGACATCGCCCGGTACGGATCGGCGATGAACAGGGTGGAAGCCGCCGCACCGACTTCCATTGGGATGCGCGCCGTACCGGCATCCAGCTTCTTGAGAGCGCTCGCAAGGGACATCGGCGAGCCGGTGGTGACGGCTCCGGATCGGTCGGCTTCGAACTCGCGGGCCCTGCTGATCGCCATGCGAATGATGACGGCGATGAGCGGGGCGATGATGATCGCCACGAGACCGGCGATCGCGCCGACCGCTCCGTTGTCGTTGCGGCGGCCCATCGATCCCCAGAATGCCATGCGGGCGAAGAACGACATCGCGGCGCCGATCGTCGCAGCGATCGACCCGATGAGGATGTCCCGGTTCTTCACGTGGGAGAGCTCGTGGGCGAGGACCGCTTCGAGTTCCTGATACGACATCATCTCGACGATGCCCCTCGTCACGGCGACCGCGGCGTGGCGGGGGTTGCGTCCGGTGGCGAATGCGTTCGGCTGCGGTGCTTCGATGAAGTAGATGCGCGGCACCGGCATGTCCATCCGCTGGGCGAGGGACCGCACGATGCTGTAGACCTCGGGCAGTTCGTGCTCTTCGGCTGGCCGGGCCTTCGCCGCAGCGATCGCCATCTTGTCCGAGAACCAGTAGATCCCAAGGTTGAGCAGTGCGGCGAACCCGAGAGCGATGAGCGCCCCTTGCTGTCCACCGAACAGCCACCCGACGGCGACGAACACCCCGCCAAGCAAAGCGAGCAATGCAACAGTCTTGAGGTTGTTGGCCATGGCCTTGAGGGTACCGCTCCACCCGAGTTTCGCGTAGCGTCTTCTGTCTGTCACTGCTGCCGAACGCCGGTGTGACGCGCACGTACCCCTCGGGTGCTCAGGAATTCCGAATCCTCTTCCTCTCCCTCAGGGGGAGGTGCCGAGCGCATTGAGGCGGAGGGGGTCAAAGCGATCCACGCCGGCTCACGAGAGACCGCGAAAACCCACCCTGTTCCATTGGCATCCGACCGACCACGGAGAGTACGATCGGAGTGTTGGATGCCAGGGGAAGGTGATATCGGCTGAGAGACCGCCCATCCCGGGCGGAACAGCCCTCGCCTTTCCGAGATAGCGACGAAGGGAAGGCGCACTCGTGTCTCGAAGATTGTTGATTCTCCTTGCAGATCCTCGCGCTGGCGGTAGGCGTACTCACACCGGTTGCTGCAGGAGCAGCACACACATCCGAGTTGGAGCTGGCATGGCCCAGAAAGGCGAAGTCGCTAAGAGCCCGAATACGGGAAGCTACATCGTCGTGATGACGGCTGATCCGCTCATAGTGGAATTCGGACAAGACGGGCTTGACGTCCAGGAAGGCGGCTTCGAAAACGACGCGATATCGAGAAGAGCCATGACAAGGTTCTTGTCGAAGCCGGTGCTTCGAGTCCGACCTGGTCAACAGCTACACGAACGCGGTGAATGGCTTCTCGGCGATCGTGTCACTGAAGGAAGCACGGCGATGGCGAACCGGGACGATGTCCTGGCTGTCTACCCTGACGAACTCCATCAGCCAACAACAGATTCCAGCCCCTCGTTCCTCCGCCTTGACGATCGGGCCGGACCGTGGGCGAACGGCTTCGACGGTGAAGGTGTTGTTATCGGTGTCATCGACTCCGGCATCTGGCCGGAGCATGCCTCGTTCGCGGACGACGGCTCGTATCCTGACTCCGCCGATCACCGTTGACGAGTGTGACTTTGGGAATACCGCACCACAATCCCAACGACGCACCGTTCACGTGCAACGACAAGCTCATCGGTGCCCGGCAGATGCTTGCGACGTACCGCGCCCTGATTGGGGCCGAGCCGTTTGAGTACGACTCGGCTCGTGATGAGAACGGTCATGGAACACACACGGCATCGACCGCCGGAGGAAACGCAGGAGTTCAAGCTTCGATCTTCGGTATCGGCCGAGGCGTTGTCTCAGGTGTCGCGCCTCGTGCGCACATCGTTGCCTACAAGGGTCTCGGCGCGCTCGGCGGCTTTGGCTCTGACCTCGCGGCAGCAATCGACCAGGCTGTTGCGGACGGTGTCGATGTCATCAACTACTCCATCGGTGGAGGCGCAAGCCTCGATGGCCCGGACGACATCGCATTCCTGTTCGCGGCGGACGCGGGCGTCTTCGTCGCAACGTCGGCAGGGAACAGCGGACCAGGTGCCGACTCCGTCGGAGGCCCGGGCACCGTTCCGTGGTTGACCACCGTAGGAGCCTCCACCCAAGCGAGGACCTTCCAGGGCAGTGCTGTGCTCGGCAACGGTGACGAGTACTTCGGTGCTTCAGTAACCGCAGGGGCCGGTCCGGCAGACACTCGTCGATGCTGCTGACCTCGGCAATGAGTTGTGCGATCCGGACACCGCATTCAGTGCAGATATCACAGGGCAGATCGTCCTTTGCCTTCGCGGCGCCGTCGACCGCGTGGCGAAGAGCAGGGCTGTGTTCAACGCAGACGGCGCGGGGATGATTCTCTACAACACCTACGACGCGCAGGAGCAGGTCACCGACAATCACTGGGTACCGTCGGTCCACACGAACAACACCGACGGCTTGGCGATCAAGGACTACATCGCGTCGGCAGGCGCTGAAGCGATGGCGACAATCACAGCGGGCCTGTATGCGCCGGCGCAGGGTTCGGTCATGGCTGCGTTCTCCTCGCGGGGACCGATCAGCATCGCACCCGACCTGATCAAACCCGATGTGACCGCACCTGGCGTGAACATCCTCGCGGGGAATACCCCGACGCCCGAGCCCGGCATTGTCCCAGGTGAACTGTTCCAGTCCATCAGCGGCACATCGATGTCGAGCCCACACGTTGCAGGCATGTTCGCACTCATCAAGCAGGCACATCCCGACTGGTCGGCAGCGATGGCGAAGTCGGCGTTGATGACGACGGCCCGCCAGGACGTGACCAAGGAGAATGGCGTGACGGCGGCCGACCCATTCGACATGGGTGCCGGCCACATCACAGCCGTTTCGCAGGGAAACCAGGGCTCGCCTTTCGACCCGGGCCTCGTCTATGACGCCGGCCTTTTCGAGTATGCGGCCTTCACGTGCGGCGCCGATCTCGGTGTGTTCACGCCCGGGTCCTGCGATTTCCTTGAGGGAATCGGTGTCCCAACAGATGCAAGTGATCTGAACGTGCCATCAATCGGCGTTGCCGATCTCGCTGGAACCCAGACGGTTGTGAGAGTGATCACGAACGTCAGCAGCAAGACGACCAGGTACACAGCGACCGTACAGAAGCCCAATGGCTTCGACGTTGACGTCAATCCGAAGCAGGTGCGCTTGGCTCCAGGCGAGAGCGCAACCGTTGAGATCACGATCACGAACCGGAATGCTCCAATCGGGCGTTGGACATTCGGCAGTATGTCGTGGCACGGTGGCGGCTACCAGGTGACCAGCCCAATCGCAGTCAAGGCGGCGCTCTTCAGCGCAACGCCGGCCCTCGTTGGCGCTGGCACGGACGGCTCGGCGAGCTTCAATGTCAGCTTTGGCTACAGCGGTGAGTACACGGCTTCGCCCCACGGCCTTGCAGCGAACGTTCCCGCAACCGGATCGATCGGACAAGATCCGGATCAGACGTATCCGAGTGGCGACGATGCTCCGGGACCCACGGGCGGAGTCGACGAAATCGAATTCACCGTGACCGACTCGGCTTTCGTACGATGGTCGCTCGTCATTCCAGGGGATGACGATATCGATCTGTTCCTCTTGGACTCGGGTGGAGCCATCATCGCTGCCAGCACCAATGGCGGCGACCGATGAACTTATCGAAATGGCACTCCCCGCAGACGACACGTACACGCTGGTCGTCCATGGCTGGTCCGTGCCAAGCGCACCCTTGGCCTATTCAGTCTCGTTCTGGGACATACCATTGACCCCGGGCGGCGGCAGTTTGAGTGTCGACAGCGCACCAGCGTCGGCGACACTGGGCACCGTCGGTACGATCGAGATCAGTTGGTCGGGTCTCACAGGTGGTGAGACATATCTCGGTGCGGTGTCGCATAGCGATGCCGACGGGATTCTCGGATTCACCGCTGTGGAAGTCCACAGCTGATACAGAAACAGCGCGATGCGGAGAGGGGTGCCTTCAGGCACCCCTCTCGTCGTTCCGTGTCGATTCGCTGGTGGTCGAACTGCTACTCGCTAGGAATCGGCCGCAGAGCGTACCGCGCTGGACAATCGCCTGGCTCTACACGTCGCCGTAGTCGCCGGATGCCGGTGCTGTCGGGTTCGGGCAGTAGAACGGATCACGGCCGACCCCCGAGTGATACTCGTAGGTCTTCCCATCGACTTCAAGAACGATGAGCGAGCCATTCACGAGCACCTGAATGTACGACATGTCCGGGCTGAGGGCACCCGAGGCTTCCGTCGGGCCAAGTGACCTCTTCCTGAGACACGAGCGCCACGATCGACTCGTCTACGCCAAGACGGGACGCGAGATCGGCGATCGCGCCCTCAACCTTTCCCAAGGGATGTGGCTCGACCTGTTCAATTGGCAACGGCGTCTCCGCTGTCTCCTTCGGAGGCTGTGTCGTCACGGTCTGCTCCTGTTCTTCGGGGTCGGAATCTCCATCCTGATCCCCGCTCAGTGCGATTGGCGCGTCGGACGGTGCGCCACCAGATGTCGCAACCGGGGAGGTTGTCACCGGAGATGTCGTCGCCGGTGAGGCGGACACCGGAGAGGTGGTCACCGGGAACGCTGAGACCGGAGACTCCAACTCCTGACCGGAATCGACATCAACCGAAATGGGAGATGCACAAGCGGCGGTCAGCAAAGCGATGGCGATGGTCCCGATCGCGAAGGTGCGCACAACAGTGTCCTTTCGACTCTTCAACGATAGGACGCTCTAAAGAACGGCGGGAGTTCCTTCAACCTGCGCGAGCGACCATCACGCGGAAGTCGCCGAGGCCTCTCGGGTGGAGAAGGGTCTCGGCGTCGGTAGCCTCGGATCGGACAATGAGTCGTTGCATCGCGTCGCCGGTGCGGGCGAGGTCGCGTTCTCGGTGGCGGAGATCGCGGATGATGTCGCGGAGACCGAGATCTGCGAGGAAGTCGTCCTGGCGGTAGAGGTCGACGGTCGCTATCGGCGGACTCCGACAGCCGCCGGCATCGCGGTGAAGTTGACGTCAACGGTCACGTCCGTCGCTCCTGGTTCGAGGAGCGGGTCCGGGCCGAGGTGGTGGCTGCGGTAGGTTCTCAGGGTGCCCTGGGTGCGCCGCGGTTCGAGTTCTTCGGCGGTGCCGCCGTAGTCGATGACGACGAGGGCGCCGTGGTCGATGTGTTCGCAGCGCCGCCTCGATCCACTCCATCGCCTGGAGTTGGACCTCGACCATGCCGCCCTCCGGGACGTTGCCCGCGTAGGCATCGCACCAGCCTGCGACCTCCGGGCGGACGGGCGCTGTCACAAAGCCGAAGCGGTCGTCGGTCGCTCCGACCCAGCGTTCGACCCATCCATCGCCGGAGCGGATAGCGAGGGCCACGGGGAGATTGTCGAGGAGTTCGTTGGCGATGATGACGCCGTCGAAGCGCTCGGGGAGATCGTCGAGGGAGCTGTGGATGTTGTTGGGGCCGAGGAGACGGTGAGGGCTTCACGAGCTGCTGAGGAGGCTTCGATCGCATGGAACTCGTAGGTATGCCCCCCTGCTTCGTCGCTTCGCTCCTCCGCGTCCCCCCAGCTGCGCTGGTGGGACAGCAAACGAGCGTCGTCGACCCCGTTCCTCTTCTCCCCCTCAGGGGGGAGTCCGGTCGCTAGGCCGGGAGGGGGGTCAGGCGGTTCTGTGTGGACCTCTTTGACCCCCTCCGCCTCGCTGCGCTCGGCACCTCCCCCTGAGGGGGAGGAAGAAGACTGGGTGGAGGAGGAAGCGAGTTCTTCCATCAGGGGGCGCAGCAGGGAGCCGGAGCCGGCTCCTACCTCTACCACCAGGAAGGGGTCGGCGCCGGTTCTCTGCTGCTCTCTTGGCTGCAAATCTTGCGAGCATTCTTCCGAACCAGGGGCTTACTTCTGGGCTTGTTAGGAAGTCGCCGGATTTCACCGACCTCAGCGGGCCCGTTGTGAAGAAGCCGAACTCTTCGTCGTAGAGGCAGGCGGCCATGTACTGCTCGAAGGGCATCGGACCATCGGCACGAATTTGGGCGCGGAGTTTGTCGGCGAGCACGACCGTGATCCTACGCCTCGGGCGTCTGGCGTTGATACGGACGAGATATCGTCTGGATCAACGCCAGACGCCTAGAAGCCGGAGGCGAGGACTTCTGCGGTGAACCTGGAGAGGTTGGCGATCACGCCGGGGAAGACGCCGAGGACCAGGACGAGGACGGTCGTCACGGCGAGCGCCACCCGCAGTGTCGGGGCGAGTTCCATGCCGCCGAGTGCGTCCGGATCGATCGAGTCGGGGACGGCATCGAAGATCGTCGACTTCACGACCTTCGAGTAGTACACGAACGCGACGACCGAGTTGAGTGCGGCGATGACGGCGATCGAGTAGCCCCATGGAGACTCGACGCCGATTGTGGCGCTGAACATGGCCAGCTTCGCGAACCAGCCGGCGAGCGGCGGGATGCCCGCGAGGGACATGAAGAACATTGCGAGCAGCACAGCCAGCCCCGGAGCCCAGCGGTAGAGGCCGGACCAATCGGCGAGTTCGTACGACTTGATCCTGGCACCGACGGCGATGATCACACCGAAGGCGCCGAGGTTCATCACCGCGTAGATGAGCAGGTACGCAACCGTTGCGGCGAAGGCCTCCTGCAGATCGGCACCGGCTGCCGCGGCGGCACCGAACGGGGCGAGCATGAACCCGGCTTGAGCGATCGAGGAGTAGCCGAGCAGGCGGACGATGTTCGTCTGTTTGATGGCGACCAGGTTCCCGATCGTCATCGAGAGCACGGCGAGGAGCCACAGCAGCGGACCCCAAAGGTTGGCGTGCGCCGGGAACGCCAGGTAGGCGACGGAGAGCACACCGACGAATCCGGCACCCTTCGAGCCGACCGACAGCCAGGCCGTGACCGGTGTCGGCGAGCCTTCGTAGACATCCGGCGTCCACACGTGGAACGGCACGGCGGAGATCTTGAAGGCGAAGCCGAGGAACACGAACAGCATCCCGAGGAGGAACACCGGTTCGTCGGCGACGGAAGCCGGAGCTGCGGCGATACCGGCAAACAACTGCGTGCCCGTGATCCCGTACAGCAGGCTCACACCCATCACCAGCAGGGCGAACGCGACGACGCCGATGATGAAGAACTTGAGCGCTGCCTCGTTCGACTTCTCGTCCGCCTTGCGCCAGCCGGCGAGTAGGAATCCGGGGCCGGAGACGAGTTCGAGGCCGACGATCATCGTGATGAAGTCCCTCGACGACGCCATCACGACGGCACCGAGTGCAGCGGAGAGCAGCAGGAAGTAGTACTCGCCCTCGTAGTAGCGGTCGGACTCGACGTAGGCGATCGACAGCAGCAGAGCGATGAACACCGCCCCGATGAACAGACCCTTCAACACGAGGGCGTACTGATCGACGACGTAGGACCCGCCGAACAGCTCACGCGGCAGCGACCCGGTGCAGAACTCGAGGTCGTCGCACATCGCCAAGGTGAACAGCGGGACGAGCGCCGCGAACAACCCGACCATCCCGACGATCGACCCGTAGTACTTCTCACGGGTCACGAGATCGGTGACGAGGACGGCCAGAACCGTCACCGCCAGGATGATCTCGGGGAGGATCGCGTGGTAGTCGATCACGTCATCAGCCTCCGAAGGCCTTGTTCACGAGGTTCACGACGGCGTCGTTCGTGGCGCCGAACACGATCTTCGGGAAGATCCCGATGGCGATCGTCATCACGACGAGCGGCGCCCATGCCATCCACTCGAACTTGTCGATGTCGTGCAGGTCGTGGTCGAGCCACTCGGCCGCCGGTTCACCGAAGTTGACGCTGCGCAGCATCCACAGCATGTACCCCGCGGTCATGACGGTGCCGACCGCGGCGATCACCATGAACGTCCGGAACACGCCGACACTGAGACCGGACAGTGGGTTGAACGCCGCGAGCAGCGACATGAACTCTCCCCAGAACCCTGCGAGGGACGGCAGGCCCAGGGATGCCATCGCCGCGAATCCGAGAATGACGCCCATCTTCGGCATGAGGATCATCTGGCCGCCGAGGCGGTTCATGTCCCTCGTGTGGTAGCGGTGCGCCATCGAACCTGCGATGAAGAACAGCAGGCCGGTGATCACGCCGTGGGCGACCATGCCGATGATCGCCGCATTGATGCCGATCTCGCTCATGGTCGCGATGCCGAGCATGACGAACCCCATGTGCCCAACCGACGAGTACGCGATGAGGCGTTTCACGTCGCTCTGGGCGAGACACGCCAGCGACCCGTAGATGATGCCGATCACCGCAAGCAGGCCGATGAACCACGCCCACCGCTGCGCCTCTTGAGGGAGGATCGGGATCAGGATTCGGATGAAGCCGTAGGTACCGAGTTTCAGGAGGATGGCCGCCAGGATGACGGAACCGATGGTCGGCGCTGCGGTGTGGGCGTCGGGGAGCCAGGTGTGCAGCGGCCACATCGGCACCTTGACGGCGAAGCCGAGGAACATCGCAGCGAAGACCCAGAAGGCGAACGCCCCGGTGAAGACCCCGGCACGGCCAAGCTCTGAAAGCTGCAAGATGTCGAAGGTGTTCGGTCCCACGTCACCCGACTTGAAGTAGAGGGCCAGGAAACCGAGCAGCATGAATGCCGAGCCGAAGAGCGTGAACAGGAAGAACTTGATCGACGCATAGAGCCGCAGTTCGATCTCCCAATTCACGACGGGTACGACACGCATGCTGGTGTCGCCCCAGATGCCGATCATGAAGTACATCGGGAGCAGCACGACCTCGAAGAACACGAAGAACAGGATGAGGTCGAGCGCAACGAAGGTGCCGGTCATCCCCGTGGCGAGGATCATCGTCAGTGCCATGAGCAGCTTCGGGTTGTGCGGCTCGGGCCAGTGGTTCCACGAGTAGATGACGACGAGCACCGTGATGAACGCAGACAACACGACCAGCGGCAGCGAGATGCCGTCAACGCCGATGTGGAAGCGGGCGTTGATCGACTCGATCCACGACAGATCGGTTCCGAACTGCATCTGTGCAGCACTGCCGTAGTCGAAGCGAACCGCGACGACGATCGCGAGCGCGAAGGTCACGAGCGCCGTGATCAAGGCGACCCATTTGATGCCGGCCTCGTTGGCGCGCGGGATCGCCGCAAGAATCAGTGCCCCAACGAGCGGCAGGAAGACGATGAGGCTGAGACCCCATCCGCTGTCGAACCACTCCATGTCGTCGCTCCTTCTGTCAGAAGATCATGAACAGCGCGGCGATGATGACCACGCCCGCGAAACTCATTGCTGCATATTGTTGAACCCGTCCGGTGAAGGCCTTGCGCAGGATCCCTCCGGTAGCGCCGGTTGCGGCGCTCACTCCGTTGTACACCCCGTCGACGGCCTTCAGATCGACGGCGTTCACGGCATCGGCGACGTGCATCGCCGCACCACCGGTGAGGTTGGGGACCGCATCGACGATGTTCTGGTCGATCCAGAGCGTGCCGTCTGCGATGGGGCCCATGGTCGGCCGGACGATGCCGTCCATGTAGAAATCGTCGATGTAGTACTTGTGCTCCAAGAGCGGGTACAGCACGGGGACGCGGAACGTGTCACGCGCGGCCTGGGTGTCCTTCTCCCGGAAGAGGTAGAACCCGATGGCGAGGGCGCCGAGGACGACGGGCGTGACGATCGCAAGAAGTCCCCAACTCGGCGACGTGGCGTGGTGCTCGATGATCGGGAACGCTCGCACCGTCACCCAGTCGGTGAACGCCTCGGTCAGCCCCGGCATGTTGAGGAGACCGGCCGTGGCGGCGAAGAAGGCGAGGGCCGTCAGCGGAACGGTCATGACCTTGGGGGATTCGTGCGGGCTTGCGTGGGCCTTGTACGTGCCGAAGAAGGTCAGCGACACCAGTCGCGCCATGTAGAACGCAGTGATGAACGCCCCGGAAATCGAGAGTATGACCATGAACCAGGCGGCGGCCGTGGGGTCGCTCGATGCGTTGTAGTACGCCGAGGCGATGATCTCGTCCTTCGACCAGAACCCGGCGAATGGGAACAGGCCGACGAGGGCGGCCGTGCCGATCATGAACGTCCAGAACGTAGCCGGCATGTACTTACGAAGACCGCCCATGTCGGACATGTTGTTCGAGTGCACCGCGTGGATCACGGACCCGGCGGCAAGGAACAGCAGTGACTTGAAGAAGGCGTGGGTGAAGAGGTGGAAGAGCCCGGCCGTGTAGGCGCCGACGCCCATCGCCGCCATCATGTAGCCGAGTTGGCTCACGGTCGAATACGCCAGGACCTTCTTGATGTCGTCCTGGACCAGCGCAAGCAGTCCCATGAAGAAGAGGGTGATCGCCCCGATGACCGTGATGTAGCTGCTGACGTTGCCTGCGAACTCGGGGATCTGGTAGAAGGGGAAGAGCCGTGCGACGAGGTAGATGCCTGCGGTGACCATCGTCGCCGGCGTGCATGAGCGCCGAGACCGGCGTCGGACCGGCCATGGCATCGGGGAGCCACACGTGGAACGGGAACTGGGCGCTCTTGCCCATCGCTCCGATGAACAGCGCGAGGCCGGCCCAGAAGCCGAATTGGGCCAGGGTCGTTTCGCCGCTGAGCATGCGGTCGAAGATCTCGGAGAACTGGAACGACCCTGCCGAGATCGCCATCATGATCGCCCCGATGAAGAGACCGACGTCTGCGACCTTGTTCACGATGAACGCCTTGTTGCCTGCGTCGACGTTGTCGAAGTCCTCCCAGTAGTGGGCGATCAGCAGATAGGACGAGACACCGACCAGTTCCCAACCGACGATCAACTGGATGAAATTCGGGGCGGAGACGAGGACCAGCATGCCGCCGGCGAACAGGGAGAAGGCGGCAAAGAACCACGTGTACCGGACGTCGCCCTTCATGTAGCCCTTGGCGTAGACGAACACGAGGAATCCGACGACACCGACGAGGAAGTACATCATGATCGACAGGCCGTCGACGACCCAGCCCCATTGGATGGTGAACGACCCGATCTTTCCCACCTCGATCGCACCCTCGTAGAGGATGCCCTCCTGGAGATTGACCCACGCCAGTACCGATCCGTAGACGGCGACGAACGCCATCCCGAACGTCGCCATGCCCCACCCCTTGAGGGGAGAGCGTTTGCCGAAGAAGACGATCAGGAACGTCATGACGAGGGGCACGACCACGATGAGCCATGCCCACTGCGCGAGCGCACCGCCGTCGCCGGCGTGGACTTCGTGTCCGGCCTCGGTACTACCGGTCTCCTCGAGGAGGAAGGAGAACGAGGCGATGATCGGGGTGAGAAGAGCCAGCATCAGTACCTCATCGCTGTCCAGCTCGTCGACGTCCGCGGAGCGACGGTTTCTGAAGATCATCAGCACGATCGCGATCCCGATCCCCACCTCGGCGGCGGCGAGGGCGATGATGAACAGCGCCATCATCTGGCCGGCGTGTGACGCGTCACCGAGGTAGACATCGAAGGCGACGAGGTTGACGTTGACGGCGGCGAGCATCACCTCGACCGAGGCGAGCACCAGGACCGCATTCTTCCTCGTCAGCACACCGTAGAGCCCGATCGAGAAGAGGGCGGATCCAAGGATGACGAACTGGAGGATGGTCATGCGTCACCCTCTTCCGGCTCGTCCTGCCGTGCCAGGGCGATGCCGCCGATCAGGGCGGCAAGCAGCACGAACGACACGGCCTCGAACGGGATGACCCAGTTGGTGAACAGCGTCACGCCGATCGACGCCGTTCGTCGTGGCCTCGTCGGGGAGCGGGATCATCTCAGCACCGAACGAGACGGAGACGGCCCACGCGATGATGGCGAACAGGAGGATCGAGAGCAGGGCTGCCGGGGCGCGCATCGCCATCGGCTGGCTCAGCTCGGTCTTCTTCGTCAGCGGAGCCCGGGTGATCATGATCCCGATGAGGAACAGGATGATGACCGCGCCGATGTAGACGAGCACGACGGTCCAGCCGACGAACTCGGCACCGAGCATGAGGAACAGCGCCGCGGTGCCGGCGAACGTGACGACGAGGGCGAGGACCGCCCGCACCACGTTCTTCGCGGTGACCACGAGGAACGCTCCTGCGAGCGTCGCCAGAGCGATGGCGAGGAACACCCAGTTGGCGATCTCCGTGATCCAGTCGCCGAAGGTGACGGTCATGATGCCTCCCCGTTCGGCTCGAGGGCCGGGGCTCGGGAACGGTGGCGAGCCAGTCCTTGAGGCGGGTCTTGCCGTGGATGAGGTCGGCGACGTCGTGGGTGGAGTACTCATACTCGGGGCTCCAGAAGAGCGCATCGAACGGGCAGACCTCGACGCAGATCCCGCAGTACATACACAACGAGTAGTCGATCTCGAAACGGTCGAGTTCGTTGCGTGTCCTGGCGCGGCCGCCCGGCTTCGAAGGGGGTTGCGCCTCTTTGTGGCCTTCGATGTAGATGCACCAGTCGGGGCACTCACGGGCACACAACATGCAGACGGTGCAGGCGACGGGGTCGAGGGCGATGACGCCGCGGGCACGCGGGACGGGTATCTCCTGCTCCTGCGGGTACATGACCGTCGGCACCGGTTTGAACAGATACTTGAGGGTGAACCACATGCCCTTCCACAGGCCGGGGAACGGGAAGCGGCTGCGCTTGTTCAAGGGAGCGGTCATCAGATCACCACCACTTTGAAGAAGGCGATCACGAGGATGTTCGCCAGCGAGGCCGGGATCAGCCAGCGCCATGCCAGGTCCTGAAGTTGGTCTTCACGCAACCGCGGCCAGGTGGCTCGGATCCAGAGCATGAAGAACACGAAGAGTGCGATCTTGCCAGCGAGGATGAACGGGCCGATGAAGGTGAGCGCCGACTCCGGGACGAACGGGACCCAGTAGCCGCCGAGGAACAGGGTCGCGGCGACGGCGGACATCGAGATCATCGCGGCGTACTCACCGAGGAAGAACATCGTGAATCGCAGCGACGAGTACTCGGTGAGGTAGCCCATCGTGAGTTCGGATTCGGCGATCGGCATGTCGAAAGGGATCCGGGAGAGTTCGGCAACGGCGGCGACGAGGAAGATGATGAAGCTGACGATCTGGCCCTTGAGGAGGAACGGGAGGCTGATCGAGAGACCGCCGATTTCGATCGGTGCCGCCTGTGCCTCGACGATGCCGACGAGCGACATCGTGCCGGCTTGCACGACGACGGCGACGACGGCAAGCAGCAGCGGAAGCTCATAGGCGATCAACTGCCCTGCGGCACGAAGGCCGCCCATGAGGGAGTACTTGTTGGCCGATGACCAGCCGGCCATCAGCACCCCGAGGGTGGTGAGCGATGAGATGGCGAGGAGGTAGAACACGCCGAGATCGAGGTCTCGGGCCACGAGGCTGGGGCTGAACGGGATCACGACGAACGTCGCGAACGTCGCCGATACCACGATGTACGGAGCGGCTTTGAAGACGGGCGCGTCGGCTCCGTATGGGACGAGGTCCTCTTTCTGGATGAACTTGGCTGCATCGGCGAGCGGCTGCGCCCATCCCCACCGGCCGCCTGCGTAGTACGGGCCGATGCGATGCTGCATGTGCGACATCACCTTGAGTTCGGCGTAGATCGCGAGGAGCGCAAGGACGATCATGACGCCGAGCGCCAGAACGACCTTGATGATCACGTCGACCCAGAAGTACCCGGAGATCATGCTCGAGCCTCCGGCTCGAAGCTACGAGCTGCCAGCTTCCAGCTACAAGCAAGAGGCAGACCGTCGCGTCCTTGCTTGCGGCTTGCGGCTTGCAGCTTGCAGCTCTTCATCGATCCACATCTCCCAGCACGAAGTCCAGGCTGCCCATGACCGCGACGAGGTCGGGGATGAGGGCGCCTTTGAGGACCCACGGGAGGATGGACAGGTTGGAGAAGGACGTGGAGCGGATCTTCAGCCGGTACGGCTTCTGGCCGCCTTCGGAGATGAGGTAGTAGCCGAATTCGCCCTTCGGGTTCTCTCCCCTCACGTAGACCTGACCCTTCGGCACCTTGAGGACCCGCGGCGCCTTGGCCCGCAGCGGACCGTCCGGGATCTTGTCGATGGCCTGGAGAACGATCTTCACCGACTCGCGGATCTCCTGGAGCCGCACCCAGTAGCGGTCGTAGCAGTCGCCATTGGTGGCGCTGATCACGTTGAAGTCGACCTGGTCGTAGGGAAGGTGGTATTCGTGCTTGCGCAGGTCGTAAGCGACCCCGGATGCGCGCAGATTGGGACCAGACAGCCCGTACTCGACGGCCTTGTCGCCCGGGATGTTGCCGACGCCGACCGTCCTGGCTTTGAAGAGTTCGTTGCCGGTAACGAGGGTGTCGCTCTCGTCGGTCGAAGCGAGGACACGCTCCATCGCCGCCCTGGTGGCATCGAACCATCCGGCCGGGATGTCCATCGAGACGTTCTTCTGGGTCTTGCCACCGCCGGCTGCCGGTTTGATCCCGCCGACGCGGTTGAAGTTCGGGTGGAAGCGCCCGCCGGTCATCGCCTCGATGAGCTCGAGGACTCGCTCGCGTTCTCTGAGTGCATGGAACAGCGGTGTCGTCGCTCCGAGTTCGAGCGGATACGAGGAGGTGAAGACCATGTGAGAGGAGATCCGGAACAACTCGGTGAGGATGAGCCGGATCCACTGCGCCCGCTCGGGGGCTTCGATCCCCGTGAGCTTCTCGACGGCGATGATGAACGGAACCTCGCTCGCGAACCCGGAGACCCAATCGATGCGGTTGACGAGCGCCGTGATCTGGGCGTACGTCCGAACCTCTGAGAGCTTCTCGTACCCCCGGTGCATGTAGCCGATAACCGGTTCGACGCTCGCGATCCGCTCACCGTCGACCTGTGCGACGAGCCGAAGCACCCCATGGGTCGACGGGTGCTGAGGCCCGATGTTGAGCGTCATGTCCTGAGTCTGCAAGTTCAACAGAGACGGCAACCTCAGATCGGTGCATGAGTTCCCGGTAGCCGGAAGTCACGCGCCCACCTCGCTCTTCCTCTCCCTCAGGGGGAGATGGCCCGAGCGCAGCGAGGCTTCGACGTGTCCCCTCGGCCGAAGGACGGGGGGACGCGGAGGAGCCCCAGCGACGACGCAGGGGGGCATCTCGCAGCTTGCAGCTAGCAGCTTGCAGCTCACGCGTCACTCCCCTCTGCCGACGGTGACGCTTCTTCCGACACATCCGGCATGTCTTCCACGTCCACGTCGCCCGGCCACGGCTTCACTTCGCGCGCGATCAGCGGATAGGACTTCAGCAGCGGATGCCCGAGGAACCCCTCCGGCAGATAGATCGGCGAGAGGTTCGGGTTCCCGGTGAACTCGATCCCGAACATGTCGTGGGTCTCGCGCTCATGCCACTCGGCACCACCGAACAGGCCGGTGATCGAATCGATCACCGCGTCGTCCTTCGGCAGCGTGGCGATGAACTGGGCGCCGTCGGCGTTCTCCATCGACGACAGCCGACACATCACCTCGAAACGCTCCTCGAGCTCGTCGGGTTCGGCGACCGTGTCACCCACTTCGACGTCCTTCGACCAGTCGATGCCGGCCAGCCAGGAGAAGAAGGTCAGGCCTTCTTCGTCACGGGCACGACGGAGCGTCTCGACCCAGGCGTCCCGCTCGACGTAGATCCGGACCGTGTCGAATTCGACGACGGCCGTTCCCCCGAGACGGTCGGCAAGGCCGGCGCCGTATTCGTCGAGAGCGGTGGTGGTGTCAGGCTGGTCGTTCATCGACCTTGCTCCATACCACTCTCGGATCTTCGTTCGTGATCTGCTGTTGCAGCATCACGATGCCTTCGAGGAGCGCCTCGGGGCGAGGAGGACATCCCGGCACATACACGTCGACGGGCATCACTTGGTCGACGCCCTTCAGGACCGAGTACGAATCCCAGTAGGGGCCGCCGGTGTTGGCGCACGATCCCATCGAGATGATGTACTTGGGTTCGGGCATCTGTTCGTAGAGGCGTTTGACGGCAGGGGCCATCTTGTCGGTGACCGTGCCGGCAACGACCATCAGATCGGCCTGGCGGGGCGACGCGGGGAGCGGCACGATCCCGAAGCGCATGAAGTCGTAGCGGGGGCTGGAGACGGCCATGACTTCGATAGCGCAGCAGGCGAGGCCGAACTGGAAGTACCAGAGCGAGTACTTCCGCGACCAGTTGAGCAGCCACGAGACGGGCTTGATGCCTCCGAACTTCTCGACTACTCCCATCTCAGCACACCCTTTCGGATCGCGTAGACGAGGCCGAGGACGAGGATCAGCACGAAGGCGAACATCTCGAAGAAGACGAGGCCCCCGTTTCCAATGCTCTTGAAGTAGTCGGTCGAGACGGCCCACGGGAAGATGAAGATGGCCTCGACGTCGAAGACGAGGAACAGCAGGGCAAAGACGTAGTAGCGGATGTGGCTCTGGTTCCACCCGCCGCCGATTGGCTCGATGCCCGACTCGTACGCGGTGCCCTTGAGGAGACTGGGACGCCGAGGAGCGACGAGCCTGGCCGTGAAGATGGCGGCCGCGACGAGGAGCAGCCCGGCGAGGAGAAAGATGGCGACGGTCACGTAGTCGCCGAAGTATTCGTTGCGCACGTGTCGACGCCCTCTCGGTGTTTCCGCCTGGCCCCGTCCTCGGGCCTCTCGACCGCTGAAGTCTATCCACTTGGCGGGACGGACCAAATCAAGGGACACGATCATCGCGCGCTCACCATCCGACGCTGCCGGTGCGCTTGAGCCGTCGACCGCACTCGCAGCCCCGCCTGGTCTGCAAAGCGACATCCGACTGGTCCGCTGACCCGCGCCTCTCGGTCCGGCATTGAACGTGAGCCTCGGCTCTTGTCGACGCATCTCGGCCCGATGGTCCCACTTGCCCCAAGAGGGAAAGTGGGTACAAGTCATGGGCATGGCGGGTCAACATCGGGGGCATCTAGCTGTCTTCCCGAACCGGGAAGTCGGCGCAGCCGCGGTCGAGTTCGCCATCGTCCTCCCACTTCTCGTGATGATCGTGTTCGGTATCATCAGTTTCGGGATCATCTTCCATCACAGGCTGTCGCTCGGCGACGGTGCCCGGGAAGCGGCGCGGTACGGCGCCACACTCCCGGTGACCAACTTCGCTGCCGCTGGCGATCCAATGCAACAGTGGCTTGACACCATCGCGGCGCGAGCAATCGCCGATGCGACCGGCTCTCTCGATCCTGGTGTCCCGAATCGGACGATCTGCGTGGCCTACGTGCACCCCGACGGCACGGCCGGGGTCGATTCGACCAGGCAACGTTCCGAGATCGGTGCGAGCATCACGTACGCCACTACTCCCTGTTTCAACGACGGACGCCCGAACGACGAGAGGAGAGTTCAGGTTCGTCTGGAACGCGATGTCGATTTCATCGTTGTTCTGGCTTCGAAGACGGTGCCACTATCGGCAGAGAGCGTCAGCCGATTCGAAGCCTCTCTCGTGTCCTCATGACGACGATCCGCACCCTCGTCGCACACGAAGAGGGTGCCGTCGCGGTTCTCGTTGCTGTGATGATGGTGGTCTTCCTCCTGTTCCTTGCCCTTGTTGCCGATCTTGGAATCCTGCGGATGGATCGCCGTACGGATCGGCTCGCTGCGGATGCCGCAGTCACCGCCGGGGTTGCGGGTCTCGACCCCTTCCGGGGCAGCGACGCTGAGGAAGCTTGTTCAATCGCCTGGGCATATCTCATGTTGAACATCCCGGATGAGGGGCCAACTCCGACACCGCCCAACTGCGGTGTCTTCGCTGGTGCCTGCAACCCCGCGGCCGCACGCACGACTACGGCGTCGGTGGGTCCGTACACATTCGAGATCGTCCAACCGGTTCCGGACGGTCACGCCTTCATGGCGGGTCAAGCGTTGAACCCGGACATCGACGGTGGAGCTTGTCAACGGCTGGGGATAGGGATCAAGCGACTCCGCGACTACTCGTTTGCCCCTTTGGCCGGACTCGAATCGGGTGAGACCAACGTGAGCGCAGTCGCGCGAATCGGGGCGGGGTTGGGCGCCGGTGAACTCGTGCCGCTCCTCCTCCTGGAGCCCATCTCCTGCGACGCCCTCTACACCAGCGGTCAGGGGAAGATCACCGTCAGCTACTTCGAAGACACTCCGGGGATCATCGTTGTCGACTCCGCCGCGAGCAAGACGACGAACCCCAATCGCTGCTCGTCGAATGCATGGTCGATCGACTCGAAGGGCACCCAGAACGGATGGATCAGGGCGATCCCTGTTCCGGGACAGACCATCTCGTCGGCGATCCTGAGCTATGCGCTGTCGGGCGCAGTGGGTGCCAACGCCGCGGCCGCCTACGACCCGAACGACCTCACCGCCTCGGTCGATCCCGCCGACATCTCAGACCTGACCGAGCCACCCATCTCCTGGTTCCGACTTTTCCCAGAACCCTTCCCCGCGTCGCGCCGCATCACGAGGGCACCTATCGACTGGCGATACAACTGCAAGGCGTCCTACCCGGACTACGACCTCAACGGACCGGGAAGCGGCGGTGTCCCCGTCATGGGCTGCCCCGAGGCCGCCACTCGCTCGCCCCACGTCGATAACCTCCGAGCGACGTACGGAGACGCATCGGACATTGGATCTGCCCCACCGGGTGGCTACTTGAGATGGACCGACGCCCACGACTGCGCCTACCAGCCGTCCGACCCCGACGTTGACGAGTCCGGAGACTGGTCGATCGACTGTCCCGGCGGCTTCACGATCAACAACAACGTCACCTTCACGGGGGGCAGCATCGTCGCCGATGGCCCGATCGACGTCGGTGGCGGATCGCTCAAGATCAATGCGGGGTCGGTGAACGACGAGATCGTATATCTCCGAAGCGGACGCCTCTACAAAGTCGCACAAGCGTCGATCTCCATGGAGCAGACATTCGTGTACCTGAATGACGGCTGGATCGATTTCGGGGGCGGATCGGGATCTCTCACCTGGACAGCACCGCTCGCCGGCGACTTCGAGGATCTAGCACTCTGGTCGGAGAGCGCGGGAAGTACACCAGCTCGGCGGACAGGCCGGCAACGAACTCGAAGGCACACTATTCACACCGAACGCTGACCCGTTCGTTCTCACAGGTCAGGCCGGTCAGTTCCAGACAGCCGCACAATTCCTGACCCGTCGCCTCGAAGTCGGAGGGCAGGGTGAGGTGAGCATGCACCCCGATCCGGACCGGATCACGCTCATCCCAGTTCGCGACATCCGACTCATCCGCTGAACGACGCGGCCATTCACGATCTCCTGTGCTTCTCTCCATCGCAGCTGCGAGCAACGATTTCGTGACGGCTCCGCTGACGCTTCCCGCTACCGTCGGCCCGTGCCGTCAATCACCGTTCCCGACTACTCCGGTGGATCGCTTGTCAACCTCGTCGCGGAGTTCGAGCATCGGCTCACCGGCTCGAGTTCGAGTCCGCCGCTGCGTGAGCATCTTGCCGGGCTGATCCCGGAAGCGCCGACCTACGTTCTGTTCCTCTTCGACGGACTCGGTACCTTGCAGCTCGATCATCCAGCCGCAGCCCCGTTCGCCGGAGCCTTGAAGGCGAGCCTTGATTCGCCGTTCCCGGCGACGACAACGGTGAGCCTGGCCACGATCGCTACCGGACTCCCCCCGTCGCAGCATGGCCTGCTCGGGTATCAACTCTGGCTCCCGGAAGTCGATCAGGTCGTCAACACCATCAAATGGACCACGCTTTGGGGCAGAAGCGTCACCAGCCAGAACCCGAAGCTGTCCCGGCCGAAGGACGGGGGACGCGGAGCGAAGCGACGCAGGAGGGCACGAACGCCACCAGCGAGAACCGGAAGCCGTCCCCCGCCCGAAGGACGGGGGACGCGGAGCGAAGCGACGCAGGGGGGCAGAAACCTCGAGTACGACACGACTGACTTCCTGCCGTCGCCGAATCTGTGGGAACGGCTACGGACCGCGGGAATAGAGCCGATCACGGTTCAGCCCGGCAACTTCATGGGGACACCGCTGTCGAAGGCCCTGTATCGAGGCTGCCGGTACGAGCCGGCGTTCACGGTCAACGAGACGGTCGAGGCGACGATCCAGTTGGCCGCCGAACCCGGGCGCCTCATCCTCACCTATCTCCCCCATGTCGATTTCGCCGCACACGTGTATGGCCAGGACTCGCGGGAGTACGCGGTCGCGGTCGCCACCGTCGCCGACGCCTGGCAGCGGGTCGCCACGCACCTGCCGGACGGGGCGACGATGGTGGGGACCGCCGATCACGGCCACATCGACTTCCCGAAACACCACCAGGTCAAGATCCCGAAGTCGGACCACGCCGACCGGATCTTCTACGGCGACGGTCGAGCCATGTTCGTGAAGGGAGAGGGTGCGTCGCTTGCGGACAGCCTTCCTGCGACGTGGATCCCGATCGAGGAGATGATCCACTGGTGGGGCCCAGGACCGCGTCACCCGGCCTTCGACGGCCGGGCCCCGGACGGCGTGCTCGTCGCAGACGACGACATCCTGCTGCTGCACAGCCGTTCCGACGACCGGATGATCGGCAACCACGGTGCCCTGACCGACGCCGAACGCCTGATTCCGCTCCTCGTCGCCGACTAGCGCGGCATTGCGCGGCGTCGTTCGTGTGCAGAAGCACAACTGATGTGTTCGTACGCAGAAACGATGCCGAACGAACTCACGGGCTCCATCGTTTGTGTCCGATTGCACAATTGATGTGTTCGTAGGCACAAACGTTGCCGCTGCCAGCGACTGGGAGAAATCGTGTAACACTCGGAGGCCTGCCGCGACTGTTCTTGTACATGGCACCGTCACGCGACCGCAACCCATTCGACGATCTTCGCTCCTACGCGAGCGATCTCGTCGATGCCGCGCCGCCACTCGACCCGTGCCTCTCTTCATCTCATGGACGGAGCGACCGGTGCCCAAGCGTCCACACCACTTCACGGTGCCGGCGATGGCCCTCATGGGTGTGGCGGCCATGCTCTTCGTCGCCCAAGTGGGGGTTGCCGTCGTCGCGAACAGCGCAGTACCCGGCGACCAGCTCTACGGACTCGACCTCCTCGTTGAAGATGCGCTCACGAATGTGGGTGTGCCGATCAACACCTCCTCCGAGCGGATTGACGAGGCCGGGGTCCTGCTCGCACGCGGCGACGTCGATGAAGCGATCCGGACCGCTCGAAGCGGCTACCGGGACATGGACCACACCGTCTCCGGCATCACCGTGATGCGTCTCGTCCAGGTCGAAGCAGCACTCGCCTCGGGTACCGATCCGGGGGTTGATGCGGCCGTCAAGACCACGTTCGCTGCTCTACTCGAGACGACCAAGAACGCCGGCGTGATCGAAGCGGGCGACGCTCGGGCGATCAACGAAGCGGTGGATCGGGTCGTTCTCGCAGCCGAAACCGACGAGGACGGTACGCCATGACCGCCGCCGTTCTGACCGCCGACGCAATGAATTCCTTCACCGGAAGGGCACGAACCGCCGATAATGCATGGGTGGGTACACGCGCGCACGCAGAACCGGTCGGCCGGGCATTCGATGCCGCCGTCGAACAACGCCTCGTTCCACTCGAGGTGGTGGCGGCCGCGCGCGATGGGAACCGCGAGTCTCTCGGGCGCCTCTGTACGCTCATTCACCCTCGCCTCATTGGCTTCTACCGCTACTCGGGTCTCACCGCGTACGAGGCAGAGGATCTCGCGGGAGACGTGGTCGAAGACGTGATCACACGCCTCGCGACCCTCAGGAGCCCGAAGGCGTTCGATGCCTGGATGTGGTCGATCGGACGGAACCGCCTGAAGGGCTGGATTCGGGTCAACCGGCGACCCGACCGGTTCGAACCGGCTTCGCCGGCGGCGTCGGGACCGGAGGAGCGAGTCATCGATGCGGATGACCATTCAAGGATCAGGGGAGCTTTGACGATGTTGAGTGTGAAGGATCGCGAGCTCCTGTGGCTTCGCGAGGTTGAAGGATTGTCGTATGAAGAGATCGGTGGACGCCTCAGCGCCGCGACCGGAACCATCCGTGTCGCCTGCCATCGAGCCCGCAAGAAACTCGAGCAGGCGTACCAGAAGGAGGGGGACTGATGTTCCGATTGTTCCGTAGAGACCGCGAGAAGGGCGCCCCGCAGTCGAATTCGCGATCGTCCTCCCGCTCTTCCTTCACGCTGGTGTTCGGCATCATGGAGGCTGGTTGGCTCTTCGCCCAGCAGGTGGAAGTGCGCAACGCTGCTCGTGAGGGTGCGCGACTCGCCGTCGTCGACTATCCCGATCCGGGCGACTCGTCGCTCATATAATCTCGGAGACGTGCTCACGAGCCGCGCTCTCCGCCGCCAATGCGTCCGTATATCTCTCCCAGAACAGTCCTGGAACGATTGACGCATCGGCAGTTGTCACAGTCGCCCAGCGCTACCAGGCGCTTACGGGCTTCCTTCCGATGTTCAACAATGTCACGATCTCGTCGACAGCCGAGATGAGGATCGAACGGGCCGAGGTGAACTGGGTCGTGGTCGGCGGAGCCGATCCTGGGAACGATGCAGGAGCTTGTCCATGAACTCCGATCGATCCAACCGCA
Organism: uncultured Actinomycetota bacterium; assembly: GCA_963715255.1. Lineage (GTDB taxonomy): Bacteria > Actinomycetota > Acidimicrobiia > Spongiisociales > UBA5794 > JAHEEL01. Next base: position 163,778 of record CAVQRN010000004.1, on the reverse strand, counting down.
TTCAATTCTCGCCCTCCGATTCCGAGGCCGGGGCGGTGGCCATCATCACCGCGATAGTCATTCTCGTCTTGATGATCTTCGCCGCATTCGCCGTAGACCTCGGGGCAGCTTGGGCCGAACGACGCCAGGACCAAACCGCGGCCAAGCGGCAGTCATGGCGGCAGCCATCGAGTACATCCGCTCCAATCCGACTGAAGACGAGATCGTGACACTGGTGAAAGACTATGTCGAAAGGAACATCGGCTACCCCGCGGCTTCAGCGGGTTGGGGGGCCTGTCCCGTTCCCACCGACGGTTTCGAGGCTCTCGCCGGAAACAACTGCATCAGCTTGAAGCAGGCGAGCACGACATCAAGTGACACGCTGCTGCAAGTGCGGATTCCCGTCCAACCCGTCGAAACGCCTTTCCGCCGCCATCATCGGGATCGACACGATCGATGTATCCGCGTTCGCTATCGCCCAGATCCAGAAGAACGAGGGACTCCAGGGCGCTATGCCGTTCGTGTTGCCGGGTAATCCCGGACTGAGTACTGCTCGGGTACTCCGCCGTCCGGCCAGGCGCGGGAGATGTGCGAAGGTCCCAGCACGGGCTTGTTTGGAACGATCATCAGCCCCTTCTTCGGCGAAGCCGATGATCCGTGGGGCACCACGTCCTGCGTCGACTCGCCGACGAACATCAATGAAGGTGTCCGAACGAACACCGCCATTGGCATCGACCACTTCCTCCGGATCGCACCAGATGGTGCGATCCCTGCCGACGGTGCCGACATGTTTGCGCTGCCACCCAATCGCCGAGCTACATCCCGTACGCGATTCTCGCCGACAATGGTGCCCTCACTCAGGTGTCACCAGGCTTCATCGGACCAGGTACGTACGGTTCGATCCCCTCGGAAGGTCGCCTCCTGCAGGGCGGTGGAGTCAAGCGAGGCGTTCCGCAAGGCAACGGCTCAGATCGACCTCGACAATGTCGGTCTGTGGAAGTATCTCGTCGATCCTGGTCAACGCTGGGGACGACTGCTCGCCGACGCAGTTCGAACTCAGCGGCAAGAGCGGCACTGAACTCACACTGCAGATGCTGGAATGCCTCAAGTCTGGAACCGTGAAGTTCACCGACGCGCTCCTGGACTCACCTCGATTCGCGCTCGTCCCGCAGGTCGCTCTCGACCAGGCCGACATCGGACTCATTGGCACAAATCCGGCCAACGCCGCAAACATCATCAAGTTCACACCGGTCTACCTCCAGGCGTCCTGGTACAACTGCTCGGCGGTCGAGTGCATGTTCTTCACGGCGGACGACACGACTGCGCCGGAGGACACTCCCATGGTCTTTGACCCGGGAGAAGGGTCCGACATCGGTTGTCTTGGGGACCTCGACAAGTGCACAAAGAACGTGAACCTCGTGATGAGCGGTATCTCGTCCTTCGTTCTCGGAACCGATGCCTGGCTGCCGGAAGCCTTCAACAACGACTTCAACGAACCGGGCGCCTACAAGGTTTTCCTGTATCGGTAGCTCGTAGATTCCACGCATCCTTCGTTGCACCACACCCGTGGTGCAACGAGGGATGCTCATGTAGCTGTCCGCTCGCGCTGAGCTGGTCCGTGCATGGTCTCGCGAACCCGGTCATCGTTTGTGCCTGGAACCACCTCGAGCGTGGTCACAGGCGCGAACAAATCAGAGGGAGCGTTCATCCGGATCGTTCGGCCGCGGAATGCCGCCACGTAGATGCCGGCACGCCTGACTGGTCAGTGGGTAGGGAGGCCCCAGTCGTCGGTACCGGTCTCGTCGGGCCACGCGCCTGGGTCGTCCGTGCCCCGTGCTTGACCCCCTCGTCGCCTACGGCGACACCTCCCCTAGAGGGGGAGGAAGAGGATCCTGCGGTCGGGGGACGGAGAGGAGGGCAGGGGGTAGTCCCAGTCTTCTGGGATGTCATCCTCTTTGACCGTCAGGGCTTCGGGGAGGGCTTCTCTCTCTACCGGTCTCGTCTTGCGGAGGCGCCAGGCTGCCAGCACCCAGCCACCGGTGCCCCAGATCAGGCCTGCCAGGTAGATCAGGGCGCCAACGAACGGAATCAGCCAGATTCCTAGGCGCCACAGGACGGCGCCGAGGAGGAAGCCGCCGAAGAGGCCGCCCTTGCGGCGCAGGATCAGGTCGCCCGCCGCTCCGACTGCCGGGATCGGGCCGAACACCAGGGCCAACAGCAGCGCCACCAGCAACACAGCGGCCAGCGGGAGGCCCACCAGGGTCACGGCGAGGAGCAGCATCAGCAGCGGAGCCCCGATGAGGGTTGCCACGCCCACGCCCAGGGTCTTGAGCGGGTGCTTCTCCACCGCTTCGATCGCTGCCGCGCCGGTGGCACGGAACAGCCACAGCAGAACGAATCCGGAGACCACGAACGCCAGGAAGCCGACGATGTTCGCGATCGTCAGGATGACGCCGAAGATGAAGTTCGACTGGGCCGGGAGTTGAACGATCTGGCCCGAGACGGTCCCGGCGGAGATCAGGGCATCGTTCGTCGATCGGTAGAGCACATCCCCTGCCACCGTCGCACCCGCGTCGATGACAAGACGCTGGACCGCGAGGTCGATGTCTCGGCCCACGGTGCCGGAGACGGAAGCGTTGAGCAGTCGGCCTCGGACATCGCGACCGACCGAACCGTCGATCGCCAGGGTCCCGCCGAACATGATGACGTCACGGCCCACGACACCGGTGGGCCCGATGCCCGCTCCGAGACCCGTCACGAACAGGTCGTCACCGATCTCGCCGTCGATCTGGACCTGTGGTGTGGCCGTGCGTATCGAACCCTCGACGACGCCCCCCTCCTCCAGGAGCACGGTTCCCGACGTCAACGCGAGGACGCTCCCGGTGACGGTCCCGGCGATGGAGAGATCCCCGGTCGTGATCACGAGATCGCCGTCGATGAGTCCTTCGACGCGACCCGACGTCGAGGCGACGTAGACGTCTTCGGTGATCGGTTCGTCTTCGCCGACGATGAACAGGTCGGTCGTCACGACCGATGGAGCAATCGCCGCAAGAAGAGGAGCGACGGCGAACAGCAGTGCCACGAACGTGACGGCGCGGTATCGGATCCCCCCGGATCCCGTATCAGAGCGGGAGGGCTTCACGGACGAGGTCGAGCAGCGGCCATGGATTGACACCAAACACGATCGTACTCACAACCACAACTGCAGTGACGAGGCGCAACACCGTCGACGGTTCGAGGGACGGGGCGTCCTCCTCCGGTGAACCCAGGAACATCTTCGCTGCGACCCGGAAGTAGACATACAGGCCGACGACCGTCGTGAGCAGCGCCAGGATCACGAGCCACAGATAGTCGGCATCGGCGGCCACCGTGAACACCGTCAGCTTGGAGACGAACCCTGACGTGAAGGGGATCCCACCCATCGCGAGCAGCAGTACGAGCATCGACCAGGCGAGTTCCGGCGAACGGCGCGACAACCCGGACCAGCCCTCGAGGTCGGATCGGCCCGGAGTCGACCGGGAGACGACGGAAACGATCGCAAACGCACCGAGCAGGGTCAGGGCGTACATCGAGACATAGAACCACATGGCGCCGATACCCGCCTCGCCTGCGACGAAGGCCAACATGATGTATCCGGCGTGCGCCACGCCCGAATAGGCGAGGATCCGTTTGACGTCGTCCTGCACCGCGGCGAGGGCCGTTCCGATGATCATGGAGAGGCCGGCGATGATGGCGAGGATCGGTGCCCAGTTGTCGATCTGGGAAGGCAGCGCCCCGATGAGGATGCGCCCGAGTGCGGCGAATCCGGCGATCTTCACGCCGGCAGCCATGAACCCGACGGCTCCGGCCGGTGCTCCCTGGTAGACATCGGGCGCCCACTGGTGGAACGGGGCGGCCGAGACCTTGAACGCCAGTCCGACGATCACGAATCCGATGCCGAGCAGCAGAACACCCGGTTCACCGATGATCGTGGAAGAGAAGAAGTTCTTCATCCCTCCTGCGCCGTAGAACGAGGTCGACCCCGTGGCGGCGAAGAGCAGTGCCGCGCCGTAGACGAAGATCGCAGACGCAAGCGATCCGAGGAGGAAGTACTTGACCGCAGCCTCGTCGGATGCGGCCCTCTCCCTCGTGAATCCTGCGATCACGTAGAAGGAGATCGATGCCGTCTCGAGACCGAGGAACAGCATGATGATGTTCGCCGACATCGTCATCATGTGGAGGCCGGCGAAAGCGAGCAGGATGAGCGTGACCAGTTCGACGCCGCGGGTCTTGACCCGCTGCACGAGACCCCACACGGCACCGAGGCCGAGGAGCCCGATCGTGAAGATCACAAAGCCGGCGAACGCCGAGTAGTGGTCCATGACCACCATCGGGATCCGAAGAATGGGCACGTTGCGAGCGCTGAAGAACAGCAGATCGCTCCCCTCTGCAACGAGAGTGTCAACGGCTCGCCACTGCAGAACCGAGAGGGCGATGGCGACCGCGAAGGACAATGCCGCGATGAAGCCCCACTCTTTCCGCGACCGCTCGAGCATGACCCCGGCGATGATCACGAGGAGTGCACCGAGGAGCAGCACAACTTCGGGTGCAACGGCGAGGAACGAGGCGTTGTTCATTCCGAACCCTCCTCGTCGCCGTGCCCGGTGCTCTCGATCACAACGTCCTTAGGATCCACGATCTCGTTGACCCGTCCGAACTCCGGTGCCACGTAATCCGTGGTCGCCTCGATCCGGTCGAGGATGATCTCGACGGACGGTTCGATCCGGTCGAGGATCGGCTTGGGATAGACACCGATCCCGATGATGAGCACGATGAGCGGGACAAGGATGGCGATCTCCCGGAAGTCCAGGTCGGAGAGACCCTCGTTCTTCGGATTGGTGACCGGTCCGGTGAACATCCGCTCGTAGGCCCACAACAGGTAGACGGCGGCAAGGATGACACCCGACCCGGCGATGATCGCCAGCACCGGCAGCGTGAGATAGCTGCCGAGCAACACGGCGAACTCGCCGACGAATCCGGAGAGGCCGGGAAGGCCCACCGAGGCGAACGCCATGAAGAGGAAGACCCCTGCGTAGATCGGCATCACCTTCGCAAGACCGCCGTAGTCGGCGATCAGGCGCGTGTGTCGCCGCTCGTAGATCATCCCGATCAGGAGGAACAGAGCGCCGGTGGTCAGGCCGTGGCTGATCATCACGAACACACCGCCGGAGAGACCTTGGCTCGTGAGGGCGAAGATGCCCAGCAGCACGAAACCCATGTGGCTCACCGATGAGTAGGCAACAAGACGCTTCACGTCGGGTTGGACGATCGCCACGGCCGCGCCGTAGATGATGCCGATCACACCGATGATCCCGAGGATCTGGGCGAGGTCGACCGATGCCTCAGGGAACAACGTCAGGTTGAAACGCAGGAAGCCGTAGGCACCCATCTTCAGCAGCACACCGGCCAGGATGACCGAACCCGCCGTCGGGGCCTCGGTGTGAGCGTCGGGGAGCCATGTGTGGAACGGGAAGAGCGGGACCTTGATGGCGAACGCGATCCCGAAGGCCAGGAAGAGCCAAAGCTGCGTGGTCGACGAGAGATCGAGTAAGAGCATCGTCCGGAAGTCGAACGAGGTCGGTGTCCCCACCGCGTCCCCTGCCGTGATCGCCAGCACGATGATCCCGGCGAGCAGGAAGATCGACCCGAACGCGGTGAACAAGACGAACTTGATCGACGCGTACGCCCGGTTCTCCCCACCCCAGATCCCGATCAGGAGGTACATCGGGACCAGCACGATCTCGAAGAAGGCGAAGAACAGGAGCAGGTCGAGCGACAGGAAGACGCCGAGCAGTCCGGTCTCGAGAACGAGCATCGCCACCATGTACTGCTTGGGGCGATCGGTGATCGACTTCGAGGCGGCGATCGAGAGTGTCATCAGCAATCCGGTCAGAACGATCATCCACAGCGAGATCCCGTCGACGCCGAGGCGCCAGCCGATGCCGAACGTGTCCGACAGCACGTAGTCCTCGGTGAACTGGAAGATCGACTCACCGGAGACGAAGTTCACCATGATCCACAACGACGCCGCGAGCGGGAGGATGCTCACGCCGAGTGCAACCGGGAAGACGAGTTCGGTGCGTTGCTTCGGGAAGAAGCGCGACGACCACTGCCCCCAGCAGCGGCAGGGCGATGAGCAGTGAGAGTTCCATCAGAACGCACCCCCCTGGAGGAGGAGCCACAAGATGACGCCGAGGCTGCCGGCAACGATCGCCGCTCCGTAGGAGCGGACCCATCCGGTCTGGAGCACCCGCATCGAAGATCCGAAGGAGCGCACTCCGACGGCGAGGCCGTTCACGATCCCGTCGACGACCTTGATGTCGAAGAACATGGCCGACCAGGTGGCGATGGCCCTGCCCGGCGCCACGACGACCCGACCGTAGAAGTCGTCGACCCCGTAGCCGTTGAGCGCTGCGGCCCAATAGCCGCCTTCCTCGGTCGGCAGTTCACCACGCCCGTATCGCCGGTACGCGATGAAGATGCCGACGGCGATCACCGCGAGCGAAGTCAGGGCCAGCGCCCACACCGTGAGACCGCCGGCGGGATGGACCTGGTGGATGTCGCCGAAGGTCGGCTCGAGGAAGTGCTCGAGACCGAGCCGCACGGGCGTGTTCCACAGACCGGCGATGGCGGAGAACACCGCCAGGATGATCAGCGGGATCGTCATCGTCGAGGGAGACTCGTGGGGATGTGCTCCCTCGTTCCAGCGTTCGTCGCCGAAGAACGTCAGGATGATCAACCGGGTCATGTAGAAGGCGGTCAGCATCGCGGTGATGACCCCGATCACCCAGAGGATGGTGAAGAATCCGCCCTTGGTGAACGCCGCGGCGAGGATCTCGTCCTTCGACCAGAAACCGGACAGCGGGAAGAGTCCGCTGATCGCCAGCCAGCCGATGGCCATCGTCGCGAACGTGATCGGCATGAACTTCCTCAGGCCACCCATCTTCCACATGTCCTGCTCGTTGGACATGGCGTGGATCACGGAACCGGCGCCGAGGAAGAGCAGCGCCTTGAAGAAGGCGTGTGTCATGAGGTGGAAGATGCCTGCCGTGAAGGCGGTGAGGCCGACGGCCATGATCATGTAGCCCAACTGGCTGATCGTCGAGTAGGCCAGGACCCGCTTGATGTCCCGCTGGCCGATCGCAAGCGTCGCGGCGAACAGCGCCGTGAGGGCACCGACGGTCGCGACGATGGCAAGCGAGGTCGGGGCGAGTTCGAAGAGGGCGGCGGTGCGGGCAATCATGTAGACGCCGGCCGTCACCATTGTGGCGGCATGGATGAGAGCCGACACCGGTGTCGGACCCTCCATGGCGTCGGGGAGCCACATGTAGAGCGGAAGTTGCGCCGACTTGCCGGTCGCACCGACGAAGAGCATCAGGGTGATCGCCGTCGCCATGCCGACGGTGAGGACCCCGGGTGCTTCGGCGAACACGATCGCGAAGTCGAGCGTTCCGAACGCGGCGAAGATCAGCATGAGGCCGACCAGGAATCCCCAGTCCCCGATGCGGTTGACGATGAACGCCTTCTTGCCTGCCGCTGCGGCGGACGGCTTCGTGAACCAGAAGCTGATCAGCAGATACGACGAGAGCCCGACGAGCTCCCAGCCGACGAACATCAATGCGAAGTTGTCGGCGAGGACGAGGGTGAGCATCGACGCGATGAACAGGTTCATGTAGCCGAAGAAACGGGGGTACCGCTCGTCGCCGTGCATGTAACCGACCGAGTAGATGTGGATCAGCGCACCAACACCGGTGACGATGAGCGTCATCAATGAAGAGAGCGGGTCCCAGAGCAGCGAAGCGTTCGCTCCGATGACCGGGATCCACGAGAACAGGAACACGGTCTCGGGTTCTGCCCCGGTGATGAACGGCACGGTGAGCGTCGCTGCGATCAGGAATGGGATGACGACGAGCGCCGACGCCAGCCACCCGGAAGCCGGTTCGCCGATGCGCTTCCCGAACAGGATCAACGTCAGCGCACCGAGGAGCGGGAGAGCGATCAGGAGCCAGAGGTAGTCGATCACGCCGTCACCCCTTCAGCTCCGACAGCACGTCCACGTTCGCGGTGGCACGACGGCGGAAGACGGCCACGAGGATCGCGAGGCCGATCGTCACCTCGGCGGCGGCGACGACCATCACGAACAGCGCCGCGACCTGGCCTTCGACAAGTCCGAGTTCGTTCCCTGCCGCGATGAAGGTGAGGTTGACCGAGTTCAACATGAGTTCCACCGACATGAACATCACGAGTGCGTTGCGGCGCATCAGCACACCGCCGGCCCCCATGGAGAAGAGCACCGCAGCGAGGACCATGTACCAGCCGACGGTGACGGTCATGTCCCCTCCTCCCCATCGACGTCACGAACGGCGGTCGGGCCGAAGAGGGCGAGCGCTACGGTTCCGACGGCGGCGATCGTGAGCAGGAATACGGTGGAGAGGAACGCGATCGTCCAGTTCCCGAACAGTGAGTCGGCAACGGTCTCGATCGTGCCGACCAGGTCGGGACTGCCGAATGCGTCGCTGCCGGTGACCCATGCCTGGCGTCCCGCGAGGATGATCACGACGGCAAGGCCAAGCGCTACAACGAACGTGATGCCGCGCTGGAAGGGGATCGATTCTGCGGTGTCCTCCTGCTTGTCGACGCCGATCATCATGATGACGAACAAGAAGAGGGTCATGACGGCGCCGGCGTATACGAGGATCTGGACGGCGGCCACGAAGTGGGCGTCGAGCATGACGTAGAAGATCGCCATCGCGAACATCGTCGACAGCAGACCCATCGCCGAATAGACCGTGTTCCTCGCGGTGATCATCACGACAGCACCGGCAAGCGCAACAGCGGCGAAGATGGCGAAGACGATGACCTCAATCATGTCGCGCCTCCGGCGCTCGGTGAGCCGCAAGCCGCAAGCTGCACGCCACAAGCAAGACGAGCTGCAAGCTGCAAGCTGCAAGCTGCAAGCAGGTCAGAAGCTGCAAGCTGCGAGCTGCAAGCTCTGAGTCGAGGCTTGACGGTCATGACGGAACTTGGCTCGGCTTGCAGCTTCTGTCCGGGACTTGAAGCTTGAAGCTTGTCGCTTGCAGCTTCTGTTTCGGGACTTGAAGCTTGCAGCTTGTCGCTTGCAGCTCCTTGGCCCGGTTCCGCGGGCGCCATTCCGCCCATTCGCGCGCTCGGGCTCCAGGCTTCGATGCCTTCGAAGGCGGCGCGACCGGACGGTGAGGTGGCTCGTAGCCAGCCGTCGCCGAGCCTGAGTTCGTTGAGGTCGATCAGCGGCGTGTCCGGGAGCGGGTGGTTCGGCGTCCCGTCCGGTTCGACGAGCAGGCTCTCCTTGGTGAAGATTCCCTCCTCCCGATCGCTGACCGACATTTCGAAGAGATGGGTCATCGTGATCGCCTCGGTGGGACACGCCTCCACACACAGGCCGCAGAAGATGCATCGCAGCATGTTGATGTCGTAGACGAAACCGAACCGCTCCCCCGGGCTGACGGGCGAGTCGGGCGGATTGTCGGCGCCGCGTACGTAGATGCAACGGGCCGGGCAGACGCCGGCGCACAGTTCGCACCCGATGCACTTCTCCATGCCGTCCGGGTACCGGTTCAGCACGTGCCGTCCATGGAACCGCTCCGGCTTCACGCGCTTGTCCTTCGGATAACGCGTCGTCACCTTCGGTTTGAACATCTGACGGAACGTCACCGTGAAACCCCGCCACGGGCCGAAGAGGTCTCCGATCAAGCTCATCGCGTCACTCCCCTCATACCCATGGCAACCCGAATCGACGGATCCCCACGGCGACCATGGAGAGCATGATCCACGCCAGCGAGATCGGGATGAGACGCTTCCAACCGAATGCCATCAGTTGGTCGTACCGCATCCTGGGGAGCGTGCCCCGGACCCAGATGAAGAGGAACACGATGACAGAGGTCTTGAGGAGGAACCATATGACCGGCAGGAACCACTGCAACACGGTCGGTCCGAAGACCGGTCCCTGCCATCCGCCGAGGAAGAACGTCACGGTGAGCGCCGACATGGTGAACAGGTTGATGTACTCGGCGAGGAAGAACAGCGCGAATCGGAAACCCGAGTACTCGGTGTGGAATCCGCCGACGATCTCCTGCTCGGCCTCGACCAGGTCGAAGGGCGCGCGGTTCGTCTCGGCGAAGGCCGCGATGACGAATACGACGAACGACGGGATCAGCACGATGTTCCATGCAGGAAGGACGCCGAAGTAGGTCGCACCCTGCGCTTCGACGATCCCGGCGAGCGAGGCGGTGCCGGTGAACATGATCACGGGGACGAGGGCGAGTCCCATCGCCGCTTCGTACGAGATCATCTGTGCAGAGGCGCGCACGGATCCGAGCAGCGGATACTTCGATCCGGACGACCATCCGGCGAGCGTGATGGCGTACACGGCCATCGAGGAGAGGGCCAGGAAGTAGAGCACACCGACGTTGAGGTCGGTGACCTGCATCGTGTACGACGTGTCCCCGATCGTTATCGGTGCGCCGATGGGGATGACGAGGAAGATCAGCAGCGCGGGAATCAACGCCATGACCGGCGCCGCGAGGTAGAGCAGGACCTCCGCCTTGCGCGGGGTCATCGACTCTTTGACCATCAACTTGATGCCGTCGGCGAGTGTCTGCAGTATGCCGAACGGTCCTGCTCTCGTCGGTCCGAGGCGGTTCTGCATGAAGGCAACGATTCGTCGCTCAGCCCAGACGAGGAGCAGCACCGACGTGAACAAGAAGGCGAAGGCGATGATGACCTTGATGGCTGCGACGATGAACTCATCCATCAGTCGTCACCTCCCCGAACGGCGTCGATCCGCAGCGTGCCGACGGCGCCGAGACCAGCAGTCCCCGCGAGGTTGAACGGTACGTACACGGTGCCCTCGACAAGACTGGGGTCGATCACCACCGGGAGTCGGATCTCACCGTCGAGGCGGATCACGATCTCATCGCCTTCGGTGACGGCGAGCATGGAGGCGTCCCGCGGGTGCAAATGGGCGGCAGCGGGGGCAGCAAGCCCGGAGATGCCTGGACTGTGGCGCACCATGACGCCATCGTCGTAGAGAACCCGGGCCGTATGGAGCATGTAGTGGCGGGATGCGACGGGAACACCCCGGTCGACCGGCGTGTGTTTGAGAGGCTGCGTGCCGTCGGGGCCGGGGAGGACCAGACCTTCCCGGTCATCGCCCCATGACAAACGGTCCCAGGAGACGCCGGCGTAGGCGGGGGCGACCCGGATGATCTCGGCTCCGACTGCCTCGGCCGATGTGGCACCGAACTCGGCTCCCATCGTGGTGGCAAGGTCGTCGAGGATCGACCACACCGGGCGGGACGTGCCTGCCGGCGGGACGATCCGATTCACCTTCTGGATCCGCCCCTCGAGGTTGGTGGCGGTGCCTTCGACCTCGCCGAGGCCGACGACGGGGAGGATCACATCGGCATACGCGGCCGAATCGGACATGAACATCTCGAACGACACAACGAACTCGGCGGCGTCGAGTGCCGCAGCAGCCGTCGACGGTGCCGGATGGTCGCGAACGGGATCGGCGCCGTTGAGAACGAGGGCGTTGAGTTGGCCGCTCGCGAGCGCTTCGAGGATTCCGGTCGCATCGAGGCCCGCTCCGACGGGGAGTGGTCCCCAGTGCTCTTCGAGGGCCGCGCGACCGGCGTCGTCGTCGATCGCTACCCGGCCCGGGAGCAGGGTCGGTGCGACACCCATGTCGAGAGCGCCGAAGACGTTGCCACGACGCATCAGAGGCATGATCTTGGCATCGGGGAGATCGAGAGCGAAGGCGGCGACGGCCTCGGCCAGGGCCGGATTCTCGGCGAGTCCGGTGCGTCCGACCAGAGCGAGAACAGGGCCTTCGGAGAGCGTCTCACGGGCCTTCGCGTACTCGCCGTCCCCCGCGGCGAGTTTGCGCAGGAGATCCGGCCCTGTTCCGGGCTTGTACCGGATGGTTTGGGTCGCGACATCGTCGAGGCCGGTGCGGCGCGGGTGAACGATGATCAGGTTCGCACCGAGTTCGGTCGCTGCCCGGCGAACGCGCAGATACAGAACCGGAAGTTCTTCCTTCAGGTCCGGGCCCCACAACAGGATCGTCTTGACCGTCTCGAGATCGTTGATCTCGGCGCGAGGCGAGACGGCAGCAGCGAACACGGGATCGAGGCCGTCACCGATCTGGGCGTCGAGGTGCGGGGTCCCGACCACGGATCGGAGGAACTTCGAGAAGGCATAGGCGTCTTCGTTCGTCGAACGGGCACCGCCGATGCCGGCGACCTTCTCGCCCTCGAACGAACCGAGCCGCTCGGCGACGAGCGTGATTGCTTCGGACCAGGTCGCCTCGCGGAACGCTCCGTCCTCCTTCACGAGCGGCGTCATGATTCGGTCCTCGGATTGGCCGTGGTCATGCACGAAGCGGTCCTTGTCGGACAGCCAACCATGATTCGTCGCGTCGTTGTCGACGCCGTAGATGCGAATGATCTCGTTGTGACTCGTCTGCACCGAGATCTTCGAGTGAACGGCGTCAACCAGGGATACGGACTCGACGGCCTCGATGTCCCACGGACGGGCCTTGAATCGGTAGGGCTTTGCGGTGAGCGCCCCGACCGGGCAGATCTGGACCGTGTTGCCGGAGAAGTACGAGGCGAACGGCTCGTCGGGGAACGTGATGACCTGAACGTAGTTTCCGCGGTCCTTGAACTCGATGAGAGGATCGCCGGAAATCTCGTCGGAGAACCGGGTGCACCGCGCACACAAGACGCAGCGTTCACGGTCGAGGAGGATGAGGTCCGATATCTCGATCGGCTTCTCGAAGTGACGCTTCTCCTCGACGAAGCGGGATTCGCCTGCGCCGAACGCGAAGGCCTGGTCCTGGAGCGGGCACTCCCCTCCCTTGTCACAGACCGGGCAGTCGAGCGGGTGGTTGATGAGCAGGAATTCGAGGACGCCGTCCTGGGCCTTCTTTGCCGTCTCCGACTGCGTGTGGACGATCATCCCTTCCCCGACCGGCGTCGTGCACGACGGAACGAGCGCCCTCCCGCGCGGTCCTTCGACCTCGACAAGGCACGAACGGCAGAGGCCGACGGCGTTCATGCGCGGGTGGTAACAGAAGCGGGGGATGTAGGTCCCGGCCTTCTGGGCAGCGGCGATGAGCGCTTGGCCGGACTCGACCTGGATATCGACGCCGTCCAGGGTGATCGTCACGGTGGTGCGTTCCTCAGTCACGGAGCATCCCCCCACCCTCGCTGGCGCTCGGGCCCCCTCTGTCGCCTTCGGCGACATCTCCCCCACTACGTGGGGGAGAGATCACGATCCCGGCTGATGATGGCGAGATCATTGCTTCCACTTCGTCACGGAAGTACTTCATGATTGAGACGACGGGGGCGGTCGCGGAGGGGCCGAGTGGGCAGATCGTTGTCATCGCCGGCGGCCACGTGAGCCCCGGGCTGATGTTGTCTGACACGTCGAGCAAGAGACCGATGTCTTCCGGTCGTCCGTATCCGTCGAGGATCCGCAAGAGAATGCGTTCGAGCCAGGTCGTGCCTTCGCGACACGGGGTGCACTGTCCGCACGACTCGTGGGAGAAGAATCGGACGAGACGGTGGGCTGCTCCGACCACGTTCGTGGAGTCGTCCATCACGATCACGGCGCCGGATCCGATCATGGAGCCATGTTTCGCGATGTCGTCGATGGTCACCGGCGTGTCGAGGTGTTCGGCAGGGACGAACCAGGGAGCCGATGCACCACCGGGTACCCACGCCTTGAGTTCCCGGTCGTCGCGAATCCCGCCGCCGACCTCGTAGATGAGTTCCCGCCAGGAGATCCCGGCGACGATCTCGTAGTCACCCGGCTTCTTCAGGTGACCGGACAACGACATCACGCGGGTCCCCGACGATGTCTCCGGGCCGATCGCAGCGTACTTCACTCCGCCGTTCTCGATGATCCACGGGACGTTCGAGATCGTTTCGACGTTGTTGACGATCGTCGGCTTCGAGTAGAGACCTTCGATGGCTGGGAACGGCGGCTTGATGCGCGGCTCGCCGCGGCGTCCTTCGAGGCTCGACAGCAGCGCCGTCTCCTCCCCGCAGATGTAGGCGCCTGCGCCGAGGTGGACGGTGACGTCGAGGTCGAACCCGGAACCGAGGATGTTCTCCCCGAGGTATCCGGCTTCGTACGCCTCGTCGATCGCTCTCTGGAGGCGGCGTGCCGGCTTCGGGTACTCGCCCCGGACGTAGACGAACGCATGCTGCACGTCGAGGGCGAAGGCGGAGAGCACGATGCCTTCGACGAGTTGGTGTGGGTCGCGTTCGAGCAACATCCGGTCCTTGAACGTTCCCGGCTCGGATTCGTCACCGTTGATGACGAGGTACCGGGGCCGTGTCTCGGGTGGGAGGAATCCCCACTTCACACCGGTCGGGAACGACGCCCCGCCCCGACCGCGGATGTTCGAAGCCTTGACCTCGGCGGTGACCGCTTCGGGAGTCATCGTCTTGAGGGCATTACGCAGCGTCGCATACCCGCCGGTGTCGACGTAGCGCGCCAGCGTGTGGGAATCGGAAGGATGCGCTTCCATGCGAGCCAGAAGGATCGAGGCCGTCATACGAGCCCTCCTTCGGACCGGACGGGTCGCAAGCTGCAAGCCGCAAGCTGGCCGCAAGCTGCAAGCAGGCCGCAAGCTGCAAGCTGCAAGCTGCAAGCAAGACGCTCTGGCCGAACTCTCCGCGGTATTCGGACTCGGGGCTTGAAGCTTGAGGCTTGAAGCTTGAAGCTCATGTCTTCTCCCCCTTCGCCGTGCCGTAGGGGGCGAATGCGGGCAGCGCGGCAACCGCGCCTTCGGTCTCCTTGGGACCCCAGTCGAATGACGGCCGGCCACCGAAGAGGAGCTGCATCTCGTCACCGAATATGACTGTGGGTTCCGCACCGCGAAGCCACGTGATCAGATCCCTGGCCTTGTCCGGTTCGAGGCCTTCGATCAGTTCCCAGTTGACGGACACCGCCGGTGCGCCGCCGCAGGCTCCCGCGCACTCGACGTGTTCGACAGAGATCTTGCCATCGGGCGTCGTCTCACCGTCGAGCACTCCGGTCTCGTCCTCGATCGCTTCGAGGACGTCGTCGGCCCCGTTCAGGTAGCACGAGATGGAGGTGCATACCGAAACGAGGTACTTCCCGACCGGCTCACGCTTGTACATCGTGTAGAACGATGCGACGGACTGCACCTGAGCGGAGGTGAGCCCCGTCAATTCGGCGACCTCACGCATCGCGTCGTCGGTGACGTGGCCATGCTCGAGGGCGGCGATGTACAGGAGCGGCATGACGGCGGACCGCTTTTCCGGGTACCGCTTGAGGAACCCCTTCGCCCGCTCCTGATTCTCGTGACTCCAATGGTTGGTCATCGGTCGACGTCCCCCAGCACCGGGTCGAGCGACGCGAGGGTCGCGATGACATCGGGAACGATCTGGTCGGTCATCATCACGGGGAGCGCCTGGACGGTTGCGAACGACGGTGTTCGAACGTGGAGGCGCCACGGCTTCGAGCCGCCCTTCGACACGAGATACATGCCGAGCTCACCCCTCGGCGACTCGACGGCCTGGTACACCTCACCGGCCGGCGCCTTGAACCCCTCGGTGAAGAGCTTGAAGTGGTGGATCAACGCCTCCATCGATTCGTCGATGCGCTTGCGTGGAGGCGGCGTGACCTTGCGATCCTCGGTGCGGTAGTCGCCAGGCGGCATCGTCTCGAGCACCTGCTCGACGATGCGGATGGACTGGCGCATCTCTTCCATTCGCACGAGGTAGCGGTCGAGGGTGTCTCCGTGCTTCCCGAGCGGGACGTCGAATTCGTACTGCTCGATCCCGCTGTACGGGAAGGCTTTGCGGAGGTCGAAGTTCACGCCGGACGCCCTGGCAACGGGTCCGGTGACGCCGTAGGCCTGCGCCTCAGCGGGGGTGAGGACACCCACACCCCTGGTCCGGTCGAGGAAGATGGGGTTGCCGTTGAGCAGGTCCTGATAGTCGTCGAGGCCGGCCCCGACGACGTCGAAGATCCCGTCGACGTCCTCTTCCCAACCTTCGGGGAGGTCGGCTGCGACACCCCCGGGGCGAATGTAGTTGTGGTTCATCCGGAGCCCGGTGACCTTCTCGAAGAAGGCGAGGATCGCTTCGCGGTCGCGGAAGCCGTAGATCATCATCGAGAGGGCGCCGATGTCCATCCCGAAGGTCGCGACCCAGATGAGGTGGCTCGCGATCCGGTTGAGTTCGGTCATCAGGATCCGAATCGCCTGGGCTCGCGGCGGGATCTCAACCCCGAGAAGCTGTTCGACCGCGAGCGAGTAGCAGAGTTCGTTGACGAGCGGCGACAGGTAGTCCATGCGGGTGACGTTCGTGCCGCCCTGCAGGTACGTCAGGGTCTCGGCGGTCTTCTCCATGCCGGTGTGGAGGTAGCCGATGATCGGCTTGATGCGCAGGATCGTCTCGCCATCGAGTTCGAGGTGCAGTCGAAGAACGCCGTGTGTCGCCGGGTGCTGCGGACCCATGTTGAGGATCTGCCGCTCGTCGTCGATGATCGTCGGTTCGTCGATGTAGTCGTCGTCGACGGTGATGCCGCTCTGGATCCTCAACGCCGGGTCGATGTCGCGTGGCAGCATCTCCTGCGCACCCTCGTCGGTGGCGTGGGCGATCCAGTCACGTTCTTCGGTGCCTGCGACCCAGATGTCGTGAGCGCGGCGTCGTTCGGCGGCATCCAGGCTCCCGTCCGTCGAACCGGTCGGCGGTTCGAGCGTCGGTGCCTGGGCATCACCCTCGACGTTGTGCGGCGTATCGGTCATGGCGACTTGTGTGATCCTTTGAACTGCACCGGCACCGAGCCGACGCTGTAGTCCTTGCGCAGGGGGTGCCCCACCCACTCGTCCGGGAGAACGATCCTGGTGAGGTCCGGATGTCCTTCGAACGCGATTCCCATCAGGTCCCAGACTTCACGCTCGTAGAAGTTCGCACCCGCATAGATCTGGGAGATGGATGGGACCGTGGAGTCATCGCCGGGCACGCCGACCTTGATGATCAGCCGCTGCGTGTGTCTCATCGACAGGAGATTGATGACGACGTCGTATCGGGGATCGCGGTTGAGGTGATCGACGGAACAGACATCGATGAACGTCTCGAACCCGGCTTCCTTCACGGCTCCGACGAACGGGATGAGTTCTTCCCGCGAAACCGTCGCCGTGTCCTGGCGAGGCCCGACCAGAGGATTGAACGATGTGAAGGCGACGTTCGGGAACACTTCGGCGAGGCCGGCCAGGATGGGATCGTTGGGGAGAGGACGCGCCACCGTCTCCTCGACGGTCTCGTCCGTCTCCTGCGGTTCGTCCTGAGGTGTTGTCTCTTCGGCCATCACACGAGTCCCGTAGAACGCCGGATCTCTCCGGCCATGATCTTGTCCTGGAGTGTCAGGATTCCGTGCATCAGCGACTGTGGACCGGGTGGGCATCCAGGCACGTAGATGTCGACAGGCACGATCTCGTCGACGCCCTGCACCAGGGCGTAGTTGTTGAACATGCCGCCGGTTGATGCGCACGCACCCATGGAGATGACCCACTTTGGCTCCGCCATCTGGTCGTAGACCTGGCGGAGGACGGGTGCCATCTTTTGTGAGAGGCGTCCGGCGACGATCATCAGATCGGCCTGGCGAGGCGAGGCGCGGAAGACTTCCATTCCGAACCGTGCAAGATCGTGATGGGCCGCGCCGGTGGCCATCATCTCGATGGCGCAGCACGCGAGGCCGAACGTCGCCGGCCACATCGACCGGGTCCTTGTCCAGCTGACGCCCTTCTCGAGCGTCGTGAGGAGGAAGCCGGGGTTGTGGACTTCGCCGGCCACTAGGCAGCCTCCTCGACGTGCGGTTCGGGGGCAACGACCCTGCGATAGCGGGCCCGGTGAGCGACATTCCAGTCGAGGGCCCCGCGCTTCCACACGTAGCCGAGGGTCTCGATGAGGAGGAGCATGAAGATGCCGACGGTGGCGATTCCGGCCCAGCCGAACTCGTCCATCCGGACCGCCCACGCGAAGAGGAAGATGATCTCGACGTCGAAGATCACGAACAGCATGGCCACGAGGTAGAACTTCACCGGGAAGCGCTGGACCGGCTCCTGGAGGGGAACGATGCCGCACTCGTACGGGCTCAGCTTCTCGGGCGTGGGATTGTTGGGTGCGATCCTCCACGACATCCACATGGCCGCAACCGCGAACACAAGTCCGAGGATGAACATCAGGGCGATCGGGAGATACGCGAGAAGATCCATATTCGGGTCGAGAGTCTACGGATAGTCGCGCGCCTTGCCCAATACGAGCCAGGAAGGCTTCCAGCTACAAGCTCCAAGCAGCCAGCCGGACCCGAGGGTCGGAGACTGAGCACTCTTGAATGCAGTTCACAGCTCGTGGCTGGTAGCCGAGAGCTGGCCCCTGAAAGCCGCAGCGCTCCTACCCTCCCACTCATGCTCCAATTTGCCGACCGGTCTTTGCTGCGCTGGGCGATCATCGGCGATGTCATCGTGCTGATCGCAATCACCGTCGTCGGTTTCATGACTCACTCAACGCTCGACGAGACGTGGCGGCTGTTCGTCACTTCGCTGGGTGTTCTCGTCGCGTGGGCTGTTGTCGCGCCCTGGTTCGAAGCGTTCTCGGCGACCACGCTCACTCGGCCCACGTCGGTATGGAGAGTCGCATTGGCCTGGACGATCGCGGCGCCGTTCGCCGCGTTCGTGCGGGCGCTGATCCTCGGTGTTGGGATCTCCGCAACATTCGTCCTTGTGCTGATCGCCGTCAATGGTGCCGTAATGGTGATCTGGCGCGCCGGACTCGCGGCATACCTGAGCAAGAAGTGATACGCAACAGGCAACCGGCAGGCCTACTCGGCTACTCAGCTACTCCGCTACTCCGCTACCCAGCTACTCGTCATGCCTTGATCCGACGAAGACCCGGCAGATCAATCGCCTTCTCGATCGCGACATAGACCTTCTCCGCCATGCCGCGTTCTTCGGGTTCGAGGAGGTTCGCCATCACTTTCAACACCCACTCCATGAGCGGCCGCGAGCGCAAGCCGACCGTGGTCAGCGTGCGCATCACCGATGGATTCCCGATCGCCGACACGAAGATCCTGGCGACGCGGTGATACGCCGCGTACTCGGAGACGAGCGCCTCGTCGTACGCGGCCAGCGTCGTCGGATCGCCGGTCGCCAGCGCCTCGGAGATGAATCCAGCCGCGAGCCGTCCGGTCTCGTATGCGTAGTCGATCCCCTCACCGTTGAACGGGTTGACGGCTCCCGCGGCATCGCCGACCAACACCCAGTTCCTCCCCGTCTTCGGACCGACGGAGAACGCCATCGGAAGCTTCCCGCCGATCGGGCGAGCAATCGGGTCCTCCTCGATGTGCCAGTGATCGGGAAGCTCCGCGAGATAGGCTTCGAGGATCTCGCTCGTGTTGATGTCCTTCCACCCCTTGAACGTCGAGACGAGTCCGGCTCCGACGTTGATGGTTCCATCCCCCATCGGGAACACCCACCCGTATCCGGGCATCGCTCGGCCTTCCCGATCCCGAATGTCGAGTTGGCTCTCGATGTATCCGTCGGTCGAGTTCGGACTCTCCCAATATCCGCGCACGGCGAGGCCGAACGGATAGTCGCGACGACGGGCGGCACCGAGCTTTCGGCCGAAGCGTGAAAGTGACCCGTCGGCGACGACGACGTAGTCGGGGGTCACGACCTCCGTCTCCTCGCCTTTTCGACGAAGCTCGACAGCGGTGAGGTCACCATCGCCGACAATCGCAACCGCTTCGACTCCCTGGAGGACGGTCGCGCCCTCTGCTTCCGCGAGGGCGGCAACTCCGACCGTCGAGATCGGCACGGCGGAGCGTGGCTCCCCAGTTCGGGTAGATGGAGTGCTCGGGCCACGGCATCTCGAGCATCACGTCGCCCGCGTACGACCGAAGCCCAACGACGCGGTGGACGTCTGGCGTGTCGAAGTCGAACCCCATGTCGACGAGTTGACGCACTGCCCTCGGAGTCAAGCCGTCGCCACAGGCCTTCTCTCTGGGGTACCGCTTCTTCTCGACCATCGTGACGTCGACGCCTCGCTTCGCAAGCCAGAAGGCCGCCGAGGCGCCTCCCGGGCCACCGCCGACGACGAGTACTTGGGGAGAGGACGACATCAGTGGAAGGCTAGGTTCGGCCGGCTCGTTGCGAGCACGGATCAGCCTTCTTCGGCCACGGGCTCGAATCCGCAATCTGCTTCGGCGGCTGCGAGATCGAGACCGCCGAACTCCACTCGCTCGTAGAGACTCACCTGTGCGACTTCGAGATCGGTCAATTGCCCACCGAAGCCGGGCATCCCACCGGCCACCGGGGTCCCGTTCTCCCCGTAGGTCGCATCGGGCCACCCTGTGGATCCGAGTGCGATCCACTCGACGTGCGAGGCGCACGACCCTTCGGGGAACGTCTCGAGAATCACGCCGCCTGCCATGGCCGGACCGGCCCCGCCACCGCCATCCGCTCCGTGGCATGCCGCGCAGGACGCGGCGTAGATCTCGCCACCGATGGCGAAGTTGCTGACCTCGTTCGCCCCGTAGGCCGATCCGTCGCATCCGACGGCGTTGCCTGACGCTGGGTCGATCGCGAGCTGACCTGCACTTCCACATGACGGCTGGTTCGGCACGATGACGAGGTAGAGAACGGCGAGCAGCGGGATCACAAGTATCGCGGCAGCCAGCCACGCCGGATACCGGCTTCTCGGTGACGCTTCCGGTTCGGGGTCGGGTTCTTCTGCCGCGACGACGGGTACAGGATCGGCAGGGGCATCGGAGATCTTCTCTGCTTGACCCCCTCCGTCGCCTGCGGCGACACCTCCCCCTGAGGGGGAGGAAGAGGAGGAAGGTTCGGCGATCGGGCTGTCCGCTGTGGTCTGTGAACCGTCGGCTGCTTCCGGGCTGGCAGCTGGTGGCTGGGAGCTGACAGCTGACAGGCCTGCGTCCGCCGCCCACTCCTGCAGGACCGCCTCCACGGTGCTGTCCTCCTTCTTGGCACGGGCCTTGGCGGACCGTTCGGTGAGCGACTCCGGCATGCCGCGAGCCTCCGCGACGGCAGCAAGCAACGCCGCGCCGGTCAAGGTGCCGGCGACAATCGACTGCCCCCCTGCGTCGTCGCTGCGCTCCTCCGCGTCCCCCCGTCCTTCGGCCGGTGGGACAGGAGTCGCGGACAGACCTGCCTCTGTTGCCCACTCGGCCAGGACGTCGTCGACCGTCGTGCCATCCTTCTTCGCACGGGCCTTCGCGGACCGTTCGGTGAGCGACTCCGGCATGCCGCGAGCCTCCGCGACGGCAGCAAGCAACGCGGCACCCTCCAACGCCTGACCCCCTCCGTCGCCTGCGGCGACACCTCCCCCTGAGGGGGAGGAAGAAGAGGCCTCGGCGGTCGGAGACGCGGCTTCGGAGCTGGCGGCTGGTGGCTGGGAGCTGGCAGCTGGTGACTGGGAGCTGGGAGCTTCCAGCCCTTCTTCTTGGGCCCACTCGTGTAGTACCTCTTCCAGAGATACCCCGGCGGCCTTCGCACGCGCAGATGCCGACCGTTCGATCAACGACTCCGGCATGCCACGAGCCTCCGCGACGGCAGCAAGCAACGCGGCACCCTCCAACGCCTGACCCCCTCCGTCGCCTGCGGCGACACCTCCCCCTGAGGGGGAGGAAGAAGAGGAGGGTTCGGCCTTCGGGCTGGCGGCTGGCAGCTGGGAGCTGGGGGCTTCCTCCTGCCCCCCTGCGTCGTCGCTGCGCTCCTCCGCGTCCCCCCGTCCTCCGGCCGGGGGGACAGGAGTGCGTGACCAGGCCTGCTTCTGCCGCCCACTCCTGGAGCACGGCTTCGGTCGTCGATCCTGACGCTTTGGCTTTGGCGGCCGCGGACCGTTCGAACAGCGATGCCGGTGCTCCGTAGGTCGCTTCAAGTTGTTGGAGGATGTCGTTCATCACTACCTCAGTGACAGCAGGTATTCGGTGAGGGCGTCGAGGTCACCCTGGGTCAGGTATCGGTATGACGGCATGATCGACCAGGGTCGTTCCTGCCGGGGGAAGTCCAGGTGGTCCTGGATTGCTGCGACGTCCTCGAGGCGACTGCCGACGTGCATGAGATCGGGTCCGAGTCGCTCGAGTCCGATCAGCGGTGGTGTCTCGTACACGTAATCACCTGCAACGCTGACTGCCCCGAGACCCACGTCGGTGACGATTGGGCGAACCGACTGGGTGTGGCACGCCACACAATTCTCCCGCAGGTACACCGCGCGCCCGGCCGCCGCCGCGGAACCATCCGGATAGGTGCGGGCGGTATCTGCGAGGATCGTTGCCTCGGCGACCACCGGATCGAACGCCGGGACGACGAACGTCAACAACAGAGCGATCGCGAACGTTGCGACGATCCCGAGACGCAGGCGACCACCGGACATCGACCCGGAACCCGAGCGGAGCTGCAGGTCGAATGCCTCATCGTCGATGTCCTGCGCCGCTTCGGACTCACTCCAGGACGCAACAAGGATCGTGTAGACGAAGACGATCTGGCCGATGGCGAACAGCACGACGCCCAGGGCGCGGACGACGAGGAACGGAGAGAGGGTCTCGTCGATCAACGACCATCCCTCACCGAACGAGGTCAAGGCCCCTGCGTTGACACCGGCGGCCCATGAGAGACCGGTCGCCAATCCGGCCATCCACATCGCGGCGACTGCCAGGACGAGACCGATCGTCGACAGGCCGAGATGCACGGTTGCATCCCCACGGCGCTCGGTGCCATTCCCGGTTACGTGGGAGGCGAATCCGAACAGCCAGAACGAGAACGCGCCGGCAAAGAGGAGGAAATCCCCCGCAGGGATCCACTCGGTGAGACCGACAACCGAACTCGGCGTTCGCAGGGCCTGCGCGAGGTTGTGGATCGGGACGAGGAGGAAAAGGAAGGTCCCGACCGAGAGGAACGAGAGCGTGGTCCGATCAACCACAGCAGAGCTTCGCCCGCGCATCGCAAAGGCGAGATCAGCAACGATCAGGAGTACCGGGATGAAGAGAGCAATCGAGAACGCTATCCCGAGACTCTGAAGCCATCCGGGGATCGGCCCGTAGACGTAGATGACGGGCCCGGTCGCTCCCCAGACAAACGCCAAAGACCAGAAACCCAGACGCGAGAGTGCTGATCCCTTGAAGGTGCTGAGTCCCGCCAATCGGGGAACGAGGTAGTAGAGAAGACCGATGCCGGATGCGGCGAACCAGAACCCGGCAATTGCTGCCCGATAGAAGCCGATCTGCATGGCACCCGCGAATCCGCCGAGCCCCGGGATGAGCCCCACCGCCACGACGAAGACAGCCCACACCGTCGATGCCAACAGGTACCACTGGGTTGGGACGAGGCCACCCGAATCCATCGAGACATTTCGGGCAACGACCACGACGGATAGCATCAGACCGACCAGCAACAGTACCTCTGCGAAGATCGGGGCCGCGAGATACGGCCGGCCGTCACCAAGACCGAAAGCGATGCCCAGCGTGCCGGAAACCACTGCCACGCCGATCACAGCCAGGGACAAGGTGGCAAGACCCTTCCCAACGAAATCCCGTTCGGAGACCCGTGGCAGAACGAAGTACGCGCCGGCAAGGAACCCGGGCACCAGCCATCCGTAGAGCAAGAGATTCGTCGCCATCGCCGCGACCCGTCCGTATGAGAGGGGTGCGACACCGGCGCCGACACCCGGAGCAATCAGTTGAATCGCTGCAATCGAAGCGGCAGAAACGGCCAGGACCAGGAAGACGGCTGCGACCGTGACGTGGGCGCGAACAACACGGTCGCCATCTTCCCGGGCATCATCTGCCGCTGCGCCGTCCACATTCATATGACTGTTTCTCTCCGTCGTCATTCCTTGCCGTCTCTCCTGACGAGCGGCCGGAAGCCTAGCCGGACCGTCCTCCGTTCACAGGCGAGTCTTTGCGGAGATAGCGATGAAATCCGTGCGCCACAGGCGTCTGGGACCGAAGACCCGCATTGTCCATGCGCGGCGCCCACGTTCGGCATAGAATCGCCGTCGTGTGGAGGAGGAAGCCCTGACCGACCGCAAGAAGCTCACCATCGGCCTGACGGCGATCGTGATCGGCATCATCACGGCGATCGCAGCCTCGGTGTTCGTTCATGCCGCCGAGGCGCCGCTCGTCGACGCGTACGGCAACGATCTGTATCCTGCCATTCCTCGCGGTTGGGTCCCTGCCACGATCGGTCAACTCATTGCCATCGGCGGAGTTATCACCGTCATCGCCGGGGCGACCCTGGCCTTCGTCTTTGGGCGACCGTTGACCTGGGCCCGTGCAGCAATCGGCGCCGCCCTCTTCACGGGCTTGATGCTCGTGCTCTTCGCCGTCATCCCCAACCAGTTCGTGACACTCGCCCAGTCGTCGCTCGAGTGGACTCCCCAGAAGATCCTCGTCACGATTCCGCCGGCACTCGTGCTCGGGAACGAAGTATCGATCTCCTACGCCACCTTCCAGCAGATGATCATCGGGGGATATCCCGTCGTCCTCCTCGGAATCATCGTCACGGTGATGGTGCAGTGGCAGATCAGAGGACGAGCCATCGACAAACCGAAACCCACGCCCGTGTCTTCGTTTGGCCGGCCCATGCGAGACGGACCGGCGTCCAGAGCGAACACGGAGACCGACTCGGGGTCCGCAGCGGAGCTAGCGTCCGACGGGTCGCCCGAGGAGATCCTCGAGTCCGGTGATCCGGTTTCGGCATTCGGACGACCGATGAGGGACGGTCCGGGTTGATGGTCGGCGAAGCCACTTGGAGTGTGATCAGCGACATGGGCAGACTGCCCGGCTGCACGAGAGGTAACTGGTGACGGAAGACAACAACAGCGGGAAGAGCAGCAGCGGCGCAATCGCTGGTGTGATCGATCACATCCGGGAGAGTCAGGTCTGGACCTCGATCTTCCGACCGGGATCGCCGATGCGCACCGACCACGCAGACACACCCAGGAACCGGTCGTACGTCGTGATGAACAACGTGCTCTACCACCTCCACCCGGTGAAGGTGAAGCGTCACGGTGTCCGGGTCTCATACACGCTTTGCCTCGGCGGCCTGAGCTTCTTCCTCTTCATCGTGCTGACGATCACCGGCATCTTCTTGATGTTCTACTACCGACCGACTTCGCCCCAGGCCTACTTCGATCTCCAGGCGCTCTCCACCGACGTGGCGTTCGGACAGCTAGTGAGGAACATGCACCGATGGGGTGCACACCTGATGGTCCTCACCGTGTTCTTGCACATGGCCCGGGTCTTCTATCACGGGGCGTACAAGCCCCCGCGCGAATTCAACTGGGTCGTCGGGATCATCTTGTTGTTCCTCACCTTGTTCATGTCGTTCACCGGCTACCTCCTGCCGTGGGATCAGCTGGCGCTCTGGGCCGTCACCGTCGGATCGACGATGGCGAAGTACTCACCGGTGTTCGGCGATCAAGTGAGCTTCGCCCTGATCGGCGGGGTGCAGATCACCTCAGATACGCTGCTGCGCTGGTACGTCCTCCATGTTCTGTTCTTCCCGTTCATCATCACGCTGTTCATGGCCGTCCACTTCTGGCGGGTCCGCAAAGACGGCGGCATCTCGGGTCCGCTGTAAGGAGGCGCCGTGGCAGACATACCTGAACACATCCTGCGGCGCTCAGCCGAGGCCCGGGCCAAGAAGGAAGGCCGTCCGGTCGACGAGATCCTCGCCGAGATGAAGGGCGCTCCGGAGGAGGCTTCCAGCTCCCAGCCGCAAGCTGCCAGCCCGAAAGAAGCAGACCTTTCACAGGCCACAGCAGACAGCTCGATGGCCGAAGCATCCTCTTCCTCCCCCGCAGGCGGCGGAGGGGGTCACGATCTGGAGGGTGCAGTGCTGCTCGCTGCCGTCGCCCAAGCGCGCGGGATGCCGGAGTCACTCACCGAACGCTCAGCCAAGGCACGCGCCAAGAAGGAAGGCACGACGGTCGACGACGTGCTGGCCGAGTGGGCGGCTGAGGCCGGTTTGAAGGTAGGGGTCACCGAGGCCGCTGCTCCTGTCCCACCGGCCGAAGGACGGGGGGACGCGGAGGAGCGCAGCGACGACGCAGGGGGGCAGCTACCGGCCGCAAGGCGGGAGGACGCGGAGGAGCGCAGCGACGACGCAGGGGGACGGGCACCGGCCGCCGGAACCCCGACCGGCGCGGCGCTGCCAATGCCGGCGAGGGTTCCGACCCCCGACTCGACGCAGGTAGCAACGACGGCGGCGATCGCAACCATCGACAACGGCGCGCACCACAGCGACGCCAAGTCGGACCGACTCCTCACGGTCATCCGGGCCGGCGAAGTTCAGCGGATTCGGTCCGAGCCCACCGACCGGGTGAACGTTTGGCCGCACCTCCTCGCCATAGAGTTCGTGGCTCTCCTCGTCGTCTTGACTCTCCTGATCACCCTCGCGGTATTCCTCGACGCCCCACTCCTCGAATTCGCGAACTTCAACGAGCAGCCCAACCCTTCGAAAGCCCCGTGGTACTTCCTCGGCCTCCAGGAACTGCTTGCGTACTTCGACCCGCAGGTCGCCGGCATCATCATCCCCGGCTTCGGTGTTGCCGCCCTTGCCCTCATCCCTTACATCGACAAGAACCCGTCGGTTCGACCATCACACCGCAAGCTCGCGATCATGATCTTCACGTTCTTCATCATGGCCGCCGCGGTACTGACGATCTTCGGGTCGTTCTTCCGGGGACCGGGATTCAACTTCACGTTCCCGTGGCACGACGGCATCTTCTTCGACGACCTCAAGTCACTCCTGGGATGAGAAGCCAACGATGAACGCAAGCACCATCTTCGTGATCGGCATCATCGGCGCCGGGATCCTCACGGTGATCGGAATTCTCGCTGTGGCATTGCGTCGCGGACCATCCGCAGGACCCATCACCACCGAGGAGATCGGCCGTCGGGGCCGCGAGACGTCGCCCGTCGTGGAAGCCGTTCAGACCCAGCCCGCTGACGAAGAAGCTACGGCGGTTGTGGCGACGCTCACGCGAAGCTCCCGCCGGACCGCCCGCCGATCCACTCACAGAGAAGCAGACGGTCTCTCAGGCTGAATACGGAATGACTCGCCGCAAATTCCTGAACCGGGCGCTCTATGTCGTGATCGGATTGGGCCTCGCCCAGTTCGCTCTGGCCGGCCTCTCGTTCTTCTGGCCGAAGCTGAAGGGTGGATTCGGAACGCCCGTCAACGCAGGGAACCTCGACGACATCAAGGCGTCACTCACCGATGGCGCAACGATCGTCCCCCATTTCGTTCCCGCTGCCCAGGCGTGGATCGTGCCGTTCGAGACAAGCGAACTCCCCGGATCGTCGTACGAGGAAGTCCCCTTCGTCATCGCAGGAGGCGGGAGCGACGGCGTCGGTGTCATGGCCCTGTGGCAGCGGTGCGTCCATCTCGGCTGCCGTGTGCCGGAGTGCATCCCCTCCCAGGGATTCGAGTGCCCGTGCCATGGCTCGAGATACAACATCCACGGCGAGTACAACACGGGGCCTGCGCCACGCAATATGGACCGCTTCGGGCTCTCGACGAACGACGCCGGCGATCTCATCATCGAGACAGGAAATGTCGTGCAGACGTCCCGGTCCAAGAACCTGACCGCTGAGTATCCGCAAGGTCCGTTCTGTGTATGAGGTGGACGTGTTGACCCCAATGCTCCCCATCGTCCTCGCCTCCGGCGAAGAGACCGAGATCGCCGTGAACACCGGCGGCTACGGCATCGGTTCGATCGTCCTTCTTCTCGCGTTCGTCTCTCTGCTTGCCTGGATGGCATATCTCTTCCTCAATAGCCGACGGTCCCGCTCGTCCGTCAACGAGACACCGCCACCGAATCGCACCCGATACATGTCGGACGACGAACTCGAGAACGTGCGGACCACGACCGTGCTCCGCGCTTCGGTATTCGCCGCCGCCGTGCTAGCGATCATCATCCCCTGGTACGCCTTCAACGAAGCGAACCGCCAGGCCGACGCCGCCGACAATGTACGCGAGGTCGCCATCGAAGAAGGAGCCCACTGGTACACGCTGTTCGGATGCTCCGCGTGCCACGGCCCGGACGGTGGGGGCGGCGCAGCGGCATTCCCCGAACCCCGCAGCGGCGTCGACACGTCCTGGCAGGCACCATCGCTCGACACCGTGCTCTTCCGCTTCAGTCGTGACGAGATCCGCACCATCATCGAGTACGGCCGTCAGGGGACCCCGATGCCGGCCAGCGGCCTTGCCGGTGGCGGCGCGATGACGCTTCAGGAGGTCGATCAGGTCATCGACTACCTCGCCTCGCTTCAACTGGCGCAACCCGAAGTTGTCGCCGCAACCGATACCACCGTCACCGGAGCGTTGAACCGTATCGCCACGGGCGACGACGCCACGCAGGGCCTCATCGACCTCCAACAGGCAAAGATCGATGATGTCCTCCTCGCCCCCGACCGGCTCGCCGTCGCCGGCACGTTCGATGGAGAGATCAGGGACCTGCTCGGCGGCAGCGCTACGTGTACCGAAGCGTCTGCGGCCATCGTGCTGACAACGTGCTCCAACCCGGCGACGGACGCGGACCGAGATGGCCTCGCCGACAGCGTGGAACCCCGACTCACCGAAATCGCCGCAATTGCACATTCGACACTCACCAACCTCCAGGGCGCCAAACAGGTTGAACAGGCCGTGTATGACGTGGCCTTCGACCACGCGAACGCATTCACGAACCTCGATGAGCAGGGTCGTCCCGTCCCCGATCTTGATGAAGCGGCGACGCTTCTCGAGGCGATCGAATCCGATCTGCTCGTCGTCCGGGTGACGGCGGATCGGCAGGACCAGTTCCTCGCCGACCTCGAAGCAGGCATGATGTTCCTGCGGGATTCTGCAGTCACCCAAGCCTGGGAGGTCGATTTCGCCGATGTGGCGACTTCAATGAGCGGGCAGGCCGGCGCCGCGGTGAACGCGGCCGACGTGGAGCGTGCGGTCGGCCTGTTCAACGGCTACTGCGCCCGATGCCACACCGGCGGATACAGCGCCGGGGCCACGTTTGAGACGGGAGCGGGGAGCGGTGCCTGGGGGCCGGCCATCACCGACGGTCGGTCGATCTCACAGTTCCCGCTGTTGGACGATCAGGTCACCTTCATCATCAAGGGATCGAACGAAGCTGAGTCGTACGGGGTCAACGGCATCGGCACCGGCCGAATGCCGGGATTCGGAACGTCGCTCAGTCGTGCCGACATCGAGTTGATCGCCCTGTACGAAAGGACGATGTGATGGACCGAGCCGCCACTGCGATTCGACGATTCACTCGTTCCGAGCGTGGCCTCGGCAAGCTCGAGATCCTGGGTGTCATCGGGATGATTGCCTTGTTCCTCGCCATGGTTCCGTTCGTCCGAGAGGGCGTGCAGGATCTCGTCGGGACTGTCTTCAACCGTACCGACGAGGCGACCGGGGAGATCACCGCCTTCTCTCAAATGATGCGTGGGATCTTCTTTGTGGTCGGCGCGGTCGTGGTCTTCGTTGGGGCGGGTTGGCTGATCCTCTCAACGAACGTCGGGAAGCACCTCGCCTCCCTGATCGTCGGGGCGGCCGTGTTCGGCTGGCTGACGATGAGCGGAATCCTCTTCGCTGTGTACGCACCGAGAGGTCTCCGTCCGGCGAATCTCGAAGGACTCAACGCGCTCCAGATTCGAGTGCCGGCGATCGCCCTTGCCCTCGGCGCGTTCATCCTCTTCGTGATGTTCGTGATGGCTCTTGACCGCTTCGAACGCGACCACGCCACGGAGTAGGTCGTGGGCGATCCATTCACCACCGCCAGTTGGTCGATGGGGTACACGCCATCGCTCGAAACACCAGCCCCTGTCCGATCCATCAACGATGGTGAGTTCGAGGTGCCGGGCAACGACCGATCGTGGTGGGACGCACAGCTCGATACGTCGATTTCGGCCGGCCTTGGAGACTTGCGGTGGTATCCCTCGGATGTCGATGGGCTTCGGTACTGGGGTGTCAGTGGTCTATGCGCCGATCGGTCCGTGTCGATCCGAGTTCCGAGACTGCTGGAACACCGGGACGGCGAGCCGATTGCCGATGAGGCTTTGGCCGTGGTCGAGTCCCGACTGACGCCGCCGCGCTTGGGTTCGTGGGTGATCGAATCGCCAACGAAGTGGTTCCGCGGGCGACGTGCCTGGGCGCTGAACCGTCCGGAGTTTGTGACAGAAGACCCGTGGTTCGATGAACACGCCGGGTGCTGGGCGTGGGACTGCGCCGACGGACCGCAGGCGCTGCGCGAAGCGCTGGCACCGGTGCTGCCCGTGATCCGCGAGGCACTCGACGCTCACCCGGGAGCGATCATCACCCATACGTCAATCTCCGCGTGGATCCCCTACACCGAGATACCAGACCGCCTGCCAAAACTCTTGTCGGTAGGCCGGGGTCGTTGAAGGTTCTTCCTACTCCGCTACTCCGCTACTCCGCTACTCCGCCCCGCTACTGAGCGGGTCCCCGCTCCTGCAGGTGGTAGGCAAGGATCTGGAGTTCTGTCGACAGGTCGACGCGGCGCACCTCCACACCGTCGACGGAGATCACGGTCGGGGCGAAATTGAGGATGGAGCGGACCCCCGCCGCGCCGAGACGATCACCCACGGTCTGAGCCTGAGTCGACGGCGTGGCGATAATCCCGATCTCGATGGCCTGGTCGGACACGATCGACTCGAGATCGGTCATCGACTCGACGGTCGTGCCGCTGATCCGACTCCCGACTTTGCGCGTGTCCACATCGACGATCGCGGCAACCGCGAAACCCCACTCGCCGAATCCCCCGTAGTTCGCCAGGGCCCGCCCAAGGTTGCCGGCGCCCACGATCACGATCGGGAATTGGTGGGTGAGGCCGAGTGCCTTGCGGATTTGGAGCCGGAGTTCGGCAACGTCGTACCCGACGCCGCGGACGCCCTGAACCTTGAGAAACGATAGGTCCTTCCGCACCTGGGCAGCGTTCACGCCGGCGGTCCGAGCAAGATCCTCCGATGAACAGGTCCCGGTTCCGACTCGCATCGCCAAACACCGCAGATAGACCGGCAACCTGGCAACGGTGGCGTCGGGGATGTGCGTCCTCATCGGGGCCAGGTTACCGGCCTCGAATCCCGCCGATTCCCCGCCGCCGGTTGCCGGACCTCCTGACGATCAAGCGACGGTCCGGGAGTATCGTCACCCCATGCGTCCGTTCACCGCGATCGTTGTCATCGGCCTGCTGGTGATCATCGTCGGGGCATTCGTCGCGAAACTCGTTTCGACAGGTCTGACACCGTGAAGAGCTGTGGCATTGAGCTACGAGCCGACAGCCGACAGCGAAGACCGTCGTGGATGCCCTGGTCTTGCTGTCTGCTGTGGTCTGTCTGCCGTGGCCTGAACCAGGATCCGTCATGAACGGCGACGCTCGGACTACGTACTGCTGATCACTTGAATTCTGGTCGCGCCCGGTGATCGGAAGGTAACCGCGGTCCGAACGGCGAGTGGGTACACCTTGTCGGCGCGCCCGTCCCGCACGGCGATTGCGATCTGACCGTACGAGTCGACGTGGATCAATCCAGCGCCATGTGCGACATCCCCGTAGGCCTCGGCCCACGGCATAGGACGATCAAAGCCTGAGATGAGCATCGAGACCTCGTCGCCGTGCTCGAGTCCGAGCGATTCCAGGTCGGCGGGGGTGACATTGGTCTGAGCATTCCCGAAGTGGTCGATCCACAGCACCTCGCCGAGCACACCACCGGAGCCGTCGGGTTCCGAGAGCGGGATCATCAACGGAGTCACCGATCCCGGATCGGCGGCCGGCCCGAGATCGTCGAACGACGCTTCCCCAGAGGCGAGAACGGCTGCGGCCGGTCCGAAGACGTCCCTGCCGTGGAACGTCTGGCCCTCGGACGGGAGGCGGAATCGCGGGTCTTCGATGGATACGATCGCGTCGGCCCCTCCGACCATGGCGACGGCAGGTGCGAGAAGTCCGTTGTCCGGGCCAACGAAATAGCCCCATGGCGTCCGTGCGCCAATGGCACGGCGTTTGGTCCCAACACCGGGGTCGACGACGGCAAGGGCGACACCCTCCGGGAGGTACTGGATGGATCTCATCAGCGCCAGCGCCGCCGACTGGACATCACCCCTCGGGAAGTCGTGGCCCACGTCGATGATGCGACTACTCGGAGCGATTCGAGCGATCACCCCGTGGACCACACCGACGAATTCGTCGGCATGCCCGAAGTCGGAGAGGAAAGAGATGGGGAGGGACATGGGTCAACAAGGGTAGTGAAGAGAGAAGTAGCTGAGTAGCTGAGTAGCTGAGTAGCTGAGTAGCCGGGTAGCGGAGGAGCCATCCGGCCTCTGGTGCTCGACTACTCGAGCGAGCGCTGCTCTAGGCCGGCCACCATCCCGCTCGTGCAATCGCAGACGGCAGTTGCCTGCCAAGCTTCGTTTCCAGCCAACGGGTTGTCTCGATTGTCCGTTCGTGATCGATGCCGGTCTCGACACCCATCCGCTCAAACAAGTAGATGAGGTCCTCGGTGGCCACGTTGCCGGTGGCGTTCGGTGCGAACGGGCACCCGCCGGCGCCTCCGACCGAAGCGTCGAGCACGGCCACACCCGCCGCATATGCCGCGGCGGCGTTGGCCACACCCGTGTTCCTGGTGTCATGAAAGTGGCCGCGTAGCGCCACATCGCTGGACGCCCTCACCGCGTCGATCACCGCGGCTACCTGGGTGGGAACGGCGACGCCGATCGTGTCACCGAGCGCGATTTCATCGGCGCCGGCAGCAGCGGCTCGCGTTGCGAGATCGACAACCGTGTCGATGGGCACCGTGCCGTCGTAGGGACAACCAAAGGCGACCGCGATCGTGACCGTCGCCCGGCGATCCTCGACCTGCCCAAGCATCATCTCGATCTCGTTCATCGTCGCCTCCGGTGAGACCCCGACGTTGGCTCGGTTGAATCCGTCAGACGCACCCACCACGAAGTTGATCTCGTCAACGCTGGTTGCGAGGGCTCGCTCGAGACCTCGTCCGTTCAGAACCAAGCCGATGTATGAAGAGCCGTCCGGGCTCGGTCCGACGGCCTTGATCACCGCCTCGGCGTCGGCCATCTGTGGGACACGGCCCGGGTGCACGAACGAAGCCACCTCGATACGGCGAGACCCTGCCGCGACGAGGCGCTCGATGAGTTCGACCTTTGCTCCAGTGGGGAGCACGACCGGTTCGTTCTGGAGTCCGTCTCTGGCACCGACTTCGACGAGTTCAACTCGGACCGTGGGGTCGGTCGCTGCGTCTGGGTTCTGGGTGTCGTTCATTGACGCTGCTCCAAGCGATGCGATGAGCCGTGTCGATTATGGCCCAGATCCACAAGTCATGCCGCGGGGAGTCGGGTGAACAGCCGAACGAGGGCACCCCGTGAGGAAGTGCTGCAGGACGGTCCTCGACCCGACCCGCGACCCGACTACCCTTGCCTCCGATGCCAACACTTCGATTGTTCGCTCGTTTCAGGGAGATTGCCGGAACCGACACCGTCGTCGTCGAAGAGGGCACGGTCGGGGAGATCCTCGATCGCGCCGCGGCCGCGTATGGACCCGCCTTCGAGAACAGTCTCGGCAGCGCCGGAGTCTGGGTGAACGGCGATCCCGTCGACCGAACGGCTCAGGTCGGCGCCGACGATGAGATGGCCATCATCCCACCCGTCTCCGGAGGGTCATACGCCGCTCCCCGAACAAGGCAGACTCTTGTCGTTGACCCGGCGGAGAGCATCCTCTCGGTCATCGTCCTGGCTGCGCTCCTCGTCTCTGCATGGGTTCCGCTCGAGTGGTTCGTTGTGATCTCGGTCGGTGCCGCACTTGCCTGGCTCTGGGATTTGGCGGACACCAATGCCGCCGGAGAAGGTTCCATCAACCTCTACGCCACGCTCTTCGCCCCGCCCATCGCGGCGGGCGCGACGTATGCGTGGGGCTACGAAGGTTTCGCAGGAGGACTCGCAGCCGCGGTGGCGATCGTCATCTTCTGGCCTATCTTCGAGGCGCGCTGGAGAGGCGTCGAGTCGATCGCCATGACCGCCTCGGTCGCCGTCGTCGCCGCTGCGGGAGCAGGCGCACTCGTCATGTTGCGGATGATGTCGACGACCGTTGCCGTCTCGTTCGTGCTGATCGTGTCTGTGGCGATCGTCGCTGCCGTGGCCACCTCCGTATACGGAGGACAAACGATCGACCCGAACGTCGGAACGCTCGTGGGGGCGCTCGTGGCCGGACTCCTCACCGGAGTTGCTGCCAGCGACATCGACCTCGCGACCGGCCTCTTCGCCGCCGTCGCCGTCGCATCCGGGTTGATCGCAGGCCGGGTCCTCGGATCCATGATCCGTTCTGGGTCCATCGTCCACACCGTCCGGCTACCCGGACAACTCACACCGTTGGATGGTCTCTTGCTTGCCGCACCGCTCTACTGGCTCACATTGGTGCTCCTCGGGTGATCACAGGACTGTCCGTTTCCTGAATACTTCATTAGCCTGATCACCTATGGTCCCTCACCGCGTTTCACGCGGCTTCCTACTCCTCCTCATCGTCGCACTTCTTGCGGTCGTTCCCATCGGCGCGTTCGCTCAGACTGAAGGTGATGTGAAACGTGCCGAGGGCCGGGTCGATCAAGCCCAGGAGAACGCCTCACAAGCGTATGCCCGGTGGCAGCAGGCGCAGGACGACCTCGAGGCTGCAATCCTCGAACTCGACATCGTCACGAGCAAGTTGGAGAACCTCGTCTACACGATCGGTCTTACCGAGACCAGGATCGAGACCTACGAGGGTGAAGTCGACGCCCTCAAGGAGAACGCCCAGCAACTCTTCCTCGAGGCATACACATCGGGCGGCCGCGGGATGGTCGCAGCCGCTTTCGAGGCCGGCACGATCCAGGATCTCCTAACGTCGCAGCAACTCATGGACAACGCGGCGAGCCGCGACCTCGCCGATCTCGATCGATACCAGGCCGTCTCACGAGAGATGGGTCGTCTCAAGGTCGATCTCGTCGAGAAGCGGAAAGAAGTCGAGATCGTGGAGGCAGAAACCGCGGCCCTCGCCGAGAAGGCGAACACGCTGAGCGAACAGGCACAATCGGTCTACAGCGAGGCCAGCGCCGCAGAACAGCGCGTGATCGACAACCTCGCGAAGGAGCGACGCGAACTCCAGGCTGCGGAAGCGCTCAAGAAGGCGCGCGACGTCGCGGCGGCCAACTCCAGATCAGGGATCGCGGCCGGACTCCCTCCCTCCGCAACCCCTGGTTTCTTCTGCCCGGTCCAGGGCGGAGCGTCGTTCATCGACTCGTGGGGTTTCCCGCGCTCGGGTGGACGCCGCCACAAGGGCGTCGACATGTTCAACAGACGCGATACGCCGCTCGTCGCGGTCGTCGACGGGCGCGTCAAGTTCTCTTCGAACAGCCTCGGCGGTCTCTCGACCCATCTGTATGCGGCTGACGGCACCCTCTACTACTACACACACCTCGAACGACATCCGACGAATGTCTCGTCTGGACAGAACGTGAGGGCCGGCACCGTCATCGGCTTCCTCGGAAACAGCGGCAACGCCCGCTACACCTCGCCACATCTCCACTTCGAGATCCGCCCGGGTGGAGTCGCAGTCAATCCCTATCCGACTGTGCGCCACTACTGTTGACGCAGAGCACACACGGGGAGCCTTACGAGTGGAACCGCGCCGGAGACGCATCGATCAAGTGGCCGATCCTGCCTATGTGCAGGATCTCGAATTGCTGTCGATGGAGGAACTCAGGGACCGGAGACGCGTCCTCGACGACCTCGACACTGAATTCTCGTTCTACCGTCGGATGCTCCATGGCCGTATGGATCTTCTCTCGTTCGAGATGAAGCGCCGATCCGGCGAGGAGACCCGCACGCTGATCGAGGCGCTGCCTCAAATCCTCGCCGATGGGATCGACGGACCGAGCCGCAACTTGATACCGCGGGATCTCTCCCTCGCGCTCCCGGAGCTCAGCGGTGCGGGGAGTCGGTCGATCGACCGGGTCCTCGGTGACGGCTTCCTCACCCATCTCCCGAGTCTCAAAGATGATGAGCTCGAGGAGATACAAGCGACGCTCACCGAGGCGGAGCATCAGGTCTCGACCCAGCGCCGATTCGTCTACGACATTCACGACCGTATCAGCGAGGAGATCACCCGCCGGTATCGCGATGGGATCGCAGACGCGACCGACCTCTTCGAAGAGCAGTAGCCGCCTTGCGGTTCCTCACCGTCCGCACCGGTCTCGCGGAATCGATCCACGACGCAACCGTCTTCGCCACTGACACGGTCGGTACCGAGTTGTACCGCTCGGGAGATCCCGATCGCCCGTTGTTCTACCGCTCCGCCACGAAACCGTTGCAGGCCACGGTGGCACTCGAGGCCGGTCTCTCGTTGTCGACCGAGCACCTGGCGGTTGCCTGCGCCAGCCACAGCGGCTGGCCGGTTCACGTCGCGATCGTTCGGTCGATCTTGAGTGATGTCGGTCTCGACGAATCAGCGCTCCAGTGTCCCGCCGTGTGGCCGCTCGCACAGAAGGCCAGGGATCTCCAGATGCGCCGCGGAGTCGTTGGTCCAAAGCGGGTGTTCCACAACTGCTCCGGCAAACACGCAGCGATGCTGGGTGCGTGCGTGGCTCAGGGCTGGCCGATCGAGACCTATCTGGACCCGAACCATCCGCTTCAGCGGCGCATCGTCGATCTCGTGACCGATGCGACCGGGATTCGGCCCGAGCCGGTGGGAATCGACGGGTGTGGAGCTCCGACGATGAGGGGATCGGTTCGGGGTCTCGCGACCGCATTCGCAGCCCTGAGCTCATCCGAGCGCTGCAGGCCTGCCACCACCGCGATCTCCCGCTTCCCTGCGCTCGTTGCCGACAACTCCAGGCCGGACGGCAAGCTGGCCCGATGGTGGGGCGGCCCGGTCAAGGTCGGGGCCGAAGGACAGATCGGCATCGGGCGCCACGGGATCGGAATCGCGTCGAAGGCCACCGCCGGCGGCAGTGAAACAGCGGTTGCTGCGGTGATCGCCGCCGCCGATCAACTCGGGTTGGTCTCCGACGTGATGCGCCGAGCGCTCGAGGCCGAGGCGGCGCCTCCCGTTCTCGGAGGGGGCGTCGCTGTCGGAGCCCTTACCCGGGAGTAGTCGATGCCGGCCGATCTCGTTGATTCATGGGACGACGTCCCGACGGCATTGCGGCCCGTCGCACCGATGACCGGTCCATTTCCGATGGCGCCCTTCTTGGAGGCATGGAGGTCTCATCACACATCTTCGGATACCAGAGCGCCGATCGCAGTCACGGCAACCGCAGCCCTGCCCCTCTGGATCGACAGGGGAGTCGTCCGTCTTTCGGGCGAGGCGGATCTGACCGACTATCACTCGCCGCTGGGCGCGTCCATCGACGAGTGCATCGCGCTGGTCGCACATCGCTTCTCCGGGCACACCTTCTCGTTCGACAGCCTCCCCCGCGAGGCTCTCGACCCGCTCGCGTCCGCGCTCGCCGCCGCCGGTGTCGTGCCCGCCACCAGTCGTCACGGCGCCACACTCGTGATCGACCTCCCTGCCGACGCCGAGACCTGGACCGCGTCTCTTCCGAAAAGGGATCGCCATGAGCTCCGGAGGAAGCGGCGCCGCTTCGTGGATGTCCTCGGCGAGCCGCTGCTCGAGCGCCGTACCGACACCGAAGCCTTCGAGGCCTTCATCACGATGCACCGGTCGTCGCGAAGGAATAAGGGCGGTTTCATGACGGAATCCATGGAACGGTTCTTCTGGTCTCTCATCATCGACGCCGACGCCTCGATCGATCTGATCAGCGTCGCAGGATCACCCGTAGCGGCGGCATTCGGATTCGTTGACACCAGCGCCTTCTACGTCTACAACTCGGCGTACGTGGAGGATGCCGCCGATGCCTCG
This sequence comes from uncultured Actinomycetota bacterium, assembly GCA_963715255.1. Classification (GTDB taxonomy): domain Bacteria; phylum Actinomycetota; class Acidimicrobiia; order Spongiisociales; family UBA5794; genus JAHEEL01. Next base: position 125,742 of record CAVQRN010000004.1, on the reverse strand, counting down.
CCTGGGATCGTGCTACTTGCGTCGATGATTGAGCGATCGATCGACGGCGGGTTGCGACGTTTCGACTTCCTCAAGGGGGATGAGGAGTACAAGTACCGATTGGGAGCGATTGATCGGCCGCTGACCGTCCTCGAGGGGAGATTCCCGTGATCGAGCGGGTCGCGTACCTGGTGCTGCACACGTCTCCGCTGCTACAGCCGGGCATCGGCAGTGCCGGAGGCATGAACGTCTACGTCGACGAGCTCGCCCGCACCATGGCAGGGCGCGGCGTTGAAGCCGTCGTGTTCACCCGCCGAACGGATCCCGATCAGCCCGCGTCGATTGAGGTCCGAGATGGCTATCGGGTCGTCCACATCGATGCCGGACCTGCCGGTCCTCTGCCGATGTCCGAGCTCATGTCGCATGTGGCCGAATTCGGAGAAGGTGTGGTCGCAGAGACCAGGAATGCGGGATTCGATCTCGTGCATTCCCACTATTGGCTGTCGGGCTGGGCCGGCGTTCTCGTCAAGGAGGTGCATGGTCTCCCTCTGGCAAACTCGTTCCACACACTCGGCCGTGTCAAAGACGTTGGCCGACGCAGCGACGAGGCTCCGTCGAGTACGGCCCGGCTTCGAGCCGAGGACGGGGTCATCGCCGCTTCGGATTGTGTCATCGCCTCCACCCCCTACGAGTTCGATGACCTGATCGAGCACTACGCGGCGAGCCCAGAACGACTCTGCATCTCCCAGCCCGGTATCGACCACACACTCTTCACCCCCGGCAACCGAGACGAGGCCCGTGTCCGAGTGGGCATCGGTGACGAACCCCTCATCCTGTGCGTCGGCCGAATCCAGGCGCACAAGGGGTTCGATGTCGCGATCGACATGTTGTCCCATCTTCCGAAAACACTGGCCGCAGGATCGGGACCGCCGCTGCTCATGATCATCGGCGGTCCCAGCGGCCCGGACGGCCGGCGGGAGGTTGAACGCCTTCATGCTCGTGCTCGCGCCATCGGTGTCTCGGAACGGGTTCTGTTCGTCCCACCCCAGCCCCACGGCAGCCTGGTGGACTACTACCGGGCGGCCGATCTCCTCGTCATACCGTCGCACTCCGAGTCGTTCGGACTCGTCGCGGCAGAAGCCCAGGCGTCGGGTCTGCCGGTCGTCGCCGCCCGCGTCGGCGGACTTCCCTACGTCGTGGGCGCCTCGACATCCGGGTTGTTGGTCGAAGGTCGCGATCCCCGATCGTTCGCCGCTGCGGCGACGGCGATCCTCGATCATCCGCGCTTCCGATCGAGTCTTTCAACCGGCGCCGTCGAGTTCGCGGCACGGTTTTCGTGGGATGGCACCGCCGATCGTTTGCTCGACCTCTACAGCGGCATCATGGGGCGATGACCGGTACGCGAAACTTCCCGTAGAAGAACTTGTTGACACGGCGTTGTGCACAAGCACCTGTGGATAGCTGTGGATATGTGGAGAACCCACAGCCGCGGACGGAAGCTACCCCCAACAAGGGTGAGATAGGCAGCCCGGGAGCGCGAGAAACTCCCTTCCACGGCCAATCAGGGGGGTTGAACCCGACTTGCACTATCCGTATCGTCGGCTATGGATGGCCCAAGGTGCCGGAGCAGTGAGACCTCGTTCGGGGAAGTGCGGGGAACAGCTGCAAGGGTTCCTCGGGCCATCCTTCGTGGAACCAGATGAGCGGCGCGTTCCTAGATACCGAAGATCAGTTGGCGCAGCCTGACCGCTTGGGTGTCAAAGGTCTCCAGGTCTATTCGCATCGACCCCAACCGGAGACCTCGCATCTCCTCGCCGTGATGCGTCGCGACCCTCAACATGCCGCCCGTGGACTCGATCACACCAAGACCAAGGCAGTGTCCGTGATCATCTTGCACGCCGACGAGCATGCCGTTGAGTCGGTCGAGGTCGAACTCTTCCGGAAGGGTTGGGGCGAACACGGTCGTCTGAACCCGCCACCGTTGGAGAGGCGAGGAGAGAGCAACGCGGAACGCATCGGACTGCCTGGCGTGGCGGTCGGTCGGAGACGGTAGGGGTGCATCAGCCGGCGGCTCGACCGTCGTGATCTTCGCCGAGAGGAATCGTCGGAGCATGCCGATGATCGGTTCGAGTTCCTCCCCCCGCTGGAGCGCCACGCCGAGCGTCGGGTGGGTCAACTCCCAGAGGTGGTACTTCAAGGTCTGGCCAACAACACCGCCGACAACGCCGCTCGTGTCGACGATCACGAGATCAGAACGCGAACGGGCGGCTTCAACCAGCGATGCCACGGCTACGACGTGCGGGAGAATCACGCCCTGTGGTGAGGTCGACCCGACGAACCGCATCTCTGCCGGTGCGACCGATGGGTCGAGGTCGGAAGCTTCCTCGATGTACTTCACACCGACGCACGCCGGTGGCCCGGCGACGATCGAAGCGACGTCCCCGTCCACGTATGCAACGGTTCGGCCGGCATCGACGGCGTCGAGAGCGATGAGTTTCGCGAGCGTCGTCTTGCCGGTCTCGGTGGCACCGATGAGCATCACCACACCGCTCACGTCGGCAAGCCTGTCCCGCAGCGCCGCATAGGCCCGACCCGGCACCGCGCACCTCCCTGATGACGAGACGTCATTGTAGGAACCCACACCCGTGTAGCTGAGCAGCCCTAGAACGCGTACCCAGGGTTTGTATCCCCGCCGGCGGCGCTGTGGGCCCGCGGAACGGGGATTTCGTCCAGCCAGGCGTCGAAGACCGCGGAGGCGGTTGCTGCGATCTGCGGCTCGGCGGCGGCGAACTCGGCGATCAGCGCGTCCGGATCAGACCCGGAGCGGATGGCGACCTCACGACCGGTCCCACTTCCCAACCATTCGGTGAGAATCTCCGGAGTCACCTCCGGATGCGGTTGGATCCCGACGGCCGATCCAAGGCGGAACGCCTGGTCGAACCCGCCTCCCGTGGCGAGCAGCACACCTCCCGGTGGCACATCGAAGGTGTCCCGATGGAATCGGATCACGGGCCGTCCGGCAAGGGCGGCGACCACGGGATCGGCGTGGCCTTCCGGTGTCGGTTCTATGGGGACGAACACAACCTCTGCCCGATCGGCCAGATAGGCACGCCCACCGAGGGTGTCGGCGAGTAGTTGACAACCGAGACAGATTCCGAGAACCGGTATTCCTGCGTTCGTGCACTCGACCAGGAACCGCTTCTCGTCGAGAAGGAAGGGGAACTCCTCGTCGTCGTACGCACCCATGGCGCCACCGAGGACCGCGACACCGGACACGCCCTCAGCCCTCGGCAATGGATCCCCGGCATCGAGTCGCACGACTCGCCAGTCCGCTGCTCGACGGTCAAGAGCGTCTCCGAGGTAGCCCGGCGGAGCGTCAGGTTCGTTGCGTAGGACCACGATCGGATTCACTGGTACCTCTGTCTGAGTTCGCGCCGCATCACCTTCGCCGACGCGGTGCGCGGGAGTTCGTCAATGACGACGACGTCCTCGATCCGGAACAGCGGATTCAGGTCCGACCGCAGCGCCCGCTGCATCTCACCCTTCCATGCGTCGGGATCCGGTTCGACTCCTTCGGATGGCACGGCATACACGACGAGATGGCTCGGACCACCGCCGGGTGGCGAGACTGCCACCGCCGCGACCTCCACGATGCCTTCGATCCCTCCCACGGTCCGCTCGATCTCCGCAGATGAGATCTTGATCCCACCGAGGTTCATCGTGTCGTCGACCCTGCCGAGTGCCCGGTAGTAACCACCGGGGAGTTGTTGAATGTGATCGCCGTGACGGCGCAGCGGAACGTCCGACTCCGGAAGCCCTCCGTAGTACACAGCGCGGTGATCACGATTGAGCAGTTCCTGGGAGAGGCCGATCGATGGCGGGACAACGAACAACTCTCCCTCATCAACACGGTGTCCATCCTCATCGAGGATTCGGACGTCGAGACCGAGGGTCGGCGTCGTGAAGGTTGCGGGCACCGCATCGTGGATGACGGTGCCGGTGAGATAGCCGCCGCCGATCTCTGTTCCGCCGCAGTATTCGATGACCGGCGCACCGCCCGCGGCCTCCATCAACCACGCGTAGTCCTCCGGCACCGAAGCCTCCCCGGACGACGACAGAACCCGAACCTCCGTCCATCCGGCATCGTCGAGCGCTCCGGTCGATCGCCACACCGCGACGATCGACGGAACGAGACCAAGGATCGTCACGCCCACCTCCCGCACGAAGTCGACGAAACCTCGCCCGGTTGGCGCGTCGTCGTACAGCGCCATCGCCGCACCGTTGATCAGCGTCGCATAGATGAGCCACGGACCCAGCATCCAGCCAAGGTTCGTGGGCCACGCCACGATGTCGTCGGCGTGGATGTCTTGGTGGAAGTGGCCGTCCATCGCCGCTTTGATCGGAGTGAGATGGGTCCAGGGGATTCCCTTCGGCTCTCCCGTCGTCCCAGACGAGAACAAGATGTTCATGGGAGCGTTGGGAGGACCGGGTACCGGAGTGAAGGTCCGATCATCACCGAGGAATCGGTCCCACGAGATGTCCCCTGTTCGCAGTGCGACACCGCCACCGGTCTCAACCACGACGCACCCACGAGCCCCCGCCTCGAGGACCTTCTCGTACATGGGGAGATCCCGACCGGACCGCTCGAATCGGTCCTGGGTGATCGTGATCTTCGGGTCGGTCAGGCGGAGCCGGGTGGTGATCTCGTGAGGAGCGAACGAGTCGGCAATCGACACGACCACAGCACCGACCGACACCGTCCCGAGGTAGGCGACCACAGCCTCGATCGTCATCGGCATGGCGATCGCTACCCGGTCCCCGGCGTGGATTCCGTTCGCCGCCAGGCCGTTCGCGAACCGATCAACAAACACCCGAAGCTCTCCGTACGACATTCGTTGATCGACACCGTTCCGCCGGTAGACAACGGCCGTGCGATCGTTGGGGGCCGTGAAGCACGAGTCCACGATGTTCATCCGCGGCCCCGGGGAGCCAGACCGGGTCGTCTGGCGGTCCGTCCAGGATCTGCGACGGCGGCTCTGCGAAAACGATGTCGAGTCGGTCGATGACCATCTCCCAGAACTCAGACCGCGACTCGATCGACCAGCGGTAGAGGTCTTCGTATGAGCCGAAACCCAGGTCACCCATGGCGCCCGTCAGATTGGCATGACCGACCGTCTCGGCGTCGGGTCTCCACGCAGCACGATGTGTCTCAGCCATGGTGGACGAGAATACCCCCGCCTCGGGGTCGTGGTCCGTAAAGTGAATCGTGGAGTGCAGCTAGTGGAGAGGGGAAGCATGTCGAATCGCTTCCGGAGAAACACGGCAGTCACGATGACCGTGTTGATGCTCGGAATGATGCTGACGGTGCTGCTTGCGGCACCGGCCGGTGCCGAGGTGACGCGCGGAACATGCATCGGCCAGGCCGAGTTCCCGTCGAAGACCTCCGACAAGGTCCTGACCGCCGATCGTTCCAGGTCGAGCGTGTTCCTGGTGCCAAAAGAGGAGACCGTCGCATACGCCGGCGCCCTCAGCGAAGGCGCTCAGCCGTTTGACAGCCCGGTCGCGTTCGAAGGGGGCATATCCGTTCAGTTGCCTCGCAGCTCGTGGCAGTTCACCTCGTGGGGTGGAGAATCGACGAAGGTGTCGGCCGACGGCCTCTACTCCTACTCGGTTCCGAGTTTCATTCCGGCCGGAACAGGGGAGTTCGAGGTCACGGGTTGGCACAAACAGGGCGACTTCGACTGTGAAGTGGTGGTCACCGTGGCGCTCGACGGCGAGCCGGGTCCCGCCGCTCTCGTCGCGGCCGCAGGCATGGTCGTGTTTGGAGCCGGTGTCCTCGCGGCAGGTTCCAAGAAGGGGGTGAAGTCGTGAAGGGCCGACCAATCCTTGGCGTCATCAGCGGATTCCTCTTCGGCCTCTTCCTCGGCATCACGCTGTTCCTCTACGGCGTGATCCCCCTCAGCAGCGACCTGTTCTGGATTCTGCCGCTGCTCGGGATCCTGCTCGGCCTCATCATGGCTGCGTGGGCACCCTTCGGGAAGAGTGCGGAACCGGCTCCAGCCCCGGCGACCGCCACCGCAGCAAGCGGCGAGGGAACCGCGGATGTTGCCGGCGATATCGAGGTCGAAGCAACGGCAGACGAAGATCCGCCGGCGGACACGGAGACCACGACCGAGTAGTTCGGACGACCTGGAACGGGCACAATGCCACGGATGAAACGTGCGCGCCCCGGCTGGTGGGGCAACCCAGTCCACGTCGTCTACACGATCGTCGTCTTCGTCGTGCTGGCCTCGCTCGACAACGCGGCACTCGCGATGATCCCTTCGATGGTGCTCCCGCTCTCCGATGCCTTCGGCATCACGGCGGGAGCGATCGGGGTGCTGACCGGGGCAACGATCCTCGTCGCCGCAGTCACGGCCGTCGGATGGGGTTACGCCGGCGACTCGAGAACCCGCAAACCGCTGCTGTTCTGGGGGACGATCATATGGGCAGGCGGATCGCTGCTCTCGGCAGCGTCGCCCAGTTTTTGGTGGCTCGCGGCATCGCAGATGCTCGTCGCGGTCGGCCTCGGATCGATCGCATCGGTCGGCTTCTCCGTGGTCTCGGACTTCGTCGGGCCAAAACATCGTGGTCTCGCAATGAGCTTCTGGGGCCTCTCCCAGGGCATCGGTGTGCTCGTCGGAGGATTGCTTGCTTCCCAATTGGGAGCAACCAACTTTCGGATACCCCTGGTCGTGATCGCGGTCGCCGGTTTCATCTTCGCGTTCCTCTATCTGACCACCTTCGAAGCACCGCGGGGCTTCCGGGAGCCCGCGCTCGCCGAGATGTACGCCACGGGTGGCGAGTACGAGCACCGCATCGACCGTTCACAACTGCCGATCCTCTTCCGACGTCGGACGAACGTGTGGCTCACCCTCCAGGGTCTCACGGCACAAGTTGCGTATGGATCGCTCATCTGGGTTCCATTGTTGTATCAGGAGAAGGTGATCGCACAGGGCTACGGGGAAGCAACCGGCACAAGAGTCGGCGGTTTGTTCGCAGCAATCTTCACGGTCGGAGCGTTGTTTTCAATCCTGTTCGGGCACCTTGGTGACCGACTCCAGCGTCGGTCACCCCGCGGGCGTGCGTTGCTCAGCGCTGCGGGCATCCTGGGTGCGGTTCCGCTGTTCCTTGTCTTCTTCTGGGTTCCGCTGCGCGGTCTCGATGTGACCGAGGGCGCCAGCACCCTGACGCTCGCCGGCGAAGTGCTCGCCAGCATTCTCACGAACCCGTGGTCTACGCTCTCGTTCCTCACGGCCGTCGCAGCGATCGCTCTGACGTCGGCCGACTCGCCGAACTGGTTCGCGCTCATCTCGGATGTGAACCTCCCGGAACACCGAGGCACGGTCTTCGGTCTCGGCAACTTCGTGAACGGCGTCGGCCGCTCCGCCGGCACGGCTGTCACCGCGGCCGCGGCCTCCGCCATCGAACGCTCGGTGCCACCACCGTTCAATTGGGCCCTCGGTCTCTCGTTCTTCCAGATCTTCTTCCTGCCCACAGGTTGGTGCTACTGGAAAGCGTCGAACACCGCCCCCGGCGACATCGCAGAGGTCGCAGCGACGTTGCAGGAACGCTCTCGGCGACCACAGGGACCATCCTGAGTCTCATCTCGCGAAAACAATGGAGCCTCCGCGAAAACCACTTCCGGATCCGCCTTGCCGTTCGTCGAACGGGCATCTAGAACTACCTCCAGGCCATCCGATCGGCCGAAATGGACGCCTTTTTCACGGCCAGACACGTCCGATAGCGAAAGGTTTGACGGATGGCACTGGTGTAATTACACTCGTGAAACCGTGCTAGATGTAGGGGGTATGTCGCTTCACTACCCCAACATCTAGTGGGTGTGCATAGATTTGTGGATATCGAGTTCCGGTGGGGACGCCGGTCGAGGAGGAGAGAATGATCGAAGGACTCCAGATCGAACGGCGGTTCACGACTGCCGGGACCGATCCGTATGAGACCGTGGAGTGGATTCGGCGAGATTCCCGCATCACGAACCCCGACGGATCGATCGTGTTCGAGATGGAGGATGCAGAAGTCCCTGCAGGCTGGTCACAGGTCGCCGCGGACATCATGGTCTCCAAGTACTTCCGCAAGGCAGGCGTTCCACAGCAGAACGATGCCGGTCAACCGCTCGTCGACGAGGCAGGAGAACCGATCCTCGGGCCGGAGCGCTCGGCCCGCCAGGTGATCGATCGTCTTGCCTCCACCTGGCGTTGGTGGGGCGAACAGAACGGCTACTTCGCATCGTCCGACGATGCACAGGCATTCGAAGACGAGATCGCCTACATGCTCGTCCACCAGATGGCGGCACCAAATTCGCCCCAATGGTTCAATACGGGCCTCCATCACCGGTACGGCATCGAGGGCGTCGCCCAGGGCTTCTGGTACGTTGACCCGAAGACCGGCGAGAACGTCGAATCTCCCGATTCCTACAGCCGTCCTGCACCTCACGCCTGCTTCATCATGAGCGTCGACGACGACCTCGTGAACCCAGGCGGCATCATGGATCTCTGGGTCCGCGAAGCGCGCCTCTTCAAGATGGGGGCCGGCGCCGGGGCGAATTTCTCCAAGATCCGGGGCGAGGGAGAACGCCTATCGGGTGGCGGCAAGTCTTCCGGCCTCATGAGTTTCCTCAAAGTCGGCGATCGCGCCGCAGGGGCGATCAAGTCCGGCGGCACAACCCGTCGGGCCGCCAAGATGGTCATCGTCGATATCGACCACCCCGACGTTGAGACGTTCATCGCATGGAAGGCGAAGGAGGAAGAGAAGGTCAGGGCGCTCATCGCCGCCGGCTACTCATCCGATTTCAACGGTGAAGCGTACGCGACCGTCTCGGGCCAGAACTCCAACAACTCGGTTCGTATGACAACCGAGTTCGTGCAGGCTGTCGCCAACGACGACGATTGGGACCTCACGAGTCGGACCGACGGCAGTCCGGTCAAGACACTGAAGGCACGAGACCTTTGGCACCAGGTTGCCGAGGCCGCATGGGCGAGCGCAGACCCCGGCGTTCAGTTCCACACAGCGATCAACGAGTGGCACACGTCACCGGCCGGAGGAGAGATCCGTGCCTCGAACCCCTGCTCGGAGTACATGTTCCTCGACAACACCGCCTGCAACCTTGCGTCGTTGAACCTCGGTCAGTTCTACCAGGACGAGAAGGGTGTTTTCGACCTCAAGAGCTACCGACACGCTGTTCGCCTGTGGACGATCGTGCTTGAAATCTCAGTGACGATGGCTCACTTCCCTTCGAAGGAGATCTCGCAGGGTTCCTACGACTACCGGACGCTCGGACTCGGCTACGCCAACCTCGGTTCGCTTCTGATGAGAGTCGGTGTCCCCTACGACTCTGACGAGGGACGCGCCATCGCCGGTTCACTGACTGCGATCCTGACCGGCGACGCATACGCCGCCTCCGCCGAGATGGCGAGCGTGCTCGGCCCATTCGCGAAGTTCGAGGAGAATCGTGAATCGATGCTGCGGGTGATGCGGAATCACCGCCGGGCCGCCTACAACGCCGATCAGAGTGAGTACGACGGCGTGAGCCACTTCGTGACCGGCATCGATCCGGAGTTCGGGCCGCCCGAGATGGTCGCAGAAGCCCGCGAAGCCTGGGATCGGGCAGTCGAACTCGGCGAGCGGCACGGATACCGCAATGCTCAGGCGACGGTTTTGGCGCCGACCGGGACGATCGGTCTCCTGATGGACTGCGACACGACCGGGGTCGAACCTGATTTCGCTCTCGTGAAGTTCAAGAAGCTCGCGGGCGGCGGCTACTTCAAGATCGCCAATCGCTCTCTCGCTCCTGCGCTGAAGCGGCTCGGCTACAACGACGAACGCATCCAGCAGATCATCGACCACGTGATCGGATCGATGGACATACAGCGTGCTCCCCATATCAACGCTGCGACCCTGATGACCAAGGGCTTCACCGCTCAAGACATCAACAGGATCGAAGTGGCCCTCCCTTCGGTGTTCGAAATCGGCTTCGCGTTCAATCAGTGGACCCTCGGCGAAGAAACGATGCAGCGTCTCGGTTTCACGCCCGACCAGTACAACGGTCTCGGATTCTCGATGCTGAGCGAGTTGGGCTTCTCAAACGACCAGATCAGGGAAGCCAATGACTACGTTTGCGGCCGCCAGACGATCGAGGGCGCCCCCGGTCTTCTCGAAGAGCACCTCGCTGTCTTCGACACGGCGAATCGCAACGGTCGCTACGGCGAGCGATTCATCCACCACAGCGGCCACATCAAGATGATGGCATCGGCCCAGCCGTTCATTTCCGGAGCGATCTCGAAAACGATCAACATGCCGAACGAGGTCGACGTCGAAGACATCGAGGAGTCATACCTGCTCTCATGGGAGCTCGGCTTGAAGTCGATGGCGCTCTACCGCGACGGATCGAAGGCATCGCAGCCGCTGTCATCCACCACCGACGAGGGTATAGGCGAGGAAGAGGAAGAAGAGGTCGCCGAAGCGATCATTCGCGACGTCATGATCCACGCCGGGATGTTCCGACCGGGCTTGTCCCCCACCGAGGCGTACAACGATCTCTCCCGTCCGAGGTTCCTCCTTCCGTCACGCCGAGTCGGGTTCACACAGGAAGCCCGTGTGGGCGGGCACAAAGTGTTCCTCCGCACCGGCGAATATTCCGACGGCACGCTGGGTGAGCTCTTCATCGACCTGGCGAAGGAGGGCGCGACCCTGCGAGGTGTGCTGAGCTGCTTCGCAATCGCCGTATCGAAGGGCCTCCAATATGGCGTTCCGCTCGAGGAGTACGTGGATACGTTCACGTTCCAGACGTTCGAACCGCGCGGCTTCGTCGAGGGACACCCGAACATCAAGATGTCGAACTCGATCATCGACTATGTGTTCCGAGCCCTCGGGCTCGAGTACCTCGAGCGTGACGAACTCGTACAGGTGCCGCCGGATCGGTCCGGAGAGTTGCCTGAGCCGCCAAAGGGCCTCGCCGTCGAAGCCGGTACACAGCTCGATCTCACCGACGCGGCAGCGGAAGCCGACGTCGACGCACAGGTGGCTGCCGCGAAGTTCGTTGACGATGACACCAACACGCTCCCCGAACCGGCACCGGTCTACGCCACGGCCATGGTCTCAAATGGCCCGGGCACGGCGACGGCTGCTGCCACCACCGCGGCCGAGGCATCACTCGGGAATCTGATGGGCGATGCACCGGCATGCTCGGCGTGCGGCCACATGACCGTGCGCAGCGGCTCGTGCTACGTCTGTTTGACCTGCGGGGACACAACGGGCTGCAGCTGATGATCTGACATCGTTTGTGCTTACGATCAGCTCTGTTGTGATCGCAAGCACAAACGACGCGATCCGTCGCCTTCGGCGTCTCCTCCCCCTGAGAGGGAGGAAGCTGGTAGTCGCAAGCCGCAAGCTCCAAGCTGCAAGCCGCAAGCCGCAAGCTGCAAGCTGCAAGCTGCAAGCTGCAAGCTGCAAGCTGCAAGCTGGAAGCTGCAAGCTGGAAGCTGGTCGCTGATTCTTACTGCTTTCTCAGGAACTTCGAATACGTTTGTGCGTTGGTGATGTTGAGATACAAACGCAGCTCACGAACGGATCGAAGATGACCTCCCACCCTGAACCCACGGTTCACCACACGTTCTCGACAAACACGGTGAGCTCCGGCACGCCCGTTCCCACACCCGAGCCCCGGCGTCGCCGAACGCCGATCGTTCTCGCGATCGTCCTCGCCGCCGGGCTGGCCGGCCTCGGAGGCGGATTCATCGGCGCAGCGTCGCACCAGGATCCCGCACCGGTAATCATCGAGCAAGCCCGGGCATTGAGGACTATTTCGGCCGTTCCAGCCGTAGCCCCAGCGACGGCGCCGATCGACGCGACCGTCGTGGGAGCTGCTGTGATCCCGAGCATCGTCACGGTCGAAGTGGGTTTGACATCGGGAGATACCTTCACCAAGGCCGGCTCGGGTTCCGGTGTCGTACTCGACCAATCCGGTCACATCGTCACGAATCACCACGTTGTCGAGGTCGGTGACGCTTTCCGGGTGGTTCTCTCGGACGGTCGGGTCTATGACGCCGAACTGGTGGGGAGCGATCCCCTCACCGATCTCGCCGTCCTGCGAATCCCAACAACCGAGCTTGCCCCGATCACCGTCGGGTCCACCACCGATCTCGTGGTCGGGAACCCCGCAATCGCCGTCGGAAGCCCGCTCGGCCTCGAGGGAGGTCCATCGCTCTCCGTTGGCGTCGTCTCGGCGCTCGGCCGCGAAGTGCAAACGGGGCCAGACACCATCTTGTACGGCATGATCCAGACGGATGCACCGATAACGAGCGGCTCCAGCGGAGGCTCGCTGGTCGACGAGAACGGCGCACTGATCGGAATCACCACAGCGGTCGGAGTCTCCAACATCGGAGTCGAAGGCATAGGTTTTGCAACCCCGGTTGAGATCGTCGAGCGCATCACGAGCGAACTCATCGCGACCGGCTCCGCGTCACACGCCCTGCTCGGAATCGGCGGTGCGACGGCCTATGACGAAACCGGTGATGGCGGGTTCGCGCCGGTCGGTGTCACGGTCGGCTCGGTCTCGCCTGCCTCTGCTGCCGAGACGGCGGGGATCACCGTCGACGACGTGATCACTGCGATCGATGGCACCGATATCCGAACGATGGATGAACTCATCACGGCGCTCCGTAGGGTCGGTTCCGGAGACTCGGTCGTCGTCTCGATTGCGGGGCGCGATCCGCTCACGGTCACGCTCGCGACTCGCTGAGGGCAGGAGCCGGCAACAAATCGGTTGACAATCATCGTTGCGTTCGATATATTTCGAATGTCACCATCGCCATCGAACGTTTCGATGATTGAGGCACCGACCATGACAACACAACCACAAGTCCGTGACTTCACCGCTCCCCGGTCGTCGGAACCCCAGGTCGAGACCGGACTCCATGGCGCTGCCGATCTCCTGATCGCGCTATGGCTGGTCGACGGCTGTGACGAAATGACACAATCCCTCGAGGAGTACGGACTCGGTGCCGACTGGTTCGCCCGATTCGCCGAATCCCTCTCCTCCGAGACCCGTTCGATCGTCGAACAGGTGGGCTCGGGCCACGTGTGGATATCAGCGATGTCAATCCTGGACGGAATGCCCGACGGGAGCACCGTAGAGGACTTCATCGCTCACGTGGCATCCATGGATCCTTCGGACCTTCGGCTCACGCTCCTGTCGATGAAGGAAGCAGACAGCAGCGAGTATGACCGTCTCGCGCCGGCGGCCGCCGCCGGCGACCAGCAAGCCGTCGCTGAACTCATGGCCCTACCGGTTGTGTTGGAGCACCAACGCTGGGCGGACAGCATGCGTCTACTCCTCGAACTCGAGCCGTCCGAAACGACCGATCTACTCGTGGGGGCGATGCGCGGTGTCCACGCCGATGTGTTCGCCGCTCATGAGACGGAGTTCCGTCCGATCCTCGAACGCGACATCTCGGCGAAGCGAACGATGGCCGAACGGATCTCGACCGAACGATTCGTCGAACTCGCAACCAACGGCATTTCGATCGCGAAACAGGGGTATCGCCGGCCGATTCTCCTGATCCCGACGATCGTTGGACGTCCTTGGAACATCTTCACAGAGTCGTCCAGCCGGATGATCATTGCCTATCCGGTCGCCGACGAGTACATGCAGGCCGACCCCGACGCACCACCGACCTGGCTGATCAAGACCTACAAGGCGCTCGGCGACGAGCGGAGGCTACGAATTCTCCGTCGCCTCTCACGGGGACCCGCATCGTTGCACGAACTCACCGACGAACTCGACGTCTCGAAGTCGACGCTGCACCACCACATGATGCTGCTACGCGCGGCCGGCCTCGTGAAGATTCTGATCGGGGCCGACAAGGAGTACGCCCTACGCGAGGACATCGTTCCCGAAACGACCGCCGTCCTCCAGGCCTACATCGACAACACCGGAGGAACCTGATGTACCACCAACACCAACTCGTCAAACCCCACATGGACGCCGTCGCGGAGGAGATCCGGCGCGACCGACATCGGCGCCCGGCAGGACGCAGTTCGCCGACCGGACCCGGTTCAATCCGCTCTGTGATTGCCAGGGTCCTCGTCCTCACCGGAGCGAGAATCTACGGCTCGACCCCGGCAATCATCGGCGATCGGGTCATCCTCCTCGATCCCCATCGCGATCACGATCTACCGCTAGCCGCCTGAAGCCCGCACCCGACGAAGCCTCTGACTGATCTACTGATCTACTGATCTACTTCTCCCGGATGACACGCTCTCCACCCCACGGCCGATGCACAAGCGCCACACCTCGCGTACCTTTGACACATCCACCGACAACTCCAAGGGGATCCAATGCTCGAAACCATGCCATCAGCCGACATCGCCGCACGCATCCGCAACGGCACGAAGATCTACGGTCAAGGCGACGCTGAGATCCACGCGCTCGATGGCATCTCGGCCGACTTCCAGCGCGGCTATTTCACCGCCATCATGGGCCCCTCCGGCTCCGGTAAGTCGACGCTGCTCCACACGCTGGCCGGCTTGGACGATCTCACCTCAGGTGACGTCTACATCGGAGAGACGCAACTCGGCACCCTGAAGGACCGGGATCTGACCATCCTCCGCCGCGAGAAGGTGGGTTTCGTGTTCCAGGCCTTCAACCTGATCCCTACCCTCAACGCGAAGGAGAACATCCTTCTCCCCCTCTCCATCGCCGGAGCGAAGCCGGACCCCGAGTGGTTCGACCAGGTGGTCGAGGCGGTCGGCCTGAGCGACCGCCTCGACCACCGTCCAAGCGAGCTCTCGGGCGGCCAACAGCAGCGCGTGGCCGCTGCCCGTGCCCTCGTCTCCAAGCCCGAGATCGTCTTCGCCGATGAGCCGAGCGGGAACCTCGATTCCGTCGCCAGCGGCGAACTCCTCGATTTCATGCGCAGAGCCGTCCGTGAATTCGACCAGACGATCGTCATCGTCACACACGATCCCGTTGCCGCCAGCTACGCAGACCGAATCGTCTTCCTCGACGACGGCGACATCGTGGACGAGATGGTCGATCCCACGCCCGAATCCATTCTCGACCAGATGAAGCACCTGGGAGCCTGAGCATGTTCCGTGCTGCCGTCAAAGGCGTCTTCGCCAACAAGATGAGGCTCACCCTGACCGCACTTGCGATCGTCATCGGAGTGGCATTCGTTGCCGCGAGTTTCGTATTCACCGACACGATCAGCGCACGATTCGACGCACTGCTCGAGACCACCGCCACGGGCGTTGACGTCTTCGTGCGGCCGGCTCCCCCCGAAACCGGCGATACCTTCCAGAACACCGAATTTGGCTCAATACCGGAAGAGACCCTCAACACGGTCCTTGCGGCGCCCGGCGTCCGAATCGCCGAGGGCGGCGTCGCCGGCTTCGCTCAGCTCGTCGACAAGCAGGGTGACGCCATCGGTGGGCAGGGCCCGCCAACGCTCGGCTACTCCTGGGCGGTCGAATCGTCGATGAGTCCGGTCGGCATCAAGGACGGGAACGGGCGAGGCCCCGAAGTCGCGGGCGAAGTTGTCATCGACGCCAACTCCGCAACCAAGAATGACCTCGCGGTCGGCGACACCATCACCGTTCTCACCATCGGCGCCCCCGAAGAATTCGAGATCGTCGGGATCGCGAGTTTCGGCGAGAGCGACAGCCTGGCAGGCGCCACTCTCGCGATGTTCGAGCTCCGCGAAGCCCAGCGGCTGTTCGACCTCGAAGGTCGGTTCAGCGCGATCTCCGTCGCCGCCGAACCGGGGGTCACGCCCGAGGAGCTCGCGGCAAACATCGCGTCGACGACGAACGGCGACATCGAGGTGGTCACCGCCGAGCAGTCGAACAAGGAACAATCCGACGCCATCTCGGAAGGCCTCGGATTCCTCAATACGGCCCTCCTGGCATTCGCCGCCGTCGCCGTATTCGTCGGCGCCTTCATCATCAGCAACACGTTCCGGATCATCGTCGCCCAGCGCACCAGGGAACTCGCCCTGTTCCGCGCTGTCGGAGCAACCGGTCGACAGGTCACGTGGCTCGTGATCCTCGAAGCCCTGATCGTCGGCTTGATCGGCTCCATCATTGGGATCGGTATCGGGGTCCTGCTGGCGATGGGTCTCGCCGCGATCATGAACGCAGCCGGATTCAACATGCCAGAAGGCCCACTGACGGTGCTGCCACGAACGGTGATCGTCGGCATGGCGGTCGGGTTGATCGTGACCGTGGTCTCCGCCCTCCTGCCCGCCCGCAAGGCGGCCCGGGTGCCCCCCGTCGCCGCGATGAACGAGGAGGCGGCACGAACACCACGCCGGTCACTCCAGGTGCGAGCGATCTGGGGAACCGTCATCCTGTCCCTCGGACTGATAGCACTGTTCGTCGGTCTCTTCGGTTCCACCGACCAGGAACTCTGGTACGTCGGCGTCGGCGCCCTCGTGTTCTTCGTCGGTATCTCGGTCCTTGCGCCGCTCGCCGCGAGTCCGATCGCCGGCGTGATCGGCTGGCCGCTCCCACGACTGTTCGGGATCCCCGGCCAACTCGCACAGGACAACACGATGCGCAAGCCGCGCCGCACTGCCTCCACGGCGTCGGCGCTCATGATCGGCATTGCATTGGTCGTGTTCGTCGCCGTCTTCGGTGCGTCGATCAAATCGTCGATCGCCGAGTCGGTTACCGACACCCTCCCCGCGGACTTCACGGCCCAGTCGACCAACTTCGCGGTCGGCGTGAGCCCCGCCTTCACCGAGGAGGTGAAAGCACTCCCGGAGATCGGCAAGGTATCGGGGCTGAAGATCGGAAACGCCACCATCGACGGCGAGGACACCATCCTCGTCGCGATCGATCCGTCAACGGTGGCGTCGGTCACCAATTTCGAGGTGTCAGACGGCGCGTATGAGGCGCTGGGTGCGACGAACGGCATTCTCGTGGCCGAGACCGTCATGGAGGACAAAGGCTGGGTCCTCGGAGACTCGATCTCGATCGTCTTCCCGCAAGATCCCGGCGGATCGTTCGAGATCGCAGGAACGGTGACCTCCGCCGATTTCGGCAACTACGTCATCTCCGACACGACCTATGCCGTCGGGTTCAACAACCCGACCGACTTCTACGTCTTCGCCAACCGTGCGGACGGCGTCGACCTCGAGGTGGCCCGCACCGCCATCGATGGTGTGGCCGACGCCTACCCGAACGTGAAGGTTCAGAACAAGAGCGAGTTGATCGCCGAGACCGAGGCGCAGATTGATCAAATGCTCGCCCTGTTCACGGGTCTTCTCCTCCTCGCGGTCATCATCGCGGTGCTCGGCATCACGAACACGCTGGCCCTCTCGATCATCGAACGGACGCGTGAGATCGGACTGCTGCGAGCCGTCGGCATGGTGCAGCGCCAGGTACGCCGCATGATCCGGTGGGAGGCGGTCATCATCGCCCTGTTCGGGGCCATCATGGGCGTCGGCGTCGGACTCTTCCTCGGCTGGGCGGTCGTCCGTGCACTCGCCGATCAGGGTCTCGGGTCGTTCGCTATTCCGGTCAGCCAGATCGTGGTGCTGGTCCTCCTCGCGGCCGTGGCCGGCGTCATCGCCGCCATCTACCCGTCGTGGAAGGCCTCACGGATGAACGTGCTCGCAGCCATCTCCTACGAGTAGCGACGGAAGCCGAGAAGGGACGGGGCTTGGGGTTCGATCCTCGTGCCCGTCCCTTCCGGCTCTCCTTCGCGTGATATCGTCTCCCAATGCGCGATCGCACCCTCTCCGCTCTTGGTCTCCTGATCGCCGCTGCGGCGATGGCGAACGGCGACGGAACCCGCCGAGAAGGACTCTTCTCTCGAGTGGCCTCGCGGGCAACGGGGGCGGTCGTTGACATCGTTGACCCGGAGAAGATCGTCGAACAGATCGACGTGAACGCGCTGATGGAACGCGTCGACGTGAACACGCTGCTCGAACGGGTCGATCCCCAGGTCCTTCTCGACCATGTCGATGTTGACGCACTGATGGATCGGGTCGACGTCGATGCGCTCCTCGATCGGGTCGACGTCGATGCACTCATGGCCAGGGTGGACGTCGAGGCGTTGATTGATCGAGTCGACGTCAATGCCTTGATGGATCGGGTCGACGTGAAGGCACTCACCGACCGGGCCGGCATCCCTGAGATCGTTCGGGAGAGCACCGGAGCCATGGCGGGATCGGCGATGGACGTGGTCAGACGGCAGATCGTCGCCCTCGACCAAATCATTGGGAGGGCCACCTACCACCTCACCGGACGTGACCCACAGACCCGGCCCGTGGCCCCGCCTTCACTCCAGGGGAATACCGCTCTCGCGAAGGACGGTCGCGGCCAAGTCACCGGACACTACGCCGGTCCGGTCTCCCGACTCGCCGGGTTCGTGGTGGACGCTGCAATCGTCTGGGTCTCCCTACTCCTCTTCCTCTTCGGCCTCGGGTTCGTCTTGAACTTCATCTTCCAGGTCGACCTCAGCTCGTCGTGGCGTCAAACCGTGGTCGGCATCGTCCTCACCCTCCTCTGGGTCTTCACCTATCTGTGGACCAGCCTTGCGGTCGCCGGTCGAACACCGGGAATGGGAGTCAGCGGAATCACGGTCCTCACGCGGGAAGGAACTGCGATCTCCGGCCGCCAGGCATTTGTCCGGACCTTGGTCTTCCCCGTCTCCTTCCTCGCTTTCGGCCTCGGGTTCCTCGGTATGTTCATCAGCCCGACGCGCAGGACACTCCACGACGCAGCAGCAGGCACGATCGTTGTCTACGACTGGGGAGACCGGCCGGCCGAGATGAACGCGCCGCTGACCCAGTGGGTCAATCGCCACACGGGGCCGGCCTGAGGCAGCGACCTTCGAACAGTACGCACGACGCCCCGAACGCGCCTACCCAATCCAGTCTGGAGCGTGCTCGGCGACGTACCTGCTCACTGCGTGGACCCGATCGAGCGTCTCGCAGAGACTGTCCTGACGGAACATGAGATCAACGAGCGAAATCTCGACGGCGGCAACGATCGAGAGACGACGCTCCTGGCCATCGGAGAGCGCCCCGAAGCTGTCGACCGCCGACACTTCGATCGGCAAGCCGAGTCCGCCGATGCCGGCGAGTTCGGCCGACAAGACGATCAGATCCGGGGGATCCGTCAACGTCGGCAGCCCCCAGTTGAACAGGAACGGCACCATGAACTGCCCGTCCGGATCCTCGGGTGTTTCCGGCCCGTCCATGAGCATGTCCTCGAGTTCCAACACGACACGGGGGTCAAGATCGATCGCGAGGTGAAGATCGAGTGGACCCTCGCAGGACTCGGCGGGATGCAGATCGACCTCCCAGGCCTGACGGAGCGTGTAGGTCTCGACGAAGTGACGCTCGTCGTGAACGTGAAACCCATGCTCGACGGCATGGTCCTTCAGGTAGGTAACGGTGCCTGCCAGGTCAACGGCCATGAGGCGAGGCTACCGCCAAACGGTGCGATAGGGAGCCGAGACCGCTCCCCGGCGAAAGCGCATCGACGTGTCCTGGCCATCCGGCACCACATCCGCTCGAACGATGCGATGCCGCGGACGGAACGAACCGTCAGAGGTTGACGCCATAGCGGGTGAAGATCGTCTGAGGCACCGTCAGGAGGCGGAGCGGATGGCGATACCGCCGAAGTACGCCCTGGCATCAACCAGCAGGAGCGGCGCTTCGTCGGCGGCCGCATCCGGATCCGTCAGATTCTCTGAGCCGCCGGCGAACACCGTCGACGCCATTTCCACGCGCCAACTCGCCGGCACGGTCACGTCGATGCCTCCTGCGATGGCTGTGAGTTCGAGCGTTGCCGACGTGGAGATCTTGGCTTCGGTGAGGTCGACCGTCATACCGCCCATCACCGCGGTCCCCGATCCTGCGCGGAATGAGTCCGATCGATTCACGATCTCGGCACCGTCCATTGCCGCCACGGCGGCGAAGACGTCGGAGCTCTCATCTCCGTAGGCAGGAAGCATCCGTTTGGCGACCTGGGCCGCGACGACGAGTAGAACGTTCAAGAGGAAGACGCCAAGGAGGACGCGCTTGAGATGTCTCATGACCCCGACGCTACCAGCCGATGACCGGCTACTTCGTCGACCCGACTGAATCCTCCACATCGGTCGCTCCCCAACGCTGGATGGCTGCTGCGGCCCCGAGCACCATCGCACCACCGATCATCTGAATCACGCTGAGGTACTGGCCGAGCAACACCCATGCAGCGGTTGCAGCGAACACCGGCTCTGTGGTTGAGATGACCCCGACGATCCCGGACGCCGCGCGCCCTCAGAGCCGAGAACCCGAACAGGAACGGAAGTGCAGTTCCAACGATCCCAATCCACAGCAGTTCGATCCACACTTTCGCCGATAGGTCCGTGGGAAAGGTCCAGAGCGGTTGAGTGAACATCCAGATGATCGATGCGAACACGAATCCCCAGGTGACGATTGTGATGGCTCGATGCGAACGCCCCAGGTACTCACCGAAGATGAGATACGAAGCGAAGGCAACAGCCGAGATGAGACCCCACACCACGCCGATCCAGTCTCCTCCCTCGAGGTTCCAGGCTTCCGTGATGAGGGAGACGCCCGCCACTGCAATTCCTGCCGCCAGCCACACCGTCGGAGAGACATGCCGGTGTTGTGCCACAACCATCCAGAGGAGCACGAAGATCGGAGCAAGGAACTGGATCGTCGCTCCCGGACCAACGCCGAGTCGATCGATCGCCCAGTAGAACGTCACGTTCACGATCGCCAGGTTCACCCCGAGAAGCGCGAACCCCAGGAGACCTCCGCGAGGAGAGAGTGCGCCGCGAACGTACGCAAACGGGATGAAGACGAGCGCCGTGACGATGGCCCGTACCTCGGCGACTCTGGCCGGGGACACATGGGTGAAGGCGTCGGCGGCAATCGCCCCACTGACCCCCCAGAAGAGAGCAGCAAGGAGCGCGAACACAATCCCATTCCGTGTCGAACGATCCATAGGGTGGACCGTAGTCCGCAGTCCGCAGTCCGCAGTCCGTATCGAAGTGCCGTGCTTCCTGCTGGAAACTGGAAGCTCACGTCTCTTGGCTACGCTCATTACCAGACCGAGCGATCCGGGAGAACCCATGCCGCGCCCTGAAGTCCTCTTCGTTTGCGTTCACAATGCTGGGCGGTCCCAGATGGCGGCCGGTCTCCTGGATTATCACGGTGCGGGTCGGGTCGTCGTTCGCAGTGCCGGGTCCGCCCCCGGGACTGAGATCAATCCCTCCGCCGTCGAGGTGATGGCGGATCTCGGGATCGACATCAGCGACGAGCATCCGAAGCCGTTGACCGACGACGCGGTCAGGACATCGGACATCGTCATCACGATGGGATGTGGCGACGAGTGCCCGTTCTACCCCGGCAAGCGATACCTCGACTGGGACGTCACCGACCCCGCTGGACTCCCACCCGAACAGGTGCGCCCGATCCGCGACGAGATCGACCGCCGGGTTCTCACCCTCCTCGCCGAACTCCTCGCGGACGAGTAGATGCAACACATCAGGTGCCGCCGGGGTTCTTTCTTGTGACATGACCACAACCCTCGGCCAACTACCGAACCGACTCTCCGTCGATCGAGACGGCGCGTTCCCTGATCTCGTGCGGACGCTGCAAGACGGCGTCTACTCAGGTGCACTCCAGTTCACCCGCAATCGGCAGGACGCCGAGGACGTGACACAGGAAACCTTCGTCCGCGCGTATCGAGCCATCGAGTCCTATGACAAGGACCGGATCCGTGATCTTCAACTGCGGTCATGGGTGTGGACGATTGCACTCAACGTCTGTCGCAACCGGGCCCGAACCGTGGACCGGCACCCGGAGACGGTGCTCGTTGACGACCGCGTCGATCGCACCGCCGATACTGCAGGAGAGGCGGCCGCGAACATCGACCTCGGCGCGTGGCGACTGCGCCTTGCCTCCCTGACCGGTCCGCAGCGAACCGCGGTCGTCCTGCACCACGTAGTCGGTCTCCCCTATGGGGAGATCGCCGAGTCGACCGGCCGGAGCGAGAGCACGATCCGTTCTGACGTTCGCCGTGGGCTCGCTCGATTGCGAACCCTGCTCGAAGAGGAGATGCGATGACACACACCGAGACGATCACCACACACCTCGCGGCACTCCGCAGATCCGCACCGGAGAGCACCCTCCACGCCGTACTGCGACGGACGGATCTCGCCGATGAGTACACCCTCATCGAGGGTCCCACCGGTCCGGCCTACATCGCATGGAACGGGCGTGGGATCACTGTGTTGGTGCCCGTCGAGGCTGTCGGTTCCCCAAGTGAATTCGAGACCCGCCACCCGTGGATGCATCACTCGTGGAAGCACCCCCGGATCGACTGTGTGAACCACCTCGATCACGCGATCCGCGAACGGGGCGACTCGGCCGCCTTCCCGTCGATCTCTCCGCCATCGGTGAGTTCCAGCGAAGGGTGCTCGAGAAGTGCGTCGAGATCCACCGGGTGAAATCCGCCCCTACGGGTGGATCGCGGTGGAGATCGGCAGTCCGGGGCGGTCCGTGCCGTCGGCACTGCCCTTGGAAGGAACCCGATCCCCGTTCTGATTCCGCTGCCACCGCGTCGTACGCACGGACGGACGCATCGGCAACTACGCATACGGTTCACCGATGAAGCGCTCGCTCCTCGAGCACGAGGGCCTTGACACCGAGGCGATCGAGACACAGGCCCGGCTGGGCGTCCGCCTCGTCGGCAGCGATACCACCGGTATCTACTGCTATCCGACCTGCCGGCACGCGAAGAGGATCAACGATGCCCACCTCGTCGAGTTCCGTTCGGAGACGGCTGCGGTAGAGGAGGGTTACCGAGCCTGCAAAGTCTGCCGCCCGGCAGCGTGACGTCGACTGCTCCCCGAAGAGGCGTTGCCGAGCCGGATGAGTGTGTGGGTGGCAGAGTGCACAGAGCGTAGGAGCCGTCCTCTCTTGGCGATCCGCTGACGTACTCCGCTACTCCGCTACCCCGCTACCCGCTCACTTCGACGCCGGGTTCCACCGTGCCCCCAAGCCCTCTACCCTCTCTCCCATGGATCTTGTTGCAACGATCCGGGATTCGGTCATCGGGTCTGACCACGCCGTACCGGGGCCGTTCGGACACCGCCGTGTCACGTATGCCGACTACACGGCTTCGGGTCGCTCGTTGTCGTTCATCGAGGACTACCTGCGAGAGGTCGTTCTCCCTCTCTACGCCAACACCCACACAGAATCTTCCGGAACCGGCCTCCAGACCACCCGCTTCCGTGAAGAGGCCCGGGAGATGATCCGAAGTTGCGTGAACGCAAGCGACGAACACGCCGTCATATTCGCCGGTTCCGGGGCCACCGGAGCGATCGACCGTCTCATTGCTGTGCTCGGTCTCCGCATCCCCTGCACTCTTGAAGAGCAATACCACCTGTCCGACCAGATTCCGGCAACCGAACGACCCGTCGTGTTCACGGGACCCTTCGAACACCACTCCAACGAACTTCCGTGGCGCGAGACCATCGCCGACGTGGTCCGCATCGACGAGGACGCCGACGGACACATTGACCTGGCGCAACTCGAACAAGAGCTGACGAAACATGCGGCCCGCCCGTTGAAGATCGGGAGCTTCTCCGCGGCATCCAACGTCACCGGAATCATCACCGACACGAGAGCCATTGCCCGACTCCTGCACGAACACGACGCTCTGTCGTTCTGGGACTTCGCCGCCGCTGCTCCGTACGTATCGATCGACATGGCCCCCGAAGACGAACCTCTCGCCTACAAAGACGCCATCTTCTTCTCTCCCCACAAGATGATCGGCGGCCCGGGAACGCCCGGCGTCCTCGTCGCCCGCAAAGAGCTCTTCAGGAACCGCGTGCCGGCGGTCCCCGGGGGTGGGACGGTCGCGTTCGTCAACCCGAACGACCACCGATACCTCGACGACATCGAACATCGCGAGGAGGGAGGGACACCGGCGATCATCGAGTCGATCCGAGCCGGCCTCATCTTCCAACTCAAGCGGGCTGTCGGCGCCGACCGCATCCGTGCCCTGGAGGAATCATTCATCGAGCGGGCGATCGGTTCGTGGAGCGACAACCCGAACATCAAGATCCTCGGCAACCCCGAGGCGGAGCGACTCTCGATCGTGTCGTTCGTCGTGCGCCACGGCGAGCGCTACCTACACCACAACTTCGTCGTCGCTCTCCTGAACGACCTCTTCGGCATCCAATCCCGAGGCGGGTGTTCGTGTGCCGGTCCCTACGGTCATCGCTTGCTCGGCATCGACCTCGACACTTCGATCGAGTTCGAGCGGGAGATCACACGGGGGTGCGAGGGAATCAAGCCCGGCTGGGTCCGGGTCAATCTCAACTACTTCATCTCGGAGCAGGTATTCGACTTCATCCTCGACGCCGTACATCTGGTCGCAAACGAGGGCTGGCGGCTCCTCCCTTCCTACCGGTTCGACGCGACAACCGGCCTATGGGAGCATCGTGACGGGCGGGGCGAGGCTCCATTGAGTCTGGCCGAGATCGACTACTCGAGCGGTGAGATGCGGTTCGACCACCGACCACAACGTGACGCCGACCCGGTACTCAACGACTATCTGACCGAGGCGCATTCGATTCTCGAGAGTGCCCCGCCGTTCGACGAGGAACTCACTCAGGAACCATTCAACAGCGACTTCGAGCATCTTCGCTGGTTCACACTCCCGCATGAGGTCGTCGGTGACTGAGACCGCCGCTCCCGACTGGTTCCGCCGGTCCGTCTCGACCCCATACGTCGAGTCCTGGATCGACGTCGAGGGGGCCGACATCCACTACCTCGAGTGGGGTGAACGCGGTCGTCCGGGCCTGGTGTTCGTCCACGGTGGGGCTGCCCATGCCCACTGGTGGTCGTTTCTCGCCCCGATGTTCACCCGAGAGTGGCACGCCGTCGCCCTCGACCTCTCCGGCCACGGTGACAGCGGACGGAGGGACCGCTACGACCATCAGATATGGGCACGGGAAGTGCTCGCCGTCGCGGACGCAGCCGGATTCCCCGGCCCGCCCGTGGTCGTCGGCCACTCTCTCGGAGGTCTCGTCACCATCGAACTGGCAGCCACGTACGGTGACCGTCTTGCCGCCGCCGTGATTGTGGACTCCCCGGTCCGAGAGCCGGATCCGGAGTCCCGGGAGGGGGCACGTGGCCGGGCGTTTCGATCACCAGGCACGTATCCGGATGAAGCAACCGCGCTGAAGCACTTCCGCCTGATCCCACCGCAACCGTGCGACAACGACTACATCGTTGACCACGTCGCTCGGGGTTCTCTGCGGCAGACCGAAGCCGGATGGACATGGAAGTTCGACCCTCGTCTCTTCGATCACACACTCGTTGCACTCCGTGATCAACTCGCATCGGTGCAGTGCCGCCTCGCTCTCTTTCGCGGTGAATTCAGCACCGTCGTCCGGGAGGACACGGCCGCATACATGTACAACCTGATGGGCAGGAATGCCCCCTTCGTCTCGATTCCCGAGGCACGCCACCACCTGATCTTGGACCAGCCGCTGGCGTTCGTGGCAGCCCTCCGGACACTTCTCGCCGATTGGGAACACTCGATTCCGGCGAAAGAACCCGTCGGGTAGTCCCCCTGAGATCCGGTGAGGTGTCATATCGGACCGCACCGGTTCCCGGCCCTCCAGAAACGTCGCCCGGTTGCCGATGGCAAACGGGTAGACACGCTTGGAAGGCGTAACGGAATGCACGACGAACCGGGTTCAACGCTGACGCTCGACCAGGCGTATCAGGCGGCCTATCTGTGGATGTTCCACATCGGCGAGCCTCCCACCCAGATCGTTGAGAGAGGTCCGCATGCTGTCGAACTGCGCTCCGCCAACCTGATCGCGTTCGTTCGCGTCCCGGACCGACGGCTCAGCCAGCGGACGGTCCTTGCCGTCCTCGCCGCCGAGTCCGACGACAGCCAACAGCGCGTCATCTTCTCCACCGCCGGATTCACACCTGCAGCGGTCGGCATTGCCGAGGCGCAGAGCATCGCACTCTTCGCTCTCAGAAGTGACGGCGTCGCCCAACCACAGAACGGCCGGGCCTCAGCACTCTCACCGAAGGGTGTACCCCCGGCGCCGTTCGCGCTCGCTCCACCGGATGAGGACATGTCGCTCTCGGCTGCCAACTGGGGACCAAGCGAGTTCTCGGCCGACGAGTGGGTCGACTGTCCGGGATGCGGAACCAACCAGCATCACACCCTCGATGCGTGCCGTCTCTGCGGTACGCCGCTTCGGGATACCGCATCCCTCGGATCGCCTCCAAGCGGTCTCGAGTACCGCTGTCGCGAGTGCGGATCCCACGACGTCGAAGTTGTCGCCGTGAACGATTCCGCCCACCCCACATAACCAGGCCGCTTCCGCGAAGTCCCCAGACGGCGGTTCACACGGGAGATGCTCCTGTCACTCAACCGGTTCTCATCGTGAGGTCCACGGAATCGAGATACACGACGGGGTCTTCGCGCGGCACCGCTCGCGTCGGTGAAGTCGTCGCACCCGCCAGTGGGTCAGACGACGGGTGCGAGGAAGAGGATGCCCAGGGGTGGAAGATCCACTGACAGCGAGTGGCTGCGCCCGTGCATGGGGGTGTCGGTAGTCTCGATCGAACGGCTCGTCCCGGCCCCCGAACCCCAGTAGCGCTCATTGTCGCTGTTGAGGAGTGTCTCCCACGGCCCACGAACCGGCACTCCGATGCGATATCCGGGCCGAGTGACAGGAGTGAGGTTCAACACGACCAGCACCGGCCGGTCGCCACCCTTGCGGAGGAAGCTGAAGACGCTCGCTCCGGCATCCCCCGCATCGATCCACTCGAATCCGGCGGGGCTGTAGTCCTCGACGAACAGCGAGGGCTCACGGCGATATCGAGCGTTGAGGTCGGCGACCCACCGCTGCATCCCGGCATGGTTGTCGTGTTCGATGACGAACCATTCGAGTTGTCGATCAACCGCCCACTCCGATCGCTGTCCGAACTCGCCGCCCATGAACAGGCACTTCTTTCCGGGGAGCGAGTATTGGTAGCCGTACAGCGCCCTGAGATTCGCGAACTGCTGCCACTCGTCACCCGGCATCTTGTTGACGAGCGATCCCTTGCCGTGGACCACCTCGTCGTGGGAGAGCGTGAGGATGAAGTTCTCGTCGTAGGCGTACAACATCCGGAACGTCAGATCGTTCTGGTGGAACGAACGGTGCACCGGTTCATGGGCGAAATACTCGAGAGAGTCGTGCATCCAGCCCATGTCCCACTTGTAGCCGAAGCCGAGGCCGCCCGAATCGACGGGCCGCGAGACGCCGGCGAACGCCGTTGACTCTTCGGCGATCATCGTGATGCCTGGATGCTCCCCGTACGCCACGCTGTTGACCAACTTGAGCAGGGAGATCGCCTCCAGGTTCTCGTTCCCACCGTAGATGTTGGGCTCCCACTCCCCCTCGTCCCGTGAGTAGTCGAGGTAGAGGATCGACGCGACGCCGTCTACCCGGAGACCGTCCACGTGATAGCGATCGAGCCAGAAGTTCGCCGATGAAACGAGAAACGAACGAACTTCATTTCGCCCGTAGTTGAAGATGTAGCTTCCCCAGTCCGGGTGGAACCCCTTCCTCGAATCGGAGTGCTCGTACAGCGCCGTTCCGTCGAACTGACGGAGACCGTGACCATCGGTCGCGAAATGAGAGGGGACCCAGTCGAGGATCACGCCGATACCCGATTGGTGGAGGTGATCGATGAGGTACATCAGGTCCTGGGGTGTTCCGAACCGGCTCGTCGGTGCAAAGTAGCCGGTCACCTGGTAGCCCCACGATGGGTAGTACGGGTGCTCTGACAGCGGCATGAACTCGACGTGGGTGTATCCCATCTCGGTCATGTAGTCGGCGAGCGGCTCGGCCAACTCCCGATACGACAGGGAGTCGCCGTTGCCTGCCTTTCTCCACGACCCGGTATGCAGCTCGTAGATGGCGATCGCTGCGTCATGAGCCTGGCGCCCACCGCGAGAAGACATCCACTCGTCGTCACCCCACTCGTAGTCGAGGCTCCAGACCACCGATGCCGTCTTCGGAGGGACCTCAGCGAGGAACGCAAGCGGATCAGCTTTGTCGATCCGCTCCCCGGAGCGGGTCGTGATCGCATACTTGTACGTGTTCCCGGGGTTGGCTTCTGGCACGAAGGCCTTCCAGATGCCCGAGCCGGTCGGGAACATCGGATGAGTAGCCGCGTCCCATCCGTTGAAGTCCCCGATCAACGCAACGTCGCGGGCGTTCGGAGCCCAAACAGCGAAGTGCGCTCCACCGCCCGGTAGCAGCTGCGCACCGAGGTGGTTGTACATGCGGGTCTGAGTGCCCTCGTTGAAGAGATGAACATCGAGATCGCCAAGGAGTTCCATAGGAAACAGCCTACCGACTCAGAGCGCGCCTGCTGCTGCGAGAATCCAGGAGTGTGCTGAGTAGTGCCGCTGCCCGGTGCACTCCTAGCCATCGATCGAGAGGACCTGATGCCGCACCGCACCATCATCGAACCGTTCCGGATCCACACCGTTCAGGCGATCGACCTGCCGAGCGTCGAGGAACGCGAGGCCGCGCTCCGACGCGCCGGCTTCAATCTCTTCGGATTACACGCCGACAAGGTGATCATCGACCTCCTGACCGATTCCGGGACCGGTGCGATGTCGTCCGAGCAGTGGGCGGGGATGATGCGTGGTGATGAGTCGTATGCCGGAAGTCGTAGCTTCTTCCGCTTCGAAACTGCGGTGAAGGACCTCACGGGATTCTCGGAGGTGATCCCGACCCATCAAGGTCACGCGGCAGAGAAGATTCTCTTCTCGGTCATGGTCTCCGAGGGTGACGTCGTGCCGAACAACACACACTTCGACACAACGAGGGCGAATGTCGAGTACCAGGGCGCCGAGGCGTTGGATCTGGTCAGCGCATCCGAACCGTCCGACATCTTGCCGTTCAAGGGCAACATGGACATCGACGCGTTACGAGCGTGTATCGAACGTGTCGGTGTCGATCGGATTCCGCTCGTGATGATGACGATCACGAACAATTCCGGCGGCGGTCAGCCCGTCTCGATGGAGAATCTGCGGGCCGTCCGAGCCGTCTGCGACGAGCACGGGATCCCACTCTTCCTCGATGCGTGTCGTTTCGCCGAGAACGCATGGTTCATCAAACTCCGCGAGGAGGGCTACGCCGATCGGACACCCAAGGAGATCGCCCATGAGATGTTCTCCCTGGCCGACGGTTGCACCATGTCGGCGAAGAAGGATGGGTTGGTCAACATCGGCGGGTTCCTCGCCATGAACGACCATGAGACGTCCCTGCAATCCAGGAATCTGCTCATCTTGACCGAAGGGTTCCCGACGTACGGAGGTCTCGCCGGATACGACCTCGAGGCGCTCGCTCAGGGCCTCGAGGAGGTCCTCGACGAGAACTATCTGCGCTACCGCATCCGATCCACGGGGTATCTCGCAGACAAGGTCTCCGAGGCGGGTGTCCCGATCGTACAACCGGCGGGGGGTCACGCGGTCTACATCGACGCCAAGGCGATGCTTCCGCACATCCCGCCGCACCAGTACCCGGCGCAGGCGCTCGCTATCGAGCTCTACCGCAACGGCGGTGTCCGCGGGGTCGAGATCGGGACCGTGATGTTCGGCCGCCCGGGGGCACACGGTGCGCCCGACGAACCCGCGGCCATGGAGTTGGTGCGACTCGCCATTCCGCGCCGAACCTACACGCAGAGTCACATCGACTACGTCGCTGAGGTGGTCATCGACGTCGCGGCCGGAGCGTCGGAGATGCGCGGTTACCGCATCGTCGAGCAGGCCCCATGGCTCCGGCACTTCACGGCGCGGTTTGAGCCGGTTGCGTAGGAGTAGCGGGGTAGCGGAGCACCGGAGTAGCTGAGCAGCCGAGTGAGCAGATCAGTCGATCAGGTCGGTGATGGCCGTGTGATCGTCGACGCTCGCGGCACATGCGTCGTGCGCCGGTCTGCTACCCGGCGTCCTTCTGGCGTCTCCTTGTCGGGAGCCTACGCTGCGCGGCGACGCGGTCTTCGCCATGAACGTGCAGCGTTCCGCCTGCGAGTTCGAGTCGCCGAGCGAGCGCGGTTCGGAACTTCTTTGTGATGACGGCGAATCCTGTCAGCGGGATGAGCGCACCCTGGGCGAGGTGTTCCTTCTCGCCGTCGTCGATCACCCTCGGCACAGGTGCAGCGAGTGGCTTCCCCGGTTCGCCCACCTCCTGAAGTGTGGTGATCACCCCATCTCCGTCGGGTATCAACGTAAGCCTGACATACCAGGGCAGCGTCTCGGCGCTCTCGTCGAAGTCGAGGGCCATCTCGTCGACGTTTTCATACGGGATCCTGAAGGCCCAGTCGCCGGTCGGCCCTCCGGCAACGAGGTAGAGCGCTCGGTCCGACAACAACCAGAACAGTACGAACCCCTCGGACGTCCTCCGGTCGAGACCGGCCGCGGAACGGTCGAATGTCTCGTCATCGACGAGCAGCGGCCGCGCCTTCGCACGGGCCTCGCTTCTGCCGAGATTCAGCACCTGCTGTTTGAATCCATCGAGGAGCGCCATCCCCAAAGCGTAGCCGCACGAACGGACCGCGCCGGTAGGGTGCGGGTTCCATGTCTACCACTGAGGACGATCGTTACGAACCGCACGACAGTGGGGGAGTCCCGCGTCCTCTCGATTCCGAGGCGTCGTGGACGCGAGACGAATGGGATCGCATGTGGCGCCCGTCGATGTGGCTCCGAGAATCCCCGGGCGAACACGGCATCCACACCTGGCACATCGTCGCCATCGTCGCCCTCACCGCCTACGCGAACGTCATCGCAAATCGGGTCCTCAGCCCCTGGTGGCACATCCCGTTCAATCTCGGGATCCTCGGTGTCGCCGTCGCGATCGCCCGGCACTCAGGAGCCGGAGCGACCGATCTTGGCTATCGCAGAGATCGGATCAGTCGCGGTTTGGTGGTCGGGGGGATCGTGATGGGAGTGATAGGCGCAGGAATCCTGATCGGCGTCGCGATGCCGTTCACGCGGGACTTCTTCCGCGACGATCGTGTGATCGAGCGGTCCACGTGGGTCGTCCTGTTCGACGCGCTCATCCGGATACCGGTCGCCACGGCATTCTACGAGGAGACCCTGTTCCGGGGGGTTCTGTTCGGCATGTTCGCCCGCAGATGGGCCCCTCTTTGGGCCACGCTGGCCACGAGCATTCTCTTCGGGTTGTGGCATATCCTCCCGACGCTCGACACGCTGCTCACCAATCCTGCCGGCGAGAACATCGACAGCGTCCTGGAGATCGCCTTGGCCCTGACCGGCAGCGTGTTGGGCACCGCCCTCGCAGGGTTCGGCTTCCTGTGGCTGCGGCTGCGGGCGAACAGCACCGTGGCTCCCGTGATGGCTCACATCGCAACCAACTCGTTCGCCCTTCTGGCGGCACTGTTCGTCGTGCGAGCGCTGGGCTGACGTTCCTCGAAAGGGCTGCAGTCAATCGCTATCGACCGGGATCACCGTCAAGGCGGTGACTTCACACCGGATATTCACGACCCGGCTCGATACCGTCTCAACGTTCCACTCTGCCGTTTCGCCGGGTGCGACGCCCTCGACAGAATCTTCGAGATGAGAGAGTAGGGCGCCGGTACCCCTGCGCTTCAGGTCGACACCGATCTTGTAGTCAAAGGTCTGCGCGAGTGCCGAGCCGTTTCGAATCGACCCACTCGCTCGCAACATGCCTTCGTGACGCTCGCACACATCCATCGTCACTCGCACGACCACCACCGTGCCGTCCTGGGGATACCGGGTGGTCGGCCCGAGAGTGGGAGAGCGAAGGACAACGGGTTCGGTCACCGGGACATTGACCATCTCGATGGCGTCTTCCAGCACGGCGGCCGACGCCGATACCGTCTCCTCGGTCGATTCCGAATCGGCGGCTCCGGCAGTGTCGGTCCCGGACAGAAGACCGAAGACAACGGCCACAAGAGCGACGATCGCGACTGCGCCGGCGGCCATCGCACCCCACGTGATGTACTGCCAGTGCTCATCCGTTATCCGGGACGGAGGCGCCGGGTCTGTCCCGGGGTCCTCGCCGGTGGTGTGCACCTGCTCACCGCACGAGCTGCAGAATCGGGCGACGGCGTCCGGGAGTTCGGCTCCGCACGCCACACAATTCAACGAATCCATCTCCATGATGTCGGCGGATCATCGACAGAGCTTGAAGGTGCTCTGCGGGCCCACCGTTCCCACGGGCTTGACAGTTGGAGGGTCCCGCGCGAGAGTTCTTGGTGTCAGGTGACCTTTGTGGTCGCGGTGCCGAGCGAGGAGGAGTCGAGGAATGATCCGGCGTACGCAGCCGAACACCCCCCAGGCGGCCCTCGCGCGCGCCCGTTTCCGGTTCTGACCCGGTAGCAGCGTTCAAGCGAGGTAGCCGCCCACCGGGCGGCTTTTTCAATGGCCGCAACTGCCCATTCCGGACGACCCAGGACGCGACATGATCCCCGTACGAGCCTATTTCACCCTCCTCACCGACTATCTGAGACCCCTGCGGCCGCGGGTGGTGTTGCTCAGCCTCGTCCTCTTCGGGACGATCGGCCTGCAGCTCCTCAACCCACAGCTCATCAAACGGTTCATCGACGGTGCCCTCGAAGGCAGTGGGGCAAGCGCCCTCATTCCGCTCGCCGTCGCGTTCATGTTGGTCGCGGTGGTCCAGCAAGCGCTGGCGATCTGGTCGACCTATCTCGCTGAGGACATCGGCTGGACGGCGACGAACAATCTGCGGGCGAACCTGACCGACCACGTGCTCCATCTCGACATGGGGTTTCACAAGGGCCACTCGTCCGGTGAGCTCATCGAACGCATCGATGGTGACGTCACGGCACTGTCGAACTTCTTCTCAGCGATGATGATCAAAGTCGTCGGCAACGGAGCACTCGTGATTGGCGTTCTCGTGATGCTGTGGCTCGAGAGCTGGATCGTCGGTCTCAGCGTCACCGTCTTCACTGGTCTCGCCCTGGGTGTGATGACCGGCCTCCACCGGGTAGCGGTCCCTCGTTGGAAGGCGATCCGGGCAACCGCGGCTGAGGCATTCGGCTTCGTCGGTGA
Organism: uncultured Actinomycetota bacterium; assembly: GCA_963715255.1. Classification (GTDB taxonomy): domain Bacteria; phylum Actinomycetota; class Acidimicrobiia; order Spongiisociales; family UBA5794; genus JAHEEL01. Next base: position 92,589 of record CAVQRN010000004.1, on the reverse strand, counting down.
AGTTGTCGAGGGCACAGAGGACATCACCGCGAACGGCGCAGGGCCGTACATGGAAGAACGCTTCAACGAGATCCTGCGTCGGTGGCTCCCCCAGACGATCCGCGGCTGGATGGGCTGGGCGTGGATGTGGAGCACCACGATCGTCCTCTATGGCCTCTCGACGTCGATCGTCTTCATCCTCGGTTCGTGGCTCTTCGGAATCGGAACCCTGACGATCGGCTCCGTCTATCTGGTGTTCCACTACGTCGAGATGACCAGGCACCCGATGGAGCAGATTCGGGCTCAGATGGAAGACCTCCAGAAGGCAGGAGCAGCCATCGCGCGCGTCGACGAGTTGATGACCACGTCGACACAACTCAAGGCCGAGGGAGACCGACCGATCAACGGCGGTGCCCTTCGTGTCGAATTCGACGGTGTCACCTTCTCGTACGCCGACGGCGACGACGATGCCGACGAGATCGTGCTCCACGACGTCAGCTTTGACATCGCACCGGGGCGAGTCGTCGGCCTACTCGGTCGAACCGGCAGCGGGAAGTCGACGATCGCCCGCCTCATCACCAGGCTCTATGAACCCCAGGCAGGAATTGTGCGCCTCGGTGATGTAGCCACCTGGGATGCGCAACTCGCGGACTTCCGGAAACGCGTTGGCATGGTCACCCAGGACGTCCAGCTGTTCCGAGCGTCGGTTCGCGACAACTTGACGTTCTTCAACGATGAGATCCGTGAGGAACACATCCTCGACGCGATCCACCGTCTCGAACTCGACTCGTGGCTTGCGTCGCTTCCCGACGGTCTCAACACACTCCTCGCGTCCGGGAGTGGAGGACTGTCGGCCGGGCAGGCGCAACTCCTCGCGTTCACACGAATCTTCCTGGAAGACCCCGGCGTGGTCGTTCTCGACGAGGCGTCGTCACGTCTGGATCCTGCGACGGAGGCGCTCATCGAACGCGCCGTCGATCACCTCCTCGAGGGACGGACCGGCATCGTCATCGCCCACCGGCTCGGCACGGTCACCCGGGCCGACGACATCCTCATCCTCGACGACGGTCGGGTTGTTGAGTTCGGCGAGCGTTCCACGCTCGCGGCCGACCCACATTCGAGGTTCTCGGATCTACTGGCCACCGGCATGGAGGAGGTGCTCGCATGACGGCCCGCTCTCAGGCACCCATCTCTCGAGTCGTGCTGGCCCTGATCCGGAACCAGTGGCTTCGCTACTTGTCGAGCCTCGTGATGTGGATCACGATCTGGACGGCTCCGATCATCGTCGGGCTCCTCATCGCAGCGTTCTTCGACCAACTCACCGGAGAAACCGCCGGCTGGAATCTCGCCACGATCGTGGCCGTGCTCTGGGCCTATCTGGCCGCGCGCATCGGCGCCGTGTTCGTCGCGATGCGTCTCCACTCAGGCCTGCTCTTCCGCGCGGGAGCGGGGATGCGCGGGTCCATGCTCGCCTGGATCTTCTCGCTGCCGGGTGCTCGCCCGGTTGCCGAAACGCCCGGCGAAGTCGTGTCGCGCTTCGTGACGATGTCGACCACACGCTCGAGGCGATGGACTTCACCGTCGACTTCGTCGGATCGACCGTATCGGCAATCGTGGCGGTCGCCATCCTCTTCACCATCGACCCGACCATGACACTCGTCGTGTTCGCACCCGTGGCGATCGTCATCCTGGTCGTGAGCCGAACCGGTTCAACGATCCGCCGGTACCGCACGGCGGCTCGCGAATCGACGGAGGCGATCACGGGATTCCTCGGCGAGACGCTCGGTTCGGTTCAGTCGGTGAAGGTCGCCGGAGCGGAAGACACCATGCTCCGCCACTTCGACGAACTGAACGCTGTGCGACGCAAGATGATGGTTCCGCGATCGCACGTTCACCGCGGGGCTCGAAGCGGTGTTCCACAACACCGTCAGCATCGGAACCGGGCTCATTCTGATCCTGGCCGCCGGGGCGATCTCCACGGACGGGTCGGCCGGCTTGACCGTCGGCGAGTTCAGCCTGTTCGTCTACTTGCTCGCCATGGTGACGGACTCCGCATACTTCGTTGGTCTCTTCATCGCCAGGGTCAAGCAAGCGGGAGTGTCGGTCGACCGAATCATCTCATTGATGAGAGGGGCGAGATGGCGCGACCTCGTTGCTGATCGCGATCTCTTCACTGAGTCCCCACTCCGCGTTCAACCGGGATCAGCGGAGGTCTCGAATGTGGATCTCAACGGGATCCCCCTGCTATCCGTCCGCGGCCTCAGCTACCACTACCCGTCGTCGGGCGCCGGCATTGAGTCGGTCGATCTCGACGTGGAGTCGGGTGGATTCGTCGTGATAACCGGACGGATCGGCTCAGGCAAGACGACACTCCTGCGAAGCGTGCTCGGTCTCGTGCCTCTCGAGGGCGGAGCGATATCTTGGAAGGGTGAGACGGTCGACGATCCCGCCTCCTTCATGAGTCCGCCGCGCACGGCCTACACGCCGCAGGTGCCGCGTCTGTTCTCCCTCACCCTCGGGGAGAATCTCACTCTTGGCGCTGACGCAAGCGATGAAGAGGTTGTTGCTGCCATTCGCACGGCCACGATGGAACAGGATCTCGAAGGCATGATCGATGGTCTGGAAACGATGGTCGGTCCGCGTGGAGTCCGCTTGTCCGGTGGGCAGATCCAGCGGTCGGCCGCAGCCAGGATGCTGGTCCGTCGGCCCGAACTGCTCGTCTTCGACGACCTCTCGAGCGCGTTGGACGTCGAGACGGAGCAGATCCTCTGGGACCGCCTGTTCGACGACGGTTCGGGGGCAACTGCCCTCGTCGTCTCCCACCGCAAACCGGCCCTCCAGCGGGCCGACCTCGTTGTGGTCATGAAGGACGGGGAGATCGAGGCAACGGGGACCTCGGAAGAGCTCCTGAAGACCTCCGACGAGTTCAGGCGTCTGTGGGCAAGAGAAGAGCCGGTATCGGAGTAGCGGAGTAGCTGAGTAGCGGAGTAGCTGAGACAGATCCCAATCAGACCGGGCAGTCCTCGGCTACTCGGCTACTCACGGCCGCGTGATCGACAGCACTTCTATCTTGAACGTGAGTGCTTCACCGGCCAGTTCGTGATTCGCATCGAGGACGACGGTGTCCTTCTTCACCTCGAGAACGATCGCGGCTTGGCCGGTGGTGAGGTAGACCTGATCGCCCACGGCGACGTCGGCCTGGTCGGGACCGTATGGCAGCTCGACAACGTTCTCGTCGGACCATTCCCCGTAGGCCTCGGCGGGAGGAATCCGCACCTCGCGCGACTCGCCGATCCTCAATCCGCGAACCGCATCGTCGAATCCGGGTATCACCTGACCGGTGCCGACCTCGAAACGAGAACGGTGTGCCTCGCTCGCGAGACGAGTCGAAGGACGAGCCATCGTCGAGGGTGCCGTCGTAGTGGACTTCCACGAGATCTCCGTCTTGGACCATGAAGGCGCCCCCAGCGTCATCGGTCTGCTCCACATCGACGGCCGCCTCGGTTCTGTTCGACACCTGGGCAGCGTCTTCGCTTACGGTCGCGGGTTCGCTCGCAGAACAGGCACCCACCGTCAGGGAGATCGCGATCGTTGTCAGGATGAGATGACGCTTGAGCATGAGGGACTCCGAGCCGATGTATGAGGAGTAGATCAGCCTACGGCGTACCCTTGGATAAGCGAGCGAACGGGACGCGATGACCGCCGAACGACCGACCGAATCGACGACAACGCTCCAGACGGTGGAGTTCATCGACACCTGGCTGAGCAACAACGCTATGTGGGTCGATGCACGAGTGACGGACTTTGCCCTCGACGTGCGCACGCTCCTTTCGACCGATGCCCTCGCCAAGAATGAGACTCGCGAGTCGGTCGGGGCCGACGCCTAGACCCTCCGAGTCCGGCCTCGATCCCCGCGGCCTATCCTCACGGCATGGCCGACTACACACCACCGCTGCGCGATATCAAGTTCGTCCTGCGTCACATCGCGAACCTCGATGAGATCATCGGGTACCCCGGCTTCGAGCATGTTGACTCCGAGACGATCGACGGTGCCCTCGACGAGGCGGGTCGCTTCATGGCAGAAGTTGTCGCCCCGACGAATCGAGCCGGTGACGAGATCGGTGCGACCTGGGTCGAAGGGAACGTCATCACGCCGGACGCCTTCAAGGACGCGTGGCGCAAGTACGTTGATGCCGGGTGGAGTGCCGTCACCGGCCCACCGGAGTATGGGGGCCACGGCTTCCCCGAAACGGTCGGATTCGCCGTCAGCGAGATGTTCGTCTCGGCCAATCTGGCATTCTCCCTCAACCCGATGCTGACCGGCTCGGCGATCACCGTGATCAGGGACCACGCCGATGACGACCTTCGTGCGACGTATCTCGAGAAGCTCGTGACCGCCGAGTGGACCGGAACAATGGTCCTCACCGAGCCGGAGGCGGGCTCTGACGTAGGCGCCCTCCGCACAAAGGCAATCCCGAACGACGACGGCACCTACCGCATCAACGGGTCGAAGATCTTCATCACGTGGGGCGATCACGACCTTGCCGACAACATCATCCATCTGGTTCTCGCAAGACTTCCCGATGCTCCCCCGGGAACAAGAGGCATCTCGCTCTTCGTCGTCCCGAAGATGCTCGTCAACGATGACGGCACGATCGGAGCATGGAACAACGTCGAGACCGTGTCGATCGAGCACAAGCTCGGGATCCATGGAAGCCCAACCTGTGTGCAGGCGTACGACAACTCGATCGGCTACCTCATCGGCGAGCCGAACCGGGGCATGAGCTATATGTTCGCCATGATGAACCAGGCCAGACGCGAAGTCGGACTCGAGGGGCTCGGTATCTCCGACCGTGCATACCAACAGGCCGTGGAGTATGCGAAAGAACGCACCCAGGGTCGCGCCGTCGGCACGCCCAAGACAGAAGTTTGCCCCCATCATCGAGCACCCGGACGTCCGCCGAATGCTCATGACGATGAAGGCGTACAACGAGGCCGCCCGGGCTCTTCTCTACGACACCGCAGCTTCGGGTGAGCGGATGCATCGCCACCCCGACGAGGCAGGCCGGCGCGCCGGTAGCGACCGGGTCGCGCTGCTCACACCGGTGGCGAAAGCCTGGTGCACCGACATCGGCGTCGAGATGACGTCCGTCGGAGTCCAGGTCCACGGTGGCATGGGTTACGTGGAAGAGACCGGGGCCGCCCAGCACTATCGAGATGCCCGAATCACGCCCATCTACGAGGGTACGAACGGCATTCAGGCGATCGATCTCGTGATGCGCAAGCTCCCGATGGACGGTGGGCGTGTTGTCCGAGGATATCTCGATGAGATGGTCGCGCTCGAAGGTCCTCTCGTTGAGAGCGGCGATCCCCGCCTCGAAACGATCGGCAAGATGCTCCTCGCAAGCACCGCATCATTGAGCGATGCCACGGAGTGGCTGCTCGCCTGTGAGGATCCCAACGACCGACTCGCTGGAGCAACGCCGTATCTCAAGATGTTCGGGATCATTGCAGGCGGCTACTACCTGGCACGCCTCGCGCTCGCCGCCACCGCCGAAGTCAGCGATTCGTGGCTCGATGCGAAGATCAACACCAGCGCGTTCTATGCGGAGCAACTACTACCGACCGCCTTCGGCCTCCTCCCGTCGGTGAAGGCAGGAGCCGCGGGCCTGTTCTCCGTCCCAATCGAAAGTCTGGAGACAGCGAAATGACCGACCAACCACCCAGGAGAGGCGCAGCGTTCTTCGATCTCGATCGAACGATCATCAGCGGGTCATCCGTGTTCACCCTCGGATGGGCGGCCTATCGCGCCGGCATGGTCACCAATCGAGAGGTCGTGGCCGACGCGACAAACGCCGCGAGGTTCCTCGTTGCGGGAGCTTCCGATGAGAAGACCGATGCAGTCAAGACCCGGGTCCTTCAGGCGATTCAAGGAGTCACCGTCGAAAGGATGTCCGAACTCGGGAAGCAGATCATCCCGCGACTCGAAAGCGAGGTCCGACGGGAAGCCCGGGGACTCATCGACCTCCATCACGCGGCAGACCGCGACACCTACATCGTGTCTGCTTCCCCCAACGAGATCGTCGATGACTTCGCGGCGGCAATCGGGCTCACGGGAGGAATCGGCACGGTGGCCGCAGTCGAAGACGGCGTCTACACCGGGGAACTCGCAGAGCCGTTCTGCTACGGCGAGGGAAAGGCGATCGCGATTCGGAGACTCGCCGAGGAAAAGGGCTACGACCTTCTCCTGTCGTATGCGTACACCGACTCGGCCGGGGATCTCCCAATGCTCGAGATCGTCGGCCATCCGGTGGCGGTCAACCCGGATCGTACGCTAGAGACCATCGCCTACCACCGTGGCTGGCCGATCGTCGAATTCAGCCGGGCACGCAAGAAGGTCATGAAACGCACCACGGCGGCAGTCGGAGCCGCTGGTATGGCGGGCGCAGCGTTCGCCGTGGGTGTAGGCGCCGGCAGGCGAGCCGCTGCCCGTCAGAGCCTCGTCCGGCGCGTCCTCGGTTGATGCGGGTCTGAATCGAAGCCGGTTCGGTCCTCGGTGTACCGCGTCGGCGCCGCTACCTTTGTGAGCGGCCGCATCCGGCCGACCTCTCTATGACTGGTGACCCCACCTTGACCAACGAACTCGCCACCAACACGACCTTCGCCGACCTCGGCATCGCTCCTGACCTCCTCAGCGTTCTCATCGACGCCGGATTTGAGACACCGTTCCCAATCCAGGCGATGACCATCCCGGACGGCCTCGCAGGCATCGACGTACTCGGAAAGGCGAAGACCGGCTCGGGGAAGACCCTCGCATTCGGCCTCCCGATCGTCGAGAGCCTCCTGCGGGCTGAGCCATTTCATCCGAGAGCCCTCGTGCTCGTCCCGACCCGGGAATTAGCGATGCAGGTCACGCGCGACCTCGCCCCTCTCGTCGCCGCTCGAGGATTCAGCCTTGTCACCGTCTACGGCGGTGCCTCGATGCAGGCCCAGATCGATGCGCTCGACGCCGGCGTCGAACTCATCATCGCTACTCCGGGACGTCTCATCGATCTCATGGAACGCCGCAAGGCGCGTCTTGATGACATCAGTGTCGTCTGCATCGACGAGGCCGACCAGATGGCCGATATGGGTTTCATGCCCCAGGTTCGCAAGATCATGTCAGCCGTTCCTGACAAGCATCAGACCTACCTGTACTCGGCAACGCTGGATGCTCAGGTGCAGGAGTTGGTCGACCGGTACATGACCGACCCGGTCACCCATCACGTCGAGTCCGACAGCGACCATGTCGACACGATGGTGCACCGGTTCCTGAAGGTTCATCACCTCGACAAACCGAAGATGGCGGCAGAGATCAGCCGGACTGCCGACAGAACGCTCATGTTCACTCGGACGAAGTGGGCTGCCGACGATCTGACGAAACGACTCCGCGAGATCGGAATCAACGCGGCCGCTATCCATGGAGATCTCCCGCAACAGAAACGCGAACAGTCGCTGTCGCGCTTCCGAGAGGGAAAGGCGACGGTCCTCGTCGCCACCAATGTCGCGGCCAGGGGACTCCACATCGAGGGTGTCGACATCGTGCTCCACTATGACCCGCCGGATGATCCGAAGACGTATCTCCATCGATCCGGCCGAACGGCACGCGCCGGAGAAGAGGGTCTGGTTGTCACGTTCGTCGAGTGGGACCAGGTGAACGAGGTACTCGGAATCCAGCGCAGGGCCGGGTTGAACGTGCCGATCATCAAGATGTTCTCGAATGACGAGCGAGTCTCGGATCTCTTCGCGTGGCAGCCGCCGGAGGAGTCGGCCCCCTTCAAGCCGGGGTCCCAACGGAAGATCCGCCGACGCCGCGGTTTCTGAACCGATCAACCGCCGATCGCCGACTTTTGACAGCTCACAGTCCACGACCCATCTAGGGTGACGCACCTGTTTCCCGATCATCAGGAGTTACTCATGGCTGCTCAGTACAAGAATCCGCCCGAGATGTCCATCGATCTCTCGAAGACCTATACCGCGACGCTCGACACGAGTGCCGGTGAGATCGCGATCGAGTTCTACGCCGCCGATGCACCGCAGACCGTGAACAACTTCGTCTTCCTCGCACGCGATGGCTTCTACGACGACGTGATCTTCCACCGGACGATCTCCGGGTTCATGATCCAGGGTGGCGATCCGACCGGTACCGGCACCGGTGGACCGGGCTACCGCTTCCGTGATGAACTCGGACACTCCAAGTCGAACTACCACCGCGGCGTTGTCGCGATGGCGAACTCCGGCCCGAACACGAACGGCTCTCAGTTCTTCATCTGCCACGACAACGCCGGTCTGCCGAACGCCTACACGATCTTCGGTGAAGTCACTTCCGGCATGGACGTCGTGGACGCCATTGCTACGGCACCGAAGGGTGCCCAAGACCGTCCGCACAACCCGGTGACGATCAACTCGATCAAGATCACCGTTTCGTAGTCGGTCCTCGGGTCTCACGTGGCGCATCCCGAACGCCGCCGTGCCGCTCCGCTGCTGTCCCAGCGGCGGAGGTCGAGTGGCCGGGAACGAAGTCTGGAGATTGTGACGAGCGGCCCTAGTTCACAGGGGACAAGGCTGTTGGGATAGGGTCCGATCTGTGGAGAAGGCCTTGGCGACTGAACGAACTTCCCGCTACGTCCTCATCGGCACGGCTGCCGCCATGCTCGGAGGCGTCGCCCTATACCTCACCGGCGCCGAAACCGTCGCCACCGGACTCTGGATCGCCGCGGGTGTCGTACCGATTCCGTTCCTGGTACGGGGAATCATCTCCGACGTGCGATCGGGAAGTGCCGGTGTCGATGTAATCGCGCTGCTTGCCATCGGCGGTGCGCTCGCGCTCGGGGAGTTCCTCACCGCGGCAATCGTTGGCCTCATGCTCGCGACGGGCCAGTATCTCGAGGCCTACGCGGCGGGGCGGGCTGAGCGGGAGTTGACGGCTCTGATTGAGCGAGCTCCGCGAACCGCGCACCGAGTCGAAGGCGATGCCATCGAGACCGTAGACATCGATGACATCATCACGGGAGATCGACTCCTGGTGCAGTCAGGGGAAGTCGTGCCCGTCGACGGCATCATCCTCTCCGAAGCTGCGGTCCTCGACGAGTCGGCTCTCACGGGCGAGAGCATGCCGGTCGAACGAGCCGAGGGGGCACTCGTTGCAAGCGGTGTCGTCAACGGCGCGGGATCGTTCGAGATGCGAGCTCTGGCGAAGGCCGAGGACAGCACCTACGCCGGAGTTGTCAGGCTGGTCCGCCAGGCCCAGCAGGAACGCTCTCCGGCGGTCAGGCTCGCCGATCGATGGGCCGCGTGGTTCGTTCCGCTTGCAATCGGTCTCGCTGCCCTCGCCTGGATCGTTTCAGGGGATTCGACTCGGGCGCTCGCCGTTGTCGTTGTAGCTACGCCGTGCCCGCTGCTGCTCGCCGTTCCCATCGCGATCGTCTCGGGGATCAGCCGGGCGGCGAAGCGCGGCATCATCTTTCGCGGCGGAGCAGCGCTCGAGTCTCTTGCTCGCGTCGACATGCTGTTGCTCGACAAGACCGGCACGGTGACCGTCGGACTGCCGGTGCTCCGCAGGATCACAACGTTCGATCACGACATCGACGGCACCGAGGTCCTCCGACTGGCTGCAGCGGTCGATCAGGCTTCGACACACATCCTCGCGAAGGCGCTCGTCGAGGAAGCACATCATCGCGATTTGCGGCTTCCGATCCCGACCGACGTGAACGAGACTGCAGGGGGCGGTGTCGTCGGATCGGTGGACGAGCATGTGGTGTCCGTCGGCAACATCAAGTGGCTGCTCGGCGATCAGACTGAGCCGGCCGAGGTCGCCCGCTTCCGTCGCAAAGTGATGCGCATGGCGCCGCTCACGGTGTTCATCGCGGTCGATGGAGATGTCGTCGCGGCCGCCTCGTTCGACGACGTCATCCGACCCGATGCGGCCGGCACCATTCGATCGCTTCGTCGGCTGGGCATCCGAAAGATTGTGATGGCCACCGGCGACCATCCCGTGGTTGCTCAGTCGGTCGGCCTCGCGGTCGGCGTCGACCAGGTGCTGGCCGAATGCACTCCCCAGGAGAAGGTCGAAGCGCTAACCGACATGCGGGCAGAGGGCGTCACCGCGATGGTGGGAGACGGGATCAACGACGCGCCCGCGCTTGCCGCCGCCGATGTCGGCGTTGCCATGGGTGCCCGCGGGGCGACGGCATCATCTGAGGCGGCCGACGTGGTGATCATGGTTGACCGCCTTCAGCGGCTGGTGATCGCCATCGAGATCGCGCATCGGTCCCGTCGCATCGCCCTGCAGAGCGTCATCGTCGGAATGGGCCTCTCCCTGATCGCGATGGTGGCCGCGGCGCTGGGTTTGCTCCCTCCGATCGCCGGTGCGCTCATTCAGGAAGTCATCGATGTAATAGCGATCCTGAACGCGCTCCGTGCCCTAACCGGGGACCGTCCGCTCGCCGGCACACCGAGTCTCTCGCCCGAACTCTCGCGTCAGTTGCGGGCCGACCACGACGAGTTGATGCCGAGGCTGCAGATGATCGGCGACGCGGCCGACCGACTCGACGACCTCCCGCGCGACGAGGCGCTTGTTGTGTTGCAGGACGTAGAGACGCTCCTTCTCGAGGAGATCCTCCCCCATGAAGAGGATGATGAGCGCCGGATCTACCCGGAGATCGAAGGAGTCCTCGGTGGTGCAGACCCCCTGCAGTCGATGAGCCGCGCCCATCGCGAGATCTTCCACCTGACCGATCGATACTGTCGCATCGTCGATGACATCACGGCATCGGGGCCCGACGCCGTCGATCTTCAGGAGCTACGAAGACTTCTGTACGGACTGCACGCCATCCTGCGCCTCCACTTCGACCAAGAAGAGGAGCTGTACGCGTCACTCGACGAGGAATACGCCGGCCATGTCGCGGGTCGAAGCGTCCAAGCGTCACGGGACTGACGAACGTCACGGTGCCGAGTAGCGGAGCAGCCGAGTAACGGGGTAGCGGGCTTGCGGAGTAGCCGAGTAGCGGAGTAGCCGAGTAGCCGAGTAGCCGAGTAGCTGGGAGCTGGCAGCTGGTAGCTCTCTCCCCCCTGCGTCGCTGACGCTAGGACAGCTAGGGCACAGTGGTCGTCGGCACGGTTGTGTCAGGGGGTGGCGGCACTGTTGTGTCGGGGGGTGGCGGCGCCGTCGTGGTGGTCGTGGCCGCCGTCGTGGTGGTCGTGGCCGCCGTCGTGGTGGTGGTGGCCGGGGGCTTCGTCGTCGTGGTGGTTGCTGGTTCCGCGGGTTTCGGGAGCTTGTAGTTCCAACTCCACGACTGGGTGGTGACCGTGCCGTCGGCATGGGTCATCACACGGGTCACCGTGTTGCCCGACTGCTCCGATGTGCAGGTGCGGCCACCGTTGTTCCCGTAGAAGGTCACGGTGATGGACCCGCCGGTATGTGACGTGTCGATGAACACCGGGGCGTCGGAGTCGTTGCGAAACTTCACGTCCGGTGCAGGAAATCCGAGCGTTGCCTCCCGAATGTACGGATATCGACTGAAGTAGATGCTGTGCGGTTGGTGCTCGACGTCCTCGTAGCACCCGAAAAAGACGGCGTTGTAGAACGTCGTCGCGAACTGGCTGGTACCTCCGCCGATATTGATCGGGCTATCGCAGCAGGAGATATCGCCATTGATGATCGCGCCCGCCCGCACATACCCCTCCGCGAGTGTGCGCTTCCCCGCGGTGTCGTTGATCGAGAAGATCTCCCCAGGCATGACGATCGATCCATCGATCTCGTCCGCCAGGAGTTGGATATTGGTGACGCGACTGGCGCAACACGGGTGATAGGTAGTGAACGTGGAAACTTCACCGAATGGACCCATCGCCTCAGCCATCTCCGTCGTTAGCACCGCCGTGCCGCCGACCATCGTCGGCAACCGTGCCAATCCGGTGTCAAGCGCCGCGTTGATGACAACACCAGGGACGGCGTCGAGGTCGACAACGACACCGGGCGTGGACGGGACGATCCCAACGGCGTTCGTGTCCTTGTCGAACGTGAACGAGGCATCGACCGGCTCGCTGGCGAACCGGTCAATTTGCCGTTCCGCGATGTCGCGAAGTACATCCTCGTCCAATTCCACGACAAAGGCCGCCGGAGAGTTCACGACGATCTCACTTCGCAGCGCGGATGCGAGGCCGGCGGTCGTTATCGTGAGACGCTGTGCAGATCCCTCCCGCCAGAGATACACCGGTTCGCCGATGAGTTCGTTGGCGCGTGCAACGGCAGCGTCGACGTCAGCGTTCGTGATGGTCGGATCGAGATCGGTCAGTGGAAGTGCGACCGGGAGGCGCTCGAACGTGGCAAGTGACCGAGAAATGGCGTCGAATGCCTGCGGACGATCCAGCAGGGAACCGGGTCGAGGATACTCGGGTACGGCAACCGCGTTCTCCACCAGCACAGCTCCCTCGTATGCGGGTTGATCCACGACGGATCGGTCCCAGCTGAAAAGCACTGCTTCGGTCATCTCCTCGTCGATCGTGGTCGGGATCACGATCACGACGGGCGATCGCCATGAGCTGAACCAACCGCCGACATCCGAGAGAAATCCACCGCCACGTCGTTGTCTCAAGGCATCGTCGACCACGGCCTTTTCGTCGACTGCGAGACCTGCGGCCGCAGGATCGAGCACAACCTCTTCGCCGTCGACAATGAACGGCGCCGGGGCCGCAATCAGTCGCGCCTCGTAGTCGGCAATCGCGGCGACGGCTTCCTCGGTGGACAATCCGGAGAGATCGACTTCTCCTGCTGCGACGTTGCGTCCCGACTCGATCGGGATGCAGGACCTCGTCGTAGGCGTAGACACCTGCAACGATCAGGATGAGCACGATCGGTAGGGCGATCGCGGTCGAGATCAGAATGCGGCGCAAGGCGTCCCCCGTTTGGTCAAGGTAGAGCGCAAGTGTATGCCGGACCACTCTTTGTGCAACGACTCTCCGGACAGACGCCCGCGGAGCGCCGGCGCTTGGTTCTCTACTCGAAGACTCTTGGGATCTCCAACGGTGCCCAGTTGGGTTCCTCGTAGTCACCGGCCGTCTGCCGTTCGGGAAGGTCGAGCGGCCCGGGAGTTAGGTCCTCGTAGGCAACCTGGTTGAGGAGGTGGCGGATGACATTGAGACGACCGGCCTTCTTGTCCTCGAGATCTGCCAGGTACCAAGGCGCCCACTCGGTGTTCGTGTGCTCGAATGTCGCATCGCGAGCGCGCGAGTAGTCGACCCATCGGGACCGCGCCGTCAGATCCATCGGGCTGAGCTTCCACCGCTTCTTCGGATCGGTGTTCCGTGCCTGGAATCGGCGCTCCTGTTCATCGTCGCTCGTGTGGAGCCAGTACTTGATGAGGAGGATCCCGTCGTCGGTGATCTCCCGCTCGAACGCCGGACAGAGCGTGAGGAACTGCTCGTATTGGTCATCGGTGCAGAATCCCATGACTCGCTCCACGTTGAGCCGGTTGTACCAGGAGCGGTCGAAGAGGACCATCTCCCCGGCCGCAGGGAGATGAGCGACGTATCGCTGCAGGTACCACTCTGACTTCTCCCGGTCGCTGGGGACGGGAAGCGCGACGGTCCTCACGACTCTGGGGTTCAGACGGCGAGTGATCGTCTTGATCGTCCCACCCTTGCCCGCGGCATCCCTGCCTTCGAAGATGACGATGATCCGGAGGCCCTGATCCGTGATCCAGGCCTGCAACTTCGCAAGCTCAATCTCGAGTTCGGCAAGCCGCTTCTCGTACTTCTTGGTCTTCATCCACGGGATCGTAGCCGCCGATGCCCACCGGACCCTCCAGCCGGCCGTCACGATGCTCTGCGCCGCTCCCGATCTCGGAGGCGGCGCCGCAACCTGCGGCGCTCCCCCGCGTTCATCCCACCCCAGACGCCCTCTGCCTGGGCCGTCTCGAGCGCAAACGAGAGACACTCCTCGCGGACCGGGCACCCTTGACAGATGGCTTTCGCCGCGTTCGCGGCCGATGGAGCATCGCTGGGCGGGAAGAACAATTCGGCCGGGTATGAGGCACAGGCAGCTTCCTCGTACCAGGGTTCCTGGGCATCGAAGAACAGTTCGTCTACTACGGACACCATGTCGTCGCTCCGCCTCGCGGTTCGTCACGAGGAAACGCTGCGGGCACCCAGAATGTTCCCAGGGTTTCTACGGCATAGGCCGGGCGGCGACGTCGTCAAATGACCAGCTCAGATCGCTATCGCATCGAATGACGCCCTCGACACGGCCGACGAGCTCCTCGAGCAGTCTGGCATCGGTCCGAGTGGGGACCTCCCCGGTCAGGGTCACTACACCATCTGCAACCCTGACGGACACATCGGGCGAGTCGAGCATGAGGATTCTTCGGATGACGCCGCGCTCGACGGCATCCGCGATGACATCGTCGTCTCTGGCAAACGCGACCAGGATGTCTCCCCGGCTCACGATGCCCTCGAGGTGGCCATCCGGATCGACAACCGGGAGTCGTTTCACGTTCTGCTCGGTCATGAGACGAGCCGCTTCCGAGAGCATGGTGTTGCGATCGACCACCAACAGGGACGTCGTCATCACCGCGCCTACGGTCGATGGCGCTCTGGACTTCTTCTCGCCGAACACCGTGTCGAGTAGACGCCGCCGTCCGATCGCTCGATCTGCTTCGGCCTCAACAAAATCGGCTTCGGTGATGATTCCGACCACGGTCCCGTCGTCGGCTACGACGGGGAGACCGGACACCCCATGGTCGATCATTGCTCGGGCCGCCTGCTTCAACGACCAATCCGGGTGCGCCACCTCGACCTCTGCTGTCATGACGTCGATGACTCTCATGCCATGCTCCCTACGTGACGGCCGGAAGTGCACCCGAGTTCACTGGGTCCACTCCTCGGGTGGGTATTGATGCTCGTGCCTGGTGGCGACCCGAGCGGCGTACGCTGCGGCCTCGCTGCGTCGCGACATCTCCATCTTCGCAAGAAGATTCGACACGTAGTTCTTCACCGTCTTCTCTGCGAGGAACATCTCCTCAGCGATCTGACGATTCGTCTTCCCGTCAGCGATGAGATCGAGGATCCGCCTCTCCTGCGGAGAAAGTCTGCGTATGAGCGGATCGTCGACGGTGTGCCCACGAAGTCGATCGAAGAGTGGTTCGGCCATGGCAGGATCGAGCAGCGTCTCGCCGGCACCGACTCTCCTGATGCTATCGATGAGCGCCTCGGCGTCGATCCTCTTCAAGACGTATCCGGAGGCGCCGGCCATGATCGCCGACATCAATGCGTCTTCATCCGCGAACGAAGTGAGGATGAGTACTCCGACATCTGGCCACCGCTCGACGATCTCCCGGCATGCCTCGACGCCGGAACCGTCCGGAAGTCGAACGTCCATGACGACGACGTCGGGAGCGTCATATCCGACACGCCGTACCCCTTCCTTGGCCGTGCCGGCTTCACCGACCACCGTGAGGTCGTCGTACGAGTCGATGAGCGATCGGAGCCCGCGGCGAACGACCTCGTGATCGTCAACAAGAACGACTCTGAGCAAACCTGCGGGCTTCTTCTTGCGTGGCACGACCGCAACTTACTGCATTGAGGACACTGGGGAGGGCCGAATGGCATAGTCTGAGACCGAGTAGCCTGCACCCGTGACGTTGAGACAGTTCACACCGGCCCGGCTCCGCGACCTCGTCGAGGGCGCAGCCGCCGTAGCCGGACAAACCGACCTTCAAGCGATTCTGGCGACGACGGTTGAGATTGCGATGGATCTCACCGGTGCGCCGCATGCCGCCCTCGGGGTCGTCGGCCAGCATGGCGGGCTTGTCGACTTCGTCCACGCCGGTCTCGATCCCGGGACAGCCGAAACGATCGGCTCACCCCCCAAAGGCCGTGGCTTGCTCGGTCTGATCTCCCGTGAAGGTGAGACGGTTCGACTCGAGCACATCTCCGATCACCCGGCCTCGATCGGCATGCCGTCGCATCACCCACAGATGGGTTCATTCCTCGGCGTGCCGGTGCGTGCGGGATCGAATCTCTTCGGCAATCTCTATCTCACCGACAAACAGGGAGGCTTCACCGAGGAGGACGAGGCGCTTGTTGAGGCGTTGGCGATGATCGCCGGGACCGCCATCCGGACCGTGAGGCTCCAACAGCGGCTCCAGAGCCTCGCTGTGGCCGAAGATCGGGAACGAATCGCCCGCGACCTGCACGATGCGATCATCCAGGATCTCTTCGCCGTCGGACTCTCACTCCAAGGTCAGGCACTCAAGGTCGTCGATCCCGAGGTCAGGCGTGCGCTCGAACAGGACGTTGAGAGCCTGGACCGGACGATCACATCACTGCGCGGCTTCATCTTCGACCTTGGTGCACCCGCGGGAGGGCAACGGACGCTTCGATCGGAGCTCCGCGAGCTCGTGACTCGGCTCGCCGGACCGCACGACACTGAGGTGAACGTTGCCTACACCGGATCACTCGATGCACTCCCTCAGCGCGTCATCGACGATGCGACCCAGCTCGTGCGCGAGTCGCTGAGCAACTCGCTCCGCCACTCGCACGCAGACCGGATCGCGATCGAGATCCACGGCGGGGATGATCGGCTCGCCCTCCGCGTTTCCGACAACGGGATTGGGTTCGATCCTGCAGAAGTGGCGTGGGGGCTCGGTCTCACCAACCTCAGAGAGCGTGCGACACGCGCCGGGGGACAGATCTCGATCGATTCGACCGCTGAATCGGGTACGTCCGTCCGGGCCTCGCTCCCCCTGTGACAAGTCGCTTGTTGGTTCGCTTTTCGTTGTAGCACCAAGGACCACTAGATTTCAGGTCTCGACCAGCTCACACGATTGGGGGGTCCATGGACCTGAGGGTCACCGCTGCAGGACAAAGCGTCACCGTTCCCGCCGGGACAACGGCCGTGATCGGCGCGGATTCAGCCGCGACGGTCAAGGTGGCGCGTCCCGGAATCTCGCGGCGGCACGCAGTCGTCAAGTACGACGGTTCCCACTGGGTTGTGCAAGACGCGTCGAGCCGCAACGGAACGTTTCACAACGGTGCTCGCATCCAGGCCCTCGACATAAAGGGACCGACGACGATCCAACTCGGTCATCCGGGAGAGGGTGCCGAGATTGTGCTCACTCCGGTCGCCGCTGCGACGAGGCAGCCGCATCAAACGAAGCAGACGAAGCAATCGACGGAATCGAAGTCGCCCGTCGTTGCCACACCGGCGCCGGTGTTCGCAGAGCGAACCCGCGTGGCACCGGTGACCCAAGCGACGACCCCCGGCAACACCGATCCGCGTCTCGATGACCTGATCGCTTCTCTGAACAACACCATGAGATCGATCAGAGGCCTCACCTGGTCGGTGTGGGCAATGATCGCGGTGACGGCAGTCCTGGCAATACTGACGCTGTTCGTGGGAATAGTCGGGAACTAGCCAGCAGCTAGCAGTCAACGGCCCGAAGCTGTTCGTCGTCCGCTCAGTCTTCGTCCGACGCTGACCTCAAGTACTTCTCTACTTCTGCCCCGATCTCATCCGGAGAGGGGAGATCGTCGAACGACATGATCGGCATCGGCTCGTCCTGTTGGTCCTGCATCTGCTCGAGGTGCTCCACGTACTGCTTGGCATCCGAGCGCTCGGAGAGATCACGGTTGATCTCCTCGAGTTGCGCGGCAGCTCTCTCCGCCAGATCACCGATCGGGAACGGGACACCGATCTGATTTCCGACCCTCTCGAGCAGGCTCAGCACGCCAGGATGGAAGGGGCTTTGGAGGTAGTGAGGAGTCTGCACCCAATACCCGATGGAGGGGACTCCAGCATCTGCGATCCCTTGCCGAAGCACGCTGACGGCAGCGCCGGGAACAACGAGATCATTGGGCAACACCTCGTCGTCGTCGAGGAGCAGTTCGGGATTCGATGTCGTGCACACGACCCTGATCGGGCGGGTGTGCGGGACGGGGGCCGGCACAGCACCGAGTGTTATGAACCTGCTCACGCCGTACCGGTCGGTGAGCGCGACGAACTCGCGCGTCAACTCCTGCCAACGAAAATCTGGCTCGTTGCCCGTGGCAATGAGAAGGTCGATTCCGTCGATTGTCCGATGCACGATCTCGAGACGCGGCCACGAGATCTCGGTCAGTTCACCTGAGGAGAAGTGGAGTACGGGCCGGGACGACCGGTAGTCGAAGAGCTCGTCGGGTTCGAAGGCGGCGACGACCTCTCCGCCTTCGGCGATGAGCTCGATGGTATCAGTCCCGACCGACGCTGCATCGACCCATCCGGACATGGCGAGAAGCATGATCGGATGATCGACCTCGAGATCGTTGGCAAAGGAGAGCAGACTCATCTACGTCGACGTTACTCACGTCGCCGAAGTCACGCGGTGGCGATTCCGGCTGCCGCGGCTCGCCGATCCATCCTCTCCATCACCTTCGCTCGAAGCTCGTCGAAGAACTCGGGTGTGTTGAAGACGCCGATTTCCGAGTCTCCCAGCGGCCCGTGTGCCTCAGCCGGGAGGCGGTAGTCGCCTACGTCGAATCCCTGCCGCCGCTCGTTGGCGTACCCGCGGAGTTGGGTATTCATCACGACATCGACGAGAGCGCCGGCGGTGATGTCGAGGCCGCTGGCGATCCGCAGCGCCTCGGCCTCGACCTCCGGCGAGAGATTCGCGAACTTGCACAGGCCGGTGATGTCGTCCATGAGGTACAACGGACCCGAATCGGTGATGGCGTTGACCCAGTAGTCCAGATCCGTCTGTTTCTCACTTATGTAGAGCATGAAGGTGCGCATCGACATGTGTCCGCCGGCGAGGGCCCAAGGGAACCCCGGATTGATGTGGGGCGGGAAAGCGGGGTACTCGACACCCTTCGAGTGCATCGCGTACCCGGCTTCGCCGGTCTCGTCTGCCAGTCGCCTGACTCCCTGACCGAGCTCGGGGAGGTCTCCCCTGGCGACCGCCCGGATTGCACGGTCCACACCGGCGGCATCGCCGAATTCGAGACCCCCGACCAGATCTCCGTTGTTGCGCCGGTTGTAGTCCATCGCGTAGCCGAGGGTCACGCCGAGAGAGATCGAGTCCAACCCGAGTTCGTCGGCAAGATGAATGAGTGAGAAAGCCGCACCTGGATCGTAGATCCCCAGATTCGACGACAGAAGGGTGATCGGCTCGTAGTCGACCTTCGCGGTGGAACTTCCCGATCTCACCATCCTGGCCTTCGTCGTAGACGTTCTTGTGGCAACGAATCCCACAGAGGTAGCAGCCCTCAGCCTTGACTTGATACGGCCCCGCCTCCACGCTCGGCCGGCACAGAACCACAGCAGCGTCGGTGTTCGTCGGCGCATAATTGAGCTCAGGGATTGCCTGCTCGTCGTGCATCCACAACATCGTCCTCCAGGTGCCGCCGCGATCGTCCTCGAGATCCCGATACCGGGCGCTGCCCGGTCCGAGGTTGACTTCGCGGTTGATGTCCCGGAGACCCCGTGTCCGAGCCGGGTCGGGGCCGTCGGCAGCAATCGCCCAAGATTCTTCGACGCCATTACCCCGCCGTAGCCGCCACGACCGCAGAATCGCGGTTTCGCGTCCCCACTCTCGAGTTGGTTGTCGGTCGACAGTGCGATCGATGCATAGCGCACCGACTCGTAGTGTTCGGCAGCGGGGCCAACCGCCGCGAAATGAGCTCGAGGGAAGCGCCCATACAGGCCCTGGATGCGCTCATTGACGGTCGCGCGAGAGAGATCCGACGCATCCAAGAACTCGAAGACCGCCGGTTCGCCGTCCTCGCCCGGCGTGAGATGCAGCAGCGTCGGCCGTTCTGCCCGGCCGGTGAAGATCACCTCATCGATCCCGAGACCTCGCAGCTTGGTCCCGAAGTGGCCGCTCCCGGCACTCCACATCAGGCCTGGGGATCCGCTGTCGGAGACCTTCAGGGGGGAGTATCCATGGAAGAACGTCCGTAGCCCAGTCATGACACTGGTGCCGCTCAGCAGACCAAGGTTCATGACGAGTGGCGAGGAGGGGGCGTACGGATCGTCGACGGCGACGCCGGCGAGCAGCTTGGTTGCCCGGGCAATGCCACCGAGAGCGTCCTCGAGGTCCTCACTCTGCACCGGTTCGAATCGGACCGCCCGAGTGGTCAGATCCACGTGGTATCGATTCACCACAATGGCTGTGGGCGGAAGCAGTGTGGGGGTCTGCACGACGGATGGTCCTTTCATTCGACATGGACATCGTAGCGAACAGGCGACCGCGGGTCCTCGGATCCGGGGCGAGTTACAGGTAGAGCCCCGGTCGGTCCTCATCGCTTGACGCTTCGAGAGCGCGACGACGCCCCAACTGCTCGAGTTGGGCCTGGGCCGACATCTGCTGTGACCAGAGGGATGCCTGGATTCCGTGGAAGAGCCCCTCGAGCCATCCAACGAGCTGCGCCTGGGCGACTCGAATCTCCGACTCGGTCGGCGTCTCGCGCTCGAGTGGTACGAAGATCGAATCGAGCTCATCTTTGAGGTCGTCGGAAAGCACGTCCCGCAGCTCATCGATGGAGCGGTGGTAGACGGCGAGGAGTCGCTGCCGTCCAAGATCGTCCATGCCCGACGCCCGGATCTCTTCGAGCATCGCTCGGGTCATCGAAGCTATGCGAATGAGCTTCGAGGGTTCGGTCACAAACGTGCCTTCGTTCTCGCCTCCCCCGTCGGCGAGGGCATCGACTACCTGCGGAATGATCGGCTCTTCGTCGTTGGGCGTATCTGCCGGTTCGGTCGTTTCTTCCATACCCCCATGGTACGGCGATGCGGCGCCAGACGAAGCGAGTACGATCGCCGGTCATGACCGATCCAGCAGTGCCGGGCGACGGGCGAAAGCAGTCGCGGAGATGGTGGAAGATCGTGCTCGGGGCCGTCGCGGCACTCATCGTGATCGTGGTGCTCGGCGTGACACTCTTTGGACGCATCTCGGTCCGGCGCGCCTTCCCGGACGTCGACGGGGAAGTCGCGATCGCTGGCCTCAGGGCCGGCGTCGAAGTCGTGCGCGACGACATGGGCGTCGCCCACATCTACGCGGACAACCAGCATGACCTGTTCGTGGCCCAGGGCTACGTCCACGCCCAAGAACGGTTCTGGCAGATGGACGTCTGGCGTCACATCGGTTCGGGTCGTCTCTCCGAGATGTTCGGCGACTCGCAGGTCGAGACCGACACCTTCCTGCGGACGATGGGATGGCACGACGTTGCGACGGCACAGTACGCCGCCGCCGCACCGGACGATCGTTCGGTGATGGACGCCTATGCCGAAGGGGTGAACGCCTACCTCACATCCCGCTCGCCCGCAGAGCTGAGTTTCGAGTACACCGTGCTCGACCTCGATGAACCACAGCTACGACCCTGAACCATGGACTCCGGTCGACACATTGACCTGGGGCATCGCGATGGCGTGGGACCTCCGCGGCAACATGGACGCAGAGATCGAACGGGCGACCCTCCTCGGATCGCTCACCGAGGTGCAGGTCACCCAACTCTCCCCGCCGTACCCGGGTGACCTCAACCCGTACATCGTCCCGGCGGACGAACTCGTCACGAGCGGTACTCCCACCGCTTCGTTGCACGCGATCCCCGGCGTTCGGACCGCTCTCGCATCCGTGCAGGACAAACTCGATCTCGTCGCAGCGATCGGAGCGAGTGACCCTGAGGCCGGCATCGGATCGAACTCATGGGTCGTGTCGGGTGATCGCACCAACACCGGCATGCCGATCCTTGCCAACGATCCACACCTCTCGATCCAGATGCCGTCGATCTGGTATCAGAACGGCCTCCACTGCACCTCCGTGTCGAGCGACTGTCCGTACGATGTCGCCGGCTTCTCCTTCGCCGGTGTCCCCGGGGTCATCATCGGTCACAACGCGAACATCGTGTGGGGCGTCACGAACCTCGGGCCTGACGTCCAGGACCTCTATGTCGAGAAGGTCAACCCGGACGACTCGAACCAGTACGAGGTGAACGGGAAATGGGTCGACATGGCCGTCCACGAGGAGACCATCGAGGTCGCAGGTGGTGACCCGGTCATCATCGACGTCAAGTCCACGAGACACGGACCGATCATCTCCGGCGTCTACGAGGATCTCGACAACTTTGCGAGCAGCGGCATCGACACTCCGGAGCCGTATGCCATTGCACTCCGTTGGACGGCGCTCGACACGAACCCGGGCATCGTGACCGTGTTCCTGCAACTCAATTCCTCAGCGAACTGGGATGACTTCCGTGAGGCCCTCCGGACGTTCACGGTTCCGGCGCAGAACTTCATCTACGCGGACGTCGAAGGGAACATCGGCTATCAGTCACCCGGCGCCATCCCGATCCGGACGAATGGTGACGGAACGGTCCCCGTGCCGGGATGGACCGACGAGTACGAGTGGACGGGTTTCATCCCGTTCGACGAACTCCCGCGCTCGTTCAATCCGGAGAGCGACTACATCGTCACGGCGAACAACGCCGTCGTCGACGACACCTATCCGCACTGGATCACCTACGACTGGAACTACGGCTATCGGGCGCGTCGGATCGTCGATCTGGTTGGCTCCAATGCGCCGATCGGACTGGACGAGATGGCGTCGATCCAGTTCGACTCGTATAGCCTGAACGCCGAGAAGATCGTCCCGTACCTCGCTCCGCTCGATTCACCCCTCAACGCCGTCTTTGCCTCATGGGACCTGGGCAACCAGGCAGATTCGTCGGGTGCGGCGGCGTTCAACGCAGTGTGGTCCCGCATCCTCGAGTTCACCTTCCACGACGACCTGCCCGAGGACTACTGGCCGAACGGTTCCGGAAGGTGGTTCTATGTCGTCGGGCAGATGCTCGAGAACCCGAGCGACCCGTTCTGGGACGACCGGACAACCCCGGATGTCGAAGATCGTGATGCGATCCTCCGCCAATCGCTCGACGCCGCGTACGACGATCTGAAGGGATGGTTCGGCGACGATCCCGACGGATGGAGATGGGGAGAGATGCACCTTTCGACGTTCCGCAACCAAACGCTCGGCGAATCCGGGATCGGCCTCATCGAAGACCGCTTCAATCGAGGACCGTTCGAAACCAACGGCGGCGACGATCTCGTCAACGCCACGGGGTGGACGGCGCCGGACGGATTCGAAACGGACTGGCTACCGTCGATGCGGATGCTCGTCGACATGGCCGACCTGTCACGTTCCAGAACGACACATACGACCGGCCAGTCCGGGCACACGGACCACCCGCACTACGACGACATGATTCCGCTGTGGCTCGCCGGAGAGTACTCCCCGATGAACTGGACCCGAGCCCAAGTCGACGCGGCAGCGGAGTCGGTCCAGACCCTCGTCCCGAACCAGTAACCCCCGGGTGTCTGGCGTTGATAGGAACGGTATATCGTCCGTATCAACGCCAGACGCCTTGGTGGTCAGACGAACGCATACACGGCGAACGCGAAAAATGCGGCCAACAGGACTCCGCCTTCGATTCGGGTGATGCGTCTGCCGGTGAGGGCGAAGGCTCCGGCGACGAACACCACTCCGACCATGATCGCGAGCAGTGCGATCGTGATGTCGACCAGCGGTCCGGGTCCGAGAATTGCGGCGAGTCCGATGACTCCCAGCGAGTTGAAGATGTTCGACCCGAGAACGTTCCCCAGGACCAGTTCCGGCTCTCGGTGACGAGCAGCCGCGATACCCGCAGCGAGCTCTGGGAGGCTCGTGCCGACGCCGGTGATCAGGCCGAGGAACAGCGTTGAGAGTCCGAAGTGTGCTCCCACTCCGAGGACTCCGTCGAGCAGAAAGTCTGCCGCGATGACCGTGACAATCAGCGCTCCCACGCCGATGAGGATCTCCTTGCCCACTTCCTTGCGCCACACGGCGATGTTCGCCGTATCCGCGGTGACCCTCGAATCGACCTCGTCATCGACCTGACCGAGCACGGCGTCCGGATCGCTGCTCGACCATCGAATCATCAGCCAGATCGCCACCCCGAGCAGCGCGAGCAGCAGGAACCCCTCCCAGGCATCGAGCCATCCGTTGGCGAGGAATGCTGTCAGGATCGCAACGGACGCGAACATGAGGGCACCCTCGCGTCTGATGACTCGTCTCCTTGCGGCGATGGGGGTGACCAGCACCGCCGCGCCGAGCACGAGGGTTACGTTCGAGATGTTCGAGCTGACAACGTTGCTCACCGCCAGGTCGAGTTCGCCTTCCAGTGCGGCGAGCGCCGACACGACGAACTCCGGGACGGATGTTCCGAAGCCGACGACGACCGCACCGATGAATATGACGGACACGCCGAAGGCACGCGAAACTCGCACCGCCGACTTCGCAAGTCGGTCGGCGGCGTAGATGAGGGCAATCAGCCCTCCGATGATCCTGACGACGTCGAGAAGCACCGAACCCTTTCGAAACGCGGTCGGGATGGTACCCAATCACCCGAGCGGACAATCGTTGCCACGGCACTACTCTCCTGAGCCGCATGGACCGCGACACCGAACCCCTGCACCGCACCTGGCTGCACTCCGACCAACTGATCCCGAGACGCTTCGTTCGCCCGGCACTCGAGTTCACCCGGACGGAGGCTTCGGGCGCCATCGTCCTACTCGCCGCCACCATCCTCGCGCTCATTTGGGCGAACTCGGCATGGGGTGATTCCTATTTCGAGTTCTGGGACATCCACCTGTCGTTCGAGGTCGGTGGATTCCACTTCGACCAATCACTGAAGCACGTCGTCGACGACGGCCTGATGGCGATCTTCTTCTTCGTCGTCGGCCTCGAGATCAAGCGCGAACTCGTTGTCGGCGAATTGAACTCGGTGAAGAAGGCATCACTCCCCGCCGTGGCCGCTCTCGGCGGGATGGTTGTTCCGGCTCTCATCTACGTCGCGTTCGTCGCGTCGAGCGGCCCTGCCGATGCTCTCGCGGGCTGGGGAATCCCAATGGCCACCGACATCGCCTTCTCGGTGGGCGTGATCGCGTTGCTCTCATCCAGGGTTCCGCTCGGAGCGAAACTGTTCCTCCTCGCCCTCGCGATCGTTGACGACATCGGGGCGATCCTCGTCATCGCGATCTTCTACACCGACGATCTCGCTTTCATTTGGCTGATCGTGGCCGCCGCCACGCTGGCTCTGATCGCCGTTGCACGCCAGGTGGGGATTCGAGCCGGAATCTTCTATCTCCCACTCGCGATTCTCGCCTGGTACGCCTTCCTCGAGTCCGGCGTTCACGCGACCGTCGCCGGAGTCATCCTGGGCCTGCTGGTGCCGGCCCGGGCCTACTACAGCGACGTGGATTTCCGGAGGCGAGCAGGATGGATCCTCGAACGCTGGGATCGAAATGCTGCATCGCCGCAGGCCCACGCACGTCTCGACCATGATGCCCTCGAACTCGCGGTGATCGCCAAGGAGTCGGTCTCGCCACTCGAGCGTTGGGAACACGCCCTGCATCCGTGGTCATCGTTCGTGGTCATTCCGCTCTTCGCCCTTGCCAACGCCGGGGTCCGGTTCGTCAACATCGACATCGTCGAGGCCGTGACCAGCCCGGTGGCGCTCGGGGTATCTGTTGGCCTCATCGTTGGCAAGCCGGTCGGGATCGTTGTCGCAACATGGCTCGGCCTCAAACTCAGACTGGGCGAGTTGCCGCGTCACACGAGCTTCGGCCACATCATCGGTCTGGGATTCCTGGCAGGTGTCGGGTTCACCGTCTCGCTCTTCATCACGGAGCTTGCTTTCCGATCGAGCCCGGATGCACACCTGTTCTCCGACGAAGCCAAGATCGGCATCTTCATCGGATCGATCGTGGCGGGCATCATCGGATACACGTTCCTCCGTCTGTACAAGGCCCGGTCGGTCGAGGGGTAACGGCAATCTCGGGAACAGACGGCTCTCCCGTTCCGTTGGGCGAGGGAACCCGTCCCCGGAGCGTTCTTGACGGCTGAACAACCGGGAACGGAGGGGACTACCAACGGACGAGAAGGAGAGGCACCGACCCAGCAAGACCGATCGCGAGAAATGGCACCGTCGCCAGGACTGCCCTCTCCATCGAGGTGTCAGACCGGCTCGACGCTCCAGTCACTGCGTCGTGGTTCGATATCCGGCCCGCGCCGACGAGATCCTATTCGCTGCCAGGGCGGCATATGAGGAGTCGGTCTCGTAGCCGACAAAGCGCCGCCCGGCTTGTACCGCGGCGATCGCCGTCGATCCGGATCCGAGGAATGGGTCGAGCACGAGGTCTCCACTAAACGTGTACAACTCGATGAGCCGCCGCGGCAGTTCGGTGGGGAACGGCGCCGGGTGTCCAACCCTCCTGGCCGACTCGGGGAGAATGTCCCATACCGACATCGTTGCTTCGAGGAAGTCCTCCTTCGAGATCGTGTCATCGCCCTGCCGCTCCCGTCGGAATGATTCCTTCGACGCGACGAGGACATACTCGTGTACATCGCGGAGCGTCGGATTCTTCGCAGACTGCCATGATCCCCAGGCGGTCGATCCGCCGGCCGCCTTGGCCTTCTTCCAAATGATCTCGCCGCGCAAAAGGAATCCGATCTCCGTGAGAAGAACGCCGACGAGATGGTTGAGCGGGAGGTACGGCTTCCGACCGAGGTTCGCTACGTTCACCGCGACACGTCCGCCCGGTTCGACGACCCGGTAGGTCTCGGTGAAGACCCGTTGAAGCAGACTCAGGTACTCGCCGAGATCGAGATCTTCGTCGTAATCCTTCCCGACGTTGTACGGCGGTGAGGTCACCATGAGGGCAACACAGTTGTCAGGGAGTTGATCCATCGATTCGGAGGACTGGACGAAGACCTTGTCGAGCACGTTGGCCGGTGGGTCACGCACCTCGCCGGCCTTCCCCGGCTCCGGGGTCCGCATCATGCGCCGTGCATAGTACGCAGAGGAGTCATGGCTCTCCCGCTTCCCCGCGCCGAAACTCGCCGTACTGGTCGCCATCCGTAATGCCTCCTGTGCGCAACGGTAGTTGTCGAACTCGCCGGCGAGGCGGACCCAACTACTCGGCTACTCGAACGTAGCTGCCGAGAATCCAGAGGTCGGCACAGGTCGCGGGTGGTGGATCGATCACTTTGGCGAGTCCCTCCGGTCCGGGTTCGTGGACGAGATCGACGAAGAACCGATACGACCAAGCCTCGGTCGACGGGCGGGACTCGATTCGCGTCAGGTTGGCCCCTCGCAGCCCGAGCTCGGCAAGTACCAGCGCCAACGCTCCCGGCGTGTGTGACGTTGTGAACAGCATCGTCGTCTTGTCGTCGTCCGGATCAACCTGCGGCTCGCCGGGAGCGAGAACAACGAACCGGGTTGTGTTGTGATCCCGGTCCATGACATTCCGTTCCAGGATCTCGAGCCCGTGGATCTCCGCAGCTGCGGGTGGAGCGAGCGCCGCGATCGTTGGGTCTCCGAGTTCTGCGACCTCACGCACCGAGCCGGCCGTATCGCGCCGTGCGACGGCCTCGACACCGAGTTCGAGAAGATGGTGCTCTGCCTGAGAAAGCGCCTCCGGGTGGGACCGCACCTCGCGAATGTCGTCGATCGATGCTCCCGGGATTCCAAGGATCGCGTGACGGACTTCGACGAGATGCTCTGCGACGATCGCGAACGGTTGATGGCCCACGCCCCCTGGGAGGCGATCGAGTACAGGGAGTACCGATCCGGTGGTCGAGTTCTCGACGGGAACGACGAGCCGATCGACCTCGCCGTCCTCGAGGGCCGCGAACGCAGCTGCGAATCCCTTCAGGCCGACCGGTTCACCTTCCGGGAACAGCTCGCCGACGGCCCGGTAGCTGTAGGAGCCCGGCTCTCCCTGATATCCGATGCGCATGAGTGAGACGATAGGGCGTGCCCGACTACCAGCGGGCATGGACGAAGGGCTTCACCGACCGCTCGTAGATGTCGGCCACACTCCTCAATGCGTTGCCGTCGATCGGCGGAAGACCCGATACCGTCGCATTGGCGATCGCCTGCTCGGGGCTCTTCGCCCCCGGAATCGCCGTCGAGACGGCGTTGCTCATGAGGATCCACCTGAGCGCGAACTGCGCCATCGTCGCCCCTTCCGGCTTTGCTCCGGCCAATTCGCTCACCGCATCGAGTCCGGTGGCGTAGGGAACGCCGGCGAAGGTCTCCCCAACGTCGAATGCCTCGCCCTGGCGGTTGTAGGCACGGTGATCGTCTGCGGCGAACACCGTGTCGGCAGTCATCCTTCCGGTGAGCATGCCGCTGGCAAGTGGGACTCGAACGATGATTCCAACATCCGTGGCCCGAGCGACGTCGAAGAACCTCTCCGCCGGTCGCTGCCGAAACATGTTGTAGATGATCTGGATGGTCTCCACACCGGGGTACTCGACCGCCTTCATCGCCTCCTCGACCCGTTCGACGCTGACGCCGTAGTGGCGGATCTTCCCCTTCTCCTTGATCCCGTCGAGCGCTTCGAACAGCTCCGGCCGGTAGTAGACGTCGGTGGGCGGAGCGTGCAGTTGGAGAAGATCCAAAGCGTCGGCCTCGAGGTTCATCAGGCTGCGGTCGATGAACCGTTCGATATTCTCGCCGGTGTATCCATCCGCGGTGTGCGGATCGAGTCTGCGACCCGCCTTCGTCGCAACGATCAGTTCGACGTCGGATCGCTCGCGGACGAGACGCCCAACGAACCGCTCGCTCCGCCCGTCCCCGTAGACATCCGCCGTGTCGATGAAGTTCACCCCTGCATCAACGGCAGCGTGAAGGGCCGCCATCGCAGTGGTGTCATCGATGCTGCCCCAGTCGGCGCCGATCGCCCACGCCCCGAAGCCGATCTCCGACACCTCGTATCCGGTGCTGCCAAGGGTGCGGTACTTCATCGGCGGGTCCTCTCTCGAATCCTCACGAACTGTTCGCGTCCAACGTCTGAGGCTACCGGACTTCAGGGCGCCCGAAGCACCCGGAGGATCGACTCCGAGACCACTGAGGCGAGTTCCGCGGGATCGCCTCCTTCGGCGGCGAGATCCGAGGCGGACAGGAGTAGTCCCTGCACCAGCACAGCGTGCCGGTTGGGATCGATCGACGCATCGAATGACCCGTCTGCGACGCCGTCGGCGATGATCGAAGCAACCAGGGATATGAAGTCGTTCCGGTGTCGATCGAGATGAGCACGGGCCTCAGGGGAGAGCGCAGCCCGAACGTCGGCTGCCCCATGACCATGGCTCCCCTCGACGACGGTGTGGCGCACGAGCAAGTCCAGCTTCGCTTCCACCGAACCGGTTGCGGCGAGCAAGTCCACGAGATGGGCGAAGCCCGCCTGCGAGTACCTCTCGATCCCGACGACCACGATCTGCTCCACGTCGGAGAAGTGGTTGTAGAGCGTCTGGCGGGCGACACCTGCTCGGTCCGCGATCTCCGTCATCGTGACGCTGCCCAGGCCACGCTCGGCGACGACCGCGAACGTCGCCTCGACAATCCGATCGGTCGCAGTCTCGCCCATCATCCTCTCCGATACACCGCGACCGCCATCGGTATGAACAGGGCCAACAAGCCGATGATCCAGGCCACCGACCACAGCACCGCGTCGCCGGCCGGTACACCGTTGCTCAGGCTCCGCGCCGCGTCTGCAACCACCGAGATCGGCTGCCACCTGGCGAACCCCTGGAGCCATCCCGGCATCTGCTCTGCCGGTGTGAACACGGTGCTGGCCAGCATCAGCGGGAAGAGCCAGAACATGCTCAGCATGCCGACCATCTCGGCGTTCTTCACCTTCGCGGCGATCGCCGCATTCATCCAGGAGAAGGAGAAGCCGATCCCGACGCTGAGGGCGATCGCCCCGACCGCTCCGCCGATTGACGCGAAACGGAAACCGAGCACGTATCCAACAATCGCAACGAGCACAACGCTGACCACGTTCCGGAACGCGTCGGCGATGGTGCGGCCACCGAGGACCGCGAACTGGCTCATCGGGAGGGATCGGAATCGGTCGGTGACCCCCTGGGTGAGGTCGGTAGCGAGACCAGTGCCGGTCTGCTGCGCTCCTGTGAGCGTCGTGATCACGAAAACGCCGGGAACGAGGTACTGGATGTAGTCGACACCCGACCCGGCGGCGATGGCGCCACCGAAGACGTAGTAGAACAACAGCAGGAAGAACACGCCCATGATCACGGCGAAGGTCAGCATCTCGGGCTGCCGACGAGTGCGGATGAGATCACGCCATGTCATGGTCACGGTGTCCTGAAGAGCCCACCTGAACCGTTCCGAGAGTCCGGGTTTGCGTGCGAGGACGGCCTGGGTCGTCGTCATCGGTTGCCTCCGGTCGCGGTGAGGGTCAGGAACACGTCGTCGAGCGTCGGCCGTCTGAGCTGAAAGTCAGCAATCACAATGTCTGCGGCGTCGAACTCCCGAAGAATGACGAGGCTCTGGCGAGACCCGTCGGTGAGTGGAATCTGAAGCTGGGTCCCCCCGGAAGTGATCGAAACGCCGGGAGCGATCCGTTCGGCAGTTTCGGCTGCCCGCGTCACGTCTTCCAGCGACGCGACGTGGACTTCGAATACGTCCCGTTGGAGATCCTGTTTGAGCTCGGCGCTCGTGCCGGAGGCCTTCATGACGCCTTCGTCGATGATGACGATGCGGTCGGAGAGACGGTCTGCTTCCTCGAGGTATTGCGTGGTCAGAACAACGGCGGTTCCTTGTGCCGCGAGGTCACCGATCTCGTCCCACAGTTCGGTCCGGCTCCTGGGGTCGAGACCCGTGGTCGGTTCGTCGAGGAAGAGGACGGGCGGCGAGGCGATGAGGCTCGCCACAACATCGAGTCGCCGCCGCTGGCCACCCGAGTACGTCTCCACGGTCCTGTCTGCGAATTCGCCAAGTTCGAAGCGCTCGATCAGAAAGCCGATCCGCTTCTTCCGATCGCTCCCCGGGATCTTGTAGAGGCGGCCGAACATCTCGAGGTTCTCGCGCGCCGTCAGTTTCTCGTCGACGGCCGCCGACTGACCGGCCAGACCGATCACCCGTCGCACTGCGTCCGGCCGCGCGGCGACATCGAGTCCGGCAATCGTTGCCGACCCCGTATCGATCGGAAGCAGGGTCGTCAGCATCTTGATCGTTGTGGTCTTCCCTGCACCGTTGGGTCCCAGCAGTCCCATGACCTCGCCCGCCCGTGCATCGAAGCTCAGGTCATGAACTGCAACCGTGTCTCCAAATGACTTGCCGAGACTCCGAGCGGAGACGGCAACGTTGTCTGTCCCCACGGAATCTTCCCGGGATGGTCGAGCGGTCATCGGTCGTTCTCACCTCGTCGACGAAGTGGACACACTATCACACCCAGATGGACACCGCGTCCATTGCTGTGGAGACGCATCCCCGCCGATCCTGCTTCGCCGGGTACGCGTCGCCGCCGGTGCGTATCATGCGGCCATGGCAGGACTCTCCCGAACAACAATCTCGGCCCCATGACGATCATTGACCGCCTCCTCCCGCAGTCGCCGCTCACCTCACTCGACGAGTACGTCGCGCGGGGTGGTGGGCAAGGCCTCGCGGCGCTTGACCGAATGGGACCGAAGACCGCTCTCGACGAGGTCCTCGCCTCCGGTCTTCGCGGTCGAGGCGGTGCAGGCTTCCCGGCAGCAATCAAGTTGGCCGGGGTGGCTGCAGCCGACTTCGGTCGCAAGTTCGTCGTCGCCAACGTATCCGAAGGCGAACCCGGAACATTCAAGGACCGCTGGCTTCTGCAGAACAATCCGTACCAACTCCTCGAAGGGCTCACGATCGCAGGACTCGCGGTCGGAGCGGAGCAGGGTTTCATCGGCATCAAGTTCAAGCACCTCGCGGCGATCGAGCGGCTCGAACAGGCTGCAGTCGAGATGGTCGATGCCGGGATGATCGGCCAGGTGCCGATCACGATCGTTCGCGGACCGGACGCCTACTTGTTCGGCGAGGAGAAGGCGATGCTCGAGGTGATCGAGGGCCATGACCCGAAGCCCCGCCTCTACCCGCCGTACATACGGGGTCTCTTCGAATCCCAAGGGTCGCCGCAGAATCCCACGTCTGTCACCAACGCCGAGACACTTTCGAACCTCCCGCAGATCCTCGCCCGCGGCGCCGAGTGGTTCCGATCGGTCGGTACGGAGAGATCACCAGGATCGATGATCTTCGCCCTCGGCGGTGACAGCGCGATCAACACCGTCGTTGAACTCCCTCTCGGAACGCCTCTGCGCGAACTCGTCGAGGTGCACGGCGGCGGCACCCGATCCGGTCGACCCATCAAGATGATCACGAACGGTGTCTCAAACCGCCCGTTCGGCGCAGAGCACCTCGACGTCCCCCTGTCATATGAAGGGATGCAATCCATCCAGACGGGTCTCGGATCGGCCGGCTTCACCCTCTACGACGACACCATCTGCCCGGTGCAGGTGATTGGGGCATATGCCGCATTCAACGCCCGTGGTTCCTGTGGCCAGTGCCTCCCCTGCAAGGTCGGAGCGACGGAGCTCGCCAGGCGTTTCATCGCGCTCGCCGACGGCAAGGGTTCGGCGAAACAGATGGACGAGATCGGCGGCTGGGTTGCGAAGATCACGGATTGGAATCGCTGCGGTCTCGGTGCGGGCCAGCAGGCGCTCGTCGGCGGTTTCGTCGAGGAGTACCGTGAGGACATCGCAGCGCACCTCGGCGGCGAACCGTGCGCCAGCGATCGCAAGGTCGACGTACCGGTGGTCGCCGATTGGGACCCCGAGACCGGCCGTTTCTCGTACTACGAGACTCCTGGCTTCGCTGCCGGCCTGCCGATTCCCCTCGACATCCAGTGACCAAACCGGTTCCTGCGACGCTCCCGGTACGGTTTGCGCATATCATGGCGCGGTTGCCCAAACGCTCCGGAGGATCAGGCTCTTGAGGACACAACCCCGGCACGACCGAGACACATGCGCTCACTGCCGCCAGAACCGCACCGCGTCCACGAATCTGCACGACCGGCCCTCCTGGGTCGCAGATGCCGTCTTCTATCAGATCTTCCCTGATCGGTTCGCGAAGTCGGATCGAGTTCGCAAGCCCATCAATCTTGAGGCGTGGGATGCTCCTCCGACGTATCACGGGTACAAGGGCGGCGACCTCCTCGGCGTTGCCGAGCACCTCGACTGGTTGACGGATTTGGGCGTCAACGCGATCTACTTCAACCCGATCTTCCGATCGGCGTCGAACCATCGCTATCACACGCACGACTACTACCGCGTCGATCCGATCCTCGGAACCGGCGAGAACTTCGACGAAATGCTCGCTAGCTGCCACGAGCGAGGGATCAGGGTCGTTCTCGACGGCGTCTTCAATCATTCGAGCCGCGGTTTCTTCCGGTTCCACGACGTGTTGGAGAACGGCGAACAGTCGCCGTATGTCGGGTGGTTCCACATCAACGGTTTCCCGCTGAACCCGTACGACATGGACGAACCCGCGAATTACGAGGCCTGGTGGGGCATTCGAGCGCTCCCAAAGTTCAACACCGACAATCCCGAGGCTCGCGACTACTTGATGCGGGTCGGCGAGTATTGGGCGAAGCGAGGTATCGACGGGTGGCGCCTCGATGTTCCCGAGGAGATTCAGACGCCTGGATTCTGGGAGGAATTCCGGGAGCGCACCCGCGCGGTGAACCCGGATCTCTACATCGTTGGCGAGATCTGGGGCGATGCCGGCGCCTTCATCAACGACGGAGACCGCTTCGACGGCACGATGAACTACCCCTTCACGACGGCGACGATCGCATTCACGGTTGGTGATCGACTCGACCGGTCGACGATGATGGACAACCCCTACTACAACGTCGCCCCGGCGACCGACGCTGCCGGATACCGGGACCGCATCCAAGGCCTCCTCGACCAGTATCCCGAACCGGCGACACTCGCCAATCTGAATCTCCTGGATTCCCACGACACCGCCCGAATCCTCACGATCGCCTCAGATGACGAGGATTCGGTCGTGCTCTCCCTCGCACTACTCCTCACCTTCCCCGGTGCGCCGAGCATCTACTACGGCACCGAGATCGGCCTCGAAGGCGGCCGCGACCCCGACTGCCGTCGGTCGTTTCCCTGGGACCATGAAGATCACTGGAACCAACGAATCCTCAAAGCAACGAAAGACCTCATTGCGCTCCGGATCCGGTATCCGGCGCTACGCAGCGCCGACTACCGGATCCTCTGGCCACCCGACGATGGCGACGGATCGATGTCATACGCCGTGGAACGATCCGACGGCGACGAGCACGTCCTGGTAGTCGTCAATGCAGGGCGCGAACGGGAGACCCTGTCGCTCACCTGCTGCCCAGCCGACGAACTCCTTTGGGGCGACGGAGAACTGAAGGTCGGCGACAATCAGACCAGTATCTCGATGCCCCCGAGATCCGCCGCGATCTGGAGACTAGGTAGCGAAGCAGCGGAATAGCGGAGCGGAGGAGCGGCGGAGCAGCCACGTACCCTGGCATTCGCCAAAGTCTTCGACTCCTCGACACTCGACCGACGGTCGCAAAACGAGGATCTCGAGATGAAGTCTCTCGACGCCGACGAGGTCCGCAGCGCCCAAGAAGCCTGGATCCGCGGTTCGTCGTCGAGTGCATTGGCGGGGTCTCATGGTGGGGCCGGGTTTCGGAATGTTGCTGATGGTCACGATCCGGGTGAGGGTGCGAGCGGGGCGTTCCGACACTCTCCCCCACGGCGTGGGGGAGATGGCCGGCAGGCCAGAGGGGGCCTCGAGCTGGCAGCTGGAAGCTCTTGCGGCCCCCTGCTCACCATTTCTTGTCACACCCTCCTGATACGTTGGCAACATGAAGAACTCGATCCCCGATGGAGGGGTGAAGGTCTTCGGTGAGACGGCGAACCAAGATCTCACCTCAGAGCTACAAGATCATCTCGATGGCCTGTTCGACGATGAACTCGAACAATCCGTCGTCGGCCTGAAGCACCTCATCGATGCGTCCAGCGCCCAACTGCTGGTTCTCATCGCAGAACTGGACCGACGGCAGATCCCGCGGTCGGAACACGAACTCTCGACGACGGCGTGGCTCATGCACTTCTGCCGCATGGCGGCGACGGAGGCATCGGGTACCGTCAAGGCGGCTCGATCCCTCACCCTGATGCCCCAGATCACCGAGCAAGCCGTCTCAGGGAACATCACGCCGAACGGGGTCAAACTCCTCGCCTTGGCAAGGGACAAACATCCCGACGAGTTCACAGAACACGAGACCGTGTTCGCCGACATTGCGACGTACCTCGACGCACGAGACCTCCGACAAGCGTTGTCCGTCTGGGAACAGCAAGTTGACTTCCCGGCTGCGCTCGAGGACGCCGAATCGGCGCGCCTGCGCCGCCGCTTCTACTTCAACCAGACCTACGAGGGAATGTGGGCCGCGAGCGGCGACCTCGACCCCGAATCAGGGCACATCATCTCAACGGCGTTGCGCAGTCAGACCGATCCGGCGAACCTCGACCGGGACGACCACCGCTCGATGCCGCAGCGCACCGCCGACGCCCTCGTCGACGTCTGCCGGTTCTGGCTCGATCACAACGACGACGCCTCCATCAGCGGTGGCGAGCGTCCCCACATCACCGTCACCGTCCCATACGCGACCCTGACGCGTGACGAGCAGCGTCTCGGAGAGATCGACGGGTCCGCTGTCGACCCGGAGGCGATCCGACGCTTGACGTGCGATGCAGGCATCGTCCGGATCGTCGTCGATGGCGAGAGCCAACCCCTCGACGTCGGAAGGAGGGTTCGGACGGTAACCCCGGCGATCCGAAGGGCGCTCGAACTTCGGGACGGAGGCTGCACGTGGGTCGGATGCACCGCCCCGGCGTCATGGTGCGATGCACACCACGTCGTTCACTGGGCCGACGGCGGTGTCACCGCACTCATCAATCTGATCCTCCTGTGCCGACGACATCACGGCGCCGTCCACAGCGGCAAACACCCGCCCGATCGATGACGGCAGTGCCTATCGCACGACCACCGATTCGTAGATCGCTTCGTACTCGACCGCACGAGCGTCCCATGACCAGTCCCGGGCCATCCCGTTGACCTGCATCGTTCGCCAGAGGTCCGGCATGCCGGCCCGGTAGTGCATTGCACGCCGGATCGTCTTCGTAAGCGACGGGTGGTCGAAGGAGCGGAATACGAACCCGGTGCCGTTTGCAGGGTCCTCGTCGATATCGAAGACCGTGTCCTCGAGGCCGCCGGTGAAGTGAGCGATCGATGGGGTCCCGTAGCGCATGGCATAGATCTGCCCGAGCCCGCACGGTTCGTACTGCGACGGCATGAGGTAGGCGTCGGATCCGGCGAAGACAATCCGAGATCTCGGCTCGTCAAAGGGCACATGCACCACGGCCGTGGGATGGCGATCAACCCATCCATCCACAAGCGGGTCGAGGTCACCGTTCCCCATGAACACGAACCGGGCACCCTCATCGACGAGTTCGTCAAGGTCGTAGTCGATGAGTCCAAGCCCCTTCTGCCCCGACATCCGGCCGACGTTGCCGAGCAAGAATCCATCGTCAAGTCCGAATTGAGTTAGTAGTGCCTTCCGCGACGCCGAACGGCCCGAGAGGTCGGCAGCGCTGAACGGCTTGGGGAGAACGGGGTCGCGACTCGGGTCCCAGTCGTCGGTGTCGATTCCATTCAGAACACCGACGATCGGTCGAAACAGGCCTCGGATGATCCCACCGAGGCCGAAGGAGGTCTCATCAACGGCGAGTTCCCGAGCGTGCCCGGAACTCACCGTCGTCGCCTGAGTCGCCCCAACGATACCGGCCTTTGTGAAGTTCGCCTCGCCGAACCACTCCAGGTCCCCGCCGAGCACGGACGCCTTCGGTCCGAGACCGAGTGTCGCCACGGCAGGTCCGAGCGGACCGATCATCGGATACGAGGCGTTGTGAATGGTGAAGACGGTCGGCACCAACGTCTTGAGCGCAACGGCGCCGACATGCCCGTCGTGAAGGTGCACGACATCGAATCCTTCAGACAGCTCGGCAACTGCAAGGGAGAAACGGGCGAACCTCTCCCAGTTGTCGCCATAGGAGGAGAACGAATCGGGTCCGTAGACGCCGGGTCGGTCGAACGACGCATCGAGCCAGAACAGAACTTCGATGTCACGATCCTGATGCCGTCTCCATGCTCTTCCGGTCACCTTGCGTCCCGGCGCATTGGCGTCTCGATAACCGGGCACGGCAACAGTGACGTCGTGATCCGAGGACAGCGCATGGGCCAGTCCGGCAACAGCGTTCCCGAGCCCCCAGTACGAACGAACGGAGCAAGCTCGGCAGAAGCAAGAGGATCTTCATTGGCATCAGCGTACCCCGCGAGGAGGTGGCCACCATCGCTCGTCGGCACCGAGTACCAACTATCGGCTGCCGACTGCTGCCTTCACCGGTCCCGTTGAGCGACCCACGACCAACTCGGGCGCGAACACCTGAGTCTGGCTCACGCCGTTCCCATCCATGACGTCCACGAGCAGAGCGGTCGCGGCGGCCGACATGCGATCGATCGGTTGACGCAGCGTGGTGAGCCTTGGCGCCGTGTAGGCCATTGCGGGGGTGCCATCAAAACCGACAACGGAGACGTCGTCCGGTACGTTGCCGCCCCATGCACGCACCGCATCGATCGCGCCGTTTGCCATCAGGTCGTTTCGCAGCGATGATCCCCGTCATTCCATCTTCCAGCAGTTGTGCACTACCGGCCCGACCGCCCTCGAAGGTGAACAGGGACTCGGAGATCATGTCGTCGTCACACGCAACCGCGAGCCGCTCTGCAGCGACGCGACAACCCTCGATCATGTCCAGCGACAGCGAGTAGCGCATCGGCCCGATGAGCAAACCGATCTTCCGATGGCCGAGCGTCACGAGGTGACGGACCGCTGCTGCGGTGGCGGCTTCCACGTCTATGGCTACCGCAGGAAGTGGGCTCGCAGCGTGGATCCCATTGACGAGCACGATCGGTAGGCCCTGATCGCGGAAGGCGACATATGGGCCGTATCCGATCTCGGGTTGGGCGTACCGGCCGTTGACCACGACCGCACCGGCGGCCCGAGACGTCAGGAAGTGCTCCAGATAGTCCTGCTCGTTCACCGTCTCCGGCGTTGCCGCACAGACAACCGGGAGCATTCCCCTGCTTGCGAAGATTCGACAGAAGCGACTGGGCGAAGACCGCGAAGAGCGGATTCTCGAGTTCGGGGGTGATGATGCCAACGACACCGGGACTATTCGATCGCACGACGGCACCTCGCGATATCCAAGATCCCGCATCACATCGAGCACGCGACGGCGACTCGCCTCCGCTACCTCGGGACGACCGTTCAGGACGCGACTGACCGTCGCCTCACTGACGTCCGCAAGTTGAGCTACTTCGGCGAGTTTGGGCCTCATCGATTGCAGGCGTACGACGGTCCCGACCCTTCTTGCAGAATCCCTGCAAACCTTCTGCGAGTTGGTGGGGACTTGCTGAGAGAGGGGCATACACTCCCTGATGGCCGCGATCCAGCGGTCTGAGATTCATCCATAGGAGGGACTCCCGACATGAGGAGCCGATTCATCTTCCTCGTTGGTCTCGTCCTCGCTCTCGCTCTCGTTGCCGCCTCATGTGGTAGCAGCGACAGCGGCGAAGAGAGACCACATCCACCGAGGCAACAACGACAACGACTGAAGCAGCGACCACAACGACCACTGCGGCAGACCACAACGACCGGCGCCGCAGAGCCGATGGCGATCCCAATCGTGACGATCCGCAGGCAGACGAGAAAACGTGCCCCGATCCTCGAGACGCTCGGAACTCCAGGTCGGAAGAAGACCAATGTCAATCTCGTCATCGACGTGATCGTCTTCGACGACTTGCGCGAACAGGTCCACGACGGCCGCTCCGGCCGGCGAAGGTCCCTGGAACATCTTCATCGGCGCCCACGGACTCGGGACCTGGCGAGACGGCCCGCAAGCGGCATCTCGGCACCGATCGACCTCGGCGGCAACGCTGGACGATGAATGGTTCCCGGTAAGCCCTGCAATCGTGTCAACTAACAACGGGCCAGGCTCTAATGCCCTGCCGTATCAGAGTGAAGCGGTCGCCCTGTACTACAACACCGGATCTGTCCCAGCCACCGACGACGCTCGAGGAGCTCACCGCGGTCTGTGACGCAGCTCTCCGACATCGAGAATTGCTGGGCCATCCCCGGCGGCGGCGACGGAGCAGATCCGTACCACAACTACGCATTCGTTTCGGCTCTCGCGGACATCTTTGCCTTCGACGCCGCAACCGGCTACGACGTCACCGACGTTGGCCTCGATAACGAAGGAGCGGTCGCAGGCGTGACGGTCCTCGAGCAGCTCGTCAAGGACGGCTACGTCGGGAACGTCAACGGCGGCGACGCCCAGACGCAGTTCCAGGACGGCAAGGCGGCATTCTTCCTGAGCGGTCCGTGGCAGCTCGCGGGCTTCGACGAGCTCGGGATTCCCTACGGCGTGGCGAAGCTCCCGACCATCGAGGGACAGCCGATGCGTCCATTCCTCGGTGCCGGCGGTTGGTTCATCAACCAGTTCAGCGAGAACACCGGCATCGCCGAGGCGTTCCTCCTCGACTACATCGCCACCGATGATGCGATGCTGGCGCTCTACGAGGCCGACCCACGCAACCCGGTCTTCAAGACCACCTTCGAGTCCGTTGCGGCCGACAACCCGATCGCCGAGACCTTCGCGTTGTCCGGTGCGGACGGATTCCCGATGCCCAACATCCCAGAGATGGGCAGCGTCTGGGGTCCGCTCGGTGAGCAGATCCTCGGCGTGCGCAATCTCCAGATCGATGCGGCCACCGCGATGGCGAACGCAGCCGAGCAGGTTCGCGCAGCCGTAGAAGGCTGACCAAGTCCGTGATCGCGGGATTCGTCCCGCTCACACGAAGGATGCGGGAGGGGCTTCGGCCCCTCCCGCTTCGCGTCCGGTCCTGCTCTGACACACCGATTATCATGCCGGCCGAATGACCGATCTCGACATCCGACAGCCCGAGGGCAGCGAACGGACAGACCGATGGTCCTCGTCGCTCGGCCTCGGCTTCTGGCTCAAGATGGCCGGTCTTGCGCTCCTCGATGCGCTTGCGGTGTATGCGTTCATCGTGTTCATCGGCGAAGGTGACTGGGTGATCGCCGGCTTCCTTGCAGTCCTCGTCGTCCTCATCAACTGGGTCTACGTCTGGCCGGGAACCGGGGCACTGCGGTGGCTGACCCCGGGACTGACGTTCCTCCTCGTCTTCATGATCATTCCCATCATCTTCACCGTGTTCGTTTCGGTGACGAACTGGTCGACGGGTCACGCATTGACGAAGGACCAGGCGATCGAGGTCCTCGAATCGAAGCCGTACTTGGATCCCGACGCGGCCGAGGTGGTGTTCGGACTCGCGGTGTATCAAGACCCGGGAACGGGAGAGCTTCTGTTCTTGCTCGTCAACGACGACACCGGCGAGATCATCGCGGGGATTCCGCGACCCGCTTCCGCCGAACCGGCCGAGGACGGCACGGTGGATGTT
Organism: uncultured Actinomycetota bacterium; assembly: GCA_963715255.1. GTDB lineage: Bacteria > Actinomycetota > Acidimicrobiia > Spongiisociales > UBA5794 > JAHEEL01. The sequence goes on along the minus strand of CAVQRN010000004.1, from coordinate 52,098 downwards.
GCCACCTACGACGTCGTCGAAGGCGACGACGGGCTTCCTGCGAGCGTCGGCCCCTTTGTGCGACTTTCCGGCGCCGGTCTCTTCGCGGTAGCGAACGAGCTGAAGAGTTGGACGCTGGACCTGCCGAACGGCGAGGCGATCCCCATCGGCACCAGCAGGATCCGCGTCGTGCAGGGAGCCCAGCGCTATGTGTACGACGCGGAGACCGGCACGCTGTTCGACAGGGCGACGGACCAGGCGTGTATGCCCGATGACACAGGCAGCTTCGTCTGCGCGGACGGCTCGGTCCTCGAACCCGGCTGGCGCGTTGTCATCGGATTCGAGAACTACTGGGACATCCTCACCAACTCCAGGATCCGCGTTCCGATCCTCGGCGTCCTCGCCTGGAACATCGTCTTCGCGGTTGGATCGGTCCTCCTCACCTTCGTGCTCGGTCTCGCACTCGCCCTGACGTTCAACAGCGAACGGATGCGGGGAACCGGAATCTACCGGTCGATCTACATCCTGCCCTATGCCATACCAGCGTTCCTGAGTGTGCTGATCTGGCGCGGCACTCCTCAACGAACAGTTCGGACAGATCAACTCACTGCTCGGGACGTTCGGCATCGACCCGGTGCCGTGGCTCACGAATCCAACATGGGCGAAGATCGCGGTGCTGCTTCTCGTGAACACATGGCTCGGCTTCACGTACATGTATCTCATATCGACCGGGGCGCTCACGTCGATTCCCGCTGAGCTGCAGGAAGCGGCGCGTGTCGACGGTGCGAACGCATTCCAGGTGTTCCGGCGGATCACGTTCCCGATGCTCATGGTCTCGCTGGCTCCGCTGCTCATCGGATCGTTCGCCTTCAACTTCAACAACTTCGTCATCGTCGAGTTTCTCACGCAAGGCGGTCCGCCGATCCTCGACGCATCGGTGCCCGTGGGTGCAACGGACATCTTGATCACATTCACGTTCAACATCGCTGTGTCGGCTGGACGCGGCAACAACTACGGAGTCGGCACGGCGATCACCATCCTCATCTTCTTCATCCTCGTGATCATCTCGAGCATCGGCTTCCGATTCACCCGGCGCCTGGAGGACATCTATGGCGGACTCTGACATGGGCCGCAGGAACCGTGCCGATCCGATCACACCGCTCGTGGGCGGAACAGCCGCGAGTGCTCGCTCCGCCGGCGCCATCGCCTCGGTGGCAGCAGCCCGCAGGCGTGGGGCAGGAAGCCGAAAGAGAAGTCGCCGCCGCTGCCGTTGAAGCGATGGGTCCGAGAGGTCGGATGGCGCCACCTCGTCGCTCTGATCGTCGTCTTCTTCGCCCTGTACCCGGTGGTCTGGATCATCTCGGCCTCGGTCAACCCGGTCGACAGTCTGTCCAACGCCAAGCTGATCCCGGACGGAGCGACGCTCGACAGCCACCGAACGATCTTCTCGAATCCGCCCCTCAATCCATTCATGACGTGGTTGTGGAATTCGTGGAAGATCTCCATCCTCGCGGCGAGCTTCAACCTCCTTCTCGCGGCCATGGCTGCCTACGCATTCAGCCGATTCCGTTTCAGGGGACGGCGCCTCGGACTCCTCAGCCTTCTGCTCGTCCAGGTCTTCCCCCAGTATCTGATGTTCATCGCGATCTTCCTGATCCTGCAACGCATCGGCGTGGCGTTCCCGGCGTTCGGACTCAACACACACGCCGGACTCATCCTCGTCTATCTGGGAGGAGCGATCGGGTTCAACACATTCCTCATCAAAGGATTCATGGACTCGGTCCCGATGTCGCTCGACGAGCGGCCAGGGTCGACGGTGCAGGTCCGTCGCTGATCTTCTGGCGGATCATCCTCCCGCTCACGCGCCCGATCCTGGCGGTCATCTTCATCATCACCGTGGTCAACACGTTCTCGGAGTATCTCCTCGCACGAACGATGCTCCGGTCCACGTCGCAACTCACCTACATCCTCGGTCTGCAGAACTACACGATCGCCGAGTACGCCTCGAAGTGGGGTGAACTCGCTGCCGGCGCTGTGGTTGGAGCACTTCCGATTGTGGTCACGTTCCTCATCGCGCAGAAAGCGATTGTCTCTGGTCTGACGCAGGGTTCGGTCAAGGGGTAGCTGGTTCTACCCAGCCAGACCCACAGCACCCACATCGCAACCATGGCCACGCCGACGGCAAACTGGACTCCGGAGGCGAGCAACATCGACTTGAGTGTCGCCCAGGTCGCATTGAGTGCACCCATGACGTGACGCTCCCGCGCGATCGTCGTGACCAAGATCCCGACCACGAATCCGAGCGGAGCCCCAACTACCGGAACGATGAAGAAGCCGGCAATCGCGAAACCGAGAGCGATCACTTGCCCCCACCAGGGGACACCGACCTTCCGAAGCCGTGCGCTGCGGGAGATAGAACGCGGAGGCCGTACCGGCGATCGCCAGCGCCGTGATCAACACCATTGCTATCCACCCGCCGGTTCCGAACCCTGCCAGGACCCCATACCCCGCGGCAGCAGCCCAGATCACCCACAAACCGGGCAGGATCGGCAGCACTGTCCCGGCGACGCCGATCACCATGATGACCGCGACGAGGACAATGAGCAGAGTGTCGGCGCTCACGCCTCCGGGCGGATGCTCTCCTCGAGGAGCATCGCGATGTCCTTCACCACCACGGTCTCCTCGACCCCGAGATCACGCACGGCGTCATCGATCATCACGAAGCAGAACGGGCAACCGGTCGCGACCACATCGGTGCCACACGCGACGGCCTCCTCGGTCCGCTCAATGTTGATCTTCTTCCCGGTGTCCTCCTCGTACCACATCTTCCCGCCACCGGCTCCGCAGCAGAAGGAGTTGCTCTCGGTTCGCGGCATCTCGACCCGCGTTCCGATCGCATCGACGACACCACGGGGCGCCTCGTACACGTCGTTGTAGCGGCCGAGGTAACACGGATCGTGGAAGGTGACGGTCTGCCCGTTCGACTTGGGCGTGATCCTCCCTTCATCAACGAGACGCATCAGAAGGTCCGAATGGTGGATCGTCTCGTAGTCCCCTCCGAACTGCGGATACTCGTTCTGAAGTGTGTTGAAGCAATGCGGACACTGCGTGACGATCTTGGTGACCCCGAGATCGTTCAGCGTCTCGATGTTCTGCAACGCCAGGCCCTGGAACACGTACTCGTTGCCCGTGCGACGGGCTGGATCACCGGTGCAGAGTTCCTTCTTCCCAAGGATCGCGAAGTCGACATCGGCCTCGTGCAGCAGCTTCGCCGTGGCGATCGTGACCTTCCGGTTCCGGTCGTCGAACGAACCGGCGCAGCCCACCCAGTAGAGGTACTCCGCCGTCACGCCCGGCTCGTCGAGGAACTTCACCTTGAAGTCGAGTTCCTTGACCCAGTCCCCTCGGGTCGTCTGGTCCATCCCGTAGATATTCGAGGAGTTCTCGAGACTCACGTAGGCCTTGCCAAGTTCCGGCGGAAACTCCGCCTCCATGAGCGACAGGAAACGTCGCATATCGAGGATCTTGTCGACGATCTCGAGGCCTGCCGGGCACACCTCATCGCAGGCTCGGCAGGTCGTGCACGACCACAACTCCCCGGGAGTGATCCGCTCGAAGACGAGGTCAGATGAGACGGTGAGGTCTCCGTCCACGCTCACCGTTGGAGAGATCGGATCGGCCGCCGTCTCCGCCGCGACCTGTCCGAGCTTGAGCACGATCTCTCGTGGATCGAGTGGCTTCCCGGTCTGGTTCGCAGGGCACACCTCCGTGCACCGGCCGCAGACCGTGCAGGCGTCGGTGTCAAAGAGTTGCTTCCATGTGAACTCACCGACCCGGGACGCGCCGATCGTCTCGATGTCTTCCACCTCCATGAGGTTCGGAACCTCGCGCATCGCTGCCCTTTGGCCGATCTCGAGGAGCCAACGCAAGGTTCGCGGGCGTGGTGAAGACGTGGCGGAGTTTCGTCGTCGGAAGGATGACGAGGAAGGCGACGAACGCCACGGCGTGGATGATCCAGAACGCCTGATGCCAGCCCGACGCCGTCGCTGACGGAATCAGATAGGACAGTGGGTAGCCGACGAACGACCACACCTCGAACGACGGCTGACCGCTGTACGAGATCCGGGCCGCCTCGGTTAGCAGACCGGTCACGCCGATGAGGCCGAGGGTGAACAGGATCCATGCGTCCTCCGGCCGTGTCTTCGCTCTGAGACGCCACGGCTTCTGCCCGTACCGACGCACCGCCGCCCACACGATGCCGACTACGAACACGACGGCGGCCGCGTCGAGCACCGCCGAGTAGCCCTCATAGAACCATCCGTGGAGGAACTTCAACGAGGCAGGGAGGATGTGGTCGAGTTCGAGTATGGCCGTGCCGATCATGAGGACGATGAAGCCCCAGTAGATCATCGAGTGCATGAGACCAGCCTGACGGTCCTCCAGCACGGTGCGCATCAGTAGCGCATCCCGCAGCCCGATCATCCGCTGTTTCCACAGCCCGGAGCGGGTCTCCCAGGATCCCCGCTCCCAACTCTTCGCCCGCTGAGCGAAGAGGTAGAGCGTGACACCGAGGAATGTTGCGATCGTCATGTAGAAGAGGGCAACGATCAGCGCGGGGATGTTCCCGAAGATCGGTCGCCCAATCTCGAAATGCGGCTCTTCGGGCAGCGACCCGAGCCACCAGAAGATCAGCGTCCCCACGACCGACAGACCTGCGAGAACCCCGAGAACTCGACTCGGCGTGACCTTCCACCCCGCGCGCTTCTCGTCGCTGTCCGGTGGCGTCTCGGTGGTGGTCAACGTGTGCCTCCTGTGGGTTCGGAAGCCAGTCTAGAGAGGGGGAATGAACGGCCGGCCAGAGCCTGGAGCCGACCTCTACGACAGCCCCACCACGTTCCCGTCGTCATCGATGTCCATTGCGTGGGCGGATGGGTGGGCGCCGAGGCCCGGCATCCGAGTGATCGTCCCTGTAAGGGGGAGAATGAAACCGGCGCCGATCGCGGCTTGCACCTCTCGAACGCGGAGAATCCACCCGGTGGGGGCGCCGAGCAGCGATGCATCGTGGCTCAACGAGTACTGAGTCTTCGCCATACAGACCGGGAGATGTCCCCACCCGAGATCCTCATACCGGGCGAGTTGACGCTCTGCGATGGCGTCGAACTTGACGCCGTCTGCACCGTAGATGTCGGTCGCGATCGTCTCGATCTTGTCGCGCAGCGGCATGTCATCCGGATACAGCATCCGGAAGTTCGAACCCTCCGCCACCGCGTCTTCGACCGCGCGAGCCAGGTCCACCATGCCCGGGCCGCCGTCCGCATGGGGTTGGGCGACCGCCCACCGCACCCCCTCTTCCTCACAGACCGCAACGATGGCTTCATGTTCCGAAGCGAAGTCTGTCGGGAACGCATTGATTGCGACCACGGGAACGACCCCATGGCGGCGCACGATACGGATGTGCTGTCGGAGGTTGGCCGTCCCTTCGAGCACATCGCCGGGATTCTCTTCGAACAGCGCCGTCGGAAGGGGTCGACCGACCTTGATGGTGTACTTCCCAGAGTGGAATTTCATCGACCGAACGGTCGTCACGACGACTGCAGCATCAGGAGCAAGTCCGGATGCCCTGCACTTGATGTTGAAGAACTTCTCGGCGCCGATGTCTGACCCGAAGCCTGCTTCCGTGATCAGATAGTCGCCGCCCCGCATGCCGACGTAGTCGCCGACAATCGACGAGCTGCCATGGGCGATGTTTGCGAAGGGTCCGGTGTGCACGATGGCGGGTGTGCCTTCGAGCGTCTGCATCAGGTTGGGAGACAAGGCGTCCTTGAGCAGCACGGCCGCCGACCCGGCTGCTTTGACCTCTTCTGCGGTGACCGCTCTACCGTGGCGGTCGAAACCGATGACGGTGCGGCCGAGCATCTCGCGGAGGCCCCTGAGGCTGGTCGCCAGACCCAGCATGGCCATGATCTCCGAAGCGGCTGTGATATCGAACCCGGTCTCCCGCGGCACGCCGTTGGTCCTTCCTCCAAGGCCGGTCACCACGTTGCGCAGCGTGCGGTCGTTGACGTCGAGGACGCGGCGCCATGTGACGTCGCCCGTCCCGATCGACAGCTGATTGCCGTGGTAGATCTGGTTGTCGATCAGCGCCGAAATGAGATTGTTCGCTGCCGTGACCGCATGGAAATCACCGGTGAGGTGAAGGTTCATCTCTTCCATCGGAACGACCTGCGAATAGCCACCACCCGCCGCTCCACCCTTGATCCCGAACGTCGGTCCAAGCGAAGGCTGTCTGAGCGTGACGACGGCCCTTCGATCGATGTGTTTGAAAGCCTGGGCAAGCCCAACTGCAATCGTCGTCTTGCCTTCTCCGAGCGGCGTCGGGTTTGTCGCCGTGACCAGCACGTACTTCGCCCGTGGCGGGCCCATCTGGTCGATTGCTGCGAGCGAGATCTTTGCTATCTCTCGGCCGTGGTGCTCGACATGATCGGGCGCGATCCCCATCTCTGCTGCGATGCCTTCAACGGGGTGGAGTCTCGCTGCGCTCGCGATCTCGAGGTCCGTCGGCATGGCCATCGGGTCATACTTCAGGGGTCGTGTACGTGACGAGCATCTTCATGTAGTTGGCACGCACGAACGCGTCGGGATTGGGTGCGTTCCCTACGGCCATTGAACCCCTCAGCTGGTTCGTCGACTCGTACTCGCGCTCTTCGAGCCAGTGCCGCATGTCAGCGAGCACCGTCCCGACATGGCCCGCGCCCTTCTTGAGCAGCGCCGAGGTCATCATTGCGACGTTCGAGCCGGCGAGTAGCGCCTTGATGACATCTTCCGCGTCGTGCACGCCGGACGTCACAGCGAGATCGGCTTCAACTCTTCCGCTCAAGAGGGCAATCCATCGGAGTGGCAACAACAGGTCGTTGGATGTCGAGAGCTTGACCTTCGGCACGACCTCCAGGCTCTCGAGGTCGATGTCGGGCTGGTAGAAGCGGTTGAACAGAACAAGCCCATCTGCCCCGGTTTCAACGAGTCTGACGGCCATATTCGGTGTCGACGAGAAGTACGGCCCGACCTTGACGGCGAGCGGGATCGAGATCTGCTCGTGGACCTCCCAGACGAGGTCGAGGTATCGCTGTTCAACCTCCGTTCCCGCTGTCGCGAGATCGGTTGCGATCAGGTAGACGTTGAGTTCGAGGGCGTCGGCACCCGCATCCTCGATCCGCTTCGCATAGTTGACCCAACCGCCGTTCGTCGTTCCGTTGAGCGAACCGATCACCGGGATCGAGAGCGCTTCCTTCGCATCGGTGATATGCCGCAGATACGACTCGGTTCGCGTGGCGTAGTCGTCGAACTCCGGAAAGTACCCGGACAGTGCCTCAGCGAACGACTCGGCGCCCCTCTCCATGACGCGTTGCATCTCCATCGCCTCGTGTTCGATCTGCTCCTCGAACAACGACGGCAACACGACGGCTGCCACACCGGCCTCCTCCAGGCTCCGCAATCCATCGAGTGTGCCCGTCAACGGCGATGACGACGCGAACGAGCGGGTTCTTCAATTCGAGACCCAGGTAGGTGGTGGCGAGGTCGACGCTCATGACTCCTCCTCATCATCGGTGCCGATCCAATCGATCCCCGTGAACTCCTGGTACAGCTTCCAGCGAGTGTCGATGTCTTGCTGGGCCTGGGCCATCAACTCTGCTGCGTGATCCGGATTGACCCGGCTCAACACCGCATAACGTGCTTCCTTGGCCGCCACGTCGGCAAACGGGATCGACGGTGGCCTGCTGTCGATCCTGAACGGTTGCTTGCCCTCATCGACCATCCGCGGGTCGTAGCGATACAGGGGCCAGTAGCCGGCTGCCACGAGTTCGCCCTGGTGGGACATCGACTGCTCCATGTCGATCCCGTGGGCGATACACGTCGAGTATGCGATGACGAGCGATGGTCCGGGGTAGGACTCGGCCTCGGCGATGGCCTTGACCGCTTGGGTGTTGTTCGCGCCCATCGCGATCTGCGCCACGTACACGTTGCCGTACGACATCGCGATCTGACCGAGGTCCTTCTTCGCCGTCGGCTTGCCTCCCGCGGCAAATTGCGCAACAGCCCCTCTCGGTGTCGCTTTCGATGCCTGTCCCCCCGTGTTCGAATACACCTCGGTGTCGAGCACGAGGATGTTGATGTTCTTTCCCGTGGAGAGGGCATGATCGAGGCCGCCGAAGCCGATGTCGTAGGCCCATCCGTCGCCGCCCATGATCCACACGCTCTTCTTGACGAGTGCACCGGCCACGGTCTCGAGTCTTCGTGCCTCCTCGTGGTCGATCGCCGGTAGCAGCGCCATCAACTCGGCGACACGAGTCCGCTGGGCTTCGATTCCTGCGTGGTCGGACTGGTCGGCTTCGAGGATCGCTCCGACCAGGTTCTCGCCGAGGAGCCCGGACATCGCGCCAACGAGCCGTCGCGCTTCCGTCGTCTCGATGTCGAGCGCAAGCCGCATGCCGAGGCCGAATTCTGCGTTGTCTTCGAACAACGAGTTCGACCAGGCAGGACCGCGACCCTGTTCGTTCGTCCGCCACGGTGTCGTCGGGAGGTTGCCGCCGTAGATGGACGAGCATCCGGTTGCGTTTGCCACAACCATGCGGTCTCCGAAGAGTTGGCTGACCAGCTTGACATACGGCGTCTCCCCGCAGCCTGCGCACGCGCCGGAGAACTCGAAGAGCGGTTCGAGCATCTGCGAGCCCTTCACCGTTTCCAGCTTGAACTGATCACGCGAAGGTTCTGGAATTGTCAGGAAGAAGTCCCAGTTCACCCGTTCCTCTTCGAAGTGGTCGAGCTTCGGCTCCATGTTGATCGCCTTGTGCTTGACCTCGGTCTTCGACTTTGCGGGGCAAACGTCGACGCAGACGCCGCAACCGGTGCAGTCGTCCGGGGCGACCTGGATCGTCATGAGATGATCGGGCAGCTCGCGGCTCTTGAATCCTCGGGACTTGAACGTGTCCGGTGCCCCGTCGAGCGACGAGGGCTCGAACACCTTCATCCTGATCGCGGCATGAGGACACACCAACGCGCATTTGGCGCATTCGATACAGATATCAGGATCGAAGATCGGGATGTCGACGGCGATGCTGCGCTTCTCGTATTGTGTTGTCGCCGTCATGAACGTCCCATCGACCGGCATGGCCGAGACCGGCAGCAGGTCGCCCCGGTCCTCGAGCATCATCGCCGTGACCCGCTGCACGAAGTCCGGTGCATCCGCAGGAACCGTGCGCTTCATCTCGATCGTCGACGTGGCCTCGGATGGAACGGTGACGCGGTGCAGATTCTCTACCGCCCCGTCGACGGCGGCGAAGTTCTTCTCAACGACAACGTCACCGAACTTCGCATACGACTTGGTGATCGTCTTCTTGATCGACGCGATCGCCTCCGCCTCCGGCATGAGGCCGGCGAGGGCGAAGAAACAGGTTTGGAGCACGGTGTTCGTCCGATGCCCGAGTCCGGCGCCTCGTGCCACCTCTGTTGCATCGACGACGTAGAAGGCGAGTTCCTTCTCGATGATCTCGCGCTGCACGTTCGCCGGCAGCTCGTCCCAGACCTCATCCGGGCCGTACGGGCTGTTCAGGAGGAACGTCGAACCCTTCTCCGCTTTCGCCAGGACATCGACCTTGTGGACGAACTCGAACTGGTGGCATGCGACGAAGGTCGCATCCGAGATGAGATAGGTGGCAGCGATGGGCGACGTGTCGAAGCGCACGTGCGACGTGGTCATCGCACCCGACTTCCGCGAGTCATAGACGAAGTATCCCTGTGCGTACAGGGTCGTCTCGTCACCGACGATCTTGACGGTGTTCTTGTTCGCCCCGACGGTTCCGTCCGCGCCGAGACCGTAGAAGACGGCCCTGACTTGCGCCTCATGTCCCGTCTGGAATTCCGCGGGTATGTCGATGGACAGATGCGTTACGTCGTCGACGATGCCAACCGTGAACCGGCGCTTCGGATCGGCCTTCCGGGCCTCGTCGAAGACGCCTGCGACCATCGCGGGAGTGAACTCCTTCGACGAAAGTCCGTAGCGGCCGCCGATGACACGCGGTGGAACGGTCCAGGAGGTCCGTCCAAGCTGCGTCTCTTCCATGACGACCATCATCACGTCCTGGTGGAGCGGCTCTCCAACAGCGCCGGGTTCCTTCGTGCGGTCGAGAACAACGATGGTCTTGACGGTTGAGGGCAGCGCGGCGATCAGCGCTTGAGCGGAGAAGGGCCGGAAGAGCCGCACTTTGACGAGTCCCACCTTCTCTCCCCGGCCAACGAGCGCTTCGACTGCTTCCTCTGCCGCACCGACACCCGAACCCATCATGACGATGACTTCGGTGGCATCGGGTGCGCCGACATAGTCGAAGAGGTGATACGAGCGGCCGATCTGCTCGGCAAAACGATCCATCGCGCGCCTGGACGATGTCCGGCACCGCGTTGTAGAAACGGTTGCAGGCCTCGCGGGCCTGGAAGAAGACGTCCGGATTCTGGGCCGTCCCGCGAAGGACTGGATGGTCCGGGTCCATCCGCCGTTTCCTATGGGCGAGCACCCCGTCGATGGGAATCAGCGCCCGGAGATCATCGTCGGACATCTCTTCGATCATGTTCACTTCGTGCGATGTGCGGAAACCATCAAAGAAGTGGAGGAACGGCACCCTGCTCTCGAGCGTCGCCATCTGGGCGACCGCCGCCATGTCGTGGGCTTCCTGCACCGAGTTCGAGGCAAGCAGCGCCCATCCCGTGCCGCGTGTCGCCATCACGTCGCTGTGGTCTCCGAAGATCGATAGTGCGTGCGTCGCCACGGACCTTGCAGCGACGTGGAAGACCGCAGGCGTCAACTCGCCCGCGATCTTGAACATGTTCGGGATCATGAGGAGGAGCCCTTGTGAGGCGGTGAACGTGCCGGTCAGAGCCCCGCCCTGGATCGCTCCGTGCACGGCGCCTGCGGCTCCCGCTTCGCTCTGCATCTCCATGACATCCGGGATGTTCCCCCAGATGTTCGGTCGACCCTGATTCGACCACGCATCTGCGTGTTCCCCCATCGGAGACGAGGGAGTGATCGGGTAGATGGCAAGAACTTCGTTCGTGCGGTATGCGACCGACGCGGCGGCTTCATTGCCGTCGACGGTGACAACGGTCCGCGTCGGTGCCTCGATGATTGTCATACGGGAAAGTCCTCCGGAATCGCGATGCCCCCATGATAGGAGTCCCTCGCGCCGGGCTCTCCGTCAGGCTTCGAGTCCGGTTGCCTCTCCTGAATCGGCCTGGGTGGCTTCTCCACCGGTCGTCAACCCGAGTTCCGCCTTCAGCTCTTCGAGTTTGGCGTCGGCCTGTGCCTCGTTCATCGCCTGGCGCAACTCAGCTTCGCCACCATCGGGTGTCGCCTCGAAGATCTCGGCCTTCGCCATTGCCTGTGCCTTGCGCTTCTCGATCTTGTCCTCGACGGATTCAAGCGTTGGCAGCGAGTCATCGAGTGTTGCCGACATCGACTGGACGGCTGCGTTCACCGTCTCTTGCATCTTCGCCTGCTCGAGTGCACCAAGCAGTTCCATCTGCTTCGCGGAGAGTTCCTGTAGCTTCACGGCATTGGCCTGCACGGCGCGCTTGGCTTCATCGGCCTGGGTGATCGCCGTCCCGTATTGACCCTTGAGGGATGTCAGGTTGTTCTCGGCGGCCTGCAGCTTCGTAGCCTGTGCCTGGGCAATGTTCGTCCACTTGGCAACCCCGGCCGTGTCGCCGGCAGCCTTGCACTCCTCAGCCTTGAGGATCGCCTGCTTCGCCATCTCGCGGGTCTCGCCGACCTGGTCGGCGGACTTCTCGATCTTGCTCTCGAGTTGGGTACGGTGCGCCACGATGTTGGCGGCCTGGTTCCTGAGATCCTGGTTCTTCTTCTTCGCTTGATCGATCGCCATGTTGATCTCGATCTCGGGATCCATCATGCCGTCTGACGTCGACTTGAACCATGACTTGATGTACAGCCACCATTTCTTGAACATTCGCATCCCTCTCTTGTGGTACGTGCAGTGCCTTCGATTCTAGGAGAGGCTTCAGCCTCTACGTCGGCCGCCGCCCCGCATACGCGTGCTGCTCTTCGATCGGGAGCGAGAACCGGAGTTCGACGACCCGCGGGGTGAACGACGCGTGGAGGCCATCGATCCCATCAGCAGCCCGGTCATCATCGCCGCCGTGCCTGAGGATCGGCGGCGATCCGGCCGTCGGTAGACGGATGCCGGGACGCGAGGAGGTGTCGTGAGTGGGGAGGCTCCCGGCACCGGGGCGGTCGGTTGGGGCTTCTCCGGCTTCGGTGGAGGGGATTCACCATCGAGGAGGGCCTCCACGCTGTCGAGGCGCCAGATCGCCATGTCGAGCTCCTCCGCCGTGGCGATGAGCTCCTGGGGAGTAGCTGCCCTTTCGTAGGTGTCGAGCGCATCGGCGTAGGCGGCGGTCGCGGACTCGTAGAGAACCCGAGCGGCAGGATCCGTTGACGCGGTGATCTCGTCTTCAAGGTCGATGATGTCGTTGGCGACGTCGTCGAGGCGCTTCTTGACCTCGACCCTCGCATCCTCGATCGACCGCTCTGCCTCCCGCTTCGAGGACCGAGAGGACAACCAGAGGACAAGCGCTCCGCCCGCTATGACAATCAGCAGGAAGATCCATCCCAAGGGAAGTCCACCACCACCCCCCGGTTCGGCGCCGCCGACGGGCTCTCCGATAAGGGTTGCGACAAAGAGTTCCACGACGTCGGTGTCCGAGGAGCCGTCGAGAGAGACATCGGTCGCCTCGTCGAGTTGCTCCCGGGTATAGAGGTCACCCTCGGATGCCCACCCGACCGTCTCGGGAGCGACCACGAAGACGGTGCCTGTTCCGCCCATCTCGTTGAGTGTGTTCTCCGCAAAGATCGTGGCACCACCGGGGGGCTCGATCGCGAGGACCGCAATCGAGAGATTGCCTCCAGCGAATCGGGCCTCGGCAACTGCGTCTTCGACTGCAGTGCGGTCGGCGTTGGACCCGTCTTCGACGAAGAAACCCTGGGCTACCAGTACCGGAGCGACGTCGACCGGTTGCGCCGCGGCGACGAGGATGACGAGGGCGAAGGCGGCGAGTATCAATCGTTTCATGGAATGAGGGTACTCACCGTCATCGAAGTCATCGCCTACCTCCCCACTGCCGCTCGGACGAAGAACGCCACGTTCGAGGGGCGCTCGGCCATCCTGCCGCGTGAGATACGGGTACCAGGCATTCCCGTACGGCACATACACGCGGAGTGGGTAGCCATCCTCGACGAGAGACCGCTGCAGGTTGGTCCGGACGCCGTAGAGCATCTGGAACTCCCACGGCTCGGCTCGGCTAGCAGCGAGCCGTTTCGTGAGGTTGATCCGTTCGTCGTCGTGGGTAGCGATGGCAGGTGTGATCCCGGGAGTCGCCATCAGTCGCCGGGTGAGCGCGTCGAAGGCGGCATCGACTCGACCCTTGTCCTGATGGGCGACCTCTGCCGGTTCGGCGTACGCCCCCTTGCAGAGCCGCACGTGGCCTCCGGACACAACGATGCGGTCGAGATCGGCGGGGGTGCGATAGAGGTAGCTCTGGACGGCGATGCCGATATTTCCGTACCGAGCCTGAACCGTCGTGAAAGCCGACACGGTCTTCTCGACAAGTTCGGATTCCTCCATGTCGATCGTCACGGTCGTTCCGGCAGCGGCAGCGCGGGCTGCGAGCGCACCAAGAGATTCAACGGCGAGGTCGTCATCGAGGCCGAGGCCGAGTTGGGTCAACTTCACGGAGATGTTGGCGTCGAGGCCGTCCTCGCGGATCCGGTCGAGGCATCCGAGGTAGTCGTCACGAGCAGCGACGGCAGCCGGCCCGTCGGTCACGTGTTCCCCGAGATGATCGAGCGAGACCTGCGCCCCCATCTCGTTCAGAGTCAAGGCAGTGGTAGCAGCCTCGTCGATCGTCTCCCCCGCGACGAAACGGAGCGAGAGGCGGCGTCCCGCCGCGGACTCGGAGAAGAGTCTGCGGACACTTGTACGGCTGGTGACGGCGAGGACGGTGCGGCCGACGACGTTCATCCTCTGAAGTCGTCTAGAACCCGCTCGCCCAGTTCGCGGGAACGTTGTGCCGCGGCCTGGATGGCGTCCTCCATGAGTGCCCTGAATCCACCCTCTTCGAGCACATGCATCGCAGCGGCAGTCGTTCCACCGGGTGAGGTCACCTCTCCACGGAGCCGGAAGGCGCTCTTGTCAGATTCGGCGAGCAGCGTCCCGGAGCCCTTCAGCGTCTGATGAACGAGGCGCTCGGCGGCATGATGGGGAAGACCTTCGCGAATCGCAGCTTCGGTCATCGCCTCAGCCAAGAGGAAGACGTACGCCGGCCCTGTTCCCGAGACGGCGGTCACAGCGTCGAGGAGATCCTCGGAGAGTCGAATCGTGTCGCCCACCGCACCGAGAACAGCGGCAGCGTCATCGAGCGCCGACTCGTCGGCGTCAGAGCCGCCGCAGTACGCGGTGATCCCTTCGTCGACGGCTGCCGGTGTGTTCGGCATCGCTCGAATGATCGGGATGCCCGGCAACGCTTCCTCGAAGGAAGCGATCCTGACACCCGCAGCGAGGGAGACGATCACCTGACCCGGGGTCATCGTGTCACGAACCTGAGCAAGGAGGCTGACCACATCCCTCGGCTTGACGGCTATGACGACGACTCGCTTTCCCGCGGCAGCTTCTGCAGGGTCGAGCGTGGTTGCGATGCCAGTGCGGAACTCTGCCTCCCTAATCCGCTCGGGTCTCCTGGCCGCAAGCGAAAGATCGGTGGCTTCCCACCCGGCGCGAATGAGTCCGAGCGCGAAGATCTCCCCCATCGATCCCGCTCCAAGAATCGCAACGGACGGCTTCATCACATCAATGTTAGATGTGCTCTACGAGCCCTGGGCCCGTAGAGCACATCGGAAGTGATCGGCGGTCTCGTTGTCGAAAGCAACCAGGCGGATCATTTCGAGGCTTCCCCCATCCTCAATCCACGACTCGGCCGCTCGTGCAATGACCCGACATGCGTCGTCTGGCGGATACCCGAAGATCCCGGCGGAGATGGCAGGCAACGCTATCGACGTTGCGTCGAGTCCATCGGCGGCATCGAGCGCAGCCCGAACCGCATCGGTGAGTAGCTCCTCGTTGTCCTGACCAGTCCGGTAGACGGGGCCGACGACGTGGACGACGTAGCGAGCCGCCATTGCCCCTGCCGATGTGATGGCAGCTCGTCCGGGCTGTACCGGACCGTGCTCGTCCACCCATGCACGGGACTCGGCATCGATCGTCGGACCTCCCGCCTTGGCGATCGCCGCAGCGACCCCGCCACCGTGGGCCAGATGCGCATTCGCGGCGTTGACGATCGCATCCACGTCCTGTTTCGTGATATCGCCCTGCACAACCTCGATTCGGTTGTTCATCTCACTACTCGATTTCTACGGATGATGTCGGATGGATCGAACCCGTCAAGCGCGCTATCTGCTTTGCGAAACGATCCGGATCACCCGTGGTCAGATAGCGGGTCCCGCCGGGGCCAGGGCCGTCGCGTTCGGCTCGCACTCGTGCGACCTGTCGCGCCACGGCAGGAGCAGGATCGATAACACGGACCCCGCTGCCTGCCGCAGCCCGTATCCCATCGGCAACGAACGAGTAGTGCGTGCAGCCGAGCACGATCGTGTCGGCTCCGCGTCCCACGACATCTGAGGTGTATCGGTGAACCAGGCCATCGACGTCGTCACCGTCTTCGATCGCCGCTGCAAGCCCCGGGCAGGCCCGGGCCACCACCGCCACGTCGCGGGCATGTCGGTCGACAACCGATGAGAAGAGCTCTCCCTGGAACGTGGCTTCGGTGGCGAGCACGCCGATGGTCCCACGCTGGGTGGCTCCGACCGCGGGTTTGACTGCCGGTTCCATGCCGACGAAAGACATGGTCGGAAATCGATCCCGGAGCTCGTGGAGGGCCGCGGCGGATGCGCTGTTGCAGGCAACAACAACGGTGGTCGCTCCTGCGTCGATCAGGTACTCGCTGATGGCAAAAGCACGCGCCCGTACCGCAGCGAGTCCGCGTTCACCGTATGGTGCGTACGCCTGATCCGCGACGTACAGAAGGTCCGCCATAGGGAGGAGGGCCTGTATCTCCGACAGGATGCTGAGTCCGCCAACCCCCGAGTCGAAGACGCCGATCGACCCTATGGTCACCAAGGTTCACCGTGGCGATTCCGATAGGCGACCTCATCCATCGGCTTGCGACCCCCGAACCTCGCCGGTTCAGCATCATCCGCCGGGTACCCGACCGCGATGGCGTAACGACACCGAGTACCGTCGGGGAGGCCGAGCACAGCGCCAACCTCATCGTCACGATGCAGGGTGATCGGGCACGAGGCGATGCCGAGGGCATCGGCAGCGAGCATCACATTCTGAGCGACTCGACCGGTGTCGAACTCGTATCCGCCGACTTCTTCCACCAGAGCCAATGCGCTCGGAGCGGCACGAAGGGGCCCGGTGAAGTCGCCACACGCCGCGAGCCGTTCCTTCTGATCGCCGTCGACGACAACGAACGACCAGTTCTGGAGGTTCTTGCTACTCCCGGTCCATCGGGCCGCCTCCAGCAGGCGTTCGATCAGACTGTCCGACAGTGGTTCATCGCGGTACGTACGAAGGACACGAAGGCCGAGGATGCGGTCGTAGAAGTCGTTGGTGGTCATGACGCAAGCGTAGGCCGTCCGGGCGGTGTGCCGGTGAAGCACCTCTGCGCACCTGCGATCCCGGGGTTCGCAGGACACCATGAGAAGAGGGGCCGGACGATGTCCAGCCCCTCTCTCTTCAACGGTTCTGGTCGACTCAACCGAGGAGCTTTGCCTTCTGTGCGGCGAATTCCGCATCGGTCAGCGTGCCCGCATCGTGGAGCTTCGACAACTTGTCCAACTCATCGGCGGTGCTTCCACCGCTGCCGGCCACACTCTTGATGTAGTTGTCCTGAGCCTGCTGCATGTCGGCGGCCTGCTTCATGGAGCGTTCCTGCATCTTGTTGCCGTTGGCGATCAGGTACACGAGTACACCGAGGAACGGCAAGATGATGACGAAGAAGATCCACGCCGCCTTCCCGAATCCGGATATGTCGCTGCGGAAGATGTCGGAGAAGATCGCGATCAGCAGCCAGATCCAGATCACGAACATGAAGAACCACAGCATCCACCAGAAGATGTTGAGCAGTGGCGTTGAGGATTCGGCGAATAGCAGCATGGAAGCCCTTTCTCTTGACAACGGTGTCAACGATCTAGCAGAACGACGACGCGTTCCCGCTAGCGATTTCTACCGTCTCAATTCTAGTGGTCTCCGTGAGCGCGCGACAATCTCAGAAGGATTCCGCCGCCAGGTCCATGAGTGCGCCGTCTTCGGTCTCGGCGAGCGTGCGACGCAGCTTCGCCTTCGGCAGCACCGTTTTCGCGAAATACCGCGCAGACGCGACTTTGCCCTCGTAGAAGGCCCGATCGGCCTTGCTTGCCTCGGGCATCGCTTCGATTGCTATGTCCGCGTGGAGGATCAGCAACCAGCCGATGACCACCTCGGCAAGGCTCTCGAGCAGCGGTGTGGTGTGCAGGCCCGTCTTGTAGATCTGCGGCGGATCCTGCATGGCACCCATCGAGTAGCCCACGAGCGCTCCTACATGCATCTGAAGGTCCTCGAGCGCCGTGCCGAGCAGTTCGCGCTCAGCTTCCATCTCCTCGGAACCGCCTTTGACCGTCTCGAGGATGTCCTGCCCGAGACGCATCAGCGTCGCACCCTGGTCCCTGGCGATCTTCCTGAAGAAGAGGTCAAGGCCCTGGATCGCGGTCGTACCTTCGTAGATCGTGTCGATCTTTGCATCGCGGATGTACTGCTCAATCGGGTAGTCGCGGGAGTAGCCGGAGCCACCGAGGACCTGCAGCGACATGGCCAGCAGCTCGTACGCCTTCTCGGATGAATACCCCTTCACCAGCGGAAGGAGCAGGTCGTTGAGCTTCGCCCAGTACTCCTCCTCAGGATGGAGATGTGCCATATCGAGCACCCACGCCGCGTATATGGCCATCGCACGCATCCCCTCAGCATGCACCTTCTGCGTCATCAGCATGCGCCTGACGGCGGGATGGTGGATGATCGTCACCCGTGGCGCTGTCTTGTTCCGGCTCTGGGTGAGGTCGGCAGATTGGACCCGCTCCTGGGCGTACTCGAGTGCGTTCAGGTACCCGGTGGACAGTGTCGCTGCGGCCTTGACACCAATCGACATGCGGGCGTCCTCGATGATGAGGAACATCTGCCGGATGCCTTCGTGGACGTCACCGACGAGGTAGCCGACCGCGGGTTCCTCCATGCCGAAGGTCAACTCGCACGTCGTCGATCCGCGAATCCCCATCTTGTCCTCGAGGCCCGTCGTGACGACGCCGTTGCGTTCGCCGATCGAACCATCCTCATTCAGGTGGTACTTCGGGACGATGAACATCGACAGGCCCTTCGTCCCGGCTTCGGCACCCGGCCGCCTGGCGAGAACGAGGTGGATGATGTTCTCGTAGTAGTCATTGTCACCGGACGTGATGAACCGCTTCACACCCTCGATGTGCCACTTGTCACCTTCGACGTGGATGGCCTTCGTGATCCCTGCCCCGACGTCGGAGCCCGCGTCGGCTTCGGTGAGCACCATCGTGGCGCCCCAGTTCCGCTCTACCATCGGCTTTGCGAATCGTTCGACCTGCTCCGGCGTACCGACCGCTTCGATGACCCTGGCCATCAAGCCGCCGATCGGGTACAGGTAGATCGCGGCGTTCGCTCCTGCAAACAGTTCTGCGGCCGCCCAGCGGAGCGTCTCGGGAGCGCCGAAGCCGCCCAGGCTCGGTGGAACGCCGACGAGATGCCAGCCACCGTCGTGGAGTGCATCGAGGCTCTTCTTGACGCCAGGCGGCAACTCGACGTTGCCGTCGACGAGCTTGAGTTTCGTGCGGTCGGCCTCTACGAAGCTCTCGGCAAAGTCCTCGGTCGCGAGCCGATCGACTTCCCGCAGCATGTCCATGGCGGTGTCGTGGTCGATCTCCTCGAACGGAGCGGTGCCGAGGTACTCATCGATCCCGTGGGCCTCGAACAGGTTGAACTTCAGATCCCGAAGGTTGCTCTTGTAGTGGCTCATTGCTCGCTCCCCTGCTGGTGTCGCCATCGTGTTCCTGGCAACGAACGAGACCGGGGCGGACCACCGGCCGTCCGACTTTTTGAGTATACACTCCATTTTGGAGCGCTCACTCAAGATCGGCGTATGCTCGCTGGAGGAGGTGTCCGAGTGGCCCGCTATCAGGTCGGCATCAGAACCGAGACAAGGATCATCGAGGCCACGCGCGAACTGCTGGCCGAAGGTGGGATCGAAGCAGCGACGCTCAAGGCGATCTGTGACCGTGCCGGCGTGAAGGCCGGGTCGTTCTACAACATCTTCCCCTCGAAGGAACAGGCCATCATGCAGGTGGCCCGGGATGCGATCCGGGCCGTTGACCCGGATCCGGAGCAGTCCGGCGCGGAAACCCTCGACGACCTTGTCGACGCCTACATCCGATTCGTGATCGACCAGTCCGATCTCGCCCGCATCTATCTCCAACTCGCCGTCTCCGGGAGCAGCGACGACTCCGTTGCCCGGCGGTTCCTCCGCCACCACGTCCGCCGAGTCGAGCGCTTCGCCGACGCCATGGTGCGTTCCGACGGGACGATTGATCGCGCTCGTGGGACAACGAGAGCCGAAGTGTTGCTCGGTGCACTCGATGGTCTCGCATTCCGGTGGGTGCTCGACCGCTCCTTCGACTTCGCCAAACACGCACGGATTGCCGCCTCCCTTTGCCGTTGACCCGACTACGCCTTCCGCCACCCATCCTCGCCGTGTAGATCCGGTGATTCAGCCGATCCGGCAGTCGTACCATGCCGGTCCGGAATCGGAAGAGCGGAGTATCACATGGAGTTCGCGTTTCAGACCAGCGGCATCTACGAAGACGTCCTCGGAGTTGCGCGACTCTCGCAACGCCGTGGTCTTCCTGCAATCGCCCTCCCCGACCACTACCTCATGGCCCTCGACGAAGAGAAAGCCAAGGTCACTCCTGCATCCGATGCCTTGATCCAACTCGCCGGTCTGGCCCGCGACACCACCGATCTCGAACTCGTCGTCCTCGTCTCTCCGATCACCTTTCGTCATCCGGCCGTTCTCGTGAAGACGGCAATCACGATCGATCGGATGTCCGGTGGTCGGTTCACGCTCGGGATCGGAACAGGTTGGATGGATCGCGAGCACGAAGTGTTCGGTCTCCCGTACCCGCCGATGTCGGAGCGATTCGACCTGCTCGAGGAGTCCCTGGCCTACGCCCGTGCCGCACTGGCGGACGAGCCCCTCGGCTACTCGGGAAGGCACTACACGCTCGAGCCCTTCCCGATCTCACCCCGTCCCATCGGCAAGGTCAAGCTCCTCGTCGGTGGAGGCGGAACGTCGAAGACCCCCCGGCTTGCGGGGACATACGCCGACGAGTTCAACGTCTCCCTTGGAGATGACCTCGCCGACCGAATCGACCGGGCCAGGACTGCGGCGGCGGCAGTAGGCCGCGATCCAAACGCCCTGGTGCTTTCGAGCGTAGGCCAGATCGTGGGTGCTGCGTCTGCGTCAGATCTCGAGCATCGTCTCGGCGTGCTCGCAGCGGAAGCCGGAGTCACGATCCATGAGCTCGCCGAACAGCTCAAGCGTCGACGAACACCGACGGGCACGTATGACCAACTGAGCGAGCGCTTCGCCGAACTGGCGGACCTGGGCATCACCCGGTTCTACATTCAGGGTGGTCTCGACAACGACCGTCGCGCCGAACTCCTCGACGGCCTCGGCATCTGAGCCGGGTACCGTTGTGCCGGTGAACGACACGCTGCTCGACCTCGGGGGACCCGTCCGGATAACCGACTACGGCGGGGCGGGATCGCTGCTCCTTCTCGTCCACGGTCTCGGCGGCTCAACCGAAAACTGGGACGCCGTCGGCCCCGACCTCTCCAACTCGGGCCATGCCGTGGCGATCGACCTCGTCGGTTTCGGCGACTCCGAACCCGGGGACCGAAGGCCAAGCGTCGAAGACAACGCAGAACTCGTCGCCGAAGTGGTCCCGTTGCTCGGATACGAAGACGCAACGTTGATCGGCAACTCCATGGGCGGCCTCATCTCCCTCATCGCCGCCGCTGAGCACGCCGACCGCGTTGAACGAATCGTGCTCGTCAACCCCGCATTACCCGTGAGCCGCAGACATCCTCCGGATGTCGAGGTCCTGACGAAGCTCCTCGGTCCGCTGATTCCCGGCATCGGCGTGCCGGCGTTCAGGGCCTACCGGGCCGCCTACTCTCCGGAAGAGGAGACCGCAGAAACACTGAAGATGATCACTGCCGATCCGTCGACCGTGTCGGATTGGGTCGAGGAACGGCTCTCCGATGCCAACCGGCGCAGGCGAGGGCAAGAATGGGCAATCCCGGCGTTTCTCGAAGCCGACCGATCAATCGCCCGCTACGTGCTGCGCCCCCACCGCTACCGCAAACTCATCCATCGGATCGGCGCCCCGACGCTGCTCATTCACGGAGTCGAGGATCGCCTCGTGTCGGTCGACTCTGCACGATGGCTAGCGTCCGAGCGACCCTCCTGGGAGTACGTGGAGATGGACGGCGTCGGTCACGTCCCGATGCTCGAGGCGTCCGACCGATTCGTGTCCATCGTCGGGGACTGGCTCGCCGAGTCGTGACGGTCAATTCTCGATCGGATAGCCCTGGTCGTACCAATTGACGATCCCGCCATCGACTTCGTAGACCTCGGCAAATCCGAGGTCCTTCATCGTCTTGACGGCCTCGGAGGATCGGTTTCCGGTCCGGCAGTACACGACGTATGGCACGTCCTTGTCGAGGGTGTCGAGTTGGTCGGCGAAGTCGTCCGCATAGAAATCGACCATGATCGCGTCGGCGAGGCGTGCCTCGTTGAACTCTTCGAGCGTGCGGATGTCGAGGACAACGAGACCTGCCGGGTCGTCGGCGATCACCTGAGCGGCATCCGCGGGAGAGACCAACTCAATACTCTGGGTGCGGGTGTCCGAAGAGCATGCCGTCGCGAGAACCGATAGCACCAGGATCAGCGCGAGCAGGCTTCGAATCATTGCTGGTTTCATCGTGGTAGATCTCCTTTGTGTTGGCCGGTCCACCGGCCCGTCATGCCATTCCAAGGTCAACCAGTCCTCCGGTGAGGTTCGCAACGACCGCGAACCCGCGCCGGACAAGGTATTCCGCTGCAACGCCCGACCGATTCCCGGACCGGCACACGAGCAAGATGGCCCGGTCGTGGTCGAGTTCGTCCAATCTGTCGGGCAGTGAGCCGAGCTTGATGAGGACCGAGCCGGGAAGTGTCCCCATCGCCCATTCGAACGGCTCGCGCACATCGATGATCACGGCGTCCTGCTCATTGCTCCATGTTCGCCATTCGCGGGCAGGGACGAGGCGTACGGCCTGAACCGATTCTTCCGCGATCACGTGAGTTGCATGAACAGTTTCTCGAGCCGCTTCGGGTCGTAACCCTCCAGCGCGGCCCGTTCCGGGTCGGTGGCGCACATGGTCATCGTCGCGCCGAAGTACTTGTAGCCGGCATGTTCAAGCGCCCGCATCGAAGCAGAGAACTGGGTGATGACGTCGGAGCAGTCGCGGCCCTCTTCGAGCATCCCCTGGATTCCACGGATCTGACCCTCGACGCGGCGCAGCCTCGTCAGGATGTCGTGGATCTCGGACTCGTCCAGTTGCATGAGGAGAGCATATACCCCCGTGGGGTATATGGGTGATGAGGTGGAGCGCTACGCACCGAGAATCTCGGAATTGATACGATACGACTCAGGTTATGATATCCGTAACGACTCAGGACATGACTCGCGTCACGGCGGGTTCAACGAAACGAAGGAGCACCCCGTATGGGACGCGCCGTAGGCATCGACCTCGGAACCACCAACTCTGTCATCTCGACCCTCGAAGGCGGAGAGCCCAAGATCATCAGCAATGCTGAGGGACACCGCACGACCCCTTCGGTCGTCGCGTTCGCCAAGAACGGCGAGGTTCTCGTCGGCGACCAGGCCAAGCGTCAGTCGATCACGAACCCAAACCGCACGGTTCGTTCGGTCAAACGACACATGGGAACCGACTGGAGCGTCGAGGTCGACGGCAAGGCATACACCTCGCAGGAGATCGCAGCCCGCATCCTCATGAAGCTCAAGCGGGATGCTGAGGCCTTCCTCGGCGAGCCCGTCACCCAGGCCGTGATCACCGTCCCGGCCTACTTCGGCGATGCCCAGCGCCAGGCAACCAAAGAAGCCGGCCAGATCGCCGGTCTCGAGGTGCTCCGAATCATCAACGAGCCCACCGCGGCCGCGCTGGCCTACGGACTCGACAAGAGCGAGGACGACCACCTCATCCTCGTCTTCGACCTCGGAGGCGGAACGTTCGACGTGTCGGTCCTCGAGATCGGTGAAGGTGTCTTCGAGGTCAAGTCGACGCACGGCGACACGAAGCTCGGCGGCGACGACTGGGATGACAAGGTCATCAATTGGCTCGTGGACGGATTCAAGAGCGACAACGGTGTCGATCTCTCGAACGACGCGATGGCGATGACCCGCCTCAAGGAGGCCGCCGAGAAGGCCAAGATCGAACTGTCGTCGGTCATGGAAACGGAGATCAACCTTCCGTTCATCACCGCCACGAACGAGGGACCGATCCACCTTCTCCGCACACTCACCCGCTCGGAGTTCGAGCAGATGACGGACGATCTCGTACAGCGGACTCGTCTGCCGTTCGAGGAGGCACTCAAGGATGCCGGTGTGACGATGAACGACATCGACCACGTCATCCTCGTCGGCGGATCAACGCGAGCGCCTTCGGTACAGAAACTCGTTCAGGAACTCGCAGGCAAGGAACCACACAAGGGGGTCAATCCGGACGAGGTCGTCGCCGACGGCGCCGCGCTCCAGGCAGGCGTGCTCACCGGTGACGTGAAGGGCATCCTTCTCCTCGACGTCACACCGTTGACGCTCGGCGTCGAGACCGAGGGCGGTGTTTCGACGAAGATGATCGAACGCAACACGACGATCCCAACCCGCCGCTCTGAGATCTTCACGACGGCGGCAGACAATCAGCCGGAGGTCGAGATTCACGTGCTGCAGGGCGAGCGCCCGATGGCCAACGACAACAAGAGCCTCGGCCGCTTCAAGCTCCCCGGTATCGCTTCGGCACCCCGGGGCATCCCTCAGATCGAGGTGACGTTCGACATCGACGCCAACGGCATCGTCTCCGTGTCCGCGAAGGACCTCGGCACCGGGAAGACGCAGCAGGTGACGATCACCGGCGGCACGGCACTGTCCGATGATGACATCAATCAGATGGTCAAGGATGCCGAAGTCCACGCTCAGGATGACGCTGAGCGCAAGACAACCGTCGAAGCCCGCAACCACGCCGACCACACGGTGTATCAGATCGCCAAGCAACTCGCCGAGCACGGCGACAAGCTGACCGACGACGAGCGCAAGCCTCTCGACGACAAGATCGCGGAACTGCGGACGCTGCTTGCCAATGAAGGCACCGACTCGGAGACACTGAAGAACGCCACGAACGAACTGCTGACGGGATCGCAGATTCTCGGTGAGAAGATCTACGCGGCGTCCGCGGCCGAGAGTGCTGCGGCGGCGGCAGACGACGCACCTTCCGATGACGACGAGGTCGTCGAAGCCGAGGTGGTGGAGGACGATGACGAGTCCTGAGGAGAGCTTCCAGCCACCAGCCAACAGCGACGAGCCTGAGCTGTCCCCCCGTCCGGAGGACGGGGGGACGCGGAGGAGCGAAGCGACAACGCAGGGGGGCAACGACGCTTTCGACGAGGTCCAAGAACTCGTTGCGCTCGAACCCGAGGTCGGACCGACGGCGCACGACCTCGGCCTTGAGCTGCCCGACGATCCGGATGAAGCCCAGGACCTGCTGCTTCGAGAGCTGAACGAAGCCCGCCAGGAGGCCGGCGATCATCTCGAGATGCTTCAACGCGTCGCGGCCGACTTCGACAACTTCCGCCGGCGCGTTCAACGCGACCAGGCGGAGAACGTCGAACGGGCCTCTCAACGCGTCATCGAGGGACTTCTCCCGACACTCGACGCTCTCGACGCGGCGACGGCATTCGAACCGCAGAGCCCGTCTGAAGAGAAGATCAGGGAAGGAGTGCTGTCGACCCGGAGCCAGCTTCTGGAAACACTCGCCCGCGAAGGTTTCGAGCCGATCCCGGCCGTCGGAGAGGCATTCGATCCGAAGGTACACGAGGCCGTATCCGGTCCGGGCGAGGGCAGCGGCGACCTGTTCATCGGTGCCGAACTGCGCCGCGGGTACGTCATGCGCGGGCGGGTGATCCGTCCGTCGCTCGTCACGGTGGAACATGCGTAAGGAATGGTTGGAGAAGGACTACTACGCCACACTCGGCGTCTCCAAGAATGCCGCTGACAAGGAGATCAAGAAGGCATTCCGCAAACTCGCGCGAGAGTTCCACCCCGACAACAACCCCGGCGACGCGGTGGCAGAGGCCCGTTTCAAAGAAGTCAATGAGGCGTACGACACGCTCTCCGACGCGGACGATCGCAAGGAGTACGACCACGTTCGAGAGATGGGCTACTTCGTCGGTGATCAGGGCGGTCGTCAGCAATACGTGCGCGTCGAGGACGTCTTCGGCGGCGGCATGGGTGGGGGTGGCTTCCAGGACCTTCTCGGTGGGCTCGGCGACATCTTCGGCCAGGGCGCCAGACGGCAACAGCCGCGGCCGATGGCAGGACGGAATCTCCAGTCCGATCTTTCCCTCAGCTTCCACGAAGCCCTCGCCGGTCCGACGAAGACCGTCGGTATCGATGGACGGACCGTCAAGGTGAAAGTGCCTCAAGGCATCGCCGACGGGACGAAGGTTCGCTTGAAAGGAAAGGGAGAGCCGGGAGCCAACGGCGGCCCCGCCGGTGATCTCTTCGTACGGGTGCATGTCGCCTCGCATCCCGTGTTCGGACGCTCCGGGAAGCGCGATCTCACGATCGCAGTACCGGTCACGTTCGCGGAGGCCGCTCTCGGCGCGGTCATCCAGATCCCAACTCTCGACGGAGACACGAAGATCCGCGTCCCGGCGGGTACACAGGGCGGCACGACGATGAAGGTGTCGGGGAAAGGCGTCGAGACCTCGAACGGCAGCGGCGATCTGCTCGTCACGATCGAGGTGACCGTGCCAACCGACCTCTCGGATACGCAGCGAGAACTCCTCGAGACATTCCGCGACGACGCGCCGGAGAACCCGCGCGAACACCTGGGGGTGTGACATGAGTGACCAGGAAGAAGCCGTCTACATCATCTCGGTCGCCGCCGAACTCTCCGGCATGCATCCGCAAACGCTCCGCATCTACGAGCGCCGCGGTCTCATCGCGCCGTACCGCACACCGGGAGGGACGCGGCGCTACTCGCAGGCCGACATTGAACAACTCCTCCTCATCCAGGAACTGACGAACGCCGGCGTGAACCTCGAAGGGGTGCGCCGAATCATGAGTCTCGAGATCGAGAACGCGCGCCTCCGCAACCAGGTCGGCCGTCTCAGGCGTCTGCTCGAGGATTCCGACGCCCGATTCACGGGCGATCCCGAGCGCCGCACCGTCATCAAGATGGGAATCGTGACGCGAAGGAATCTGCCGGATGTCCGGCGCGACGATCCGTTCGACGCGTAGCGGGATCACGGAGTAGCGGAGAAGCTAGGTAGCTGAGTACCGTCGGGCTCCCAAGTGGAGGGTGCCATGACGTTTGATGTCTCAAGTGTGCGCGAGCAGTTCCCTGCTCTTCGACGGATGGTTGATGGGCGGCCCGCCGCCTATCTGGATGGCCCAGGGGGGACCCAGGTCCCGGACTCGGTCATCGACGCCATGGCCGGATTCATGCGTGCCGGGGGAAGCAACCACGGCGGACCGTTCGCTTCGTCGCCGCGAGACCGATGCCGTGACCGAGTCTGCACGCAGCGCCATCGCCGACCTCTTCGGTGCAACACCGGACGAGATCGCGTTTGGCCAGAACATGACATCCCTCACGCTCTCGGTGAGTCGCGCCCTCGGTGCCACATGGGGATCAGGAGACAACGTCGTCGTCACCCGACTCGACCACGACGCGAATGTGTGGCCCTGGGTCCTCGCCGCTCGGGACGCCGGCGCCGAAGTGCGGTGGCTCGATTTCGATCCCGACGACGGCTGTCGTCTCAAGACCGAAACCATCGGCGAACTCATCGACGACCGGACTCGCCTCGTTGCGATGACGCACGCTTCGAACGCGGTGGGCACGATCACCGATCTTCGACCCGTCATCGAAGCAGCACATGCCGTCGGCGCTCTCACCTATGTCGACGCCGTCCACTACTCCCCGCATGGTCTCGTTGACGTAGCTGCACCTCGGCACCGATTTCCTGGTTGCCTCCGCCTACAAGTTCTTCGGCCCGCACACGGGTTGTCTCTATGGACGCAGTGACGTCCTCGACGCCGTCGAGGCCTACAAGATCAGACCGGCGCCGGACGAACCGCCCGGCAAGTGGGAGACGGGAACCCAGAGCTTCGAGAGCCTCGCCGGGGTGACGGCCGCCGTCGACTACGTCGCTTCGCTGGGAGCCGGCGAGACCCGGCGGGATCTCGTCCGCTCCGCAATGGAGCGGATCGGAGCGTACGAACAGTCGCTCTCAGCCCAGTTTCTCAACGGAATCGCACGGACGAGCGGCGTGTCGCTGTACGGACGGACGATCACAGACGGTCGTACCCCGACGTTCGCGGTCTCGGTCGACGGCACGCACCCCGATGCCGTTGCCGAGGCACTGGGCGACCAGGGGATCTTCGTCTGGTCCGGCGATTACTACGCGGTCGAGGTGATGAACCGAATCGGCGTCGCCGACCAGGGCGGACTCGTCCGGATCGGTTTCGCTCACTACAACACTGCAGGAGAGGTCGACCGGGTTCTCGCGGCGCTCGGACAGCTTGCAGCCGAAGGTCCGACGTGAGTCGCTTCCCGGGCTGACTTCGTATTCGGTGTGGCCGCATCTGCCTATCAGATCGAGGGGGCTTGGGACGAGGATGGCAAGGGCGAGTCGATCTGGGACCGATTCGTCCGAGAACCGGGCCGAATCCTCAACGGGGCAACGGGCGACGTCGCGTGTGACCACTACCACCGCTATCCGGAAGATGTCGCGTTGATGGCCGGCGCGGGGGTACCGGCCTACAGCCTCACCACAGCGTGGACCCGGATCATCCCCGACGGGCTCGGACGCGTCGAACCAAGGGGGATCGCCTTCTACGATCGTCTCGTCGATGAGTTGCTCGAGCACGGCATCACGCCGTACGTGACCCTCTACCACTGGGATCTACCCCAGGGTCTCCAGGACCACGGCGGATGGGCGAACCGGGCCACCGTCGACGCGTTCGTTCGTTACGCAGATGTGATGAGCGCAGCCCTTGGTGATCGTGTGAAGCAGTGGAAGACGCACAACGAACCGTGGGTGGCGTCGTTCGTCGGCCACAGCGACGGCGTCTTCCCTCCGGGTCACACCGACTTCACGGAAGCGCTCACCGTTGCCCATCACATCCTGTTGTCCCACGGCAGGGCCGTCCCTGTGATCCGAGCCAACATCCCTGACGCCGAAGTCGGCATCGTCGTCGACTGCCGCCCTTCGACGCCCGCGACCAACGATCCCGCGGACATTGCCGCTCAGAGGCACTTCGACGGGTTCAGGAACCGCTGGTTCTTCGATCCCATCTTCGGGAAGGGCTACCCCTTGGACATGGTCGACGCGTATAGGGAACGCGGGAGATTCGACACGGACCAACCACCGTTCGTGCTTCCGGGAGATCTCGTCGAAATCGCTGCCCCGATCGACTTCATCGGCGTCAACTACTACACGGCCCTCGAGATCTCCGCAGGAGCAGACGAGACGGAAGATACGGGTGTCGCCCCCGGGCCGAAGCCACCCGACGGCTACACCGAGATGGGGTGGCCGATCGTTCCGTCGGCGCTCACGGCATTCCTGAAGCGCATCCACGACGACTATGGCGCCACGGACATCCGGGTCACCGAGAACGGGGCCTCCTACTCGGACGGCCCCGGTTCGGATGGGGCGGTTCACGACGAGCACAGGATCGAGTACCTCCGAGCCCACATGGAAGCGGTTGCGGATGCGATCGACCTCGGCATTCCGGTGACGGGGTACTTCGTGTGGTCCATCCTCGACAACTTCGAGTGGGCGCTGGGTTACAGCCAGCGCTTCGGCCTTGTCTGGGTCGACCACGAGACCGGAGAACGCATCCCGAAGGACAGCCTCGCCTGGTACGGCACGGCGATCGCGTCGCGAGCGCCGTGCTGAGTTAGGCTGAAGTGCCCTATCTGGGGTTCAACGGCGGGACGACGCTGGATGGAAAGCAGCTTGTCCACGGGGGGCTCCTGGAGGTGAGCGATGCGAAGACTGGTCTCGACACTCGTCGTCGCGATGCTGGTCGCGGCCGGATGCGTCTCGAGTTCTCCCGACACGACGGCCACGGCAACGATGGCGACCCGCCCCGACCGCCGCGGTCACGACGACGTCGACGGCTCCTGCCACCACGAGCACGGCGAGCTCATCCCCACCGGCGGCGACCGAGATCGTGGAGCGGCCGGACTCCGGCTTCGACGCCACGCTCGCCGACGTTCCACTGATCACAGACGGGACCTATGCGGGGCCCGCGTGGCCTTCGTCGCTCAACGGCGTGGCCTTCGTCGATGCCGTTCCGGCGGGACTCCGTGAAGGACTCGTCGAGGACGGTTTTGTCGTCGAACCCAACACCGACAGGTATGCGACGGAATCTCCGGAGGCCCTGGCATGGAGCACGCAGTTCTCAACGATCTACGAGCAACTGGGTCCGTACGGCGGAGCGGCAGGACGCCCGGTATTCGTCACGACCGATGTCGGCTACCACCTGTGGCACCAGATTTTCGACTTCGTGCTCCGCGACACCGAGGAGCGTCAACTCCTCGCCGTGCTCGAGTCGCTCGTCGGAGGTCTGCTGTCGGCCGCCCGCGACCGGGCCGCGACCTTCGCAGGCACCCCGATGGAGGACGCTACCGTCCGGGCGACGGAGCATCTCGAAGCGGTCGCCGGTGTCCTCGAACTCGATGTCGGACCGATCAGCGAGCGCGCCGAGGACGAGGTTGCCCTCGTCGAAGCCCACACCGCGGTAGCGGTCTCGCCCACCGTGGGCGGGTCGTGTGAACCACCGGCGACCGCCTCGTGTGTCGACTACTCCCTGATGACGCCGCGCGGCCACTACACGCGATCGAGTGGACTGACCCGCTACTTCAAAGCGATGTCGATGCTCGGCAATATCGGCTTCTCGGTCACCGACGTCGAGACGCTTCGTGTCGGCCTGGTGATTGCGCATCTCCTCGCGGCTGACCCGGACCTGGCCGCTGCGTGGGCAACGATCTACGACCCGACTGCCTTCCTCGTCGGAACGGCCGACGACTACACGCCATTCGAGGCGGCCGGAGCAGCAGCCGCCGTCGGCGTGGATCTCGGTGATCTCAGCGCTCTCACCGCCGACGAAGCCGTCGCGTCCGTCGGCAACTCCCTCCTCGCTTCTCGCGACGTGCAAATCGATCCGCAACGGGCGTCGCTTCGCACGATGGGCTCCCGGTTCGTCCTCGACTCCTGGATCTACGACCAACTCACCGATCCAGGAGTCGCCGGACGGATCCGCCCCGACCCGCTCGACCTCGCCTCGGTGATGGGCAGCACCTTTGCCGACGGCGTGCAGAGCGCTGCGGGTGAACCCGCCGCGTATCCGAACTATGAACCGAAGGTCGTCGAGCTTCGCGAGGACACCACAGGCAGGACCATCGATCAGTGGGGAGAGACGGTCTACAGCGGGTGGCTCTACGCCCTCCAACCTGAATGGGTGATGCCGCATCCCGACGCGTACCCACCGTTCATGCGCACAACGGCATGGGAGGCCAAGTCGCACAACACCGGCTTCGCGTCGTACGCGGAGCTGAAGCACGACACGATCCTCTACGCGAAACAAGGAATCGCCGAAGGCGACGCTCCGGAGCCTCCTCCGCCGCCACGCCACTGGGTCGAACCCGATCCGGTCGCGTTCGGCCGACTCGCCGCTCTTGCCCGAATGATGCGCGATGGACTCGCCGGTGCAGGCCTCATGCTCGCCGGGGACTACGACACCGACGAAGGCGACCCGTGGAATGAAGACGAGACGACCCGGTGGGCGGCCGACTATCTCATCGACATGCTCGACCGTTTCACCCGACTCGCAGAGGACGAACTCGCCGCCCTTCCGATCTCCGCCGACGACAACACGTGGCTCTCCGAGATCGGCGGAGCGATCGGCTGGCTACTCGAAGCCCTCAACCGGGGGGAGATCGAGGCGACGCCCATCATCGCCGACATCTTCCTCGATCCGTTCGCCGATGAGGTGCTCGAGGTCGGAACCGGGCCGCTCGAAGCCATCCACGTCATCGTTCCCGACGACGAAGGACACTTCCAGGTCGCCACCGGCGCGGTCTACTCGTACTACCAGTTCTGGGGTCCCCGTTCCGAGCGTCTCACCGACGAGGAATGGCGCGACCGCATCGTCGCAGGAGACCTCCCGGAACGGCCATCGTGGTGGACCGACGAACTCGGCTGACCTTCTGGCTCGTCGCAGCACTCCTCTGCGGGTCGTGCGGCGTCGCGCCGGCCGGCGATACCGCTGCACCGCCTCCGATCGGGCCGACCGCGGTCACCGTGCTTCTCGCGGGTGATGCGATGCTCGGCCGGAACGTTGCACCGGTCGCGGCCGCCGATCCCGACGGGCTGTTCGTCGACGTTCGCCGTGAGATTCGGCAGGCCGATATCGCCGCCGTGAACGTCGAATCGCCGCTCACGGATCGCCCCCATACCTCGCCCAACCCCTACGCACTGGAAGCCAATCCGCAGCGCGCAACTCTGCTCGCCGCCGCAGGCTTCGACGTCGCCGGTATCGCCAACAACCATGCCGGCGACGCCGGACCGCTGTCCGTCGTCGACTCCGTGGGCGCCATCGGCGACGCGGGCATGCGAGTGGTTGGTGGTGGGATCAACCTGACCGGGGCGTGGGCACCGGTGATTGTCGAGACGGGAGGTGTCAAGATCGCCTTCCTCGCAATCGACGGCTCCCGGCAAGGTCTGGCCGCGACCGCGTCGGGACCCGGTGTCGCGTCCTGGGATCCGGACCGTGCACGATCGGCGATTGTCGCGGCTCGTTCCGTCGCCGACGTCGTCATCGTCGGACTCCACGGAGGTGTCGAATACCGGACACGCCCGGATCCGCTGCTCGGTCCGATCGCCGACGAACTCGCCGCCATGGGCGCAGACGTCGTGTGGGGCCACGGGCCGCACGTCGAGCAGCCGATCTCGGTCACCGACCCGAATAGCGTCGGGCGGCCGACCCTGATCGGCACGTCTCTGGGCAACTTCCTCTTCGATCAGCAGAGGCCCGGCACCGACTCCGGGATTCTCCTCGCAGTGCTCGTCGATCGGAGCGGGGTCGTCGCCCACCGCGTCGGTGACGTCGACCACCACGATCTCCGCGTTCACTTCAACGGGTGGCGTCCTCCGGACGGTGATGCCGCCCTCGTCGCCGGCGGATTGTGGAATCTCGACCGCCCGGTCGCCCTCGTTGATACCTCGATCGACCTCCCTTCGTTCTCCGAAGGCACCGTTGTCAACGCCGGCACCAGCGATCTCGATGGAGACGGGACTCCCGAGGTCCTCGTCTCCTACCGTCATCCTCCGCGGGACAAATCGGGTGATCCCGCTCCGCCGCCGCCGACCGACGCCTCAGGTTTGTCCGCGCACCTCGGTGTAATCGCAGCCGACGGGTCCCCGATCTGGCTGTCACGCCGTCCCCCGCACCCGGTCGGTTACGTCGCGGCGTGCGACGGCGGAGCCGCCTTCGCCTACACAGCACTCGACGACGACACGGTGATCAGCACCGGTGTGGGCGTGTGGAGCGGATTCGGCTTCGTGCTCGAATCCGACCTCTCCGGACCCGGAACGATCGGATGCGCCGATGTCGACGGGGACGGGCACCTCGACCCGGTGATCGTCGGTCGGAGCGCCGGGGAGCCGTAGAGTCCGGAGAAGGATCCTCGGATTCGGTCGACCCACCGGAGGACCGATCCCGATCGCCTGAGGCTCTACGCTGCCGGTGATGCGCACGCTGGTCACCATCCGAGAGCCGGGCAAAGGGCCAATCCCACTCGTCATCGAAGGAGACCGGTTCTCGGATGCCGACGACGGCCCCGATCGATCGGGAGATTCGGACCGGTCACCTCTATGCATTGCCCGGCCTCGCAGACTGTCACGCGCACGTTGGCCTGACTCAGGTTGGCGAGATGACACATATCACCGACGACGAGATCCGGTCCAACGGCGTCACCAACGCCTGGATGCAGGTCGAGGGCGGCGTCCTCCTGATCGCCGACAAGGGATCGTCAAGCGACGCCTCTCTCGAGATCCTCGATGCCCCGCCGACCGAACGGCCGGAGATCCAGATGGCGGGCCGGATCATCGCCCCACCAGGCGGGTACTACCCCGGCTACGGCCATGAGGTGGACGAGGAAGGCCTCGTCGATGCCGTGCGTAGAGCGGCCGGGACCCGTGCGTCGTGGGTGAAGATCATCGGCGACTGGCCGCGCAAGGGCATCGGCCCCAAGGCGAACTACGGCGAGGCGGCGCTGACCAAAGCGGTCGAGGTGGCTCACGCCGCAGGACGACGAGTGGCGATCCACACCATGGCCCCGGAGGGGATCGGACCGGCGGTCGCAGCGGGCGTCGACTCGATCGAACACGGACTGTTCCTGTCAGCGGATGACCTGGCGGGAATCGCCGCACGCGGCGGGGCGTGGGTGCCGACCGTTCTCGGTGCTGAGGCGATCATCGAGTTTCTCGGCGCTGACAGTTCGGGCGGGCGACTCCTGTCCAGTGGCGTCGACAACATGCGGGAACTGCTCCCGGAGGCCGAACGTCTCGGTGTCACCGTACTCACCGGCACCGACCTCGCCATTCCCCACGGCAAGGTCGCCCATGAGGCGATCCGTCTCCACGGTCTCGGCCTCTCGAAGCCGGCGGCTCTCCATGCAGTCAGCACCGCCGCATACGACTATCTCGGTGTGGATCACGGCTTCATTCCGGGGATGCCCGCCGACGCGGTCTTCGTCCGTGAAGACCCGGGGAACCACCTCGAGACGCTGCTCGATCCACGCGTGATCATTCGGGCCGGTCAATTCACCCACCGTTGACGCTCCGAGGGTCCTGGCGTAGCGTGTGGACATGGAGACCACCATCAGCATCGAAGACGATCTGCATGCGGCGGTCAAGGCCAGGGCGACGGCCGAGGGAAAGAGCGTGAATTCCTTCGTCGACGATGCGCTCCGTCACTACCTCGTGACGACCGCGTGTGCCAACGTCCCTGACGCTTCCGGTGAATTGATCTTGAAGCGTGACGGCGTCTTCCCCGGCGTCGACCTCGACGACTCGGCAGCCCTCCTCGATCTCATGAGCACGCGCTAGACGAGTGGGTGTCGACGGACGGCGACTTTGCTCGCTTCCCGGGGCTCAGATCGATCGACCCGCGAGCAGTCTGATCAGCCGACGATGTAGGTTCTCGGCCACCTCGACGAGGGCAGCCAGGGTGTCGAAGTCGGTCATGTCGCGAGGGTACGACCAGCCACCGGGACCAGATTCGCGATCTGGACTTGAAGTTTGAGTGAAGTTGTGTCATATTAGGTGCTCGAACGAGCCGATCGGTACTCGGGAACCCCTCCGTTGTTGAGAGCGTTGTTCCTTCACGAAACCCGACGGCCGGGAACCAAACGCTGTGGTCGAAGCGTCCAATGAAGGACGCTGGAGCCAATGGGGCCGAATCTCCAAGACCCTCAGCGCTCACACGCGAACCAACAAGTGAAGGATTTCACAAACATGAAGACGGCAGAGAAGACGCGAATGGTCGGTCAACCGCTCGAAATGGGCGACGGCTTGACCCGCTACCTCCAAGAGATTTCATACCACGACCTGCTCACCGCAGATGAGGAAGTCGAACTCGCCCAGGCGATCGAAGCCGGTCGGGTAGCAGAAGAACAGCTCGCGACCGTTTCGGTGCGAGGCGCCGAGAAGGTTCGGCTCCAGCGAACGGTGCGCAAGGGCCTCGAAGCTCGCGAGCGCTTCGCTCAGGCGAATCTCCGTCTCGTCGTCAGCCAGGCGAAGCGGTACCGCAGCCAGTACGGCATCGAGTTCATCGACCTCATCCAGGAAGGGAACCTCGGGCTCATTCGTGCCGTTGAGAAGTTCGACTGGCGCAGGGGCTTCAAATTCTCGACCTACGCGACCTGGTGGATCCGTCAGTCGATGCAGCGTGCCGTGGCTGAAAAGTCCCGCACCGTGCGTCTCCCGAACTCGCTCCACGACACCCTCGTCACACTCAACAGCACCCGCAACCGTCTGCTCTCCGAGCTCGGCCGGGAGCCGACACCGCAGGAGCTTGCCGAGGAGTCCGGTCTCACGTTCGATGCCGTCGTCGAGGCGCAACTCGTCAACGACTCCGTGTCGCTCGAAGCACCCGTCGGTGAAGACGGCGCCGTCCTCGGCGACTTCGTCGCACACCACGACGAGGAAGACCCGGTTCGCGAGACCGAGAGAGCCAGTGCCATCGAATCACTCCGGGAAGCGATCAACCGCCTCCCCCAGCGTGAGGCCTACATCCTGTCGATGCGGGTCGGATTCGAAGACGGTCTCCCCCGCACCCATGAGGAGATCGGCGGAAATCTCGGTCTCGGCCCGACCCGGGTCCGGTCGATCGAGAAACTCGCTCTCTCGAAGCTCCGCCACCCGGCGTTCGGTCTCCGGGAAGACGCGATGGACTTCTAGTCCCTCAGACCCCATCTCAGCAAGAGAGCCGCTCCGAAATCGGGGCGGCTCTCTTCGTTCAGGGAACACACCGCCGTCACACCCGCATTGGTGCGCGAGAATACGGGGAGTACCTACCCGAAGGAGTGCCCATGACCGCGAAGCATCCCGGCGTGGTTGACGGACGCCGAGTCGCGATCGTCGACGGTCTTCGTACGCCGTTCGTCAAGTCGGGAACGGCATTCAAAGATCTGTCCGCGCTCGATCTGGCATCCGCTGTTGTCAATGAGTTGCTCCAGCGATCCGGCGTCGAAGGCGGCCAGGTCGATCAGGTCGTCTACGGGGCAGTCGTCGCCGATGTTGCCGGTCCGAATATCGCCAGGGAGATTGTCCTCGCCGGCGACTTCCCTCAGACCGTCGAGGCGTTCTCCGTGAGCCGCGCCTGCCGCGACGTCGACTCAGGCAGTCGTCTCGGGCGCCCAGTCGATCCTCCTCGGCGACGCCGACATCGTGGTCGCAGGTGGCGCCGATTCAGTGTCGAGGCCTCCCGTCATGTACTCGGATCGCTTCGTCGACGTCCTCCTGGATGCCAACGCGGCGAAGGACATCGGTAGCAAGGTGAAGGCGTTCTCGGCACTGCGACCGAAGGACCTCGCCCCGCAACCACCGGCAATCGCCGAACGGTCTACCGGGTTGACGATGGGCGGGTCCGGCGAGATCATGGCCAAGGAGAACGGAATCACCCGCGAGGCCCAGGACGAATTCGCACTCCGCTCCCATCAGAAGGCGATCGCCGCGTGGGAAAACGGGATCTTCGACGATGAGGTGATGCCCTTCCCCATCGGACCGAGTTTCAAGATGACCGTTACTCGAGACAACATCCCTCGCGCCGACTCGAACATGGAGGCGCTCGCGAAGCTGCGTCCGGTATTCGACCGAACCTACGGAACGATCACTGCAGGAAACTCGTCTCCACTGACCGATGGCGCATCCGCCGTGATCCTCATGGAGGAGAAGACGGCCGAGCGACTCGGTCTCGTGCCCAGGGCCTTCATTCGATCCTGGGCGTTCGCGGCACTCGATCCGAATTGGCAACTGCTGATGGGTCCGTCGTTCGCGACTCCGAAGGCCCTCGAGAAGGCGCAGTTGACGCTCGACGACATCGACGTGATCGACATGCACGAGGCATTCGCCGCGCAGGTCCTGTCGAACACGCAGGCATTCGCATCGGCCGAGTGGGCGAAGCGATGGCTCGGCAAGGATGAGGCAATCGGTGAGATCCCAGAGGAGAAGTTCAACCTCTACGGAGGATCGATCAGTCTCGGCCATCCCTTCGGTGCGACCGGAACCCGTCAGATCCTGACGATGGCCAACGAACTGGCCAGGCGAGACGGGGGCACGGCTCTCGTCACACAATGTGCAGCGGGTGGTCTCGGTGCTGCCGTCGTACTCGAGCGGTAGAGAGGAAGACATGGAACTCACGCATTTCACGTTCAACGTCGAGAACGGCGTCGCCGTCGTCCTGCTCGACCGCGCCGGCGAGCCGATGAACACCATCGGGCCCGCGATCTTCGACGATTTCACCGCGGTGATCGACCGGATCGAGGCCGACCCTGCGATCAAGGCGGTCGTGATTGGCTCTGCAAAGAAGGGGAACTTCCTGGCCGGCGCCGACATCCGCTTCCTCGAGACCCTCACCAACCCCGACGAGGCAGCAGCTGCGATCAGGGAACTCCACGCGCTGTTCGTCCGAATCGAGGCGTTGCACGCGGTTCACGGCAAGCCGGTCGTGATGGCGATCGACGGAGCCTGCCTCGGCGGCGGCCTCGAACTCGCCCTGACCGGCTCGATGCGCATCGCTACCGGCAGCAAGAAGACCCAGCTGGGACAGCCCGAGGTCCAACTCGGAATCCTCCCTGCCGGGGGTGGGACACAGCGTCTCCCGAAGATCATTGGTATCGCTGCGGCACTCGACATGATCCTCACCGGTCGACCCGTCCGACCCGTCAAAGCCCTCAAGATCGGCCTGGTCGACGAAGTTGTGCCCACCGAGATGCTCTACGAGATCGCGAAGGAGAGAGCCTCTGGATCGATCGGGCATCTCGGGGAATCCGGAGGCGGTTCGGTGAAGAGCTTCCTCGCTCCGGCCCATCTCCAGGCTCTCGCGCTCGAACAGAACCCGGTAGGGCGCCGGGTTATGTTCAAGAAGGCCGAAGAGGCGATGCTCGCCAAGACGAAGGGCCTCTACCCGGCGCCGAAACGGGCACTCGAGGCTGTCAAGATCGGTGTCGACCAGGGCAACGCTGCCGGATATGAGGCGGAGGCCACGTTCTTCGGTGAACTCGTCACTTCGTCCGAGTCGAAGGCACTCCGTGGGATCTTCTTCGCCTCACAGATGATGAAGTACACAACCGGGATCAGCGGCCACGCCGAACCGAAGAAGGTATCCAAGGTCGGGATCCTCGGTGGTGGCCTCATGGGCGCGGGAATCGCGACCGTATCGGTTCTGAAAGCCGGGGCCACGGTCCGGGTGCGGGAGGTGGACGGCACCGGCATCGAGCGCGCGCTGGCACACGTCTCGAGGGAAGTGTCGAAGCAGGTGGAGCGGCGCCAACTCAAGCCGTTCGAGGGCGAGCAGGCCCTGAACAAGGTCACGGGTACGACCGATTGGAGCGGATTCCAGAACGTCGACATCGTCATCGAGGCCGTCTTCGAGAGCCTCGATCTCAAACGGGCACTGCTGGCCGAAGCCGAAACCGTGATCAGGGAAGACGTCGTCTTCGCCTCGAACACGTCGTCGCTCCCGATCTCCGACATCGCGGCGAACGCCACACATCCCGAGTCGGTCCTTGGCATGCACTACTTCTCACCCGTCGAGAAGATGCCGCTGCTCGAGGTCATCGTGACCGCGGACACGTCAGCTTCAGCGACCGTGACAGCCGTCGAGTTCGGCAAGCGCCAGGGTAAGACCGTGATCGTCGTCAAAGATGGGCCCGGGTTCTACACAACGAGGATCCTCGTGCCCTACTTGAACGAGGCCTTCCATCTGCTGTCGGACGGCGCCTCGGTCGAGGCGATCGACAAGGCAATGGTTCAGTGGGGGTTCCCGATTGGTCCCCTGCTGTTGACCGATGAGGTTGGCATCGACGTCGGGGCACACATCTCGAAGATCATGCTCGACGCGTTTGGCGCGCGGATGGCCGGACCCGACATGGCGCAGGGCCTCCTCGACGACGATCGCAAGGGGCGGAAGAACGGCCGCGGCTTCTACGAGTACGACGACAAGGGAGAGCGGGGCGAGGTCGACGAGAGTGTCTACCGAGCGCTCGGCCTCGGACCGCGCCGTGAGGTCCCGAAGGCTGAGATCCAGGAGCGCATCGCCCTGGCGATGGTCAACGAGGCGGCGCGTTGTCTCGAGGAGGGGATCCTCCAGTCGGCCCTCGATGGCGACATGGGTGCCGTCATGGGTCTCGGATTCCCGCCGTTCCGAGGCGGTCCGTTCTGGTGGATGGACGAGGTCGGCGCAGGAGAGATCGTCGCCAAACTCGAAGCCCTGGCCGAGAAGCACGGGGAACGATTCGAACCGGCAGGAATCATCCGTGCCCACGCCGATCCGGAGAAGAAGTTCCGGTAACAGATTCAGCGACAGCGGTGTTCGATAGGCTGCGCCGGTGACAGAGCGTCTCTTCACGAAACCGTTCTTGCTCGTGTCGGTCGCCAACTTCACGAGCGGGATGGCGTATGCGCTGTTCCTCCACTTCTCCGGCTATCTCGCCGATCTCGGCGCCAGCGACACCCAGATCGGCCTGATCTACGCAACAACCGCAGTTGCGTCGATCGCGATGCGTCCATTGCTCGGTACGGTCATGGATCGGCACGGTCGCAGGCCCGTGATCCTGGTGGGGAACATCCTGAACGTCGTGTTCGTGCTTCTGTACCTGACGATCTCCGCACTCGGACCGTGGGTGTACGCAGTGAGAGTCGGGCATGGCGTCGCCGAGGCGATGCTGTTCAGCGCACTGTTCACGTATGGCACGGACGTCATCCCCGCATCCCGAAGGACCGAGGGCATCGCCCTGTTCGGTGTGTCCGGCCTGCTCCCGATCGCAGTCGCGGGCATCATCGGCGACATCGTTCTGTCCATCGCCGGGTTCCGTGAGCTATTCCTGACGGCCGCGGGGTTTGCGGCTGTGACCTTGGTGCTCTCTCTCCCTCTCCCCGAACGCCGCCCCACGCTGAAACCGGGCGAATTGCCGCTCGGCTTCTGGAAGATCGTCACCAAACGGGACCTCCTGCCGATCTGGTGGATGATCGGATCGTTCTCGACGGTCCTCACGGGTTACTTCGTCTTCATCCGGCGCTACGTCGATGACACCGGGTTCGGGAGCGTTGGACTGTTCTTCTCGACCTACGTGGCGGTCGCCATCCTTGAACGAGTGTTCCTCGGGTGGCTCCCCGATCGTGTCGGCAGGATGCGAGTCCTCTATCCCTCGCTGGCGGCGCTCGTTGTTGGCTTCTTCGTGCTGGCGGGTACCGGATCCTGGGTCGGCGTTGCGGTCGCCGGAGCCTTCTGCGGAGCCGGTCACGGCTTCACCTTCCCGATCCTCACGGCGATCCTTGTCGACCGTGCACCGGACACCGACCGCGGCTCTGCCATGTCGTTCTTCACGGCCATGTTCGACGTTGGGACACTCATTGGCGGTCCGATCCTCGGAGCGATCATCGACACCGCAGGTTGGGGACCGATGTATGTGGTAGCCGGAGCAGCACTCGGCGTCGCTGCCGCCATCTTCTCTCGTTGGGACCGTTGGGCGACGCGCCCCGAGGCGAGGAACGCTCCGCCTGCTGTCGGGAGGGTGTGAAGCCGATCATCGGGATCCGCTCCATCATCGTCATCCACGAGTCCTGGGTTTCGTCGTGGGGCACACCCATCATCGGCTCGGGTTTCGCGGCGGCTACTCCTGAACCGTATCGAAACCGCCGCCGACTCCCATCTCGTAGGCCTCCATCGGGGGGCAGGCGCACACGACGTGTCGGTCACCGAACGCGTTGTCGATCCGGCTCACCGGCACCCAGTACTTGTTCCTGCGCAGGCCTTCCACCGGGTATGCGGCCATCTCGCGTTCGTATGGGCGATTCCACTCCTCGGTGAGAAGGTCTTC
Organism: uncultured Actinomycetota bacterium; assembly: GCA_963715255.1. GTDB lineage: Bacteria > Actinomycetota > Acidimicrobiia > Spongiisociales > UBA5794 > JAHEEL01. Next base: position 10,939 of record CAVQRN010000004.1, on the reverse strand, counting down.
CGCCGGATGCGGTGCGCGGCGCAATGCACTCTCCTCGACGGCGACGGACCCGGCTGCAACGGCATCGATCTCACCCTTGATCGCGATCATCGCGTCGCAGAAGCGGTCGAGTTCGAATCTCGACTCCGACTCGGTCGGTTCAATCATGAGCGTTCCGGCGACGGGGAACGACATCGTGGGGGCATGGAAGCCGTAGTCGATGAGGCGCTTCGCCACGTCTTCGTTCGTGACACCCGTCTCGTGTTGGATGTCGCGGATGTCGATGATGCACTCGTGGGCGACGAACCCGTCGTTGCCCGTGTACAGGACCGGATAGAAGGGGGCGAGACGGGCGGCGACGTAGTTGGCGTTGAGGATCGCCATCTCCGTAGCGGAGCGGAGACCGGCGGCTCCCATCATCGCGATGTACGCCCAGGAGATCGCCAACACACCCGCGGAACCCCACGGAGCGGAGGCGACGGCACCGATACTGTCCTCGTGACCGGGCATGCTCGGGATGAGCGGATGGCCCGGGAGGAACGGAGCGAGATGTGCCTTCACCGCGACCGGACCTATCCCGGGACCGCCTCCCCCGTGCGGAATCGCGAACGTCTTGTGGAGATTGAGATGAGAGACATCGCTGCCGAATCCGCCCGGTTCAGCGATCCCGACCATCGCATTGAGGTTCGCCCCATCGAGGTAGACCTGCCCGCCGTGTTCATGGACGATGTCGCACACTTCGACGATCGAGTCCTCGAAGACGCCGTGCGTCGACGGGTAGGTGACCATGATGGCGGCGAGTGCATCGGCATGTTGGTTCGCCTTGGCCAGCAGATCCTCCACGTCGATGCTTCCGTCATCACTCGTCTTCACGACGACGACCCGCATCCCCGCCATCGATGCCGAGGCAGGATTCGTTCCGTGAGCGGAAGCCGGGATGAGGCACACGTCGCGGTGCCCCTCGCCGCGGGATTCGTGATAGGCCCTGATCGCGAGCAGACCGGTGAACTCCCCTTGCGCACCCGAGTTGGGCTGCACCGACACGGCCTCATAGCCGGTCAGGTCCGCAAGCCAGCGCTCCATGTCGGCAATCAATTCGAGGTAGCCGGTCACCTGGTCGAGCGGTACGAACGGGTGGATCTCGGAGAACTCGGGCCACGTGACGGCGGCCAACTCCGCAGCCGCGTTCAGCTTCATCGTGCACGAGCCAAGAGAGATCATCGACCGATCGAGGGCGATATCCCGATCCTGGAGACGCCGGAGGTAGCGCATCATCTCGGTCTCGGACCGGTAGGTGTGAAACACGTCGTGAGTCATGAACTCCGTCGTCCGCTCCATCTCGCCTGGTATTCCCGACGACGCGGTGTCGACGAGCGTGTCGGCAATGGACTCCACCCCGAACACCTCGAACAGCGCGTCGACGACGTCGGTCGTGATCGTCTCGTCGAAGGTCACACCGACCGTTGTGGCGTCAACGGATCGTAGGTTGATCCTGTGGTGCCTGGCCCTTTCGAGTGTCTCGTCTGCGTCGGCGACCTCGACGGTGATCGTGTCGAACCAGGAGTCGTTGCGGACCGTCATGCCACCGACTCGAAGTCCGGCTGCGAGTGCGCTGGTGAGTCGGTGGATACGCGTGGCGATCCGAGTGAGACCGTCCGGTCCGTGGTACACGCCGTACAGACCCGCCATGACGGCAAGCAGCACCTGTGCCGTGCAGATGTTCGACGTCGCCTTCTCGCGACGGATGTGCTGCTCGCGCGTCTGGAGCGCAAGACGCAACGCGACGCGTCCATCAGCGTCTCTGGAGACACCAACCATTCGTCCGGGGAGTTGCCGCTTGTAGTCGTCACGGGTCGACATGAACGCTGCGTGGGGTCCCCCGAACATCATGGGGACACCGAACCGCTGCGAACTGCCGACCACTGCGTCGGCGCCGAACTCGCCGGGCGGGGTGATCAACGTCATCGCCAACAGATCGACGGCGAACACGACGAGCGCACCCATCTCATGGATTCGCTCTACGGCAGCCGCGTGGTTCTCCACCGCTCCGTGCGTCCCCGGATACTGGATGAGCACCCCGAACACCCCCTCCGGGAGGTCACCATGGGGATCTCCGATGACGACTTCGAGGCCGATCGGAAGGGCCCTGGTCTTGATGACTTCGATCGTCTGGGGGTGCGCTTCCTCGTCAACAAAGAAGACCGGACCCGAGCGCTGATTCACTCGCTTGAACATCGCCATCGCCTCTGCCGCAGCGGTCCCCTCGTCGAGCAACGACGAGTTCGAGAGGTCCATAGCGGTCAGATCCGACACCATCGTCTGGAAGTTCAGCAACGCCTCGAGCCTCCCCTGCGAGATCTCCGGCTGGTATGGCGTGTATGCCGTGTACCAACCGGCGTTCTCGAGCACGTTGCGCTGGATGACCGCGGGCAGGATCGTTCCGGTGTAGCCCATGCCGATAAGGGACGTGTACCGCTCGTTCCGATCGGCGAGGAGGCGCAGCCTGGCGATCGCATCGTGTTCAGCCATGGGCCCGGGGAGGTCATGCTCATGCTCGATCCTGATCTGAGCGGGTACGGCGCGATCGATCAGGTCATCCATCGACGTGGCGCCGACGACGGCCAGCATCTCAGGCACGTCCGTGCCCGATGGGCCGAGGTGGCGCGAGAGAAAGTCGCCGGTCGGTCCGAGGTCCCGGAACGGTGTGTCTGTCATCGGCAGCTCCTCAGTCGGGGCGCGGCAGCGCGTTCACCCCATCTGTCGGATGACCTGAGAGATTCACCGCCTCGGCGGCTTTCCCCTTCGGTGAGGGCCACGGCCCTGCTCTCCAGATGTGCCTCGCCCCGCGGTCCGTGTGCCTGCGAGATTGCCGGGGCGGTTGCTCCTTCGGCGCGACCGGTGTCGCTCTCCCGCGGGGGTCGGTGGCGATCCGGATGGTACCAGGAGCGACTTCCCATCAGAGATGTCCTAGCCGGGCCGCCGATCACGCGCGAGACTGTGAGTGAAGGAGGTGCCACATGGTGTATCACATCCTGGTTGCGGTCGACGGCTCCGTCCATGCCGACCGAGCACTCGAGTTCGCCGCGGAATGTGCCGTCAAGTACGAGGCCGATCTGACCATCTTGAACGTCGTCTCCTACGCATCGACCGTTCCGCTCGCGCTCGGTGCGTATGCCGAACTCGAGGGACTCTATGCGGAGTCCCGATCGGTGCTCCAGACGGCCGGGGAGAAGATCGTCGAGAGTGCCGCCGAGACAGCCCATCGGCTCGGCGTCGCGAAGGTCATGACCGCCGTGGAACTTGGTTCGCCTGCACAGACGATCTGTGAGACGGCGAAGGCGATCAATGCCGACGCCGTGGTCATGGGTCGACGCGGTCTCGGAGACTTCTCCGGACTGTTCCTCGGGAGTGTGACCCACAAGGTCGCGCACACCGCTGATTGCACGGTCATCACGGTCAAGTGAAGGAGGTCCGATGAGTCCTCTCGCAGAATCGATCGTATGTGTCGAGTGCGGCGGCACCGCCTATCTGTTGCCCATCTTCCCACCGGATGACCCGCCGATGCCGGGAGACATCGTTCCGTACCGCTGCGCCGACTGCGTGGACCGGTTCGACATCGTCGTAGAAGAAGCCGACCTAGACGAAGGCTGATCGATCGAGTGGTTGAGTAGCCGAGCGACGGAGGCGTCCACCATCGGTCATCGCTGACGACCCACTCAGCTACTCAGCTACTCAGCTACCCCCTCTTCTTGCTCGTGGCTGGTAGCTGGCGACTAGCTCAGTTGGCTTCCTGCCGTGGATGCGGGTCGTGGGGGAGGTCGAGGCGGCCGATCCGGAACATCGCATACGGACCGGGATACAGCAGGTTCGAGACCCGTGAGGTGTAGATATCCGCGTACCTCTCGACCTGCCGTGCGAGCAGACTCTTGTCTGCGCCCGCGCGCATCATGAGACCCCAGCCCTCATTGCGGAGACTGCCCGCCTCGATTGCGAGCGGGGCGATCACGTCGTCGAGTGCCAGTATCGCCTCCCTGGTCTCGGCAATCGCCGCCTCGCCATCGCTCACGTCAAGCATCGGATCCGCGTATCCATCGCGTGCGCGTAGGGCGGCGAGGCGCAGCGCACTCAGCTTCGCCTCGAGACTCCCCTTCTGCGCCATCAACTCCCCGAGACGTTGTTGAGAGGGAAGGAATCCCGAGAGCGCCCGGACCTCGGATTCGAGCTCCTGCAGAATGAGAGCAGTTCTCCACCGAAGGAGGGCCTTCGAGAAGTGAACGTCGCCGTACAGGTGATCTCCAACGTAGAGGATCTCGTCGCCCGATAGCCCGAGATACTCCTCGACAAGCCGAGCATTACCACCGTAGAAGACGCCGCCGTGCTCGATCGATCCGTGGTGCGGCTCCAGAAGACCGTGATCTTCGTCGACCACCTTGTACAACGGATTCGACGACGTGAAGAACCCCGGTTTCGCGGCAGACACGATCACCGTTCCGAAGAGGTCGCGCCAGGTCTGCTCCGCCGGCAGGTACCGGTCGAACGTGTAGGTCATGATCTCGTTGGCGAAGCTCCACTCGGAGTTCGTGATCAGCATCATCCGCTTCCCGGCGTGTTTCTGGTCGAGGAGGCTGTCAACGATGTCGCTATCCAGCTCGATGAACCGTTCGGGATCGGCGAGCACGTCTGCCTTGAGGAGACCATCTCGATGTGCGCCATCGATTGACGCCCTCACGACTGCAAATAGGTCCCGGTAGCCGACGCCGCTCGGAAGCTTGCGCGCATCGAGCAACTCGACGCACTGAGCGAAGAGACTCGCCTCGGAGAGGGAGAAGAGCGTATTCAGGAACACATACCGATCCTCTGAGAGATCGACGAGCGTGCCCGAGTACGCGCGACGGAGTTCGTGGTAGTCGAGGAAATGCGTGCCGTGTATCGCCCGGATCACCCACCCGAACCGAGTTGCCTTCAGAAGATTTCCGAGTTCAAGGTCCATGACAAGACCCCGGATCACCATGGTCGCATCGAACTCGAGGGGTTCGACCGGCCACCCCAGCGCAGCCAGTCGGTCCTGGGCGTGACCGAACGCACACTCCTCCCAGGCCTCCGCGTGGTACTGGGTCAGCGTGTAGTCCATGTCGTACCCGATCGCCCTGATCGAGCGCATGTTCAGCGTCCTGTTCGTGAAGACGCGACGCTCGGGTGACGGGTCCGGGATAAGGATCGGGTCAGTGGGCATGGGTTCAGTGTAAGGAGTCGGCAGTCGGCAGTCGGCAGTCCGTCGTTCGCGAAGTGTGCCTCCTCTTGCTGGCGGCTGGCGGCTGGCAGCTGGCGGCTGGCAGCTGGTAGCTGATAGCTGATAGCGAAGTGCGAACAGCCAACAAGCACGCCAGACCGCGCTTTTCGCACTAGATGCGCGAAACCTCCAGATTGAGGCGCGAAAGAATCCGAAAACGACTTGCTTGCGACAAGTGCCCACTTCGTGGTACTTAGAGAGCGGGTTTAGCGAATCGACCGGACCGACGGGGGTATGGGGAATGGATCCGCTGGGACATCCGGATTTGGTGCGGCTTGGCCGATCCCTCCGGAACCGCCTGGATGAGACTCTCGATGCCGAGCAAGCGGCGGCGCGTGCTGCGGCTCGGAGGCGCCGGACCCTGAGAGACCGACTCCTCGACTCTGAAGATCGCACGGAACAGATCGTGCTCGCTACCGCAGACGGTCACCTCTATCGCGGTGTGGTCGATGCGGTCGGCATCGACCACGTCGTTGTCATCGACGGAAACATCGAGTGGTACATCGCTATCGCTCACATCGTCGCGATGGAGGCCCGCTGATGGCGGTCGGCGTCCGTCTACGGAGTGTGACGATCCCCCGACCGGACACGAGAACATTGCTCGGCATCGGTCTCGCGGCCGTCGCCGCGCTACTCGTACTCTGGATGACTCGCCCCATTGCAACGGTCCCCGTCCTCGTCGCCGGCTCGGATCTCCCCGCGGGCACACCGCTCTCAGAGCTGGATCTCGCCGTGAAGAACACCACCGACGCGGACGGTCTGGTCGTCGGAGACGAACCGGGTGAGCTCTCCGATTGGGTCTTGGTGGCGCCGATTGCCTCAGGGGAGCCCATACTGCCCAGTCTGCTGCGTGCACCCGAGGTCCAAGCGGCTCCCGATCTCCTGGCGCTCGAACTCGACCACGCCCACGCAGTGCTCGGCCGGATCGATCCGGGCGACCGCGTCGACATCTATGCATCCACGTCCCGACCCGGAGAGCCGACCGAGACTCGGCTCGTCGCATCCTCTGTCTTCGTCGTCGATGCCACCGTCTCCGACTCGACCGTGAACGGTGATCAGATCCAACTCCTCCTCGCCGTCGACGATGCCCTCGCTGCGACACTCACTGCCGCGATGAATGACAGCGACCTCGACCTGGTTCGGGTCGGAGGATGAGCCTTCGCGTCGCCACCGTGCTCTCTGCCAGAGACTGGGAACCGGGTCTCGTGTCATACGCGCGCGAGACCGCCGAACTCCGGATCGTGCTGCGGGCATTCCAGCCCCACGAAATCGAGGAGCACGCCGAAGACATCGATGTCGTCGTCGCTGGCGGTGAAGTGTCGTGGGTCACGCCGGTCCAGATAGCGTCGTGGCAACGAGCGGGTATCGGTGTGCTCGGCATCCACCCCTCCGAGGACGGTCCGGCAGCCGCGATGCTCCGAGCGGCCGGGGTCGACGAGCTGCTCCCGGATACCGCGGACGTTCGTACGATCGTGACCGCGATCCGATTCATCTCGCCTTCTTCTGCTTCATTGGACCGGAATGGAACGGGTACGGTCATCTCCGTGATCGGTCCGCGCGGGGCACCCGGCACGACCGAAGTCGCACTCGGTATTGCCTGGGAGTCCGGTAGCCGATCGTCGGCCCTGCTTGTCGATCTCGACGCAACGGCACCATCGATCGCCATCCGGCTCGGGTTACCACCTCGTCCCGACATCACTGACGCGGCCGACCAGGTGCGCATGACGGGAGCTATCGCCGACGCAACGTTGCATCGAATAGGTCCGATCTCGGTGATTACCGGGTCTCACCGCATCGGAGAAGCCCCACTCAGGCCGGCGATGGTCGACGACGTGATCGACGCGGCCAGCGTCGCGTTCGATCGGGTGGTCGTGGATCTTGGGACCGCCGAGCCGGATGATCCGGTCCTCAAGCGTTCGGATGTGGCCATGCTCGTTGTCGACGCGAGTGCCGTCGGTGTCGTTCGTGCCGCGCACCTGGTTGCCGCCTGGTCGGGGCCACCACCGACGGTTGTATTGAATCGGGTCGCTCCCGGCAAACAAGGGGACGTGATCGCTGCAACCAGGGAGTGGACGGGTATCGAACCGGCGGTCGTGATCGCAGATCGTCCTGCGATTCGGGCCGCTTCGCTCGCGGCGAAACGTCCGGATGGCCGCCTGAGGCGATCACTCGCGGCGCTGAGGACAGTCTCGTGACGGTCACGGCTCCGCACGACCGACTCGGCTTCCTCGGTGAGCTTCTCGATGACCCGACGGTTGAAGAGATCATCGTCATCGGAGGACAGCGCACGTTCGTCGTACGCAACGGCATCAAGGAACTCGTGCCGATCGTCTCCGACATCTCCACGTTGCGTCGTTTTGCCGACCAGCTGCTCGCAGGAACTGGGAGACGACTGGACCTCTCGTCACCCATCGTGTCTGCACAGCTCGCGGATGGGTCCCGGGTCCACATCACAGGCCCTCCGGTCACCCATCCGAATCGCCTCAACATCCAGATCCGGAAGTTCGTCGTCACCGCCACCGGACTCGACGAACTGGTCGAGCGGGGGACGCTCACCCCCCCATCTGCCGCCCTGCTGCGTGAGGCCATGCGGCGTGATCTCTCGGTGCTCGTTGCCGGTGCACCTGGGGCCGGGAAGACGACCCTCGTCAACTGCCTGCTGCGTGAGGTGCCCCCGGATCGCAGAGTCGTGACATGTGAGGAGGTCTTCGAGATCGACGCGGACTTGCCGGATATGACACAGATGCAGACCCGTGAGGTTGGTCTCGACGGAGGAGCCAAGATCACACTTCGCGATCTCGTCCGTGAGGCCCTGCGCCAGCGTCCTGATCGGATCGTCGTGGGCGAGGTTCGGGGACCCGAGGCCCCCCTTTCCAAACCTCGCTATCCGTATCGGGGTTAGGAAGGGGCAATCGGGCGACGCCCTCGAAGATGCGGCCCTCGATACGGATCAGGTCGACTTCGAGTAGGTCGAACACTTCGGTCATCAGTTCGATCGTTCGATCAGCCAAACGGGTTGCTGCAGGAGCCGGGAGAGGCGTTGAGTGGCTTCCGGTACCGACTCGACGCTCAGAGCGCCTCTTCGGGCCTCCTGGAGGCGCTCCAGTTCCTTCTCGACGGTGATCCGGTCCGTGGCGACCTGGTCGAGTCCGCGCTCATGAGCCGGAGCATGGAGTTCGTCGACGGCCATGCGACGCACAAGGCTCGTCTCTTCGGACCGAAGCTGGCCGAGTCGCCGTTCGAGGCCAACGATCTCCCCTGGTGTCACATCAGAGACCGCCATGATGTGCTCGGTTGCCAACCGTGCGAGGTAGTCGGGGTCGGTGAGGCGCGCAAGCACCTGGTTCCAGACGGCAGCCTCCAATGCCTCCGCCGAGGTCACCCGAGGTCGGTGAGGGCAGCGCTCATCTCCAGCGCGTCGTCGTTACGCACACTCGTAGACGCACTTCTCTCGTTTGCTCGTGTCGCTGAATCCGTAGAAGTTGCCGCCACAGTCACAGCGGAGGTGGACGCGTCCTCTACCGGTAAGCGGATAGATGCGATTCTTCCTGTGGGGTCTCGGCTTGCCCTTGATAGCGTCTTGGAGAACGTCCCATTCGTGTTGGCTGAAGATCGACGGGATGCTGATCAGGATGTGCTCGCCGTCTGGGTCATACACGAACGCTCCCGTCGTGTGTTGCTTCCGTAACTGCCACGACAGGTTCGTGTGCCTCCACATTCGTTGCCGACGGGTACGAATGCCCAGTCCCTTCAGATGAGCCGCAGCGGAGTACGTCGTGGAGCCCTTGTTGGTGATCAGGTCGGCGACGAGGCGCAGCACGTCTGCCTCGTTCTCGTCGACGGCAAGCTTGCTGTGCCTTCCGTTGTCGGACTTCACGAGCTGGTAACCGTAGGGAGGAGGTCCGCCGGGCCAGTAGCCGCCTTCGGCGGTGTTCCTCAATCCTGCCCTCATCTTCTGAGTGCGCATGTTCTGTTCGAGAGCTGCCGCACTGGCGAGAACCTGGGTCGCGAACAGCATCGCGGGATCATTCGAGGTCAACGACACCTCGGCCCGGCATAGCGAGCGCAACACCGGCCCGACGAAGTCGCTCTCGGATGGTCGCCGAGACCAGGTCCGATCTTCCGAGGCGTGATTCATCGACAACGAGGACACCTCCGATGTCTCCTCGATCTGCGGCCTCCAGGAGCGTCAGCAGTCCGGGGCGGTCGAGACGCTCCCCGGAGACTCCAGCGTCCTCGAACACCGTCCACGCCCAGCGCCTGCCCCTCGGCGAAGGCGACGAGTTTCTCCTCCTGGTCCTGGAGGGAGAACCCGTCGACCTGTTGACGGGTCGAGACTCGTGTGTAGATCGCCCACGGCCTACTCATCGTTTCATGCTCCCGCTTCCCGGCAGTCTCATCACTCCGACCCACTCGATGTTGTCACGGTCTCACCAGCTTCACCTGACATCAGAAGCTGAGCGAGGCGCTGTGCCTTGCGAGTATCGACCACTTGTTCGATCTTCACACGAACATCAATCGTGCCACTCGATGTTGTCTGCAGGCTGAAGTCGTCCGCAGTCCTGTCTGTCTCTGCTTCTGCCATGGTCCTGTTCACTGTCGTTCTGGCTCTTGCCGTGCTGTCTCGCTTTGTGTTCACGGTGAAGGTCTTGTTCTCACGGATACCACCTCGCTGTGACATGTCCTGTCGAATAGACCGTCCGCAATATCCTTCCGGTTGACTTGCTGAGCATCTGTACGGGATCACTCAGATCGCCGATTACGCCTATCTGTCTGAGGATTCGCTGGTGCCACGGTCTTCTTCCTGTGGGAACGCCGATGGAGCTGAGTACGGCGTTCCCGATGATGGCCACCGCGGTTCCTTTCGTAAGCAACCCGTTGGCGACGCACTGCCGGATGATCTGGAGGGCGGACGATGGTGAAGCGATCGCTGTGTTCGTGCCGGACCAGTCCCACATGCTGCGACGGGCCATTTCGATTCGGGTGGGGGTCAGGTCTCCCAGACGACCGAGACCGTGTCTTTCAGTTCCGCGGGCTTCTCATCCGGCACTCCCAGCGGAGCGTCCCCCGTGGGCAGGCACCACCAGAATTGGAGTGCTTGTCGTAGATGGTGACGGACCTGGATTTGTTGCCCTTGTTGACGTATGACACACCGCTTGCACCGATGATCATCTGGACTTTGTTGGCGTTGGTTGGCCTGTACTCAGCATGAGTACGGAGGAACAGGTTCATGTCGGTGGGGTTCGAGAGGTGAAGGTTGCGTGTAGGTCGAGACAACGTGAGATCCTGACCTGACTCAGGGCAACTGTGGGGGACAGACCGAGACACTACCTCGACGTCGTACATCGCTTGAACAATCAGTGTTCTAGTCCATGAGTCGGGTGGTACAAGTACGTTGGAGGGCCAGCCGACGACATAAGCGGGAGTCATCGCGATCGCCACATGCAGTCCCTGTGTGGTTGTGACCGTGACGCGAAGACCTTTCGACGCCAAGATTGGAGAAACGACGTTGTACGTTGGTTTTGATCTTCTGCTCCTGCCAGTCGGAGCGGGGTGTGGAGTGAGCTTGTCTTGCTGGATAGGTGACGGTGATGTGATCGATGCCCTTTGTGACACCGGTGACGGGTTTGCCGCCTAGTAGTAGTAGAGGGGGAGTCCACAGGGCACCGG